>NZ_JABSNQ010000006.1:0-822 GCF_013266705.1 Rathayibacter sp. VKM Ac-2835 | reverse complement strand
CGCGGCAGCACTCGCGGAGGTGCGCGACTGCTTCGACGACGCCGTGGCCGCCGAGCGCGCCGCCTCGCCGACACGCCTCCGAGCGGCGGAGCGGATGCACCGCGGCTACCGCATCGCGCTCACCGTCCCGGAGGCGTTCGCCCGCGGCGCGACGCGCAGCGAGACGCGCGACCTCGTCGAGCGCTCGATCCGTGCCGAGCTCGCCGTAGCGTTCGGCGTGTCCGAGCGGGAGGTGTCCCGTCGGCTCGAGGCCGCGCAGATGCTGATGGAGCACCTCCCCCTCACCCGCGCGCTGCTGAGGGACGCGCGGATCCTCTGGGAGGTCGGCGAGGCGATCTGCGCCTCCGCGAGCAGCCTCCCCGAGGCCTCCCGCGCGGCACTCGACGAGCGTGCAGCCGACGGCGCTCTCACCATGACGACCACGCAGCTGCGCCGCGCCCTGCGCCGCTGGCGGGAGGAGCTGCACGAGGATCCGCTCGCCCAGCGGCACGCCCGCGCCCGCGAGGACCGCGCCGTCTGGGTCACTCCGGACGTCGACGGAATGGCCACGCTCTGCGTGCTCGCTCCTGCAGCGGCGGTGACGGGCGCCTACGGCCGACTGCGGCGCATCGCCCGCACCCTCCGCGACGAGGGCGACCCGCGCACGCTCCAGCAGCTGAGCGCCGATGCCGCGGTCGACCTGCTCTGCGACGGCGACATCGCCGGCACGACCCCGGACGCCGAGCACCGACCCGACCCGACCTTCGTCCCCGGCATCCGGGCCGAGGTGCGGCTCACCCTCGCAGCGCCCACCGCCGTCGGCCTCGACGATGCTGCCGCGGA
>NZ_JABSNQ010000005.1:0-149024 GCF_013266705.1 Rathayibacter sp. VKM Ac-2835 | reverse complement strand
GGCGCCCGCCCGCGCAGCCGACCCTTCGCCTTCGCGATCTTCATGCCCTCCTTCGTGCGAGAGCGAATGAGGTCGCCCTCGAACTCGGCGACCATCGCAAGGACGTTGAACAGCAGGCGGCCAATCGGGTCCTCCGGGTCATGGACCGATCCCCCGATGCTGAGCTTCACCCCTCGGCGCGTCAGCTCGTCGACGATGTCGCGCGCGTCGGTGATCGAGCGCGCGAGCCGGTCGAGTTTTGTCACGAGCAACGTCGATCCGGTGTCGCACGCTGCTAGCGCTTCGCGCAGCGCAGGACGATCACGATTGCGACCCGTGAGGCCGGAATCGACATAGATCCGGTCCGACGGAACGCCGGCCGCCTCGAGCGCATCGCGCTGCGCGGTCGCGTCCTGCTTGTCCGTCGAGACGCGGGCGTATCCCACGAGAGCTGCCATCCCCACAGTGTGTCATTTGACGCCCCGTCATCGGGCATTTCATCGGGCGGGTCTAACGGGACAATGAGAGCCGGGAGATCTCGGTACGCCGAGACGCCATCTTCGGCGGCCGGACGACGACCCCCTACCGGACGTCAACGGGAAGTGACCTCGCGCGATTCGGTAGCCTCCCGAGATGGAAGCGACATGGATCGAGCACCGACGTTCTGATGACGGCGAACGACTCGGGTGGATGAAGCCCGCGGACGACGGTTTCATCGTGATCGACCTACTGGGCCGCCAGCGCACCGACGTCGTGGACTGGATGACCGCCGAAGAAGCTCTCGATGACATCGGTTTGAGCTATCTCGCCGACCCGCACGAACTGCGACTGGACGATGGATCCTGGCTCCGCGTCCGGATCGCAGAGGTGTCTCCCGATTCGATCCGAGTGAAGAAGGACGACTGGGGTGACACACGAGACACTCAGTTGCACTACTCACTGCCGCTTCCCGTCACGACGGAGCAGCTGCGACCCACGACTCCAGCGGGACGCCACTGAGTAGTCCTTCCGGGCCTTCGTTCGACGTCACTGTTGGACGCCTGCGTGCTGACGAGGCGTCCGCTGGTCGACCCCTCAACTGACGCCAAGCCGACCCGGTAAACGATCCCCTTACGGGACGGTCCTTCAGTTCGTAGTGTCGAACTTGTAGATCCGTCTCGGCAGTGTGAGTCGCATCGGTATTTGGCCGACTACTCGCAGCGGTCAGTGGCCGATGAGTAGTGCTTCTCTGGCGGCGTCGACGAGCTCCGGGGTGAGCGCGGGGATGTCGTTGAGGTGTTGGATGCGTTCGATTTGGGTGGTGAGGCGGTCGACGAGTCTGAAGTTGCCGGCGGTGATGCGCACGATCGTGGCGATCGCGGTGGCGTGAGCGATTCCGCTGTCCGCGGCGTCCGGAGCCGCGGGTAGCCGGTTGCTGAGGACAGCGGTGAGTTCGTCGGGGGTGAGGGTCCGGTATTCGTGGGCGAAGCCGATGCGGCTGTAGAGCTGGGGGTAGCGGGCGAGGCGTTTCTCGATCCCGGGCATGCCGATGAGGATGACGCCGATGTGATGACGATCGAAGTAGTCGCGCACTTGTTCAAGGCCTGCGGTTTTGAGGCGGTCTGCTTCGTCGATGATGAGCAGTTCGGTGCGACCGGAGGATCGGGATTCGACGTTGACGTAGGGGTCGACGAGTCCGTGTTCGGCGTAGTCGAGCGCGTAGGAGATCGCTTGGCATGCGCGCGGTAGGCCTACGTCGATCTGCCGGACGGTCGCGGCGACGGTGGGGGTGAAGATCGCGGTGCGCGCTTCGAGCACGCGCGGGGGAACGGGGCCGAGGTCGTCTGTGACGAACGCTTGCCATTGTTCCCAGTCGTCGGCTCCGGCGTAGTGGCGTGCGGAGAGGGTCTTTCCGACGCCGGGTGGTCCCCAGCAGAGCCCGATGTAGCGGTGGGCGCGGACGGTGTCCGCGAACTCCGCGAACCGGCGGTGTTCCCGAGTCCTCTGAAACGGCGGCATATCGGGGAGAGGCGGGGCGCTGTCGTTGATCTCACCGAACGCGCCGGTCAGGAAGCGGCGTCCGTCATCACCCTTCTGGGAGATGAGAGTGTGCTTGGGATTAATCGGTCGCATAGAGCCGGAGTCCGTGCCTGGGCGGAGCGGGTTCGGGTGGCGCCGGCTCCGGGTCGGCAGTCTCGGTGGGCGGGAGGTAGCGGGTGTCGTCGGGGAGCGCGTCGGCGAGGCTCCGACGCTGGCGGAGCTGCTGTTTCAGCGCGCGGCGGCGCTCGGCGCGGGCGGTTTGAAGTTGTTCGAGCGAGATCTCGTCGGCGGCGAGTTCCGGGGCGATCGCTCGACAGAGGAACGCATCGTTGAAGTAGACGCGGATCTCGCCCACGTCGCGCGGGTTGAAGCGCACGGTCACGTGTTCACCCACATAGGCGGCGAGGACGGGTGACACGTATCGGGTGGACGCGAACTGGATCCCGTCGCGTTGGACCTTCCTCGTTGCGGCGGCGGTGAGCAGGAGCAGATCGAGCTCGTCCGGGCTGGCCGGGACGCGCGGGATGAACCCGGACGCGCCCCACCGGTTCGCCGGAGCTTCGCGGGTCTCAGAGTGCGGTCGTGCGTTGTACTCCTCGACGATGAAGCGCTCGAGGATCGCGTCAAGCTGCTCCATCGTCAGCGCCGGAGGGGATGTCGGGGTGCCGTTGGTGCCGTGTGGGATGTGGCCGGGGAGGTGCGGGAGGAGTTCGGTGGTGATCGTGCCGTAGAACCGTTCGATCTTCCCGCGGCCCTGCGGCACGCCGACTCGCGAGTGGATGAGACGGACGTGGGTGTCCAGGCAGACTCGCTCGAGCCGGGCCGAGGTGAAGTCGGAGCCGTGATCGCTGTAGAGCACATCGGGGAGGCCCATCACGGGCCACGCCCGGTTGGTCTTGCGGTTGATGGCCTGATGCAGGGCCAGAGCGGTGCGTTCCGTAGTCGGAGCGCCGAGGAAGAGCGTGTATCCGGCGACGGCGCGGGAGTAGTCATCGAGCACGATCGTGAGCCACGGCCGAGCCGGCTCTCCCTTCTTATCGAGGATTGCGACGTCGAGGAGCGTGTGGTCGGCCTGCCACTGCTCATTCGGGCGGGTCGCTGTGCGGCGGTAGACCAGCTCGAACCGATCCCGGTAGGCGGCGTCCCCGTGCTGCGCCAGGGTGCGCAGGCCCGGGTCAATCGCAGCGATGACCGCTCGCACAGTGGAATAGCTCGGCGCGGAGACGCCGCGATCCTGGGCGAGCCCGCTCACGCGGCGGTGGACGAACGCGGCGGTTGGTTCCGGGCGCCGTAGCGCCAGCGCTTGGATCGCCTCAACGATCTCTCGTGATGTCCGCTGCTGACCCTTATCGGATCGGGGACGCCGCTCGAGACCGCCGCCGGTCGGATGGGTTCGGTACTGCTGTGCCCACCGGCTCAACGTTCGCGCCGGCACGCCTGCGGTGGCGGCGAGGCGGGTCCAGGGGACGCCGTCGTCGTCGTGTTGGCGCAGAAGGGCGAGTTTCGCGTCGACTGTCCACTGCGCCATCGCCTTTCACCTCTTCACGCGCGCCCGGTGTCCTCGGTGAGGTGGCGGTAGATGGTGCCGCGGGAGACCCCGAACGTCTCGGCGATCTGTTGCACCGTGTAGCTCTTCTGCTCGTACATCGCGCGCGCCTGTTTCGCCTTCGTCGGCGTCATCTTGAATCGGCCGCCACCTTTCCGGCCGCGGGCGCGGGCGGCGGCGAGTCCGTCGTGGGTGCGTTCGACGATGAGGTCGTGTTCGAACTCCGCGATCGCCGCGAGCATATGGAAAAACAGTCGCCCGCCCGGCGTGGTCGTGTCGATGCCCTGCGACAGCGCCTTCAACCCCACCCCGCGCAGTTGGAGCCCGTCGACGACCTCCTTGAGGTTGCGGACGGACCGGCCGAGCCGGTCGAGTTTCGTTACGACAAGCGTGTCGCCCTCGCGGAGATAGTCGAGCGCATCGGTGAGAGCGGGACGGCGGGCGAGGACACCGGAGGCGTGCTCAACGAAGATCTTGTCGCAGCCGGCGGCCTCGAGCGCGTCCGTCTGAGCATCGGGATTCTGATCCCGGGTCGAGACGCGCGCGTATCCGATCGAAGCCATGCCCCAAATGTACTGCGAACGTCGCTGACGGTACATAGCTCTCGGACACGGGCCGTGCAACACAGACACGCCGATCTGTGACCTGACCTTCCGAGGTGTTCTATGGACGACCGTTCATTGGAGACGCTGCCGACCCGATCTGCAACGGCTCGGAACCCGAACGAAACGCGCGACCGATGATGGCGAGGGAATGCAGCCGAGGACCGCCTTGTTACTTAATACCCCCGGGGGGTATACCTTCGGTTGAGGCCGGAACGGTCGAGAGGAGTCACGATGACGCAGCATGAAGGCCACGCAGGCGGGCAGTTCGGGCACGCGAGCGGGTCAGATCCGCACGCCGGTCACGACATGGGGGCGATGGGTCACGGTGAGCATCACGTGAGTACCGCGCCTGACGGCCACGCCGGGCACGAGATGCACGGTGCGCCGGCGTCGGGTGACGGGCACTCGATGCCTGCCGGTCACGACATGCATGCCGGTCACGGAGGCCATGGTGGTCATGGCGACCACGTGGGTCAGTTCCGGCGACTGTTCTGGATCATGTTGGTGATCGCGGTACCGGTGGTCGTGTTCAGCGGCATGTTCTCGATGATTCTCGGATACTCCCTCCCGGACGTACCGGGGATCGGCTGGATCTCGCCCGTGCTCGGCACGGTGATGTACGTGTGGGGCGGGAAGCCATTCCTGCAGGGCGGGGTGTCGGAGCTGCGCTCTCGGACGCCGGGGATGATGCTGCTGATCGCTCTCGCGATCACGGTCGCGTTCGTCGCCTCCTGGGGCGCGAGCCTCGGGCTGCTGGATCACGAGCTCGACTTCTGGTGGGAGCTCGCGCTGCTGATCGTGATCATGCTCCTCGGGCACTGGATCGAGATGCGCTCCCTCGCGCAGACGTCGACGGCTCTGGATTCTCTGGCCGCGCTGCTGCCTGATGAGGCCGAGCGGATCCGCGAGGGCGTTGCAGAGAAGGTGTCCCCGGCGGATCTCGTGCAGGGGGACGTCGTGATCGTGCGCCCGGGCGGCCGCGTGCCGGCGGACGGCCGGGTGATCGAGGGAACCGCGGACGTGGACGAGTCGATGATCACCGGCGAGTCGCGGCCGGTGAGCCGTGGACCCGGCGCGCAGGTCGTCGCGGGGACGGTCGCCACCGACACCGCACTGCGGGTGCAGGTGACGGCGGTCGGGGACGACACGGCCCTCGCCGGCATCCAGCGGCTGGTCATGGAGGCGCAGAACTCCTCCTCCCGGGCTCAGCGCATCGCGGACGTCGCCGCGGCGTGGCTGTTCTGGTTCGCGCTCGGCGCGGGTGTCATCACCGCGATCGTCTGGAGTCTGCTCGGCAGTCCCGACGAGGCGGTGATCCGCACGATCACCGTGCTCGTGATCGCCTGCCCGCACGCGCTGGGCCTGGCGATCCCGCTGGTCGTGTCGATCGCGACAGAGCGCGCGGCGAAGGGCGGCGTGCTGGTCAAGGACCGGCTCGCGCTCGAGAGCATGCGCACAGTGGACACCGTCCTGTTCGACAAGACCGGCACCCTCACCAAGGGAGAGCCGACCCTCAGCATCGTGCACAGCGTCGACGGGGTGTCGGAGGAGCGGTTGATCGCGGTCGCTGCGGCGGTCGAGGCGGACAGCGAGCACCCGCTGGCCCGCGCGATCGTCGCGGCCGCGAAGGCGCGGGGCGTCTCTGTGCCGGAGGCGTCCGCGTTCGAGGCGTCGACCGCTGTCGGCGTGACCGCGACCGTCGAAGGGACGCAGGTCAGCGTGGGCGGGCCGTCGATGCTGACCGCACACCGCGTAGCCGCGCTCGAGCAGACTCGGGCTTGGGAGAGCGACGGGATGATCATCCTGCACGTCCTCCAGGACGGCCAGGTGATCGGCGCTCTCGGGCTCGCGGACGAGGTGCGGGAGGAGTCCCGACAGGCTGTCCAGGCGTTGCACGCGATCGGCGTGCAAGTCGTCATGATCACCGGCGACGCCGAAGCGGTGGCGCGCACCGTGGGCGATGAGCTGGGTATCGATCGGGTGTTCGCGGGCGTGAAGCCCGAGGACAAGGCCGCGAAGGTCATCGAGCTGCAGAAGGAGGGCCGCCGGGTCGCGATGGTCGGCGACGGTGTCAACGACGCCCCCGCCCTCGCGCAGGCGGACGTCGGGATCGCGATCGGCGCCGGCACGGACGTCGCGATCGCCTCCGCCGGGGTGATCCTCGCCTCCGACGACCCGCGATCGGTGCTGTCCGTGATCGAGCTGTCGAGAGCGAGCTACCGGAAGATGAAGCAGAACCTGTGGTGGGCCGCCGGCTACAACCTGCTCTCCGTCCCCCTCGCAGCCGGAGTCCTCGCGCCGATCGGATTCGTGCTGCCCATGTCGGTCGGGGCGCTGCTGATGTCCGCGTCGACGGTCGTCGTCGCCGTGAACGCGCAGCTGCTGCGCCGCCTCGATCTCACCCCGGAAGCCTCCACCCGCGCTGCGCGAGAGCGCGGCACGGTGCCGACAGGTCAGAAGGAGCGCAGCACCGTCCAGGTCACCCCGTAGTCATCGCTCGCGACGATGCCGCGCTCGTCGGCGGCGAGAACCCACACCGTCTCGCCGCCGACGAGGGTGAACGCTTCCGGCGTTCCAGTCACGACTCCGTGCTGCTCCCATGCGCCATCCGCGGACCCTGTCCACACGGTCCCGTCGACATCGATACCGGCGAGAGCGCCACCGCCGGTCGCCTCCACCAGGTACAGGGTGGGCGCACCGTCCAGAGGGCGGAAGGTCGACGCGGCGTCGTCGCTGACCTGCACCCCGCCCTGGGTCGTCGCGTAGACCCGGTCGGGGCGGTCCGGGTCCACGGTCAGGTCTCGCAGCGCCACGGTGGCCACCGGTGTCCAGGTGGTCCCGGAGTCGTCGCTGCGACGGATCCGGCCGTCGCTCGCGTCGTATCCGTACACGCGCGTCGTCCCGTCCTCGAGCTCGGCGGTGGCGAGGTCGTGGAAGTCCGTCTGCCCGCTCAGGGACACCGGCTCCCACGTCCCGGCAGCGTCCGTGCTGCGGATCAGTCCCAGGTTCGGGCCGGCCGCGGAGGCGGCCGCGTCGGCGGGGTCGGGGTGCCCGGAGGCGTAGAACACGCCCTCGGCGGTCACGGTGAACCCCATCGTGTCCTGCACCCGTTCCGCGATCGGACCGTTCTGCTCCGCCGGTCCGGCGCCCGGGGCGGGGGCGGGGTAGGTGTCGGGGAGGACGTCGGTCGGGATCGTCCAGACGCCGGAGTGGGCGGCCGCGTAGGTGCGCCCGGTGACCGGGTCGTAGCCGAGACCGTGCACGTGTTCGAGCGTCGCGGAAGACGCGGGTGCGTTCGGGGCGGGAGGGGTCGGGGTGGCTGTGCAGGCGGTGAGGGTGAGCAGCGTCGCGACCGCGGCGGCGATGCTGACCTGTCGACGTGTGGTGCGGTGATCAGCCAAGGGTCACTCCGCGGGCACTCATGAAGGGTTGGGGGTCCACGCGGGCTCCGTTGATGCGGGTTTCGTAGTGGAGGTGGCAGCCGGAGGATGCTCCGGTGGAGCCGACGAGCGCGATGCTCTGCCCGGCGCTCACCGTCTGTCCTTCCGCGACGAGGAGGGTGCTGTTGTGGGCGTAGCCCGTCTGGATGCCGTTCCCGTGATCCAGGAGGACCCAGTTGCCATAGGAGCCCAGCGGGCCGGAGTACGCGACGGTCCCGGCGGAGGCCGCAGCGACCGGGGTTCCGCAGCCGGCGGCGATGTCGGTGCCGTAGTGGAAGGCGCCCACCCCGGCGACCGGGCGTTCGGGGCGCGGCCCGAACGTGGAGGAGATCCACCCCGACACCGGGTTCACCCATCCCGTGCTGGTCGGAACCGCGGCGTTGCCTCCGCCGACAGGTGCTGAGACGGGACGCACGACGGTCGCGGCGGCTTGCGCTGCGCGGGCGGCCGCGGCCTGCGCGGCCTGCGCGGCGGCTGCCGCTTCGGCAGCCCGGCGGGCGTCCTGTCCGCGCTGGAAGTCGGCTTCGGTCGCCGCCCGATCCTCCGTGAGGACACTCAACTGAGCCTGCAGCGTGGCCGCGTTCTGCTCCTGCTCAGCGCGCTGCGCGTCGACGGCGTTACGGGCGGCGATCGCGTCCGTCAACGCGGTCTGCGACTGCTGTGCGAGCTGATCGAGTTCCGTGGCCGCGACGTCCGCTTGGGCGGTGAGTGCGCGGGCAGTGTTCGCGTCCGTGACGGCGCTGGTGTAGATCGTGTCGGTCTTCTCCGCGAGCTTGCTCATCGTCGCGAGCTGGTCGAGGAGGTCTCCACTGTCTTCGCCGGTCAGCAGCGTCATGGTGAGGTCGGACCCGGCCGTGCGGGACAGGGTCGCCGCCAATCGTCCGGCTTGCACCTGCGATGTCGCCGCCTGCGCGTCGGCTGCGTCGGCCTGATCCTGGAGATTCTGCGCACGGTAGTTGGCGCGATCGAACGCGGCTTGCGCCTGCTCGTACTCTCGCCCGCGCCGCTCCTGCTCGCGCTGAGCGGCCGCGACGTCCGCCGCGAGACGATCCAGCAGTCCGGTGAGCTCGGTGATCTGCTGCTGCGTGCTGCTCTCATCGGCGCGGGCGGCCTGCACCTGCTCCCACGTCGGGTACTCGGCCGCCTGTGCCGCTGGCCCGGGGAGCAGCATCGCTGCGCTGAGGGCGAGTGCTGCAAGAAGGGCGGCCGCCGTGCGGCGGACGGGTGTTGCGCGCTCAGCCAAGACTCACCCCGGCCTCGCTCATGAATTGTTCGGCGTCGACAGGGGTGCCGTCCACTCGGGTCTCGAAGTGCAGATGGCAGCCGGAGGAGGCGCCGGTGGAGCCGAGGAGAGCGATCACGTCTCCGGCGGCGATGGTGTCGCCGACATCGACCAGGAGCTCGCTGTTGTGGGCGTATCCGGTCTCGATGCCGTCGCCGTTATCGAGCAGGATCCAGTTGCCGTAGGAGCCCGCGTATCCGGCCTCCTCCACCGTCCCGTCTGCTGCGGCGAGGATGGGGGTGCCGCAGGAGGCGGCGAGGTCGGTGCCCTTGTGGAAGGCGCTCACGCCCGCGACCGGCACGTCGGGCCGCGGCCCGAAGGTGCTCGAGATCCGTCCGGACACGGGCAGCAGCCACTGTCCCGATGTGGTGACGGGTTCCGCAGCCTCGGCCTCGTCGGCCAGCGCGGCGACGACGGTGGTCGGGACCAGGACTTCGGGTCTCGCTTCGGCGCCGAACGAGTCGCGGGTGACGGTGTGCTGCACGGCGGCGGCCGCGACGAACGTCTGCGGCGCCGCTCCCGCCGACGCGGCGACGTTCGTGGGGGAGGTGGGGGAGTTGACGGCGAACGCGGGCATCGAGGAGGTCACGGCGATCATCGCGACGAGCGTCATCGCGGACACCGCCGCGACCCTCGGGCTGCGCGTCGGCGTGCCGACAGGAGCGGGCCGGCGTCGCGTCGCGGCCCGGGTGGCGTGCCGCAACGCCTGCGCCGCCGCACGCGAGGGAGCCGTGTAGGTGCTCCGTCGCCCCTCCCGTGCCGCCTCGACGGGATGACCGTCGGGGGCAGGGGAAGCGGTGGGGGATGCCGTGGCGGAGGTGGCGCGGAGGTCGCGTCGGCGGGGGTAGGCGGCAGGGGTGGGGGTGGTCACAGGCGCGCTCCTTGAGGGGTAGGGAGGCGGGGTGTCGTGTGGTGCATGCGGGAACGTTTCTGGATCGAGCGCCGACAGTGGGCGCGAAGGAAAAGGGGTTGGGGGTCGCCAGGTACGGCGACCCCCAACCGGGCGCGGCGTTTAGCACGCGCCAGGGCAGGACGCAGCAGGGGGTGACTGCGTCTGCCCCGTCAGGGGAAAGGGGTGGGTCAGCGGCTGGCGAGGAGGGACTGCATGGTCGCGATCTCCTCGGTCTGCGTGGTGACGATGGTGTTCGCCATCTCGATTGCGTCGGCGTTCTGGCCGCCGTCGATCTCGGTCTGCGCCATCTCGACAGCACCTTCGTGGTGCATCGTCATCTGCTCGAGGAAGAGCTTCTCCGCCTCGGCTCCGGTCGCGGAGTCCAGCGCGGACATGTCCTCCTCGGACATCATCCCGTCCATGCTGTGGTCCATTCCGGACATCGACTCGTCGCCGCCCCAGGCGGTGATCCACTCCTCGAGCTGCTCGATTTCGGGACCCTGAGCGTCCTTGATCTGGGTGGCGAGGTCTGTGACGTCGGAGCTGATGCCGTCCTTCGCGAGGATCATGTCGGCCATCTCCACCGCCTGCTCGTGGTGGGGCTTCATCATCGTCGCGAACATCACGTCCTGGTCGTTGAAATCCGCTGCCTCCGCGGTGGACGAGGACGGGGTGCTCGATGCGGACGAGCTGCTGCCGCTCATCCCGTCCATGCCGTCCATGCCCGACGAGGAGTCGGAGGAGCAGGCGGCGAGGGTGAGGGCGGTCGCGAGAGCGAGGGTGCTCGCAAGAAGAGTGCGCGTGGTGTTCATGAGGATTCTGGTCCGTTCAGTCGAAACACGATTCGGTCGACGGCGCCGGCGGCGCGGTCGTGGAGGTCGCAGCGACGCTGCGACGACTCCGGCGAATCAGGTGCGACTGATCGACAGAACGGTCAATGAGGGCAGATAGACGTGGAATCGTGCGCGCGGCAGCAGCCGCAGCACTCGCGGCCCCGCGTCCAGGACGCGCGCGAACAGCGCCGGAACACGAGCGAGGAGGATCAGGCCGGCGAGGAAGAACACGATGACGCAGGTCGCGGCCATCAGAGCGCACCCCATCGCGCAGCTCTGATCGCACGGCAGCATCGGCAACGCCGCTCCACTGTCGGCCGTCGCGCCCGCGCTCATCGCAGCCGACGTCCCGGCGGCGGAGGTCATCTCATCCGGGTGGGACGCGGCGGCGTGCGAGTGGCTCCCGGCCGAGACGGCATCGGTGTGGGAGCCCATCATCGAGTGCATCGCGAGCACCCCCAGCAGCAGACCAGCGAGCGTGAGGACCACGAGTAGGACGCGCGTCCAGGCCGCGGACCGGTCCGGAAGAGTCGACACGATCACGACTCTCACCTCCCGGCCATCCGTTGCAGAACACAACACGGCGCCCCAGCGGCCGCCGACATATACCCCCCTAGAGTATGCGGAAGACGCTCCGCACGGCTGAAAAGGTGCTCCGTACCGCCATCAGACCGCGGCGCTCCACGAGCGCAGCACCAGACGTCGCGGGGCAGACGACCGCGAACCGCGCACCAAGCGCACACACGACCGAGGGGAACGAGACGCTGTGAGCGAGCAAGAAGATCAGGGTCACGACGACGCTGTGCACGGCTACATCTCCAACAAGGACCAGTACCTGCGTCGCCTGCGCCGCATCGAAGGCCAAGCCCGTGGACTGCAGAACATGGTCGACGACGAGCAGTACTGCATCAAGATCCTCACCCAGATCTCCGCCATGACCAGCGCCCTCGAATCCGTCGCGCTCGGTCTGCTCAACGACCACCTCAACCACTGCGTCCTCGAAGCCGCAGCCGCTGGCGGCGACGAAGCAAAGATCAAGATCCAGGAAGCCTCCGACGCCATCGCCCGCCTCGTCCGCTCCTGAACTGCGACAAGCGCACCGCGAAGATCGGCCTCGGCAGCGAGGCATCATTTTGCGTTGTGAGAACGACGCCGTTTACCGATGCGGCTCACAGTCTCGGCAGCTTTCCGGGATCGGCGCCCCGGCTGCCCGTGCCTTGGATGAGGCGGGGGTGCGCGACGTGGATGCTGTGCGGCGGGTGGGCCTCGACCACCTCGCGAGTCTCCACGGAGTAGGGCCGAAGACTCTTCGGCTCCTCCGGCATGCCCTCGCCACCGCCGATGCGCACGACCGGTGACCGCGGAGCGTAACTACATCGCCCATCGCATCGTCACCACCACGGCCGACCTCTGACCTCGGGCCAGCCAAGCCAGGATGGAGGCATGACTGAAGCCTCCCGCCGACCCTCACTGGCGGACGTGGCGCGTCTCGCCGGCGTGGCCCCCGTCACGGCATCGCGGGTTGCCAGCGGGCAGAACAATGTCGTCCCCGCAACGCGGCAAAGCGTCTTGGACGCGATGCGCGCCCTCGGCTACCGTCCCAACAGCGCGGCTCGCGCGTTGAAGAGTGGATCGTTCCGCACCCTGGGGATCGCCTTCTTGGGTCTAGGCACTTTCGGCATGATGCGGACCGTGGACTCGATCGCCTCGGCGGCGGCCGAGGCGGGCTACGCCATCACACTCGTTCCGGTCTCCGCGCCCAGCCAGACCGGGCTCAACGGCGCCTTCACCCGGTTCGGCGAGCTGGCGGTGGACGGCCTCATCGTCGTCGTCGAGACCTACCTGCGCGACACGGCGCAGCTGACCCTCCCCGAGATCCCCCGCGTGCTCGTCAACGCGGCCGCCGGAGCGCACGGGCCCGTCGTCGACGCCGATCAGGCGGGCGGCGTGCGCGCCGCCGTGCAGCACCTGCTCGAGCTCGGGCACCGCACGGTGCACCACATCGCCGGACCCCGCGGCTCCTTCGCGTCCGAGCGCCGCGAGGCGGCCTGGCGGGAGACGCTCCTCGAGGCCGGCGCCCCCGTGCCGCCCGCCCGCTACAGCAACTGGCGCTCCGACGGCGGATACCTGCACGCCGCCGCCCTGGCCGAGAGCGGGGACTGCACGGCCGTGCTGGTCTCCAGCGACGAGGCCGCTCTGGGCGTTTACCGGGCGTTCGCGGAGCACGGGCTGCGGATCCCCGAGGACGTCAGCGTGGTGGGCTTCAACGACATCCCGGAGGCTCAGGACTTCTCACCGCCGCTGACGACGATCCGGCAGGACTACCGCGCGGTCGGCGCGAAGTGCGTCGAGCTGCTGCTCGAGCAGCTCGCGCACGGGGTCAGCGACGAGCCCGTCGTCGAGCTAGTGCCGACCTCGCTGATCGTCCGGGCGAGCACCAGACCGCCCGCGACGCTCTAGACCGACACGGAGCGGATGTGCACGCAGCCGTTGGACCGACTGCGAGACAAGTTGTTGAGACAGCGAGACTTCCGCCGATCCGGCCGAGTCTGACCTCGAACCGGCCGTCGACGGGGTGTCTCAGAAAGCCAATGTTTTGCGAGGCGCTAGAAGACAGAGCTCTCCCCCCAGCGGAGGGGGTCGGTTTTCGAGCTAGGCCTTGCGGCGGCGGCTGCGGTTGAGACGGGCCTTCAGTCGTGCAGGCTTCTTCGTCGGCCAGAAGACGAGGACGAGATCCTCGACCTTGTTGACGACGAAGTAGATCGTGGCGCACACGATCACGACGTTGGGGTCCACCTCCCCCTGCAGCATCTCGAAGAGCGGGTTCATGGTGACCTCCGCGTGTTGAACGCGCGAACGCGTTCGGATCACACCGAGCCGGGTGACTCGGTGTCGCTCACTACCAGCAATCATTCGAGCGCTGGCAGGAGAGGAGGGGGCCAGGAGAGCTGTTGCTGCTCGATCCTGGGCATGAAAAAAGCCGGCTCGGGGCCGGCTTGTCGGGTGATCGATCGATCGCCCATTTTCAACGTAGGGGGTGACATCGTGGGCCAGAAAACGCGACGTGCGTGCGGCGCCGCGGCACGGCGGCATCGAGCTCCGCCAGGTACCGCGGACCGCGGTCATCGCCACCGCCTCGACGACTCGGGGGAGGGTCGTCCATTAACGCGAAAAGCCAGCCGGGTAGCTGGCTTTAGACGTACGTATGCCGATTCGTGACCATCATGGCTCGAATTGACATCAACGGCAACGACCTCGGGTGGTCGACCCACCTCGCGGCCTAGCGCGAGCCTACAGATTTCAGTTCTTGCCGGAAGTCAAGGACCCGGCATGGCGTCGAACATCGATCAATCAGGTCGTCGTCGCTCGATGAGGATTGTGTCGCGCCAGGTGCCGGCGGCTGGTCCGTGGGTCATCCGCGCGATGCGTTCGCGGGTGCCGACCCGTCGGAATCCGGCGCGGGCGTGGAGGGCGAGGCTGGCGGTGTTCTCGGGGAAGATGCTCGACTGGATCGTCCAGAGTCCTGCGGTGCCTGCGGCGTCGATGAGCGCCTGCAGGAGTTCGGCGCCGATTCCGCGGCCGCGGGCAGACGACGCAATGTAGACGGAGTGCTCGACCACCCCTCGGTAGACGGGCCGGCTCGACACCGGTGAGAGCGCGGCCCAGCCGAGGATCTGGTTGCCGTCAGTGGCGACCAGGCGCCCTACGTCGAGCTTTCCGGCATCGAACGCCTCCCACGTCGGCGGTTCGGCCTCGAAGGTGGCGTGCCCGGTCGCGATGCCCTCGCGGTAGATCGCCTCGACCGCCACCCAGTCCTCGGGGAGCATCGCCCGGACCGCGATCATGAGCAGCAGCTCCCTCCGGCGGATCCGATATCGGTCGAGCAGACGCCGGTCTCGGGGAGCACGAGCTGCACGCGCCGAGCGGCAGCGTGATCGCCCGCGAGCTCGTCCGCAATGGACCGGACCTGCTCGTAACCGGTGACCAGGAGGAACGTCGGGGCACGGCCGTAGGACTTCATGCCGGCGATGTAGAAGTTCGGCTCGGGGTGCGCGAGCTCTGCAACGCCGTGCGGATCGACCGTGCCGCAGGAGTGCAGGTTCGGGTCGATCAGCGTCGCGAGCGCGCGCGGCGCTTCCACGATCTCGTCCAGGGAGACGCGGATCTCGCGCAGCATGCCGAGATCGGGCCGAAACCCGGTGGCCTGCACGACGACGTCGGCCTCGACGCTCTCGCGCTCCTTCCGGCGGCGACCCCTCACCGTGACGCGGCCGGTGGCGGTCTTCTCGAGGCGGTCGATCTCGAAGCGGTCCAGGAGGGTGATCGCGCCGTCGCGGACGAGCTGGTGGACCGAGCCGCCGAGCTTGCCGCGCTCCTCCAGTTCGTCGTCGCCGGAGCCGAAGACGCGGAGCGGGCTGGTCCCACGGATCGCCCACGTGATCCTTGTGCCCGGTTCTTCGCGGGCGAGGCGGGCGAGCGTGATCAGGGTGTTCGCGGCGGAGTGGCCGGCGCCGACGACGAGGACGCGTTTTCCGGCGAAGCGGGCGCGGTCACTGCCGAGCACGTCGGGCAGCGCGTGGCTGAGGTGCTCGGCGACGTCGGCGGCGCCGATCGGATCGAGGCCGGCCGAGGCGAGAGCGTTGGGCGTCGAGTACGTGCCCGAGGTGTCGATGACGGCGCGAGCGGTGACGTCGACGGCGCCCTCCGGGGTGTCCAGGCGCAGCAGGAACGGGGTGCCCGCGCGGCCGACCGAGCGGGTGCGGTCCATGCCCTCGCGGGTCACGGCGGTCACACGCGAGCGGTACCGAAGGACCGGGGCGAGCTGCGGCGTCGCGGCGAGCGGGGCGAGGTAGTCGCGGACGAACTCGTGCCCGGTCGGCAGCTTCTTCGCAGCGGGCGCCTCCCAGCCGGCCGCGTCGAGCAGGCGCCCGGCGGCGGCATCGACCAGGTACTCCCACGGCGAGAACAGCCGGGTGTGACCCCACTGCTGCACGGCGGCCCCGGCACTGTCCCCGGCCTCGTAGACGAGGACGTCGAGGCCCCGCTCGAGCAGCTGCGCGGCAGCAGCCAGGCCGACGGGGCCGGCGCCGATCACCGCGACGGGCAGCCCGGTGAGGCGGCGCTCATCGGTGCGGGGCGGGACGGCCAGCAGCACGGTCATGGCAGGATCCTCGGCTCGTCGCGTCAGCGACCGGCGGGCAGCAGCTCGGCCAGCAGCGCCTCGACGCGCGCCTTGATGTCGTCACGGATCGGACGGACCTCGTCGAGCGACTTGCCCTTGGGGTCCGTGAGCGACCAGTCCTCATAGCGCTTGCCGGGGAAGATCGGGCAGACGTCGCCGCAGCCCATCGTGATCACGGCGTCCGACTCGCGCACCTGCTCGGTGGTCATCAGCACCGGCACGGCCTGCGAGATGTCGATGCCCTCCTCCGCCATCGCGGCGATCGCCGTCGGATTGATCCGGTCGCCGGGCTCGGACCCGCCGGAGAGCACCTCGACGGCGCCGTTCGAGAGGGTGCGCATGTAGCCGGCGGCCATCTGCGAGCGTCCCGCGTTGTGGATGCAGACGAAGAGGACGGTGGGGGCGGTCATCGGAACTCCTGAGCGTCGACGGAACGGGACGACCGCATCGATCTCCGTCGATGCAGGCACGGCCGACTATATCGACACACGTCGATCCAATGGGAAGATGGGGCATGGCCGTTCTCGAGATGCTCCCCCTGACGGACGTCGCCGCCTGCTGCGCACCGCTGACCCGCGAGGCGATGAGCACGGAGAACGCCGAGAAGCTCGCGCGCTCGCTGCGCGCGATCGCGGACCCCACGCGGCTGCGACTGATCTCGATGATCGCCGCACACGACGGTCAGGAGGCGTGCGTGTGCGACCTCACCGAGCCGCTCGGACTCGGTCAGTCCACCGTCTCGCACCACCTGAAGGTCCTCGTCGACGCCGGGATCCTGACCCGCGACAAGCGGGGGACCTGGGCCTACTACCGCCTCGTCCCCGGTGCCCTCGAGTCCCTGGCCGGGCTCATCGCCGCTGTCTGACATGACCTGCAGCGGCGGGAAGATGCCTCTGCGACTACAAGCGCGATCGATCGATTCGATCTCATGGGAATCAAGGACAGCTCGCCCGTACGGTGGAGTCACCGCATCCTGGTCCCGGCCCGGGAGCGGGCCTTTCCGCGATCCTCGAAGGCTTTGAAATGAAGACTGTTCTGTGGAACGGAGGATCTGTCGTCCTCGACGACGACACGGTGGACGCCATTCTCCACTACTCCTCCCTGCTCGCCCGCCTGAAGCTTGCGGGGACGATGACGGTCGCGAATCGAGCCCCCGACAGGAGCTGTGACGAGGTCGTGCTCTCAGTGGGGCTCGACGCGACGTTAACGGTTCACAGCAGCCCGACGGCGACCAGCGAGATGGGCGGCACCAGTGCGGACACAGGGCAGGCGACGTAGCGCAGCTCCCCCTGTTCACGGTTCGTCTGAAAGTCGATGGAGGACTTCGCAATGACGTCGGCCACGACTACTCACGTCGTTGTAACGATCGCGGTGACGGTGTCGCTGGCGTTCGGCATTTCCTAGGACGGTGAGGTCATGAGGACTACGGTTCAGCCAAGCGTGGTGCCGGACCCGAAGAACGGCGGCGTGAGACGAGTGAGCTGTTCTTGGACATCCTCTCTCTGCAAGGGTTCCCGTCGGCTGTCACCAGCTGGGCGCATCCGGCGGGCGCCATTGTGAGCACCCTTCAGCGCTCGGGTGAGGAGTCCTCTCGGGCCGACGTGATTCGTCGTCGCGGTGTCAGGATCGAAGGAACTCAAAGGAGAGTCATGCGCTACATGCTGTTCATCTGCAATGACCCCACCGGGGAGCCCTATGACGCGGAGCACGACGATGTCGGCGAGTGGGTGAAGGCGCTGCAAGCATCCGGCTCGTACGTGGTCGGTGATCGGTTGCGACCAGCCGAGGACGCCAGAACCGTGCGCGTGCGCGGAGGGGAACGCTTCGTCGTCGACGGGCCGTCCATCGAGGGTTCCGGGCAGTTGGCCGGTTTCGACATCGTGGAGGCTGATGATCTCGACGCGGCGGTCGCGATTGCCTCTGAGCATCCGATGGCGCGTTTCGGGCTCGTCGAAGTGCGACCGGTGTGGCCCTTCTAGAGGGTGGCCTGACGGCGTCGGCGCCGCCGCCGGCGTCATCCGCGCGCCCTATGAGGCTCCGCGGGTCCTCCAGTAGAAGGCGCAGCAGCTGCGCCCCGACCTGAGCGTCCTCGCCCGAGACATCCTGGAACGCCGTCACCTCTTGCCAGACGTCGAGTAGTGGCCGCGGGAGTGTCCAGCCGCACGTGCGGCGCGTCGCTCCCCATGAACACGATGACCGGACACTAAGTGCCTGGTCTGGGGTGTCAGGCGAGGGTGAGGAAGAGCTTCTCGAGCTCTTCCACGGTGAGCTTGCGCGGAGGGGCGTCAGCCGCGACGTCGTCGGCGGAGTCCGCGTCGTCGGTGATGAGGCACTGACGCATGGCGGTGGAGATGATCGCGAAGCCGGCCCGATCCAGAGCGCTGGAGACGGCGGAGAGCTGGGTGACGACGTCTCGGCAGTCGCCGCCGTTCTCGACCGCGCTGATCACGGCGGTGAGCTGTCCCTGCGCGCGCTTAAGGCGGTTCGCGATCTTCCGGATGGCGTCCGTGTCGTGGAGTTGGCCAGCGGTGTCGGTCATGCTCGTTCTTCCTTTTCGCGGCGCGAGGTGCGCGTCGAGTGCTCTGATGCTGCGGGTGCGCGGTAGCTTCCGGTTCAGAGTACCCCTGGGGGTATCGGCGTGGAGGCTAAGGGGTGATTCTCGATCGCTTGGCCGTCTCGTTGCGAGAGCGTCAGCGGGTGAGGAGTCCCGCGATGCTGACGGACGCGACGAATACGGCGACGAGGAGGACCAGTACGGCGAACACGATCTTGACGGTTCTGTCCGGGAGGCGGGAGGCGTAGCGGGAGGCGATGAGGGATCCGGCGATTGCGGCGCCGCTGAACAGGAGGATGACGGGCCAGTCGAGGGTGGCGCCAGGGAGGTGGGCGCTGAGGCCTGCGACGGAGTTGATCACGATGATGACCAGCGAGGTGCCGACCGCGGCGCCGGCGGACAGGCCGAGAAGGAGGATGAGGGCGGGGGTGATGAGGAATCCCCCGCCGATGCCGAGCAGGCCCGTGAGGAATCCGACGACCAGGCCGACTCCGATCGCGCGGAGCGCGTAGAGGCGGACCCGGTGATCGTGTCGGGTGGGTGGGGCGGTGAGCATGCGGATGCCGGCAGCGACCATGAGGGCGGCGAAGAGCAGCATCAGCACGTCCGGGTCGAGGACCTTGTTGATCTGGGAGCCGACCCACGCGGCAGGGATTCCTGCGGCGCCGACGAGGGCGGCGGTGCGCCAGTCGATCGCGCGTCGCAGTCGAGGGATCACGGCGGAGAGCGCGGCCAGTCCGACCACGATCAGAGACGCGGGGACGGCCTCATCGGTCGACAGACCGACGCCGTAGACGAGGGCGGGGACGGCGATGATCGAGCCGCCGGCGCCGACCAGGCCGAGAACTGCTCCGATGAGGAGGCCGAGAGGGAGGGAGATGAGGCTCATGCGCTCTTCCGGATTGTCGGGTGGGTGAGGGCGCTCTCGGCGAGGTCGGCGAGGGCCGCGGCGGCGAGGACGCCGGAGTGGCGGCGCACCGCCTCGCCGCGGCGCAGGAGGAGGACTGTCGGGATGGACCGGATTCCGGCTGCTCGAGCGAGAAGCGGTTCGGCTTCGATGTCCACGGTGGCGAAGAGGATCAACGGGTAGTGCTCGGAAAGGCTCTCGAACACGGGCGCGAAGGCTCGGCAGGGACCGCACCATCTCGCCCCATAGCTGATGAGAGCGACGTCGTGCGCTGTCGTCTCGGTATCGAACGTGTCAGTGGTGAGGGCGTGGACGGTCATCGATCCGAGGTCAGGTAATGGGGAGGCCGGCGAGGGTCCAAGCGTCCATCCCGCCGGCCATCGTGTCGGCGGTGAAGCCGGCGCCGGCGAGTGCGGCCGCTGCAGCGGCGCTGCGGCGGCCGCTGCGGCAGACGACGATGATCGGCCGAGTGGGCGAGAGCTCGGAGAGGCGCTGCCCCAGCTGTCCCATCGGCACATGCAGGGCGCCGGGGATCATGCCGGTGGCGACCTCGTCGTTCTCACGGACGTCGAGGATCTGGCTCGTCGGACGACGACGGTCGACTTCGGTGACGGTGATCTCGTTCATCGGTTCTCCTTCAAGTGGTGAGCGGGGTGATGCCTTGCGGGGAGGGGTCAGCGGAGGGGTTCGCCGGCAGAGCGCCAGGCGGTGATCCCGCCGCGCAGGGAGTGGGTGCTGTAGCCGCGGTCGGCGAGAAGGCGGGCCGCGGATGCGGAGCGGACGCCGGATTGGCACATGAGCACCACGGGACGGTCCTTCCGGATACCTGCGCTCGAATCCTTCAGCGTGTCCAGTGGGACGTGCTTGGCTCCTGCGGCGTGGCCGGTGCGCCATTCCTGTGCCGTGCGCACGTCGACCAGGGTCGCGCCGAAGAGCACGAGCTCCTTCGCCTGCGCGACGGAGACGGTGTTGTAGGAGCGGCGGAACAAGCGGTCGAGAAGACCCATCAGACTGCGCTCCGGACCGGGATCTGGGTGATGGCGCCGGTCGCTGTCGGCTCGACGGCGGCCTTGTTCCACGGCAGCCGTCCGAGGACGGAGGCCATCGGGCAGCTGTTCACAGCAGCCGAGAACGTCAGACCGGCCCCGATCGCGCCGGACAGCAGACGCAGCGGAGACCCGATGACGCGTCCGCCGACCAGGCCCAGCAGCACGAGGACGCCTGCGGCGAAGCGGACCTGGCGGTCCATCGCCCACCGCTCAGCGCCTCGGACGACGTCGCCGCCGGCGGCGGCGTAGCCGGGCACCCCGTCGGCCAGGACGTAGGCGCCGGCGAGGCCGGTCGCGGCCAGGCGCTGTCGAGCCTGCTCCGCGCGGACACCGGACTGGCAGGCCAGCACGACGCGGCTCCCGAGGCGCTCGGCGAGCTGGTCGGTGTGCTCGGACAGCAGCGGCAGGGGCACGTTGAAGGAGCCACGGATGTGCAGCGACTCGAACTCCGCTGCGGAGCGCACGTCGATGACGAGCAGGTCCTCGTGCTCGCTGACCCACTCCTGGAGGGTGCTCGAGTCGACGGTGAGAGGGGAAGAAGTGGTCGTCATGGTTGCCCTTTCGAGAGCGCGGCGACACCGCGAACGGGTGCCGCCGGTGGTCGGAAGCGAGGAGCTGGGCCGTGGCCGGCGCAGGTGAGATGCCGGGTAGCGGGGCCCGGCGGCTCGGCGAGAGAGAATTCGCGCTCAGGCCGGTGTCCGCCCGCCGCGCCCGAGTTCCGGCGCGTAAGTAGGGCGCGCCGGGGTCAGGCGCGGCGGGCGGGCAGCCGCGAGGAGGGTGCGTCAGGCGGTGGGTGCGTCGGCGGTCTGCTGAGTGCGGGAGTAGCCGAGGTAGCTGCCCTCGATCTCGATGACGGGGAACCCGGCTCGGCGCAGCGCCTGGCTGGCGATGATGTTGCGGGCGCCGCTCTGGCAGTAGCTGATGATCGTGCGGTCCTTCGGGAGCCGGTCGGTCTCCCACAGCACCCGTCCCGCGCCGATCCGCGTGGCTCCGGGGACGTGGCCGGCGGCGTACTCGCTCGCTTCGCGCACGTCGAGCACGAAGGCGTCCTCGATGTCCGCGACCTTGTCGGGGGCGATGGTGGTGGAGGGGCGTGTCTCGAGCCCGTCGAGGGTGGTGAGGTAGCCGGCGTAGGAGTCGATTCCGACGCGGATCAGGTGATCGCGCACGTGATCGGCCTGCTCCGGCCCATCGACCAGGAGAAGAAGGGGCCGCTTCTCCTGCTCCGAGTCCACCGCCCAGGCACCCCACGCGGCGGTCTTCCCGGTCGCGGGGATCGCCAGGGCACCGGGTACCGAGCCGGCGCGCACGTCGGCCGGGGGGCGGGTGTCCACCAGGACCACGTCGTCGTCGCGGAGAAGCTCGGCGGCATCCTCGGACGTCACCGCCGCGAGTTCGGGCAGGGGTCCGAGCACGGCCGGGCCGTCGCGGTTCTCGCGCTTCATGCGGGCGAAGTAGGCGTGCGCGTCGGGCTGCCCGTCGAGCAGCTCGCGGACGAACCCGTCCCGGTCATCCGCCGCGAGGTAGGGGCCCCACCAGGTGTAGAGGCGTTCGTAGCCGACGGTGGTCGATGCGATCGCGCCGAGCGCTTTGCCGCAGGCGCTGCCCGAGCCGTGCGCGGGGTGGATCTGCACATGGTCGGGAAGGGTGAGGAGGACGCGCTTGAGGCTGTCGAAGAGGTCCTGCGCGCCCTGGAACCGCGTGTCCTGACCGCCCGCTGCTTCATCCAGCAGATCGGGGCGGCCGAGGTCACCGACGAACACGAAGTCGCCGGAGAGCAGGTAGCCGGGATCCTGGGTCAGGGCGCCGTCGGTGACGAGGAACACGAGGTGCTCCGGAGTGTGGCCGGGGGTGTGCCGGGCCTGCAGGCGGAGGTTGCCGACGGGGATGACGTCGCCGTCGTGCAGCCGGGTCGCGTCGAAGCCGTACTGCCAGTCGACGCCGCCCTCCCCCGACACGAAGATCTCGGCGTCGGTGGCGCGGGCGAGCTCACGCGTGCCGGAGAGGTAGTCGGCGTGGATGTGGGTCTCGGTCACCGCGACGATGCGCATGCCGTTGCGGGCGGCGGTGTCGAGATAAACCTGGATGTCCCGTCGCGGGTCCACGACCACCGCGTCTCCGGTGGCCTGGCAGCCGATGAGGTAGCTCGCCTGGGCGAGGTCGTCGTCGTAGAAGCGTTCGAGCAGCATCACTTCCCCTTTCAGTAGGAACTCACGAACAAATTATACCCCCGGGGGTATTTTGTCGAGCCCGCTCGCCAACGAGGGCCACACCCCTCCGAACACACGCAGGTCGCGGGGCGCGAGATGGGCAGCCTGTCCTGGCTAGCGATTGAAGTGCGGCGGTGCTTGCATGACCCCATGTCCTCCGCGTCTACACCTCCGCCTCCCTCTCCCCGCGCGGAGCCGCACGACAGCGCGATCTCGGGGCGACTGAACTGGCTACGGGCCGGAGTGCTCGGCGCGAACGACGGCATCGTCTCGGTCGCCGCTCTCGTCGTGGGCGTCGCCGGCGCGACGACCGCAACGGCACCGATCCTCACGGCGGGTGTCGCCGGGGTCGTCGGCGGGGCGATCTCGATGGCGCTCGGCGAGTACGTGTCGGTGAGCAGCCAGAGCGACAGTCAGCGTGCGCTGATCGCGAAGGAGCGCGTCGAGCTGGCCGAGGATCCCGCCGGGGAGCTCGAAGAACTCGCCTGGCTGTACCAGGTGCGTGGCCTGACCCCGGAGACAGCGCACCAGGTCGCCCGCGAGCTGACCGACAACGACGCGCTGACAGCGCATCTGGAAGCGGAACTAGGTTTGAACGAGGAAGCGGTCGCCAGCCCGCTCGCCGCCGCCGGCGCCTCAGCGCTGGCGTTCTTCCTCGGCGCCGTGCTGCCGCTGCTCGCGATCCTGCTCCCTCCGCCGGAGCTGAGGGTCCCGGTGACCTTCGTCGTGGTACTGATCGCCCTCGCCGCGACCGGGTACATCAGCGCACGGGTCGGCGGCAGCCCAGCGCTGCGCCCGATGATCCGAATCGTCGTCGGCGGCGCTCTGGCCCTCGCGGCCACCTTCCTGATCGGATCGCTGCTCGGGACTTCCGGCGCGGTCTGATGTACCGGATCCTCGTCGTCAAGGACGACCCACAGATGGGCGCCCTCGTCGAGCGAGGACTGCGGGAGGACGGCTACCGACCACGACTACGACGACTGCTTCCGGATCATGCCCTCCCTGTCGGCAGCGGCCCCCTCGCCGCAGTGAAAAGGTCTGAGTGCGTCAGCCAGGCGGCACCATCTCGAACGACCACTCTTGGAAGGAACTCTCATGAGCATCGGATCAGGCATCGTTCTGTTCGTCATCGGCGCCGTTCTCGCGTTCGCCGTGAACATCGAGACGAGCATCGTCGACCTGCACATGATCGGCTACATCCTGATGGGCGCGGGGCTGATCATCTTCACCCTCGGACTCGCCTTCACCTTCCATCGCCGCCAGAGCACGACCACCACGCGCTCCGCCGTCGACCCGGCGAGCGGCGAACGGCTCACCCAGCGCACCCGCGACACCGACGGCCCTCTCCTCTGAACACATGACCCGGCGTCACAGAGCCCTCCGACCGCGCACGCTGCGCCGTCACCTCGGCGCACTCCTCGAGAGGTGCCGGCGTGTCCTGCGCATCGACGTGCCTTCCAGCTCTGACGAGAGCAGCCAGCCCTTGAGGTTGCAGGACTCGGCCGAGCGCAGTGCGCCCATCGTGCAATCCCTCTTCGACGCTGGCAGCGTCACGAAAGGGCAGACCGTCGTCGTCGACGGTCATCGTGCGATGACCGTCGAACTGGAGAACGGGCGTATCGCGCTCGTGCCCGTCCAGCTCGACCCGACCGGTCCCCTCGATCCGGTGAAGTGAGCTCTTGACCCGCCTCAGCGCGGGTACCACACGACAGGTAGTCTCCGCGGCTCTCACCATCCGCGTTTCAACCGTTCGTATGCTCTGTGGACAGCCTCGGATCCTGATGGAAAGGTGAGCTGATGACGAAACCCCGGGCCAAGGTCGAGCGTGCAGCGCTGATCTCCAACGGCATGTTCTGGTTCGGGCTGTCGCTGATGCTCTTCGCGATCGCCGGCGAGCAGACCGGCGCGGCATTCACCGGTCAGTGGTTCAACATGCTCGGCTGGGTGCTGATCGTCTCCGTGGCCGCAAGCCTGGCGGTCATCGGTGTGATCGAGAATCGGAACATTCGAGCGGGGAAGACGTACAAACCGCGTCTTCACCGCTGAGCGCGTCTCTCATACGGAAAGCCGTTCTGACCACCTCACAGTGGTCGAGCGGGCCCCCTCCTTGCACGACCTCTGCAGGGCTGGGTAGAGCCGCGGGCGCTGTTCCACGACATCTTATGATCAGCCGTTTGGCCTGGTGGCTACTGGGTACTTGAATCGTGACGCGCGAGACGCTGCCGGAGAGCGTGATGCGCTGGTTCCCAGCGCTGCTGCGGGCGCAACGGCGCCGGTAGCCGGCTCCGGCGGGGCAGTGAATCGCACTCGCGCCGGAGACGGCCCGCGGTCTCTCGGCCGTCCGGGGCGAATAGTGGGGTCCGCGACAGCGGAGCACGACATGCGGCCGCGCTCGACGCTGCAGAATCAGCGTAAGACGGACACCGTGTAGGGGGCAGTCCCAGTCGGCGGTGCCACAGTGACGCCATGACCACTCCCCGGACTCCCCTGGCTCGAGCTGCGCTGATCAGCAACGGCATGGTCTGGTTCGGGCTGTCATTGATGCTCTTCGCGATCGCCGGCGAGCAGACCTACGCCGCGTTCACCGGACAGTGGTTCAACGTCGTCGGATGGGTCCTCCTCGTCACCGTCGCGACCGGCCTCGCGGTCGTCGGGGTGATCGAGAACCGCAACATCCGAGCAGGGAAGAAGCGCAAGCCGCGCTCTCGCTCCGGAGCCTAACCCTGCTTCATTGCTTCTTTTACTCATTCACTCATTGACTCATAAGAGTGAATGAGTCGAGGGGGGTCGAGGGGGTTCTCCCCCTCGTGAGCCGGCCCGTTTCGGGCCGGCCCACACACGCGGTCAGAGCATGTAGAAGTGGTAGCCGATCGCGGCGCCCTCGCTGAGCGGGCCGAAGGTGTCGGCGTAGGCCTGGGGTTCGGGGCGGTTGGTGATGAGGTCGAGCGCGACGCGCTCCTCCTCGGACTCGTCGCTCATCTCGTCGGGCTCGTTCTCCCACTCGCGCAGCACCCGGTGCCCGGCGTCGGTGACGCGGTAGAGCGCCCAGAAGCCGGAGAACGTGCCTTCGGCTTCGCGCTTGAACACGAGGCAGGTGGCGGTGGGCCAGGCGTAGCGGGCGGCCGCGGTGAGCAGCGCCCGGACGGCGGCGTGCAGGTCCCGGATCTCACCGGACTCGGCGGCAGCGTTGACGGCTTCCTCGGCGGCGCGCAGCGCCGGAGTGTGTCCCCACACGTCGACGTCGGCGGGGGCTGGGGTGGTGGGTGTGGTGGTCATGGGTTTTCCTCTCTCGTTTTTCTGCCGAAGCGGCGACGTGTCGCCGATCAGGGCGTGAAGTGGTGCGGCAACCCGCAGGGCGCGGGGGGAGAGAATTTCCGCGCGATGGGAGGGAGCTCAGCTCCCGCGTGCGGAAAATTTCGGAGGGAGCGGTCGGCGCAGCCGACTTGCGCTCCACGTAGCGCCCGTACGGTGCCGCAGGTGCTTCGGCAGAAGAACGAGCGCGCAGCGATCGGAGCGCAGCGGGAAACAGGGGCGTGCTCTGCGCGCCGGCGCCCGCCGCGTCGCGGCGGAGTACGCGGCCGCGCAGCGTCCGCTCGAGCAGTTCTGACCGCGTGAGCTCCCGAGTGCCGGCGGATCCGGTTCGGCTGGCGCCGGTTCAGGTGGGGGGGGTCGAGGGGGGGGAAGCGTCCCCCCTCGTGGACCGGCCCGCACTGGACCGGTCCACGAGGCGGCGGCTAGCTCAGCCCGGCAGCCTCAGCCGGGGTGGTGTCTCCCGTGACGACCTGCTCGACCGGGGAGAGCGCGTAGCCCCAGGCGGCGAGCTGGCGGAAGTGAGCGGCAGCGCGCTCGTCGCCGCGGCGCCAGGACTCTTTGCTCGTGTTCGCCTCCTGGCCTGCGAGGACGATGGCCAGCGCGACCAGGCGGGCCTTCGCGGGGTTCGCCTTGACCAGCGGGGCAAGCGCGTCGGCGTGGTAGCCGGAGGGCTGGGGGATGCCGAGGAGGGTGTGCGCGAGGGCGTTGCCGTTGCTCATCCCCGAGGACACCGCGAAGCGGTGCGCGGTGAGGCCCAGAGCGATGATCCGATCCGCGTCCTTCGGGAGGGTCTTGCGGCTGAGGAACGTGGCGATCCATTCGCGGCGGACCGTCTCGGCCGCGTTCCATGCCTTGTTGTTGGCGATGAGCACCTTGCGCTCCGCAGACTTCTCGACGCGCTCCTCCTCCGCCTCCTCCGGGGTGAGGGCCGCGGCGGGGACGTCGCCGCGGTAGGCGTAGGTGAATCCGGCCCCCGTGGGCTCCTGCACGAAGTAGGTGACGTCGATTTCGCCGTTCCACCTGGTGTCGATGAGCGCGCCGCGCACCGGCACGGAGGTGATGTGCTCGGCGGTGACCGGCGCATCGTCCGCGGTGCGGAGCTTGCGGAGGGCGACCCACGCGGTGCCCTCGCCGTAGGCGTCGGAGCGGGTGAGCAGCTGGAAGCCGTTCGCGGTCTGCTCCTGCTCGACCTTCGCGAGCAGCGCCCGCTCCTTGGCCTCCTCCCGCAGGCTCTCCGCGGTGTGCTCGAACTGCGCGGGGTCGTGGGTCGCGACCTCGATCAGCGACGCGCGGGCGTCGGCGTCGTCCTCGAACTCCAACAGCACCGCCGCCTGGTCCAGGGTCAGCTCGTGCTCGTGCAGCACGGACGTGACGGTCGCGGACTCCGCGACCGCAAGGCCCTTCTTCACCGCGTCGGTCTTGGTTCCGGTGCGCTTGGCGATCGCTGCGGCGGACACGCCCTCGAACGCGAGCTGCGCCCACGCGGCGGTGCGGTCCGCGACCGAGAGTTCGGCGCGCTGGTCGTTCTCGATGATCTGCTGCACAATCCGGTCCGCGGTCGTCTCGTCGCCCTCCACGACGTAGACCGGGATCGTGGGCACTCCGGCCTCGCGGGCGGCGAGGGTGCGGCGCTGTCCGGCGCGGACGATGACGTTGCCGTGCTCGTCGCGGCGGGCGAGGACCGGGGTGATGACGCCGTTCTCGCGGATCGACGCGATGAAGTCTTTCGTCAGCGGGGCGCTGGTGCGCACGTTCGCCTCGATCACGAGGGTGGTCGGGTCGATGTGCTCAACGGTCCCGGTTCCGGTGGTGATAGTCACGATGGTTTCTCCTCAATCGGTGTGCGACCATGAAAGTGACGAGTCCCGTGGTTCTAGACCAACTACGGGGCTTTTGTCGTCTTCCTGATCGTTTTTCTTTGCCTCTCCGGCGGGATGAAATCAATTGAGTGGAGTCGGCGGAGTGACGGCTCTCTCGGACGAAATAAGCCCGAAGGGCGCGTCCGAGAGAGACGGCACGCAGCCGACGGAGCGAGATAGATTGAAACCGCGGAGAGGTGAAGAAAACGGGTAATCCGGCCGCGTAGCGGCTCCCGCCGGCGGTGTTCCGTCGCCGCTGCGCGAGTGCAGCTCGCGCCCCCGGAATGGGGAAGACCGGGGAGTGTGAGGGGGTCGCCCCTCACGGGCCGGCCCGGAAGGCCGGCCCGCACCGCGCGGCTACCGGTCGGCGGCTTCGGAGCAGTTGGCGCAGTCGCACGGCCCGCTGGGGTTCTCCGCCCGCTCGACGGCCGCGATCTGCGCGGCCTGCTCCGCCGGGGAGAGCGCCTGCCACCCCTCATCCGCGCGCCGGTTCAGCTCGATGCGTGCCGCACGCTCGTCCCGCGTCTCCGGGGTGGGGGTGAGGAAAGCGGCCAGGGCCGCGTCCGCGTCCTGCTTGTCGGCGGGGGTGAGGAACGCGATCAGCGCGGCGGCGTAGGCGGTGCCGTCGTCGGTGACGGGGAATCCGCCCGGGGCTCCTTCGCCGGGAAGGGTGAGCGTGTTGCGGATGTGCGCGATGATCACGGCGTCCGGGGCGGTCGCGTCGTCGTCGGACTCGGCGCGGCGGGTGTCGAGGATGAGGGCGAGCTGTTCGGCCGTGGCGCGGCCGGTGTCGGTGCGGGTCATGGTGTGGTCCTCTCAGCGGTTCAGGAACGGGGCGACGCGGCGGATCGCTGCGCGGCGTGCGTGGGCGACGCAGTGGCGGAACGAGCCGCTGGTGATGCCGTGCAGCTGGTCGGAGTGCCACGCCTCCCAGACCCCGGACTTGCGGCGGGTGACGTGCACCGAGGGCGTCGTCTTGGGATCGGTGCCCACGACGCGGATATCGACCGCGCGGGTGTTCGCGAGCGTGAGGTAGGTCTTCGCGGTGGTCTGCGAGTCAGTGGCGGTCTGCATGGTGTGGGTGCTCCCTCTGGCTGATCGTTTTTCTTTGCCTCTCCGGCGGGGAAAACCGTTTGAGTGGAGGCGGCGCAGTGACGCCGATAGCGGGCGAGATAAGCCCGCAGGGCGCGTCCGCTATCGGTGGCACGGAGCCGCTGGAGCGAAATAGGTTGAAACCGCGGAGAGGTGAAGAAAACGGGTGGAACGGGCCGCATCGCGGCCTCCCATTGGCGGCGCTCCGTCACCGCTGCGCGAGTACAGCTCGCGCCCCGGAACGGGATCCTGCGCAGAAAACGACAATTGCCGATTAGAGCCAGATCTGTCGTTTCTCTAAGCCCCTGTACTGGGGTCAAGGGCTGGCCCATCGGTAGTCGCTCCTGTTACGAAGTATGCAGACACATACTTTTCGACGACCGGAGCCCGCATGCTCACCACCGCACGACCCCAGACGCGAGCCGCCGCTCCCGCCGAACTGCTTGCTCACGCGACCCTGCCCGCGTTGCCGATGGACTCGGATCGGGTCCTCGTCATTCGCGCCGCATCGGGCGATGACCGCGCGTTCGCGGCGATCGTGAACCGCTACTCGCGTCTGCTGCGAGCGATCGCAGCGCGAACCCTCGGAAGCTCAGCCGACGTCGATGACGTGGTGCAGGAGACGTTCCTTGCCGCATGGACGCACATTGACAACGTGATCGACGGGGACACGATCACCGGCTGGTTGGCGACCACGACCCGCCGGCGCAGCATTGACCGCCTCCGCGCACCCGTGTCCGCGCGCCGGACGGACCTGGATGAGGAACTGCCGGCGCTCGAGAAGGACGACCCCGAAGTCGCCGGCCGATGCGCCGCTCTCGCGGCGGACGTACGGCGGGTGCTCGAGAAGATGCCGGCGCTGCAGCGTCGATGCTGGGAGCTGCGGCAGCTGCACGAGCTCAGCTACGACGAGATCGCTCTCGACCTCGACCTGACCCCGGCTGCCGTGCGCGGGCTCCTCGCCCGTGCGCGACTACTGATGGCAAGCGAACTCGCCCACTGGCGCTGACCAGCGGGCGGAAAGAACACGGCCCGCTCCCCTGAGCTGCCTCTTCAGGGGGAGTGTGAGGGGATCGCCCCTCACGTGCCGGTGACGCCCGCCCGCACGGTCTAGCGGGTTGTCTCAGCGCAGGGTGCGGCGATCATGAACGTGCGCGCTGCGATCCCGGGGATCATGTCGTCCGAGTAGGGGCTCAGGCCGTCCCGGCGAGGAGGGCGACGGCCGCTGCGGAGAAGAGAACAACGGCCGCCAGGAGAGTGCCGCGGGCCCGGGTGCGCTTGTCGACCGCGACCTCGGACACCTGCGAGGAGTGGAGCTCGGAGTCGCGATAAAGCGGCACGACACCGGCGACGACGAGCGCGGCACCCGTCACGGCCAGCAGCAGAGCGATCTCGTCCCACATGCCGACCAACTTACTCAGCCGCAGGGGCGGCGCTGCGGCGGGCTACGCGCTGGGTGGTTGTGGTGACGACGGCGGTCGCGCGGGTGAGGTTGGGGCCGATGGCGTCGGCTTCGAGGACGCGGCCGGTGCGGCGGTTCTCGCCTTCACCCCAGGCGACGGTGCGCTCGTAGCCGACGACGATCACCGCGTCTCCCTTGTGGAGGGAGGCGAGCACATGCTCGCCCAGCTCGAATTTCGCTTCCACGTAGTGCGTGGTCGGGGCGTCGTGCGGGGTCCACTCCCCCGCGCGGTATTCGCCGGTGTTCTCGATGACGCGCAGCTTCACGATCTGCACGCGGCCCGCCTGCACGGCCTCGGGGTCGGCGGCGAGGTTGCCGGTGATGGTCCTGGTGCTCATCTGTCGTCTCCTGCTCGTGCGGTTGGTGGGTCCCGTCGACGTTGACGGGTTCTCGTTCGCGGCCGCGTCCGCCGGGGTGTCGGTAGGGGGTGTCTCGATGCCCCAGGACGCCAGAGCGTCGCGGCGGGTGACTTCCACGGGCGGCTCGGACAGCGCTCTGCGCTGTTCGAGCTCGGCGCGCGTGACGATGAGGGCGGGGACGCGGCGCTCGTCGCCGTAGGCGAGACGGTAGAGCCGGTCGGCCTCGTTCTCCAGCCAGTCGACTTCGCCTTGCCGGTCGGCCTGTCCGGCGAGGTACCCGGCCCGGTAGTCGTCGCCGGTGACGTTCGGGCCGGTCATGCGGCGTGCTTCTCGATGAGGTCGGGGCGGAACCCCGACCAGTGGTCCTGGTCGCTTGCGACGACCACGGGGGCGGCGGAGTAGCCCAGCTCCTCCGTGACGTACGCGAGCGCTGCGGGGTTGGTGGTGATGTCGACGGTGGTGTACTCGATGCCCTTCTTCTCGAGCACCCGGTAGGTCATGGTGCACTGCACGCATGACGGCTTCGAGTAGACGGTGAGCATCAGTCGTCCCAGCGGTCGCCGCGGTGCGGGTCGTGCTCGTCGTTGACCGGGGACCAGGCGTGCAGCTCGGCCCACTTCTCGGCGGAGTCGGTGTGTCCGGCCTGGGTGAGGAGGTCGATGATGCCCGTCGCGCGCCAGCACGGCAGCGTCGGGGCGATCGCTTCCGTGACGGCCGGGTCGGAGAGCGTGGCCGCGAAGGCCGCGACGGCCGTCTGGTAGGTCGCCGCCGGGTCGGGCGTGGTCTGCTGCTGCTCGCTCATCGGTGGGTTCCTTCCGGGGTGTGGGCGTCGCCCTCGTCGTCGTCGCTCGCGTGCTCCGCGATCCACAGGTCCGCGGCCTCGTCTCGTCCGAATGCTCGCAGGAGTCCGGCCAGCGCGTCGACCTCGGCGCAGCTGAGTCGCACGGCCAGCTCGTCGGCGGTGTCCCCGTGGGAGAACACGGACGCGAACTCGGCCACCGCGCCCCAGAGGGTCGGCTCCTCGGCCGCGGGGCTGGTGGTGATGGTGTCGGACATGGCGTTTGCTCCTCGTGGTGGTGCGGGTCAGGATTCGGTGCGGGTGAGGGTGTCCACGAACATGACGCCCTCGGGGCCGGGGATCGTGGCGGTGTGTGCCAGCGCCCACCCGTTGCGTGCCAGACCTGAGAGGTCGACGTCGCGCTCGGCGATCCGGCGCAACTGGCTCTGCATCCCGTCCTCGTTCGCGGCCGGGACGAAGGTGCTGACGGTGGTGATCTGCTGCATGTTCTTCCTCTTCCTCATCGTTTTTTTGCCGTGAAGGCGGTTCTCCGCCTTAGCAACCGGAGGGCGCAGTGCAACCCGCAGGGCGGCGGTGGAGAGAGTTTCGGCGCGATGTGAGGGAGCGCAGCGACCGCGTGCCGAAAGTCTCGGAGGAGCCGGTGGCGCAGCCACTTGAACGGAGCCCGTAGGTAGCTACGACCGCAGCGAAGCGGAGGGAGCCGCCGAAGGCTTCACGGCAAAAAAGGGTGTGAGCCCGTAGGGCGACCAACGGCGGCCGGCGCAGCCGGGCGACCTCTAGGCGGTGCTCCGTCGCCGCTGCACGAGCGCAGCTCGCGCCTCCCGGAACGGGATCCCCGGGGAGCGTGAGGGGCCCGCCCCTCACGGGCCGGCCCGCAGGCCGGCCCTCGCTCGATCAGCTCGCGGCGGCCGTCTCGGTGGCGGCGGCTCGGGCTGCCTCGACCTCGGCGGCGGTGTGGTGTCCCTGCACGTCGGCGTAGGCGACTTTGTAGGGGCGGGTTCCGTCGTTCCAGTCGAGCGCGACGGTCACGCTCTTGGGGTTCACGCGGGTGACGACGTGCCAGCCGAAGCGGTGCTTGATCATGTCGCCCTTGGCGATCGTGTCGCGGCTGTGGATCGTGACCTGTCCGGCGGCGGCTTGCGCGTCGCGGACGGCGCTCCAGTAGTCGCGCTGGTCTTCGAGCTGCGCGCGCTGGGTGAGCAGCCGCTCCCGGTAGGCGCCGGTCGCGGGGGCGGTCGTCTCGATGTAGCCGCCGCCGAAGTTGTGCGAGCTGCCCTCGATCTTCCGCGTGCAGCCGCGAATGTCGGTATCGAGCCGGTCGATGCGGCGGGCAACCATTCCCGGCGCGTAGCGGGATTCGGTGGTCCCGGCGGCGACGTCGGCGCGGGCGCGGGCGCGGGTGGCCTCGCGGTCGGCCTCGACGCTGCGGCCCATCGCGTTGTGGGCCTTCTCGATCGCGTTGCGGTGCCGCGTCTCGGAGTGGTGGCCGATCTTGATCGGCTCGCCACCCTCCGGGAGCCGGTCGAACGCTCGGCGCGCGGCCGCGTCGGCGGTATCGGCGTCCGCGGCGCGGCGCTCGGCCTTCGCGTCGAGCGCGTCGACCCGGGCGGCCTGACGCTCGAGGGTCGCCGCCTCCGCCTCGGCGGTCGAGCGGAACGTCTCTTCGGCCTCGATGGTGACCTCGTGTCCGGCGTCGCGCAGGGCGGTCGCGGCGCGGTTGATGGTCCACCACTTCGGGAGGCGGTCCCGGGACTGCGGGACGTACCAGGCGCCGATGGAGCGGCCCCAGCGCCAGCCGGACGCCTTCAGGATCTCGGCGGTGCCGTCCCCGCGGCTGGTGCCCTCGATGATTGTTCCGGCTTCGGGGGTGTGGGTGATGGTGAGCATTCTCTGTCTCCTTCTCGTCTCGGGGGGGGTCAGTCGTTGGCGCGGTAGTCGGCGGGCGTCTCGCTGCGGTCGTGCAGCGCGTACGCGGCCGGGAACAGGTCGAGCGCTCGCGCGACGTCGACCGGAACGACGACGTAGGCCCCGGAGGCCATGTAGCCGACGCGATCCGAGGGCAGCGCCTCCACGGGCTCGAAGTGCTGCAGCGTCACCCCGGGAAGCCCCGCGCGGCCCTCGCGGGTGACCAGGTGCACGGCCGGGGTCTGCTCGGTCACCGGGTCACGGCCACCGGCGCCGACGATGACCACCTGACGGGCGGTCCGGCTGATCCCGTCCGCTCCGGGTCCGTGGTACTCGCTCTTGATGACCTCGGTACGGGTGCCGCGCTGCTGGCTCATGGTGTGTCTCCCTCTGGCTGATCGTTTTTCTTTGCCTCTCCGGCGGGGAAGACCGTTTGAGTGGAGGCGGCGGAGTGACGCCGATCACGAGCGATGTGAGGGAGCGCAGCGACCGCGTTCGGGATCGGTGGCACGCAGCCGATGGAGCGAAATAGGTTGAAACCGCGGAGAGGTGAAGAAAACGCGCAAGAACGGGCCGCGCAGCGGCCTCCATCCCCCGGCTTCGCCGGTACCGCGTCTAGCGGCCCCCGGAACGGGTAGCGGAAGAGCGCGAGCTGCTGACGTGCGCCGCCGGCGGTGGGTCTAGCGGCTTCGGTCGCCGCGGTCCGGCGCCTGCGCCGGCGTCGTGGGGAAGCTGCGGGTGACGGTCGCTCGTGCTTGCGCGAGGGCCGTGTCGATCAGGGGTTCTCCGAACGCGATGCGCGACTTGTCGACGTCGAGCGTGCGCAGCTGTCCCTCAGCGGGGGTGCTGTAGCGGCGGTAGCGCATGACTGTCGGTCCGGTGTCGGCCAGCTGCTCGGCGGCGACTTCGGGGAGGGAGCGGCCGTCTGGGCCGGCGTAGACGCCGCGGGCGTACTCGCTGGGCACCCATCGACCGCCGAGCTCGTCGGCGCCGTCGAGGGCGCGTTCGTAGGACTGCTGCCAGCGGCCGGCGATCCGCGACTCCGACAGCTCGAACGGGACCTCCACGTCGATGACCTCGACGCTGTAGCCGACAGATCCGAGTCGCTGCCCCAGCTCGACGGCCTTCTCGGGCGAGGAGAGCACGGTGTCGATCACGACGTTCAGCCCGTCCCGCACCGCTTCGTTGCGGACGCGGATCGCGAGCTGCGAGGACTCCTCGTGCACGAGGGAGGCCAGCTCGAGCGGGAAGAACCGCTCCCCCGCCGCCTCGGCAGCGCGGACCTCGGGCGGCATGATCGCGTGGTCGTAGCTGCCGTCCTTGATTGCCTCGGTGAGCAGGGCACGCTTGAACTCGTCCGCGTCGACAGTGATCCATGCGCCGCGTTCGGCGCCGAGTACGTCCGCGAGGACGGTCGACTTCCCGGCCCCGGGCGGGCCGGCGAGGATGATCGCCTTCCGCTCCGCACGGACGTCGGGGAACTCGTCGCGGTAGGAGGCGACCAGGCGGTCGTGCAGCTGCCGGCGCGCAGCGCGCGGCCGGTTCACGCCGTCAGGGCCGCGGACGAACCAGTTTCGGTTGTTGACCGTCGCCCGCTCACTGGCAGGGCTCAGCGGGCCGCCCGCCCGAGCCCACTCGCGCACCGTCTCGCGGTGCGCGGCGATCGCTGACGCGTCTTCGCCCGTCACCGACCTTGCTCGCTGTAGCGGGTCAGGATCTCGTCGTACATCTCCGCGTCGATCAGGTGCTCGCTGAAGGCGCGCTCGACGTCCTCAAACTCCCCCGCGTCCGCGGTCGTCCAGTCGAAGCCGTCGCTAGGCGATCCGGGCCGGTAGGACCAGCGGCCGAGCTCGTCGATGGTCTGCTCGCGCGTCAGCTCACCGGCGTCGTAACGCTGGGCGATTTCGTACGTGGTAGCGCCGGAGAAGCCGGGGCGCACGTCCGGCACGGCGGCCGCGGACTTCAAGGCACTGTTCACGGAGGGCTGAGAGATGCCGATCAGACGCGCGAGCTGCCTCTGCGTGGTGTCCTGCGCGGCCCGGCGCAGCTCCCGCAGGTACGACACTCTCGTCACGACCTGACGGCTGCGCAGCCGACGAACGGTGTCCCCATCGGGCATCTGAGCGATCGCCATCGCAACCACCTCCTATAGACCATTCTATCGAAAGACCGTCACGGCCAGTGAAAATGCCTGAGCGGATGGCGTGCTCAAGGATGGCGGCCATGGACGTCTGCCCCCCTCAAGTCTGTTACTTACAGACCAACAGACTTCCGAATCTCGGCCTCCGACCCGCCCGCGATCTGGTCACTTCTCTCGAGAAGAAGATCGATCGCTACTCGGATGAGGGTGTTCTCCGTGATTCGCTCGGTCCCAGCAGGCCTGGTTCGCGTGAGTCGACGTGCGTGCGCAGTCAGTGCGGTGTACTGGTCGTCTCGGATCTTCGCTTCTTTCCTGGCGAAGGACCGGTAGCCGGCTCCCTCAGCTGGGTCCTGTCGAGTTGCAGAGGCGTCGTCTTCCACTCCCGGCGACTTCGACGGCTGAAGAGGCTTCACCACCTCTGGGGATGCTTCGGGGGGAGTGAGAGACAGATCCGCCTGAGGCGGCGTAGACAGCATTGCACTGAGGTCCTGGCGGGCCATTAGGAGCTCCTCGTGGTCGAGTGCGCCCAGATGGAGGTGAGCTCCAGGGCGACTGCGTTGTAGTCGTAGATCGCATTGGCGGTTTGCCTGGTGTCGGGGTACTGCGTCACAACGTCTCCGGTGAGCGGCGAATCGCTGATCGATTTGTACTGTCGGATGTGCTGCTTGAAGCGAGGGAGCTTGAGGCTTACATCCACGAGATTGACCCAGTCTTCGAGGAGGTTCGGTACACGCATGTCCACCTTGCCGAGCAGGACTCGGTACGGAACATCTCGCGGCTCGATGAGCTTGCTGATCGTGTTGCGCGTCGGATCGACAGCAAGCGCTTCTGGAACCATCGGCACGATCGCGAAGTCGGAGACGTCGAGAACGGCACCGAGGATCGCCGTATCAGTCAGGTTTCCTGGTGTATCTACGAAGACCACGTCGTACGGCAGCTCCCGCAGGCGTGTGAGCGTGTTGGGGTCGGTGTTCTCCGCGAAGTCGAAGGGCAGCCGCTCCCCCGCCCGAGCCGCCCACATGGTGGTCGACTGTTGGGGGTCGACGTCGACCACGAGCACTCGCGCGTTCTTGGCAGCGACGGCCGCAAGGTTCATCAGACTCGTCGTTTTCCCGACCCCGCCCTTCTGATTCGCCAGGGACACGATGCGCATGGATGCTCCTATCACTTCGGTAATTACAGACTACCAAAGTTCGGCTGAAGATCTCTAACTTCGGAAGTCTGTAACTTACGAAGTGCACGGTCGACCGCTACGCCGACGACCCAAGTTGCACCCGGTCACCCTCCGAGCAGGGCTGGCACATCGACCGATGCTCACGCAGCAAGTCTCTTCCGACGCTTGAACCGGTTCGTTCCATCAGGTCCAGGTGCCACGCGGAACCCCCACTGCCGCTACCAACAGCTTCGGCCGGCAGCTAAGCCTCAATCTACAGAACTACAAGGTCTGTAACTCTGTAGATCTGTCCTCCTCCGTCTCCGCAGACGCACTGGGCTCCCCCTGCAATGTGACTTACAGAGTTCGTGATTCTGTAATTTACTGACTTCGTCATTCTGTAACTTACAGATAACGGCACGAGAAGCGTGAACAGAGTTACAGACTTCGTAGTTCTGAACCTTCCGAAGTTTGGACTCACACCGCAATCTGGTTCAGGTTTCCGTGCGCCGGCAGCTGCGGTCAGTGCGCGAACGCCGTCGCCAGTTCGCCCCAGTGGGTTGTGGAGCGTGGGGAAAGCACGCCGCGCTTCATCGTCCAGACGGGTCCCTTGCGGATCCCGGCGAGTCCGAGGCCGACAGCGGAGCGGCCGTGGCGCTTGGTCACGGCATCGATGGTCGCGCCGAGGCCCTTGGTGTCGAAGGCGGTGTCGAAGACGTCGAGGAAGGCGTGGGAGTTCTTGGGGGAGAGGTTGGTGAGGATGACGCTTGCGCTGTTCAGAGCGCACGGTGGAGGTGATGGAGGCAGACGGTGACGACGCCCCAGATCTGGAGGTCGCTGAGCTCGGGGACGAGGATCGGCGGGTACTCGGAGTTCTCAGCGCGCAGGATGACGCCGCCGGGGGAGAGTTCGAGGCGCTTGACGGTGAGTTCGCCGTCGAGGATCGCGACGACGACGTTGCCGTGCTTGGGGGAGAGGGAGCGATCAACCACCAGTTCATCGCCGTCGCTGATGCCGGCGTCGATCATGCTCTCCCCGGAGACGCGGACGATGAAGGTCGACGTCTTGTCGCGGATGAGGTGGTCGTTGAGGTCGAGGGAGCCGTCGAAGTAGTCCTGCGCGGGGGAGGGGAACCCGGCGGCTACCGCGTCGCCGGCGACGAGGAACGCGATCGCCACGGCGTCCAGCATCGGAGTCGAGATCCGATCCACGATCGTCACAGTCATGTCGGTGCCTCCCAATTCATTCGAACATATGTTCGATGCAAATTGAGTGTAGGTCGGAGGGTCCGACAGCGCTCGTGTGCGCCAGTCGTTCGGCCGGTCGGCGGAGCCGTCTCGGGCGCGTCGAGCTCGTCGGGAATCCGCGTCGACCTCGAGGGTCAGCGTCGGGGCTAGGCAGCGGTGGAGGACCACCAGAGTGATCCGGGGGCGAGCATGCCGGTGCGTCCCCAGTGCAGTGCTTCGCGGTGATCACCGCGGCCGGCGGCGTCGCGGGGGTAGAGCGGCCAGACGCGCTCACCTGGTGTGGTGTCCTCGAACAGGGGTCGGCTCGTGACGTGTCGGCGTCGAGGGCGTTGCCTGGGGGAGGAGGAGCGGTGGGTCAGCTCGGCTTGCCACCAGGCCCAAACTTCGCGCTCGACGTCGTAACGGTGGGCTCGATCTGCGAGGGCTCCGTCAACGCCGAGGGTTCGAGCTGCGGCGGTGCGCAGGTCGCGCTTGGCGCGGGTCCACCCGGTCGTGTGCTTGATGATCAGCCGGTGTGTGCGCAGGCGGGAGAGGGCGGTGGCGGCGGTACGGCTGGTGACTCCGAGCAACGTGGCGGCGGCGTCGAGGGGAAGGGTCCCTTCGCGGCGCAGCAGCGCGTAGGCCTTGCCTGCGAGGTGTCCCAGGCCGGCGCGGGTGAAGAGGTCGTGCCGGGTGTCGGTGAGGTCCGCTTCGAGCATGGTGAGGAGCACGGTTCGTTCGGTGAAGATCGGCCCGGGGGGGCGGGGGTTATTAGTGGTTGTGACCGGACCTTGCAGTGAGCCTGTGGAAAGGTGCTCGGACAGTCGCCATTCGCTGGCGTTCGAGCCGTCAGCGCGGACGGCGAGCTGCACGTAGCCGTCCTCGCGCAACGTCCGCAGGGCGCTGGCCGCGGTCGTGCGCCCCAGGCCCGCGAGGAGGGCGAGGTCACGGATGGACGCGGCCACGGTGCGCTTGCCGGTGTGCAGGGTCAGGTAGGCCAGAGCGGTGAGGATCGTCTTCTCCGACGTCGCCCGCTCGGTCCGACCCCACCGGCCCGGGCTCACCCGGAACCGCTCGAGGAGAGCGCTGACGGAGCCGACGAGACTCTCCAGCTCCACCAGGTCGCCCGGCTCGCGCTCGGACGGGAGAACAGCGTGCAGCGCCGCGTACTGGAGCGCCTTCTCCCACTGCCGCGTCAGGCGCTCCGCCGCTTCGTCGCGCGAGCGCGGACGGCGGTGGCCGCGACCGGTGTTCTTGGTCCGGAAGTGCTCCATCCCGGGAGCGGTCCGAGCGGCGTGCTCGACGTCGGTCAAGGACCAGCCGGCGTGCGCCGCGGAAAGCAGACACATGAACGCCGTCCACGACGGATTCGCACCGCCACCAGCGGCCGCCATGTGTCCGGCGCCGGCAGCGCTGAGCTGGCGGTGTGCCCGATGCGTGGTGGTCGGGACGGCCGGGGGAGCAGCGTCGATGGCGCGCGGCGGGCGGGAGGCTTGCAGCGCAGCGGTCACGGCCTCGATGGCGGCCGCGGTGACGGTCGCATCCAGCAGCTCCTCCGCGCGACCGCGCAGAACGCTCGAGAAGCTGCCGTCGCGGTGCGGGGACAGGGGAGGTCGAGCGGCGCCGGTGCGGGGGTTGCAGAGCATCCCGTGATCCAGCGTGCGGAAGTTCGCGCGAGCGGCGATCGCCAGCCGAGCCACCAACTCGGCCGAAGCACCCTCGGCGAGTGCGATCCACAGGTGCCGGCCGCCAGTCCCGGAGGACTGGCACACGAGATGAGCGACCTGGTGCGCGTCCAGAACGGCGGAGAGAGCGTCACAGTCGTCCGCAGCCTGCTCCATGAGGTCCGCGTCGACGCCCTGGGAGTCCTTGCCGTCGAAGTCGAAGCAGAGCAGCCGGAACGCTCCGGCGTCGTCCGCAAGGTAGACGGCCCAGGGAGTGCTCGGGGCGACTGAAGAGATCAGGAACGCCGTGGGATACGCGTTCTCGTCCAAGCGCCCGTAGGCGTCGCCGCGCATCGTCCGGACAGTGCCGCGCGGGCTCAGCCGACGCGTCAGGGCCCATGCGTCGCCGCCGAGCGTCGACGAGCTGCTACGGCGCGCCGAAAGATCCATCATTGAATCTCTCAGCCCGTCGTGTAATCTTTCGGGCATAGAGAAGCCTCCCGTGAGGGTGGTGACTTGATTAGCTCGGACCCGTTGCTTTGGTCGGTGTCGGGGTACGAGCTACGAAACTTGGTGAGGCCCGCTTCGGCGGGCCTCCTTCGTTTAAGCGGCGGAGATGTGCGCCTCCTGGTCGATATCGAACGTCGGTGCCAGCACGGGCAGGCGCCCGGTGGAGTCGCGGAGCTGATCTGCCAGAAGCTCGAAGTACAGCGAGCGGGAGACGCCTGAGGCCTTGGCGGCGCCGTCGACGTCGTCCTTCAGCACGTGAGGCATCTGAAACTCGACGGGCACGGTGACGGCGCCGTTGCGCGCGCGTCGCTTCTGCTTGATCGGAGCCATGCGTCCAGAGTGGTGATTTAACCCCGGGATTGTGCGCGCCACGCCGCGCGTAGGGCGGATCAATCCCGGGATTAAGCGCGATTGCTGCCGAGGGACAGGGGCGTCAGTCCAAGTCACGCCGTGACGGCCCCCACCCGCCGAGGCATGAGACTCCCATCGAACAACCATGTCGGCACCCTACCAAAATAGGTGCCGCTCCCGTACCGACTCAGGTACACCCTCCAGAGGGTCAGCCAGGACTCTGCAGCCACTCACGAACCGAGGCGTCGAATGCGTCCGGCGCGACGTTGTACTCCCAGGCATGCGCAGCGGGCGGGAGCAGGGCTAGCGCGCTCCGCTCGATGTTCACGCTCACGAAGACCCGTGACAACGAGGCAGGCACCTCCCGATCTCCGACTGAGTGGATGAGGAGGGTCGGAACGGTGAGTCTTGGTCCTCGGGTCCAGTCCAGGGCATCGAAATCGATGGGCCCGGGAAGTCCTACGAGGGTGCTGAGGGGGCGAGTGGAGAGCGCGAACGTCCCAAGCGCACCCACCACCGATGGCAGATGAGCGCGGCGCGCTCCAGCCCGAATGACCTGCCGCCAGTCGGTGGCGGGCGCGATGAGGACGAGGGCTGTGATGAGTTGGCGGTGTCGAGACCGCTCGGTGAGTTGAAGTGCGATGCCGCCACCGAGGGACCAGCCGAACAGAACGATGCTGTGCGCTCCGTGCTCCACGGCGTAGTTGATCGCAGCATCGACGTCAGCCCATTCGGTTTGACCGAGAGTCGACGCCCTGTTCTTCGTTGGTGGCCCATCTCCGTCACCTCGGAACGAAGGAACGAGCGACGTGTAGCCGAGCTTGCGTGCTGCCGGGACTGAGCGCAGCGCGGTGATGCGGGTGGTGCGTATGCCGTGCACGTGGATCGCCCAGGTTGTTTCGCCCTCGCCGCCGGTCGACGGGAAGAGCCACGCCGGACATGGGCCTGTTGGCGCGTCGACGTGGATCTCGCGCACGCGCGGGTCGATGTCCTCAGGACGCGCGAAGACGTGCCCGGTCCATCGGCCTTCGTGAGCGGTAGAGAGATCGCCGCCGGTAACTCGAAGAACCTCGCGCCGAACGGTCCGCTCGATCGCGTCGTGATGAAGGATCCGGCCGACGAGCGCGTGGCCCCGATCGGAGTCGAACCAGAAGCCGTACTCGCCGTCGTGAAGGGTTTCGGGCGTGGCGTGGAGAGTGAGGCTGTCCGGGGTCGCCGAGAGGACCTGCACGGTCCTCTTGCGCCCGGGCATCACGACTCGCCGCCCCAGGACGACACCGACGCCTGCCAGCAGGGAGAGGGCAGTCACAGCGGCTCCCGCTACTCCTACGACAGCTCTCACGCCGACTTGCCGGGCGCTCATCGAGTCCAAGCTCTTGTGGTCGCGGGGGAGGGGAGCTGTTCCATCACGATGGCCTCCGCCGCTGCAACGTGACGAGCGTCGGCTGGTGTCAGACGGCCGCGGTGAGCGTTCTCGAAGTCGCGTAGCGCGATGACCAGGTCGTACACGACCGCGATCGATGATTCGTCTCGAGCGCGACTTGACCCGTTCGTAGTCGGCATCACCGCGAGTCTGCCGGCGAGGCGGCGAAGTCGCCGTGCATGCCGACTGAGTCGCGCCTCGCGCATGGCCTTCTGCAGAGTGAATGAGGCGATTCCGGTGACGATGAGGATCACGCCGCAGTAAAACAGGAAGTCGAACGCGTTCCGCAGGAGGACGCGGAAACCGAGGTCGGTGACCTCGAAGTGGTCGAGGGACAAGACGATGATCTCGTCGATGCAGGCGAGGATGACGAGGCTGCTGCCTGCGACGAAGAAGCCGTAGGAGCGCGCTTTTCTGCGACGGAGACCGAGCAGGAGCATCGTCGAGATCGCGAGGATCGCCGTCATGTAGATGCTGGCGTAAAGCCAGGTACCTGTCTGGGAGATGTGCTCGGTGATGAAAGTTTTCGAGGTGGGTTCCTTGTCGGTGATGAACAGGAACGGCACGACGAAGGACACGAGCATGGCGGCAAGGATGAGCTTCCTCGTCCAGAATCGCGGGGTGCTGCGGGATTGAAGGAGGGCTGCTCTCATGACCAACCAAAACGCGGTGGTCGCCAGGACGTTCTGGGCGAGGTTGATGTAGTTCTCACCACCGAGAAACCGGTCCAATCCGGGGTGGACTCGGGTGAGGAGCGCGAGGGAGCCGACTCCGCTCGCGAGCCAGGACAACCGGCTCGAGGGCTGGGAGACAGCAGCTGGGATCCGGGCGACGAAGACGACGGCGAGGACCACAAGAGCGATCAGGGCTAGAGCCTGCATCTACCCGAAGACCTCCTCGTCCTCCCGGAAACGAGGACGCAGGAGTGAGCGGGAAAGAAGATGGGCGAGGTGCTCTGCTTCGCCTTCGAGGATGCGCCGGTCCCCATCAACGTTCTCGAGGTCCTCCAAGCCGCCTGCTTCTAGGAGCCGGCCGCGCACGACTCCGTTCGTCCCCCGATAGGAGGCGACGGAAGAGTCGTCCCCAAGGACGTTGCAGCCGGGGTGGCGGAGGGCGATATGAGCGAGTTCGTGCAGGATGCAGTGCATCTGGTAGAGCCGGGTATCGGTCGAGCGGTAGAGAATCTGGGCCTCGTCGGGAAAATCGACCCAGAGAGCTGTGAGCGTCTGCCAGTCATCGTCGTCGATGGCATCGACGTGGATCGGTTTGCCGTGCAGGTCAGAGACATGCTTGAGGAGGGCATCCAGGGTCTGATCGTCCTGAAACCGGTTCTTTTCGAACGTCTGCGTCGTGCGTGCGGCGACGTCGGCGTGTTCGAACCACAGGGCTTCGTTGCTCTGGGTGGTGCTCATTCGGTAGTGCCCTCCTTCGGAGTTCGCTCGATCGACAGAATCGCCTTGGTCACGGCGGCGAGCTGCTTCGCGTTCATGCCCCCCAGCGCTCGAGCACTGATCGAGGTGGCTCCGGTAGCCAGTAGCGCCCGGTGGAAGCGGATCTCCGCTTCGATGAGCTCGCTGGCTTCGTCTTCACGCCTTGCGGTCAGGTACTCGTAGCTGACGCTGAAGAACTCGCTGAGACCGACGAGCAGATCGACCGGGAGCCGCGTGGAGCCTTCCAGCTCAAGCAGCTCATCCCAGTCCTTCGGCTCGAAGCTGATGTCACGACCGCGGATGGACTGAACGAGGGTGTCGAGCGTGAAGATCTGAGCATCCGCACTCGTCGGCCCTTCGGCGAGGAATCGGAGTCGTCGAGCGAACTCCCTGCCGTCGATGCGCTCAGCAGTGAGCTCTCCGCCACCGTCTTCCGGGTTCGGAGAAGACGCGAGCTGCAGCACTTCGTACGGTTCGACCCCGAAGGCTCCAGCGAGCTTCTCGATGTCATTGGTGGTGAACGGCGCTTCGCCGCGCAGACGGATGTAGAAGTAGTTCGCCGAGATGCCTGCAGCACGGATGAGCTCGGTGTTGGTTAGTCGTGCACGATCGCGGAGCGTCTCGACCGCGCGGACCACGCGTCGCGAAAAGTCGGTCGGTCCCGGCGCCGGTCGTCTAGCCACCCCTGGAATGTACCAAAGATGATATAAGCCCATTTCGGTAACCGAGCCGGGTTGCAATAGCTACCGAAATCGGTAGTTTTGTCGTGTGCCCGCTTCTTCGTCTCGGTACTCAACCGTCTTGTTCGCCCTCGTCACCTCCCTCCTCGTGAGCGGCTGCTCGTCGACTTCGCCAGGTGAGGCGTCACGTGAGAACGAGTCACCGCAGACCGCCTCGCCTCTCCCCAACACCCGACTCTCATCGCCGACGCCGACCCCTGAGGGCGTACAACCGGTCGACACGGAGCCGTCCCCAGAACCGTCTCTCATGAGCACAGCCGTCGCGATTGCGTCGGAGGCGGTGGTGGCGTTCTGCCGTCCAACGCTCAGTTACGACACCTGGATCAGCGAGCTCTACCCGTTTTTGAGCCAGCGAGCCGCAGTGGCCTACGAGACGGTCGACCCGGCGAACGTGCCCTGCACGAGCCTCACGGGCGCTGCGACCGTCCGCGACGGTGACGGCGCGTTCACGATGCGCATCCTCGTCACCACCGATGCGGGGGAGTACTGCGTGTACGTCCACCGCACCAGCGAGAACACTCCCTGGGCCGTCGAGCAGATCACCCCTCTGGCCTCGGAATAGCCAAATGCAGAAGGGGGGACTGGGGGTACTGGCGGCGGTCATGGTGCCCGTCGTGGCGGTTGTGATGCTGTTGTGGGTGCTGTTCTTCGGCGGCTCTGCTGCCGCGGCATGCCTGCCGGGCGGGGGGCCCGTCAACGTCTCCGCCATCCCTGCGGACGCGAAGGTCGGCGCCTACGGGCACGACCAGCTGGTGAACGCGGCCCTGATCGTGAATGCGGGGGCAGCGAAGGGGCTCGGCGCGGACGGGCAGACGCTCGGCGTGCAGACGGCGATCGGGGAGTCATCCCTGGTGAACATCACCTACGGGGACGGTGCGATCAACCCGGACGGGTCAGTTGCCGACTCGATCGGCCTGTTCCAGCAGCAGTCGAGCTGGGGCACCGTTGAGCAGCGAATGAACCCGACGACCTCGGCGGGCTTCTTCTACGACCGCCTCGTCGCGGTCGAGGGTTGGCAGTCGATGGAGCCCTCGACCGCTATCAACAAGGTCCAGCGCAACGCCGACCCGAACCACTACACGAAGTACCGCGCCGACGCCGTGGGGATCATGACCTACCTCAACGGCCTCGGCAGCAGCGCGACCGCACCTGCGACGACCGCTGCACCGGTCGATGTTCCTTCTACGCCGGCCAGCACCGCACCTACGACGGCTGCGCCGATCGGTGGATGCGTCGCCGTATCTGGCGACGCGCAGTCCCTCGCAGCCGGCCTCGTGACGGCGATGGACGAGGGGCGCCTGCGATTGCTCGAGGACCGCTACGCGCAGCAGATTCGCGACATGGCCGCCGGCACCGCGAAGGAGAACTGCGGCATCGATGTGCGGATTCTCCAGATCATCACGATCGCTTTGAACACGTTCGGGAAGGTGGGCGTCTCCGACCTCAACCGCCAGTGCACCGGATCCCTCCTGGGCGCCGGCACCGGCTCTTCTCACTGGATGAACGGCGGTGGGAACGCGGTCGATTTCTTCTCCTTCGACGGCACGGCCACGACCGGCTGCGACGCGAACGCGCTCACGCTCCTCACCGTCCTGGACCCACAGGCTCCGGCGGGCTCGCGTGCCGGGCAGATCCAGTGCCGCTCGACCAGCTACCAGCACATCACCCAGTTCACAGACACCCCGAACCACCTGCACTTCGACGTCGCCTACGCCGACGGCCCCCTCACCACCGGATAGCCGGACCTTTTCGGCGCCCTAACCGGCGGCGCCGAACACCCCGCACCACCACCACACGAAACGGAGAACACCATGTCTGTACTCGCCCTCACCTCCGACCTGATCACAGCCGCCGGCGGCTTCGGGGCCGTCGTCCCCGACCCGGGCCCCGGGGGCATGCCGCCCGGATTCGAGGCCTTCACCACCGTCATGGGCTGGGCCAAGTGGGTCGGCCTCGGCGTCGCCGTCGTCGGCCTGATCATCCTCGGCGTCACCATGACCGTCTCCGCCCGCCGCGGCGAAGGCGGAGAGATCGGCGGCTGGCTCGGCCGACTCCTCGTCGGCGTCATCATCGTCTCCGCCGCGTTCACGATCGTCGGCTTCCTCATGGGCAGCTAGCGCACGAGGACACCGACCGGCTCACCAACGAGAGGCACGACGTCATGAGCGACACGCAGTCCCGCAACCCGTTCACCAGTCGAGGATTCATCTTCGGAGCAATCGTCTTCGGAATCCTCGTCCTGGCCGCGATCCTGCTCGCCGTCACGTCCCTGGACAGTGGTGGCGGGCAGGGCACCGCCGTGCCCGCCACCACTGCAACGCCCACCTCCCAGGCCTCAGAGCTCGACGCCGATGCTGCGAGCATCTGCGGCCTCCCTGGACTCGAGGAGAGCGGCAGCCTCGCTGCCGCACCCGACGCGGAGTGGACCATCGTCGGGACCATGGCAGCGCCCTCCTCGGACGATGCAGGGCCTGGCGTCGTCGACGCCGACGGAGTTCGCAGCTGCTACGCGCACACCGTGGAAGGCGCAGCCTTCGCCGTGGCGAATCTCTGGGCGATGGGAACGGATGGCCGTCTGAGCGATCTCGTCACCGAACGCCTCACCGTCCCTGGCCCTGGTCGAGACGCCGCGCTGGCCCGGGAGACCACTCAGAGCAACACCGGCCTGAGCTCCCAGATCGCCGGCGTGAAAGTCCTTGCCTACGACGGTCAGAACGCCACCATCGACATCGCCTTCCAGATCTCCGACGGACGTCTCATCAGCTTCCCCTACGCCCTCAGCTGGTCCGAGGGCGACTGGAAGTTCGTGCTCACCGACGACGGACTCCCCACCTTCCGCCCGGTCGCTCTGCAGAGCCTCGGCGGCTACCTCCCTTGGAGCGGCACCACATGACCCCAGTCCCCGACAAAGAGCCGTGCTCCGTCGTCGACGTTCTCTGCTGGACCGGAGAAGGCATCGGCAACGTCGTCTCGCAGGCGTCGAACGACGCTCTGCAGCAGTTCGTCAACAACATCCTGGAGGGCTTCGGCAAAGCGGTCGTCTCGCTCGGCACCCTCTGGGTGAACGTTCCCTCCCCGGTGACCGTCGTCGACCGGGGAGGCGGCGTTAACGGCGGCGGCACGCCGCCCCTGCCGGAGGCGTTCGAGACGATCCTCGGCTACGTGACGTGGGTCGCCGCGGGCCTCGCGGTCATGTCGCTGATCATCGCCGGCGTGATGATGAGCACCCGTCATCGCCACGGCGACGGCGAAGCGCACATGGGCCGCATCGGCGTTATCATCTTCGCCGTCTTCCTGCTCTCCTCCGCCTCCGCGCTCGTGACAGGGTTCCTGCCCTTGGCCCTGCACCTGAACGAGTCCTCGAGCACCGTCGGCTGGGTGCAGGGGCAGCTCGAGTGGTACGCCGGCGGGCTCGCGATCCTCTCGATCCTCGTCGCCGCCGGCCGCATGGTGTGGACGCATCGTGCTGGCGAGCTGCGCACCCTCGCCCGGTCGGTGCTGACGCTGATCGCCGTGGCCGGAGCGGGACTCGTCGTGATCCGCCTCGCCACGCAAGCCGGAGACGCTTTCTCGGTCTGGATCCTCAACAACTCCACCGACTGCGACGTCACCAACGGCGAGAGCAACTGCTTCGGCACCAACGTCTTCGCGATGATCTCTCTCACCGCGACCGCTCCCATCGGCCTGATCGGCCTCTTCCTCCTCGGGATCCTCGCCGTGCTGATGACCTACGTCCAGGTCGCGCTGATGGTGTTCCGCGGCGCGATGCTCGTCGTCCTCGCCGGCATCTTCCCCATCGCCGCCGCCGCGACGAACACCGAGATCGGGCAGCAGTGGTTCAAAAAGACGATGGCCTGGACCCTCGCCTTCATCCTCTACAAGCCAGCCGCGGCGATCGTCTACGCGATCGCCTTCCGGATGACCGGCACTGACCTGTTCAAGTCGGACGGCACCGGGCTGTTCCAGATCGTCACCGGCCTAGCGCTGATGCTCATCGCGCTCGTCGCACTGCCCGCCCTGATGCGCTTCCTCGTCCCCGCTGTGGCCTCGGTGGGCGGTGGTGGTGGCGGGGCGGGCCTCCTGCTCGGTGCGGCCGCGGCCGGTGGAGCGGCGGAGATTGCCAGCGGAGCGATCCGCTCGCGCAGCGGAGGTGACAGCGGCGGGGGCGGAGGAACGCCCGGCGGCGGTGGCTTCGGCTCTGCACCGTCCGGCAGTAGCGCCTCCGCCGGCAGCAAGGGGTCACCCGCTGCGACCCCGGCCGCGTCCGGTGCAGGCGGCGGCGCAGCAGCAGGCGGTGGCTCAGCTGGCGGAGCTGCGGCGGGCGGTGGCGCGGCAGCGGGCGGTGCGGCGGCAGGCGGTGGTGCCGCGGCCGCGGCGAGCGGCCCGATCGGTGTCGGCCTTGCGGTGGCCGGGAAGGCCGCCGAGGGCGCGAAGCACGCAGCAGGAGCGGTCAAGGCCGCCACGGACGACGCCACTGGCGGCAACGGAAGCGGGAACTGATGAGCACGACGACTCCCACGCGCAGCGCTGAGGCGCCGCGCACGTACGGCAACTGGCGTCGCCCGCAGACTGCGGGACTCGGTGGCCTCGGACAGCTCGCTACGGGCGTGCTGTTCGTCGGCATCCTCTCCTCGATCATCGCGTCGATGTTCTCCGGCCTCGGGGCCGCGCTCGTCGTCGCCGCGATCTTCGGCGGGATCTTGCTGACGGTTTCAGTGAAGGACAAGCACGGGCAGAGCGCCCTCGGAAGGACGGTGAATCGCGTGAACTGGATGCGGACGAAGGCCAAGGGAGCGAACGTCTACCGTTCCGGCCCTACGGGTCGAGCGAAGTGGGGCACGTTCCAGCTCCCTGGACTGGCCGCGGCGTCGCAGCTCTCCGAGCACGAGGACTCGCACGGGCGCCGGTTCGCTCTCGTGCACGTCCCCTCGACCAAGCACTACACCGTCGTGATCGCCACCGAGCCGGACGGCGCCGCGCTGGTGGATCAGGAGCAGGTCAACAACCAGGTCGCGGAGTACGGCATCTGGCTCTCCAACCTCGGAGACGAGCCCGGCATCGAGGCCGCCTCCGTCACCGTCGAGACGGCCCCCGACACCGGTACGCGCCTGCGCTCGGAGGTCGAGGGGTCGATGGACCCGGATGCGCCGGAGTTCGCTCAAGCGATGCTCTCGGAGGTCGTCAGCAGCTACCCGGTCGGGTCGGCCACGATCCGCGCCTACGTCGCGATCACCTTCTCCTCTCTCTCCCGCATCGGCGGGAAGCGACGCAACGCAAAGGAGGTCGCCGCCGATCTCGCCGCCCGCCTCCCCGGGCTGACGACGAGCCTCGCCGCGACCGGCGCCGGCGCTGCACGGCCGCTCGGCGCTCAGGAACTGTGCGAGGTGATCCGGATCGCCTACGACCCCGCCGCCGCCGTCCTGATCGATGAGGCCCGCGCCTCCGGTGATGTGCCGGAGCTGTCCTGGACGGACGTCGGCCCCGCGGCCGCGGAGTCCCGGTGGGAGTCGTACCGGCACGACGGCGCCGTGTCGACGTCGTGGACGATGACCTCCCCGCCGCGCGGAGTCGTGCAGTCGGGGATTCTCGCGCGCCTCCTGGCTCCGCACCGCGACGTCGCCCGCAAGCGCGTCACCCTGCTCTACCGCCCCATCGACCCGGCCCGCGCCGCGGCGATCGTGGAGGCGGACCTGAACGCGGCGCAGTTCAACAGCTCCGCGTCCACCAAGCCCACCGCCCGCTCGACCCTCTCCACCCGCTCCGCCCAGGCGACCGCGGCGGAAGAGGCCTCCGGCGCCGGCCTGCTCAACTTCGGCCTGATCGTCACCGCGACGACCACTGACGCCGTGCACGAGGCGGACGCGCGCGCGGCGATCGACTCGCTGACCGCCGCGGCGCGTCTTCGGGTGCGGCCGGCGTTCGGGTCGCAGGACACCGTTTTCGCTGCGGGTCTGCCGCTGGGCCTCGTGCTCCCGCGTCACCTGCGCCTGCCCACCGAAGTGAGGGAGTCCCTGTGAGCCTGATCACCCGCCTGTTCTCTTCGAACAGCGACAACGAGCTCGAACCCGGCGAGGACGTCCTGCCGGACGGAGCGGTCACCGCCGCCCACGGCGACACGGCGGCGGAGGAGCTGACCGGCGACGGCCTGCCCACCGGTGCCGTGTCGTCCTCGGCAGTGCCCGGGACCGACACGGCCACACCCTCGCAGCGAGCAGCGCGCGGGCAGAGCGGAGCTCCGGCCGCGGCGGTCGTGCAGCGGCCGACACTCACCAGGGAGCGCACCACCTCGCGCACCCGGCGCCGGGAAGGGAAGAAGATCGAGATCCCGCACGGCGGGAAGAAGCAGAGCCAGGGGACGGCGCTGCGCCGTCCTCTGCGCCCGAGCATCCGCGGGTGGCTCGGTCGCGGCGGAGGTGAAGCCGTCAACGTCACGGCCGCAGACGAGTTCCGCGGGACGACCGTGCAGGTGTGCGGGCTCTACCCGTTCTCGGTCGGCACCGGTACGCCGATGATCGGGGTGCCGCTGGGGAAGAACCTCTCCACCGGCGCCTCCGTCTGCTGCGACCCGATCAGCTGGTTCCAGCGCGCAAACCTGATCAGCAACCCGTCGATGTTCGTGCTCGGCAAGCCCGGCCTGGGGAAGTCCTCGCTGACCCGCCGCATGGCCGCCGGCCTCGCCGGGTACGGCACGATCCCGCTCGTGCTGGGCGACCTCAAGCCGGATTACGTGGATCTGATCGAAGCCCTCGACGGGCAGGTGATCCCTCTCGGCCGTGGCCGCGGCTACCTGAACATCCTCGATCCCGGCGAGGCGTCGGAGGCCGCGCAGCGCCTCCGTGACGAGGCCGACCGCTCGCTCGAGCGGGCCGACGAGCTCGCGCACCAGGTCGACGCGCTCGGCGTCTCCGACGACACAGCGGCGATGATCGCGGAGGTCGGCCGGCTGCGCAAGCACGCCGCGAAGGTGCAGCGCCTCGCGCACCAGGTCCTCGCGGACGCCCACGGCCGCCGGCACACGATGGTCGCAGCGCTGCTGACGATCCTCCGCTCCCAGCCGCCGAGTGACCGTGAAGAGACGATCATCGACCGGGCGCTGAAGTACCTGGACGAGCACCACCAGGGCGTGCCGGTCCTCGCGGATCTGCTGCGCGTGATCCAGGAGGCGCCGGACGAGGTTCGTCAGGTCGCGTTGGACCGCGGGAACATCGAGAAGTACAAGGACGTCACCGAGAACCTCGAAGCATCGCTCATCGGCCTCACCACCGGTGGACGTCTGGGCGAGGTGTTCTCGAAGCAGACGACCACGCCGATGCGCCGGGACCGGCCCGTCGTCTACGACGTGTCCTCGATCGACGACTCCGAAGGCGACCTCCAGGCCGCGATCCTCCTCGCCTGCTGGTCCGCCGGATTCGGGACCGTCAACGTCGCGGCCGCCCTCGCGGACGCGGAGCTCGAACCGCAACGGCACTACTTCGTGATCCTGGACGAGCTGTGGCGGGCGCTGCGCGCGGGTAAGGGCATGGTCGATCGCGTCGACGCGCTCACCCGCCTCAACCGCGCGCGCGGCGTCGGCCTGGCGATGATCAGCCACACCATGTCCGACCTCCTCGCACTGGCCTCCCAGGAGGACCAGATGAAGGCGAAGGGCTTCGTAGAACGCTCCGGCATGGTCATCTGCGGCGGCCTCCCCGGCGCGGAAATGCCGCTGCTGACCTCGGCCGTGCCGATGTCGATCGCGGAGCAGGGGATGCTCACCTCCTGGCAGGACCCGCCAGCCTGGGACCCCGTATCCGGGCACGAGTCCGAGCCTCCCGGCCGCGGCCGCTTCCTGATCAAGGTCGGCGGACGCCCCGGGATCCCGGTGCGCGTCGAGCTGACCGCAGCAGAGAAGGAGGTCAACGACACCAACAAGCTCTGGCACGCGACCTCCCGCGCCGGACGCGCAGCGGAGCCTTTGCCCACCGATCCCGTGAACGTCGAGATCCTGCCGTGAGCGTCCTCGTCGCACTCGGCGCGAGCTGCGTCGCAGCCGGCGCCGGCGGGGCCGCGATCATCAGCGCGCTCCGCGCCCGCCAGCGGACGGCGGACCGCGACCGGTTCCTGCTCACCCTCTGCTGGACCGGCGTCGGGCTCATGGCGAGCTTCGTCGCCTGGGACCAGTGGGACCGGGTGATCGCGTGAGCTGCCCGTCGACGCTCGCGTTCGAGGGCTACCGCTGGACCTGCCAGCGGTCCGCTCCGGGGGAGCACGGCTTCCACACAACCGACCTCCCCGTCTCCTTCGCGGAGCGGGGCCTCGCGGTCCTCTCCTGGGGGACCTCGCACCAAGCACCCGCCAACGACTGCACCCCGCGGTGGGCCGGCCCGATCTACACGGAGGAGTCCGCATGAGCGCCACCGCCAACAACCGCCGCCGCGAACCCGGCAAGGCAGGCAACGACGCCCTGATGCTCGGCGCAGCCCTCGTGGCGATCGCTGCGATCGGCATCGTCTGGGTGGCCGTCGCGGTCGGGTCGCAGCTCGACGGAGTGAACGAGGGCCTGCCCTCCGATCCGTTCGAAATCATCTCGGGCCTGTTCCGCGGCCGAGTGGTGTGGTCGACGTCCGCAACGATGATCGCCGCGGCCGCCGTCGCCGTCATCGTCCTCGTCGGCCTCTGGCTCGTGTGGATGCGCTCACTCGGACGCAAGAACCGCTCGAGCGTGGACCACGCCGCCCAATACATGGCGACGCCGCGCGATCTGGCGCCGATGATGCGCAAGGAGGCGTTGAAGAAGTCCGCCCGCCTCGGCGTCGCTGAGAACCCCGGCGTCCCGGTGGGCCGGCTGCACCTGGGGAAGCAGATGCTCTACGCCTCGTTCGAGGACATGATGCTGCTGATCGCAGGCCCCCGCGTGGGCAAGTCGACCTCCCTCGTCATCCCCGCGATCATGGCCGCCCCCGGCGCCGTGGTCACGACGTCGAACAAGCGCGACGTGCTCGACGCAACCCGCGACGTGCGCGCCGCCAAGGGCCACGTGTGGGTGTTCGACCCGCAGCGCGTCGCGTTCGAGGACGCGACCTGGTGGTGGAACCCCCTCTCCTACGTCACAGACGACACCAAGGCCGCGAAGCTCGCGACGCACTTCGCCTCCGGCACCCGGGCGATGAACGCGAAGACCGACGCCTACTTCGACGGCAAAGGCCAAGAGCTGCTGTCCGACCTGCTGCTCGCAGCCGCGGCCGGGAACCGGCCGATCAGCGACGTGCTGCTCTGGCTGACCTCCGTCGAGGACGAAACCCCCGTCGAGCTCCTGCACGACAACGGCTACCCGACCAACGCGCGAGCGGTCCGCGGCATCATGAACACCGCCGAGAAAGCCCGCGACGGGATCTACTCGACCGCGCAGGGCATGGCCGTGTGCTTGAAGAGCGCCGCAACCGCCGACTGGGTGAACGCCCGCCCGAACGACACCCGCCCGCAGTTCATCCCCGAGACGTTCGTCACGTCGACCCAGACGCTGTACTCCCTGTCCAAGGAAGGCGCCGGCACCGCCGGCCCCCTCGTCACCGCCCTGACTGCCGCGACCATCGAGGCCGCGGAAGAGCACGCCGCGCGCTCCCGCGGCGGGCGCCTCGCGACGCCCCTCGTGGCCGTCCTCGATGAGGCCGCGAACGTCTGCCGGTGGAAGGACCTCCCCGACCTGTACTCGCACTACGGCTCCCGCGGAATCCCGATCATGGCCGTCTTCCAGTCCTGGTCCCAGGGCGTCGGCGTGTTCGGCAAGGAAGGCATGCTCAAGCTCTGGTCCGCCGCGAACGTGAAGCTGTACGCCGGCGGAGTCGCGGAGGACGAGTTCCTGCGCACCCTCTCCGAACTGATCGGCACCTACGACAAGGAGACCACCTCCGCCAGCTACAACAAAGGCGTCCGGTCGACCACCTCAGCGCTGCGCCGAGAGAAGATCCTCGAAGTCGCCGACCTCACCAGCATGGGCCGCGGACGCGCGATCATGCTCTCCTCCGGCTCCCGCGCCGCCCTCGTCGACACCGTGCCCTGGTACAACGGCCCCAAGGAGCAGGTCGCCGCGATCAACGCCTCCATCGCCGCACACGACGCCAGCAGCGGACCCGCGAACACCGCACCCGTCTCGCCCGTCGTGACGGTGATGCCTCCGCTCGAGGCGCAGCAAGCGGCGGACCTCGATACGGCGCAGGACGCGACTCTGCCGGGTGAGCGATGAGCGACGAGGACCTGTTCGACGTCGACACGGATGCGTTCTCGGCCCCGGTTCGACCCGTCAGCCTGCACCCGGTCGAGGTGGAGGACGTGGACGAGGAGGAGGTGCCGGCGACGTACTTCGGATCCGCCGACGAGTGGGTCCGCAAGTTCCTCCGGCCCTCCTACCGGCGCCGGGTCACAGCCAAGGGCCAGGCCGCCGGCGACCGGTGGGCGGCTGAGTGGTGGAGCAGTGTCGAGGCACTGACCCGCATCGAAGCCCTCTGGCGGATGTGGGAAGAAATTCGCACCAGCGCCGGGTCTCTCAGCGCCTACTGGATCAATCACCTCGATCCGCACATGCGAGTCCTGCTCTCACCCAGCGGCCCGTTCGCGACCTCGACTGACGAGAACCGGCCAGGCGACATGCTGCCCTACACCGCCCCACCGACCGGAATGTTCCCGCCCGACGTGCAGGGCTGAGGCCCGCCAACGAGGAAGGGCCCGCGCACCGTTAGGTGTCGCGGGCCCTTCCCTCGTTTCGACGTCGGCGACGGGCTTAGACCGTCCGGTCCGAGCCCCGGATGTCGACATCAGTAGCCGAGAAGGTGCCTCAGCTTGCACTTCCTCTGAGGACGCTCACCAGTCGTGGACGGTGCCATCGAGGAGGCGGTTGTAGGGCAGGTAAGCCTGCTCGTAGGGGTACTTGCCGGCCTCGTCGAGGTTGAGCTCGACGCCGAGGCCCGGCTTGTTCCCGGGGTGCAGGAACCCGTCTGTCCAGGTGAAGGACTGCTCGAAGGTCGCGTCGGTCCTCGCGCCGTGCCGCATGTACTCCTGGATGCCGAAGTTGTGGATCGCGAGGCCGAGGTGCATGGCGGCGGCCATGCCGACGGGGGAGATGTCGGTGGGTCCGTGCATGCCGGACTTGATCTGGTACATCGCGGCGTAGTCGAGGGTCTTCTTCAGCGGTGAGATGCCGCCCATGTGGGTGACGGCGCCGCGGACGTAGTCGATGAGCTGGTCGCGGATGATGTCCTTGAAGTCCCAGATCGTGTTGAAGATCTCGCCGATCGCGAGCGGTGTGGTGGTGTGCTGGCGCACGAGGCGGAGGGCTTCCTGGTTCTCTGCTGGGGTGCAGTCCTCGAGCCAGAAGAGGTCGTAGGGTTCGAGTGCCTTGCCGAGTTTCGCGGCCTGGATGGGTGTCATCCGGTGGTGGCCGTCGTGTAGCAGGGGGATGTCGGGGCCGAACTCGTTGCGGACGGCTTCGAACACGCCGGGCAGGTGGGTGAGGTAGGCGCGGGTGTCCCAGTCCTCCTCGACGGGTTTCGCGCCTCGGCGGGCGGGTTCGTGGTCGTAGCGGATCTCCGCGTCGCCGTGGTCTCCGCCCTGGGAGGCGATGCCGTAGATCGCTTTGAGCGACGGCACGCCGGTCTGGATGCGGATCGCTTTGTAGCCCTGCTCCTGGTGGTGGCGGACGCTGTCGAACAGTTCCGGCAGCTCCTTGCCGGAGGCGTGGCCGTAGGCCATCAGACCGGTGCGGGAGGCGCCGCCGAGCAGCTGGTAGACGGGCATGCCGGCGGCTTTGCCCTTGATGTCCCAGAGGGCCATGTCGACGGCGGCGATGGCGGCCATGGTCACGGGGCCGCGGCGCCAGTAGGCGGAGCGGTAGAGGAACTGCCAGGTGTCCTCGATCTTCGAGGCGTCCGCTCCGATGAGCAGGGGGACGACGTGCTCGCGGAGGTAGGCGACGACGGCGAGTTCGCGGCCGTTGAGGGTCGCGTCGCCCAGTCCGGTCAGGCCGTCTGCGGTCGTGATCTTGAGGGTGACGAAGTTCCTGTCGGGGCTGGTGACGATGACGTCGGCTCTGTCGATGATCATGAGAGGTCTTTCTCGGTAGGGGAGTCGGGGACGGAAGCGTCGGCGGCTGCGGTGCGGATGTCGTCGAGCAGCGCCGGGTCGGCGGTGAGACGCGGGTCGATGAGGGAGAGGAGCGCGATGGTCGGGTCGGGGGCGTGGAGCGCGCCCTCGATGGCCGAAGCAGCCGAGTCCGGTAGCTCGAGTCCGGTGAGGCGCGTGGTCAGCCAGGCGGAGATCGGGCGGATGCTCGCGGCGCCGTCGCGTCCTGCAGCGCGCTCGGCGAGCAGGGTCGGCACGATGCGCACTCGGAGCTTGGTCACGCCGTCCTGGCCGATCTGGTCGAGTCGGTGGACGATGCGGGCGTTGTCGAAGCGGTCAAGCAGCGCGGCACGGTAGCTGTCGAGGTCGAGGCCGGCGGGGAGGTGCCGGACGGCTTCGTCCCAGAACTCGTTCACCCAGGCGCGCGCAGTGGGGTCGGCGATAGCGGCAGATACGGTCTCGTGTCCGAGGAGCCGGGCGGAGTACGCGAGGAGGGTGTGTGCGCCGTTGAGCAGCCAGAGTTTGCGGCGCTCGAACGGCTCGATGTCCTCGACGAAGCGTGCACCGGCTTCCTCCCATGCCGGTCGTCCGGCCGGGAAGGAACCGGAGAGCACCCAGTCGCGGAAGGGTTCGGTGACGACGGCGGCGGCGTCGGCGAAGCCGGTGAGGTCACCGGCGACGGCTAGGTCGGCGTGCGTGGTCTTCGGTGTGATCCTGTCCACGGACGTAGACACGAAGGACACGTTGTCCTCGATCCACTGGGTGAGGTCGGGGTCGATGTCGGCGGCGAGGGCGAGCATGCCGCGGCGCAGCCAGGCGCCGTTGTCCGGGATGTTGTCGCAAGGGACGACGGCGATCGGGCCGGCGTGCGACGAGCGCCGCTCCTGGAGTCCGAGGAGGATCCGTCCCAGCGCGGTGCTCGTCCGGCCATCGCCGCGGAGGGCTGCGATGTCCGTTCGGAGGTCGTCGTCGTGGAGGTCGGGGGAGCCGTCGGGGAGGAGGCGGTACCCGGCTTCGGTGATCGTGGTGGTGATGATCGCGGTCGTGGGTGCGGCGATGAGGGTGACGAGCCGGTCGATGTCGGTTCCGGGGGTGGCTTCGACGATGCTGCCCACGATGCGAGCGGTGTCGCTGTCGGCCGAGCGTTCGATGACGGTGAAGAGGCCGTCCTGTGGCGCGAGCTCGTCGGCGGCGGTGGGGGTGCGCCCGGTGAAGGCGGCGATTCCCCACTCGTGGTCGCGGTCGACGACGTCGGTGAACCAGGCCTGGTGGGCTCGATGGAAGGCGCCGAGTCCCAGATGCACGATCCGAATCGGGGCGGTCGGCCGATCGACGTCGGTTCGTGAGAGGCGGCGGGGGGCGTCGGTGCTCACAGTTTGAAGACCTTTCGAGGCTGGGTGTCGACGAGGTCGACGATGGTGCGCTCGGCGGTGGGCAGATCGATGCGGCCCTCGGCGGTGAGTCGGGCGAGGAAAGCGGAGTCCAGGCGCCGCGCCATGTCGTGACGGGCGGGGATGGAGAGGAAGGCGCGGGTGTCGTCGATGAAGCCGGAGCCGCGGGAGAATCCGGCGGTCTCGGTGGTCGCCGCTCGGAAGCGGAGGATCGCGTCAGGCGCGTCGAGGAACCACCACGGGGCGCCGATGAACACGGACGGGTAGTAGCCGGCGAGCGGGGCGATCTCACGGGAGTAGATCGTCTCGTCGATCGAGAACAGGACGAGGTGGAAGTCCTTGGTGTTGCCGTATCGCTGCAGCAGGGGACGGAGATTCTCGACGTAGCTGGTCGCGACGGGGATGTCGTGCCCGGTGTCGGGTCCGTAGCGCTCGAAGGTGGCGGTGTCGTGGTTGCGAAGCACGCCGGGGTGCACGGTCATGACGAGGCCGTCCTCGGTGCTCATCCGCGCCATCTGCAACAGCATGTGCCCGGCGAAGATCCGCGCGTCGGCGGTGCCGAGGCCGCCCGAGAGTGCCCTCTCGAAGAGGGCGGCGGCGTCCGGACCCTCCAGTTCGACCGTCAGCGGCTGCAGCATCCCGTGGTCAGCGGAGACGGCACCATGCTCGAGGAAGTAGCGGCGCCGACCCTCCAGCGCGTTCAGGTAGCCGGCGTAGCTGGAGTCGGCGGAGCCGTTCCAGTCGGCGAGACGGGCTATGCGTTCCGCCCATCCCGGCGCTGCCGGGTCCAGGTACGCGTCGGGGCGGAACGTCGGCAGCACGCGGCCGCGGAACGTCGGATCCGCGGCGAGTGCGGCGTGGGAGGAGAGATCGTCCATCGGATCGTCCGTCGTCGCCATCACCTCGATGCCGAAGGCGTCGAACAGTGCTCGCGGTCGGAACTCCGGGGTGGTGAGTGCGGCGGTGATGAGATCGAAGATCCGGTCGGCGTTGTGAGGGGCGGGGTGCTCGGTGATGCCGAACTGCTCCGCGAGGATGTTCTGCAGCCAAAACCCGGAAGCCGTGCCCGCGTACAGAGGCCAGTGTCGGCTGAAGGTGCGCCACACCTCGCGCGGGTGAGCGATCGTCCCGTTCCCGGGGATGCCCAGTTCGTCGAGGCCGACGCCAGCGGCGTGCATCAGCCGGGTGACGTAGTGGTCGTAGCGGATGAACAGCTGCGATGCGTCATCGAACGGAATGTCGTCGACGAGGATCCGGGGGTCGACGTGGCCGTGGGGAGACAGGATCGGCAGAGCGGCGACGCGGTCGTAGAGATCTCGAGCGATCGCTCGAGTCCTCGGATCAACGGGGAGAAGCCGGTCGGGGTCAGGCGACAGTTGCATGGACGAGCGCCCTTTCAGGGGAGGTAGGGGAGTGGCGCCCGACGGAGTCCCGCGGGATGTACTGCGTGGAAAGTGGGCTGCCCGCTGGCAGGTCGGCCGGCGTAAGAACGGATCGCACGGCACGGGTGATGAGTTCTGGGAGCGGAAGGCGGATGCTGCTCATCGCCGGCGAGGTGAGGGGTGAGACGTGCAGGTCGTCGATTCCGATGACGCTCAACGAGTCGGGGACGACGGCGCCCCACTTCCTGACCGCCTCCGCGATGGCGAGGGCGAGGATGCCGTCCTGTGTGATGACGGCGCTGATCTCTGCGGCGTGCAGGCGAGCCAGGGTTCCATCGAGGTGTCCGTGGGTGACGCTGACCACCTCGAGCGGGATACCTCGATCCGCTGCGCGTGTGGTGATCGCTTCCGCCGCTGCTCCGCGCATCCGAGATCCGCTGGAGGTGGTGAGGTAGGCGATCGACCGGTGGCCCAGGCGGAGGAGGTGATCGAATGCGCCATCGATCCCCGGCGTGTAATCGGGGATGAGACTGCGGACCTGGGCAACTTCTCGCGCGACGGAGACCGTCTCGTGGGTGGCCGCGAGGCCCTGAATCTCGCCGTCGCTGAGGAGGCTGTCGAAGAGAACGAGACCACCTGTGGCGTCGGCGAGCTCCAGAGTCGTCCTTGGGCCTGGGGCGCGCTGTGCGTCGGCGACGATCAGATGGCGTCCGGCGGAGGCGGCGGCGGCTTCCGCGGCGGCGATCAGTCCTAGACTCAGCGGATCCGTCAGATCGGGAAGCACGAGGCCTATGGCCCCGGACCTGCCCGTCGGCAGCGCGCGAGCTGCCGGGTTCGACCGATACCCCATCTGGGTGGCTGCTGCGCGGATGCGGCCTTCCAGTTCTGCGCTCAGTCGACCTGGCGTCGTCAGAGCTCGGGAGACCGATGATGCCGAGACACCGACGGCATCGGCGATGTCGTAGATGGTCGGGCTGCCGCCGCGACGTGGGCGTCGTGGACCGTCGGGCACGGGCGTGCCTCCTTGTAGGGGTTCGGGCATGACGAGGAAGCAGGCGGCGACGCATGGTCGTGCACTGCGGGAGGAGGGGTGCGAGGGCTAGGTGCGCGCGGGGGCTGTGGAGCCGCGCCAGATGACGGACGCGACCGGATCGGTGGGGACGGGGGAGTCCTCGTCGCGGATGCTGGCGAGCAATTTCGCCATGGATCGTCGGCCGAGCTCTTCGTAGTCGATCGTCACCGTGGTGAGTGTCGGCGGCAGCCATGCACCGACCGGGTCGTCGTCCCAGCCGCTCACGCTGATGTCCTCGGGTACTCGCCAGCCTCGTTCGATCGCACCGTGGATGGCTGCCGCGGCGAGGTGGTCGTTGGCGGCGATGATGGCGGTCACGCGGGTGTCGTCCGGCAGATCGAGAACGGCTCGGCGTCCGGTGTCGCCGAGCCAGTCTCCGCCCACGCTGCCGGCCGATTCGAGGCCGAGGCGCTCGATGGTCGCGAAGAACGCCTCTTCGCGGCTTCGCACGGTGGTGTAGCTGCGATCGCCGGCGATGTGCAGGAAGGTGCGGTGCCCCTGACCGGCGAGGCTCTCGATGATCTCCGCGACGGGGGAGGCGTCAGCGAGGTCGCCGATGCCGCGCATCTCGTCGTCGTACTCAGCGCCGACGACGACGGGGACTCGAGACGCAATCTGCGCCTCTCTCTCTGCGGCGAGCGGGGTGAGCGCGAGCAGGCCCTCGAAGAGGCCGGCTTCGGCGAGCTCGAGCATTCGCTCCGACCGCTCGGCCGTGTTTCCGGCGACGGTGATCGCGTCGACCTGGAAGCCGGCCTGCCGCGCGGCTTCGGTGGCACCCTCGAGCATGCGGAGCGAGCTCGCTGCGTTACCTGAGGGGAAGAGGATCGCGAGACGGCCGGTGCGGGTGGTGCGCATCGCGCGGGCCGTGAGGCTGGGCCGGTAGTCGAGCTCGCGGATGGCGGATTCGACTCGCTCGCGGTTGGCGACCTTCAGGCCGTTGCTGTCCTTGAGGTAGCGCGAAACGGTCTGGTGTGAAACGCCGGCCAGGCGGGCGACCTCGAAGATCGTCGCGCGGCGAGCGGGTGCTGTGGCCGACATTGGCCTCCCTCACGAGCATCGGTTCGGTGCAGATCATCTCTGCGAAACTCATCTTGACACAGAACGTGATCGATCACTATGTTCAACTCACCGCCAAACGTGATCGATCACTGTTTGCTCGAATCGCCCGATTCGCCTCCACACGGCCGGCTCGTCCACTGCAGTCGCCCACTACGTCATCAAAGGAGATGAGTGTCCTGAGTACCTTCTCGCGTCGAACGGACAGCGCTCGATGAGTGCCACTCTCGACGACCGGCCCACGACCGTGACGCCGCCGCCCGCAGCCGACAAGCGCCGCCGTCCCGCGCGCCGCCGGTTCGTGGCAGGAGTGCGCACGCCGTTCTGGTTCATCGTTCCGGCCGTGCTGCTGTACGCGCTGGTCACCCTCCTCCCGAACATCAGCGGCATCGTCCTCTCCTTCACCGACTGGAACGGCGCCAGTGGCGTGCCCGCGTTCGTCGGGCTGGAGAACTACCAGTCAGTGCTGGCGGACGACAACTCCGTCCGCGCGATCATCAACACCTTCGTCATCACGATCGTCGCGACTCTCGCGCAGAACGTCATCGGCCTGCTCCTCGCCCTCGGACTGAACACGCAGGTGAAGAGCAAGTACGTCCTGCGACTGGTGTTCTTCCTGCCGGTGGTGCTGACCCCGATCGTCGCGGGTTACCTCTGGAAGTACCTGCTCACCCCGCAGGGAACGCTGAACACGATGCTCGGGGACCTCGGCCTCGACTCCCTGCAGCAGGACTGGCTCGGCAACCCCAACCTCGTCCTCTACGCGGTCTGCGCGACCATCGTCTGGCAGGGCGCCGGCTACTCCATGGTCATCTACCTCGCCGGGCTGCAGGCGGTCTCCGCCGACACCCTCGAGGCGGCCGCGATCGACGGCGCCGGCCCGTTCCGTCGCACCTGGTCGATCACCATCCCGCTCATCAACGGCTCGATCGTCGTGAACCTGCTGCTGTGCGTGCTCGGCAACCTCAAGCAGTTCGACACCGTGTTCTCGATGACCGGCGGCGGACCCTCCGGAGCCAGCGAGACGATGGCGACCATCGTCTACAAGACGGCCTTCCTCTACCTGCAGTACCCGAACGCGCTCGCTCAAGGCGTGATCCTGACGATCCTCGTCGGCGTCATCGGCTTCGTGCAGTTCCGGATCACTCAGCGGAAGGCGCTCTCGTGAACACCACCTACACCCGCGGAACCGCCCTGATCGAGACGATCCTGATCGTCACCGCGGTGATCTTCATGATCCCGATGATCGTGCTCGTCGCCGTCGCGCTGCGCGACCCCGACGCTGCAGTGGGGCTGTTCGGCTTCACCTGGCCGCTGAAGTTCGAGAACATCGCGATCGCGTGGACCGAGTCCGCGATGGGCGCGAGCATCATCAACAGCCTCGTCATCACCGTCACCTCGGTGCTGCTGATCATCGTGATCGCCTCGATCGCCAGCTACACCCTCACCCGCCGCACCGAGAAGTGGTCGAGAGGCGTCTTCTACCTCTTCCTCGCCGGCTTCCTCTTCCCCGGTCAGCTGGCTCTCCTGCCGCTCTACCTGACCTTCTCCAAGCTCGGCCTCGTCGGAAACCCGCTCTCCGTCATCCTGATCTCGGTCGCCGGGAACCTGCCGTTCACGATCTTCCTGTACTCCGCCTTCCTCCGGGACATGCCCAAGGACTACGAAGAAGCCGCGATGCTCGACGGCGCCCGCCCGCTGCGCGCGTTCTGGACCGTCGTCTTCCCCCTGCTGCGCCCGGTCACCGGAACAGTCGCGATCCTCGCCGCTCTCGGCATCTGGAACGACTTCCTGCACCCGCTGCTCTACCTGACCGGCGGCTCCAGCAGGACCGCACCGCTGTCGGTCTACACCTTCGTCGGCGAGTACAGCGCGAACTGGCCGCTGGTCTTCTCCGCCCTGATCACGTCCGTCATCCCCATCCTGATCGCCTACTTCCTGATGCAGCGCTTCATCCTCCGCGGCTTCGCATCCGGACTCAAAGGCTGATCGTGCGATCAGCCGTCACAGCACCCTCAACCCTGAAAGGTACGACCTTGTCATCGACGACACTGCGCCGCTCCGTCGCGGTCTCCGCCGCGGCACTCCTGCTCGGCGGGACCCTCGCGGCCTGCTCCACCGAACCCGCCTCCGAGACCGCCGCGGCCGGAGGCAGCATCAGCATCAGCACGAACCACGGCCCCGCGACCAAGGAGGTCGTCGCCGCGTTCGAGAAGGCGAACCCCGACATCACCGTCGAGGTCAAGGAGTACGCCCAGAACTACCGCGAGGTCGTCGGCACGCAGCTCTCCGGCGGCAACGCCACCGACCTCATCGAGATCCCGGGCGGCGGCGGCAACGTCATCAGCGCCCGGGTCGCCGGTGACCGCGGCTTCTACGCCGACCTCGCGGACAGCTCCTGGGCCGCGGACATCCCCGAGGCAGCACGCCAGCAGCTCTCCCTCGACGGCGGCGAGCTCGTCGGCGTCCCGATGGTGCTCTCCTCCATCGGCGGCATCTACAACCAGGGCGCCCTCGACACGGCCGGCCTGAGCGTGCCGACCACCTGGAGCGAGGTGCTGCAGTTCTGCGGCGACGCGAAGGAGAAGGGCCTCACCGCCTACGGCCTCGGCCTCTCCGACACCTGGACGACCCAGCTGATCCCCTACGCCCTCACCGCGAGCCTCGTCTACGGGCCGGACCCCGAGTTCATCGACCAGCAGGTCGACGGCGACGCCACCTTCGCGGACTCGAAGTGGAAGGACGCGTTCGATCAGTACCTCGAGATGCGCGACGCCGGCTGCTTCAACGAGAGCCCCAACGGCACCCCGTACTCGCAGGTGCAGGACGCCATCCGTCAGGGCACGACCCTCGGCACCGTCAGCATCGCAGCGGAGACGAAGAACATCGCCACCGGTGGCCCCTCCGACCTCAAGCTGACCTACGCCCTCTTCCCCGCGACGGACGACACCGCAGACGAGTACCTGCCCACCTCGGTCAGCGGCTTCGCCGTCAACGCGGCCAGCGAGAACACGGAGGCCACTCAGGCGTTCGTCGACTACCTGGCGACCCCCGAAGCGCAGATCATCTTCGCGAACGCCTTCGGTGATGCCGCAGCGATGCCCGGCGACGAGCCCGCCACCGACGCCGTGAGCACCCTCGTCGCCCAGTACGCCGGCGAGAACAAGGTCACCACCTGGCCCGACCGCCTCTGGCCCAGCACCACGGTGCAGCCGGCTGTGTTCGACGGCGTCCAGGCCCTGTTCAACGACTCCGAGACCGTCGACGGACTGCTGACCAAGATGGACTCCGCCTTCCAGGGCTGAGCCGCTCGACGCACCATCCGTGGCCCCGCTCCGGCGGGGCCACGGCTCCCTTCCCCCGAGAGGACACCGTGCACTCCCTCGCGCACTCGACCCGCGACATCGCCGATCAACTCCCCAGCGACACCGATTGGCACCGCTACGTGCCCGGTCCCTCCGCAGCGGACGTGCACCCCATCTCCGTCCTGAGCAGCACGGGCGACGTGAGCGGAACCGAGACCTTCCTCGCCAAGACCGGCTCGCTCACCCTCTCCGTCTCCGAGCACGGATCGCCGGCGAGCATCGTCCTCGACTTCGGCCGCAACGTCGCCGGCCGCCCCTGGTTCGACATCGCCACCGTCGACGGACCGACCACCCTCGACGTCTCCTACAGCGAGGCAGCCGCATGGGCCGGCGCCGACGGCGACGAGCGCGGCGGTCACAACGCGTCGGCCGACCGGCGCCGCAGCCGGTCACTGACCATCGAGCGCCCGGGCCGGATCGACACCGACCTCATCCAGGGCGGACAGCGCTACGTCCGACTCTCCCTCGACACCCCCGGGACCCTCTCCCTCGCCGGCATCGGATTCCGGTTCTCCGCCTTCGCCGCCGCGGCTCGCGACTACGCAGGCTGGTTCGTCTGCAGCGACGACGAGCTGAACCGCATCTGGTACGAGAGCGCCTACACGACGCAGCTCAACCAGCTCCCCGCGGACACCCTCCCAATCGCCTGGACCATCGACGAGGACAGCCTCCACATCACCGGCGGCACCCTCGCGGTCCTGCGCGACGGCGAGTGGGACGACGTCACCGTCGAGTTCGAGGCACGGATCCTCGATCACGCCGCAGGATGGATCGTCAGAGCCGCTGAGCACGGCGCCCACGGCTACCTCCTCGAGCTGCGCGCTCCCACCGACGACGCGTCCTCTCTCCTGCGCTTGTCGCACATCGACGACGGCTACGAAGACCGTCCGCAGGACACCGTCCGCCGCTACACGACGCTCGCTGAGGTCGCGCTCGCGAGCGACTTCGACGCGAGCTCTTGGCACCGCATCCGCACCGCAGTCCAGGGAACGACCATCGCCGTCAGCATCGACGGCGCCCCCATCGCCCACTTCGACCTCGCTGAGCACCCTGCCACGCCCCGCATCGAGCGAGGCTCCTTCGGATTCCACGAGGCGTGGGACACCAGCAAGGTCCCGGGGGAGCAGGCGCGGTTCCGCGAGCTGCGCCTCACCAACCCCGCAGGCGACGAGCTATTCCAGCACCGCCTCGACGACGCCGCCGCGCTCGAGCTCTTCACCGGAGACGGTGTCGTCTCACCCGATCCGCTGCCCGTCATTCTCGACGGAGCACGACGCGACCGCTCCGTATGGAGCGGCGACCTCATCGTGCAGATTCCCAACGTCTTCTACACGACCGCCGCCGCCGAGTACGTCAGCGGATCGATCGCCTTCCTGAACAGCTTCCAGGAGCCTGACGGCCGACTCCCGGCACGGATGCCTCCGCTGTTCCCGCCCGCTGTCCCCCCGCAGCACGGCCAGGTGTACTCCGCCGTCTACTCGATGCACCAGATCACCAACGTCGCCCTGCACCTCGAGCACACGGGCGACCTCGACTTCGCGCGGTCGCAGTGGCCGGCTGTCCTGCGACAGCTCGCCTACGACCGCGCCCTCGTCGACGACCGCGACCTCTACATCACCGACGACGAGAACGGCCTCGACTGGGACTGGTACGACGGCCCCAAGACCGGCGCCGTGACGGCCTACAACATCGTCTACAACCACGTGCTCCGCCAGGCCGCCGTCCTCGCCGCCGCGCTGGGCGAGGACGAGACCGCCGCCGAGCTCACCGGGCGCGCCGATCGGAACAAGGCCGCGATCAACGCGCACCTCTTCGATCCCGGCCGATCCCTCTACGTCCTCTCCGACCAGCGGCAGGACGCGATCGCGCAGGACGCGAACTCCCTCGCCGTGCTGCACGGCATCGCGGCACCCGGCACGTCCGCGGCGATCCTGCTCGCGCTGGACGAGGCGCTCCCGCAGACCCCGTACGGACCGCAGCCGTTCGATGCAGCGGCCGGCTTCCGCGAGAACGTCAGCCCCTACACGTCCGGATTCCACCTCGGCGCCCTCTTCTCCGCCGGGCTCACCGACCGGGCGCTCGAGCTGCTGCACGACCTGTGGGGTCACATGGCCGCTTCCGGCCCCTACGCCGCCGGCACCGTCTGGGAGCTGCTGAACATCGACGGCACTCCTGGCTTCGGCAGCACCACGAGCCTCGCCCACGGCTGGGCGTGCGCCCCGACCGTCGCGCTCTCGGCCTCCGTCCTCGGAGTCACTCCGACGAGCACCGCCTTCCGCACCTGGCGTATCGCACCGCAGACCGGATCCCTCACCTGGGCCCGCGGTCAGGTCCCCACCCCCTTCGGCGCCATCGAGGCGAGCTGGCACCGAGACGAGTCAGGCCTCACCGTCGACGTCGTCGCTCCCGCAGGCACCGGCGGAACCATCACCGTCCCCAGCCCGTCCGGAGCCCTCGCGCACCTGCGAGGCCTCACCGTCGACGGCGACACCGTCGAGCACACCGGCACCGCGACACGAGGCACGAGCAGCGTCACGTTCGAGGTCACCGCCGGCCGCTACACCGTGGAGATCTGAACGACCATGCTCATCGACGCCGGAACGACCGGCCCCACCACCGTGCGCCCACCCGCGGAGCCCACCCGCTCGATCCCCCTCCTCACCGACCTCGCCTCGGACGGCATCACCGTCGCAGAGCGCGGACAGATCGTGCGCCTCGCCGTCGAGGACACCGAGGACAGCGCCGTCCGCCGAGCCACCGCCGACCTCGCCCGAGACCTTGCCCAGGTCAGCGGCGCTCACGCCGTGATCTCGACCGACACGGCCGCCGCCCGCATCGTCATCGGCACGATCGGCCACTCCGCCGCCGTCGACGCCGCCATCGACGCCGGACGGCTCGACGTGTCCGCGCTCTACGACGAGGACGGAGCTGCACGGTGGGAGGGATTCCTCGTCGCCGTCGTCGATGACGTCCTCTACCTGGTCGGCACCGACCGCCGCGGCACCGTCTACGCGATCTACCACTTCACCGACGCGATCGGCGTGTCCGCCTGGACCTGGTGGGGAGACGTCCCGGTTCGACCCCGCGACCACATCACCCTCCGCCCCGACACCTCCATCGCCGACTGGCCCTCGGTGCGCTACCGCGGCATCTTCCTCAACGACGAAGAGGAGCTCGACCACTGGGCCCGCATCCACACCAGCGACGACACCATCGGCCCGGCCACCTACGAGCGCGTCTACGAGCTGATCCTGCGCCTCAAGGGCAACTACCTGTGGCCCGCGATGCACGTCGGCGCCTTCAACCACGACCCCGAGAACGGCCGCCTCGCGCACGAGATGGGCGTCGTCATCGGCACCAGCCACTGCGACATGCTGCTGCGCAGCAACGAACGCGAGTTCCCCTCGTGGGTCGCCGAGCACGGCGGTGACGTGGACTACGACTACTCCATCGAGGGCCGCAACCGCGCACTGCTGCAGCAGTACTGGCGGGGCAGCGTCGCGCAGAACCGCGGCTACGAGGTGACCTGGACCGTCGGTATGCGCGGCGTGCACGACTCCGGCTTCGTCACCACCGCGATCGACGACGACGACTCGCTCTCCGAGTCCGAAAAGCTGACCGCTCGCGTCCATCTGCTCGAATCGGTCATGCGGGACCAGCGCGCTCTCCTCACCGAGGGCCTGTCCCGCCCGGCCGAGACGACACCGCAGCTGTTCATCCCCTACAAGGAAGTCCTGCCGCTCTACGACGCCGGACTGCAGGTGCCCGACGACATCACGATCGTGTGGGCCAACGACAGCTTCGGGCACATCCGCCGCCTTCCCGACGAGAACGAGCAGCGACGCCGCGGAGGACATGGTCTCTACTACCACTCGTCCTACTGGTCGAACTACACCACCAGTTACCTCGCCACCTCCTCGACGCCGCTGGCGCTGATGAAGTCCGAGCTGCGCAAGGCGTGGGACGGCGGTATCCGTGAGCTCTGGGTCGACAACATCGGCGGTCTGAAGCCGTTGGAGATCGAGATGGAGTTCTTCCTGCGCAGCGCGTGGGAAGCCGGCCGGGAGACGAGCACCGCGAACATCACGGCCTTCACCGCCGAGTGGATCGACGCGAAGTTCACCGGCGGCCACGGCGCACGCGCCGGCCGCATCTATGACGAGTACTACCAGCTGAACAACCAGCGCAAGCTGGAGCACCTCGCCTCAGGCGTGTTCCCGCAGCGCGGGTACGGCGACGAAGCCGGCGATCGGCTCGCGCAGCTTCGTCGCCTCTTCGAGGACACCAACGAGATCTGGACGGCGCTGCCGGCAGAGGAACGCGATGCGTTCTTCCAGCTGTTCGCCGTCAAGATCCACCTCGCGTATCTGACCAGTGCGGAGTTCTACTTCGCGGACCGCAGCACCCTCAGCGCCGACGACGGCGCCGCCGCGGCTGCAGACCACTACCTCGCCGTCTCGCGTGCCTTCGGGCGCAGCATCCGGGCGCTGATCGACTTCTACAACCACCGTCTGGCCGGCGGCCGATGGGAGGGGATGTTCACCCCGCAGGAGTTCCCGCCACCGGTGATGCCGATGCACCCGGCTGCGACCCCGGCCCTCTCCTTCGGCGAACCGGGACTGGCCGTCACCGTCTGGGGCGCCGACGCGCCCGAGCCGGCACCGTCGCTGATCTTCGACCCTGCCGGCACCGCCACGAAATGGATCGAGATCGCCAACCGAGGACGCGACAGTCTCGACGTCACGATCGACGCGGACCCCTGGATCGAAATGGGCCCGCACCCGTCCTCCGTCAGCACGGAGACCCGCATCCCGGTTCGAGTCCAGCCGACGCCCGACGGCGCCGAGGGCCGCATCCGCATCACCTCCGCTACCGGCATCATCGACGTCCGCGTGAGCGCCCGGCCCGCAGCGACACCGCCGACGGAGCTCCGCGGCTGGATCGAAGCGGAGGGCTCGATCAGCATCGACCCGTCCCATCCTGACGGCCGACCGCTGACCGGCAGCTCCCGCTGGGCCGCCGTCCCCGGCTTGGGTCGCTACGGCAACCCCGCCGTGAAGGCGCTGCCCCTGGACGCCTCCGACCTCAGCGATGACCCGCTGACCTTCGACATCCACCTCCGCACCGAAGGCGCGCACCTCCTGGAGCTGCACCGGCTGCCGACCCTGAACTCCGTCGGCCGGATCCGCGTCGGAGTCAGCACCGACGGACACCCGCCGATGACCCTGGAGAGCCCGACGACGGACGAGCACCGCGGAACGTGGTCGCAGGCGATCCAGGACAACGTCGAGAAGCTGCACACGCGACTTCCCTGGCTCAGCGCCGGAGCACACCGCCTCCGCCTGCACGCGATCGACGACGACGTCACCCTGTCCAAGATCGTCGTCTACACCGAGCCCGCGCGGCCGAGCAATCTCGGCCCCACGTTCAGCAGCCACAGCTCACGACCCCGCGCGCTCGAGACCGTCGAGGACCCGGCACTCGCCTCCCCCTCCTCGATCGACGCGCAGACGCGGCGCCTCTACGGCGCCGACCCCGCGACGCTGCCGCTGCCGGATCAGGCGTACGCCGACAGCCTCTTCTGGGAAGGGCCGACGACGTTCCGTCTGCCGATCACCGTCCCCCAGCAGGCGGCACGTCGACGCGAGCGCTCCGACGACAGCACGGGAGAGGGCCGCATCGTCGAGTCGGAGGGGATCATCGCCTTCGACGCGGAGACCGTCCTCGAGCAGAGCGCCTCGGCGTGGTCCACGGCCGACACCAGCTCGACCTGGACCTGGTCGCACACCGCCGCCGAGACCGGAAACGGCAGCGGACTCGCGATGCACGTCCGTACCCGCGGTCTTCGCTGGGACGACTCCACCCACGCCCCCGGTCTGCACTACGCGCTCACGGTCGGCACCGCCGGCCGCTACCGCGCCTGGCTGCTGGTGAAGTTCGACAACGACCAGGACGACTCCTGCGTCCTCGCGGTCGACGGCACGCCGCAGCCGCTCGAGAAGCAGTTCTCCGGCGCAGAGATGTGCGCGTACGGCCTCCGTCAGCGCTGGATCTGGGTCGCCGTGTCCGACATCGACCTTCTGGCCGGCCCGCACACGTTCTCCGTCCTCGCCCGCAAGTCGGCCCTGCGCGTCGACCGCATCTACCTCACCCTCGGCGACGAGCTCCCGCCCACTGACGCCTCCTGGCGTCCGAGCGGACGCTCCTTCGACGCCACCCGTTGAGATCCACGAAGAGCCCGAAAACTACAAGGAAGTAGGTCCGTCTCCGATGTCCACACCACTGAGCGTTCGAGGGAAGCGGCTGGTCACTCTCGCCGCCACCTTCCTCGCCGCGGCCGCACTGGTCGTCCAAGGCGCTGCGATCGCGCCCGCCGCCGTCGCAGCCCCCGTCACCACGACCATCGCGCACAGCGCCACCACCACGACACGCGGCACGGTGAACAAGACCTGGTACTCCGCCGGGTGGGCGTCCACCTCGCGCAGCCACTACGCCACGACCGGAGCGTCGTTCGAGGTCGTCTTCGTCGGCAACACCGTCCAGCTCACCGGACTGACCGACACCGGACACGGCATCGGCCGCGTCTTCATCGATGACACCGAGGTCGGCACGGTCAACTACCGCGCCGCCAAGAACAGCACCGCTCGCGTCCTCTTCACCAAGAACGGTCTCGCCGAAGCGCAGCACACCCTCCGCGTCCAGGTCGAGGGCGGCTTCATCGACCACGCTGCCGCGATCGTCTCCGCGGAAGTCGAGGACAGCACGATCCTCGACGACCTCCCCGCGCTCACCCGCGAAGGATCCGCCCGGAAGCAGGCCGACTACACAGCCGCCTCCTGGCCCGCGTTCCAGAGCGCCCTCACGACGGCCGTCAACCTCGGTACCGGCGGAACCCGCGCCGAGCGCGACGCCGCCATCCAGAGTCTGCGCGCCGCAACGGCAGCGCTCGTCGAGGTGCAGGGCCTGCGCAACCTGATCACCGACTACCAGACGCGCGTACCGTCGGACTTCACCAGCGACTCGTGGTCCGCGTTCGCCGCCGCTCTCACCTCCGCCCAGACCGTCGCCGACACCACCGACGCGACCCACGCGGCGGTCGTCGCTGCGAAGAACTCCCTGCAGGACACCGCAGCACAGCTCGTGACCGTCTCCGCGGGCAGCTTCGAGCCGATCACCAACAACACCTTCTGGACCGACACCGACGGCAACCCCATCTACTCCCAGGGCGGCGGCATCTTCCAATTCGGTGACACCTACTTCTGGTACGGCGTGCACTACCAGGAGGCCGAGCCCTACCGCACCAGCCCCAGCAAGACCTACGCGACGCAGACGTTCGCGTCCATCCCGGTCTACTCCTCGAAGGACCTCGTCAACTGGACCTTCGAGAACGACATCGCCGACCGCACCACCCCGATGAACGTTCCCGAGTCCAAGGGCCACTACTTCGCACAGATGAAGACCCTCGCCGACGCGATCTGGGTCGGCCGGCTCGGCGTCGCCTACAACGAGAACACCGGCAAGTACACGCTCTACGTCCAGAGCGGTCAGAACTTCGACCCCAACGGGCAGCAGCGCGGCATGGTCCTGATGCTGCAGGGCGACTCGCCGACCGACGACTTCGATTACGCCAACATCCAGCCGCAGATCGAGAACTCCCCGACCCGCTCCACAGGCGATCAGACGGTCTTCACCGACGACGACGGCACCGACTACCTGATCTTCTCCAACAGCAGCGGCCGCGCGAACGCCTTCATCAGCAAGCTCTCCGACAACGACTCGCTCACCATCGAACCCGCCGTCCGCGTCGGCTACGTCGTCGCGGGCCGTGAGGGCAACGCGATGTTCAAGCTCGACGGCAAGTACTACATGCTCACCTCCGACCTGCACGGCTGGAACGCCTCCGCGAACCACGTCATCGAGTCGCAGACCAGCGCGATCCAGGGCGCCTACTCGAGCGAATACACCCTGGCCGGCAGCGAGAAGGACTACAGCCTCGTCTCCCAGACCGGCTTCTTCGTCACCGTCCACGGCACCAAGCAGGACACCGTCCTCTACGCCGGCGACCGGTGGGCCGACTTCGCCTGGAACGGCAACGGCTACAACCAGTGGGTGCCCCTCTCCGCCGACGGCGGCGAGCTGTCCTTCAACTCCCTCACGAACTGGGAGTTCAACGCCGTCACCGGAGAATGGCGGGTCGGCGCGGAGAACAACTACGTCCTCAACCCCGACTTCGCCGCCGACCGCGTCACCGTCCCGCAGATCACCGGCTGGACGACGAACGTCGACACCGCCTACTCCAGCAACACCTTCGTCAGCAACTCCAGCCCCGGCGCGGACTCGTCCCGCTTCGCGCTGCAGCTCGCGAACGCGAACGCCTTCTCCGGCTCCGTTTCCCAGCAGAACGCCGTGCCCGTCGGCAGCTACCGCCTGAAGGGGAAGATCAACACCGCCGGAGGCCTCGACTACGCACGGATCGTCATCACCGGAGCAACAGGTGAGAGCTACACGCTCGACATCAACCAGGCGACCACCGGATGGCAGGACGTCGAGCTCGGCGACCTGCAGCTCACCGGAGGCACCGCGACGATCTCCATCGAAGCCCGCAGCGCCGGCGGCAGCAAGTCGGTCAAGGTCGATTCCCTCTCCCTCGTGAAGCAGGCCACCGACACGACCGCACTGCAGGCGGCCTACGACGAGAACCAGGACGCCACGGCCGAGGACTACTCCGCTGGCAGCTGGACGCCGTTCGACACCGCCCGGACGGACGCGGCAGCTGTCCTCGCGTCCCCCGCCGCCACCCAGATCGCGATCGACGAGGCCACCACGGCCCTTCGGAGCGCGGCGACCGCTCTCACCTCAGCAGTGATGGCGATCGGCGTCACGACGACGAAGACGGTGTACGGCGTCGGGGAGTCGTTCGACAGCGCCTCCACCACCGTCACCGCGACGAGAGCCGACGGAACCACCGCCGCACTCACGCCCGAGCAGTACACGGTCTCCGGATTCTCCTCAGCAAGCCCGGGGGAGCGGACCGCGACCATCACCGTGGCGTCCGCGCTCACCGCTACCGGCGCGGCCCCTCTCACCGCCTCCCTCCCGATCACGGTGCTCACGGCGTGGAGTGCGTCCAGCACCTACGTCGCCGGCGACAAGGTCACCTACAACGGCGCAGTCTGGCTCGCCTCCTGGTGGACCAAGGCGCAGACCCCCGGTGACCCGAACGGGCCCTGGCAGGAGATCCGGCAGGAGAACGGCGTCGCCGTCTGGACCGCCTCGAGAACCTTCGTCGCAGGCTACGTCGTCACTCACAACGGCCAGCGGTACACCGCGAAGTGGTGGACGCGGAACCAGGCCCCCGGTGACCCGAACGGTCCCTGGGCGCCGACCAGCTGACACCAGACCCACCCGCTGACACCAGACAGGCCGCTCGGAGGCTCGAACCCGGCAACCGAGCGGCCTGACCCCCACCAGGAGGCATCACCCATGTACTACGGCGGCGACTACAACCCCGAGCAGTGGCCCGAAGACGTCTGGCCCGACGACGTCCGGCTCATGCGAGAGGCGGGCGTCAACTTCGTCAGCGTCGGCATCTTCTCCTGGGCCCGCCTCCAGCCCGCAGAAGGCGTCTTCGAATTCGGCTGGCTCGACCGCATCCTCGACCTGCTGCACGAGGGCGGGATCCAGGTGAACCTCGCCACCGCGACCGCCTCGCCGCCGCCGTGGGTGACGAAGAAGTACCCCGAGATCCTCCCGCAGGACGAGTACGGCATGACCTTCAGCCCCGGCAGCCGACAGCACTACGCCCCCAGCTCACCCATCTTCCGGCGCCTCGTCGGCGAGCTCGTCGCCGCCCTCGCCGCCCGATACGCCGAGCATCCCGCCGTCGTCATGTGGCACGTCAACAACGAGTACGGCGCGCACGTCCACTACGACTACTCCGACAACGCCCGAGACGCCTTCCGGACGTGGCTCCAGAACCGGTACGGCACCATCGAGGCGCTGAACACCGCATGGGGAACCGCGTTCTGGTCGCAGATCTACAGCGCGTTCGACGAGATCCTCCCTCCCCGCAAGGCGCCACTCGCCGCCAACCCAGCGCACGCTCTCGACTTCAAGCGCTACACCTCCGATGCGATGCTCGAGCTCTACATCCTCGAACGCGACACCATCCGCGCCGCGGGCGCGACCCAGCCGGTGACGACGAACTTCATGGGAGCCTTCCCTCCGCTGGACTACGCGCGATGGGCTCGCGAAGTGGACGTCATCACGGACGACTGCTACCCCGACCCCAACGACCCCCAAGCGTTCCGCGTCGCAGCCTTCGCACGCGACCTGATGCGCTCCCTCAAGCCCGGCACCCCCTGGCTGCTGATGGAGCAGTCCACCGGTGCGCTGAACTGGCGACCGACGAACCCGCCCAAAGCCCCCGGCCAGATGGCAGCACTCTCCGCACAGGCCATCGGCCACGGCGCCGACGGGATCATGTTCTTCCAATGGCGGCAGGGCCGCCGCGGCAGCGAGAAGTTCCACTCCGCGATGCTGCCGCAGAGCGGCACCGATACCCAGATCTGGAAGGACGTCGTCGCGCTCGGAGACACGCTGCAGAAGCTCCCCACCCTCGCTCCGGACAGCGGCGCCCGAGTCGCGATCGTCTTCGACTGGGAGAACTGGTGGGCACTCGCGCACCCCGACCACCCCGTCGTCTTCGACTACCTCCAGCTGATCCAGCGCTGGTACGCCGCTCTGCACGCGCAGCACGTCTCCATCGACATCGTCCAGCCGACCACCGATCTCAGCAGCTACGCCCTCGTCATCGCCCCGCAGCTCTACCTGCTCAAAGACGACGGAGCCAGCAACCTCACCGCGTTCACTGCAGCCGGTGGACACCTCTTCGTCTGCGCCTTCAGCGACGTCGTCGACCAGGACGACGCCTTCCGCGACGGCGGCTACCTCGTCGGCCTACGCGACGTACTGGGCGTCACGGTCGACGAGTTCGGCGCCCTCGTCCCGCCCTCGGGACCCTCCGGGCCCTCCTCAGCCGGCAGCCCCGGCTTCGCGACCCCGGCACCAGGGGAGGGGGAGTCGTCCGCCGCTGTGACCGGACCCTTCGGCGAGCTGCGCGGCGAGTACTTCGCCGAAGAACTCAGACCTCTGCATGGCGACGTGATCGGCCACTTCGCAGACGGACGCCTCGCTGGACGCCCAGCACTCACCCGCAACGCCTACGGCGACGGCCTCGGCGTCTATCTGGGCACCGTTCCCGACGACGCTGGAATGAGAACCGTCCTCGCCTGGCTTCTCGCAGGCGCAGGTATCGCCCCGGAGATCGGCGGGCTGTCTCCCTGGGTGGAGGTCGCTCGCCGCGGAGACGTTCTCACCGTCATCAACCACGGCTCGGAGGATCAGCACGTCGACGTTCTCGGGACAGACGTGATCACCGGAGCATCAGTCCTTGGTTTCGACCTTCCGGCCTTCGGATGGCGCGCGGTAGAAACGAGCTGAACCAGAGCATCGGAGACTGCCTTCGTGCGCACCACGATCTGGCGTGAAGACGACGGGCAGCCATCGGCAGATTAGTACTAGAAGGTGCGCAGGCATCGTCTAGACGGGGTCGGCTGTGCGTTCGACGATGAGCATCTGCCAGGTCTCGCGGCACCGTTCTCGTCGAAGTCGACGACAGCGGACACCCCGCCGACCTGAACCGGCCTGCATGCCTCCGCCCTTGCTCTGAAGGAACTCGACGATGACCACTCCTCCCACTGCTTCCACGACGATGCACCGCGCTGTCGCCGAGCCCCTCTCGGGCGTCCGCCTCGAGACCGCCGATGTGCCGACGCCCGCGGCCGGCCAGGTCCTCGTGCAGAGCGTCCTGGTCGGGATCTGCGGCTCCGACATCCACGCGATCGCCGGGCACCATCCGTTCCTCGCCTCGACCTATCTCCCCGGCCACGAGGCGACCGGTGTCGTCGCTGCGCTGGGCGAGGGGGTCGAGGGCGTCGAGGTAGGTCAGCGTGTGCTCCTCAAGCCCAACGTCGCCTGCGGCACGTGCCTGAACTGCCGCGCCGGGCGCTCGAACGCGTGTGAGCGGCTCTCCTGGATCGGCTGCGACCCGTCCGGTCACTGGGCCGGCGCGATGGCCGAGTACTTCGTCGCCCCCGCCGGTAACCTCTACGCCGTCCCCGACTCCGTCGACGACGAGACCGCCGCACTCGTCGAGTGCCTCGCCACGCCCGTCCACGCCGCCCGCATCGCGGGCGATCTCGCCGGAGCGCGCGTCGTCGTCCTCGGCGCCGGCACCATCGGTGTCCTCTGCGTCGTCGCCGCATTGAACGCGGGCGCCGGCACCGTCGTCGCCACCGATCTCGACGAGGGCAAGCTCGCTCGCGCGACGCGCATCGGAGCGCACCGCGCGGTGAAGGCATCGGACGCTGACGCGAACGAGCAGGTCGCCGCGGCCCTCGGCGGGCCGGCCGACGTCGTTCTGGACTGCGTCGCGAACGAGCGCTCCTACGCGCAGGCGGTGTCGCTGCTGCGCCGTGCCGGCACCCTCGTCGTCGTGGGCGTTCCCGCGCGCGACGCCGTGCTGCCGATGCCGATCATCCAGGACTTCGAGATCCGGGTGCAGGGCTGCGCTGCCTACACCGAAGCCGATGTCGAGACCGCGATCTCCATCGCCGTCGACGGCGGCCTGCCGACCGCCGAGGTCGTCTCGGGCCGGTACGCGCTCGAGGACATCTCCGACGCGTTCGCCGCGGCCAACGCGGACAGCACCGGCAAGCTCCTCGTCTCGCCCCGCTCGTGACGGGAGGCGACGTCCTCGTCATCGGCGAGGCCCTCATCGATGTCGTCCTGGACCGGGACGGGACCGTCTCCGAACGGGTGGGCGGTTCGCCTTTGAACGTCGCCGTGGGCCTGGGCCGGCTCGGGCATCGGGTGCGGCTGCTCACCTCGATCGGGGACGACCCCCGAGGAGTAGCGATCCGCTCCCATCTCCTGCAGTCCCACGTCGAGGTCGACCCTGCGGGTCGTCGCGACGGCGCGACGTCGACCGCGACCGCGACCATCACCGCTGATGGTTCGGCCGAGTACGACTTCGACCTGCGCTGGGACCTCCCCGAAACGCCATCGACCACGCAGAGGCTCCCGGCCATCGTGCACACCGGCTCTCTCGGTGCGGTGCTCGCGCCGGGTGACGAGGTCGCGCTGCGCCTCGTCCGCGACGCGCGCGACGGTTCGCTGGTGTCGTTCGACCCCAACGTCCGAGCTGCTCTGATGCGCCCGCACGCGCAGCAGCTCGTCCGGACGGAGCGCTTCATCGCCGCATCCGACGTCGTCAAGCTCAGCGATGAGGACGCGGAGTGGCTGTACCCGGGCTCGTCCCTCGACGACGTCGCCGATCGTCTGCTCGCGTCCGGGCCCGAGCTCGTCGCGATCACGCGGGGAGGTGCCGGCGCGGTCCTGCGCACGCGCCGCGAGCGAGTGGAGCAGACGGCGGATTCGACGGGCGTCGTCGACACGATCGGAGCGGGCGACTCCTTCATGGCCGGTCTTCTGCACGGACTCACCGCACACCTGGACGCAGCAGGTCTGGAGCGGTTCCGGGCGGGTGCGGTGCTGACAGGTGCCGCTCTCGCGGCGCTCGGGGAGACCGCGCGGACGTGCGCCGCCATCACGGTGCGTCGGCGGGGTGCCGACCTGCCGTGGATACGGGACCTCGTCGGGACCTGATCGCCGGAGGAGCCCCGGCTCGGTCTGCATGTGGGCCGGGTCCTGCGCAGACGAAGAAGAGGGAGGAGCTGACGCTCCTCCCTCTTCTTCATGTCGGGTGTCGGAGAGTCACCCTTCGTCGGCGGCCCTCAGGAAGCCGGCGACGGTTTCAGCCGCTCCCTGCAGGAGCAGCGAGTCGAGCGCGTCGACGTAGGCGTCGACGAACCGCGGCTGGTCGATGAGATCGCCGAACACGTCGCGATCGCGCAGGAACGAGAGCCGGTCCTCGTGCTGCTCGCGTGCCGCCCGGGTGAGCTGCTCGGCCAGCCGGTCGACGACGACGATCGGCTCGCCGTCCTCGTCGAAGCCCTCCGCGTAGCGCGCCCAGCTCGCGACGATCCCCGCGGAGAGAACAATGCTGCCGCCGGTCTCGAGGTTCGCGAGGACGACGGGGAGGAGCCACTTCGGGATGCGGTCGCTCGACTCAGCGCACAGGCGTGCGAGGGTGTCGCGCACCTCCGGGTTCTGGAACCGCTCGATGAGCGTCGCCTTGTAGTGCTCCAGGTCGATGCCGGGGACCGGCGGGAGGGTCGGCGTGGCCTCGTCGTCCATGTAGGCGCGGAGGAACCGGGCGATGCGCGGGTCGGCGGTGGCCTCGTGGGCGAAGCGGTAGCCCATGAGGTAGCCGAGGTAGCACAGTCCCTGGTGGCTGGCGTTGAGCAGCCGCAGCTTCATCAGCTCGTACGGCTCGACGTCCTCGACGAGCTGCACTCCGGCGTCCTCGAACGGGGGCCGGCCGAGCGGGAAGTCGTCCTCGAGCACCCACTGGAAGAACGGCTCGGCGACGACCGGCCAGGCGTCGTCGATCCGGTGCACATCCCGGACCTCGGTCCGATCCTCGTCGCTGGTGACCGGGGTGATGCGGTCGACCATGCTGTTGGGGAAGTGCACGGCCTCGGTCATCCAGTCGGCGAGGTCGGGGTCGATGAGGCGGGCGTAGGCGGTGAACATCTTCTTGGCGACGTGGCCGTTGCCGGCGATGTTGTCGCAGGACATCACGGTGAAGGGCTCGATGCCTCGTTCTCGTCGTCGCTGCAGCGCGGCGCTCACGAGGCCGAAGACCGTCTGCGGCGCCCGCCCCTCGCCGGCCGCCTCGACGTCAGCCCGCACTGCGGGGGTCGTCTCATCGAACTCGCCGGTGATGCGGTGGAAGTTGTAGCCGCCCTCCGTGACGGTGAGGGAGACGATGCGGGTGGAGGGGGAGGCCATCTTCTCGATGACCGCCTCCGGATCGTCGACCGCGAGGAGGTACTCGATGATGCTGCCGATGACGCGCGCTTCGCGGGTGCCGTCGGGGTGCTTGAGCACGAGGGTGTAGAGGCCGTCCTGCGCGTCCATCACCTGCTTCATCCGGCGGTCCTGTTCGAGGACGCCGACGCCGCAGATCGCGAAATCGCGGGCCTCGCCCTGCGCGAGGAGCCGGTCGACGACCATCGCCTGGTGGGCGCGGTGGAAGCCGCCCACCCCGAAGTGGACGATGCCGGCGGTCAGGCCGTGCCGGTCGTAGGTGGGGACGGGGACCTTCGGGTGCGCCCACTCGTCGGCGAGGGAGCGCAGCTCGTCGGCGCTCACTTGACCGCTCCCAGCGAGAGGCCCTGGACGAGCTTGTCCTGAGCGGCGAAGCCGGCGATGAGCACGGGGAGCGACACGGCGACTGCTGCGGCGCAGACCTGGGCGAGGAACAGGCCCTGGCTGGTGACGAAGCTGGTCAGGAACACCGGGGCGGTGAAGGCCTTGGTGCTGGTCAGGACGCTCGCGAAGAGCAGCTCGTTCCAGCTGAAGATGAAGCAGATCAGTGCGGTCGAAGCGAGGCCCGGGCCGGAGATCGGGACGATGATGCGGCGGAAGATCGAGATCAGGCTGGCTCCGTCGATCGCGGCGGCCTCGAGGATCTCGACGGGGATCTCGGAGAGGAACGAGCGCATCATCCACACGGCGATCGGCAGGTTCATCGAGGTGTAGAGCACGATGAGCAGCCCGATGCTGTCCAGCGCTCCGATCTGCTTGGCGATCAGGTAGATCGGCAGCAGGCCCGCGACCATCGGCAGCATCTTGGTGGAGAGGAAGAAGAACATGACGTCCGACCACTTCTTCACCGGCTTGATGCTGAGGGCGTAGGCGGCGGGCAGGGCGAGCAGGAGCACGAGGGCGGTGGAGACGACGCTGGCGGTGGCGCTGTTGATCAGCGGGGGCCAGGGGCTCGCGCCGGAGCTCGCGCCGAAGAAGTTCGCGTAGCCGTCGAGAGTGAGCGGGGCGAACAGCGACGGCGGGTTGGTCGCGGCGTCGGTCTCGCTGTGCAGGCTGGTCAGGATCATCCAGAGCACCGGGGTGACGAAGAGGAGCCCGATGACCCAGGCGAGCAGGCCGAGGAGGGAGTTCCCGACGCGGGTGCGGGTGCCGGACCCGGCGATGGTGAGCTCGGGGCGAGGCGCTTTGCGGCGCGTGATGAGGGCGGTCATCGGTTCTCTTCTTTCAGGAGGGTGGAGATGCTGCGCAGCGCGAAGGTGGCGATCGCCATCGTTCCGATGAGGACGACGACGCCGGCGGCCGACGCCGCTCCGTAGTTCTGTGCCTGGAAGAACTGCTGGTAGATCGTGTACGGCAGGTTGGCGGTGCCGAGGCCGCCGGAGGTGATGGTGAAGACGGCGTCGAAGTTCTGCACGATGTAGATCGAGCCCAGCAGTGCTGCGAGCTCGAGGTAGCGGCGCATGTGGGGGAGCGTCATGTGGATGAAGATCTGCCAGGTCGTCGCGCCGTCGACGCGGGCGGCCTCGAGGACGTCCAGGGGGCGGCTCTGCAGGCCGGCGAGCAGGATCAGCATCATGAACGGCGTCCACTGCCAGATGAGGGAGGCTTCGACGGCGACGAGGGCGTTGCTGCCGATCCAGTCGGGCTGCGGGGCGGTCGCGCCGAACAGGCCGAAGAACCAGTTCAGGGCGCCGTTGAGCAGGCCGTACTCGGGGTTGTAGAGCGCGTGCTTCCAGACGAGGGCGGCAGCGACGGGGACGACGAGGAACGGCGCGATCATGATCGTGCGCACGATGCCGCGTCCGAAGAAGGTGCGGTCGAGTAGCAGCGCGATGCCGAGGCCGAAGAGGAGGCTGACGAGCACGACGGTCACGGTCAGCAGGATCGTGGTGACCACCGCTCCGCGGAGGGCCTCGTCGGAGAAGACGGTGATGTAGTTCGAGAGCCAGGCGAACCCGATGTCGTTCGGGTAGAGCGCCTCCCAGTTGAACAGGGACACGATGATCGTGATGAGGAACGGCACCTGGGTCACCGCGATCACGAAGATCAGAGCGGGGAGCAGGGGAGCGCGGCGGGCCCAGTCGCCGGCTCGCGCGAGCGTCGTCGCGCGGTCCTTCTGAGGCCTGCGGCGGAACGGATGAGCGGATCCGGTCGCAGTCGGCGCGTCGGAGCGCGGTTCGGTCATGGTCATCGTGACGTCCTTGTCTCGCTGGAGAAAGCGTGCGGGGGAGGGGCGGCGGCCGCCGGCAGCGGCCGCCGCCCGAGGGTCAGATCACTTCTGGTACTTCGCGGCGACCTTCTCCGCGAGGGCCTGGCCGTCGGCGACAGCGTCCTCGACCGAGGTCTGCCCGGCGATGGCCGAGCTGATGGACTGCGACGCCTGAGTGGCCATGTCGGCGAACTCGGGGATCGCGACGAACTGGATGCCGGGCGCGGGACGCGGCTGGACACCCGGGTTGTCGGGAGTCGCGCTCTGGATCGCGTCGCGGGTCTGCTCGTAGAACGCACCAGCGGACGCCTGGTAGTCGGCGTTGTCGTAGGTCGAAGCGCGCTTGCCGGCGGGGACGCTGGACCAGCCGATCTGCTCGCCGACGAGCTGCTCGTACTCCTTGCTCGAGGCCCATTCGATGAACTTCGCGGCGGCGTCCTGGTTCTTGGCGGCCTTCTGGATGCCCCAGGCCCACGAGTACAGCCAGCCCGAGCTCTCGGTCTCCACGACCGGCGCGGCGACGTAGCCGAGCTTGCCCTTCACGGGCGAGTCGTCGGCCTCCAGCGAGCCGGCGGCGGCGGTGGAGTCGTACCACATCGCGACCTTGCCCTGCTGCAGGTTGTTGAGGCACTCCGTGTAGCCCGCCTGCGAAGCGCCGCTCTCACCGTGCTGCTGCACGAGGTCGACGTAGAACTGAACGGCCTCGGTGAACTCGGGGCTGTCGGCCTGCGCGGTCCAGTCCTCGTCGAACCAGGTCCCGCCGAAGGTGTTCACCACGGTGGTGAGCGGGGCGTAGACCTGGCCCCAGCCCGGCTGGCCACGGAGGCAGATGCCCTTCATGCCGGGCTCGACGCCGTCGACCTTCGCGGCGAGGTCGGCGACCTCCTGCCAGGTGGGGTTGTCAGGCATCGTGACGCCGGCCTTCTCGAAGACGTCGGTGCGGTACATCAGGAACGACGACTCGCCGTAGAACGGCTCGGCGTAGAGGCTGCCGTCCTCGGCGGTGAGGGACTTCGTGATCGGCTCGAGCACGTCGGCCTGGTCGAAGTCGGCGCTGGCGGCGACGGTGTCGTCCAGCGGGGTCAGCCAGCCGTTCTTCGCGAACGTCGGCACCTCGTAGTTGCTGATGCTGGCGACGTCGTACTGACCGGCCTGGGCCGAGAACTCCTGCGCGATCTTCGCGCGCACATCGTTCTCAGGGAGAACGGTGTAGTTCACCTTGATGCCGGTCTCCTTAGTGAAGTTGTCGGCGGTGAGCTTCTGCAGGTCGGTCATCTGCGGGTTGTTGACCATGAGGACGTTGACCTCGTTGCCGCCACCGGAGGAAGCGGTGTCGCCTCCGGCACCGCCGCAGGCGGTGAGAGCGAACGCGAGGACCGTGGTCCCGGCGATGGCGGAGGCGAAACGCCTGCCTCGGGTGATCATCAAAGGACTCCTTCGTTCTTCGAGCATCGACGCACCGTCGTGGTGAGCCGGCCGGCATCCGAGCTGATTTCCCTGACGGGAGCCGTACTGCCTGGAGAAGAGTGTGAATCGAGCCGTCGACGCGTTCTAGCTCGCTCCCTGGCCAGAACTGATGCAAATCTGTACGGTTACGTTCGTGGCTACCGTCAGAGACGACGATCACGCGACGATGCTCGCGGAACGTCTCACCGGCATGCGCGCGGCCCGCGAGGTCATCACACTCGACGAGGACCACTCCGTCCGCTGGATCGAGCACGACTACCCCACGCCCGCCGCGCGCTGGAACTACCACCCCGAGTACGAGATCCACCTCATCCGCCAAGGGACCGGGCGGTTCATCGTCGGAGACCACGTCGGCACCTTCGCCGCCGGCCACGTCTCGATCGTCGGCTCGGGCCTGCCGCACGACTGGGTAAGCGACCTCGCCCCCGACGAGGTGATCGTCAATCGCGACGCCGTGATCCAGATCGACCCGACGTGGATCGCGAAATGGACCGAACTCATGCCGGAGGCGAGGGAGATCAGGCCCCTCCTCGCCGAGAGCGCCCGCGGCATCGAGTTCGCCCCCGCGACCGCCGACGTCGCTGCACCGATCATCAACCGGATCGGGCTCACGACCGGACTCGAGCGCCTGACCCTCCTCCTCGAGCTCCTCACGCTGCTCGCTCGCTCACCCGCCGGCGACCGCACCCCGCTGGCGACGGAGTTCTTCATGCCGCAGCTCGACGACCGCGCGGCCGCGATCGTCGACATCGTCCTCGAGTACGCCTTCGCCGGCCACGCCGGCCAGGTCAGCGTCGGCGAAGCAGCGGACCTCGTCGGCATGCACGAGGCGACGTTCTCGAAGTACTTCAAGAAGGCCACCGGCCAGAACTTCAGCGAGCTCATCCGCAAGCTCCGCATTGCCCACGCAGGGCGCCTGCTCACCACGACGACGCTGCCCATCGCCGCGGTCTGCTACGAGGTCGGCTACACCAACCTCTCGAACTTCAACCGGCAGTTCCTGGCGGAGAAGGGCGTCACGCCCCGCCAGCATCGACGGGACGCCGGAAGGGCGTCAACGTAGGCGGAGGAGGAGGGTCCGGAAGTTCCTCCCGCCCTCCCACCGGCGCCGTGTGACGGCCAAAGGGTCGGAACGGCGGCGAGCGGTGGGCCGCGGAGTGGTGAGGCAACGGCGAAGCGCTGACGCGCATCGAGGCTCTCCGCGGATATGGAAAGAGCCCTGCTGATTTGAGCGCCTACTGGATCAACCACCTCAACCCCACATGAGAGTCCTGCTTTCTCACAACGGCCCCTTTGTGACGTCGTTGGACGAGAACAGGGCTGGCGACATGCTGCCTTACGTCGCACTGCCGACGAGAATGTTTCCTTCAGATATGGGCGGCTGAGCCCATAGAAGCGTCCTGGGCCGCACACCCGAAGCGCTGGGCTTCGGCGGTGTCCTTACTGAAGATTTGCGTGTCGGGAATGCATGATCGTCAGCAGTGTCGCATCGCGCTGGATGGCGTCGTGGATGATGCTGTCGAACAGGATCAGGGACGTCTGTTCGAAGAGACTTCCAGCGAACTGCTCCGATTGTCCGTTCGGGATGATCACGACGGTGTCCGCAAGGCGGGCCACCGGATTGTCATAACTTCTCGTGATCGCGACGACGACAGCGTCGAGCCTTTTGGCGAGTTCGACATGTGCGAGAACTGATGCGGTCGTGCCGGAGGCGGTGAACACGACTAGGCCGTCTCCTGCCTCGAGCGCCGGGGTCGTGGATTCGCCGACGGTGAAGCTGTCGAACCCCAGGTGCATCAGTCGCATCGCACTCATCGATGCGACGCGGCCCGAACGTCCCATCCCGGAGAAGAACCAGCGCCGCGGGGTCGTCAGCAGCTCTCTCGAGAGGGTCGCGTACTCCTCATCGTCGACTCCGGCCAGGGCCTGTTCGATCTCGGCGAGGACAGGGGAGGGGAGGAGCCGGTCAGTCATCGGGGAAGGTCCTTTTTGATGGTCGGCCGGCCTGCGACCGGGCGGGTGTCGAAGACTCCGGCGCGTCTGTCGAGTGATGGGTGCGCCGGAGCGGAGGGTCATGCGCGTCCAGAGGCCTGTCGGGTTCGGCGGGAGAGGCTGTCGGTGACGACCGCGATGAGCAGCACACCGCCGATGATGATGAAGCGAACGGGGTCGGGCAGCGAGAGCAGGTTCAGGCCGCTGAAGATCGCGTAGATCACGAGGATGCCCAGAAGCGCGGACCATGCACGACCACGGCCGCCGAACAGGCTGGTGCCGCCGATGACTGCGGCCGCGATCGCGTTGAGGTTCTCGTCGGCGGCGGCCGTGGCGACCGAGGCGGTTCCTGCTCGTGCGGCGAGCATGAGCCCGCCGAGGGCGGCGAGGGTGGAGCAGAGGACAAAGACCGAGATGTAGACGCGCTGCACCTTGATGCCGGCGCGGCGAGCTGCTTCGACGCTGCCTCCGATTGCGTAGACGGATCGGCCCCAGGAGGTGCGGCGCAACGCGATGTCCAGAACGATGGTGAGGGCGATGAAGATCAGCACCGGGACGGCAATGCCTCGTCCACCCTTCGCGTAGGTGAAGAGGATCGGCAGGGAGAGCAGCACGAACAGCACCCCCGAGGTGATGACGATGGACTGCGTCGATGGTGCTGAGAGACCGAAGCTGAGGCGTCGGCTGCGGGCGCGGAGGCCCAGTCCGAGGTGCACGGCGATCGTCAGCGCGAGCAGCGCGAAGACGAGGGGCGCGGCGACGAAGGTCTGACCGATTTGGCTGAGGAAGGATTCGCGGGGGAGGGCGATGGAGTTCGCGGGGCCGGTGGAAATGACCAGGCGCTGCAGCCCTTGGATGGCGAGTAGCCCGGCCAGGGTGATTAGGAAGCTCGGCACTCCGAAGCGGGTATAGAAGAGGCCATAGAGCAATCCGACGACCACGCCGGAGCCCAGTGCGGCGAGGAACGCGAGGATCTCGGGCCAGCCCTGGTTAACGGCGCCGACGGCGAAGATGGCGCTGGCGAGGCCGGCGACGGATCCGACGGACAGGTCGATCTCGCCCAGGAGAAGAACCACGACGACTCCGAGGGCCATGAGGCCGACGGCTGCGGCCTGCCAAAGCAGATTCGAGACGTTGTAGGCGGAGAGGTAGTTGGGGTTGAGGATCTGAAAGATCCCGCCGATGACGACGAGCCCGACGATGACCGGAAGCGGCCCGAGCTCGCCGCTGGTGACGCGGTCCTTAGCGGTGGCGAGAAGTCCGCGCAGTCCGCCGCCCGAGATGAGGCGCTCGTCCTGGCGGTCCAGGGGAGCGGCCGTCGGGTCGGGCTTGGTGCCGGTGGTGGTCATGCGTCGTTCGCCTCTCGCGCGATGGTGTGGATGCCAGCGGTCTCTGCAATGCGGCGGTTGCGGGCAGTGACGACGTTGTCGCTGGCGCCGGTGATGGCGGAGACGAGGGTCTCCGTGGAGGCGGTGGCCTCGAAGATGCCGTTGTTCTTACCCAGGCGAAGCACGAGGACTCTGTCGGCGACTGCCTGCACGTCGGCCATGTTGTGGCTGATGAGGATGACGCCGAGTCCGCGGTCGCGGATGCGTTCCACAAGGTTGAGGACCTCGGCGGTCTGGGCGACGCCGAGAGCGGCGGTGGGCTCGTCGAGGAGGATCAGTTTCGGGTCGCCCAGCAGGGAGCGGGCGATGGCGACGGTCTGACGCTGTCCACCGGAGAGGGAGGCGATCGGGATGTGAACCGACGGGATTCTCGCGGAGAGCTGCTTGAGCAGGTTCCAGGACTGCTGCTCCATGGACGCTTCGTCCAGCATCCGGCCGCGCTTGGTCTCTTTGCCGAGGAAGAGGTTCGCGACGACGTCGAGGTTGTCGCAGAGCGCGAGGTCCTGGAAGACGGTCGCGACGCCGGCAGCCTGGGCAGCTCCGGGGCCGTCGAAGTTGACGGGGGCGCCGTCGATGAGGATGTCGCCGGTGTCGTGCTGATACACACCGGCAATGATCTTCACCAGGGTGGACTTACCGGCGCCGTTGTCGCCGACGAGAGCGACGACTTCGCCGGGCGCAACGGTGAGGTTGATGTCGGAAAGGGCTTGCACGGCGCCGAAACGCTTGCTCACCCCCCGCAACTCGAGAATCGGCGTCGTGCCTGACGAGCCGGAGGCTGTGGTGGCCGCGGATGCTGTGGACGTCATCGTTCGTGCTCCTGGAAGGGTGCGGAAGTCGAAAGGGGATCCGGGGCGGCGGTGTCGCGCCGCCCCGGACGAGTGCTCGAGGTAGAGGGGCGCTCTACTCGAGGCCAAGCGTTGTGCAGGCTGCGGCGAGCTCGGACGTGCAGATATCCGAGGCGTTGTAGACGCCGTCTGCGATCACCGTGTCCTTGATGTTCTCGGCGGTGAGGGCCAGCGGTGTCAGCAGCGTCGTCGGGATGCCGTCTGTGTCGGAGGAGCTCTTCGGGTCCTCGCCTCGGGCGAGGGCGACTGCTGCTGCGGCCGCGTCGGTGGCCTGGTCCTTGATGGACTTGTAGACCGTCATGTACTGCGTACCGCCGACGATGCGCTGTACGGCTTCGAGTTCAGCGTCCTGACCGGTGACCGGGGGAACGGGCGAAACGCCCGCTCCGGTCAGCGCGGCCACGACGCCGCTCGCGGTGCTGTCATTGCCGGCGTAGACACCGACGAGAGAACTGCGGTCGATCGTCCCGAGCTGGCCCTCCAACCACTGCTGCGCGTCGGCCGCGGCCCAGTTCGGGGTGTCGAACTCTCCGACGACCGAGAAGTCGGTGTCGTCGATCACGCTGTGCGCGCCGGCCTTGTACTGGGCGGCGTTGGGATCGGTGGGGGCGCCGTTGACCATGAGGAGGTCTCCGCTGGTGATGCCCTCTTCGGTGAGGTGGTCAACAAGGCTCTGCGCCTGTAGCGCTCCGACCTTGGGGTTGTCGAAGGAGACGTAGTAGCCGACGTCCTGGTTCTTGATCAGACGGTCGTAGGCGATGACGGGCACGCCTGCGGAGGTAGCCGTGTCGACCAGACGCTCGCCCTGGACGGAATCCGCAGCGTTGAGGACGACGACATCGGGTCCCTGAGCGAGAACGGATTCCAGCTGCGATTGCTGCTGCGTCGGGTCGCCGTTCGCGTTCGAGTACAGGACCGTGGATCCCGGCGCGATCTCCTCGACGGCGGCCTCGAACAGCGGAGTGTCGAACTGCTCGTACCGGGTCGTGTTCGACTCCGGCATCAGGAATGCGATCGTCAGGGCGTCGTCCCCGCCGCTGCCGCCAGATCCGGCGGAGCATCCCGAGAGAGCGAGAACCGCCGCGGCCCCGAGGGCGATCAAACGCGATTGCTTCATTGCAATACCTCCAATGGTGATGGGTATCCGCCACGTCGAGGTGCTGTTTCCCGACGGGCTTCATTCACGAGCGTCCGGAGTTCCCGAGGCGCGGAGGTGAATGTCGAGACCCTGACAGGTGGTTGCTCATCCGTCAACCGGGTGTGCTCACATGAGCATCTGATTCCGCGGGTCTCTTCCACCGAGGTGAGCGGGCTCGGACCGTCAGCTCTCGAGCGCGACGCAGTCGTCGACGCTTACAGCGGAACGGCGGCGAGGGAAGATCAGACGCAGCGCTTGCCCGAAGCAGACGGGGGAGATGGAGGCGAGAATGGCGGCTTCGTCGGCGCGCGAAGTGGTGGAGGTCAAGTCGCCGATCTCTGCAATGACGTCCGCACGAAAGCGTTCTGCATCGTGGGCGTTCACCGTGATTCCTGAGCGAGGAGACGCTGAGCGAGAGCGGTATCGGTGACGAGAGAGTCGATCAGACCCGACTTGAGTGCAGCGCGGACGGCCGCGGTCTTGCGGGCTCCGCCGCCCACAGCGATGACCTCAGGAATAGCGCGCAGCTGCTCGGAGGTGATCGCGATCGATCGATCATCGATGGAGTGGATGATTCGGCCCTCGGCGTCGAACAGTGTTGCACCGACTTCCCCCACCACCCCCTGATCCAGAAGAGCGTGGGCGATACCCGCCTCCTCAGCGGCGGTGTAGAGCTGGGAGTCCGGCGGAGACCAGCTTCCGACCGCGACAACTCCGATGTCGACGCGATCGAACTTCGCGTAGGCGGTGGAGATCATCCGGTCTGCTCGCAGAGCGCGAGCGGTGTCCGCGCTCGCCACGAACAGCGGCGCGAAGATCGGGTACGCGGTTCCTCCTGCGATCTGGCCGATGCGCCGGAGGATCTCCACGCCGTGCTCCTTCGCCGCGCCGGCGACTCCGCCGAGGGCGACGAGGTCGCAGTCGGGGAGGGAAGTGACGTGGTGCGCGGTGACGTTCAAAGTGCGGCCAGCGGTGAACCCGATGAGATTGCCTTCGGAGACGATCTCCATCAGTAGGTTCGCAGCGACCCGTCCGAGAGCGTCCTGGATCACTTCCGGAGTCTCTCCGGGTGCGGTCACCGCGAGAGCGCGTTTGAGGCTGAAGCGCTCCTGCAATGCGATCGAGAGATCGAGGTCCACCCCGCCGGGATTCACGATCTCGATGCGGACGATGCCGAGCTCCTGTGCCTGGTCCAGCATCCGGCCGACCTTGAATCGCGACAGCTTCATCTCGTCCGCGATCTGAATCCTCGTCCGACCGTCTCGGTAGAACCGCTTCGCCGCGTAGCTGATGCGGATCGCTTCGTCTGGACCCATGCGTACTGCTCCTTCGGGACGGGCTGTAAGAGGCACACTACCGATCGGAGGTCAGGTGCTCACATGAGCGTAGCTGTTGCGCGCATGAGCGGGGGGTGTATCTTTCAGACGTCGTCGCGAATCGGGCGGCCACCGCGATGAGGCGACGTAGCTCGCCAGGGAAGCGAGCACCATGTCTGCAACGATCGGGACGACCGGCGAGAGCGCCGCCAGCACGGCTTCCGCGGATCCCGCCTCGCTCGAGTGCATCAACATCGAGAAGGGCTTCTCCGGCATCCCCGTCCTCAAGGGAGTGTCGTTGCGCCTTCGTCCGGGGACGATCACCGCATTGGCCGGTGAGAACGGCGCGGGCAAGTCGACCCTGATGAAGATCGCGTCGGGCCAGTACCGGGCCGACACCGGGGAAGTACTCGTCCGTGGCGAGAAGCTGCACGCCGGCGATGCGCAGGACGCCGCTCGTCTGGGTGTGGCGATCGTGCCCCAGGAGCTCGCCTCACTGCTGGACATGGCGATCTACGAGAACATCTTCATCGGCCGCGAGCTGCGCGGTCCGCTAGGCCTTCGCCGCGGAGAGATGATCGCCCGCGCGAAGGAAAACCTGAAAACCTTCGGGATCGACGTCGACCCCACACGCAAGATGCGCACCCTGCCGGTCGGGCTTCGTCAAATCGTCGAGATCATTAAGGCGACGAACACCGGTGCCCGAGCGATCCTGCTCGATGAGCCCTCCAGCGCGATCGCCGAGCGTGAAGTCGCCCGCCTCGTCGCCGTCATGCGGCAACTGCGCGACACCGGCGTTGCTCTCCTCTTCACCACGCACAAGATGGAGGAGATCCGGCAGCTCGCCGACCACATCGTCGTCCTCCGCGACGGCGGACTCGTCATGGACAAGCCGATGCTCGAGGTCACCGACGATGACATCGTCACTGCGATGATCGGCCGCGAGCTCGAGGACCTCTTCCCCGATCGGCCCCAGCACAGCGACACCACCGTCCTCGAAGTGACGGACCTGCAGGTCGAGGGCGCAGCCGAGCCAGTGAGCTTCACCGTGCGCCGGGGAGAGATCATCGGCCTCGCGGGCCTCGTCGGCGCCGGTCGCACCGAACTCATCGAGGGGATCTTCGGCGTCCGCCGCACTCTCTCTGGCACCATCGCCATCGACGGACGACCCCTCAAGCGCAACAACCCCTCGGCCGCGATCACCGCGAACGTCGCCCTGGTCCCCGAGGACCGCAAAGGATCCGGCGGAGTGCTATCGATGGACATCCTCGACAACGGCAGCCTGCCCCGACTGTCCTCCTTCACGGTAGGCGGCTGGCTCCAGCAGGGAGCGCGCCGCAAGGCTGTCCGCGAGGCGACCGAGTCGGTGAAGCTGCGTAGCCGCGGCCTGAACCAGACGATGGAGACCCTCTCTGGGGGCAACCAGCAGAAGGTCGTCTTCGCCCGCTGGCTCACCGGCGACGTTGACGTCCTCCTCCTCGACGAACCCACCCGTGGTGTCGACGTCGGCGCCCGGAGCGAGATTTACCGCATCATCACCAAGCTCGCCTCCGAAGGCATGGCCGTGGTGATGGCCTCCAGCGACATGCCCGAGATCCTCTCCCTCGCACACCGCGCCTTCGTCCTGCGGGCCGGCCGCATCGTCGGCGAACTCGACCGTGACGATCTCGCTCAGCCGAGCGTGCAGGACACGATCTTCCGCCTCGCTAGCGGCCTCTCCGACCAGCTCCCCGCAGCCGCCGACCCCACACCAACTCTCTCCTCCCAGACCGACAAGGACTCAGCACGATGACGAGCGACACTCTCACCACAGACCGCCGTCGGCGCATCGACGGCGCGTTCATCCAGAACCTCCTCATCCGCTACGCGATGGTGCTGGTCCTGCTCGTTGTCATCGCCTACTTCATGTACCGCAGCGCCCGCTTCGGCACCGTAGACAACGTCACGACGATCCTCATCGCCGCCGCCCCCTTCGCGCTCATCGCCCTCGGGCAGACGCTCGTCATCCTCACCGGCGGCATCGACCTCTCCGTCGGCAGCGTCATCGCCCTGAGTTCCATGTCCGGAGCGCTGGCCGCCAAGAGCTTCCCCGACCAGATCTGGATCGCCCTGATCGTCTCCGTCCTCGTGGGACTGATCGCCGGATCCGTCAACGGATTCGTCATCTCGAAGATCAACGTCCCGCCCTTCATCGCGACGCTGGGCATGCTCACCCTCGCCTCCGGTCTCGCCTACGTCGTCGGCAACGGCGCCCCCATCAACGGCCTCCCCGCCAGCTTCGGCGCCATCGCCAACACCCAAATCCTGGGCCTGACCATCCCGGTCATCCTCATGATCGTCGGCATCGTCGGCTTCGGGATCATCATGCGCCGCACCGCTTTCGGCATGCGCATCTACGCCGTCGGCGGCAACCCGCTCGCCGCGCAGATCGCCGGCGTCAAGACCGGCGGCGTCCTCTTCAGCGTCTACGCCATCAGCGGCGCCCTCGCCGGCCTCTCCGGCGTCATGCTCGCCTCCCGCGTCATCAGCGGATCGCCCACCCTCGGTCAGGGCTACGAGCTCGACGCAATCGCCGCCGTCGTCATCGGCGGAGCGAGCCTGCTCGGCGGACGCGGCACAGTCTGGGGCACCGCCCTTGGACTCCTGCTCATTCAGACCCTCAACAACGGCCTCGACATCCTCACCGTCCCCGCCTACTGGCAGGACGTCATCAAGGGTGTCCTCATCGTCGCCGCCGTCGCCGTCGACGTATGGGCCGCCAAACGGCGCCACTGACCCAGTCTTCTCTCTCCCTACCCACCCACCCACCCGCTCCTCCACCCACTCAGCACCGGAGACATCAATGAAGATCACTCGCACCGCCAAGCGTGCCCTCACCCTCGGCGTCGTCGCTCTCTCCCTGACCGCTCTCACCGCCTGCGGCGCCGGCGACCCCAGCGCCCAGGGCACCAACGAGAACGGCCAGGAAGCCATCACCGTCGGCATCAGCGTCTACGACATGTCCTCCTTCGTCACCGAAGGAAAGGAAGGCATCGACACCTACGCCAAAGAGAACAACATCGAGGTCCTCTGGAACTCGGCCAACAACGACGTCAGTACCCAGGCCAGCCAGATCGACCAGTTCGTCTCCGCCAAGGTCGACGCGATCGTCGTCGTCCCCGTCCAGGCCGACACCCTCCAGCCTCAGGTCTCCGCCGCGAAGACCGCCGGGATCCCGCTGCTCGACGTCAACGCGACGCTGAACAACCCCGACATCACCGCCAGCGTCCAGCCCGACGACGTCGCCGCCGGCGCCCAGGAGGCGCAGATGATGATCGACAAGATCGGCGACACTGGCAATGTCGTCATCCTCCAAGGCCCCCTCGGCGGGTCCGGCGAGATCAACCGCGGTCAGGGTATCGACCAGGTCCTCGCCGAGAACCCGAACATCAAGGTGCTCGCGAAGGACACCGCGAACTGGAAGCGCGACGAAGCCGTCAACAAGATGAAGAACTGGATCTCCGCATTCGGTGACGACATCGACGGCGTCATCTCCCAGAACGACGACATGGGCCTCGGAGCGCTCCAGGCGCTCAAGGAAGCCGGGATGAACGTGCCGATCGTCGGCATCGACGGCATCGAGGACGGCCTGGCGGCCGTCAAGGACGGCTCCTTCATCGGCACGTCCCTGCAGAACGGCACCGTCGAGCTCGCTACCGGCCTCGCAGTCGCTGCACAGGTCGCCCGCGGCGAGTCCACCAACGACAATCCCGTCTACATCATGCCGGCCATCACCGCGGACAACGTCGACGCCGCCATGGAGCACGTCGTCACCGACCGCGACTCCTTCCTCGCAGGCCTGACCGACCTGATCAACGAGAACCTCAAGACCGGAAACATCGCCTACGAGGGCCTCCCGGGCCAGGAGAAGTAGCCCCCGCTGACCGGTGGGGCCGCGACCACAACCGCGGCCCCACCCCCTCCACCAGATTGGCTGACCAGCATGACCCCTACGCCTTCGGACGGTGCACCCACCGTCGGCACCGTCCCCGCTCCGGGACAGGCTGACGCGCCCACAGCGCTCCCCGCAGTCACTCCTGAAGCTCCCCGCACCGCCTCGCCGCTCGGCATCTACCGGGTCGGAGCCGCCGCTCACCTCGCAGACGCCACGACAGAGGGCACGCGAGCATGACCGCCGCACAGCTGGTCGCCGGCGTCGACTCCTCCACCCAGTCCTGCAAGGTCGAGCTGCGTGACGCGATCACCGGAACTCTCATCGCTTCCGGTTCCGCGACTCACCCGCCCGTGTTCCCGCCGATCAGCGAGCAGGACCCGGAAATGTGGTGGTCCGCCTTCGTTCACGCGTTCCGCGCAGCTCTCGCCTCCACCGGAGCGGCAGCCGACTCCGTTGTCGCTATCTCCGTCGCCGCCCAATGCCACGGCCTAGTCACCCTTGATTCAACCGACACCGTCATTCGACCCGCGAAACTCTGGAACGACACCACCTCTGCCCCAGACATCGCCCAGCTGCGCCAGAAGATCGGCGACGAGACCCTGCTCCGCTCCGTCGGAACCCTTCCCACCTCCGCCTTCACCATCGGCAAGCTCGCATGGCTCGCTCGCAACGAGCCTGCTCACCTGTCTCGCATCGCGCACATCCTCCTACCTCACGACTACCTCACCTTCCGCCTCACCGGGGCGTACGTCACCGACCGCTCCGAAGCATCCGGCACCGGCTACTTCGACGCCGCCAGGAACGCGTACCTGCCCAACTTCCTCGACCTGATCACCACCGATCTCGACTGGGACACCGTCTTACCGGAAGTACTCGCACCGGACGCTGCCGCAGGCACCGTGCGTCCCGCGGTACTCGAGGAACTCGGACTCCACGGCACCGTCACCGTCGGCGCCGGCGGCGGCGACCAGCACGCAACCGCCCTGGGCCTGGGCATCCGCCCCGGCGATGTCGTCTACTCCTTCGGCACCTCCGGGGTCGTATCCGCCCTCAGCCGCACACCCGTCTACGACCTCACCGGCGCCGTCGACGGTGTCGCCGACATGACCGACGGCTTCATGCCCCTTGTATCCACCCTGAACGCCGCGAAGGTGACCGACACCTTCGCCCGCATCCTCGGCGTCGACCACGCCACCCTCTCCTCGCTCGCCCTCGCCGCGGACACGTCAGACATCGGCCCTGTCCTTGCTGCGTTCCTCGACGGAGAACGGACCCCCGACCGGCCAGGTGCCACAGGACTGCTCTCCGGTATCACCTCGGCTACCACTCGCGAACAGATCGCCCGATCGGCCTACGAGGGGGTTGTCCTAGGCCTCGCCAGCGGGCAACGCCAGCTCGAGCAGATGGGTGTGAGCACGGACGGGACGATCATCGCGGTCGGCGGAGGCGCGAAATCACCGGCTTACACGCAGATCCTCGCCGACGTGCTTCAGCGTGAGATCTTCACCGCGGACGTCCCCGAGTCGACCGCGCGCGGTGCGGCTGTCCAAGCCGCGGCCGTCGCCGCCGGCGCCAGTGTCGTCAGCGTCCGTGACGAATGGGCACCCGAGACCACCATCATCGCTCAGCCCCGCACGCACACTCGCGACCCGTGGCAGCGGTACACCGCGACCGCCTCCGTCACCACTCTGGATCGGCAGTGAGCCGCCACCAGCCCGGACGTGGCCCGCTCGCGCCCTGGTACACCACTCTCGCGCCGACCAACCTCGGCGGAAGCCTCTACGCGGTCGGCGCCACCGACCGCGTCGCAGCAGCACGGCTGCTGCACGAGAGCGGATGCGCCGTCCACATCGATCTGATCCTGGACAGCTCCGGGGCTTCAGTCGGCGTCGAGCTTGAGGAGGTCGCCGCAGTCCGCGCCGCTCTTCCCGCAGCCCGGATCGACATCCACCTCATCGTCCTGACCGAGAACTACACGACTGCGATCCGCCTCACCATCAGCGAAATCCTCCACGACGCCGCCGCCATCGGCGCCACCTGGGTGACGGCAGCGGATGAGATCCGGGCTGCGTGCGCCGAGGAATTCGCTGTCCTACGTTCACAGAACATCGCAATCTGGACCGAGATCGCTCCCGACGACGACCGCTCACGCGTCGAGGACGCCGACGGCGCCCTGGTCATGTTCATCCGACCCGGCAGCAGCGACCGCGCCGACCCGAGCATCCTCGAGAAGATCCCCGTCCTTGCCCAGCGCACCCTTGTCGGCGTCGACGGGGGCATCACCGCCGACCTCGCCCGTGCTTGCGCGGACGCCGGAGCGACCTACATCGTCTCAGGACGCGCACTCCTGCGCGGACCGACGGACGTACCCCCCGTTGCTACTCGCACGCACCCCACCGCCACGATCACAAAGGAACATCACTCATGAGCCCAACCCTCCCCGACACGATGCGCGCCAGCGTCCTCACCGGCGAACGCGCCCTCAGCATCGAGGAGCGCCCCGTCCCCGCCGTGGACCGCCACGACGTGCTCATCAAGGTCGCCGCCGTCGGTGTCTGCGGATCGGACGTGCACTACTTCCGCCACGGCAAGATCGGCGACTTCGTTGTCAACAGCCCCCTGATCCTCGGCCATGAGCTCTCCGGAGTCATCGTCGCCGTCGGCAAGGACGTGTCCCCCGAGCGCATCGGACAGCGCGTGGCCGTCGAACCGCAGAAGCCGTGTCATCACTGCCGTGAATGCCTCGCCGGCCGGTACAACCTTTGCCCATTCATGGAGTTCTACGCGACTCCGCCGATCGACGGCGCGTTCGCCGGCTACGTCGCCATTGAGTCGATCTTCGCCCACGCCGTCCCGGACAATCTCTCCGACGAGGCCGCCGCGTTGCTCGAGCCCCTCTCCGTCGCCATCACCACGATGCGCAAGGCCGGCATCGTCCCCGGCTCGAGTGTCCTCATCGCCGGCGCCGGTCCCATCGGCATCATCTGCGCACAGACCGCCCGTGCCTTCGGCGCCGCGGAGGTCATCGTCAGCGATCTCGTCCCCGAGAAGCGCGAGCGCGCCCTGCGCTACGGCGCGACCCGCGTCATCGACCCAGTCGAGACCGACGTCGCCACCGCTGGCCTCGACGTCAACGCGTTCATCGACGCCAGCGGCTCCCCGCGGGCCGTCTTCTCCGGAATCAAGGCCGTCCGCCCCGCCGGCACCGCCGTGCTCGTCGGCCTTGGCAACCCCGAGATGACACTCCCCATCGAGCACATCCAGAACCTCGAGATCTCCGTCACCGGCATCTTCCGTTACACCGATACCTGGCCCACCGGCATCCACCTCGTCTCCACCGGTCAGATCGACCTCGACTCCCTCGTCACTGGCCGCTTCGACCTCGAGCACGTCGAAGACGCTCTCGAAAGCGACCTCGACCCCACCAGCCTCAAGGCGATCGTCTACCCCAACTCGTAGACCCTGCCATCCCCAGCACGTCACCCTCCCACCACCGAAAGGCAACACCATGACCTCCCCTTTCAGCCTCGAAGGCAAGACCGCCCTCGTCACCGGCGGCAACCAGGGCCTCGGTAAGGCCTTCGCGATCGGACTCGCCGAAGCCGGTGCCCGCGTCGCGATCGCCGGACGCAGCGCCGCCCGCAACGCAGCGGTCGCCGAAGAAGTCGCCGCCGCCGGACACGAGTTCGTCACCATCACCGCCGACATCACCGACGACGCGCAAGTCGACCGCATGACCGAAGAAGCGATCGCCGCGCTCGGCGGCATCGACGTGCTCGTCAACAACGCCGGCACCTGCTACCACAACGAGTCCTTCAACGTCACCGACGACGAGTGGGCGAACGTGTTCGACCTCAACGTCCGCGCCCTGTGGAAGACGAGCATCGCCGTCGGCAAGCACATGCGCGACGCCGGATCCGGGTCAATCGTCAACATCGGCAGCATGTCCGGCCTCATCGTCAACCGACCGCAGTGGCAGCCCGCGTACAACGCATCCAAGGCCGCCGTGCACCACCTCACCAAGTCCCTCGCCGTCGAGTGGGCCCCGCACAACATCCGCGTCAACGCCGTCGCCCCCGGCTACGTCAAAACCGAGATGGCGCCCGTGGACCGCGAGGACTTCAAGCGCTACTGGATCGAGGACGCCCCCCAGCAGCGCTTCGCCCTCCCCGAGGAGATCGCGCCCAGCGTCGTCTTCCTCGCCAGCGGAGCCGCCTCCTTCATCACCGGCTCCGTCCTCGTCGTCGACGGTGGCTACACCGCCGTCTAACCCCTGACTTTCGAAGGAACCATCACCATGACCGAGATCAGACGCATCCTCGTCAACGCCGTCGACGACGTCGTCGTCGAACACCTCGACGCTCCCACCCCCGCCGCCGGCGAGGTTCTCGTCCGCAGCACTGTCGTCGGCATCTGCGGATCCGACATGCACGCCGCACACGGCCGCCACCCCTTCATCGACCTACCCTTCCGTCCCGGCCACGAAGTCGTGGGCGCGATCGCCGCGATCGGTGACAACGTCGACGCGGACCTCACCGGTCAGCGCGTCGTCATCGAACCGAACCTGTACGACGGCACGTGCGACCAGTGCCTCGCCGGCCGCTACAACATCTGCTCCACTCTGGCCGTATTCGGCTGCCAGACCCCGGGCGGCATGACCGACCTGTTCACCATCGACGCGGACCGGGTCATCCCGCTGCCGGACGACCTCGACGACACGTGGGCGTCCCTCATCGAGCCGCTCGCCACGCCGGTACACGCTGTCCGCCGCGCCGGCGATCTGCACGGCAAGCGCGTCGTCGTGCTCGGCGCCGGACCCATCGGACTGTTCGTCGCAATAGCGGCCCTCGACGCCGGCGCCGAGCGCGTGGTCGTCGCGGATCTGCTCGAGAGCAAGCGCGCCCGCGCGGAACGCCTCGGCGCGCACGGCTCGTTCGACTCGTCGGCGGACGACGCCGCCGAGCAGGCGCTAGCCGCGCTCGGAGGGAAGGCGCACATCGTGTTCGACTGCGTCTCGCGCGCCTCCACCGTCAAGCTCGCCATCGACGTGCTCGACAAGGGCGCCACGCTGATGACCGTCGGCGTGCCGGCCGGACCGACGATGGTCGACCTCGACCTCGTGCAGGACCGCGAGCTGACCATCATGGGCAACCTGATGTACGTCCGCGAGGACATGCTCCACGCCATCGAGATACTTCGTCGGCATTCCTTCCCGATCGAGGAGGTCATCACGTCGACTTTCGACCTCGAGAACGCCGCGGACGCGTTCAAGACCTCCGACGACCCCGAGCAGGTCAAGGTCCTCGTCACCGTCGGCTGATCAGTAGCCCGCCAGGCCGCGGCGCCCCGTTCATCACCAGGGAGGGTTGATGGACGGGGCGCCGCCCTTCCTTCAATTCCCAGCACTCCGACAACCCCCTCCCGAGTAGGACCATATGATCAACGATTCAGCCGTCGAGGTCGCCGCCGTGCTCTTCGACATGGACGGCACCCTTGTCGATTCGACCGCGTTCGTCGAGAGACTGTGGACAAGCTTCGCCAACACCTTCAACCTCGATGCCGAAGAGGTCATCCGCCGCTCGCGCGGCAGGCAGATCGTCGACACCGTCAGCGAATTCCTGCCGCAGCTTCCCGACGAGCATCGAAGGAGCATCGTCGCCGGGCTCATGCGCGAGGAGGCCGACAATGTCACTGGAATTCTCGAGATCCCCCACGCGCAACACGCGATGGCCAAGCTCATGGAGTCCGGCATACCGGTCGCGCTGGTCACCAGTGCCGTTCGCGAGCTCGCCGTCGCGCGAATGCGCGCAGCGGCGGTGCCTATGCCTCCGGTTGTAGTCAGCGCGGAAGACGTCGGCCGTGGGAAGCCTGCGCCGGACGGGTACCTGCTCGCCGCGGAGCTCCTCGGAGTCGATGTCGCCGCCTGTGTGGTCTTCGAAGACGCTGAAGCCGGAATCGCGTCAGGCCTGAACGCGGGCGCGCAAACCGTCGTCGTTGGAGAGCACTCCTCGTCCGCCACGACACGGCTGGGGCGCCTGCGCGATTGGTCCACCCTCCGGGTGCAGCGCGCAAGGATAGTTTCCGTGAGGCCGTCCTGGATACTGCTGTGGAACGACGACAGCCCAAGTGGTTCGAAGGCCACCTAGACCGTAACGACACCGTCTAAAAGGATTACCGGCGATCGATCCATCTCAGGAAGTCCCACCGCCGCGGTCTGCTATGAGGTCGGCTACACGAGCCTTTCGAACTTCAACCGCAATTCCTGGCCGAGAAGGGCGTCATGACGCGCCAGCACCGACAGGACGCCGGGTAGCCATCAACCTGTGTGACGCAACCGTGGAGCACCGCACTGCTCATGCGTGCCACAACCCGAACGTCGTTCATTTATCGTTGCTATCGGCGACCGAAACGCCCACTTGAGACCCGCCTCGGAACGAGAGATCGTTCCACGCGAAGCGTTTGATACCGGCCGTTGCAGATAGGCAGACCTCCGTCTGCGAACGCACAAGCGGGGGGCTGTGGACTCGCTCTCAACGGACCAGTACATCGGGGCGGCGACGACCGCGCACATCCCGGGAGGGCCACCGCGGATCAGTAGAAAGCACCTCGATGCCCTCGGGGGTGAGGAGGACGGTGTCCTCCACTTTTGCGCGGTAGCAGGAGGGATTCCACGCGAATGCCTGCCCGACCGCGACGCGGTCGGGACTCTCTGGGGTGGCGCGCGGGTCACGGCCGGCGTAGCCGGCCGCACCGCCCTGGTGGTGACGCAGCCATTCGTCCGAATCGAAGCCGTGACGCGGGTAGCCTCTCGCTGCTGTTCCGAGTACAAATCCGAGCGTCTGCCCATGGCGGAGCGCATCGAGTACATCGGCCTCGACTTGCAGAATTCCGTGCTCGGCTCGGCGCTCTTGGAGTGTCGCCGATCCGAAGCGGACGATGCGGGTGACGTTCGCGATCAGTCCGTGCCTTCGAGCACACACCACGGCCATCACGTAGCGCCCGAGCGGAGCGAGCGTGGGGAGAGGATGCCGGTAACTGGAGCGGCTCGCTCCTCCGACGAGCACCACGAGAGCTTCGCTGCCGGATCGGGTGACACGGCCGGCGAGGTCGGCTGCGAGGTCGAGTTCGGTTTGGTCCGGCGTTGCGGCGTGCAGTGCGTCGGTGAGCAGCGCTGCGGTGTCCGCGCAGAGGCGGCGGTAGCGTTCGGCCTCGAGCGGCAGCAGCACCCGGCGCGCTGCGCGGAGCTCCGCCTCCACTTCTTTCTCATCGAGGGCGTCCGCGCTCATGAGCGGCTCGTGCCACGCTCGTGTGACCACGATGGCGCCGGAGGGGAGCTCTTCCGCGCGCAGCCGTTCGATCTCGTTGTCGGTGGCGAGGATCTCGTCGTGCTCGCGGGTGATGCGGATGGCGACGACGGGGTCCGCGGCGAGGCTCACGTGAGTACGAGCCCCCTCCAGGTACCAGTTCACGGCGGCGGCGGAGCGCAGCAGCAGGGCGTCGTGTCCCTTGTCGTCGAGGATCGCGAGCACCTTTTCGCGTTTGATCGCATGTTCTTCATCGGTCGTCGGAACCGCGAGTTCGAGGGTCATCGTTCCTCCTGACAGGCGAGTCCGAGCCCGATGACGCCGGACAGCCGGATGCGATCGCCGCTGATCTCGATGGGGTTCGTCCCTGCCAATAGGTCGAGGTCGCCAAGGGAGGCGTCCTCGACGATCTCGACGAGAGGCTCGCCTGGCAGGGTGACTGCGAGTTGCGTGGAGATCTCGGGCAACAGGTGCGGGTGCACCTCGGCTCCGAATTCGGCAGCGACATCGGCGATCGCGAAGAACGGGCTGATTCCTCCGACCCGGATCACGTTGGGTTGGATGACGTCGACGGCACCGGCTCTGAGGTATTCGCGGAACCGCCAGTGCGTGTGCAGGTTCTCTCCGGCTGCGATCGGGACGCTGATGGCGTCGCGCAGTGCGGCGTATCCGGGGAGGTCGTCGGCACGGAGGGGTTCCTCGATCCAGGTGAGGTCGAATATCTCGAGCGCGTTGACCGCCTCGACGGCCTCCTCCTGAGTCCACAGCTGGTTCGCGTCGATCATGAGCCGCCGATTCGGCCCGATCACCGACCGGACGGCGGTGAGCCGTTCGGCGTCTTCTCGGAGGGAGCGGCCGCCGACTTTCACTTTCACGGCCCCGAAGCCCGCGTCGACCCAGCGCCCGCATTGCGCGGCGAGGTCGTCGGTCGAGTAGTGCCGGTTCACGCCGCTGCCGTACGCGGTGACCGACTCGTGGCGGATTCCGAGGAGTTCGGGGGTAGGTCTGCCGACGCGTCGCCCTGCCAGGTCCCACAGGGCGAGGTCGAGCCCGGCGGCCGCGATCGTGGTGATGCCTCCAGAGCCGGCCTCGTGCAGTCGTTCCCACAGTGCCGCAGAGAGGGAGGTGGGTTCGCTCGAGCGGTTCAGGGCGAAAGCGGTGATGTCCTCCTGCAGGAGGGCCGTGACGGCACCGCCGCCGATCGTGGGCGTCCACGAGACGCCATGACCCTGGGCTCCGTCGACGTCGGTCACTGTGACGGCGATGAACTGCACGTCGAGGACGTCCGATGCCCACGGTCGTGGCAGCGATCGTCGAAGACGGCGCACCGTTATGTCCGCGATGGTCGGCGCTGCCATCGATGGGGCAAGGGTGCTCATGCCACGTTCCGGGCAGTGCGGGGCTGCAGTTCGGTGCGCCAGCTGCGGGCCGGCCGCCATCCGATGACGCGCTCGGCCCGAGCGCTGGAGAACGCCGGTGCGCGTCCCGTCAGCGGTGCGGCGTCGGCTGCCGTGGTGATGCCGTAGCGGGGGAGCAGCTCTGCGAGCGGTTCGCGGGCGAAGGCGTCCGACGCTCCGACGAAGTAGCTCAGACCGTTCTCGATCGACCCCATGGCGGAGAGCAGTTGCGCGACGAAGTCGCCAGCATCCCGGGCATCCACGTAGTTGAAGAGCGACGGTGCCGCCAGCGCCGGATCATCGAGCCGGTCGCCGACGGAGTGGCCCTGCTGAGTCGGGGCGCCGTCCCACTCCTCCGGAGCGATCACGTAGCAGGGACGGAACGACGCCGTCGCGATCCGGTCTCCGAGCTCGGCGGCGAGGGAGGTCGCCATCTGCTCGGCGAAGAGCTTCGAGAGCGAGTACGCGTTCCAAGGTCGGGTCGGGTGCGTCTCGTCGAGGGGAAGGAAGGACGGGGCCCACCCCCCGGGGGCGCCGTAGCCGATCACGGTGGGGCTGGAGGCGGTGACGATCCGAGCGACGCCCTGATCCGCTGCGGCTCGCATGACTGAGAAGGCGAGGGCGGTGTTGACACGAGTGATGACCGCCTCTGGTGCGCTGAACGGTACAGCGATCGCGGCGAGGTGCACGACGGCGTCGGGGCGTTCGCGCTCGAGGAGGGCGTGGAAGGCGCCGTCCTCCAGGAGGTCGACCGTTGCGGTGCGCGCTCGGGCATCGACCTCGGCATCAGCCCGATCCACGGAGAGGACCTCGGAGCCGTCGTCGAGTAGTGCCGTCACGACGCTGCGCCCCAGCCGACCGGCGCCGCCTGTTACGAGAACCTTGCCCATGTCACAGTGCCGATCCGGCAGGGATGCGCTTGGACAGATCGATGCCGAGTTCGAGTTCGTCGATCGATGCGGGCAGGCCCGTGACGAGCGAGCGGTTGCCGAGGATGCCGACCGCGACCGCCCGTAGTCCGTCAGTGGCGTCGCTGGGTCGGCCGAGCGGGTCCGGGGAGGGGCCGTTGAAGACGTCCGAGAGCAGGATCGCGTCACCCCCGCCATGGCCGCCGATGCCGCTCGGGATCTCGACGTTCTCAGCGCGCTGCCAGTGACGCTGAAGCAGCAGCGACTCCCCGACAGGGCGGTTCGGGTCGTCGAGGTCCTCCTGCGGGTTGGCCGAGGGGTCGATGACCGTGCCGCCGTTGGCGTCGAGCACCACGGCGCTGCGCTCCACGACGTTCAACTCCGCGCGGCCCTCGGTACCGTTGACGACGACCCGGTAGCCCTCCCACGGCGCGTGCGCGTTGAGGGAGTAGCTCAGAGGCACGCCGGACTCGTAGGTGACGGTGAGCGCGAGGTTGTCCTCGATCGTCACGCCCGGCTCGAAGACTCCCAGGTCGCGTCTGTACCCGTCCAGTCTCCTCGGTTCGCCGTAGAGAGCGTCCAGTCGCGGATCCGCCGCCAGGTCGAGGTGGAATGGACTCGTCTCATCTGGCGTGTAGCGTGCGGTCACCTCCTGGTCGGCGCCGCCGTAGAAGCGGAGACCGCCGGCCGCGTAGACCTTCTCGGGGGAGTCGTCGATCCACCAATTCACGAGGTCGAAGTGGTGCGATGCCTTGTGGATCAGCAGACCGCCGGAGTTGGCCTTGTCGCGGTGCCAGCGGCGGAAGTAGTCCGCGCCGTGCGAGGTGTCGAGCACCCATTCGAAGTCCACCGAGGTCACGCGGCCGATCGCGCCGGACTGCACCAGCGCTTTCAGGGCGGAATTACGAGGCGAGTACCGGTAGTTGAAGGTCATCGTGACCGATCGGCCGGTGTCCTGCTGCGCGGCGATGATGCGCGCGCACCCCGCGGCATCGATCGTCAACGGCTTCTCCACGACCACGTCCGCTCCGGCGCGCAGGCTGCGGTCGATGTATTCCGCGTGCCAGACGTCCGGAGTGGTGACGATCACACGATCGATCGCGAGGTCGCGAATGATCGTCTCGAGCTCACCCGGCGCGAACAGCGTCGGCGGCAGCTGAGTCTTGGACCACTCCGAGAACCATTGGGCCGAGAGGCCGGCTCGATCGGCGTTGGAGTCTCCGATCGCGACGAGCTCAGCGACATCGCTGTGCTCCGTCGCGATCGCACGAAGGTACATCTCCGCGCGGTGACCGGATCCGATCAACGCGTAACGCGTGCGACGCTTCGCTGAGTCGTGTGTAGTGGGGGCCATCATCCTGCTCCTGTTGTCTCGCGGTAGAAACCGCTTTCTAGAAAGTAGCACGCTGCGCCGATCTCGTGGCAAGTGATGTTGCGCCGGACGACTAAAGTGAGCAGCGATGAGCAAGCGGGCGGAAGACACGATCGGCGACAGCGAGCCGCGCGGGCGCAAGCCCGGGATCGCCGCTGTCGCAGCGAGGGCGGGAGTGTCCAAGCCCACCGTCTCCCGCGTGATGAACGGGAACGCGTCAGTCGATCCGATCCTCGCGGAGCGCGTGCGGGTGGCCGCGGCCGAACTCGGCTACTCCGCGAATCCCGTCGCGCGCAGCCTCGCCCTCGGCAGGACCAACACCATCGCCTTCGTCCTTCCAGACCTCGAGAACCCGACTTTCCAAGCCGCGCTGCGCGGGCTCAGCCGAGCAGCAGCGCAGGACGGCTACCGGGTTCTCATCGCTGACACCCAGGAGAACGTCGCTGAGGAGCACGTGCTCGCCCTGGAGACGCGCAGCCGGTGCGACGCGCTTGTTCTCTGCGCGCCGCGAATGCCGGACGACGAGTTGAAAATGCTTCTTACCCAGGTGGAGCCCGTCGTGATGATCAACCGGAACGTGGAGAACGTCTCAACGCCCGTCGTCTCAGCCGATTACGACCGCGGGATCGAGGCGTTGCTGCGCCATGTCCACTCGCTCGGTCATCGCGACATCCTCTTCCTGCAGGGAGTCGAGGCGAGCAACTCCAACCGTCAGCGGTTGCGGGGCATCGAGCGGATGCTCAAGGCCCTTCCCGATCTTCGCGTGGAGACTCTTCGCTGCGGCGTCACCTTCGAGGACGGCCACGCCATGACCGGGACAGTCCGGGGAGCCGGCGCCACCGCAGTGCTGGCGTTCAACGACCTGGTCGCGATGGGGCTGCTCAGCGGGCTCCACGAGGCCGGTGTCGCAGTTCCCGACGCGATCTCGGTGCTCGGCTTCGACGACATCCCGTTCGCGCGGTACACGACCCCTCCTCTGACGACCGCAGCCGTTCCTGTAGCGGAGCTCGGGGAGCAGGCGTGGGTGCGCTTGCGTGCACTCCTTCGAGGTGAGCCCGTCCCCGCCAGCAGCACCGTGCTACCGCGCCTGGTGGTGCGCGGCAGCAGCGGCCCCGCCAGCCGCACTGAGATCTCCGCGGCCTGAGGGTCCCGGGACGCCGTGGAGCGAAGCTGCTGATGACAGAAGAAGTGGATTCGACGCGCCGACCGACAATGTTCGACGTCGCCCGCCTCGCGGGCGTCTCGCACACGACCGTGTCGCGGTTCATGGCGCACGACCCTCAGATCAAGCAGGTCAACCGAGAGCGCATCGAAGCGGCGATCGCTGAGCTCGAGTACCGACCCAATGTCGTGGCACGGTCGATGCGGATGCGAAGAACCGGCCTGCTCGCGGTCATCCTCCCCGCCAACATCAATGGATTCGGGTCAGCGCGCATTGTCTCCGCGGTGACGTCCACAGCACATCTCGCGGGCTACGAGGTCGAGGTCTACAACGTGGCCGGCGGCATGGCAGCTCGAACCAAACGCGCCCTGGAGCTGGCCGACTCGAAATCGGTCGAGGGCGTGCTGTCCTTGACAGATCTTCTGGACGACGACTACTCGAACTCGCGGACAGGGGGCGTCCCCGTGATCGTCTCTAGCGTCTATGACGACCTGCTGCAGGGCAACGGCGTGCTGATCGACGCGGCGCCCATCGCCGAGATCATGGACCATCTTCACTCGATCGGACATCGCCGCTTCTTCTGGGTGGGCGGACCGACCGGGCACCCGCCGTCGGCCGAACGCAAAGCCGAGTACCGTCGCGGCATCGAACGTCTCAGCGCGGTGTCCCTCGGCACGGCACACGGAGACTGGTCCGGGAAAACGGGAGAGAACGCCGTCGCCGGACTCGCAGAGGACTGCGGGGTCACAGCGATCCTCTGCGCGAACGACACTCTCGCGGCCGGCGCGATCAAGGCGGCCGTGACCCGCGGCTGGAACATACCCGGCGATGTCAGCATCACCGGCTGGGACAACAACGCCGTCGGCGAGTACCTGCCGCCCGGGCTGACCACAGTCCACGTCGATCACGACCTGCTCGGCAGCGCCTCGATGCGCCGCCTAATCGCGGCAGTCAGGAACGAGCCGGCTGAGCCGGAAGACCTCACACATCTCAACACGGTCATCTGGCGCGGTTCCGTCGGCCCTGCCGCCACCCGGTAGCCCGCCGGTCCTCGCGAATTGTTGACATCCTCGGTTGGGATGTGTAATTTGTGTGAAAGCGGTTTCTGGTAACGATAATATTATGACGTCCCTCGACGCTGTCGGGCCGCGCTTTGTACGATCCGAAGGAGCATCGATGCAGCAGTTCACCGCACCATCGAGAGGTGGTGCCTCATGAGCGCGATCGGAGAGATTCGAGCGCTGAGCCGCAAGAAGGGCGGAGCGACCGAGAGCGCGCTCGAGCGCAACCGCGACGGCAAAGCCGCCGCCGTCTTCCTCGCCCCGTGGGTCATCGGCCTCGTCGCCATCACCCTCGGGCCGATGATCGCCTCGCTCTACCTGGCCTTCACTGACTACAACCTGCTGCAGACCCCGAATTTCACCGGTCTGGACAACATTCAACGCATGCTGGGCGATGAGCGACTCGGCAAGTCGCTGCTCGTCACGTTCGGCTACGTGATCGTCTCGGTACCGCTGCAACTCATCGCTGCCCTGCTGCTCGCGCTCCTGCTCGACCGGGGATTGCGCGGACTGCCGTTCTACCGCTCAGTCCTGTACCTGCCCTCCCTTCTGGGCGGCAGCGTCGCCATCGCAGTGCTCTGGCGCTTGGTCTTCGGCGCCGAGGGACTGTTCAACTCGTTCCTCGGAATCTTCGGCATCGACGGCCCCAGCTGGGTGTCCTCGCCGGACACCGCCCTGGGCACGATCGTGCTGCTCCACGTTTGGACTTTCGGCGCACCGATGGTCATCTTCCTCGCCGGTCTGCGGCAGATCCCGCGCGAGCTCTACGAGGCGGCATCGACCGACGGAGCGAACCCGTGGCGCAAGTTCACCAACATCACCCTCCCGATGCTCAGCCCGATCATCTTCTTCAACCTGGTACTCGGACTCATCGGCGGTTTCCAATCCTTCACGCAGGCGTTCATCGTCTCGGGCGGCTCCGGCGGACCGGCGGATTCGACTCTGTTCTTCTCGCTCTACCTCTACCAGGAGGGCTTCGCGAGCTTCCGGATGGGCTACGCGTCCGCCCTCGCCTGGCTGCTTCTGCTCATCATCGGCGCGTTCACCGCCCTGAACTTCTGGGCCTCCAAGTATTGGGTTTTCTACGATGACTGACACGATCGCTCCTCAGACCACCGGCGTCGTCCTCCCTCCGGGCACCGATGTCCCGCGTGCCACGGCTCGCGCGAAGGGGCCCGTAGGAGAAGGCCGGCGCCGAGTGACCTCAGTCCTCAAGCACGTCGCGCTGATCCTGGTCTGCCTGGTGATGCTCTACCCGCTGCTGTGGATGCTCGCGAGCTCCGTCCGGCCGAACGATCAGATCTTCGCGAATCCCGGTCTGTTCGTGGACGTCTTCGATTTCAGCCACTACCCGGATGGCTGGAACGCACTCGCGCAGCCGTTCGGCAGCTACCTAATCAACTCCGGCCTGATCGTGCTCGGCTCCGTGATCGGCAACCTTCTGTCGTGCTCCATGGCCGCCTACGCCTTCGCCCGTCTTCGTTTCCGCCTGAAGACTCTCGCGTTCGTGCTCATGCTCGTGACGATCATGCTCCCGATCCACGTGCTGATCATCCCGCAGTACGTCCTCTACGCTCAGCTCGGCTGGCTGAACACCTTTTTGCCGCTGATCGTGCCGAAGTTCCTCGCGACCGACGCCTTCTTCATCTTCCTGATGGTGCAGTTCATCCGCGGCATTCCCCGCGAGCTCGACGAGGCGGCCCGCATCGACGGCGCCGGCCACTTCCGGATCTACTTCCAGCTGATGCTGCCGCTGATGGTGCCGGCCCTGGCCACCACCGCGATCTTCACCTTCATCTGGACCTGGAACGACTTCTTCAGCCAGCTGATCTTCATCACTGACCCCGACCTGTACACCGTGCCCGTGGCGCTGCGCTCCTTCATCGACGCGCAGTCCCAATCCGACTACGGCGCGCTCTTCGCCATGAGCGTCGTCTCGCTCATCCCGGTCTTCCTCGTCTTCCTGTTCGGTCAGCGCTTCCTTCTCCAGGGGATCGCTACGACCGGCGGCAAGTAACCCTCCCCTTCCCGCACAGCACTTCACCGAGAAAGAGACATCCATGCATTCCGTGCAACGTCGCACCATCATGATCGTGGGACTCACGACCATCACCGCCCTCGCCCTCTCCGGCTGCGCCGTCGGCGGCGGCCAGAGCACCTCCGCCGAACTGAGCGAAGAACCCGTCACCATCTCCCTGAACTGGTGGGGGGCCGACGCCCGCACCCAGGCCACGAACGAGGCGGTCGCCTTGTTCGAGGAGGAATACCCGAACGTCACAGTCGAGACCTCGTTCGCGGACTGGACCGGATACTGGGACCGTCTCGCCACGAGCACCGCCGCAAGCGACATGCCCGATGTGATGCAGTTCGACCAGCTGTACCTGGCCTCCTACGCCGACCGGGGCACGCTTCTGGATCTCAGCACCGTCACCAACCAGCTCGACACCAGCGAGCTCCCCGAGAGCATCCTGCAGACCGGCCAGGTCGGCGGCAAGCAGTACGGCCTCCCCGTCGGCGGCACTCCGAACGGCGTCATCGTCAACACGGCGATTCTGGACGAGTACGGCATCGCGATCCCCGACTTCGACACCTGGACGTGGGAGGACTACGAGGCGATCGGCAAGGAGATCTCCGAAAAGTCCGGAGGGGCCGTCCGCGGCGTCTCCACGGTCGGCGCCGACTCCTTCAGCCTCAGCGTGTGGGCTCGCCAGCACGGCGAGAACCTCTACAACGAGGACGGCGACGTCGCCATCAGCCCGGAAACCATCGTCTCCGCCTGGGAGAAGTCGCTCGAGCTGATCGACTCCGGCGCCGCACCGACCGTCGAGCACATCTCCGAGACCACCGGCGCTTCCCTCGACCAGACCGACCTGGCGCTGAGCAAGATCGCCTTCGCGTTCATCCCGGCCGGACAGATCACCGCCTACCAGGCCGCCGCACCCGACGCGAAGTTCATCCTCGGCAACTGGCCGACCGAGGCGGACACGGAGCCGGGCTTCCAGTACCTCAAGCCGACCCAGTACTGGGTCGCCTCCTCCAAGTCCGAGCACCCCGCTGAAGCGGCCGCGCTGATGAACTTCCTCACCAGCGACCCCGACGTGGCGAAGCTGTTCGGCACCGACCGCGGCGTCCCGGCCAACCCGACCGCTCAGGAGGCGATCGAGTCCAGCCTGGACGAGACCGGCAAGATCACCCTCGACTTCACCAACGCCATGGCCGAGACGGTCGAGAGCGCCCCGCCGATCACGCCCAACGGCGCCAGCGATGTCGAGAACGTCATCCTGCGCTACTACCAGCAGGTGCTCTTCGGCCAGCTCGACGCCGAGGCCGCCGCAGAGCAGCTGATCGCCGAGGTGCAGACCTCGATCGACGCCGCCAACTAGGACCCACCACCTGAAGGCTCCCTCCCCGTTCCCCCTTGAACGGGGAGGGAGCCTTCATTGAGCCTGCACCCAGACCCCTCGAACCTCGAACGGGACGCCATCAACGCGTCCGCACCAGCACGTCACGGCATCCGTTGTTCGAAGGAGAACACGCGTCATGAAGACATTCGCTCGGCCGCTCGCAGCCCTGCTCGCCCCGATCCTCGCCGGGTCGATGATCCTCGCGATCGCCCCCACCGCATCAGCGGCGCCGCTGTCCGCCTACATCGGATTCACCGACAAGAGCGCACTGGAAGCCTCCGGACGCGCCGTGGTCGCCAGCGGCTCCCTCGCCGTGACGACCGCGTCCGTGCCCGTCAGCACCGGAACGAGCTACTTCGTCGACTCGGACGGCGGAGACGACACCGCCGCCGGCACCTCCGCCGCAACCGCGTGGAAGACGCTCACCCGCGTCAACGAAACTGTCTTCTCCGCCGGCGACCACATTCTGCTGAAAGCAGGCAGCAGCTGGACGGCGAGCGGCAGCACCGTCGCCAAGGAGGCCTACGACTACACCACGTGGTCCGGCACCACCCCCACCGACGTCACAGGCCCCGACGCCACGGCTTTCCTGGCGCCCCGCGGCTCCGGCACCGCGGAGAACCCCATCGTCCTCTCCAGCTACGGCAACGGAGCAGCCCCCGAGCTCAACGGCCGCGGCGTCGTCAACGACGTCCTGCAGCTGACGAACCAGCAGCACTGGGACATCTCCAACCTCGAGATCAGCAATGTGGCTGACGGGTTCAACCCCGCGAAGTTCGAGCCGGGCCTGAACCAAGGGCTCAAGGCGGGGGAGGAGAACCCGAGAACGGGCGACCTCCGCGGAATCCACGTGCAGGGCGAGAACGCCGGCACACTGAGCGGCTACGACATCCACAACGTCTTCATCCACGACGTCAGCGGCGTGATCTGGTCGATCGGCAACACCGGCCTCGACCGCTCCAAGCGCACCGGCGGCATCCTGTTCGAGGGTCTCAAGGGCGACGGGCGGACCGTCTCGCAGTTCTCCGACGTCACCGTGCGAGACAGCATCGTCGCGAACACCTCCTTCGCCAACGTCTCCTTCAAACAGTTCTCCGGCATGGGAGAGAACCGCTACAAGGACGTCAAGCCCGGCTGGGGCGACCGCGCCGCCGGCAAGGCGAGCAACACCGGCGTCATCACCGAGGACCCGGACTGGCGCCCGCACACCGACGTGAACGTCACCGATAACTACCTGACGAACCGCAACACCGCGTACGGCTGGGACTCGCTTTACCTCACGAGCGTGCAGCACGCCACCGTCGAGAACAACATGATCGACGGCACCGGCGTCTCCGGCATCGAGATGTACTACGCGGACGACGTCCTCGTGCAGAACAACGAGGTCGCCGAAGTGGAGGTGCGGGTGAACGCCGCCGACTCCAATGCGATCGACCCCGACCGCGGCACCTCCAACATCCTCATCCAGGGCAACTACCTGCACGACTCCGGCGAAGGCGTCCTGCTCTGCGGCTTCAGCTTCAGCACCGCCGTCGTGCGCTACAACGTCATCCAGGACGTCGACCGCAACTACGTCAACCCGCACGGCGACTCCGGGGTGAACGTCATCTACAACAACCTGATGTACAACACGCAGAAGCCGCTGAAGAACAACACCATCGGCTTCTTCGAATCCTCCGGCAGCGCCTCGGACTTCCTGCTCGACAAGAACCGGCACTACCTCTACAACAACGTCTTCCAGAACGCCCGAGCCGACGTCGCCGGTGCCCAGTTCCAGAGCACTATGCCCGGAGTGACCTTCAGCAACAACTCCTACTCCGGTCCGAAGGTGACGGCCGTGGCCGCTGATCCCCGCGCGATCACCGGTGACCCGAAGATCGCAGGGAACCCAGCGGACGCCGTCTCCAACGCAGCGATCGCGGCCGCTGACTCGCCGCTCATCTCCGCCGGCACCACCGTCGACCTCAGCAAGGTCGCTCCTGGCTTCGCCGTCACCGGAGCCTCCGACCAGAGCCGACTCCCTCTCACCGTGGACTTCTTCGGGACCGGCATCGGCACGCCGCCGAACGTCGGGCCCACGTCCTACCAGCCCGCCACCGGTCAGGCCCTCATCACCGGCACTGTCGCTGCAGCAGACGGAGTCGCCGTCCCCGGCGCCCTCGTGACCTACGGCGCACAGACCGTGACCGCTGGTCCCGACGGTCGCTACGCCATCGAGGCCGCCCCCGGCTCCTACACGCTCATTCCTTCGGCCGGCGGCTACGCGGACGGCGCGCCCGTCGCCGTGTCACCGACCGCCGGTGAGACGATCCGCCGCGATCTCACGCTCGGCGCCACCACCTCCACTGTCGGGACGATCACCGGCACCGTGACCTCCGCCGGCCAGCCCCTCACCGGCGCGACCGTGACGCTCACCACCGACGGCCAGGAGATCGCGACACAGTCGACCGACGCCGCAGGCGCCTACCGCTTCACGGACATCCCGCAAGGATCGACCTACACCCTCACCGCCACCAAGGACGGCCTGCAGTCGGCCACGCAGTCCGGCATCGTCGTCACGGCCGCCCGGACTGCGACGGTGAACCTCGTCCTCCCGCGCACGAACGTGCCCACGGAGTACGCCCTCAACGAGACCTTCGACGGTGAGCCCACCGGCGACTTCACCGCTACGACCGACGGTGCACTGGTATCCAAGACCGCCCCGGCCGTCGGAACGATCAGCATCGTCGACGACGCCGCAGACGCCGGCAACAAGTACCTGCGGCTCAACAAGAGCAGCACGTCCGCCGGTGTCCTCTCGGTCTACAACCCGACTGAGCTGAACCTGACCGGAGTCGTCACGATCGAATCCCGGGTCAAGCGCACCACGTCGAACACCTCGGCGAACCAGGTCGCCATGTACTCCTTCACCGAGAAGGACTGGAACGCCACTAACCCCGCCTCCTCGACGAGCCCGTCGGCGACTTTCGGGCTCTCCGCCGGCAAGATCATGACGCACAACGTGACCGGCTCGAGCACCATCAAGAACGTCGCCAACTACGCCGTCGGCCAGTGGTACACCGTCCGGGAGGTCGTCGACCTCGACGCGAAGACGTTCGACTTCTACCTCGACGACATGACGACCCCGGTCCTCACCGACCAGCCGCTGCGCACCGCCGTGGACGACCTGGACTACTTCCAGATCTTCACGAACGGCTCCAACGTCGGCGACATGCTCGTGGACTACCTCCGAGTGAACACCGGCGCACCGTACGGCTACGGCGACGCGGGGCTCAGCTCCGCGACCGCCGTCAGCGACGGCGCCGATGTCGCCCTCACCGCGTCGGAGGACGGCCTCGGCTACAGCGGGACCGTCGCTCCGTTCGCCGAGACGGCGACCATCGCCGCGGCGCCGGCGAGCCCGTTCGCGACCGTCTCCGTCGACGGGACGACGGTGCCGAACGGCCAGCCGGTCGAGATCGACCTCGCCACCGGGAGCAACGACGACACCGAGTTCGTCACGATCGTCCCCGTGGTCGTGACCGCCGAGGACGGCACGCAGCGCAGCTACACGGTCTCGCTCGCGCAGACGAACCCGAACCAACTCCGGCAGCTGCGGGACCTGGCGGTGACCGGATCGGAGCTGTCGCCGGCCTTCGCGCCGGGGCGGCAGGGCGAGGAGAACCCGTACCTCGTCCAGGGCGAGCTCCCCGCGACGACCGGCGCGGTGACGCTCAGCTGGCGTCGCGGGTGGTCGGGACAGCAGGTGCAGGTGAACGGCCTGGCGGTCGCGGCCGATGCGACGCAGGCGACGGTGCCGATCGTGGCCGGTGAGAACACGATCGAGGTCTCGGTCGACTCCTACCCGGGTGACTTCGGGACCTACGTGCTGACGCTGACCCGGGCTGCGGCGGCCCCGGCGCTGGACGTCGACGTGGCGACCTCGTCGCGGTGCATCGCCGGCAAGTCGGTCCTCACGGCGACGGTGACGAACGCGTCGACGGTTCCCGTGACTGTCGCGCTGACCTCGGTCTACGGGTCGAAGACCTTCGCCCCGATCGCACCGGGCAAGAGCGCGGTGCAGGCCTTCACCACCCGCCTGTCGACGATGCCCGCCGGCACCGTCGAGGTGGCGGCGACCGGCACCGTCGCGGGCTCGCCCGTCTCGCTCAGCGAGTCGGCGCCGTACACGGCGCGCAGCTGCTGACGCAGGGGGGCGCCGGATCCCCACCGGCGCCCCTCCTCCACTCCCTTCCCCACTCACGGCCGGCGCCGTCCTCGGCGTCGGCTCCCCGACCCGGCCTCCGGGTGCATCCGACAGAGGAGTCGACATGAACCACCGCAACCACCACCGCGCCCGCGTCTGCGCGGCCGCCCTCGGCGTGCTCGTCCTGGCGAGCGTCGCCGGAGCCGGTCTCGCCTCCGCCGAGGAGATCCAGTACGGGGACGGAGAGGTCGATGTGAACGTCGACATCGCCGAGCTCGACGAGCCGGGGATGCTCGCCATGAGCGTCGCGGGCACGAGTACCGCGCTGACCGAGACCGGATCGACCGCGACCGTCCGCCAGTTCACGGGCGTCCTGCCGACCGTGACCGTCACCGACACCCGCGAGGCCGACGAGATCTCCGAGGACGCCGCCTGGTACGTGCTCGGTTCGTCCTCGGACTTCACCGGGGCGACGGGTCAGGACCCGATCGGCGCGGAGTACTTCGGCTGGACGCCGCGGATGATCAGCGACCCGAACCAGGAGCAGGTCTCGGCCGGCAGCCCCGTCGGCTCGGCCGTCGACGGCGGGACGAACGACGTCGGCCTCGTCGACCAGGAGTTCCTCGCCTTCGCGCCCGACTCCGCCGCGATCGTGACGACCGGTTCGTGGACCGCGACCGCCGACCTCGCGCTGCGCGTGCCGTCGACCGTCGAGTCCGGCGCGTACAGCTCGATCCTCACCCTCTCGCTGTTCGAGACCGACTGACCCGCTGGGCAGGAGCGACTCGCGGAGGAGATGCGACGAACGGCCGAGCCGCTGGAGCGACTCGGCCGTTCGTCGTGCATCAGACGGCGGTCGCCGCCGCGCTCCGGGCCGCCAGCGCGGCCCGCCCAGCGGCGATGATCGCCGTCAACTCTGCGAGGTGCTCGGGCGTGGGATCCACCAGCGGGGCGCGAACCCCTCCCGCAGCGACTCCGTTCAGACCCGCGCCGGCCTTGACCAGTGCGACCGGGTACCCGGGGACGCGGTCGCGCAGACGCACCAGCGGGTGGAAGAACTCGCGAGCGAGCAACTCCACCGTCGCCGTATCGCCGGACTCGAGCGCGTCGTAGTACGCGAGCGCGATCTCGGGGGCGAAGGCGAAGGTGGCGGAGGAGTAGAGCGGCACCCCGATCGCCTTGTACGCCGGCTGGGACACCTCGGCTGTCGGCAGTCCGTTGAAGAAGAGGAACTCCTCGGCGTCCTCGCGCGTCGCATCCGTGACGGCGCGCACGATCCGCGACATCAGGTCGACATCGCCGACGCCGTCCTTCAGACCGATCACGTTCGGGATGCGCGCGACCTGCACCGCGCTCGCCTCATCGAAGCGGGCAGTGGCGCGGTGGTACACGATCACCGGCAGCGTCGTCGCCGCGGCGACAGCGGCCACGTACGCGAGCAGACCAGCGGTCGGTCCGGAGACGAGGTACGGCGGCAGCAGGAGGATGCCATCGGCGCCTTCGGCTTCGACGGCCGCCGCGAGCTCGACGGCGGAGCGGAGCGGTCCGCCGACTCCGGCGAAAACCGGAGCTCGCCCAACGGTCACGGTCACGGCGGTCCGCACCGCCGCCTGGATCTCGGTCGTCGAGAGCGCGTGGAACTCACCCGTGCCGCAGGCGACGAAGACTCCGCCGGGCGAGGAGTGCAGCGCCGTGTCGATGTGGTCGGTGAGGGCCGCGTGGTCGATGTCACCGTCCGAGTCGAACGGTGTGATCGGGAAGAACAGGATGCCGTTGAGCACGGGACTCCTTCAGGTGGGGATCGGACCGGATGCTTGGAACGCTAGAGTCTGCATCGATGCAGGTCTAAGCCGATTCTTGGACCGATTGATACGGGGAGGGCATCGATGTTCTCGCTGACGCAGCTGCAATGCTTCGTGGCGGTAGCGGAAGAGCTGCACTTCGGTGCAGCTGCCGCCCGGCTGCAGATGACGCAACCGCCGCTGAGCCGACAGATCCAGCTGCTCGAACGCGAACTCGGCGCACTGCTATTCACCCGGACAAGTCGCTCGGTGGTGCTCACCGGCGCCGGAGCAGCCCTTCTCGCGGGCGCACGCGGCATCCTGAACCTGGCCGAGCGCACCACGAGCGATGTTCGTCGGGTGGCCGCCGGCGGCGCAGGCACGATCACCCTCGGCTACACCGCCATGGCCGCGCAGTCGGCACTCCCGGGGCTGATGCGCCGACTCACCGACGAGCTCCCCGACGTCACCGTGGTCCTCCGCGAACTCGTCTCGTCGAACCAGATGGACGAACTGCTCACCGGCACGATCGATGTCGGTCTCCTCCGGCCAGTAGCCCCTCGACCCGGGATCGCACTGCGCCCGATCTTCTCGGAGCCGCTCGTTCTCGCTGTCCCCGAAGCGCACCGTCTCGCCGCCCGGTCAACGACTGCCACCGCTGCGGACGTCGCGGCGGAACCGTTCCTGATGTACTCGCCGACCGTCGCGCGGTACTTCCATGATCTCGTGCTCACCTTCTTCACCACCGCCGGAGAGCATCCGCGCATCGTGCATCACGCCGGCCAGGTGCAGACGCTGCTCTCCTTCGTCCATGCCGGACTCGGAGTGGCACTCGTGCCGGCGTCGGCGGGGCTGGTGCTCCCTCACGGTCTCTCTCTCGTTCCGCTCACGCCAGGCCCGACCGCTGCCCACCCGGTGCAGCTCGACGCGGCGTGGGCGCGGGACTCGATCAACCCGCTGGTGCATCGCACACTCGACCTTCTCCTCACCGATGCCGTTACGGCATCGGATGATGCCGCAGTTGTCGTGGACGTGCATCGATCGGCTTCGTAGCCTGATCTGAGGCTGCATTGCACGGCGGCTGGAACCCTCGGCAAGGAGCCCCATTGAGCCTCGATACGACCGCCACGTCCTCCTCGATCGAGGGCACCTCCCTCATCGGCGGCTCGGCCGTCCGCGGAACCGACGGCACCATCACCGCCACGGATCCGCGAACGGGAGCCGCGTTGACGCCGGTCTTCGGACTCATCGGTGCCACCGAACTCGACCTCGCCGCCGACCTCGCGACAGAAGCATTCGACAGCTACCGGAGCACGCTCCCCGAGCAGCGGGCCGCCTTCCTCGAGACGATCGCCGACAACATCGCCCGCATCGGAGAAGCACTCGCCGACCGCATCGTCGCCGAGACCGGTCTTCCACGAGCGCGCGCCGTGCAGGAGACCGGCCGCACCACAGGACAGCTGCGCCTCTTCGCCGCGGTCCTCCGCGAGGGCAACTACCACGACGCCCGCATCGATTCCGCGCTACCCGATCGCACGCCGCTGCCTCGGGCAGACATCCGACTGCGGAAGATCCCGCTCGGACCGGTCGCCGTCTTCGGTGCCTCGAACTTCCCCCTCGCCTTCTCCGTCGCCGGCGGCGACACCGCTTCCGCTCTCGCGGCCGGCTGCCCGGTCATCGTCAAAGCGCACGGCGCCCACCCCGGCACCGCCGAGCTCGTCGGTCGCGCGATCGTCGCCGCCGTCGCCGCGAACGGGCTGCACCCCGGAGTCTTCGCCCTCGTCTTCGGCCGCGGCAACGAGATCGGCACTCGCCTCGTCCAGCATCCGGCGATCACCGCCGTCGGGTTCACCGGCTCCCGCCGCGGTGGCCTCGCCCTCGTCGACGCAGCAGCCCGCCGACCCGTCCCCATTCCGGTCTACGCCGAGATGAGCAGCATCAATCCGGTCTTCGTGCTGCCCTCCGCCCTCGACGACGCGGCGCGCGTGCTCGGCGAGGCGTGGGCGGGCTCGCTGACCCTGGGTGCCGGCCAGTTCTGCACCAATCCCGGACTGCTGTTCCTCGCCGACGGACCAGGGGCGGACGCCTTCCTCGCCGGCGCTAGTGAGGCGGTCGCGGCCGCCTCCGCCGCCCCGATGCTGACCGCAGGCATCGCCGACGCGTTCGCCGACGGAGCAGCTGCCTTCGCCGGCCACGACAGCGTGACCACGATCGCCACCGGGACCAACGACGCGTCGATCGCTGTGGCAGGCCTTCCACAGGTCTACGAAGTCAATGCGGCCACGTTCCGCGCCGACCCGGTCCTGCAGGAGGAGGTCTTCGGGCCGGCAGGCCTCGTCATCCGAGTCGCCGACGCCTCGGCGATGACCGACCTTCTGGAGAGCATGGAAGGCCAGCTGACCGTCACCGTGCACAGCGACGGGACCGACGACGGGGTCCGTGAGCTGGTTGCAACCGCCGAGCAGCGCGCCGGCCGCATCCTCTTCAACGGCTGGCCCACGGGCGTCGAGGTCGGACACGCGATGGTTCACGGCGGCCCCTTCCCCGCCACCTCGAACGCGCGGACGACATCGGTCGGGACTCTCGCGATGGACCGCTTCCTTCGCCCGGTCAGCTACCAGAGCTTCCCGGCCGCGCTCCTTCCGCCGGAGCTCGCCGACGACAACCCGCTCGGCCTCTGGCGCCAGCACGACGGGGTCCTCTCGAGGTCCTGACACACCTCACCCCCCGCTCGATGACGCAGATGGAAGCCGACCGATGACATCGAACCGCCCCCCGTACCGCGTGGCCATCATCGGCACCGGCGGGATCGCCGCAGCGCACGCGCAAGCCTTGGCAGAACTGCCGGAGCTCGCGACCCTCGCAGCCGTAGTGGACCTCGACCAGCCTCGCGCGGAGGCCTTCGCCGCCGTGCACGGCGGGACGGTGCACGCGCGGACGGATGCCATGCTGGCGGCCGAGCAACCCGACCTCGTGCACATCTGCACGCCACCGCAGACGCACGCCCCTCTCGCGCTCCAGGTGGTCCGCTCCGGGACCGCCGTCCTCGTCGAGAAGCCGACCGCCTTGTCCCTGCAGGAGATGGACGAGCTCACGCGAGCACAAGAGGAGCACGGCGTCCCCGTCCTCACCGTCTTCCAGCACCGCTTCGGTGCCGCGGTGCTGCGCCTGCGCAGGATGCTTGCCGAGGGCGTACTGGGACGCCCGCTCGTCGCCACCTGCAACACCCTCTGGTACCGCGGCGACGACTACTTCGCCGTCCCGTGGCGCGGGCGATGGGAGGTCGAAGGAGGCGGGCCGACCATGGGACACGGGATTCACCAGTTCGACCTGCTCCTCTCCATTCTCGGGCCGTGGACGGAGGTGAGCGCATTCGCAGCCCGGCAGACGCGTCCTACCGACACCGAGGACGTGTCGATCGCCCTCGCCCGCTTCGAGAACGGCGCTCTCGCGACGATCGTGAACTCGGTGGTGTCGCCGCGGGAGACCACGACGCTGCGCTTCGACTTCGAGCATGCGAGCGTCGAGGTCGAGCACCTGTACGGCTACCGCGACGCGGACTGGCGCTTCACCCCCGCGCCCGGCCAGGAAGAGCTCGCCGTGTCGTGGAACGAGTCCCCGTCAGACGCGATCAGCAGTCACCGTCTCCAGTTCGAGGCGATCTTCGACGCCTTCACTGCAGGGACAGAACCGGGTGTCTCCCTGACCGAGGCCCGCCGCACCCTGGAGTTCGCAGCAGCGACCTACGCTTCGGCATTCCGCGGCGTCCCCATTGCGGCCGGCAGCCTGACGGGCGAAGACCCCTTCACTCGCAGCATGGACGGGGGAGTGGTGCCGTGGCCGCCTCTGAAGGATCGGACCCCATGAATCAGCTCCGCCTCGAGCACGTGATCGACTCCCATCTGACCGTCTTCGACGGAGCCGTCGCGCTGCTCCGCTACGTCTACCGCCCGGACACGCCGACGCTCGAGTCGCCCAAGCCCTACCTTCACCCGTTGCGCACCCGGGGCGATCAGGTGGTGAGCCTGTTCCGCCCGCACGACCACGTCTGGCACAAGGGGATCGCCTGGTCCCTCCCACACCTGGGGGAGGAGAACTTCTGGGGCGGTCCGACCTACGTCCATGGGCGGTTCTACGTTCAGCTCCCGAACAACGGCGAGCAGAAGCACCGCACGATCAGCGACATCACCGCCGGCGAGGAGGCGCTCTTCGCACACGAGCTGGAGTGGATCGCCCAGGACGGTCGAATGCTCGTCTCGGAGCACCGGAGCATCAGGGCCGTCCTGCTCGACGACGATGCCTGGATGCTGCAGTTCTCGACCGCGATGACCAACGTCTCCGGCGAGGCGATCAGTATCGGATCACCGACGACGAAGGGCCGGGAGAACGCCGGCTACGGCGGGCTGTTCTGGCGAGGCCCGCGCTCCTTCACGGGAGGCCGGCTTGTGTCGGCGACATCCACTGGAGGCGACGAGCTGCGCGGCGGGCACCACGAGTGGCTGGGCTTCAGCGGGCAGCACGACGAAAGCGGCGCATCATCGACAGTGCTCATCGTCGATCATCACGAGAATCCTCGGCATCCGCCGCAGTGGTTCGGTCGCAGTGAGGACTTCGCGTGCCTGAACCCGGCCCCGTTCTTCTCAGAAGAGCTCGATTTCGCAGCCGACTCGACGATCCGCTTCCGCTACGGAATCGGGATCTCCGACAGCGGTGCCGAAGGGGCTCACGCGCTGGCCGACCGCGTCCGCGTCAGGATCACGTGATGAGCACGTTTCCTGGTGGAACCTCGGTGTCGTTCCTCGACGTGTACACCGATATCGGTCCGGACGGTTTGCGCGGCGGGAGTCCGCACGTGCATCTCGCGTCCACCGAGTGCTACCTCGTGATCGGCGGCGCCGGTCGGCTGCAGACCTTGAGCATGAACGGTTACGAGGAGATCGAGCTGACCGCGGGGACGATCACCTGGTTCACCCCGGGCGTCATCCATCGCGCCGTCAACGACGATGACCTTCGTGTGATCGTCCTGATGAGCAACGCAGGCCTACCCGAAGCCGGAGACGCCGTGATGACCTTCCCACCGGAGGACCTCGCCGACCCGACTCGCTATCGCGAGATCGCCGCGCTCCCCGACCGCCCCTCAGAGATCGAGCGAGCGGCAGACGCGGCGCGGCGCCGGGATCGAGCAGTGACGGGATTCCTCACTCTCCGAACCGCCGCGCTCGCTGGAGAAGTGCACGTCCTCGAGCAGTTCTATGCTGATGCCGCTCGCTTGGTCACACCGAGGGTCGATGGCTGGGATCGCATCGTTGCCGAGGGTCCGCAGGCGCAGCTGAACCGAACGCAGGTCGCGTTGAGTGCCCTGCGTTCGCAGGATCTCACCCACCTTGCGCTGGCCCAGGTGCAGACAGCTTCACTCGATGCGGCCGAGCCGAGATTCGGCATGTGCGGACGCCTACGCCCGCTGTCCTAGAAAGTGGTACCCCAGCCCAGACTGCGCAACCAAGCCGCGCACTCGGTGGTCCAGCTCTCGGGCAGTCCAGACCCCTGCGCGAGGCCTAGACCGTGGATTCCTGAGGGGTAGACATGCACCGAGTGAGTGACAGCTGCTGCACTGAGCGCCTCCGCTAGGCGGTAGACCGGCGCAACCGGAACGGTCGCGTCGTCGGCGGTGTGCCAGAGGAACATCGGAGGTGTTCGGGGCGTCACGAGCCGTTCCAGCGAGACGGCCTCCCGCTCCTGATCCGTGGCGCTTTCTCCCAGGAGGGCGACGCGGGAGCCGTCGTGACCGGGTAGGACCATCGAGACAACGGGGTAGCAGAGGACCGCGAGATCCGCTGCCCCGGCTCCTGGCGCAAGAGCGGCGAGGCCCGCGGCGTGCCCCCCTGCGGAGAAGCCGAGGACGCCGACTCTCGCCGCCCCGGCTCGACGCATGCGGGCGATCTCCGAACGCACGGCGTCGAGAGGTGCCGGGTGGACCGTACCCAGTGGGTGTCGGTACACGCTGGCTTCGACGCCGAGTCCTCTCAGCCACTCCGCAACAGGTTCCGCCTCGTGCTCGGTGTGCGTGATGTAGCCGCCACCGGGCAGAACCAGAACGTGATCGCGCGCCATAGTCGGACTCTAGCCACCGTTGCCCCCGCCGAGGTCCGTAGTCGCATAGCGGTGACTACCAGGATCACGGCTCTGCCCTTGCTTGAGCAGCAAGACCGAGTGGCTTGCAGGTGGGGAAAGGCTATGGAGCAAGGACGGTCACCGAGGAGGCGATGCGTGCACGTCGATCGGCATCGCGTGCACGATGCCGAGAGAGGGTGAGGCTAGGCGGCGAGCCCGCCCCGGCGCCAGCCAGCGGCGCTCACTCCATGAACGGCAGCGAAGGCGCGAGCGAAGGTCGACTGGTCCTCGAATCCCGACTCGTAGGCGATCTGAGCGATGGGTCGGTCGGGCTCGCGGCGGAGAAGGACAGCGGCTCGCTCGACTCGAGCGCTGCGGATCGCCTCCGCTGGAGTCTCACCGGTCGACCGAAAGACGTTATAGAGCTGTCGCCGTGAGACGTGGAACGCTGCAGCGAGCGATGAGGGGTCGAGCGAGCGGTCACCCGCGTTCTCGCGGATGAACCGCCTGATCGCGACCAGTGCAGTGTCGGCCGAGACCGGCGCGGTGTGATCGGTCATCGACCCGAGTGCGAGCGACAGCAGTTCGCCCGCCATTCGGGCGAGCTGCTGGTCCGCGGGCGACGCATCGCTGGCCGCCAGTTCGGTGAGGAACCCCTGCACGAGACGGAAGGGTGCCGTGGCGTCGAATGTCCTCGCGGCCAACTGTTCGACAACGGTATGACGAAGGCCGAGCTCCACGATCGGGATCTGAAGCACGACTTCATCGATGCGGGAGGGGAAGCTCAGCTGGTACGGACGGTGAGTGACATACATCACCGACTGGCCCTTGCGTTGCAACGACGTCCTGTCGGACTGCGCGACCCTCGCCGTACCGGAGACGTGCGAGACGAACAGCACGGACGGGACGGATTCATGCGCGGCCTGGGCCGCGCTGCGCTCGAGTTCGGAGGAATCGCAGCGCACTCGACTGAGAAAGGTGCCCGGCGCAAGCGGCCGATGCGTGATCGCCGCGTCGAACGCCTCCGACACCCGGGAGACCTGCAGCGGCACGAAGCTGCGCGAAACGGCAGCCTCCCACTCGTCAGCAGAACGCGCCGTCACAGTCGCCATGCGCTCATCATCGCCGCAGGCCGTTTCACCTACGTGTGCGGGCTGTTTCGTTTCCGTGACATTCCGAGAGCCTGCGTCAGAGGGACGGTGCGATCACCGCAGCGCTGCAGGCCTCATTGGGGGGGTGCGGGGGCCGGATCGCGATAGGCAGGCGTCATTCGCCGGGACAAGCGACCCCGCAGCCTTCACTCGACAGGAGACCGCGTGTGCCTCTGAGGCCGCTCGTCCAGCCGACGAACGGCCCCGGGGTCAACCTCAGGGCGGCAGTCGTCCCGCTAAACTGACATAATCGCGATTATGAGAAGCGGCATTGGGAAGCGCCCGGGGGGGGCGCGCAAGCCCTGTACCGCCCTCGACGGGCTTGCGTACCGTCGCTGACGACCCGCACCACTCCTCGAGGCACCGGACCGGTGCAGAACAGGTGACAGCACATGACTCGCGAGCAGAACATCGCCTCCCAGCAGGCCTTCGGCGAGGCGGTCAACGCCGGCGACTTCGCCGCGTTCGACGCACTCGTCGCGCCCGACTCGGTCGATCACGACCCGGCGCCCGGCCAGGCACCCGGCCCGGAGGGATACGCCGCGTTCTTCGGCGACCTGCGGACTGCGTTCCCCGACATGGCACTCGAGGTCGAGAAGCTCGTCGCGGACGACGACAGCGTCGCGTTCGCCTACACACTGACCGGCACGCAGACCGGTGTGTTCCAGGGCCACGCGCCGACGGGCAAGTCCGTGAAGATCCGCGGCATGCAGATCAGCACCTTCGTCGACGGCAAGCTCGCCGAGCGCTGGGGAAGCAGCGACGAGCTCGGCATCCTCACGCAGCTCGGCCTCGCACCCGGCGCCTAGCCGGCGGGTTCCGAGGTTCGTGTGCAACCACACCTCGGAGCCCGTCGAGCGGAGTCCGTGCGAGTAAACTGACATAACGTCGATTATCGGATAACGAAGCGACCGCCCGCCGCGCACACAGCGGCCGCTCGCCCGCGCCACCTCAGACGTGCTTGAACTATCTTGCGGCGGGAGCGAGCCCGCCCATCCAGCCCAGCACATCAAGTAAGTCGGCACGCAATAACTACGAATAGATGACAGAATCGACCCATGCTAGTACTGGGTACCACCGCCGACGACAAAGGCGCTCAGCTTGAGGCCCTCGTGCACGTGACGCTGACGGCCGATGGTTATCAGGACATACGACGCAACGAGATCCGGGAGGGCGGCAACGAACTAGACGTTGTCGCTCGACGCGTTTCACCAGTACTCGGTGGCACTCAAGTCACTCAGGTGATCTGCGAAGCAAAGGCATACGCTGATGCTGTTTCTAGTCCGAACTGGCAACGATTCCTTGGGAAGCTTCTGTTGGCGCGCTCCGAAGATCCGTCTGCGCTCGGAGTTCTAATAGCACTCAATGGAGTAAATGGCAACGTAAGCGGGAGCTACCATGCACTCCGTACACGTGATCACGCCGTTCTTATAATCGACGGGTTGACGTTAGAGAATCGTGCTAGAGATAGCGGGGAGCTTGTAAGCAGCGATGGTGCCGAAATGGCAGTCATGACCCACTATCACCGAAAGCCCTCACGAGTCGAAGCAGCATTTTACGATGGAGCCTGGCGATGGATTGCTCGTTGGGGCGTTGACGAGTACTCGGTCATCGGGGGGCGAGGGGAGCTTCTCTCGGCCGAGGTTATCGAGCAATTGCGTCCCGCACTTGAAGCATCAATCAGCGGTCAACTAGCCACCGCTGCCGATGCACAAGTCGCCGCCGAATCTCGACATTCTGCTTGGCTTACCTTGCTCAACGACCTTCTGTACGGAGTTCCTGTCGTCGTCCCCAGCGGTAACGATCCGGAATCAATTGAAGCCGAATTGGCGGCTGAGGAATTCTGTATTTCTGAGAATGGGCAAGTGAGGCTTCAAGACCCCAAATTGCTGGAAGCGGCAGCAGTGTGCCAACTATTCAGAAAGCTATTTCAAAACAGCGTTTCAGTGAAGCAACTCGCATTTCTGGCGGATCGACTCCTGGACTCATGGATAAACCGCCTTGTAGAGGTTCTGCCCATCACTCAGTCCGGATTCACTCTTGATTCTGCAGATGACACGAAGCTGCGTGCGCTCACTCCTCTCTTTCCATCAGTGATGGTTCTCCTTGCCACCCCAATCGAATTCTTTAGTAGTCACGACCGAGCAGCGGCAGACGGAGTCGACTCCGTGCTCGACGTGGACAGGAATGCATTCTGGGAAATGATTACCCATGCGATCCAATCAGATTTTGTGAATCCGGCACTTCGCGGTTTTCTTTACGAGCACCTTGGGGTTGCGGAACTTGCCGAAATACGTTCTGTGCGGATAAAAACAAGGTCTGGTCCGATTGCAACCGTAGACGTGGAAATCAGGAACGCGATTGGTCAGCTGACCGACGAATTCGCAGAGGAAGCCGGCATACAACACATGATCGTTCGCCTGCTTCCGGAAGTCGGGGAGCCCTGGGAGGACCAAAAATTCCCGGAACCGTCGCTTGAACTGATTCGACCGACTGGCTTCAGGACTATGGACTAGTCCTTGCGCTTGTAGCGCTTCGGATCTTATGGCAGGGCCGTAGGATCCACTGGCGATGACGATAACCTAATACGTCTTCGCGGCGATGCGCTGTCACCCTTTTCGTCGCGGCGCCTTATTTGCTTTGTCGTCAGTTCCAACATGCCCGCGCTTACCAATTATCGCTAAACTGCTATCAATTGGAGCGGATCTCTTATAGACCCGAATGCAACACGACAGACATCAACATCATCCCGGACGACGTGCATCAGCAACCCTCCGTCACGCCATGAAGCTTCCGCTTATCAAGCAAAAACGACACAGACATAGCTTTGTATATTGGGCACGTGTGATGTCGAGCATTAAACGACTAGCTCGGGAAGCTTGTCCCTAGAACGATTCGCCAAAGCCGCTTCGCCTCAGCATGGTCGCCACGGGACTCCGCCTCGTTAGCTTTACGGGCTCGTTCCGCAGCTGCGCTGAGTGCGCCGATGAGCTCCTGCCTCGATGTGCGGGTGAGGTACATGCTAAGCAAGCCGCCTTGCCCGCCAGGGTCATTGACATCGAGCAGACCAGGTGCCCATTCAAAAAACTTTTGAAGAGCATCACGGTAGTTGCTACCGAGCGTTCCGAACATTGATCCCGCCACTGTTTCGAGATGAAAGGAACGAAAGCGCTTTGAGTGCGCTCGGTTCCAGGCCTTGAGTAGACGAACGATCGGCGCGAGGTTATGACCGAGGTCTCTGTTTTTGTTAGTGAACCACTGGTTGGCCACGGTAGGAGCGGTCGAAATCCAGCCCCCCGAACCGTCCGGTAGCCAATAGACGTTGTTTCCCTGGTGGAATACCGGCGCTACGTCGACGTGCCCGCCCGTTTGGAAGAAGACACGAACTGCTTGGCCTCTTGTACCGACCTGCTGAATTAGGGTTCCGGCATACGCTTCACGCACACGATAGATAAATGATTGCGAGTCGTAAGAGTATTTGCTCAGCCAAACCCCCTTGTCGTTAGAAAAAACTGCGAGGACATCAATATCATCGATCGGCCTGATGATTGTTCCCTTTGAAGCCGACCCCATGAGGATTCCCCCCCAAAAGGGCATATCGGAGCTTGAGGGGAAGGCCTCCTCGAGGTTCTTGTCGACCGACGCTTTGCGTGCCGGGATGTGCTTGGTCTTTTGGTATTCGGTTGCGGTAAGGTCTTCGAGAAATTTTGTGATTGCTTGCGCTGTCGTCAACGTCATCGATTTTTTCTCCGGAGTCGATTGGAGGCAGCATGCATAACGGCCTCGTTACGCTTGCGCGTAATTTTATACAGCCAATTCGGTACTTGTGGAGTTGTGCGCCTCAGGTCGTAGAGTTGCGTCTGCCAAGAAATTAGCTCCTGACCGATGATCGGATTGTCCTCCTCGAGGCGAGACTCGATCGTGCGGGCGAGGTCGGCTCGGTCTTGAGCGGCTCGCCACGTGCTGCGAAGATAATCGGCCACATCTAAAACGGCAGGTAGCACGGGAAAGAGCACACCAAGCAAGATTAAGCCGAACGTGAGACCGCTGAGCGCGCTCCATGTGAGCAGGATCGCGAGCCACAGCATGGTAACGATCGCCCAGACGGTAACCGCAGTGCGAATGAGCCGATCGGTGTAGGAGGCGTTGGCGCGTTGCGCAATCGCGATCGTCTCGGCCCCGGGATGCGTCGGATCAACGTCGTACCAATCGATGAGCCGCTCACGCGTCGCGACGCTTCGCAGACTTTGCTTGTCACGAACGAGCAACTCAATTTCTTCAATATTCGGTCGCGAAGTACGCTCGATTGTCTCCGGCATTTGGAATATATACAAATCAAGCTCTTCCTGGATCGCGGCCGCTTTGGTCATCGTCCGAACTTCGGCCGCCGTTAGGAACGTGCGGCCCACAAAAAGCCATATTCCAGTAGTTGCTCCTACTGCAACCGCCGATCCTGGGATCAGCAGCGAAATGAATGGAGCCGCGACACCAAGAATCAGTAGGCCAGTCCAGCGCGCTCCTTGCCATCGCTTCGCTCGCGTATAAAGACGCCGCTGAGCGAGAAGCAGCCTCAGCGCCTCATCGTCGTTCTGTCGGGTCGCGATTCCTGAACTCGGCGGGGGCGTGTAAGAGGCTTGAATCGTCATTAAAGTGTCACCGGTTAAAAAGCAACTTTAGCTGCTCTATCGCTTTCTCATTATTGTCAGCCAGGTAGTAGGACATGGCGCGCTCAGAGCGCGAGACAGCCGTTGCAAGCTTGGACAGTGCATCTGCCTGCGTGGACTCCGACGAACACGAGCCAAATCGAGAACCGAGGCCGGTCGGGTCATTCATTGACGCAAGCTTGATGGTGCCAAGATGCTTAAGTGAGTAATGGAGATCTATAATGGGTACATAGGCTGTTTCCGCACTAAGAAATTTGGCCGCTCGCATCTCTAGATAACAGGATGATACTGGTACGTTCCGCTTGTACTTCCAGATTTTTAGGTGCCGGGCCAGCTTCTTCGCACCACCGCCGCTATGCTTACCATTGATCTCGTTAACGTACTTGTTGTGCTCTTCGGGGAAGCTTTTCATCCAGCCACCCTGTGGGTCGGCGATCATATAGCCACCACCTGAGCTTATATACCCAGGAACGACTTCGACAATACCGTCCGAGAAGTGACAGACCACTGCAGGCTGACGGATATTGATAGTGGTTGAAGCGAACCGCGCTTTTAGCGCATCCCTGACTTTGTTGAGCATCGTCAGCGGAGAGATGGGCTGAATTCCCTTAAGTGAAACCAAGTAATCGGCATCGCTGTGGAGCCACACACCTGTGCCATGCCGAAGCGAGCCAATCTCAAACATCCGATGCACCCCTAGCACATAGTCAAGACGCGCTTCGATAGAGGCCTTATGTCCCTTCGCTCCATCAAACTGCGTCGCAGTTGGGGTGAATAGAGAGCTGAGATCGTTAAGCCACGAGGTTGCAGTAGCGGCCATCAGACACCCAGATCGTCGGGACAACCGAGCATGCGTGGCGCCGCCGGTATGAGGAACCTGCCGTGGAGACGTCGCCCTCTGGCGCTGACAATCCGATCCATGGCTAGAGCGTACTGACGACCTCCGACAGTAGAGGTGGCCGCGCCTTCGGCCGTGGACGAGAGGTCTCGTTCGGATGCCTGGTGAAGCCGCCGGCGTACTCCAGTCCTCGAGGCGCAGATGTACGCCGACTCCCTGGGACCAGGACTGGGACTGGAACACGTTGATGATCGGACGTACGCGAGGCGTGGTTCGGGTACGGGTCGGGCATGGCCTTCCAGCCGCGTGGGTTCCACGGCTTCCTCCAGAACGGCGACGAGCGGCGGCCCGAGGCGACCGCTACGGGAGCGCGCCGCAGGCTTCTACGCGGCCTCGATCGTGGTGGCGGTCAGCGCGACGACGAAGGGCTGAGCGCGCGACCGTTCGTTGGCTGCCACGTCATGTAGGAGCACAACCGGCGTTTCACCCGCGACACATTCAAAACGGTTGCAAACCCGCGCTTTCCTCAATAGTCCCACAGGCTGTGGGACTATCCATTGCTGGCCTCGCTGACGTCGATGGCGGCAATGATGCGCTGCTCGTCGGGCAGCGCGAGGCGCTCGGCGTCGGGCAGTGCGTCGTAGGTGTAGGTCGCGACAGCAATCGGTGACGCTGCTTGGCTGAGGGCGTAGCGGACGATGTGTTCGTCCTTGTCGCCGCAGATGAGGATGCCGATGGTCGGGGCGTGGCTCGGTCGTCTGAGCCGTTCGTCGACGAGCGCGATGTAGAACCCGAGCTGGCCAGTGAACGCGGGCTCGAAGTCGCCCTTTTTCAGCTCGACGACGACGTAGCGCAGCTGCTCGGTGTGGAAGAAGAGTAGGTCGAGGTAGAAGTCTCGGCCGCTCACGTCGAAGTGAACCTGGCGGCCCGCGAAGGCGAATCCGGTGCCGAGCTCCTGGAGGGTCTCGGCGATACGGTCGAGGAGGGCGCTCTCCAAGTCGCGCTCGGCGGCATCTTCAGTGAGGTTAAGGAAGTCGAAGACGTAGGGGTCCTTCGCGATCTCCCGCGCGAGGGCGGAGTCTGCGGGCGCGAGCCGATCGACGTAGTTCGACGGCGCCCGACCGGCCCGCTCCAGGGTCTGGTTCTTCACGTGGTTGAGCAGCATCGACCGCGTCCATGAGTTCTCCACCGCGGCGGCTGCGTACGCAGCGCGCACATCGGGGGTGGAGAGCTTGTCGAGGAGGAGGCGGACGTGGCCCCAGGGCAAATGTCCCACAGCCTGTGGGACTTTCTCCCGGTGAGGCCAGGCGGCGGCGAAGGCGCGCATGTAGAAGAGGTTGCTGCGGGACAGCCCGGTCATCGCCGGGAACTCTTGGCGCAGATCTTCCGCGAGCCGGTCAAGGACTCTCGTGCCCCACGGCTCCTTGGCCTGCTGGTCGAGGATCGCGCGGCCGAGCTCCCAGTACAGGCTGATGAGCTGCGCGTTCACGGTGCGCTGAGCGCGCAGCTGCGCGTCCTGAACGCGCGACGTCAGCGAGCGCAAGAACGGCTCGTAGCCGGTCGGCAGCTCGATGTCGCGTCCAGTCATCCCGCAATTGTCCCGGATCCGCGACGAGACGCCGGCCGCGGCTGTGAGGATGGCGTCCAACAAGCTGTTGGACTCCCCCGCAGTTTCTGCGTCGGAGTCGTCGACGGGGCCGAATGCGACGCGATCTCCATCGACCTAGGGTCGGGATCCTCATCTGCGGCGGCCACGACGAGCACACCGTCCGCTCAACCCTCAGCCGACCGGCTCCCCCATGGCCGTCTCCAGCTACACCGACGACCCACTCGTCTCGACAGAGCAGGCGGCGCTACCAACGGCCCGAGGAGATCACTGTGGCGCTCGACTAGCCGGACGGGAGCAGCTGACGGGACGAACCCCTCACCAACGTCGCCGCATCGATCTAGATAGCTAGATACCTATGTAGTTCCTCAGAAATCGGGTGATGTCAGAAGCCCGACCTCACTGTGTCAGCGGCCCGGCTTGGATCGTTCGATCTGAGCCCCCTGGCCACGGCTGCCGCGGGTTGAAGGAACGCGTGTGCGCTTCGTGGGCTCCGCGCCGCGGGCGGGAGTGGCGAAGGATGCGTCGACGGTCATGCGGGCGTTCACCTGCTCCACCGGGACGTTCTGAGCCTGCATCGTCGCTGCCGTGTGCGCGCGGCGTTCGGCGCTGTCGTACGCAAGTTCCCCTTCGGATCGAGCCGCGACTGCGCGCCCCTCATCAGTCGGCGCCGGAACGTCGTCCGGGTCGTGCGGCGCACTGTTGTCGTCGCGGTAGAGGGCGACCTGAGCCCTGGCGTCCTCAGCGAGGCTGCGCAGCTCCTCGGAGCTCTGCGTGGGCGTGCCGCCGGCCTCTGCATCACGGTCGTACTGGGCGGCCTGCTGCTCGAGCTCGTCGGCACGTCGTGCGGAGTCGACGGGGACCTCGGACGATGTGATCTGGGTTGAGGCGTCGTTGGCGCGGTCGAGGCGGTCGGCTTCCGCGATCATCACCTGGGCCTCGGTGACGTCGCGCCGGGATTGTGCCCGCTCAGTGTCCGCCGCGAAGACGGTGGGGCCGCCGGCCTGGTCGGTGCGCCATTCCTGCACGAGAGCCGCGCGCGCGGATTCTGCCACCGCCGGATCCGCCGTCTGCGCGCGGCCATTGTCATCGAAGGCGACGGCTGTCTCGACGCGGTAGTCCTGGTAGCCGATCGGATCGTTGGCGCGCTTCCACTCCTCGGCGACACTCAGCTCGAGTGCGGGGACGTCGCCGGCGACCGCCGCGCGGTAGTCCGCGATGAGCGCACGCTCCGCCGAAGGGTTGGGCTCGCGGATGTCGCCGACGGGCATCGTGAGCCGGTCATCGTCGTGTCGGTAATATCCATCGGGCGCGGCAGTGGAGGCCCACTGCTTCGCGAGGTCCAGCTCGGTCGGGGTGTCGCGTGCGATGCCCTGCAGCGTGGCGACGTCGACGCCGTAGCGCTCTTTCGCTTCCGCTGCGATCAACGCATTGGCGGACGCGATCTGCGGGTCCGCGTCCTTCCACGCCGCCGCCGTCTCCGCAACGCGGGCGACGTCGCGCACGCTCGCCTGATCCCACCACTGGGGATCGTTGACGACCGATACTGCCTGTCGCGCAGCTGCCCGTTCGCCCTCGTAGCGGGCTGCGAGCTCGCGGGCCTCGATGGCGCTGCGCTGTTGCGCTTCGCGCATCGCTTCTTGGTACGCGCGGGCCAGCTTTTCGCCGAGCTGGATCGCGATGGTGAGCGCGATCCGCGCGGATGAGTTGATGGACTCTTCCACGCCTCCGTCGTCGTCAGCCATAGTGATGCCTCCCCTTCGCTGGTGTCGGTCTAGCGGTCGTGTCCGTCGCGCTCGCGCGGCTCGGTGCCGCGCTGCGGTGCAGCGGTTGTGGTGACGTTCGGCTCCGTCTTGGTGAGCTTCGTCGGGACGGGGGTGCCGGTCGCGAAGCTCGCCTGCACCGTCTCGCGCGCGCGGCGGGTGTCCTCGGGTAGGGCGTCCCAGGCGTTCTTCTGGATCTGGGCGTTGTAGCCCTCGTGGACCGTCTTCAGCTGGTTGCGGATCGTCCCGGCGAGCTCGCGGGTGCGGCGGGCGTCGCCGGCGGCTTTGTGGGCGTCCATGATCGCTCGCGTGGTGCGCACGATCTGGCGCAGCAGCATGGCTTCCTCGGCGGCCTTGTTCCGCTTCCCGGCGGTAGCGAGGATCAGCATCGTCGTGCCGGCCATGGACGGCATCCCCGTCGGCCGCGGCGTCGACTCGTGCGCGCGCAGGTGCGCGGAGCGGGCGAGGGTCCGTGACGCTTCGGCCAGCGGCCCGGGTGTCGACTCGAGGCGCCGTGACCACGCGGCGTAGGCGCCGGAGGCTTCGCGGGCTGCGTGCGCCCAGGTCGCGCGATCGGAGGGGTTCACTCGACTCAGGTAGTCGTGCAGCCGCCCCATGTCCTCCGCGTAGGAGGAGTAGAGGTCGCTGGAGAGTTCCGTCGCTTCACGGCCGGGCGCGACGGGCTGGTAGCGCCACGGGTTCTTCGCCGTCGCGCGCCACTCATCGACCGCTGTCTGCGCGGACTTTGGTGAGTCCGGCCAGCCCTTCCGCAGCTCCGGGAGAGTGAGGTCGCGGGCGAGCTTCCCGCCGCCGTGCCACACCACGGGCGTGCCCTTCTCGGGGCGCAAGGCGACTGAGTAGCCGGCGACGACGTCGTCGCGGCCTGCCGCGTAGCGCGGGCGGATGAGCACGCCGGCCTGGCGCATCCGGCGCACGAACTCCGCCTCGTCCGCTGAGGCTGATGCCGACGAGCGGACCGCGCGCTCGAGCCGGTGAGCGTCGACCTCGACGGCGCCGCGGCGCTGCGCGGACTCGCGCGCGCCCGGCTGCATGCCGCGCTCCCCCAGCTCACGCTCGGGCGCGTGCAACGGCTCGAGCCCGTACTCCTTCTCCAGCTGCCGGCTGACTCTCTGCGAGAGCGCCTTGTCGTACGCGACGTGCGCCTTCGTCCCGTCGGCGCGTACCGCGGAGACAGCGATGTGGATGTGGTCGTTGCCGTTCTTCGACAGCCCGTGCCGCACGGCGATCCATCGGCAGTCTGCCTTCCCGGAGGACTCACCGGCGAACCCCATCCGGTCCACAAAATCGGTCGCGATCCGTCCCCACTGCTCATCGGTGAGCTGCCCCTCCTCCGCACGCAGCGAGAGGGAGCAGTGCCAGACATCGGCGGCGACGCGCTTGCTGCCGATCTGCTCGCCGGAGTCCTTGTCGAACACCTTCTCCTGGCGGGTCACCTCGACGCCGAAGAAGTTCTTGTACTCGTTCAACTCTGCCGCGATCGCGGCGGCCTCGGCCTGGTCGAGGACGCTCTCACCGTGCATCGCCATGATCGCCGGGTCCCCCGCGATCAAGTGCTGTTCGGTGTGCTCGTTCGCGCGCCCCTCCCCTGCGAGGTAGCGCACGAGACCGCCCATGTCCCCGCCGTACGTGACGTTGGGGATCACTGGCCGGCCAGTCGTCGCAGCGTCTCGTTCACCCGCGGCACCAACGCCCGGTACTCCGCCGCCACCTGCACTGCTTCCTCAGGGAAACGGCCCTCGGTGTTCGCGAACCGAGCGAGCTGATTCATGTTGCTCGAAAGCCGTCCCATCAGCGTTCGCAGCTGCATTAGCTCCGAACCGACTGACTTCCACTCCACGTCCGACCGGACCTGCGGATCGATCGCCGCCTCGAACATCAACCGCGGCACCGTCACATTCAAAACCTCGGCGCGAGCTCGCAACATCGCATCCTCATCCGGGGAGACCCGCACGACGTATTTCTTCTCCCGACGCTGCTCCGGCGGAACGTTCGGACGACGCTTCCGACCGAACAACCGGCTCGATTCCGTCATCACATCCCCGTCCTTCGGCCCAGCGCAGCGAACCCGCCAACCAGCGGGGACCATACGACCAGTATGCGCACTGGCCAAGCACAGCGCCAGGCCGGCAAGCAACTTAGGACACCTAAAGTGACAGCTTGCTCTGCGTCGTAGTCCTGCGCGTATCAACCCTGTGTGTTCACGGCCAGGTTGATACGACAGGACCCGAATCGGTACCCGTTCGACTGCCGTTCTCGGTAGTCTCGGGGTATGAACGACGTGACTCGGAACCCTGATGAGGCAGCGGAGGCGGCTCGCCGCCTCCTCGAATCCACCGTCGAGAGAAGGGTCGAAGCGGTGCGGTCGATCGTGAGCGCCGCGAACGACACCGACACCGCGCGGACCGCTCTCTCTGACGCGCAGAACCGCCACGCCAAGGCGTGGTCCACCGCACTCGCGTGCGGCTGGTCCGAGAAGGAACTCCGCGCAGCAGGTGTCCCGCGACCCGAACAGACCCGCGCCCGAGTGACGCGCACTCGCCGGCCTTCGGCCGGCGACACCGACCTCGCCGGATCGACGGACGGCGTCTCCACCGAGTCGATGGAGCAGGTCGCGTGACCGGCGACAACGACGCGCTTCACGCGCAGGTCCGCGAGTGGGCCGAGGGGTCAAACTCGCTCACCGCTGCGGTCGAGCTCCTGATCCGCTCGGGCCTCGTCTATGACGGCGCTCCGTGGGTCCGAACCGACAATGCCTGGAAGACCAGCGCGGTCGACTTCGACCGCCTCAGCTACGAGATCGGCGCGCTCAGCGGCGGCGAACAACGCATCGCCCGCATCGCCACCTCACTCGGTCACGGCACACCCGTCGATCTGCGCGAAGACATCTCCGGACTCGACTACACGCACACCCGTCTCGTGCTCGCCGCGATCGCGCACGCCGCCGGCTTCACCGAGCCCGGAACGACCATCGAAGACGACGACGGCATGCCCACCCTTACCCCTCACGAACCGCTCGCCGCCTGGCCCGCCCAGTAGCGTTAACTCGACGCAGCGCCCCCTCGCTGACGTCGGAAAGCCCCCGCTCGAGCCTTCGCTCGCGGGGGCTTCTTCGTTCCCACTGACGCAGGAGCCGCCGCCCCGTCACTTCCGATGTCGCGCCTCCGCATCGACCGCACGGAACCTCGGCCGACCGCGATTCCGGAAAGGCTCGGGCTGGGTCATTTACGGACACCCCCTGACCACCTGTGCACAGCCCAGCTCTCGCTGGCGCTGGCCTGCACACAGGTGGACAGCGGGACCCCGACCGGATCGTAGATCGAAAGCAGACCCGAGCTTCAACGCGAGCCGCCTCGTACTGGAGACACCACGGCCGCGTCCGAGCCGGCAGTGCATTCGTAGATGCAGTAGACCGACCCTCAACCGGGTTGCGAGCGCGAAGTCGCGCGAGGGCGACACCCACTCGCCACACCCGGCAGAGGTTCGATTGACCTCTGAGATCAGAGCCGGGTTAGTGTGCCGCGTCGTACGCAGCCTGCACGTCGGCGGGCACACGACCAGACCGCGGAACCTCGTATCCGTGACGTCGCGCCCAGTGCCGAATCGCCGCTAGCATCTCAGGGCTCTTGCGCCCCGCGCTCGCAGCAACAGCTGTCACTCGAGGTGCAACTCGTGCTGGCGACAGTGGCCGCGCAGCGTCGACGAAACGGGCGAGGGCGAGGTGCAGGTACCCGATGTTCGCCGCAGTCAGATCGATCTCGTAAGCGTCGTCATCAACGGAGAAATCCACCGTTCGACCACGTCCAGGCGGGATCAACGCGCCAGTCAGATCATCGACAAGATCCACCCGAGAAGCCACGCGATCGATCACCCTTCCTCTGCCGGCACCGGAGACGCAGATGCCTCCTCCACAGTAACGATCGTCATGGCGCGGCCTGGGAGCATCAGAGCGCCGCCTCGCCGGAGCGGAAGCAGCAGCTGCTACGCCGATAGTCAGACCTTGGCTCGACGAAAACCTCCACAAAGTGGACATCACGAACGCGCGCACACCGCTGCCCCATCGACGACCGGCTTCACCGCGCGACGTGACCTCATTACCGTCTGAGCATGAACCCCTCCGCACTGACGCTCGTCGAAGTTCTCCCTTACAAGAAGCGCACCTACTGGTACGTGTTCGAATCGTCCGACCGATTCGTGAAGCCTTGGTGGGATCGCGAGTTTGCGGTCGGCGCGTCAGATCATTGGCTGTCGGCTCGGAGCGACGACACCGAGGTAGCCCGATGCAAATTCGTTCTCTACCCCGGCCCGCTGTCGCATCGAGTCCTGGGAGAGATGCCTCATGGTCAACTCGACATCCTCGCGCTCGAGGTTGCGGTGCCAGAGCGCAGCCGCGGGGTGGGTCGCGAAACCCTCCAGGCGATCCGACGGCGATACCCGCTGCACAGACTGACGGCGCTGAACGACGACAACCGGTCACGGGGATTTTGGGACCGGATGGGATGGATTCGACACGAGCCAGCAGGCATCCTCCGCGGCTCCGAACGAGTCACCTACTCCGAAACCGGGAACATGCCGTCGTCTCCAGGCCACTGACCGTATCGGCGAATGCTCTGCGCACGCCGAGCACGCGCGCGGGGTGTCTATATGAGGTAGACCGGTGACTCGCAGCACTACGTGGCGGCGTTCTGACGACGGTCCGTGTTGTTGTGAGGATCCGGTGGCGACTGTCGCTCAACCTTGGACGAACGCCTGGATGGCGAGCACGGCCGCACCGCGGCACCACTCGATGTTGTTTCCGTTGGCGATGACGAGGGGCGGTGTCGTGGTGCGGGAGTCGCGGTCGCGAGTAATGCCGGCGGTGATGGCGTCGAAGGCGACGCTCGCGAGGCGGACACCTTCACCGGCGATGATGATCTTCTGCGGCAGGGTGAGGTTGCAGATCGCCGCGAGGAGCCGACCGAGTCCTCGGCCTGCGTCCTCGATCACGCGGGATGCTGCCGGGTGCGTGTTCTGGGCGAGGTCGAGCGCTTCTTCGTAGGTGACTGAGCGCCCGAGGGCATCAGACACCTGACGAGCTATCGCGTCGGAGTTCAGCATGCTTGCCGCGCATCCGCGATGCCCTGCCGGGCACAGGGGGCCGGTGGGATCGAGTGGCCAATGTCCGACGAGACCGATGCCGTAATCGTCATCCGTGACGATGGCGCCATTGGCGATCAGGCCGAACCCTGTACCGGCGCCGAGAGTGATCACGGCGAAGCGATCGTCGTCGCGTCCGTCGCCGAACCAATGCTCGTACTCGGTGAAGGCGATGACGTCGTTGTCGATGAGGGTGCGGATCCCGGTCGCGTCGCTGACCATCGACGCGAGCGGAACGTCCGTCCACCCGAGGAACGGTGCGCTGACGACCTGCTGCCGATCTCGCACCAGGCCACCGAGCCCGATACCGATGCCGCTGATGGGAAGGGAGGCGCATTCGCGGCGAGCGATCTCGACGATCTGCTCGAGGACCGCCTCCGGGTCCTGCGCGGCCAAGGGCGCGGTGACGACATGCTTGACCTCTCCTCGAAGATTCGTGACAGCAGACGAGAGTTCGTTTGCTCGCAGCTTCATCCCGATGAAGTGCTGCCCATCGGCATTCACGTCGAGGAGCCGAGTGGGCCGCCCCACACGACCGTCGTTGTGCTCGCCGACTTCGAGAAGAAGGCCGTTCTCGACCAGCGGTGCGCTCAGTCTGCTGAGGGACCCGGGCGAGAGGTGGAGTCGTCGGGCGATCTCGGCGCGGGAGATCGGTCCCCTGCGGAGAACCTCTATCGCTACGGGGAGGGAGGCGTCCGCTCGTGCAGTCCAGGCGGGCATCGTCGTCACCGACTCATCGTCGCACACCTATTAGTTGCGTGGTGCACCATTTGCGGCCGCCGATCACGGTTCAGTTACGGCGTTGACACTCCTAATAGTTCTGGTCTAGACATAACTCCGTCGCCAAGCGGAGCGGCCACCAGCAACCCGACCAACGGAGGTCACCTGTGTCCAGCACTCGAAACCGGTGGCGGCGGACGTCCACCGTCGTCCTCGCAGCCACCCTCGCCACGACCGGACTCGCAGCCTGCTCCTCGGGGGGCGGCGAAGCGGACGGGCAGACGCTGAAGGTCTGGTGGTGGGAGAACGACGACAGCGCACTCGCAGCGGGCTGGAACCGCGCCGTCGAGGTCTTCAAGGAGCAGCACCCCGACGTCACCGTCGAGTACGAGCTCAAGACCTACGACCAGATGCAGCAGTCCGGTCAGCTGCTCCTCGACTCCAACGACGCCCCTGACGTCCTCGAGTACCTCAAGGGGAACGCCACCGCCGGCGTCGTGTCGCAGGCGGGTCTGCTCACCGACCTCACCGACGTCGCAACCGAGCGGGACTGGGACCTGGACAGCTCCGCTCAGGACGTCGGCCTGTACGAGAACGGCCTGATGGGCTCCGGTCAGCGCTACGGGATCACCAACTACGGCGAGTACGTGTCGGTCTGGTACAACGAGGACGAGTTCGCGAAGTACGGACTGTCGGTCCCCACCTCGACCGCGGAGCTCGAGCAGGCGATGCAGACCTTCGTCGACAACGGCGTCACCCCTCTCGCACTCGGGTCCCAGGACTACCCGGGCACGCACCTGCTCTACGAGCTCGCCCTGCAGAACATGGACGAGGAGTCCTGGAACGCCTACCAGCGCTTCGACGGCGACGTCGACTGGAGCGCATGGGAGAAGGCGGCCGAGACCGTTCAGGACTGGACCGACAAGGGCTTCATCGCGAAGGACTCCACCGGCATCAGCGCGCAGGACTCCGGCAACGCGTTCGTCGCCGGCCAGTACCCGATGTTCGTCTCCGGCAGCTGGTGGGCCGGCACCTTCGCTGACCAGATCACCGACTTCACGTTCGACCAGTTCCTCTTCCCCGGCAACACCCTCCAGCCCGGGTCCGGCGGCAACCTCTGGGTCGTGCCGGAGAAGGCGGACAACAAGGAGCTCGCCTACGACTTCATCGAGATCACGATGAGCCCTGAGATCCAGAACCTGCTCGGCAACGAGGGAGCAGTCCCGGTCGCCGCCGAGGAGTCAGCGATCACCACTCCTATCGGTCAGCTGACCACGCCCCGCTTCAACGAGCTGCTCACCGGCACCGAGGGGGGCCTGGGCTGGTACCCCGACTGGCCCGTCGCCGGACTGAACGACGTTCTCCTGGCGCAGAACAGCGACCTCGTGCTCGGCAACATCACCCCCGACCAGGCCGTCGAGAACATCAAGACCGCCTACGAACAGGGCAAGGCCAACTCCGGCAACTAGGTCGCCGACCAACTGTGCGGCGGCGCCCTGCACCGGCGCCGCCGCACCCATCAAGGGATCTCCCATGACTGTGATCACCCGGCTCCGTCCGCGGACGACGCCCTCCGCCGCGGGACGGCCCGAGTCCGCGCGCGGCTACTGGATCTACCTCCTGCCCGGCACGATCGGGTTCCTCGCAGTGGTCCTCATTCCCTTCGGGATGAACCTCTTCTACAGCTTCACCAGATGGAACGGCGTCGGCACGCCCCAGTTCATCGGCATCGACAACTACACCCGCCTGGTCGCGGACCCGACCTTCTGGGCCTCGTTCCTGCACAGCGTCGCGTTCATCATCGCGATGGCCATCGTGCCCACCGCGTTCGGCGTGTTCATCGCCGCCGTCCTCTTCGACTACATCGCGCCAAAATTTGGCGCCCGGGTTGCCAGCATCCTCCGCGCCACGTTCTACCTACCGCAGATCCTCCCGATCGCCGTTGCCGGCGTGCTGTGGAAATGGCTGTACCAGCCGCAGTACGGGATCATCAACACCGTCCTGGACAGCGTCGGTCTCGGAGCTTTGAAGCAGAACTGGCTCGGCGACTCGAACGTCTCGATCTTCGCCGTCATGAACGTGCTCATCTGGCTGCAGATCGGCTACACCGTCGTCATCTTCATGGCCGGCCTGTCACGAGTGGACCCCGCCCTCTACGAGGCGGCCGAGCTCGACGGCGCCGGCTGGTTCCGGCGCTTCTGGAGCATCACCATCAACCAGCTCCGCCCAGAGATCGCCGTGGTCATCATCACCACCTCGGTCGCGGCGCTGAAGGTCTTCGCGCCGATCTACGTCCTCACCCGAGGAGGGCCCGGGACGAGCACCATCGTGCCCGCGTACTTCTCGTTCTCGAACTTCTTCACCACCACGCAGGTCGGTTACGGAGCCGCCGTGGCGTCCGTCCTCGCGATTCTCGTGACGATCATCGCCATCGCGCTGCTGCGCTATCAGACCCGAACCGACGAAGGATTCGACAAGTGAGCGTCACCAGCTTCGACACCGCCACCCCCGCCGCGGTCCCGGTCGCCCCGACCCGCAGGAAGCGCGGAGGAACATCTCGCTCCCGCCGCGGACTCAGCGGCTGGGTGGTTCTCCTGGTCATCGCCGTCGCCGGTCTGCTGATGATCTTCCCGTTCTGGCTTGCTCTGATCAACGCGTTCAAGCCCTCCGCTGAGTACGTCGCCAACGGCCCCATCTCCGTCCCGACGGAACTGGACTTCTCCGCGATCGTCGACTTCTGGGTCGGAGTGAATTTCAACCAGAAGCTGCTCAACAGTGTCGTCCTCTCCGGCAGCGTCGCGCTCATCGCCGCGGCGATCAGTCTGCTCAGCGCCTTCGCGATCGGCATCGGCCGCATCAAGGGCCGCGTGTGGATCCTCGCGGTGTTCATGCTCGCGTTCACGATCCCGCAGGAAGCTCTCGTCTACCCGCTCTTCGTCCTCGCCCGTGCGACAAACCTCTACGACAACCTGCTCGGCGTCATCATCATCCTCTCCGTGCTACAGAGCGCCTTCGGCACCTACATGCTCGCCTCCGTCCTCGGATCCTTCCCCGATGAAGTCCTCGAAGCCGCACGACTGGACGGCGCGAGCCGATTCCAGATCCTCCGACTCATCGTGCTCCCCCTTACCCGGCCGACCCTCGCCGTCCTGGTCACCTTCTTCTTCATCTGGACCTGGAACGACTTCTTCCTCCCGCTCGTGCTCCTGCCCTCCTCCTCGAACCAGACGGTCTCCGTTTCGCTCGGCGCGCTCAGCGGTCAGTACACCAGCGACCCGACGGCCCTCGCGGCAGCGTCGATGGCCGGCATCCTCCCGGCGCTGATCTTCTTCCTCCTCTTCCAGCGCACCCTCATGCGCGGCGTCAACATCGGAGCCATCAAATGACCTCTCTCCAGCCCGCCCTGCGCCACCCGAGCCTCCGCGAAGGAGACGCGTGGTGGAAGAGCGCTGTCGTCTACCAGGTCTACCCGCGCAGCTTCTCCGACTCCGACGGCGACGGCATCGGTGACATCCGCGGCATCATCGACCGTCTCGATCACCTCGAGCGACTGGGCATCGACGTCCTCTGGCTCTCGCCCGTCTACGCCTCTCCCCAGGACGACAACGGCTACGACATCAGCGACTACTACGCCGTCGACCCCACCTTCGGAACACTCGAGGACATCGACGATCTCATCGCCGCCCTGCACGACCGCGGAATGAAGCTGGTCATGGACCTCGTGGTGAACCACACCTCGGACGAGCACGAGTGGTTCCAGGAGTCGCGCTCCGGCCGCGAGAGCGCGAAACGGGACTGGTACATCTGGCGCGACGCCCGCGACGGAGCCGAACCCGGCAGCGCGGGCGCCGAGCCGAACAACTGGGGTTCCTTCTTCTCCGGCCCCGCCTGGGACTACGACGAGGCATCAGGGCAGTACTACCTGCACCTGTTCTCCTCCAAGCAGCCCGACCTGAACTGGGACAACCCGGAGGTGCGCGCCGCGGTCCACCGGATGATGAACTGGTGGCTCGACCGCGGCATCGACGGCTTCCGGATGGACGTCATCAGCTTCATCTCCAAGCACCCCGGACTCCCCGACGGCACCGCCGGCAGCAGCGGCTTCGGCGACGGCATCCCCTTCTACGGATCAGGACCGCGCGTCCACGAGTACCTGCAGGAGATGCACCGCGAGGTCTTCGAGGGCAGGGACGCCGACCTCCTCACCGTCGGCGAGATGGTCGACGTGACCCCCGAGGGAGCACGCCTGTACACGGACGCCTCCCGCCGCGAGCTCGACATGGTCTTCCACTTCGAGCACGTCGGCCTCGACCACGGAACCGAGGGGAAGTTCACGCCGACCCGCGTCGATCTGGTCGACCTCAAGCGCTCCCTCGCGAGGTGGCAGCACGCCCTGGCCGACGTGGGCTGGAACAGTCTCTACTGGAACAACCACGACCAGCCCCGCGTCGTCTCGCGCTTCGGCGACGACCGCGACCACTGGTACGAGTCAGCGACAGCACTCGCCACCGTCCTGCATCTGCTGCGCGGCACCCCGTACATCTACCAGGGGGAGGAGCTGGGTATGACGAACATGCCCTTCGAGCGGATCGAGGACTTCCGCGACCTCGAGAGCCTCAATCACCACCGCGAAGCGATCGCCGGCCCGAGAGCGCCGGCGGACGTCCTCGCCGGTCTCGCGCGCGGCAGCCGCGACAACGCCCGCACACCCGTGCAGTGGGACTCCTCCCCGGGCGCCGGCTTCAGCAGCGGGGAACCCTGGATCGGCATCAACCCCAACCACACCACCATCAACGCCGCCGCCCAGTACGACGACCCGGACTCCGTGTTCGCCTGGTACCGGAGTCTCATCGCACTCCGACACACCTCCGCCACCATCGTCGACGGCGCCTTCGAACTGCATTCCCCCGACGACCAGCAGCTCTTCGTCTACTCCCGCCACGGACGCGACGAGACGATCCTCGTCGCGGCCAACTGCTCGAGCACCCCGGCCCAGGTCGACCGCGACCTCGTCGAACAGTGGAGCACCGCCGACATCCTCCTCCGAAACCACCCCGGCAACGGTCTCGGACACCAACTCCTCCCCTGGGAGGTGATCGTCCTGCGCCGATGACACCCGAGCCACGAGCCGGGTCCACCCGATCCCCACAACGACGTGCACGGATCCCCCTCGGGACCGGCCAACGACACCACTTCACCGATGAAGGGAAGAATCGTCATGCCCGCCACCAGACTTCGACACCTCGCACACGCCGCGACAGCGATCACCACCGCCGCGCTGCTCGCGACCACTGCACTCGCCCCCGCCCACGCGGAATCCGCCCCCACCGCCACCGCCGCGCCGGTGACCATCGAGAGCCCCGAGCTCACCACGTGGTGGCACGACAACCCCGAAGCGAACGCCGGCACCCCCGTCGCCGACGACGCGGTCCGCGAGTCGACGTACTACGACGTCCAGGTCGCGACCGCGACCGCCCCCGACGCTCGGAACGACTCCTTCACCTACATGAGCATCCCCCGGGGCGGGAACGAGAAGATCGGGTACACCGAGGACGACGGCGCCGAGTTCAGCTCCGACGCCGACCTCACGATGAGCTGGTCGAGCTTCGAGTACTCCGCCGACGCCTGGGTCGACGTCACCCTCACGACCGGGCAGACGATCACCTCCGTCGACGAGGTCACCATCCGGCCCACCGACCTCGAGCTCGAGAAACAGCTCGTCAGCCCGACCACCATTCGCGTGAAGGTCCCCTACACCCCGGACGGCTACCGGTTCTCGGTCGAGTTCGACTCCCAGCTCTACACCGCCTACAACGACCTCTCCGGTGCGAGTGGCCGGCTCACGACCATCGCCGAGGGCAACCGCGCGGTCCACACGGAACCGCGCAACTCGATGATGGTCTTCGCCCAGCCGACGCCCACCGGCGCCGAGCGCGATCGCCTCATCCCCACGGAAGCGTCGGGCTCGATCCACTACCCCGAGCCCGGCCTGGTCGACGACCTCGACACCGTGACGGAGGAGATCATCTACTTCGCCCCCGGCACCTACTACATGGGATCCGACTATCGCGCTCTCCTGCCTGCCAGCGTGAAGTGGATCTACCTCGCTCCGGGCGCCTACGTGAAGGGCGCGTTCCGTTTCCCTGACGACACTCAGCCGTCCTACAAAGTCACCGGCTTCGGGGTCCTCTCCGGTGAGCAGTACGTCTACGAATCGGACACGGCCGACGGATATCAGCACAACGTCAAAGAGAACTGCCACGTCACCTGCGTGAAGATGCTGCAGTTCGAATCCTCCAACGCCGGGCAGACCCTCGACCTGCAGGGCGTCACGATCGCGGACCCGCCGTACCACTCCTTCGTCGTCTACGCCCACGAGGGCGACACCGAGGTGGGCGTGAGCGACTTCGACATGCAGGTGCAGAACTACCAGCAGGTCGGCAGCTGGTACTGGCAGACCGACGGCATCGAGCTCTACCCCAGCGGCGAGATGAAGAACACCTTCTTCCACGCCAACGACGACGTGCTGAAGCTCTATCACAGCGATGTCAGCATCGAGAACACCGTCATCTGGAAGAACGAGAACGGACCCGTCTTCCAGTGGGGATGGACCCCGCGCGACATCGACGGCGTCACCGTCGCCGACACCGACGTCATCCACAACCGGATGTACTGGAAGGACGCGAAGTACAACACCTGCATTTTCAACTCCTCCTCCCACTACGAGGACATGGGCGCCACAGACCGCGCCGACGTCGCCACCACGATCAAGAACATGCGCTTCACCGACACCCGCGTCGAAGGCACCACGAACTGCGCCATCCGCGACTTCGCACTCTCCAACACCGAGAACATCGATATCGACGGCTTCTCCATCGATGGCTGGAACGACCTCGAGGTCCCCTCCCAGGCGAGCTTGCTCAAGCGCTACACCGACACGACCGGACAGAAGGTCAGCATCGGCAACGAGACCACCGACGGCAACGGACTCTCGCTGCACAACTACACCGTCGGAGGAACCGCCATCCTCAAGGCCGGCGACAACTGGGCCGCCGACGAACTCGGCCGACTCAACTTCGACGCCGACACCTGGGACAGCTGGAACGCCACCAGCGACGACCAGCCCACCGGAACCGCGCCCACCCTGACGATCAACGGCCTCCCCGACGGGTCCACGTCACCTGCTCGGGACATCACCCTGACCGGCACGAGCAACGCCTCGACCGTCGCGGTCACCGTCAACGGCGTCAGGACCACCAGCCCTGTCGTCAACGGCTCCTTCACCGTCCCGGTGACTCTGCCGGACATCTCGAACCGCGTGGTCATCACCGCGACAGCAGCCGACGGCGTCATGACAGTGGAACGCCGCACGATCTATGCACTCGGCACGAAGATCGGCGCGATCACCGACCCGAGCGGAGACGACAACGGGCCCGGCACCTACACCTACCCCACCGACAGCGCCTTCAACGCCGGCAGCTTCGACCTCACCGACTTCGAGGTCTACCGCGACGGCGACACCATCCGCTTCGTCACCACCACCGCAGGACCCATCAATAACCCCTGGGGCGGAAACGGGATGAGCACCCAGCGCCTCAACATCTACCTGCGTGACAAGACCTCGACCGCCACCACGCCCCTGCTGCCCGGCACCAACACGAGCGCCGAAGGAGCCTGGAAGTACGCGATCGTCGCCGACGGCCGGTACGACGAGTCCCGCTACGGAAGCGGCCTGTACGGCGCCGACCTGGCCCGGGCCGCCAACGCGCAGCTGCAGGTCATTACCCCCTCGAAGATCGTCAGCTCTGTCCCCGCCGCAGCCCTCGAGGGCATCGACCTGCAGAGCACCGGCTACCAGGTCTCGATGTTCAGCGACGCCGAAGACGGAGAGGGCATCGGCAACGTCCGCCCCGTCTACAGCGCCGACTGCTGGAACGGCGCGAACTGCCCGTCCTTCGTCCAGGGCTACCGCTTCGGCGGCGGCGCGGGTGAGTGGACGGACACCAGCGACGCCCGAGACACCGACGTCACCGACTCCAACGCCATCGACATCATCTCCGGCGCTGCAGCCCAGGCGACGGTGATGAATCCTGCCTCCGACGTGACCGTCGCGCCTTACGTCACCCTCGATACCGCGCAGACGGCGATCGACGCCGCCTTCTCCGTGACGAGCAAGAAGGTCGGTAACCAGCAGGTCATGACCGTCACCGCGAAGAACAACGGCGCGACCCCGGTAACCGTCTCGATCAACACTCCGATCGGCACTGTGAAGGCCGGAACCCTGAAAGCCGGCGCGTCGAAGACGTTCACGCTCAAGACAGGTCTGAAGAAGATTCCCTCCTTCACCGCCAAGGTCACGGTCACCGCTCCGGACGGATCGACCCGAGAGTACGACGTCCCCTACAAGGCGACGGCTAAGTAGCGCCCCGTCGGGGAGACAGCGAAGGCCGGGACCGCAGAGCGGCCCGGCCTTCGCCGTATTCCGTCGCAGCGATCTCGGTCCGACATCCCACGGCCGCCACATCGGCAGATGCTCCCGGTCACGTCTAGGGAGCCAGCCACTGGATACTGCTAGCGATTCGGCTCATCGGAGCAGACTGACCGGAAGGTCAGTCTGCATATCGCGCCCGTCGATGTGAGCGACAGCAGCGATGGTGCCCACCTCGGGCAGGCCGATGTCCGCGTCCCGGTAGGTGACGACGATCGAGTCGGCGAGCACCTTTACGGCGCCGGCCACGTAGTTTGCCTGCGTCGAGCTCGCGTTGTCCCAGACGTGAGCGGTGATTATCTCGGCGAACCGGACCCCCAAGCGCTTCCCTCCGTTTCCGTCAGGCCCGTAGTAGTAGACCTCGTAACCGAAATAGCTGCCGGTACCCGCGGGCTCGCCAAGCCCCCACGTCACAACCACAGCTCCTTCCCGTTCCTCGACAAGAACAGAGGTCACTACCCGCGGGGTCGTTGCGTCCATGAGCGACAGATTAGGTGCCGCCAGCGATCCCTGCATGATCTGCGCGGTCAACCGCCGACGGGACGACCTGGCCGCCACCGATCTTCGTCGAGGTGTCGGAGGCCGCTCGTAGGCTCGAGGTGTGGAACATCTCAAGAAGGATCTCGGGCAGTTGAAGAAAGGTGCGACGGTCGTCGTCACCCTGCGCCAGCAGGCCAACGTCCTGCTGATGGATTCGTCGAACTACCGCACCTACGCAGCAAGCCGAGGTGGACGGTTCCGGTACACCGGAGGACTCATCAAGAGGAGCCCTGCAAGACTCACGGTGCCATCCAATGGGCACTGGTATCTCGCCATCGACCTTGGTGGTGCAAAAGGTCGCATCAACGCGACGATCGCCGTAGAGCCGCCCCCTCGCGGGAACCTGCCCGAGTACCGAGCGGCGCCGGAACGAGGCGTCTCGGGGCAGGTCTCCGTCCGTCGCCCGCTTCCGCCGGAGTCGGACGCGGACTTAGATGGACGCACCTGGGACGTCTTCCTCTCCCACGCCAGCGAGGACAAAGCCGACGTCGCGCTCCCTCTCGTGCAGGCCCTCCAAGACCGGGGAATCTCGGTGTGGCTCGACGAGGCCGAGCTGCGCATCGGCGACAGCCTCCGACGTCGCATCGACAGGGGGATCCGCAGCAGCCGCTTCGCCGCCGTCGTGTTCAGTGACGCCTACTTCTCGAAGGGCTGGCCGCAGTACGAACTCGACGGCATCGTCACCCTCACCGTTGGCGGGCGGCAGAACCTGCTGCCCGTCTGGCACAACGTCGACCACGCCGCCGTCTCAGCACATAGCCCGTCCCTCGCCGACAAATTCGCTCGATCAACCAGCGACACCTCCATCGACGAGATCGCGGCGGAGATCGCCGAACTCGTGATTGAAGCTCGAGAAGAACAGCAGGCCGGACCGAGTTAGTTCACTCAAAACAGTAGCTTTACACAACTCACCGACGGCGGTCGTTCCGCGCTCAGCAGGACCGGATCAATGGGAGGGCTGCGGTCTCGGAAGGGCGTCATGCCGAGTGTCGTCTCGGGAAGGATTGCGGAGGTTGTTCCCGAATCATCAGCTCGTGGGGCTTCTGGGGTACATGCCAGCGCAACACGTCCGCGATGGCGCGGCTCGCGTTGCAGTAGGGCCGGTTCGTCCGCTGCGCAGCGCATCTGCGCCGAGGTCCAGACACGACGCAACACCTTCGCACTGCTCGGCCGACGTCTACAGCTGATCGTGCTCAGCGCCGGAGTTGGAGGATGCGCTCGCGGAGTTGTGCCGAGATGCTCCGGTCGCCGCGTAGGAATCGGCTGAGTAGCGCGGAGGCGTACTCGTCGTTGAGGCACTGCTCGAGCAGCCGGCGCACCTCGGGTGAGGTATCGCCGTGGCCGCCGATGTCGTAACTGGTGAGCATCCACCGCATCGCCTGGGCATCGCTGACCCGCCCACCCTCGGGCACGCACCCGTGAGGGCAGGGCATCGCGGCGGACGACCCCCACAGTCTGCAGATGGTCGGCCGAATCGCATGCACGCTGCAGCGCCCTCTGCCGAAGGTTCGCGTCAGCGCTGGGCAGGCGCCATCAGCGGTCGGCGCGTCGAGGTCGACGCCTTGTTCAAGCAGTCGGCGCCGCTCGGCTCCAGAGGCATCGATGTGCTGGTGGCAAGACTGCTCACAGAGCCCGAGGCACGACAGCGCGGGCATCTCGACGTACAGCTGCTCCAGGCGCGCCAGAGCTCTCTCGTCCGCGATCCGGCGAGCGTTCGAGCTCACAGAGACTCGTCCGCCGGCGGGAGAGCCAGCGCGACCTCCACGGTCCGCGCGTCCTTCAACTGCGCACGCTGCACCGCCCGATACACGGTCGATCGAGCGAC
>NZ_JABSNQ010000004.1:0-532363 GCF_013266705.1 Rathayibacter sp. VKM Ac-2835 | reverse complement strand
AACCCGGAAGCTAAGACTCTCAGCGCCGATGGTACTGCAGGGGGGACCCTGTGGGAGAGTAGGACACCGCCGGACACAAATTCACGATGGCCACCCAGAAATGGGTGGCCATCGCTGTTTAACCAGAGGTTCTCCACGAGAGCCGCCAGCCGCTCGACGCGGCGCCGTGAGGAGTGACGATGTCCGAGGACCGCGCATCCGGAAGCGAGCGCGTCGAGCTCGGCGATCGTCTCGATGACATCGAGCAGTCGCCCCTGCAGTCCCGGGCGGCCGCCTATGCGGAACTGCAGGAGCAGCTGCGCGTCCGGCTCGAGGGCGGGGACTCCGCCCGATGAGCGACATCGAGGATCAGCGTCTCGACACCGCCCTCGCCACCAGGGGCATCGCGCGGTCGCGAGTGCATGCGGCACGGCTGATCGCCGACGGCGTCGTCACGGTGGACGGTGCGCCGGCGCTCAAGCCGTCGATCCGAGTGCGTCCGGACCAGGAGATCGCGGTGGCCTCCCTCGATCACTACGTCAGCCGGGCGGCACACAAGCTGATCGCCGCACTGGACGCCTTCCCCACGGTGGAGGTGGAGGGGTCGGACGCGCTCGACGTCGGCGCCTCCACGGGCGGCTTCTCCCAGGTCCTCCTGGAACGCGGAGTCGCGTCGGTGATCGCGCTCGATGTCGGACACGGGCAGCTGGCTCCTCGGATCCGATCGGATGAGCGAGTGCACGTCGTCGAGGGCTTCAATGCGCGTGAGATGACGGCGACGTCGCTCGCAGCAGCCTCAGGATCCGACACCGTCCCGGACCTCGTCGTCGCCGACGTCTCCTTCATCTCCCTGTCGATGGTGCTCCCGGCCGTCGCCGCATCCGTCGCGCGGACCGCCGACTTCGTCGTGCTGGTGAAGCCGCAGTTCGAGGTGGGGCGCCTGGGCATCAAGGAGGGGATCGTCCGCGATCCCGAGCTCCGGCGCGAGGCGCTCTCGGACGTGCTGTGGTCCGCGTGGGACGCGGGGCTCGGAGTCGTCGGCCTGATCGCCTCGCCGCTCCCGGGTGGCGCTGGGAATCAGGAGTATCTGGTGCACCTCCACCGCGACCGCGGAACGATTCCGACAGAATGGAGGGACGCGGTCACCGCGCTCACCCTCGGATGACGCGATCGTGTCCGCCGCCGTCGATCGACCCGAAGGACACCCACTCGATGCAGTCCCCTCCTGGCGAGCGCAACATCCTCGTCATCGCCCACACCGGACGGGCGGACTCCCTCGACGCGGCGATCCTCGTGGTCGGACGCCTCCGCGGGTCCGGTGCCCGGCCCGTGCTCTGCGCCGACGACAAGGGCGACATCGTCCGGAACGCTCCCGAGCTGAGCGACGTCGCCGTGCTCGGCGTCGACGTCCCGCTGGAGGAGATCGAGCTGGTCTTCGTCCTGGGCGGAGACGGCACCATTCTGCGTGCCGCCGAGATCGTGCGGACCGGGGTGGCCCCGCTTCTCGGCGTGAACCTCGGCCATGTCGGCTTCCTCGCCGAGAGCGAGCGAGACGACCTCGACGACGCGGTCGCCCGTGCTCTGGACGGCGACTACGCCGTCGAGGAGCGGATGACGCTGCAGGTGCGCGTCAAGATCGACGACGCGGTCGTCTACGAGACGTGGGCGCTCAACGAGGCGACCGTCGAGAAGGGCAGCCGCGAGCGGATGCTCGAGGTGATGGTCGGCGTCGACGGCCGCCCGCTCTCCAGCTTCGGCTGCGACGGCATCGTCGTGTCGACGCCCACCGGCTCGACCGCCTACGCCTTCTCCGGTGGCGGTCCCGTCGTCTGGCCCACCCTCGAGGCGATGCTGCTCGTGCCGCTCAGTGCGCACGCGCTGTTCGCCCGCCCGCTCGTCGTGGGGCCGGACTCCAGCCTCGCGGTCGAGGTGAAGGAGCGCACCGACGGTGTCGGCGTGCTGTGGGCCGACGGCCGGCGCACCTACGAGCTTCCGCCCGGGGCGCGGGTGATCTACCGCCGGTCGCCCGTGCCGGTGCGCTTCGCACGCCTGCACGACGCCCCGTTCACCGATCGCCTCGTGCAGAAGTTCGGTCTCCCCATCCGCGGATGGCGGGGGTCGGCGGAGACGGAGTAGCCGCATGCTCGAAGAGCTGCAGATCCGCGACCTCGGTGTCATCGCCGAGGCGACCCTCCCGCTCGGACCGGGATTCACCGCCGTCACCGGCGAGACCGGTGCGGGCAAGACCATGGTCGTGACCGCCCTGGGCCTCGTGCTCGGCGCGCGCTCCGACGCGTCCGCCGTCCGCTCCGGCAGCAAGCAGGCCTGGGTGTCGGGCCGCTGGCTCGTACCCGAGGAGGGCGCGGTCGCGGACCGCGTCCACGACGCCGGCGGCGACCTCGACGGCCCGGAGCTGCTGCTCGCCCGCTCGGTGTCGGCCGAGGGGCGCGGCCGCGCCGTCGTCGGCGGCCGCAGTGCACCGGTCAGCGTGCTCAGCGAGCTCGCGGACCAGCTGGTCGTCGTGCACGGGCAGTCCGATCAGATCCGGCTCCGCTCGGCCGCCGCGCAGCGCGACGCGCTCGACCGCTTCGGCGGACCCGAGCTGGGAGAGGCCCTGCGCGACTACGCGAGCGCCTTCGAGCGCTGGCGGGCCAACCGCGAGGAGCTCGACGAGCTGACCACGGCGCGCGAATCGCGGGCACGCGAGGCGGAGCGGCTCCGCAGCGCCCTCGCCGAGATCGAGGTGGTCGCCCCGCAGCGCGGCGAGGACGTCGAGCTCTCGACGCAGTCCGAGCGGCTCGGCAGCATCGAGCAGCTGCGCATCGCCGCGGGCGAGGCCCGCGAGGCCGTGTCCTCGGAGGAGCTCGACGGCCGGGACGCCCTCGGACTCGTCGAGATCGCGCGCCGGGTGCTCGAGCGCGCCGCCGAGCACGATGCGGCGCTGGAGCCGCTCACGCAGACCCTCGGCGAGGCGTCGGTGCTGCTCGGCGACGTCGCAGCCGGCCTCTCCTCCTACCTCGCCGAGCTCGACCTCGACGGCGCGCACGACCTGGAGCTGATCGAGAACCGCCGGGCGGAGCTCTCGGCACTCGCGCGCACCTACGGGCCCACGCTGGACGACGTGCTCGACCTGGTCGACTCCTCCGGCCTGCGCCTGCTCGAGCTCGACGGCGACGACGAGCGGATCGCGGCCCTCGAGGCCGACACGGCCGCGGACGCCGATCTGGTCGAGCGGCTCGCGGACCGGCTCACCGAGCTCCGGACCGCCGCCGCCGCCGAGCTGGGGGCGCGCGTCAGCGACGAGCTGACCGCCCTGGCCATGGCGGACGCCCGCCTGCACGTGCAGGTCGGCAGCGCGAACGAGCCGACGGTGCACGGACGCGACACGGTGGAGATGCTGCTGCAGCCGCACACCGGCGCCACTCCGCGCGCGCTGGCGAAGGGCGCCTCCGGGGGAGAGCTCTCGCGGGTGATGCTCGCGATCGAGGTCGTGGTGGCGGCGAACGATCCGGTGCCGACCTTCGTCTTCGACGAGGTCGACGCGGGGGTCGGCGGCGCGGCCGCGATCGAGATCGGGCGCCGACTCGCTCGGCTCGCCGAGACGTCGCAGGTCATCGTGGTGACGCACCTGGCCCAGGTCGCGGCGTTCGCCACCAACCACCTCCGGGTCGAGAAGGGCTCGGACGGCTCGGTCACCTCGAGCGCGGTGACCCAGCTGGACGCCGAGCAGCGGGTGTCCGAGATGGCGCGCCTGCTGTCCGGTCTGACCGACTCCGAGAACGCCCTGGCGCACGCGCGGGAGCTGCTCGAATCGAGCCGCCGCCGCTGAGCGCGGCCGGAGCGCCGCCCCCCGACCGGTGCGAAATCGGCCGGGGCGGCGCTCGGGCCCGGTTCTGCTGTTACGGTGGAACCCCGTGGTGGACAATTCGAACTCGGGCCTTTCCTCTTCCTCTTCCGACACTTCTGCGGCCGGGCGCGACACCGCCCCCGCGAAGGTCACGAAGCACATCTTCGTCACGGGCGGCGTCGTCTCCTCGCTCGGCAAGGGCCTGACGGCCGCCAGCCTCGGCAACCTGCTCACCGCGCGCGGACTGCGCGTCGTGATGCAGAAGCTCGACCCGTACCTCAACGTGGATCCCGGGACGATGAACCCGTTCCAGCACGGCGAGGTCTTCGTGACCGACGACGGCGCGGAGACCGACCTCGACATCGGGCACTACGAGCGCTTCCTCGACATCAACCTCAACCAGGCGGCGAACGTCACCACCGGTCAGATCTACTCGCGCGTCATCGCGCGCGAGCGGGCGGGCGAGTATCTCGGCGACACCGTCCAGGTCATCCCGCACATCACCGACGAGATCAAGCGCCGGATGCGCCTGCAGGCCGAGGACGACCCGCAGCCCGACGTGATCATCACCGAGATCGGCGGCACCGTCGGCGACATCGAGTCGCAGCCGTTCATCGAGTCGGCCCGCCAGGTGCGCCACGAGCTCGGCCGCCGCAACGTCTTCTTCGTGCACGTCTCGCTCGTGCCCTTCATGGGCGCGTCCGGGGAGCAGAAGACCAAGCCGACCCAGCACTCCGTCGCCGCGCTGCGCTCGATCGGCATCCAGCCGGACGCGCTCGTGCTGCGCAGCGATCGGCCGGTGTCGGAGTCGAACAAGCGCAAGATCGCGCTGATGTGCGACGTCGACGAGCAGGCCGTCGTCAATGCGAAGGACGTGGCCTCCATCTACGAGATCCCCTCGATGCTCAACGAGCAGGGACTCGACTCGTACATCATCGACCAGCTCGACCTGTCGGCCGGCGAGGTCGTCTGGGACGGCTGGTCGCAGCTGCTCGAGGCCGTGCACGAGCCCAAGCACGAGGTGACCATCGGCCTGGTCGGCAAGTACATCGACCTGCCCGACGCCTACCTCTCGGTGACCGAGGCGCTGCGGGCCGGCGGCTTCGCGCAGCAGACCAAGGTCGCGATCCGCTGGATCGCCTCCGATGGACTCGAGGACCCGGAAGCGGCGGCGAAGACGCTGTCGGAGCTCGACGGCATCTGCGTCCCCGGCGGCTTCGGCATCCGCGGGATCGAGGGCAAGCTCGGCGCGCTGCGCTTCGCCCGGGAGAACGGCATCCCGACCCTGGGGCTGTGCCTGGGGCTGCAGTGCATGGTGATCGAGTACGCGCGGAACGAGGCCGGGCTCGAGGGCGCGTCCTCGTCCGAGTTCGACCCGGAGACCGAGTTCCCCGTCATCGCCACGATGGCCGAGCAGGTCGAGATCCTCGCCGCCGGCGACATGGGCGGCACGATGCGGCTCGGGCTCTACACGGCCGATCTCGCCGAGGGCTCCATCGTCGCCGACGTGTACGGAGCGCCGCAGGCGGCGGAGCGCCACCGCCACCGCTACGAGGTGAACAACGGCTACCGCGACCGCATCGCCGAGGCCGGGCTGTGGTTCTCCGGGACCTCGCCGGACGGCAGCCTCGTCGAGTACGTCGAGCTGCCGCGGGAGAAGCACCCGTTCTACGTCGGCACGCAGGCGCACCCCGAGCTGCGCTCGCGGCCGAACAACGCCCACCCGCTGTTCAAGGGGCTCGTGACCGCGGCGCTGGAGCGCCAGGAGGCGTCGCGACTGTTCCCGGCCTCGGAGGCCGGCTCCGATGACTGACGCGCCCGAGCTCCACACGGACGGACCGCTCTCGGACGAGCTGGTCGAGCCCGAGATCCTCACCAGCGAGCGCGTCTTCGACGGCATGGTCTGGGGCGTCCGCGCCGAGACCTTCCGCTACGGTGACGGCGAGCTGCGCCGCGAGTTCCTCGACCACACGGGCGCCGTCGCGGTGCTCGCGCTGGACGAGGAGGACCGCGTCGCGCTGATCAAGCAGTACCGCCACCCCGTGCGCACCCGCGAGTGGGAGATCCCGGCCGGCCTCCTCGACATCGAGGGGGAGGACGCCCTCGTCGCCGCGCAGCGCGAGCTGGGGGAGGAGACCGACCTGCGGGCCGGCCGCTGGGACCTGCTCTCGGAGTTCGCCACCTCGCCCGGCGGCAGCGACGAGGTGATCCGCATCTACCTGGCGCGGGACCTCTCCGCCACCGACGCCGCCTTCGAGCGCGAGGCGGAGGAGGCCGACATGGAGCTGCGCTGGGTCGCGCTCGACGAGGCCGTCGACGCCGTGCTCTCGCGGCGGGTGCAGAACCCGTCGCTGTGCATCGCGGTCCTCGCGGCGCACGCCTTCCGCGCGCGCGGCTGGGCCGGGCTCGGCGACGCCTCCTCGCCGTGGACGCGGCACCCGCGGGTCCGCCGGGGGTGACCCCGCCCGCGATCGCCGACGCCTTCCTCCGGCAGGCGAGCGTCGAGCGCGGACTCTCGGCGCACACGATCGCGGCGTACCGGCGCGATCTGGGGCTGTACCTCGGCTGGCTGGAGGAGCGCGGGGTCTCGGATCTCGCGGCGCTGCGGCGCTCCGACGTGGGGGCGTTCGCGTCCTGGCTGGCGGCGCGCGCCGAGCGGCCGCTGGCGGCGAGCTCGCGGGCGCGGATCCTCTCGAGCGTGCGCGGGCTGCACCGCTTCGCGCTGGAGGAGGGACACGTCGCCGACGACGTCGCCCACGACGTGGTGCCGCCGAAGCTGCCGATGACGCTGCCCAAGGCGATCACGGTCGAGCAGATGGCGTCGCTGCTCGAGGCGGCCCGGGGCGAGGAGCTGTCGGAGCTGCGCGATCGGGCGCTGCTGGAGCTGCTCTACGCCACGGGGGCGCGCATCTCGGAGGCGGTGGACCTGAGCGTCGACGACGTCGTCGACTCGGAGGTGGTGCGGCTGACCGGCAAGGGCTCGAAGCAGCGGATGGTGCCGCTGGGCGGCTTCGCGCGCGAGGCGGTGCAGGACTACCTGGTGCGGGCACGGCCCGAGCTGTCGCGGCGCGGGCGGGCGACGCCGGCGCTGTTCCTCGGGGTGCGCGGGAGCCGGCTGTCGCGGCAGAGCGCGTGGCTGGTGATCCGCGCGGTCGCCGAGAAGGCGGGGCTGGATCGGGAGATCTCGCCGCACACGTTCCGGCACTCCTTCGCGACGCACCTGCTCGCGGGCGGCGCGGACGTGCGGGTGGTGCAGGAGCTGCTCGGCCACGCCTCGGTGGCGACGACGCAGATCTACACGCTGGTGACGGCGGACACGCTGCGCGACGTGTACACGACGGCGCACCCGCGGGCGCGGCGCTGACGGGGGCGGGTCTCGATACGCCGCTGCGCGGCTACTCGATCAGCATGGGCGGGGCGCCGCGGGGAGGGGCACGGCCGCCGGTACACTCGACGGAGGCCGCGCGGGAGCGCACGCCGACACGGGAAGCGAGGCGACGCAGGTGACACGCAAGACGGACGACAAGGCCGAGCTCACCGGTCTCGAAGCCCCGACGCTCGGCCCGACCGGCCGGCCCCTGCGCGACTTCCCGCTTCCGGTGGAGCTGACCGGGCACGGGCCCGCGCGCATCATCTCGCTCTGCAACCAGAAGGGCGGCGTCGGCAAGACGACGACGACCATCAACCTGGGCGCGACGCTCGCCGAGTACGGCCGCCGCGTGCTGGCCATCGACTTCGACCCGCAGGGCGCGCTGTCCGCCGGTCTCGGCGTCGCCACCTACGACGCGATCACGATCTACGACCTGCTGCTGGGCACCGTCAAGGACCCGAGCGAGGCCATCCGCCCGACCCGCGTCCCGGGCCTCGACATCATCCCCGCCAACATCGACCTCTCCGCCGCGGAGGTGCACCTCGTCAACGAGGTCGCCCGCGAGACGATCCTCGCCCGGGTGCTGCGCAAGGTCAGCGCCGACTACGACGTGATCCTGATCGACTGCCAGCCGTCGCTGGGCCTGCTCACCGTGAACGCGCTGACCGCGAGTCACGGCGTGCTCATCCCGCTCGAGTGCGAGTTCTTCGCCCTGCGCGGCGTCGCGCTGCTGATCGAGACGATCGACAAGGTCCGCGACCGACTCAACCCGGTGATCGAGCTCGACGGCATCCTGCCCACCATGTACGACTCGCGCACGCTGCACTCGCGGGAGGTGCTCGACCGGGTCGTCGACGCCTTCGGCGACAGCGTGCTCGAGACGGTGATCGGACGCACGGTGAAGTTCCCCGACGCGAGCGTGTCGGGGGTGCCGATCACCACGTTCGCGCCGGAGCACAACGCGGCGAAGGCGTACCGCAAGCTCGCCAGGGAGCTGATCTCGCGTGGCGCGGTCGCCTGAGGCGCTCCTGCTCGACCAGGAGGCGGACACCGCCCCCGTCTCCCGCGGCTTCACCGTCGCGCTGTCGAACTTCGAGGGGCCCTTCGACCTCCTGCTGAGCCTGATCGCGAAGCAGCAGGTCGACATCACCGAGATCGCGCTGAGCGCGGTGACGGACGAATTCCTCTCCTACCTGCACGGCATCGACACGGCGGAAGGGCTCGACCGAGCCTCGGAGTTCCTGGTCGTCGCGGCGACCCTGCTCGACCTCAAGATCGCCGGGCTCCTGCCGCAGGGCGAGCTGGTCGACGCGGAGGACGCCGCGATGCTCGAGGCGCGCGACCTGCTCTTCGCCCGGCTCCTGCAGTACCGCGCCTTCAAGCAGGTGTCGGCGTGGTTCGCCGAGCGGATCGACGCCGAGACCGGTCGGCACGTGCGCCAGGTGCCGCTCGAGGAGGAGTTCCGCGCGAAGAAGCCGGAGCTGGTCTGGACGCTCTCGCCGGAGGACTTCGCGGCGCTGGCCGCCTTCGCGCTCGCGCCGCGCGAGATCCCGACCGTCGGCCTCGACCACCTGCACGCCCCGCTGATCAGCATCCGGGAGCAGGCCGCGTACATCGTGGCCGTGCTGCGCGAGCGGACGACGGCGACCTTCCGCGAGCTCGTCGCCGACGCGGACGAGAAGGGCGTGATCGTGGCGCGCTTCATCGCCGTGCTCGAGCTCTACCGGCACGCCGCGATCGCGTTCGAGCAGCCGGAGCCGCTCGGCGAGCTGACCCTGCAGTGGGTGGCCGAGAACTGGTCCGACGCGAGCCTCGCGCACCTGGGGGCCGACTATGACCAGTGAATCCGCGACCACCGACTCCGCGGGCGTCGCGGGCCCCGGCACCGTCGCGTTCGAGATCGACCGCGCCGTCGAGGCGATCCTGATGATCGCGGACGAGCCGCAGTCGCTCGCCGCGCTCGCCACAGCGCTCTCCCGGCCGATCCCGGTCGTCCGGCAGTCGGTCGAGCGCCTCGCCGCGGACTTCGACGGCGCGGACGGCGGCATCCGCCGCGGCTTCGAGCTGCGCGAGGTCGGCGGCGGCTGGCGGGTCTACGTGCGCCGCGAGTACGACTCCGTCGTCTCGGACTTCGTGCTGACCCAGAACCCGACGAAGCTGTCGCAGGCCGCCCTCGAGACGCTCGCGGTGATCGCCTACAAGCAGCCGATCTCCCGCGGCCAGGTCGCCCAGATCCGCGCGGTCAACGTCGACTCCGTCGCGCGCACCCTCCTCGGCCGCGGCCTGATCGCGGAGGTCGGCAGCGACCCCGAGACCGGCGCGGTCCTCTACGGCACCACCGAGCAGCTGCTCGTCCATCTCGGCCTCGCCTCGCTCGACGAGCTGCCGAAGATCTCCCCCCTACTGAGCGACGGACGGAACGGATTCGATGAGCGCGCCTGAATTGCCCGAGGGCGAACGACTGCAGAAGGTCCTCGCGGCCGCGGGGGTCGCCTCCCGCCGCGTCGTCGAGGAGATGATCGTCGCGCGGCGGATCCGGGTGAACGGCGAGGTCGCGAGCGAGCTCGGCCGCCGCATCGATCCCGAGAACGACCGGATCGAGGTCGACGGCGTCGCCGTGCAGCTGGACACCTCGCGGCGCTACGTGATGCTGAACAAGCCGGTCGGCGTGGTCAGCTCGCTGTCGGACGAGAACGGCCGACCGGACCTCCGGACCTACACGCAGAACTTCGAGGAGCGCCTGTTCAACGTCGGCCGCCTCGACTCCGAGACCTCGGGGCTCCTGGTCCTGACCAACGACGGCGAGCTGGCGCACGTGCTTGCGCACCCGTCGTTCGGGGTGACCAAGACCTACATCGCGAAGGTGCACGGGCAGGTGCTGCCGCAGACCATCGCGGCGCTGACCGCCGGCGTCGAGCTGGAGGACGGCACGGTCGCGGCCGACAAGGCGCGGCTGCTCGGCCGGCCGGAGGGGCGCTCGAACGCGTCGCTCGTGGAGATCACGCTGCACTCCGGTCGCAACCGCGTCGTCCGACGGATGATGGCCGCGGTCGGGCACCCCGTACTCGAGCTGGTGCGCCGGCAGTTCGGCCCGCTGCACCTGGGCTCGCTGCGCTCGGGCGACCTGCGCGACCTGACCCGCGACGAGCTCGGTGCGCTGCTGACCATCTCGCGGCAGGGCGGCGAGGCGCCGGTGGAGAAGCCGGAGCCGACGCGCCAGGCGAGCGCGGGCGCGCGGCGCCCGCGGCCGCAGACGGCGGACGACCGGGGGACCGAGGGGCGCGGGGAGCGGCGGACAGAGGAGCGCTCGGTGCGGCGCTCGGAGGAGCGGCCCGTGCGTCGATCCGAGGAGCGGCCTGAGCGTCGCCCCGACGACCGGCCCGTCCGTCGATCGGACGACCGGCCCGTCCGGCGATCCGAGGACCGGCCCGTGCGTCGGTCGGAGGACCGGCCTGAGCGCCGTTCGGACGACCGCCCCGTGCGTCGGTCGGAGGACCGGCCTGAGCGCCGTTCGGACGACCGCCCCGTGCGTCGGTCCGAGGAGCGTCCCGAGCGTCGATCGGACGACCGCCCGGTGCGCCGCTCCGAGGAGCGGTCTGAGCGCCGCACCGACGACCGCGGTGACCGTCGCTCCGACGAGCGTCGCCGCGACGAGCGGCCGCGCGAGCGTCCGTCCGACGCACTGCGCTCCGACGACCGCGCGACGCCGCCGCAGGACCGGCGACGCCCCTCCGCGAACGGCGCCGAGCGACCCGACTCCGGTGTGCGGCGCAGCGGCCAGGACAAGCGGCGTCGGCCTGATCGGTAGGCTGTCGGGGTGAATGAGCTCCTGCACCCCGCCCCGCCCGCGATGCGGACGACGGGGACGGTGCGGGTGGTCGGCTCCGGCCTGCTCGGCGCGTCGATCGGTCTGGGCCTCGCCTCGCGCGGGGTCGACGTCGTCCTCGACGACGCCTCGCCGGCCAGCCTCTCGCTCGCCATCGACTACGGGGCCGGCCGCGCCGCCTCCGCCGCCGACCGGCCCGTGCTGATCGTGGTGTGCGTGCCGCCGGACGTCGTCGCCGGCGTCGTCGAGCGTGAGCTGGCTGCCTTCCCCGAGGCCGTCGTCACCGATGTCGCCAGCGTCAAGATGCAGCCGTTGCGCGAGCTGCGCGCCCGGGGGCTCGACCTCAGCCGTTACATCGGCTCGCACCCGATGGCCGGCCGCGAGCGCGGCGGCCCGGTCGCGGCCCGCGGCGACCTCTTCGTCGGCCGTCCCTGGGTGATCTGCCGGGACGGCGAGACGCCGCCCGACGCGCTCGCCCGGGTCGAGGCGCTCGCGCTCGACCTCGGCGGCTCCATCATCGAGATGGGCCCGGAGGAGCACGACCGCTCGGTCGGCCTCGTCTCGCACGCACCCCAGGTGATCTCGTCCCTGCTCGGGCAGCGCCTCGTCGACGCGCCCAACGACGCCCTGCGGCTCGCGGGCCAGGGCGTGCGCGACGTCTCGCGGCTCGCTGCGTCCGCCCCGGAGCTGTGGGTGCAGATCCTCGGTGCGAACCGCGAGCACGTGGTCGCCGTGCTCGACGCCTTCCGCGACGACGTCGCCGCGGTCGCCGACGCCCTGCGCGACCTCGACGCGCCGGGCGCCCGCCGCCTGCTCGCCGAGCACCTCGCCGCGGGCAACGCCGGCGTCGCCCGCCTGCCCGGCAAGCACGGCCAGGACCAGCGCTTCTCCACCCTGATCGTCCTCGTCGACGACATCCCGGGCACTCTCGCCCGGCTGTTCGTCGAGATCGGCGAGGCCGGGGTCAACCTGGAGGACGTGCGCCTCGAGCATGCGGAGGGGCGCCGCGTGGGCCTCGCCGAGATCTCGGTGGTGCCGGAGGCCGTCGGCCCGCTGACCGAGGAACTGACCGCACGCGGCTGGAGGATCGCCGGATGAGCACGGAGCAGAACAGGCAGGAGGGCGGCCTGAACCGCATGACGCCCGCCCGTCGCGCGCAGCAGAGCATCCCGGAGGACGGGGGAGCCGTGCCCGAGCGCGAGAGCGGCGCCCGCACCGACGAGGCACCCGACTTCGGCGACGCGGTCGTCATCGCGATCGACGGCCCGGCCGGCAGCGGCAAGTCGAGCGTCTCGCGCGAGGCCGCCCGCCGCCTCGACTTCGAGTTCCTCGACACCGGTGCCGCGTACCGCGCGCTCGCCTGGCACGGGCTCGACACCGGGCTCGACTTCGCCGACGAGAACGCGATCGTCGACGCGCTCGACGGCTTCGACTACTCCATCGGCACCGACCCCGAGTCGTACTCGGTCTGGGTCGGCCGGACCGAGGTCACCGCGGCGATCCGCGAGCCCCGCGTGACCGGTCAGGTGTCCGCCGTCGCGAAGGTCCCGGAGGTGCGCCGGAGGATCACGCTGCTGTTCCGCCGCATCATCGGCGAGACCCGCAAGGCCGGCATCATCGTCGAGGGGCGCGACATCACGACGGTCGTGGCGCCGACCGCCGGGGTGCGGATCCTCCTGACGGCGAGCGAAGAGGCTAGGATGGCGAGGCGTTCGCGCGAAGTCACCACGCAATCCGCTGAAGCGACGGGTCAGGCACTGCGGTCCAGGGACCGCGCCGACTCCCAGGTGGTGGACTTCATGAACGCCGCAGACGGAGTCACTCTTCTCGACTCCACTCATCTCGACTTCGAGCAGACCGTCGATGCGGTCATCGCCGAGGTCCGAACTTCGAGAGCAAGGGCCGATCATGGCACAGGACACGCACGTCGGTGACGACGAGCTGAACTTCGGAGACGACGACCTCGTCGAGCGCCTCGGCGATCTCGACGAGCAGCTCGCCTCCTCGCGCGCCCAGGCGCTGCGCAGCGGACTCGAGGACTACGACCTCGACGAGGAGGACCGCGACCTCCTCGAGTACGCGAGCGAGGACCCCGACGAGGTCCGCTACCTCCCGGCGCTGCCGGTCGTGGCGATCGTCGGCCGTCCCAACGTCGGCAAGTCGGCGCTGGTCAACCGCATCCTCGGCCGCCGCGAGGCCGTCGTGGAGGACACCCCCGGCGTCACCCGCGACCGCGTCTCGTACAAGGCAGAGTGGATCGACCGCCAGTTCACGATCGTGGACACCGGCGGCTGGGAGCCCGACGCCCGCGGCATCGACGCCTCCGTCGCGATGCAGGCCGAGATCGCGATCGACCTCGCCGACGCCGTCATCTTCGTCGTCGACGCGAACGTCGGTGCGACCGCGACCGACGAGCACGTGGTCAAGCTGCTCCGCAAGACGAAGAAGCCCGTCTTCCTCGCGGCCAACAAGGTCGACGACGTGCGCCAGGAGCCGAACGCCGCCTCGCTGTGGTCGCTCGGCCTCGGCGAGCCGTACCCGGTCTCGGCCGTGCACGGCCGCGGCGTCGCCGACCTGCTCGACACGGTGCTGGAGAAGCTGCCGCTCGAGTCGCTCGTCGCCAAGCGCGAGGTCGGCGGCCCGCGCCGCGTCGCGATCCTCGGCCGCCCGAACGTCGGCAAGTCGAGCCTGCTGAACAAGGCCGCGGGGGAGGAGCGGGTCGTCGTCAATGAGCTGGCCGGAACCACCCGCGACCCGGTCGACGAGCAGGTCGAGATCGCCGGCAAGATCTGGCGCTTCGTCGACACCGCCGGCATCCGCCGCCGCGTGCACCTGCAGCAGGGCGCCGACTTCTACGCGTCGCTGCGCACGTCGACCGCGCTCGAGAAGGCGGAGGTGGCGGTCGTCGTGATCGACGTCTCCGAGCCGATCTCGGAGCAGGACGTCCGCATCATCGACCTGGTGCTCGAGTCGGGCCGCGCGCTCGTGCTCGCGTTCAACAAGTGGGACCTCCTCGACGACGAGCGCCGCCGCTACCTCGAGCGCGAGATCGAGAAGGACCTCGCGCACGTGGCGTGGGCGCCGCGCGTCAACATCTCCGCGAAGACCGGGCGTCACCTCGAGAAGCTCGTGCCCGCGCTCGAGCTCGCCCTCGAGTCCTGGGACACCCGCATCCCGACCGGCAAGTTCAACGCGTTCCTCGCCGAGCTCACCGCGGCGCACCCGCACCCCCTGCGCGGCGGCAAGCAGCCGCGCGTGCTGTTCGGCACCCAGGCGTCCTCGCGCCCGCCGACATTCGTGCTGTTCACCACCGGTTTCCTCGACCCGGGTTACCGCCGCTACATCGCGCGCCGCCTGCGCGAGATCTACGGCTTCCAGGGCTCGCCGGTGAACGTCAACATGCGCGTGCGGGAGAAGCGCGCGCGCTGAGGCTCGTCCTCTCCGGCGGCTTCGGCTCGTCGTTCCGCGTCCGGCTCGCGGGGATCCTCGGATCCCGCGAGCCGGACGCGTTTCTGCGTGCCGGAGGTCTGCCGCGAGGGCTGCTGACGGTCGGTGGTCTCGAAACGCCCCTGCGGGGCTACTCGACCAGCAAGGGGGCCGGCGGCTGCGGGGCGTGCGGATGGTGGGGTGCACCATGCTGATCGAGTAGCCCGCGGCGCGGGCGTATCGAGATCCACCCGAGCCCGTGGGTGCGGCGATCGATCGGTCACGTAGGGTCGTGCTCCGCGCGCTGACCGACCGCTCGTGACGGAGCGATGCCCGCGGACGTCAGTCCTGGGTCGCGAACGGCCACCAGGACGGCAGCAGGCGGCGGTACGCCGTGAGGTAGGTCTCCGGGGTGCGCGGGGCGGGGAGGCGCAGCCACGCCTCCATGAGTCCGGTCGAGCCGGCGGCGAGGAACGAGGCGGTGCCGTCCGCGAGGAACGGGGTGATGTCGTCGCCGTCGGGCAGCTGGAGCGTGCCGGTCTCGAGGGTGGCGAGCACGGCGGCGCGGAAGTGCAGCGCGAGCATCGCCCGGACGCCGGAGTCGCCGCCGGGAGCGTCGAACGCCCGCAGGTACAGGTCGCGGCGCGCCTCGAGGTGTCCGAGGATCCGCGCCGTGCCCTGCCGGATGGTCGCGTCGGTCGCCGCTCCCGCGCGAAGGGTGTCGAGATACTCGTCGCGGATCGCGTCGAGCTCGGCGGCGAGAGCCGCACAGAGCAGCTCGGCGGCCGAGGTGGCGTGCGCGTAGAAGGTGGAGCGGTTGACGCCGGCGCGGTCGGTGATCTCGGAGACCGTGAGGCTCGAGACCTCCCTGGCAGTCGCCAGATCGATGATGGCTCGGTGCAGGGCCACCTGCGATCGCTTCTGCCGCGCGTCCACTGCTGCTGCCTCCTGTGACGGGTCCTGCCGGCCGGTCCACCCGGTGGCCACCGCCCCCGAGATTCTACGTGCGCGTGGCGACGCTCGTTTTCACTCTCGGCCTCGCGATCCGCTAAGGTAGTCGAGTTGCCCGGGCCTCGGTCCGGACTGCCACGGGCTGTGGCGCAGCTTGGTAGCGCACTTGACTGGGGGTCAAGGGGTCGCAGGTTCAAATCCTGTCAGCCCGACAGAAAGCCCTGATGAGAGCATCTTCTCGTCAGGGCTTCGTCGTTCCTCCGGACGCCTCGCGAGCGTGACGCGGCCGCTCAGCGCAGGAGGGCCGCGACCTCTGCGAAGGCGGCTTCCCGCCGAGCCACCCGCGCCGCCCGCTCGACCGGGTCCTTCGTGAAGAGGGCCTGCGGCGAGGGGTGGAACGTGCGCACAACGGCCAGACCGCGCTCGCGCTCGATGCCGGGGTGCAGGCGGAGCAGGCGGCGCCAGCCGTGGTCGGCGTCGGCGCCCTGCAGCAGGACGACCTCGATGCTCGGCGCGAGGTCGAGCAGGTGCAGGACCGTCGGGATCCCGGCGTCGAGCTGCTCCGCGGTCGGTGCCTTGCCGATGTACCAGGGGTAGGCGTTCCAGGGCAGGAGATCGAACGGCGACAGTCCGACGTCCGTGAGGAGGCGCGACATCAGCTCGGCGGAGCCGTCGTCGTTCTCGGTGCAGAGGAAGCCGCTGCCGGCGCCGTCCCCGGTGCCGGGGCCGGGGTCGCGCAGGATGCTGAGCACCCGCGCCTCGGTGCCGCCGTGCAGGGGAGCGACGTAGGGGAGCCAGCCGCGGTCGTAGGGGTTGCGCAGCTCGTCGATCCAGCGGTTGATCGGGGCGACGTGGGGCGCGTAGCGCTGCTCCCACTGCTGGCGGCGGAAGTCGAGGTCGGCCATGGCACGGGGCATGACTGCACCCTACGGCGGACGTCCGACTCCGCGGGTGCTCAGAGCCGCAGACGGCCCTGATCAGCGGGGGTTCAAGACTTCGGTGAACTGGGTCGGGAGCATCCTGCCGCCGACTCGCTGTGGTGAGGACAGCGGAATGGTGAAGGGATCGGAGCGGTGAGTGGGAGGGTGCGAGCCTTCAGCTCTGCGACTCCTCCCGCTCGCGGAACCAGCCGTCGAGATCGACGCCGTTCACTCCGAAGAGTCGTGCTCTGTAGGCGTCGAGCTCGACGCAGCTCGCTCTGCTGCGTCGAAGGCAGTCTTGCGTCGAGCTGCCACCGCCGCCGGCAGCAGCTTCAAGCTCGTGTCGTTCTGCCATTCGTAGTGAGCGAACGCGTTCCTTCGGTTCGCGACCGTCACGATGTCGGCACGCAACTGCTGCGGGAAATCCTCGTCGAACAGACGCTTCCAGGTCAGCCCGGTCTTCTCGGGAAGTGAGCGCCGCATGAGATCTATTGCCTCGTTCTCTGTGAGACCGAGCTGGATCGCACGGTCGCGAATGGCGAGGTTCACTGTGTGTTCGATGTAGAGGCCGTAGAAGACCAACGAGTAGTCGTCCCTGCCCTCGAGGGAGAAGTTGCGGGCGTACTCGAGCGTCGAGGACCGGTGATCGATGGTGAACGTGAAGCCGGCACCTGCCTCGAAGTGCTCGCTCAGACGCGACATCGCGAGTCCGTAGACATCGGACGGACTCGTCACCGCCGGATCGACCTCGCCGGTCAGCACCATCCGTCGGGCGATCTCGCTGAGGAATGTCTCCACGACGCTGTGTGCGAGGTCCTCGAACTCGATCCGCGCGGACCTGTCGGACCCGATTCCTTCTCGGCTGGTCATCACGTTCTCGAGGCAAAGCGTTGGGCACCGGACCCGCATGCGCCGGCCTGGCCAGCGAGTTCATCCAGATGTGCAGCGCATGCGACGTTCATCCGGACATCCTCACAGTCACTCACCGTCGCGGCCCCCGCTGTCGCGTCATGCATTCTGGCCGGCGACGACCTCTCCGGTGCGGTTCGATGCGTGCTGTGGCGATCGAGGTCAGCAGTCGTTCCCCGGATCGCCGGCGGGGCGAAGGAGTGCTCGTCTAGCGTCCGAGCTTCGCGTGGGAGCGGGAGTAGGCGAAGTAGATCGCGAAGCCGACGGCCAGCCAGATCAGGAAGCGCAGCCAGGTCTCGATGGAGAGGTTGAGCATCAGGTAGGTGCAGATCAGGGCGGAGAGGCCGGGGAGCCAGGGGTTGAGCGGGACGCGGAAGCCGCGCTTGAGCTCGGGGCGCTTGCGGCGGAGGACGATGACGCCGACGGAGACCAGGACGAAGGCGGAGAGGGTGCCGATGTTCACCATCTCCTCGAGGACGCCGATCGGGGTGAAGCCGGCCAGCAGGGCGACGATGATCGTGACGACGAGCGAGGTGACCCACGGGGTGCGCAGGCGCGGGTGGACCTTCGCGAGGCGCTGGGGGAGCAGACCGTCGCGCGACATCGCGAAGATGATGCGGGTCGCTCCGATGAGCAGGGTCAGCACGACGGTGGTGAGGCCGGCGACGGCGCCGGCCGAGATGACCGTGGCCATCCAGGTCTGGCCGTGGTACGCGAAGGCGTTGGCGAGGGCGGCGGAGGGGTCGAGCTCGCGGTAGGGGACCATGCCGGTGACGACGAGGGCGACGGCGCAGTAGAGCACGGTGCAGATGATCAGCGAGGCGATGATGCCGATGGGCATGTCGCGCTGCGGGTTGCGGGTCTCCTCGGCGGTGGTCGCGACGACGTCGAAGCCGATGTAGGCGAAGAACACCAGCGAGGCACCGGCGATGATGCCGCCGACACCGAAGGTCGCGGGCTCGATGCCGGAGAGGAACTGCAGCAGCGGCTGGGCGAGGCCGGACGCGGCCTGGGACGCCTCCGCCGGCGGGATGAACGGCGAGTAGTTGCCGATGTCGATGAATTGCAGCCCGGCGATGATGACGAACAGCACGATGAAGAGCTTCACGGCGACCAGCACCAGGTTCACGCGCAGCGACTCCTTGATGCCGAAGGTCATCAGGGCGCCGAGCACGAGCACCAGCAGGATAGCGGGGACGTCGACGACGCCGCCGTAGGAGATCGCCTCCGGCAGGACGATGCCGAGCTGCCCGAGGAAGGAGCCGAGATAGGCGCTCCAGCCCTGGGCGACCACGCTCGCGCCGAGGAACAGCTCGAGGATGAGGTCCCAGCCGATGATCCAGGCGAAGAGCTCGCCGAGCGAGGCGTAGGAGAACGTGTAGGCGGAGCCGGAGACCGGCACCGTGGAGGCGAACTCCGCGTAGCACATGGCCGCGAGCGCGCAGGCGAAGGCGGCGACGACGAAGCTCAGCACGATCGCGGGGCCGGCGATGTCGTGCGCGGCGCGGCCGGTGAGCGTGAAGATGCCGGCGCCGATCACGACGCCGACGCCGAAGACGGTGAGGTCGAGGGCGCTCAGCGACTTCTTGAGGCGGGTCTCGGGCTCGTCGGTGTCGGCGATGGACTGCTCGACGGACTTGGTGCGGAGGAGGCTCACGGTGGTTCTCTCTGGTGAGGTGACGCGGTGTGCAGCGATTCGCGACGCGACGGCACTCCGGGAGGATAGCGGCGCGGCGGGCCGCGGCGTCAGTCCTCGCCGATGCCGGGTGGCGCAGACGTCTGCGCGCTCCTGCGGCGGTGCCGCGGTCAGTCCGTCGCGAGCTCGTCCGTTGCTCGAGTACTGATCGTCCCGGGAGCGGGCGGTCCGGTGAAGACGGGGCCCCGGGTGACCGCCACCGTGACGTGAGAGGGCTGCGGCTGTCGGAGAAGAGAAAGGGATAGGGCTCTCCTGCCACCGGTGCCGCCCGGGAGGACGACGGGTGGGGAGACGGACGCCGCCGCTCCGGGTGCCGCCGCGCAGGCGGCGACGACGGGCGTCGACCACGCGGCGGCGAGAGCGGATCGTCGGGCGACTCCCGGCGTTCGAGCGGAGTCGGTTTCGTCCCGGTCGCCGGTGTGCTCCTCGAGCATGATGGTGCGACCTCTCGTCGGTGGGTGAAGACCACGTGGGTGATGGTCCCGGAGCTGCCCCTCACGGGAGTCGGAGGATCGGGCTCGGGGAGCGCTGCAAGCCTCCGGCGGCATCCCGCGGCGTAGCGCATCGGTGACGGCGAACGGCTGCTTTGGCGGGTTGTGCGAGCAGTCGCGCTCGTCGGGCGCGGCTGCGCTCCACGCCGCCCGGGTACGGGCGATGAGGCAGGGGATCTGCGTGGTGCGCTCTCGGGAGTGCGGGGCTAGCCTTCGACGCATGCACCGGATCTTCACGACGAGCGTCGCCTCCGTGTACCCGCACTACGTGGCGAAGGCCGAGCGGAAGGGGCGGACGAGGGCGGAGGTCGACGAGGTCATCGTCTGGCTGACGGGCTTCTCGGACGACGAGCTTCGCCGCCACCTGGACGCCGGGACGACCTTCGAGGACTTCTTCGCTGCCGCGCCGATGAATCCGAGCACCGCGCTGATCACGGGCGTGGTCTGCGGCGTGCGCGTCGAGAGCATCGAGGATCCGCTGATGCAGAGGATCCGCTGGCTGGACAAGCTGGTCGACGAGCTGGCGAAGGGCAAGGCGATGGCGAAGGTGCTGCGCGGCTGATCCCGCTCTCAGCGCTGCGGGCCGCGTCGCGAGCGCGCAGCCTCGATGGAGGCGCCTCGCAGGCGAACGAGATGCTGCTGCCATCCCGCCTCGTGCTCGAGTCGGAGCCCTTCCTCTGCGCCGATTCTGATGAAGCCCTGCTCGGTCACGGTCACCGCCGCTCCTGCTGCGGCCGGCTCCACGGTGATCGCGACCGTCAGGAAGGCACTCCAGCCGGGCTCGGTCCACTCGAAGGACAGGTGCCTCGGAGGATCCACGGCGACGACACGGCCGAGCGCCTCGAAGGTGCGTCCGTCCTCCGTCCAGGTCTCGCGAAGCGGAGACCCGGACACCGCGTCGAACGCGAGCTCGGGCCACCAGGCCGACCGGTCGACGAGCAGACGCCAGACCTCAAGAGGTGTCACCGGAAGGTCGATCGCAGCTCGAGCGACGTCGTCGGTCAGCGCGCGCTCACTCACCACTGCCCGTGCTTCCGCCGTGTCCCTCGCCCGCTGCCGGTCGCGAACGCCCGGCCGGCGGCCCGCCGGCTTCCGCCGCGCCGGTGGGCGGCCCGCGGCGTCGGCGGACGGCCACCACGAGGAGGGCTATCGCTGCGACGACGACGAGCCAGGGGAGGAGGAAGCCGATGCCGACCAGGGCACCGTTCGCCGCCGCGACCAGCCCGCTCCAGCCGGCGAGGAGGCCGTCGAGGAAGCCGGTGGGCTCGGCCGTGACGGGCGACGACTCCGGAAGGACGGTGACCGTGAGGGTCGCCAGCGACACCTGCCCCTCCAGGGCGGCGAGCTGCTGCTCGGCGGACTCGAGCGACGCCTGACGATCGGCGAGGGCGGACTCCGCCGCGAGGAGGTCGGTGAGGCTGCCGGCCTGGGCGATCAGCTCGGTCAGCCGGTCGACGGAGGCCTGGGCGGCGTCGACCTGAGCGCGGAGGTCGATCGCCTGGGTGGTCACGTCGCGCCGGTCGATCGACGAGCCGGTCACCGCGCCGAGGGTGGCCAGCGAGTCGCGGGCCTCGGCGAGCCGGTCGGCGGGGACGCGGATCGAGACGGTTCCCGCGCCCTCGGGGAGCGGCGCGGGGCGGTACGGGTCGATCGCCGGATCGACGCCGACCGCTGATCCGGAGCCGCTGGAGCCCGTGCTGGAGCTCTCGACGTACCCGCCGAGCTCGGTGGCGGTCGCGCTGAGCGCGGCGATCGCGTCGGCGACGGAGCCGGCCTCGAGCGTCGCGCTCGCCGTCGAGACGACCTCCCGGCCCGTCGCCTCGGCGGACGAGTCGCCCGGTGCCTCCGCGGAGCCCTGCGCGGAGCCGTCGGCGAACTGCGGTGCGGATTCCGCACCCGACTGTCCGGAGTCGGCTCCTCGCTCCTCGCTCGAGGACCCTGCCGCGCTCGAGGCGGACCCCGCTCCGGCGCCGCCTCCGACCAGCGGGCCGACGACGACGGCCAGCACGAGGAGACCCGCGGCGACGCTCCCGATCGTCGCGACGCGGCGCCGACGAGCTCTCCGCTCGCGCCGTGCGGCGCCGATGGAGCGGAAGACGCGCGCCTCGAGTGCCGAGACGCGGTCGTCGTCGAGGGCGTCGAGCTCGGGCGCTGGACGATCGGGCACCTGAGGATCCGGGCCGGGAAGATCGGCGGACTGGATCCCGCGGCTCCGCGCATCGGTGGGTTCGATCATGACGTCTCGGCTCCTCGGAAGTCGTCGACCACCAGGCGGAGGCGTCGGCGGACACGGGACAGGCGGTTGCGGACGGTGGCGTGCGAGACGCCGAGGGTGAGCGCGGCCTCCTCGTACCCGCGGCCCTCCGTCGCGCAGAGGCGGAAGATCGCGCGATCGAGCTCGGCGAGCCCGGCCGTCTCGCGGAGGATCGCCTCGGCGAGCGCGGCGGTGACGATCTGCTGCTCGAGGTCCTGCGGGGAGGGCGTCTCATCGTCGGCCTCGACGGTCTGCTCCCGGTCGCGGCGGCGGGAGCGCAGACGGTTGGCCGCCTGGAAGCGGCAGATCGTCGCGAGCCAGGGGAGCAGGGAGTCGCTGACCAGCTCGAGCCCGCCGAGCCGGCTCCAGGCGAGGACGAAGGTCTCCTGGGTGACGTCCTCCGCGTCGCGGGGGTCGCGGAGGACGCCGTGGGCGAGCCAGTAGACAGGGCGGACGTAGGCGCGGTAGAGGGTGCGGAAGGCGAGTTCGCTGCCCGCGGCCGCACGGCGGACGAGCGCCGCGTCGGTCTCCTCGGACGGCGTCCCCGACACCGGAGCAGCCGTCGTTCCCCCGAGAGGCGTGCTCTCCTGCGTGGGCGTCATCCGCGGACCTCCTTCCCTCTCACTCTGACAGTGTCGGGTGGGCGCGGATCGTCTCAGAATCCGATCGGGCCGGCGACAGGGCCATCGGACGAGGGGGTCATCGGACCGAGGAGAGATCGGGGATCACGATCTGCTGCAGCGCCCAGGTGTTGCCGTCGGGATCGGCGAAGTACACGAACTCGCCCCAGGGCTGCGAGTCGACCTCGGACACCTCCGCACCCCGGGCCAGCAGCTCCTCGCGGGCCGTCGCCGCGTCCGCGACGACCATCTGCAGGCCCTTCTGCGAGCCGGGCGCCATCTCGGTGACGCCGATGCCGAGGACGATCGAGCAGGCCGAGCCGGGTGGCGTCAGCTGCACGAAGCGCAGGCCCTCGTGCACCGTGTGGTCGTGGTCGGCGACGAAGCCGATCCGCTCGACGTAGAACTGCTTCGCGCGATCGACGTCGGTCACAGGGACAGCGACGAGCTCGAGCTTCATGTCCATGGTGTCTCTCCTTCTTCGGGTCTTCGGGGCGCCCGGCCGGGCTCTCGGGGACGACGCTAGAGCGGCATCAGGCCGGTTCTCGTCCTGATTCCGGAGCAGGATGGCGTCATGGCTGCGACCACCTCCCGCGCACTCGCTCTGCTCGACCTGCTGCAGACCCACCGGCAGTGGTCGGGGCCGGTCCTCGCCGCGCGGCTCGGCGTGACGGAGCGGACGCTGCGCCGCGACGTCGAGCGGCTGCGCGAGCTGGGCTACACGGTGGCGGCGACCCGCGGCGCGCTCGGCGGCTACCGGCTCGAGGCGGGGACTCGCGTGCCTCCGCTGCTCCTCAGTGACGACGAGGCCGTGGCCGTCGCGGTCGGGCTGCGGCTCGCGGCGGACGAGGGGCTCGCCGACGGCGAGCGCACGACGCTGAGCGCCCTGGCGAAGTTCGAGCAGGTGCTGCCGGGGGCCCTGCGCGAGCGGGTCAACGCGGTCGGCGGCGTGCTCCGCTCCGTGAGGCCGCGCACCGCGTCGATCCCGCCGGAGATCCTCGGGCGGATCGCGCTGGCCTGCCGCGACCACGAGCGGCTCCGCTTCCACTACGTCGCGGCGGACGGAGCGGAGACCGACCGCGTCGTCGAGCCGCACGCGGTCGTGTCCACCCGCCGCACCTGGGTGCTGGTCGGTTGGGACCGGCAGCGCGAGGACTGGCGGACGTTCCGGCTCGACCGGGTGAGCCGGCTCCTCGAGACGCGCGTGCACTTCGAGCCCAGGAGGCTCCCGGAGGACGGCGCCGCGGCGTTCGCGGCCTCGACCGGACGGACGACGCGCTACGAGCTGACCGTCGATCTGGCGCTGCCGCTCGAGGAGATGGTGCGGGTCTTCGGGCGGTGGTCGGCAGGAGCGGCGGCGCTCGACGGTCGGTGGACGCGGTGGCCGGTGGAGGCGGAGACGGTGGCCGGTCTGCTCGCGGCGCTGGTGTGGATCCCGGAGGGTGTGGAGCACCGGATAGAGGGGGATCCGGGCACGCGCGCGGCGGTGCGCGCGGCTCTCGAGCGGATGCACGCCGCGGCCTCGCGCTGAATCGGTCCCCTCCACAGCGGAGGAGATGCCGCGGCTCTCCACGGATCCGCGGCCCCGCCGCCGCGGCCGCCGCGGCGAGGACGACAGTGTCCGTCATGACTCGCACCGATCGCCTCGCCACCGCCCGCCACAGCCCCTCCCGGGAGCCGGAGCTCCTCTGTGTGAGCGGGCTTCCCGACCTCCTCGCCGCCGTTCCGTCGATGATCGGCCTCCATCCGGAGGAGGCCCTCGTGGTCGTCCCGTTCCTCGGGAACCGGAGCGGCGGCGGCTTCCGCTTCCCGATCCCCGAGCGCCTGCGCCGCGCCGAGATCGACCAGCTGGCGGGCAGGTGCGTGCGCTTCACCGCGTCGATCCCGCGGGCCACCGCGGTGCTCGCGATCGTCTACACACGGCGGAGCTACGAGAGTGCGCGCGGCATCCCGCTGCTCGATCTCGGTCGCGCCGTCCTGCGGAGGCTGGAGCGGACCGACCTCGGGATCGTCGACGTGGCCTGCGTCGCCGCCGACGGGTGGGGACGCTACACCTCGGCCGAGGAGACGCGCGCGCCGCGCCCGCTCGCCGAGATCGAGGGGAGCGAGACCGGTGTCCTCGCCCGCGCGGCGGCTCCCGAGCCGCTGGACGTGTCGGCGCTCGCCGCACTGCCGACGGTCTCCGACGCCGATCGCGCGGCCGTCGCCGCGATCGTGCGCCATCCCGCCTCGGGCGCGCTCGACGTGATCGGGCTGGTCGAGCGCTGGCTGCACGGTCCTCCCGCCCCGCGTCAGGAGGCGACGATCATCCGGGTGCTGCAGTCCCCGCCGCTGCGCGATCAGACGACCCTGCAGATCGCGCTCGGCAGCGAGGCGGCGTTCGAGGAGCGGCGGCGTCAGAGGCGGCTCGAAGGGGAGCAGGCGCGCACCGGCCGGACGATGGACGAGCTCGTCGAGGGCGACATCGACGCGGGGCTCGAGGATGCGCACGACCTGGTCTCCGCGTCGCTGATGATGGGGACGGGCCCCGGCCCGGATCCCGAGCGGACCGAGCGCGCGGCGGGTCGGCTCGCCCGGGCGGCGGCGCTCGCGCCCGTCGAGGCTCGTCCTCCGGTGCTGACCGTCCTCGCCTGGTGCTGGTGGGCGCTCGGCGTCTCCTCGGTCGCCGCCCGGCACCTGGAGGAAGCTCTCCGGATCGATCCGCACTACTCGATGGCGAAGCTTCACTGGTCCGTGTTCGAGATCCGAGCCGTTCCCGACTGGGTGCTCGACGGGGCCGCCCGTTCACTGGATCGCGCGGCGGCACGTCCTCGAGCGCGCTGATCGGCACATCCGTCAGGATCGGCGGAACGCGGTGCTTCCCAGGGGCGCATCGGAGGACTAATGTGCAACCAAATGGTTGTGCATGTGGAGGACGGGATCGAGGTCGACCGCCTGTTCCGGGCGCTGGCGGACGCGACGCGTCGCGACATCGTCGCCCGGGTGCTGGAAGCGGAGCAGTCGGTGTCGGCACTCGCGGCGCGCTACGAGATGTCGTTCGCCGCTGTGCAGAAGCACGTCGCCGTGCTGGAGCGGGTGGAGCTCGTCCGCAAGCGCCGGAGCGGACGGGAGCAGCTCGTGCGCGGAGAGGTCGCCTCGCTCAGAAGGGCGGCGCGACTCCTCGAGGCCTACGAGCAGCTCTGGCGCCACCGCGTCGACCGCATCGCCGACGTCCTCGCCGAGGACGAGGTGCGACCACCGGAGGATCGAAGGAAGGGACGTGCACGATGACCGTCGTGGAGTCCGTCAAGGACATCGAGAACCTGACCATGACCATCACCGCCGAGTTCGAGGCGCCCGTCGAACGGGTCTGGCGGATCTGGGTGGACCCGCGGCAGCTCGAGCGCTGGTGGGGTCCGCCGACCTGGCCTGCCACCTTCGAGACGCATGAGGCGACCGAGGGCGCGCGCAGCAGCTACGTGATGACGGGGCCGGACGGCGAGAAGGCCCGCGGCTACTGGGTGGTGACGAAGGTGGAGGAGCCGACGCGGTTCGAGTTCGACGACGGCTTCGCCGATGCGGAGGGGCGTCCGGACGACTCGATGGGGGTCACCCACGCCGTCGTCACCCTCGTCGAGGTGGACGGACGCACCCGGATGACCGTCCGCTCCTCCTTCGAGACCCTTGAGCAACTCGAGCAGATGGTGCAGATGGGGATGGAGGAGGGCATGAACCAGGCGATGGGGCAGATCGACGCGCTGCTCGCGGAGTGAGCGGGGCGGCTGCCGAGGTCTCCGGCGTGCGTCCTCTCCGTCCTGCCGCGTCGTCTCAGTCCTGCGGCGCCGAGTCGGTGAGGTCGGCGGCGTAGGCGGCGACCGAGCGCCGGTAGCGCGGCAGGGTGGGTGCCAGTGCCTCGAGGGCGGTGCGCAGCGCCTCGTCGGTGCGACCGGCGCTGTGCAGGGCCAGCGCGAGGAAGACCTGGCGGGCCGCCCCGATGGACGGGTGCGGCTCGGTCTCGGAGAGGAGGGCGATCGCCTCCTCGATCCGGCCGAGATTCCGCAGGGTCGAGGCGTACTGGATGCTCAGTCGGGCGAGGCGCTCGCCGTCGAGACCGGAGGCGACCGCGCGCTCGTACTCCTCGGCCGCCTCCGCCTCGTGTCCGGCGCTGTCGAGGGCGCCGCCGAGCTCGAAGTGCGCGACGCCGTCGGTGCCGGGGTAGCGCGCGGCGAGGACGCGCATCCGCTCGACGACCCCGTCCGGATCGTCCAGGCCGTCGAGCCGGTCGACGGCGCGCTGCCAGAGGACGAGGTCGTCGGCCGCGTCGTCCTCAGGAGCCGAGCCGAGCTCTTCGAACAGTGTCAGCTGAAGGCCGTCGGGCGCGCGCAGGCGGGAGTTGAGCGAGTGCCACGGCGTCTCCCGAGGGTCGGCGACGAGCTCGGCGCCCGCGCCGACGAGGGCCGAGGTGACGGTGGCGGCGTCGTCGACCTCGAACGCGACGCGGAGAGGGTCGCTCGTCTCACCCTCCGCCTCGATGCGGTCGATCATGCGGACCTGCGGCGCGTTCGCCAGCTCGAGCGTGGCGACGCCCGCCTCGAGGATCGCGACGCGGGCATCGCCGTCGCCCTCGAAGGCCGCGCGCTCGGTCAGGCCGAGGGTGTCGCGGTAGAAGCGGAGCGCGGCGTCGACGTCGTCCACCTGGACGACCAGGCGCAGCTGACGGACGGCGGGAGGAGTGGAGGCGGTCACGCCTCGACGCTAGCGGTCGGCGGTGCCGGGGGCCGGGTCTCGATGCGCCGTCCTCCGGACCGATGCTCGACCAGCAGGGGGATCCCCGTCGAGGCCCCGCTGACAGGGGACCGCTCGACGCCTCGCATCGGCCTCCTGATGCTGGTCGAGCAGCTCCGCAGGGGCGTATCGAGACCCGGCTCCTCCACGAGGAAGGGTCTGCAGACACTCCTTCGGAGGACGGCGGATCTCGACGCGCCCGCTTCGCGGGCTGCTCGATCACCATCTGCGCGGCTGCGCGGGTGCTCGGGAGAGCAGTCGTCAGGAGGCGGTGTCGCTCGACGCCGTGGGGGAGTCCGGGGCGGTGAGGGTCTCGCCGGCGGTGCCCTCGACGTCGGCGGCCTTGGCGCGGCGTCCGGCCTCGATCACGACGGTGGAGGCGGCGGCGCCGGCGACGAGGGCGAAGAGGGCCCAGCCGGCGCCCCACTTCCGCTTCCCGACCAGCCCGTCGAAGGAGAGCGCACCCGGGCCGTCGGCCACGATCGCGGTCGCGGCGGCAGCGAGCAGGCCGTTGTACTCCCAGCCTCCGCCGCTGTTCCAGAGCCCGTTGGACCAGTGCACCTTGCGGACGGCCGTCACCATGGTCGCGATGAGCCCGGCCGCCGCGACGGGCGTCGCGAGGCCCAGGGCGAGCGCGGCGCCGCCGGCGGTCTCGGTGACCGCGGCCGCGACCGCGTTGCGGCGAGCGGGGTGCAGCTCGAGGCTCTCCATCATCTGCTCGGTGCCGTCGAGACCGGGCCCGTCGAACGAGCCGCGGAGCTTCTGCAGACCGTGTCCGATGAACAGACCGCCGACGGTGAGACGGAGAACGAGCGAGCCGACCTTCATGGGGACCTCCGGGAGGGGTGGGGTGGTGCGGAACGTGTAGAGCGAGCGTCGCGGCTGGACCGGGCCGGGTCAAGGGGTCGCGCGTGGCGCGAGCATCGGGCAGGAGAGCTCTAGGCGGTCAACCGGTTCGCCTCCTATGATCGGACGAGATCGACTCGAAGGAGAGCACGCATGACCGGACGCCTCACTGGCAAGACCGCCCTCGTCACCGGAGCCGGCTCCGGCATCGGCCGGGCCGTGGCGGAGCGCTTCGCACGCGAGGGCGCCCGGGTCGCCTTCACGGATCGCGACCTCGCGGCAGCGCAGGACGCGGCGGCCGCCTTCCCGGACGCCGTCGCCGTCCAGCTCGACGTCTCAGACGAGAGCAGCGTCGAGCAGGCCTTCGCCCGTCTGGCCGCCGACGGCTTCGCGGTCGACGTGGTCGTCGCGAACGCGGGGGTGCAGCTGTTCGGGCAGGACGCGAAGATCGCCGACCTCGACCTCGACGTCTGGCGCCGCACGATCGACATCAACCTCACCGGCACCTTCCTCACCGTCAAGCACGCCGTCCGCGCGCTCCTCGGCCGCGGCGGCTCGATCGTCCTCACCGGCAGCCCGACCGGGCTCAACGGCGAGGGCCAGGACTTCACCGCCTACAGCAGCTCCAAGGCCGGCATGCACGGCCTCGCCCGCACCGTCGCGGCGGCCTACGCGGGGGAGGGGATCCGCGTCAACACGGTCGTCCCCGGCTACACCGAGACCCCGCTGGTGACCGCCATCTCCGGCGACGCCGAGGCCCGCGCGGCGATCACCTCGCGCATCCCGCTCGGCCGCCCCGGCTCCGCCGCGGACGTGGAGGGCATCATGGTCTACCTCGCCAGCGACGAGTCGAGCTACGCCACCGGCGCTCTCTTCCGCGTCGACGGCGGCATGACCACCCTCTGATCGTGGCCGCGATCGAGATCCGGCCGGCCCCGCCGTCGGTCCCCGCCGGGCTCCTCCAGGCGGTGGAGCGCGACGAGCGGACGGTGCACTGCGGTCCGTGGTCGCTCCGGTACTCGGACGGCCGCCTGGACGACATCCGCTTCGGCGCGGCGCGGATCCTCCACGGGGTCCGCGTCGTCGTCCGAGACGAGGACTGGGGGACGTTCGGGACCGTCCGCGCGGCCCTCGACGTCGAGGGCGGCGCGCTGGTCGTCGACGGCGAGAGCGCCCAGGGCGAAGCGCATGTCGCGTGGGCCCTGCGCGTCGCGTTCTCCGACGACTCGCTCTCGGTCGAGCTCGAGGCGCGCGCGAGCACCCCCTTCCTCCGCAACCGCCTGGGGCTGATCGTGCTGCACGGCGTCGAGAGCGCCGGAGCGCCCCTGGAGGTGCGCCACCCGGACGGCAGCGCCGAGCGCGTCGCCTTCCCCGACCGGATCGCGCCGCACCAGCCCGCGCAGGACCTCGCCGGACTCGCCTGGACCGCCGACGGAGTCCCCGTCGAGCTGACCCTCGAGGGCGACGTGTTCGAGACGGAGGACCAGCGGAACTGGACCGACGCGTCGTACAAGACCTACTCGACGCCGCTGAGCCTCCCGTTCCCGGTGGCGGTCGCCGCGGGGGAGGTCGTCCGGCAGAGCCTGCGGATCGACGGCGCCGGTGCGACGCCGACCGCTGCCGACGAGGCGACCGCGACCGTCTGCACCCTCCGCGCGGGTGGCGCCGGCCACCCGCTGCCCGAGATCCGCACCTCGGCCGCGAGTGCGCCGACCGCCCTCCGGCCCGACGCCCGGCCTCCGCTCGCCCTGCTGGTCGAGTGCGACGTCCGCTGGGCCGGCTGGCGTCGCGCCCTGCAGCGCGCGATCGAGGACGCCGGCGGACGACCGATCGACCTGCGCATCGTCGCCGCCCTTCCCGGCGACGTCCGCGCGGTCCTCGACGAGCTCGGCGACGCGCCGCTCGCCCGGCTCGGGGTCTTCGCCGCCCGGGGCCACCGCAGCACGCCCGAGCTGCTCGCGGAGGGACGCCGGGTGGCGGCCGAGCGCGGCATCGAGGTCGTCGGCGGCGTCCGCTCGCACTTCACCGAGCTCAACCGCGGTGCCGATGCGCTCGCGAAGGTGGACGCACCGCTCGCCTTCAGCATCACCCCGTTCATGCACGACCGGTCGGGCCACCAGCTCGTCGAGTCGATCGCCGTGCAGCGCACGGTGGTCCGCGACGCGGCGGCGATCGCGGACGGCCGCCGCCTGCACCTCGGGCCGATCACCCTCGGTGCGCGGATGAACGCCGTGTCGACGTCGCCGTTCGACCCCGGCGCCGCCGACATCGACCGCTCCGGCTACGGTCCGGAGGCCGTCCCGGGCGCGACCGACGAGCGCCAGCACGCGCCCGAGCTGGCGGCCTGGGTCGTCGGCAGTCTCGCCGCGCTCGCTGTCCCGGCCGTCGACTCCCTCGCCTACTTCGAGCAGTGGGGCCCGCGCGGGATCGCCGCGGCGACGGGCGTCTCACCGGCGGGCACCGTGCTCCAGTGGGCGGCGGACCTCGTCGGCTCGCCGCGACTCGAGGTGGACGCGCCGGGGCTGGTCGCGCTCGGAGCGGTCGCACCGGGCGGCCGCGTGGTGCTGCTCGGCAACCTGGGCGGCGTCGCGGTGGCGGTCGATCCGGCCGGGATCGAGCACTGGGAGTCGGCCGGGACGGTGGGGAGAGAAGCGTTCGTGCTCGAGCCCGGTGGCGCTGCGCGCGCACTGCTGACGGAGTAGGGGCCAGCGAGGCCGACGTCCCGGGCGCCGCGGTCGCACCCGGCGCAGACGTCTCGCAGCCCTCGACCGACGTGCGGCGACAGAGGACCGTGCCGACCACACAGTGGTGAGGAGCCGTCGGTACCGTCGTCAGCGGCGCGCGAGCGCGGGACCCCCGCCCGCGCCGCGCGCCCCTGATCGAGAGGTCCTCCGTGAAGCACCGACGCCGCGCCCACCTGACCGCCGCTCAGTCCGCACTGGCTCTGTCCGCACTGGCGCTGTCCGGTCTGCTGGCACTCTCCGGCTGCTCCGCCCCGGCGGACGAGGGGAGGACCGACGAGACGACCTCGCCGCTGACGGACTACCTCGGCTCGCTCTACGGCGGCGACCTCTCGCCCGAGGAGCAGGAGGAGAAGTACCGGGAGGAGGACCGGGCGCGGGAGGAGCTCGTCGCGACGTGCATGCAGGAGGCGGGCTTCGAGTACACCCCGAGCGTGCAGTCCGCGTCGTACTCCTCGGACGACGACGCCTACGAGCCGGACGACCGCGGGTGGGTCGCGCAGTACGGCTACGGCGTCGTCGACTCTCCCGGCCGCTACGACTCGGCCGAGCCGGAGGACGACTACGTCGACGCCAACGCCGACTACTACGACAGCCTCTCGGAGTCCGAGCAGGCGGCGTTCTCCGAGGCGCTGCACGGCCCGCCGGAGCCGGAGGACGTCGCCGCCTCCGACGACGAGTCGTACGAGTACGACTGGACGACGGCGGGCTGCTACGGCGCCGCCTCGCACGAGCTGGAGGAGGAGGACCCGACCTCCGGGGAGGAGCACGAGCCGGTGCTCGACGCGCTGACCGAGTTCTACTCGGAGCTGCCGTCGGTCCCCGAGCTGGCGGATCTCGACGCGGCCTGGTCCTCCTGCCTGAGCGACGCCGGCTACCCGGGCTTCGCGACCCGGTTCGACGCCGTGAACTCGATCACCGAGAAGGCGTCGGCGGTCTGGGCGTCAGCCGACGACCAAGGGATCGAGCCGACCGATCCGAAGCTCGTCGCCGTGAAGGACGAGGAGATCGAGCTCGCACTCGCCGACCTGGACTGCCGGGAGAAGACCGACTACACGGCGGTGCACAAGAAGGTCCAGGACGCACTGGAGCAGCAGTTCATCGACGACCACCGGGCCGAGCTGGACGCGCTGAAGGCCGCCGCCGAGCAGGGCGAGTAGATGCGCGTCCCCCGTCGCCCGGGCTCGTCCGATCCGTCTGATCCGACGCCGTCCGATCCGACGCCGACCGATCCGCTCGACCTCCTCGCGGCCGCCGAACCCGCCGACGGCTCCGACGGCGCCGAGACCGAGGCGGGGACTCGCCGGGGCCAGTTCGCCGCTCTGGCCGCCGTCGTCTCGCGCAACCGCGTCCTCTGGATCGTGGCCGCCGCCGCGCTCCTGAGCCTGGTCGCGGGCCTGCTCGTCGGGAGGTTCGTGGTGTCGCCCGCCGAGGCCGCCGCGAACGCGGAGCCGCCCGCCCCCGGTCTGATCACCGCGCCCGTCGCGTTCGGCGAGCTGAGCAACGACGTCACCCTCCGGGGCGAGGTGCGCTACGCGGACGCGGTCGAGGTGAGCATCGACACGACGTCGATCCAGGGCGCCGCGGTGGTGACCGGTCAGGTCCCCGCGGCCGGCGCGGAGCTCTCGCCGCTGTCGATCGCCCTGGAGATCGCGGGCCGCCCCGTCATCGTCCTCCCCGGCGATCTGCCGGCCTACCGGACCCTGAGGTTCGGGGTGTCCGGGCCCGATGTGGTGCAGTTCAAGACGGCGCTGCGCGGTCTCGGGATCGACGCCGGCGACCCGGCCGACGACGTCTTCGACGAGACGGCCGCGAACGCGGTCACCGAGCTCTACGCCCAGGCCGGCTACGCGGCGCCCGTGACGCAGGAGGACGGCGAGGACGTCGTCCGCGCCGCCCAGGAGACGCTGCGGTCGGCGGAGCAGGGACTCGTCGCCGCGCAGAAGGATCTCGACACGGCTCGGGCGGGCTCCTCGCCGGTCGAGGTGCGCGAGGCCGACAACGCGGTCGCCAGCGCTCGACGCGAGCTGGAGGCCGCCCGCGCGGCCGAGCCGCCGGACGCCCTCCGCATCGCGGACCTCGACGACGCACTCGGGCTCGCCGAGCTCAGGCGGGCCCAGCTGGGCGCGAGCACCGATCCGGGCGCTCAGCGCGCCGCCGTGGAGTCGGCGCAGTCCCAGGTGACGCAGGCGCAGGAGGACCTCACCCGGGCCCGCCAGTCCGTCCTGCCGGCGCTCCCCGCGGGCGAGGTGCTGTTCCTCACCTCGCTGCCCCGGCGGGTGGACGAGGTCACCGCCAAGCGCGGCAGCGTCCTGTCCGGCGCGGCGATGACCGTCTCGGGCGCGCAGCTCGAGCTCTCCGGATCCGCCGCCGAGGCCGATGCGCGCCTGCTCTCGGTCGGGCAGAAGGCCGCGTTCGAGCTGCCGGACCGCACCTCCCACGGCGCCGTCGTCTCGGGAGTCGATCCCGCGAAGGACGGCAAGGGGCGCTGGACGGTGACGCTGACCCCCGATCCGCTCTCGCCGGAGCAGATCGAGCAGCTGCGCGACACCAACGTGAAGGTCACGGTCGCGGTCGGCGCGACGGAGGGCGCCGTGCTCTCGGTCCCGGTCGCCGCGCTGTCCGCGGGCTCCGGCGGCGAGAGCCGGGTCGAGGTCGTCGACGGCGACCCGCGCGACCCCGGCGCACCCACCCGCCTCGTCGTCGTCAGCACCGGTCTCGCCGCGAAGGGAGCGGTCGAGGTCTCGCCCGTGGACGGGGCGCTCGACGAGGGCGATCTGGTCGTGGTCGGCCGGTGACCGCTCCGCTCGTCGAGCTGCGGGACGTCACGCGCTCCTTCCCCGGACCGCCCGAGGTGCAGGCGCTGAAGGGGGTGAGCCTGCGGATCGAGGAGGGCGACTACGTGTCGATCGTCGGCCCCAGCGGCTCCGGGAAGTCGACGATGCTGAACATCCTCGGTCTCCTCGACCGTCCCAGCGTCGGCGAGTACCGCCTCGACGGTGCGCTGACCGGGGCGCTGGACGAGGACACCCGCGCGGCCGTGCGCGCGCAGCGCATCGGGTTCGTGTTCCAGTCCTTCCACCTGCTGCCGAGGCGGACCGTGCTCGAGAACGTGATGCTGCCGATGCTGTACAGCGGGACCCCGCGCGCCGACCGCGAGGCGCGGGCCCGGGACGCCCTGCTCCGGGTCGGTCTCGGGCACCGCCTCGGCTTCCTGCCGACGATCCTCTCCGGCGGCGAGCGCCAGCGGGTCGCCGTGGCACGAGCGGTCGTCGCGCGGCCGAGCCTCCTCCTCGCCGACGAGCCCACCGGGAACCTGGACGGCTCGACCACCGAGGACGTCATGCGGCTCTTCGAGGACCTGACGGACACCGGACTCACGCTCGTCGTGATCACGCACGACCTCGCCGTCGCGCGGCGGGCCCGCCGCTGCCTCCGCATCGCCGATGGACGGATGCAGGAGGTGACGGCGTGAGCGCGGTGCGCGCGGCGCTCCGCAGCCGGTTCGGGCGACGGCGGCACCGGTCGGCGCGCACGTCTCCGCTCCTGCGGCCCGTCCGCCGCGCCGACCGCTTCACCGCCGCCGACCTGCTCGCCGAGGCGACCTCGGACATCGGGACGCGACCCGCCCGGCTGGTGATGACCCTCCTCGGCACGGTGCTCGGCATCGGCGCCCTCGTCGCCACGATCGGCTTCGCGCAGACGACCGCGGGCCAGCTCGCCCGCCGGTTCGACGCGTTCGCCGCCACCCAGGTCGTCGTGCAGCCGGCCGAGGCGGAGAACTCCAACGGCGACAGCGTCGCCACCGGGCGGCTGCCCTGGGACGCCGTCGACCGCGTCCGCCGCCTCGCCGGTGTCGAGCAGGCGGCGGTCGTGGGCGAGGTGTCGCTGCGCGAGGGGGCGAGCATCACCGCGGTGCCCGTCAACGACCCGTCGGCACCCGCCGCCGCTCCGCCGCGGCTGTTCGCCGCCTCCGCGGATCTCCTCGACACTCTGGAGGGCGACGTGACCGCCGGGCGGATGTTCGACTCCGGCCACGACGCCCGCGCCGACCGCGTCGTCGTCCTCGGCGCCCGCGCGGCGGAGCGGCTCGGGGTGGAGCGCGTCGACTCCCGGCCCTCGATCCTGATCGACGGCGTCGCCTACTCGGTCCTCGGGCTCTTCGCCGACGTCCACGCGCGCGCCGAGCTGCTCGACGCGGTCGTCCTCCCCACGGGCACCGCGCGGGCGGACTTCGCGCTCGCGGCTCCGGGCGACCTGCAGGCGCGCATCGACATCGGCGCCGGGCCCCAGGTCGCGGCGCAGGCACCGCTGACCCTCGCTCCCGACGCCCCCGACTCCGTCTCCGTCTCGGCGCCCGGCGGCCGATCGGACCTCGCCGGCGACGTGCGCGCCGACGTCGACCTGGTGTTCCTCATCCTCTCGGTGGTGGTGCTGCTGGCCGGCGGCGTCGGCATCGCCAATGTGACCACGCTCTCGGTGATGGAGCGCGTCGGCGAGATCGGCCTCCGGCGGGCCCTCGGCGCCACGCGGCGGAGGATCGCGCAGCAGTTCGTCGTCGAGTCGGCGGTGATCGGCCTCCTCGGCGGGCTGGTCGGTGCGGCGACCGGTGTCCTCGCGGTGCTCTCGGTCTCCCTCGCCCAGCAGTGGACCCCGGTGCTCGACCCCGGCGTCGCGTTCGGCGGCGCGCTCCTGGGCGCCCTGATCGGGCTGCTGGCGGGCAGCGTGCCGGCGCGGCGGGCCTCGCGGATCGAGCCGATCGCGGCCCTCCGCGGGACCTGAGCCCCGGCCCCGACGAGCTGGGGCTCCGGTTCAGCCGAGCAGCGTGTAGGTCGAGGCGTCCAGGTACACGGTGCTGTCCGTGCAGACCTCGATCGCGGCGGGTGCGCGGACGGCGGCGTCGGCCGCGTCGATCACCTCGGCCACCAGGAAGGCCGACGTCGCGGTCGGGCAGCCGAAGGCGCCGGGGGCGTGCCAGGCGACCCGGACGTCCGCCTGGGCCGCCGGAGCGAGGGGGAGCAGGCCGGACGGGTTCGGGCCGTCGGCGGAGGCGACCGCGCCGAGGCGGCTGCCGTCGGCCCCGGCGGCGTAGACCCCGGGGATGCCGGCGAGCGTGCAGGTCCGGTCCGTCGTGTTCGTGAAGATCAGGTCGAAGGCGCTGCTGCCCGCGCCGGACGCCTCGGGATCGGCGCGGTACTCGAGCGAGAGGTCGCTCCCGACGCAGCGGGCGGTCGCGGGCTCGGGTGCGGGAGGCTGCTCGGTGGCCGGCACCGGGGCGGGGGTCTCCGGCACCGGAGCCGCCGTCGGTGCGACGGTCGGCTCCGCGGTCGGAGCGGTCGACGCGGGGGCCGTCGCCGTCGCGGAGGGTGTGACGGGCGGCGTGGCCGAGGCCGTCGCCGTCGCGCTCGGTCGCGGCAGTGGCGAGGTGGAGGAGGCGATGTCGGCGCGCCCCGCGCAGCCGGTCACGAGGAGCCCGACGGCGGCGAGGCTCAGGGCCGCCGCGGCACCGCGGCGCAGGAGGTCGTTCATGGGCCGAGTCTGCCACTGCGGGGCGCGGTCGGCTGCCCCCGGATCGGCGGCGTCCGGATCGGCTGCCCACGGATCGGCGGCGTCCCGATCGGCGGCGGCGGTTCGGCGCCCGCGGATCAGCTCCCGGTGTCCGCCAGTCTCCGCGAGGCCGTGCTCATGTGCGCCTCCATCGCGCGCGCGGCGGCGGCCGGGTCGCGCGCCTCGATCGCCTCGAGCACGGCACGGTGCTCGGTGAAGGCGTCGCGGGCCTGCTCCGGGCTGCTGAGCGCGCGCTCGACCCAGAGGCGCAGCAGCGAGCGGATGGTCTGCAGCAGGTCGCGCAGCACCACGTTCTCGGCGCTGAGGGCGATCTGCAGGTGGAAGCGCACGTCGGCCTCGACGAAGGCCGCGATGTCGTCGAGGTGCGACTCCATCGCCTCGAGGTGCGCGTGCAGCCTGGCGAGTCCCTCGTCGTCGATGCGGAGCGCCGCCAGCATCGCGGCCTGCACCTCCAGACCACTGCGCACCTCGATCAGCTCGGCCGTGCGCCCCGCCGAGAGCATCAGCCCCCAGCTCAGCGTCGTCGGCAGCAGCTCGGAGGTGCTGTCGCGCAGGTAGGTGCCGGAGCCGGGGCGCACCGTGACGATGCCGAGGATCTCGAGCGCCGCGAGTGCTTCCCGCACCGCGGACCGGCCGACGCCGAGGCTCTCGGCGAGCTGGCGCTCCGGGGGGAGGCGGGACCCGGGCACGAGGTCGCCGCGGGTGAGCAGCGAGGTGAGCTGCTTGGCGACCTCGGCGACGGCGGTGCCGCGGGGGAGGACCTGCAGCTCCAGGCGCACGAGGGACGGGTCGTCTTCGGGGTACGCCGGCATGCACCGACCGTAGCAACCGCGCCGTCGACCGGCCCGCAGCGACGCGACCGAGGAACCGGTTGACAACTCCACCCACCGCACGGCATCCTCTAATTGGTCAACCGGTCAGCCAATTCCCCCGAAGGCGGCCCGAGCCACATCGCACCACCCAACACAGTCGTTGACACGGATCAGGAGATCGACGTGGACCTTCCCTCCCGCACAGGCGGAACCGCGACGGCGGACGCCGCCGTCGAGAAGAGCGCCATCAGGAAGGTGTCGATCCGGCTCGTGCCGTTCGTCGCCCTGATGTTCTTCATCAACTACCTCGACCGCACGGCCATCGGCTTCGCCGCGCCGAACGGCATGGAGGCCGACCTCGCGCTCTCGGCGGCCCAGTTCGGCTTCGCCTCGGGCGTCTTCTTCATCGGCTACATCCTGCTGGAGGTGCCCAGCAACCTCGCGCTGCACCGCTTCGGCGCCCGCCGCTGGCTCGCCCGCATCATGGTCAGCTGGGGCATCGTCGCGCTGCTGTTCACCTGGGTGCAGAACTTCGAGCAGCTGGTCGCCCTGCGCTTCCTGCTCGGGGTCGCCGAGGCCGGCTTCTTCCCCGGCGCGATCCTCTTCCTCAGCCTCTGGGTGCCGGCCAAGCACCGCTCGAAGATCCTCGCGCTCTTCTACCTGGCGCAGCCGCTCACCACGGTCATCGGCGCCCCGCTCGCGGGCTTCCTGATCGAGCAGGACGGCATCCTCGGCCTCGAGGGCTGGCGCTTCATGTTCCTCGGCGTCTCGCTGCCCGCGATCATCGTGGGTGTCATCGCGTGGTTCTACCTCAAGGACAAGCCCTCCGACGCGAAGTGGCTGACCCGCGAGGAGCAGGTCTGGCTGACCACCGCGCTGAAGCGCGAGGAGGACGTGAAGACCAAGGGCGTCACGACGCACCCCAAGATGTCCTCCGCCTTCAAGAGCGGCCGCGTCTGGATGCTGAGCTTCGTCTACTTCGGCTTCATCTACGGCCTCTACGCCCTCGCCTTCTTCCTGCCCACGATCATCGAGGGCTTCCAGGAGCAGTACGGCACCACCTTCGGCATCTTCGAGAAGGGCCTGATCACCGCGATCCCCTACGTGCCCGCGGCCATCGCCCTCTACCTGTGGTCGCGCGACGCCACCCGCCGCGGCGTCCGCACCTGGCACATCGTGATCCCGGCGATCGTCGGCGGCCTGAGCATCCCGCTCGCGCTCTTCGCCGGCTCGCCGGCGGCCACGATCGCCGTCATCACCGTCACCGCGATGGCGATCTTCTCGGCCCTGCCCAACTTCTGGACCTTCCCGACCCGGTTCCTCACCGGGGCGGCGGCCGCGGCCGGCATCGCGCTGATCAACACGATCGGCAACCTGGCCGGGTTCTCGGCCCCGTACATCACCGGCGCCCTCCGGGACGCGACCGGCGGCTACGAGGTCCCGATGGTCATCGTCGGCTTCTTCCTGCTGCTCTCCGCGGTGCTGATGTCCCTCCTCGCGCGCCGCTACAAGGACGCACCGCTCGACGCCCCCAGCGTCGACGTGATCGCGCACTGAGCACCCGCACGACCCGCTGACCGCCCGACGCTGGCCGCCCCTCCTCGAACAGGACCCCTGATGACCCGGCTCTACAACGACCCGTCCGACTTCGCCGACGAGATGATCGACGGCTTCGTCGCCGCGAACCGCCGCTTCGTGCGGCGGGTCCAGGGCGGCGTGGTGCGCTCGACCGTGAGCGCCCCCGGCTCGGTCGCCCTCGTGGTGGGCGGCGGCTCCGGCCACTACCCGGCATTCGGCGGGCTCGTCGGCCAGGGACTCGCGCACGGCGCGGCGATGGGCAATCTCTTCGCCTCGCCGTCCGCGCAGCAGGTGCACTCGGTCGCCGCGGCGGCCGAGCACGGCGGCGGCGTGCTGCTCAGCTACGGCAACTACGCGGGCGACGTGCTGAACTTCGACGCGGCCGAGCGGCGCCTGCGCGACGAGGGGATCGACGTCCGCACCGTCACGGTGACGGACGACGTCTCGAGCGCGAGCGTCGCCGAGAAGCACAAGCGCCGGGGGATCGCCGGAGATCTGACCGTCTTCAAGGTCGCCGGAGCCGCGGCGGAGGAGGGTGCCTCTCTGGACGAGGTCGAGCGGATCGCGCGCCTCGCCAACGAGCGCACCCGCTCCTTCGGGGTCGCGTTCTCGGGCTGCTCGCTGCCCGGGGCGTCCGAGCCGCTGTTCACCGTGCCGGAGGGCCGGATGGCGGTCGGCATGGGCATCCACGGCGAGCCCGGCATCCGCGAGGACGACGTGCCGACGGCCGACGGTCTCGCCGAGCTGCTGGTCTCGTCGCTGCTCGAGGAGCTGCCCGACGGCGTCGACGCGGCCGAGGGCTCGCGCCTGGTCGTCGTGCTGAACGGGCTCGGCTCGGTGAAGTACGAGGAGCTGTTCGTCGTCTACGCCGGCGTCGAGCGTCGCCTGCGCGAGCGCGGCCTCGAGGTCCTCGAGCCCGAGGTCGGCGAGCTCGTCACGAGCTTCGACATGGCCGGCGTCTCGCTCACCTTCTTCTGGGTCGACGACGAGCTGGAGCGGCTCTGGGCCGCGCCGGCCGAGGCGCCCGCCTACCGCAAGGGCTCCGTCCGCGCGGCCGAGCAGGCCGCGGTGACCGAGGAGGAGTCGGCCGCGGTCGTCATCGGCGACGCGAGCGAGGAGTCCCGCGACGCCGCCCGCACCGTGCTCGCCGCCCTCGACGCGACGCGGAGCACCATCGACGAGAACGCCGCCGAGCTCGGCCGGATCGACGCGGTCGCCGGCGACGGCGACCACGGCATCGGCATGCAGCGCGGTGTGCACGCAGCGGTCGCCGCCGCCCGGGCCGCGCTCGAGGCCGGCGCCGGGGCGGGCACCGTGCTCGCCCACGCGGGCGACGCCTGGTCCGACCGGGCCGGCGGCACCTCCGGAGCGCTCTGGGGCGCCGCGCTCGCCGCGGTCGGCTCGGCGCTCGGCGACACCGCCGCGCCCACGGCCGCCTCGGTGGTCGAGGGGGTCGACGGCGCCCGCGCGGCGATCCTCCGCTTCGGAGCGACGCCGGGCGACAAGACGATGGTCGACTCGCTCGTGCCCTTCGCCGATGTCCTCGGCGAGGCCGTCACGGCGGGGGAGGAGCTGCCCGCGGCCTGGACCCGCGCCGCCGAGGCCTGCACGACCGCCGCCGCCGCGACCGCGCAGCTGCTGCCGAGGATGGGCCGCGCCCGGCCGCACGCCGAGAAGAGCCTCGGCACCCCCGACGCGGGAGCGCACTCGCTCGGGCTCATCGTCACCGCGATCGGCGCGGTGCTGCACTCGGACGACGCCCCGCTCGCCGCGGCCCCCGGCTCTGTCGGCACCGGCGCGTAGCGTCGACTCCGTCCCCACGACCGCTTCCAGCAAGGAGAGAACACCCATGAGCGCACCCTTCCGCCTCGTCGTCGGCTCCGACGACGCCGGTCTCGACTACAAGGAGATCGTCAAGGCCGACCTCGAGAAGGACTCCCGCGTCGCGTCCGTCGTCGACGTCGGCGTCGACGCCTCGTCGCACACGCCCTACCCGAGCGTCGCCATCGCGGCCGCCGAGATGGTGGCCCGCGGCGAGGCCGACCGCGCGATCCTGATCTGCGGCACCGGACTCGGCGTCGCGATCGCCGCCAACAAGGTGGCCGGCATCCGCGCCGTCACCGCGCACGACTCGTTCTCGGTCGAGCGCTCGATCCTCTCCAACGACGCGCAGGTGCTCTGCATGGGCCAGCGCGTCGTCGGCATCGAGCTGGCCCGCCGCCTCGCGAAGGAGTGGCTCGGCTACGAGTTCGACACGTCCTCCGCCTCCGCGGAGAAGGTCCGCGTGATCGAGGAGTACGAGGCCGGGAACCCGGTCGCGGACGACGCCGCCTCGGCCGGCTCGTGCTGAGCCGCGCCGCCGGGGACGCCCCGGCGTTCACCGTCGGTGTGAGCCTCAAGATGTACTTCGGCCACGCGCGGACGCTCGAGTGGATGCAGCGCATCGCGGAGATCGCGCGGACGCACGAGGCGACCGCCTCCGGTGCCGTCGAGCTGTTCGTCGTGCCGACCTTCCCCGCGCTGGTGCCGGTCGGAATCCTCGCGGCGGAGTCCGGCGTCGCACTCGGCGCCCAGGACCTGTTCTGGGAGGACGCGGGAGCGTTCACCGGCGAGGTGAGCGGTGCGGAGTTGCGCGAGATCGGCTGCCGGCTGGTCGAGATCGGGCATGCAGAGCGGCGTGCGCTCTTCGGCGACGACGACGAGCGCGTGCGCGCGAAGGTCGCGGCGGCGTTCCGCAACGACCTCGTCCCGCTGCTCTGCATCGGCGAGACCGAGCGCGGCTCCGTCGAGGACGCCGTCGAGCTCGTGCTCGCGCAGATCGGCTCCGCCCTCGCCGACGCGGACGAGGCCGGTGCAGACGGCCCGATCCTCGCCGCCTACGAGCCGGTCTGGGCGATCGGCGCTCCCGAGCCCGCCGAGCCGGCCTTCATCGCCGGCGTCGTCACCGCGCTCGAGGCGGCGCTCGCGGAGCTCCCCGGCCGCGCCGGCAGTCGCGTGATCTACGGCGGCAGCGCCGGACCCGGACTCCTGACCGCGCTCGAGGGCCGCGTGCCCGGGCTGTTCCTCGGCCGCTTCGCGCACGACCCCGAGGCGGTCGGCGCGATCCTCGACGAGGCGCTCGCCCTCGCCCGCGGCACCGAGGGGGTCCGCCCGTGAGCCGGATCGGGCTGAGCAGCTACGCCTTCTTCTGGCGCTCCTCCGACCGCGTCCCCGAGCCGCTCGGCGTCGAGGACATGGTCCGCGAGACCGCCGCGCTCGGCGTGGACCTGCTGCAGCTGTGCGACGTGCCGGCGCTCGAGGAGTACTCGGACGAGCAGCTCGCGTCGCTGCGCGGGGTCGCGGACGCCGCGGAGGTCGCGCTCGAGCTCGGCACCCGCGGCACCGACCCCGACCACCTGCGCCGCTGGCTCCGGCTGGCCCGCGCGCTCGACGTCGTGCTGCTGCGCAGCATGTGGACGTCGGGCGAGGACCGGCCGGGCCGCGAGGAGACGCTGCGGCGCCTGCGCGAGATCGCGCCCGAGCTGGAGGAGGCCGGCGTCACGCTGGCCCTGGAGACCTACGAGCAGGTGAGCACGGCCGACCTCGTCGACGTGATCGCGACGCTCGATCACCCGCGGATCCGGATCTGCCTCGACCCGGCGAACACCGTCGCGAACCTCGAGCTGCCGGAGGACGTCACCGCCCGCTGCGCCCCGTACGTCGCCAACTGGCACGTGAAGGACTTCGACTTCAGCCGCAATCCCGGCTGGGTCGGCTTCGTCTACACCGGCACGGCGCTCGGCGACGGCCGCCTCGACTACGACGCCATGCTCGTGCTGCTCCGGCCGGCGGAGCGCGGCATCACCCAGATCATCGAGTTCTGGCTCCCCTGGCAGGACACCGTCCCCGCCGCGGAGCAGGCGCTCGTCACCACCCGGCTCGAAGCCGAGTGGACCCGCACCACCCTCGACCAGCTCAGGAGAAGGAACTCATGACCGACACCACCGCCACCACCGCACCGGGCACCGCCGCCTCCGCCCTCACCGTCGCCGTCATCGGCGCCGGCGGCAAGATGGGCATGCGGGTCTCCAACAACCTGCAGAAGTCGGACTACAACGCCCTCTACAGCGAGGCCTCGCCCGCCGGCCAGGAGCGCACCCGCGAAGCCGGCCGCGAGATCACCGCGACCCCCGACGCCGTGAAGGACGCCGACGTCGTCATCCTCGCCGTCCCGGACGTCGTGCTCGGCGCGGTGTCGGAGGACGTGATCCCGCAGATGAAGTCGGGCGCGATCATCCTCACGCTCGACCCGGCCGCCGCATACGCGGGGCTGTTGGCGAAGCGCGAGGACATCCACTACGCCGTGGCGCACCCGTGCCACCCGTCGGTGTTCCTCGAGCGCACCACGCCGGAGGAGTGGGCCGACACGTTCGGCGGCATCGCCGCACCGCAGGAGGTCGTCGCGGCCCTCGAGGACGCCGACGACGACGTGCGGGCGATCGCGGAGAAGGTCATCTCGACCATCTACGCGCCCGTCATCGCGGTGCACTGGGTGACCGTCAAGCAGCTCGCCGTGCTCGAGCCGACCCTGGTCGAGACCATCGCCTGCATGGTCGGCGAGTTCCTCAAGGAGGCGCTCGACGAGACCGTCAACGGCGTCGGCGTGCCCTACGAGGCCGCCCGCGCGATGCTCTACGGCCACACCTGGATCGCGCTGACCAACGGCCTGCGCGGCTCCAACCCCTTCTCCGAGGCGTGCCACATCGCCATGGGCTACGGCCGCGAGGCGCTCATCAAGGACGACTGGAAGAAGATCTTCGACGACTCGGAGCTCGACTCGGTCATCGCGAAGATGCTGAAGATCGACGCCGTCAAGCGCTGACCGGCGTTCGCGCGCACTTCACGCTGATCGAGTAGCCCTCGGAGAGGGCGTATCGAGATCCGGCGTCGTCCGGTGGGTGGGTCTCGCTGCGCGGCTACTCGACCAGCATGGGCCGAGCGAGGCGTCCCCGAACGGTCGAGACAGCCCGCAGCAGCGGGACGTCTCGACGGTCCGGGGACGCCTCGGCGTCGCACTAGAGGCGGACGATCATCTTGCCGGTGTTGCCGCCGCGCATCATCGAGAGGAAGGCGTCGACCGCGTGGTCGATGCCGTCGACGACGGTCTCGTCGTAGGCGATCTCGCCGGCGGCGAACCAGCCGCCCATCAGGCGGTTGAACTCCGGCGCGTGGTCGAGGTAGGCCGCGAGCGTGAAGCCGCGCAGCGTCAGCGCACGGGTGATGATGTTCGCCATGTTGTCCGGGCCGGCCGGCTTCTCGGTGCTGTTGTAGCCCGCGATCGCGCCGCAGAGCGCCGCGCGTCCGCCGTCGTTGAAGGCGTCGAGCGCCGCCTCGAGGTGGTCGCCGCCGACGTTGTCGAAATAGACGTCGATTCCGTCCGGTGCCGCCGCGGCGAGCTGCTCGCGGACGGGGCCGGCGTGGTAGTCGAACGCGGCGTCGTAGCCGTACTTCTCTGTGAGCAGCGCGACCTTCTCGGCCGAGCCTGCGGAGCCGATGACGCGCTTCGCGCCGAGCAGCCGCGCGATCTGGCCGGCGGCCGAGCCGACGGCTCCCGCGGCGCCGGAGACGAAGACGGTGTCGCCCTCCTTCAGCCCCGCGATGGTGGTGAGGCCGACGAAGGCGGTGAGGCCGGTCATGCCCAGGACGCCGAGCCGCAGCGACAGCGGGGCGCCGGGGATCTCGGGGACGACGCGGAACGCCGAGGTCTCGGCCTGCACGATGTCGCGCCAGCCGAGCTGGTGCAGCACGACGGCGCCGACGGGGAAGTCGGGGTCGCTCGACACGGTGACGCGGCCGATCGCGCCGCCGGTCATCGTCTCGCCGAGCGCGTACGGCGGGGTGTAGCTCTTCACGTCGTTCATCCGGCCGCGCATGTACGGGTCGACGGAGAGGAAGGCATTCTCGACGCGGATCTCGCCGGCGGCGGGCTCGTCGTACTCGACCTGCGCGGTGCGGAAGTCCTCGGCGACGGGCCAGCCGACGGGGCGGCGGACGAGCTGGATCTGGGTACTGGTGACGGTGGTCATGGAGCCTTCCGAGGGGTCGTGGGGGCGGGGATCAGGAGACGGCGAGGCCGATGCCGAGCGCCAGGACCGCGAGCAGTCCGGGCGCCATCTGCGTGAGCGCCGCGCGCCGCTTGCCGGGGGAGGAGAGCAGCAGCACGAGCGCTGCGGCCACCATCGATCCGGTGCCGGTGAAGACGAGCGCGGCGCCGACGGCGGTCGCTCCAGAGGCGAGGACGATCACGCCGATGATCGTGACGATCGCGAGGAACAGGTTGTAGAAGCCCTGATTGAACGCGAGCTCCCTCGTCGACTCGGCCTCGCCGGCGGTGGTGCCGAAGGTGGAGCGGGCGCGCGGGGTCGTCCAGAGCAGCGACTCCAGCACGAAGATGTAGACGTGCAGCAGCGCCGCGAGGACGGCGAGAACGAGTCCGATGACGATCACGGCGGGGCCTCCTGATTGTGTATCGCTCGGTTCACTACCGAACGGGCCCACTCTATACTGGAACGACCGGTTCACAACAGTCCGCCGGTTCCGGGTCGTCAGCAGAGGGAGTCGCCGTGGGACGCACGCAGAGCTTCGACACCGACCAGGTGGTCCGGTCGGCGCGCACGGTCTTCTGGGACCGCGGCTTCGAGGAGGCGTCGCTGCCCGAGCTCGAGGCGGCGACCGGTCTCGGCCGCTCCAGCCTCTACCACGCGTTCGGCAGCAAGCGCGGGCTCTTCGACGCGGCGGTGCAGAGCTACCTCGACGAGATCGTGCGGCCTCGGCTCGCGCCGTTGACCCGCGACGAGGTCTCTCCGACCGCCCTCGAGGACTACTTCTCGGGGCTCCGGGACGCGCTCGCCGATCCGCGGACGGTGTCGGCGCAGAGCGGGTGCCTCCTGCTCAACGCGGCGGGGGCGCCGATCGCGCGCGACGACGCGGTGCGCGAGGTGATCGCGGAGTACCGGGCGGAGCTGCAGCGGGCGATGCTCGCAGGGGCGGCGGCGCGGTGGCCGGGGGAATCGGCGCAGTGGCGGGGGCGGCAGGCGGGGGTGCTGGTGTCGCTGCTGGTGACGGCGCTGGTGCTGGCGCGGGTCGATCCGGGGCAGTCGGTCGCGACGGCGGAGGCGGCGCTCGGGCTGGTGCGGGGGGACTGACCACCCCGGGTGCCGAATGCTGACGTGCTCGTCGCTTCGCGACGTCGCGCTCGGCGCGACCGGGGTGGACGCGGTGCCTCGTCGCGGCTCCTTCCCGCGCGCCTGCGGCGCGCCCGCCAGACCCGAGCCAGGAGCCGCGACGAGGCACCGCGACCACCCCTCCGGACGGAGGAGGTGGCGGCGGCCGTGCGCTCCGGCCGGAGAGGAGATGTCTGGGCTCGGGCGGCGCAGGCGGGCTGTCGGGCGGACGTCCGGCTCGTGGAACCGGGTCGGGCTCGCGGGATCGGGCTGTTCTGGCGTGCCGAGGGTCGTTTCGCGTGCCGAGGGCGGCTGGGCGGGAGCTTCGGCTCGTGGAGTGACGTTCGGCTCCCGGAATCGGGCCGTTTCGGCGTGCCGGGGGTGGTATCGCGTGCCGGAGGTGGGGGCACGGGCCGTGGGTACCCAGAAGGGCCGGCGGAGGAGTCTCCGCCGGCCCTCAGGGGTGGTGCGTCAGTCGGTGCCGGCGTCGAAGGCGGCGCCCTCGGAGGCGAGGTCGGTGGCGCGGCCGAGGGCGTCGGCGGCGGCGGAGCCGTTGCCCTCGGTGATGGCCTCGGACTCGCCGATCTCGAGGTGGCCGACCAGCTCGGCGGTCGAGCCGCCGACCAGGCCCGCGGCGGCGTACTGCTCGAGGCGCGAGCGGGAGTCCGCGATGTCGAGGTTGCGCATGGTCAGCTGGCCGATGCGGTCCTCGGGGCCGAAGGCGGCGTCGCCGACGCGCTCCATCGACAGCTTGTCGGGGTGGTAGCTCAGCGCGGGGCCGGTGGTGTCGAGGATCGTGTAGTCGTCGCCGCGGCGCAGGCGCACGGTGACCTCGCCGGAGACGGCGGAGCCGACCCATCGCTGGATGGACTCGCGCAGCATCAGCGACTGCGGGTCGAGCCAGCGGCCCTCGTACATCAGGCGGCCGAGGCGGCGGCCCTCCGAGTGGTACTGCGCGATGGTGTCCTCGTTGTGGATCGCGTTGAGCAGGCGCTCGTAGGTGAGGTGCAGCAGGGCCATGCCGGGCGCCTCGTAGATGCCGCGGCTCTTCGCCTCGATGATGCGGTTCTCGATCTGGTCGGAGTTGCCCAGGCCGTGGCGTCCGCCGATCGCGTTCGCCTCGAGGACGAGGGCGACCGGGTCGGAGTACTCGACGCCGTTGAGCGCGACCGGGCGGCCGGCCTCGAAGCGGACGCTGACCGTCTCGGCGGCGATCTCGACGTCCTCGCGCCAGGCGGCGACGCCCATGATCGGCTCGACCAGCTCCATGCCGCTGGAGAGCTCCTCGAGGCGCTTGGCCTCGTGGGTGGCGCCCCAGATGTTCGCGTCGGTGCTGTACGCCTTCTCGGTGGCGTCGCGGTACGGGAAGCCGCGGGCGACCAGCCACTCCGACATCTCGGTGCGGCCGCCGAGCTCGTTGACGAACTGGACGTCGAGCCAGGGCTTGTAGATGCGCAGGCGCGGGTTGGCCAGCAGGCCGTAGCGGTAGAACCGCTCGATGTCGTTGCCCTTGTAGGTGGAGCCGTCGCCCCAGATGTCGACCCCGTCCTCGCGCATCGCGCGGACGAGCAGGGTGCCGGTGACGGCGCGGCCCAGGGGAGTGGTGTTGAAGTAGGTCTTGCCGCCGGAGCGGATGTGGAAGGCGCCGCACTGCAGCGCGACGAGCCCCTCCTCGACCAGGGCGCTCTTCGCGTCGACGAGGCGCGAGATCTCGGCGCCGTACTGCGCGGCGCGCGCGGGCACGCTGTCGATGTCGGGCTCGTCGGCCTGGCCGATGTCGGCGGTGTAGGTGCAGGGCACCGCACCCTTCTCGCGCATCCAGGCGACCGCGACCGATGTGTCGAGCCCTCCCGAGAATGCGATTCCGACGCGCTCGCCCACGGGCAGACTGTTCAAGACCTTCGACATGGCTCCGATTTTAGGAGACTCGCGGGGCCGCTCGTGACGCGCACGCTCGCGCGACATCTGTTGGGTAGTTCTACCCAAAAGGATGGACGGGCGGGGAGAGCGCATGGGAGGCTCCGGCTGGCCCGCTCGATGATGCGCGGGCCTCCTCTGCATCCGCACTGTGAAAGGCGCTTCATGCCACAGCCCCCCGCCCGCCGCCTCGCAGCACTCACGCTCGCGTGCCTCCTCGCGGCGGGAGGTGCCGCCGCGCTCGCTCCGACCGCGTCCGCGCTCTCGTCCTCGGTGGCGGACCCGACGGACACTCCGACTCCGACACCCACCCCGACGACCGAGCCGACGCCGACGCAGGAGCCGACTCCCGAGCCGACGCCGACGCCGACCGCGACGCCCGAGCCGACGCCCACCGCGACGCCGACTCCGACGGCCACTCCGACCGTCACTCCCACGGCCACGCCCACCGCCACCCCGACCTCGACCCCGCGCCCGACGCGGACGCCGACGCCGACCCCCACTCCGACGCAGCCCCCGGCCGCGGCGACCGACCGGCTCGCCTCCGACTCGACGCTCACCGCCGGGCAGCGGATCGTCTCGCGCAACGACCAGTTCCGCTTCGTGATGCAGACCGACGGCAACGCGGTCGTCTACGACGCCGCGGGCCGCTCGACCTTCAGCACCGGCACGTCCGGCACCGGCAACCGCATCACGATGCAGGCCGACGGCAACCTCGTCGTCTACACGACGGCGAACCGCGCGCTCTGGCAGTCGGCCACCGGTGGCAACCCCGGCGCGTTCCTGGTGATGCAGAACGACGGCAACCTCGTCGTCTACCGCACCAACGGCACCCCCGCCTGGGCGACCTCGTACCAGGCCGCTCCGCCCGCCGTCGTCGGCGACACCCTCCGCGGTGGCGCCGAGCTGCGTGCCGACCAGCAGATCACCTCGACCGACTCGCGCTCGCGGGCGGTCATGCAGGGCGACGGCAACTTCGTCGTCTACAGCAACGGCTCCGCACGCTGGAGCGCCGGCACCTCGGGCGCAGGCAACCGCCTCGCGATGCAGGGCGACGGCAACGCGGTCGTCTACTCCGCCGGCGGCGCCGTGCGCTGGCAGTCGGGCACCGGGGGCAACCCGGGTGCGCGCATGGTCATCCAGAACGACGGCAACCTCGTCATCTACGCCGCCTCGGGCCGCGCCCTGTGGTCGAGCTACACCCCGCCCGCGCCGCCGGCACCCGTGATCCGCGACGTGCTGAACGGCGGCGGCGAGATCCGCTCCGGTCAGCAGCTCGTCTCGAGCGACGGAGGCTCGCGCGCCGCGATGCAGGGCGACGGCAACTTCGTCGTCTACCGCGGTGGCGAGGTCCGCTTCTCCACCGGCACGTCCGGCAGCGGCAACCGCCTCGCGATGCAGACCGACGGCAACGCGGTCGTCTACTCCTCCGGTGGCGCTGTGCGCTGGCAGTCGGGCACCTCGGGCAACCCGGGCGCGCGCATGGTGATGCAGAACGACGGCAACCTGGTGATCTACTCGGGCAACCGCGCCGTGTGGTCGAGCTACACGCCGCCGGCGCCGCCCGCACCCGTGATCAGCGACACGCTGAACTCGGGCAACGAGCTCGGCTCGGGTCGTCTCCTCCGCTCGTCGAACGGCAGCAGCGAGGCGATCATGCAGGGCGACGGCAACTTCGTCGTCTACAGCAACGGCGGCCCCCGCTGGAGCGCCGGAACGAGCGGAGCGGGCAACCGCCTCGTCATGCAGGGCGACGGCAACGCCGTCATCTACTCGGGGAGCCGTGCCGTCTGGCAGTCGGGCACCTCAGGCAACGGCGGTGCGCGCATGGTCATGCAGAACGACGGCAACCTGGTCATCTACTCGACCGACGGCCGCGCGCTCTGGCAGAGCAACCAGCCGGCGCCCGCGCCGGCGCCGCAGCCGGGACCGGCGCCCGCGCCCGGACCGAGCCAGCCCGGTAATCCGGGCAATGCCGTCAACTGCGACGACTTCTCGTCGCAGGCAGCAGCACAGGCGTGGTTCAACACCTACTACCCGTACTACGGAGACGTCGCTGGTCTCGACCGCGACGGAGACCTCGTCGCCTGCGAGTAGTTCGTCAAGAAGTTGGAAGGCCCGTCTCCTGACCATCGGAGGCGGGCCTTCGCTCGTCGTGTCGCGATCGGGGTTGATCCTCGAACGGACTCGCACTGGGCTTCGAGCGCTGGGTAGCCACTGGTTCGCGTCCATTCGGAACCGTCGGCGTTCCCGAGTGGACCCGCATCGTGCCCTGTATCTCTGCCGGACCCCGTCTCGAGTCCACTCGACCCGGACTCCACTGGGGCGAGTGGCTCGCGGGCGGACCGAGCGGGGAGGCCGCTTCGCGGCTCGGCGACGAGGAGCGGATGCGAGAGTGCCCAGACATGATGGTCGAGTAGCCCCGGAGGGGCGTATCGAGACCCGCCGCCGGCAGCAGGGTGGGTCTGCGGACTCGGCTTCTGGCAGAGGTGGATCTCGATACGACCGCTGGGCGGGCTACTCGATCAGCATGGTCGAGGCCTGGCGTGGGCGGTCAGGCGGCGGGGATTCCGGCGCGCAGGCCGACCGCGGGGAGGAGCACGTTGTCGACCAGGGAGATCAAATAGTCGCGGTCGACGGGCTCGCGCATCAGGAGCACGCGGTAGGAGACCATCGAGGGGGTCAGGACGGCGAGCATGTCGACGTCGACGTCGGCGGGGATCTCGCCGCGGTCGATGGCGCGGCGCAGGAGCGTGCGGTTGGCGCGGGCGCGCGGCTCCACGATGGCCTGGCGGACGGCGTCGGCGAGCTCCGGGGCCTTGGAGATCATCGCGACGACGCCGGACATGATCCGGAGCTTGCGCTCGGCGTCCTCGATGGCGCGCGGGCGGATCAGGGCGACCAGGTCGCCGCGCAGGGTCCCGGTGTCGGGGAGCGCGTCCTGGTCGAGGTCGGCGCCCTTCAGGCAGGCGACGGCATCGAGGACGAGCTCGGCCTTCGACTCCCAGCGGCGGTAGAGCGTGGCCTTGCCGGCCTTCGCGCGGGCGGCGACCATGTCGATCGTCATGCCGTCGTAGCCGGTCTCGGCGAGCACGTCGAGGGCGGCGGTGAGGATCTCGCCGTCGCGGTTCGGGTCGCGGCGGCGGCCGGGGCGTGCCGGGGCGTCGCAGGTGCCGGCGGGGGGAGTGGGCGGCGTCATCGCGGCTTCTCCAATCGGTTCGGGAGGGCCGCGCGAGACGGCCCGTGTGAACACCATGCTAATTGAAGAACTCCGCAGTTCCGAAACTAGCGAGTCTCGTATATGGTCTCCTCCATGTCGCAGACCACTTCACTGCCGGACTCCGCCGCCCCCGCGGTTCCGGCCCCGTCCTCCCGCCGCTGGTGGACGCTCGTCGCCGTCGGGCTCGCCCAGCTCATGGTCGTCCTCGACTCCACCGTCGTGAACATCGCCCTCCCCGCCGCCCAGGCCGACCTCGGCTTCTCGGACGGCGACCGCCAGTGGGTCGTCACCGCCTACTCGCTCGCCTTCGGCAGCCTCCTGCTGCTCGGCGGGCGCCTCTCCGACCTGATCGGCCGCAAGCGCACCTTCATCATCGGCCTGATCGGCTTCGCCATCGCCTCCGCGCTCGGCGGTGCCGCCCCCAACTTCGAGCTGCTCATCGCAGCCCGAGCCCTGCAGGGCGTGTTCGGCGCCCTCCTCGCTCCGACCGCCCTCGCCGTGCTCACCACCACCTTCACCGTCCCGAAGGAGCGGGCCCGCGCGTTCGGCGTCTTCGGCGCGATCGCCGGCGCCGGCGGCGCGGTCGGTCTCCTCCTCGGCGGCGTGCTCACCGAGAGCTTCGACTGGCGCTGGAACCTCTACATCAACGTCGTGATCGCGGTCGTCGCGGTCATCGGCGCCATCGTCTTCGTGCCGACGATCGACCGGGTCGGCCCGCGCCCGCGGCTCGACGTCCCCGGGACGATCCTCGTCTCGGCCGCCCTCTTCGGCCTGGTCTTCGGCTTCGCCAACGCGGAGACCGACGGCTGGGACTCGCCGATGACCTGGGTGCCGCTCGCCGCGGCGGTCGTGCTCCTCGTCGGCTTCGTCCTCCGCCAGCGCAGCACCGAGCACCCGCTGCTGCCGTTGCAGATCGTGCTCGACCGCGACCGCGGCGCCGCGTACCTCTCGGTGCTGATCGCCGGCGCGGGGATGTTTGGGATCTTCCTCTTCGTCACCTACTACCTGCAGGTCTCGCTCGGCTACTCGCCGATCCAGACCGGGCTGTCGTTCCTGCCGATGATCGGGATGCTCGTGCTCGCCGCGCAGCTCTCGACCAACCTGCTCCTGCCGCGCTTCGGCCCGAAGATCATGGTGACCTTCGGCATGCTGCTCGGCGTGGTCGGCATGCTGCTGCTCACCCGCCTCGACCTCGACAGCGGCTACGCGGCCGACGTGCTGCCGGCGCTGATGGTGCTCGGCTTCGCGATGGGCTCGATCATGCCCGGCTCGATGCAGACCGCCACCCGCGGAGTCGACATGCGCTTCGCCGGCGTCGCCTCGGCGATGGTCAACACCAGCCAGCAGGTCGGCGGCTCGATCGGCACCGCGCTGCTGAACACGCTCGCGGCGACGGCGGTCACCGACTACCTCCTCACGCACACCCCGACCACGGCGACCACCGCGGCGGAGGCGGCGGTGCAGAGCTACGCGGTCGCCTACGGCTGGGGAGCGGGCTTCTTCGCCCTCGGCGCGGTGCTCTCGGTGCTGCTGTTCCGCCGCCGCTCGGCGGGCCTGGCGGTCTCGTCCGGAGCGTCCGCGGAGCCGGTGCTCGCGCACTGATCCGCACCACCGCGCGGCCCCTTCCACGACCGTCCGACAGGGCGGGTCGGGGGAGGGGCCGCGTCGTCGTGCGGCCGTGATCGGATCGTGAGAACGGCGTCGGCGGGCCGTCGTGCGCGACTGCCAGGATGAGCGGACCCGCACTGCCGCGGGCGATCGATTCACCGGGGGAACCACATGATCCTGTCCACTCGAGGCCGCCTCGCGGCCGTCGTCCTCGCCACCACCCTGACCTGCGGAGCCGTCGCCGGTCCGGCGCTCGCGGCTCCCGCCTCGCGGGTCTCGACGGAGGCCGCCGCCGCGGCCGTCGCGACCGGCGATCGGCTCGCCGTCGGAGCGACGCTGAAGGCCGGTGAGGAGCTTCGGTCGAACCTCGGCAGCCAGGGCGTCTTCCGCTTCGTGATGCAGACCGACGGCAACGCGGTCGTCTACGACCCGAACGGTGGGGCGTTCTGGGTCAGTGGCACCTCGGGTGCCGGCAACTTGCTCACGCTGCAGCGCGACGGAAACATCGTGATCTACTCCGCGCAGGGCGCGGCGCTGTGGGCCAGCGGCAGCAACGGCCGCGGGGAGCCGTCGTTCCTCGCGATCCAGGCCGACGGCAACCTCGTCTCCTACTCCGCCACGGCGGCACCGCTCTGGGCGAGCCGCGGCGAGAGCATCCTCGTCGACGGTCGCCAGCTCGTCCGCGGTCAGGCGCTCGCCTCCGCCGACGGCCGCTACCGCGCCGTCTACCAGAACGACGGCAACCTCGTCGTCATCGGGCAGAGCGGGGTCCGCTGGAGCGCCGGGACGAGCGGCGGCACGCTGCTCTCTCTGCAGTCGGGCGACCTGGTGAGCTACCAGGGGGAGGCCGCGGTCTGGTTCACCGGGACGTCCCACTTCAACGGCTCTCAGCTCGAGATGCAGAACGACGGCAATCTGGTGCTCTACTCGAGTTCGTTCCGCGTCCTCTGGTCGAGCGATGCCGGAAGCCCGGCATACCGCGACTCGCTGGTGCCCGGCGCGCAGCTCTCCGTCGGCCAGTTCCTCCGCTCGCGAGGCGGCGACGTCCGCACGGTGCTGCAGAGCGACGGCAACGTCGTCGTGTACTACGGCAGTCCCTCCGGCGACGTCGCCCTGTGGAGCACGGGAACCTCCGGCGCGGGCAACCGCTTCGTGATGCAGAACGACGGCAACGCGGTCGTCTACAGCGCCTCGGGCCGAGCGCTGTGGTCCTCCGGGACCGGCGGCAATCCGGGATCGGTGCTGACGATGCAGAACGACGGCAACCTCGTAGTGCGCAGCGCCAACGGCCGGGCGCTCTGGGACTGGCAGCCGAACGGGTACGTGGGCATCTCCGGCGCCTGATCCGAGAGGCGTTCGCACGGGACGGCCGGGGCGCTCCGCAGCAGCGGGGACCTCGGCCGTTCGCGTGCGCAGGGGAGATGTCCGCGTGTTGCGCCGTCGGTCGCCCCGGGTCGGGTGGCTGCGTAGCGTCGGGGGATGCCCGAGACGCTCGACATCGTCCATCTGCGCACGCTCGTGGCGATCGCCGACTGCGGCGGGTTCGGGCGGGCGGCCGTCGCCCTGCACATCAGCCAGCCGACGGTCTCGCAGCACGTGCGCACGCTCGAGCGGCGCCTGGAGCGCACCTTCATCGAGAAGGTCGGCCGGCGCACTCGGTTCACACCGGCCGGCGAGCGCCTCCTCGTGCAGGCCCGGCGCATCCTCGCCGTGCATGACGACGCGCTGGAGCTGCTCGACGCGGCGAGCGAGAACCCGCTCGCCCTCGGCCTGACCGAGCCGGCCGCGGAGCAGCTGCTGCCGCGCCTGCTCGAGACGCTGCACCGCGCCTTCGACGACCGGCCGCTCACCTTCACGCTCGACCGCTCCACCCACCTGACGGAGGCGGTGGCCCGCGGTGTCGTCGATCTCGCGGTCATCCTCGGCGTGGGCGGCGACCTGCCGGGCCGCCAGGTCGCGACGCTCCCGCTCGACTGGTACTCGGCACCCGGCTGGCAGCCGCCGGAGGACGCGCCGATCCCGCTCGTCGCCTACTCCGAGCCGTGCGGGATGCGCCAGCGCGCGCTGCAGCAGCTCGGCGCCTTCGGTCACGAGGTGCGGGTGGTCGCCGAGTCGGCCGGGCTGGAGGGCGTGATCGCGGCGGCCCGCGCGGGTGTCGGAGTCGCGGTGCTGCCGACCGCGCACCGCGGCACGGTCGCCGAGGGACTCGTCGTGCGGCACGATCTGCCGGCGCTGGGCTCGGTCAACCTCCGCCTGGTCTCGCGGCGCGGCCTCGCCCCGGACGTGGAGGACACGGCCCTCGCCGCGCTCGCGGAGGTCTTCGGCACGGTGCGGGCACGGCCGGTCGCGGTGCCCGCGGGCGCGCGAGTGTGACCACCGTCGCCGGCCGCCCGACGCGGGTGTGACGAATCGTTACCAACGATCGGGATCGCCGATCGGAACGCATCCGGAATCATCGTTGGACGCCCGGAGCACCTCGGCCGTAGCGTCGGAGCCATGACCTTCCCGCCCGCCCTCACCGCCGCCGCGCCCCTCGGCGCGACCGGTGCAGCGAGCCGCGGGAGCATCGGCGTCATCGGCTCCGCCGGTCGGATGCCCGGCGCTCGAATGTCCTCGGACGGGAACCCCTTCGCGCCGGTGCGCGGATGTTCCTGTCCGGTCTCCCGCTGACGCCTCCGCGTCGCCCGACTCCTCCGCCCGACTCCTCCGCCCGACGGCCGGCACCAGCCGCTCCCGTCCCGGCCTCTGCGCGCCTCCGCCCGCCTCCGCGGCCGCCGCGCGTCCCTCTCTCCGCGCCCTCCCGCGCTCCTCCGGCGTGCCCGCGCGCCTCCCCGGTGCGCCCGCGCACCCTCTCGAAAGGACCTCCCATGACCGTCGAGTTCATCTCCGCGATCAACGTCAACCACTCGAACGAGGTCAACGGCCTCGCCGATCCGGCCATCGACGTCGCCTATCTGCGCCGCTACTCCCGGATCCTCGAGGACGGCGGCTTCGACTACACGCTGGTGCCCTACGGCTCGGCCGGGCACGACCCGTTCACCATCGCCGCCGCGGTCACCCAGTACACCGAGCACCTGAAGCCGATCGTCGCGCTCCGGCCCAACACGGTCTACCCGACCGTCGCGGCGAAGGCGCTCGCCACCCTCGACCAGCTCTCGGGCGGCCGGGCCGTCGTGCACTTCATCGCAGGGGGGAACGACCACGAGCAGGCCCGCGAGGGCGACCGGCTGAGCAAGGCCGAGCGCTACGCCCGGCAGGAGGAGTACCTCCGCATCCTCCGGAAGGTCTGGTCGGCGACCGAGCCGTTCGACCACGAGGGCGAGTACTACCGCTTCGAGGACTTCGTCTCGCGGGTGCGGCCGGTGCGCGGCACCATCCCGATCTCGGTCGGCGGCTCGAGCGACGAGGCCTACCGCCAGGGCGGCGCGCTCGCGGACGTCTTCGGCCTGTGGGGCGAGCCGCTGGCCGACACCCAGCAGCAGATCGACCGGATCGCGGACGCGGCGCTCGCCGCGGGCCGCACCGACACCCCGCGCACCTGGGTCACCTTCCGGCCGATCATCGCGCCGACCGAGGAGCTCGCCTGGGAGAAGGCGCACCGGATCCTCGGCATCCTGCAGAGCCGAGGCGGCACGACGAACCCGCGCAAGGGCGAGAAGGGGCTCTGGGTGCAGACGCCGAGCGCCACCGGCCCGGCGAACGTCGGCTCGCAGCGCCTGCTCGACATCGCGCGGCGGAAGGACCTGCACGACCGCGCGCTCTGGACGCCGACCGCGACCGCCACCGGGGCGGCCGGCGCGTCCACCGCGCTCGTCGGCACGCCGGAGACGGTCGCCGCGGCGATCCTCGACTACGTCGACCTCGGCGCCGACCTGATCTCGATCCGCGGCTACGACAATCTGAACGACGCGGTCGACTACGGCCGGTACGTCATCCCGCTGGTCCGCGAGGAGCTCGCGCACCGCGAGGCGACCGGGCGCCGCGGCGAGATCGTCGCGCAGCCCCCGCTCGAGGCCGAGCTCGCCGGGGCGATCGCGTGACGCTGCTCACGGGAGCGCCCGCCACGGTGCTCCCCGCGCCCGTCCTGCCCGCGCCCGACCTCTCCGACCGCGCGCTGGCCCGGGTCACCGCCCGCCTGGCCGAGACCGCCGAGCACTACGACCGCACCGCCGAGTTCCCCTGGCAGGGGATCCAGGCCGTGCACGAGGCGGGACTGCTCTCCCTCGGAGTCGGCACGCGCTACGGCGGCACGCCCGCCTCCACCGTCGACCTCGTCCGCGTCTTCGGCGCGCTCGGCCAGGGCGACCCGGCGGTCGCGCTGATCTCGGCGATGACCGTGCTGCAGCACGCCGCACAGGACCGCGCCGCGCTGTGGCCCGAGGCGCTCTACCGCTCGGTGCTCGCCGACTCCGCCGAGCGCCCCGTGCTGCTCAACGCGGTGCGCGCCGAGCCCGAGTGGGGCGCTCCGGCCCGGGGCGGCCTGCCCGCCACGACGATCCGCCGCGACGGCGACGGGTGGCTGCTCGAGGGCCGCAAGGGCTTCGCCACCGGCTCGGAGGGGCTCGCGTACCACCTGGTCTGGGCGGTCGATCACGGCGGGGCGTCGGGCGAGCCCGAGCTCGCGCACGCGATCGTGCCCGGCGACGCTGCGGGCGTCCGGATCGAGCGGACCTGGGACCACCTGGGCCAGCGGGCGTCGAGCACGCACGACGTGGTCTACGAGCAGGTCCGTCTGCCGCTCGCGCACTTCCGCGGCACGCCCCGCTCGCAGCTCGCGCCCGAGGCCGGGGCGACCGGCGGCTTCGGCCTCGCGGTCGCGGCGCTCTACGTCGGTGTCGGGCGGGCGGCGCAGAGCTTCTTCGTGCGCTTCGCGAACGAGCGGGTCCCGACCTCGCTCGGCCGGCCGATCGCCACCACGGAGCGGATCCGCTCGGTCGCCGGCGAGATCCAGGCGCAGCTGGTGCAGGCCGAGGAGGTGCTGCTCTCGCTGGCCGCGCGGGTGGACGCGGGCGATCCGCGCGCCGCCGAGCGCCTCGTCGTCGGCAAGCTGCTCGCCACCCGCTCGGCCGTCACCGCGGTCGAGACGGCCGTCGCCGCGCTCGGCAACCCCGGACTCACCCGGCACCACCCGATCGAGCGGCACCTCCGCGACGTCCTCGCCTCCCGGGTGCACCCGCCGCAGGACGACGCCGCCCTCCTGATCGCCGGCACGCGCTCACTCGCTGCCGCCGCACTCTGACACCCCGCACTCCGACACCCCGCACTCCGACACCCCGCACTCCGACACCCCGCACTCCGACTTCTCTGCACGGGAGACCACCGCCATGACGTTCCACCGCTCACGCCCCCTCCGACGATCGGGCACCGCCGCCGCCGCGCTCGCCCTCGCCTCCGCGCTGGCCCTCTCCGCCTGCTCGGGCGCCTCGGGCGCGGGCACTGCCGCCGACGACGCGACCCCGGTCGACGGCGGTCGGCTCTCGCTCGCCTTCTTCCCCGACAACGCCGCGTTCTCCTGCGTCGACCCGTTCCAGACCTACTGGATCGAGCACCGCACCGTGATCCGCAACGTCGCCGACTCGCTCACCGACCAGGACCCGGAGACCGGCGAGATCCAGCCCTGGCTCGCGACCGACTGGAGCGTCAACGACGCGGGCACCGAGTACACCTTCGACCTGCGCACCGACGTCACCTTCTCGGACGGCACGCCCTTCACCGCGGAGAGCGTGAAGACCTCGTTCGACAACGACAAGGCCACCCTCGGGCAGCTGCCCTCGGCCTACGGCGGCGTCTACCTCGCCGGCTACTCCGGCACGGAGGTGGTGGACACCGACACCGTGAAGGTCGTCTTCTCCACACCCAACGCCGCGTTCCTGCAGGGCACCTCGACCACCAACCTGGCGATCCTCGCCGCCTCGTCCTACGAGAAGACGCCCGAGGGGCGCTGCCTCGGCGGGATCGTCGGCTCCGGCCCGTTCACGCTGACCGGCTACACCCCCGGCACCGGCATCACGCTGGACAAGCGCGACGGGTACGCCTGGGGCTCGGCCCTGCGCGAGAACACGGGGGAGGCGCACCTCGACGGGATCGACATCAGCTACGTCGCCGAGGACAGCGTCCGCGTCGGGCAGCTGACCAGCGACGAGATCGACATCGCCTGGCCGCGGAACCCGATCTCGGAGAACGACCAGGCCGTGATCACCGGCTCCGGCGACACGGTCGAGAGCCGCTCGCTGCCGGGCCCCGCGAGCAACTACTACCCGAACGTCGCCGAGGGGAAGATCCTCTCGGACGAGAGGGTGCGGCAGGCCGTGCAGAAGGCGATCGACCGCGAGACCTACGCGACGACGGTCTTCGGCGCCGGTTACCCGGCCGCGACCAGCATCTACAACACGACGACTCCGTTCTACGAAGACGAGGCGTCGAAGCTCGCCTTCGACGCCGAGGGCGCGGGCGAGCTGCTGGACGAGGCGGGCTGGGAGCTCGGCGACGACGGCTACCGCTCGAAGGACGGGCGGCGACTCACGCTGTCGGTGCCGATCGTCACCCAGTTCGGCGCCGGCGATCAGCTGATCCAGGACCAGCTGAAGCAGGTCGGCATCGAGCTCGAGCTGAACGTGATCACCAGCGCCCAGCGCGCCGACGTGCTGAACAGCGGCGACTACGACCTGATCTCGACCTACTACACGCGGGCCGACCCGGGCGTGATCCAGTGGATCATCGACTCCCGCTACGCCGGCTCGAAGGCGCAGGCGACGAACGGCCTCGACGCCGAGCAGGCCGCGACGGTGCAGGCCCTGCTCGACGAGGGCGTGCAGACGGTCGACACCGCGGCCCGCGCCGAGGTCTACGGCGAGCTGCAGGACTACCTGATCGACAACGCACTGGTCTTCCCGTTCGCCGAGCGGGTCCAGCTGGCGGGCGTCTCGTCGGCGGTGCACGGCTTCCGCTTCACCTCGGAGGCGTTCGGCGACTTCGCCGACGCCTGGATCCAGCCGTGACCGCGCTCGGCTCGGCCCCGGCCCCGGCGGCGGCACCGGGGACAGCACCGGGGAGGCCGGGCACCCGCTCGGCCCCCTCGGGCCTCGGCCGCTACCTCCTCGGCCGGCTCGGCCAGGCGGTGCTGGTGCTCTGGGCCGCCTACACCGTCACCTTCGCGGTGCTCTGGCTGCTGCCGAGCGATCCGCTGGCGCTCCTGCTCTCGGCCAACAACGTCGAGGTGGATTCGCTCACCCCGCAGCAGCTCGCCGAGGCCCAGGCGCGCTACGGCCTGGACCAGCCGGTCTGGCAGCAGTACGCGACGATGCTCGGCACTGCACTGCGGGGCGACTTCGGCACCTCGATCACCAAGGGGATCCCGGTCACCGACCTGATCGCCGAGAAGCTGCCCGGCACCCTGCAGCTCAGCGCCCTGGCGATCGGCCTCGCGCTGATCGGCGGCACGGTGCTCGCCTACCTGGCGGCGTACGTCCGCTGGGCGCCGATGAAGACGGTGCTCGGCCGGCTGCCCTCCGCGGGTGTGGCGTTCCCCGGCTTCTGGATCGGCCTGCTGCTCATCCAGTTCTTCGCCTTCTCGCTGCACCTGCTGCCCTCCACCGGCAGCGCGACCCCGGCGAGCCTGATCCTGCCCGCGGTGACCATGGCGATCCCGACCTCGGCGATGCTCGCCCAGGTGCTGATCCGCAGCTTCGCCGACGTCGAGGCGGAGGCGTACACCACGACGGCCCGCGCCAAGGGCCTCTCCCGCGGCGCGGTGCAGTGGCGGCACGCCTTCCGCAACGCCTCGCTGCCGACGCTGACGATCCTCGGGATCCTGGCCGGAAACACCGTCACGGGAGCGATCGTCGCCGAGACGATCTTCGCCCGGCAGGGCATCGGCACGCTCGCCCAGGAGTCGGTGCTCACCCAGGACGTGCCGGTCGTCCAGGCGATCGTCGTGCTGGCCGCCGTCGTGTTCGTCGGCATCAACCTCCTGGTCGACCTGCTCTACCCCCTCCTCGATCCGCGCATCACCTCGACACCGAAGGCGAGCCGACCATGACTCTCGAATTCACCCGGCCCGAGGCGCTCGTCGCCCCCGAGCCGCTCACCCGCGCGGCGCACGGCCGGGGCGCCCGCCGCGCGCGGATCCTCCGCCTGCTGCTGCGCCGCCCGGGCTTCGTCCTGGCGCTGGTCTTCGTGCTCTTCGTGCTGGCCTCGGCGATCGCTCCCGCGCTCTTCACCGGCGTCGACCCGACCGCGACCGCGCCGACCGACAAGCTGCAGGCGCCGAGCCTCGCGCACCTCTTCGGCACCGACGAACTGGGCCGCGACCTCTTCGCGCGGGTCCTGCACGGCGGCGCGCTGACGGTGCAGGCGACGGTGATCGCCCTCGCGATCGCCCTGGTCGGCGGGCTGACCCTCGGCGTGGTCTCCGGCTCCGCGGGCGGAGTCGTGGACGCGGTGATCATGCGGATCGTGGACGTGCTGCTCGCGATCCCCGGGCTGCTGCTCGCCCTGGCGATCGTGACGGCGATCGGCTTCGGCACGCTGCCGGTGGCGCTCGCCGTGGGCATCGGCATCCTGCCCGGCTTCGCGCGCACCACCCGCGCCGAGGTGCTCCGGGTGCGCACGCTGCCCTACGTCGAGGCCGCGCGCACCGGAGGGGCGAGCCGGCTGCGCGTGCTCGTGCGGCACGTGCTGCCCAACTCCTGGGGGCCGGTCGCCGTGCTGGCCGTGCTCGATCTCGGCACCGCGATCATCGCGATCGCCGCGCTGAGCTTCCTCGGCTTCGGCGCGGCGCCGCCCGCAGCGGAGTGGGGGACGCTGATCTCCAGCGGCCGCAACTACCTCGTCACGAGCCCGTGGCTGTCGCTGCTGCCGGGGCTCTTCGTCGGGCTGCTCGTCTTTGCCCTCAACCACGTGGCCAAGAGCCTCGAGGAGGTGCAGCGATGAGCGCCGCCGTTGTTGCCGCCGGGTCCGCCGCGGCCGGCCCCGCCGCGGCCGGTCGGCTCGTGCGGCTCGACCGGCTCAGCGTCGCCTACGGCGAGCGCACGGTCGTGCGCGAGGTCTCCCTCGAGATCGCGCCCGGCGAGATCGTCGCCGTGGTCGGCGAGTCCGGCTCGGGCAAGTCGACGACCGCGAACGCCGTGCTCGGCCTGCTGCCCTCCGGCGGCCGGATCACCGGCGGCTCGATCGTGCTCGCGGGCGAGGACGTGACCCGCGCGGCCGAGAAGCGGCTCCGGCACCTGCGCGGCCGGTTCGTCGGCCTCGTGCCGCAGGACCCGATGGTCGGGCTGAACCCGACGCTGCGCATCGGCGCCCAGGTGGCGGAGGCGGTGCGCCTGCGCGGCGTCGACCGCCGCTCCGTCGACGCCGAGGTGCTCGAGGCGCTGCGCCAATCGGGCATCGACGACCCGGAGCTGCGCGCCCGGCAGTACCCGCACGAGCTGTCCGGCGGGCTGCGCCAGCGGGCGCTGATCGCGATCGCGCTGGCCGGCCGGCCGCGGCTGATCATCGCCGACGAGCCGACCTCGGCCCTGGACGTCACCGTGCAGAAGCGCCTGCTCGACCACCTGCAGTCGCTCGTCCGCGAGCAGGGCATCGCGCTGCTGATCATCACCCACGACCTGGCCGTCGCCGCCGACCGGGCCGACCGCGTCCTCGTGCTGCGGGAGGGCAGGGTGGTGGAGCAGGGCCCGCCCGCGCAGATCCTGGTCGCGCCGAGGGAGGAGTACACCCGCGAGCTGCTCGCGGCGGCGCCCGGCCTGGGTGGTGAGCTCGTGCCGCGCTTCGAGCACGTCGAACCGGCTCCCGAGATCGTCCGGGTCGAGAGCGTGGTCAAGGACTTCGCGCTGCCGGGCCGCCGCCCGCCGTTCCGGGCGCTCGACGACGTCTCGTTCACGATCCGCGCGGGGCAGACCCTCGCGCTGGTGGGGGAGTCGGGCTCGGGCAAGACGACGGCGCTCCGGATCGCCCTCGGTCTCGAGCGGGCGTCGAGCGGCCGGGTGCTCGTGGAGGGGGAGGACCTCACCGCGGCGAGCGACCGGCAGTGGCGGCCGCTGCGCCGGCGGATCCAGCTGGTGCAGCAGAACCCGTTCGCCGCGCTCGACCCGCGCTTCACGGTGCTGGAGTCGGTCGTCGAGCCGCTGGTCTCGTTCCGGATCGGCGACCGCGCCTCGCGGCTGGAGCGCGCCCGCGAGCTGCTCGACCGGGTCGGGCTGCCCGGCTCCTTCCTCTCCCGGCTGCCGGCCGAGCTGTCCGGCGGTCAGCGCCAGCGGGTCGCGATCGCCCGCGCGCTCGCCCTCGGGCCGGATCTCGTGCTCCTCGACGAGCCCGTCTCGGCGCTGGACGTGTCGGTGCAGGCGCAGATCCTCGAGCTCCTGGTCGAGCTGCAGCGCGACCTCGGCGTCGCCTACCTGTTCGTCTCGCACGACCTCGCGGTCGTCGCCGAGGTCTCGCACGAGGTCGTCGTCCTCGACCGCGGGCGGGTGCAGGAGGCGGGGACCACGGCCCGCGTCTTCGGCTCGCCCGCCGCGGAGTACACCCGCACCCTGCTCGCGGCGATCCCCGGCCGAGCGGCGGTGCGCCCGTGAGCGGCCGGTTCCTCGTGATCGGCGGCGGGGCCGTCGGCTCCGTCCTCGCCGCGCAGCTGCACCTGGCCGGGCAGCCGGTCGTGCTCGTGGCGCGCGGGGAGCACCTGCGGCTCCTCCGCGAGAACGGGCTGCGCGTGCGCCGGCCCGGGGGCGAGGAGATCGTGCGGCTGCCCGTCGCCGCTGGCCCGGCGGAGGCGGCACCCGCGCGCGGCGACGTCCTCGTGCTCGCGGTGAAGGCGCAGGACGCGGAGGCGGCGCTCGCCGAGTGGGCCTGGACGCCGCTCGCCGGGGGCGGGGCCGGCGCCGAGCTGCCGGTGCTGACCCTGCAGAACGGACTCGCCACCGAGGACAGCGCGCTGCGCCGCTTCGCCGCGGTCTACGGGGTGTCGATCGGCATCGCCGCGAGCTTCCTGGTGCCCGGCGAGGTCGTCTCGCCCTCCTTCCCGACCGTCGGCGTGCTCTGGATCGGCCGGCACCCCGACGCCGCCGACCCGCGGGCGGAGGAGTTCGCCGCGATCCTCCGGAGCGCCGGCTTCGCCGCCCGCGCCGTGCCCGACATCGGCGCCTGGAAGGCCCGCAAGCTGCTCGTCAACGCGGCCAACGGCCTCGACCTGTTCGAGGGCCCGGCCGAGCAGCGCGCCGCCGCGCGCGACCTGCTCGTCGCGGAGGCGCGCGCCGTCCTCGCCGCGAACGGGCCGGCGGTCGCCCCCGACGACGGCACCCGCCTCGCCGTCGATCCCGTGCCCGGTCACACCGCCGGCCGGCTGTCCACCTGGCAGAGCGCCGCCCGCGGCACGAGCAGCGAGATCGACCACCTCACCGGCGAGATCGTGCTGCTCGCCCGCCGCGCCGGCGTGCCCGCCCCCGTCAACGAGCGCCTGCAGCTCCTGCTCGGCCTCCGCGGCCGCGCCGCGGCCGTCGCGCCGCTCGCGCTCGCAGACCTGCTCGCTGACCCGCTCGATCCCGCGTCCAGGCTGGTCGAGCACCCCCGCGAAGCCGCTTCCATGCTGGTCGAGTAGCCCCGCAGGGGCGCTTGCATGCTGGTCGAGTAGCCCCGCAGGGGCGTATCGAGACCCACCTCCCTCCGAACACCCACCCTCTCGCCCGCCCGAACAAGGAGTCCCTCCCATGACCCTCACCCACCCGCCCACCGCCGCGCGCGCCGCCCGTGCCTTCGACGAGCCCGAGGGCATCGCTCCGCGCGGCACCCTGGTCGTCCTCGGCGGCCGCGGCGAGACCCCCGCCGTCTACGAGCGCTTCGGCGCCCGCATCGCCCGCGACGCGTACCGCGTCCGCGCCCTCGGCGACGCGACGGCCGCCGGCGTCCGGGACGCCGCGCTCGCCCTCCTCCGCGACCCCTCGACCATCGCGCCGCTCGTCCTCGTCGGCTCCGACGCCGGCGCGGCGGTCGCCCTCGAGCTCGCCGCGACGGAGCCCGTCGACGCCGTCGTCCTCGCCGGACTGCCCGTGCGCGCCGAGAGCGGCGGGGGGATCGGCGAGCGGACCGCCTGCCCGAACCACGCCGGCGTCCTCGAGCGCGAGACCGACTCCGCCGCGCGCGCCGCCGCCCTGCCGCCCGAGCTGCTCGCCGTCGCCGCCAGTGCCGTCACCGTCCCGCTGCTCGCGCTGCACGGCGCGGCCGACGCGATCAGCCCGCTCGCGGAGGCGGTCGCCGTCTACCGCACCGCCCCACGGGCCGAGATCCACGTGCTCGCCGACGGCCGCCACGACGCGCTGAACGACGCGACGCACCGCTCGGCCGCGGCGACGGTGATCCTGTTCCTCGAGCGGGTGAAGGCGTCGGCCGTCGCCGCGCCCGTCATCGAGCGGCTCGCGGAGTGAGCGCGCTCGCCCCCGCCCTCGACCCCACCGACGCCACCCCCGTCGAGATCACCGCCGACCTCCCCACCGCCGACCGCTCCGGCTGGTCGCCCGGCGGCACCCCGCTCGGCGTCGTGCGCGCCCGCTCGGTCGACGACGTCCGCGCCGCGCTCCGGCACGCCTCCGCCCACGGCATCCCCGTCGTCATCCGCGGCGCCGCCTCCGGACTCGCCGGCGGCGCCAGCGCGGGGGAGGGCGACCTCGTCCTCGACGTCTCGGGCCTGGACCGCATCCTCGAGATCGACCCCGTCGACGGCGTCGCCCGGGTCGAGCCGGGCGTCATCACCGCCGACCTCGACCGCGCCGCTGCCGTGCACGGCCTCCTCTACGCCCCGGACCCCGGCAGCGTCGAGATCGCGACGATCGGCGGCACCATCGCCACCAACGCCGGCGGCCTGCGCGGCGCGAAGTACGGAGTCACGCGCGACGCCGTCCTCGCCCTCGACGTCGTCCTGGCCGACGGCTCGCTCGTCCACCTCGGCCGCGACACTGTGAAGGGCGTCGTCGGCCTCGACCTCACCGCCCTCGTCGTCGGCTCCGAGGGCAGTCTCGGCGTGGTGGTCGGCGCGACCCTCCGCCTGCTGCCCCGGCCGCGGGCGACCGCGACCGCCGCCGCGTTCTTCGCCGACGTGGCCGCGGGCGCCGAGGCCGCCGTCGCCCTCGCCCGTGCCGGACTGCGCCCGAGCGTCCTCGAGCTGGTCGACGACCGCACGCTCGAAGCCATCGACGCCCTGCGCGGCTCCAGCCTGGCCGGCCGCGGCGGCGCCTTCCTCCTGGTGCAGACCGACGGCTTCGGCGCCGCCGAGGAGATCGCCGAGGTGCGCGCGGTGCTCGCCGCCACCGCGCTCAGCGTCGAGACCACCCTCGACCCGGCCGAGGGGCTCGCCCTCGCGAGCGCCCGCCGCGACGCCCTGCCCGCGATCGAGGCCCGCGGCCGCGTGCTGATCGAGGACATCGCCGTGCCCCGCTCCCGTCTCGCCGAGGCGATCCGCCGCGTGCACGCGATCGCCGCGGACACCGGCGCCGACGTCTACGTCTTCGCGCACGCGGGTGACGGCAATCTGCACCCGATCATCCGCTTGCGCGACGACTCCGAGCAGTCCCGCCGCCAGGCCGACGCCGCGGCCGAGGCCGTCTTCGCCCTCGCCCTCGAGCTCGGCGGCACCGTCAGCGGCGAGCACGGCGTCGGCGCCCTCAAGCGCGACTGGGCCCGCCGCGAGCTCGGCCCCGACGTCGTCGCCCTGCAGCGCGCGGTGCAGCGGGTCTTCGATCCGCAGGGCATCCTGAATCCCGGTACCGCGCTGTGAGCGCACCCCTCGAGAGGACCGACATGACCACCACCCTCCGCTCCGACGTGCTCGTCACCCCCGACGAGCTGGAGGCGGCGCTCGCGTCGCCCGAGCCCCCGCTCGTCCTCGACGTGCGCTGGCGCCTCGACCGGCCCGACGGCCGCCCCGCGTACTCGGAGGGCCACATCCCCGGTGCCGTGTACGTCGACCTCGACCACGAGCTCGCCGCGCACGCCGCCCCCGAGGACGGCCGCCACCCGCTGCCCCCGATCGAGGCGCTGCAGGAGGCGGCGCGCGGCTGGGGACTGCGCCAGGGGCAGGCCGTCGTGGGCTACGACGACCTGAAGAACCTCTCCTCCGCGCGCGCCTGGTGGCTGCTGCGCGCCGCCGGAGTCGCCGACGTGCGCCTGCTCGACGGCTCGCTGCGCGCCTGGACCGGCTCGGGTCGTGCCCTCGAGGCCGGCCCCGTGACGCCGGTCGCGGGCGACGTCGAGCTGGCCTACGGCGCCCTGCCGGTGCTCGACATCGACGAGGCCGCCGCGCTGCCGTCCACCGGCGTGCTGCTCGACGCCCGCGCCCCCGAGCGCTACCGCGGCGACGTCGAGCCGATCGACCCCCGCGCCGGCCACATCCCCGGCGCCCGGAACGCCCCCGCGACGGAGAACGTCGACGCCGACGGCCGCTTCCTCGACGGCGCCGCCCTGCGCACGCGCTTCGAGTCGATCGGCGTCCGCTCGGACGCCCCCGTCGGCGTCTACTGCGGCTCCGGAGTGACCGCCGCCGCCGACGCCGTCGCCCTCACCCTCGCCGGCTTCGCCCCCGCCCTCTACCCCGGCTCCTGGTCCCAGTGGTCGAACACCCCCGCCCGCCCGGTCGCCACCGGCGCAGACGCCTAGCCCTCTTCCTGCTGGTCGAGGAGCGCGCAGTGCGTATCGAGACCCACCCTCCGGGGGAGGGCCGACACCCGTCAGCACGTCGACACCGCGACGAGCAGACAGTGGATCTCGATACGCGCGCCGCGCGCGCTTCTCGATCATCATGAACTTCTCAAGCATCGGCGACGGCATCGGGCGTCGCGCGTGCAGAAGGCCGCGGCCGCCCCTGCTGGTGAAGGATCCGGCCGCCCCATGCTGGTCGAGCAGCGCGCAGCGCGTCTCGAGACCTAGCCGCGACCAGGACATCAGCCGAGAGCCCCGCTCGTCGCTCATCGCGGCTGACGGGCCTCCTCCGCTGACGATGCGTCGCACCCGACCGGGATCTGCCGCGCAGTCCGACCCGCTCCGCAGAACGTGTCGTCGCGGGCACTCGAGTACGACGACTTCTGAGTACCCGCGGCCGTCGGCGACTCCGCCAGAGTTGCGGTAGTCGCGCTCGACTACCGCAACTTCTGAGGAGTGGGCCGGCCGACCCGGGTGTCAGCCCAGGCGGGAGTGCTCGCCGAGGTGGTGCCACGTGCGGTTGTGGTACACCAGCGGCGCGGTGGCGTCGGAGTCGTCGGGGACGTGCGCCTCGAGGGCGTGCACGGCGACGATGGTCGACGAGCCGGCCTCCATGCGGTTGATGACGGTGCCGCGGATCCACGCGGACGCGCCGGGGAAGTACGGCTCGCCGGTCGGCAGCCGCGACCAGATCGAGGTGTCGGCGAAGCGGTCGATGCCGCTGGTCGAGCCGAGGCGGGCGAGGTCGAGCTGCTCGGCTCCGAGCAGGTGCACGACGAGGGTCTCCGACGCCTGGATGGCCGGCGAGCTGGACGAGGCCGACGACAGCGAGAAGACGAACAGCGGCGGCTCCGCGCTCACCGAGAAGACCGAGGTCGCGGTGAGCGCGACCGGTCCGGTCCCCGGATCGGCCGTGATCAGCGCGACCCCCGCGGCGTGGTTGCGGAACGCGAGCTTGAAGTCCGCGGGCGAGAGCCCGGCGAAGGCCGCGTGCGGCCGCGGGTCGCCCGCGGGCGTGGACTCGGACGTGGTGGCGAGGTTCTCACGGCTCATCGGAGACTCCAGATCGATCGGGGTGGCGGCGCGGAACGGGCCCGCCCTCGCGCCGCAGCGCAGCCCCTCCAGCCTGTCGCACCGGGCAGGGGCCGCTCGCCTCATTGCGGAGTATGACACTCCCGCCTCCGCCTCCCCGAGGCCCGCACCGTCCGTCCGATCTGCAGGCGACGCGACGGCGAGAGCCCTCCCACCCGCGCACGGGGGTGCTGCCTCCCTCGGATCACCTGCAGATCGGACCACCCCCACCGTGCCCCCCCCCCCCCGCCGCCACACGGCCTCCGCGTCCGCTCCCCGCGCAACCCGTGGCACCCCCGTCCCGCAGCGCGCAGACTCGTGAGCATGGCCCACCGCCCCCGCGAGTCGAGCACCCGCCCCGAGAACAAGACCTGCGCCTCCTGCGGCCGTGAGATCGAGTGGCGCGCCAAGTGGGCGCGCGACTGGGAGAACGTCCGCTACTGCTCCGACGCCTGCCGCCGCCGCGGCGTCGGCCCCGAGGAGCAGCGCCTCGAGGAGGAGATCCGCACCGTCCTCCTCGCGCGCGCCGCGTCCTCCACCGCCTGCCCGTCCGAGGTCGCCCGCCGCGTCGGGGGAGAGGAGTGGCGGCCGCTGATGGAGCCGGTCCGCCGCGCCGCCCGCCGCCTCGTCGACCGCGGCGAGATCGACATCGTCCAGGGCGGGCAGATCGTCGATCCGTCCCGCGCGAAGGGCCCGATCCGCCTGCGCCGCCGCCCCGGCGGGCCCCTGTCGCCCGGCGGCGGCGCCAGCTAGCCTCGCTGACATGCCCAGCAGCGACGCCGTCGTCCTCACCGTCCCCGGACCGCACGGCGACCGGGAGGTGCGCCTCTCCAGCCCGGGCCGCGTGCTGTTCCCGGAGCCCGGCATCACCAAGCGCGAGGTGGCGGAGTACCTGATCGCGGTCGGCGAGGCGTTCGTCGCCGCGAACGGCGACCGGCCGATCTCGCTGCAGCGCTTCTCCTCCGGCATCGACGGCGACCAGTTCTTCTCCAAGAACCCGCCCAAGGGCGCTCCGGAGTACGTCCGCTCCGTCCCCGTCACCTATCCGAGCGGCCGCGTGCACCCGCAGCTCGTGATCGACGAGCCCGCCGTCGCCGTCTGGGCCGCGCAGATGAACACCCTCGTCTTCCACCCGTGGGCGTCGCGCGCCGAGGACAGCGACCGTCCGGACCAGCTCCGCATCGACCTCGACCCGCAGCCGGGCACCGACGTCGCCGACGCGGTCGTCGCGGCGCACGCGCTCCGCGAGGTGCTCCGCGAGGCGGGCCTGGAGTCGTTCGTGAAGACCTCGGGCAATCGCGGGCTGCACGTGTTCGCGCCGATCGTCGCCGAGCACGAGTTCCTCGACGTGCGGCACGCCGTCATCGCCGCCGCCCGCGAGCTCGAGCGGCGGATGCCGGAGCAGGTCACGACGGCGTGGTGGAAGGAGGAGCGCGGCGAGCGGATCTTCGTCGACTTCAACCAGGCCAACCGCGACCGCACGATGGCCGGCGCCTACAGCCCGCGTCCGCTGGCGCACGCGCCCGTCTCGTGCCCGCTGGAGTGGGAGGAGCTGGACGGCGTCGATCCGACCGCCTTCACGATCCGCACCGTCCCCGAGCGCCTGAGCACGACCGGCGACCCGTGGGCCCGGATGCACGACGCGCCCGGCCGGCTCGACGTGCTGCTCGGCTGGTGGGAGCGCGACCTCTCCGCGGGCCTGGGTGAGCTGCCGTTCCCGCCCGACTTCCCGAAGATGCCGGGGGAGCCGCCCCGCGTGCAGCCCAGCCGCGCGAAGAAGCCGGCGGCGGAGGAGTCGGAGGAGTAGCCGGGAGGCCTCAGCCGAGCACGTCGCCCAGGTCGTACGCGGTCGGCGTCTCCAGCTGCTCGAAGGTGCAGGAGTCCGCGTCGCGGTCCGGCCGCCAGCGCTCGAACTGCACCGTGTGCCGGAACCTCGACCCCTCCATCTGGTCGTAGCGCACCTCGAGCACCCGCTCGGGTCGCAGCCGGACGAACGAGGTGTCGCGGCTCCCGGAGAAGCGGCTGCGCTCGCCGTCGCCGCGCACCGCCTCGCCGTCCGCATCGCGCTCGACGACGTCGGCGAGCTCGTCGATCAGCTCGACCCGCCGCGCGTCGGTGAAGGCCGAGGCGCCGCCCACCTGCCGCAGCGTCCCGTCGGCGTCGCGGAGGCCGAGCAGCAGCGAGCCGAGGCCGGGCTTGGACGTGTGCTCCCGGTAGCCGATCGCGATCACATCGGCCGTCCGGTGGTGCTTGACCTTCAGCATGGTCCGCTTGCCCGGCGCGTAGGGCGCCGCGAGCGGCTTGGCGATCACGCCGTCGAGCCCCGCGCCCTCGAACCGCTCCAGCCAGTCGCGGGCGAGCGCCTCGTCGGCGGTGGTCCGACCGAGGTGCACGGGCGCAGCGACGCCGTCCAGCATCGCGGCGAGCGCCTCCCGCCGCGCCGAGTACGGCTCGTCGAGCAGGCTCCGGCCGTCCACGGCGAGCAGGTCGAAGGCGACGAGCATCGCCGGAGTCTCGGCCGCGAGCGTCGCGACGCGGCTGGCCGCCGGGTGGATCCGCTGCGAGAGCAGCTCCCAGTCCAACCGCTGCGCGCCCGCCGGCCCGGTCGCCAGCACGATCTCGCCGTCGAGGACGCAGCCGTCGGGGAGCAGCCGGAGGAACGCCTCGACCAGCTCGGGGAAGTAGCGCGTGAGCGGCTTGGAGCCGCGGCTGCCGATCTCGCACTCCCCGCCGGAGACGGAGACGATCGCGCGGAAGCCGTCCCACTTCGGCTCGTAGGAGTAGCCGCCGGCCACCGCGTCCTGGGCGGGCACGGCGGCGACCGCCTTGGCGAGCATCGGGGCGAGGGGGAGGGGGAACGGGAGGTCCATCCTGCGATCATCCTCGCCGCGGCCGGCCCGGCGCACCCCTCTCAGAGAGGCTCCTCCCCAGGCTCGACCGCGTGACGAACAGATCACAAGCGCCACCTCCGGTACCTTTCGCGCCAGCGGATACGGAAGACTGCGCCTCATGAGCATGTGGGGACAGCACTCCGGAACGCGCGCCAGACCAGACCGATCGGCGCGTCCGCTCCGAAGAGGAGCTGTGACCCTCGAATGTCGGAACGACGCCGGACGGAGCCGCCGCTGATGGCGCGCACCGCCGTCTCGGCCGCCCGGCAGCTGTTCTCGCGCTCGCGGCGCAGCGACTCTCCCGGGGAAGGGGAACCCCCGTACGGAGTCGAACCCGACGTGACCGAGTACCTGCCGGCTCCGGCGCGCGACGAGGAGGCTCCCCGCCGGGACGCCCTCCTCGGGCAGCACGCCCCTCCGGCGCACGCGGATGCCGGGCGCGTCTTCGACGTGCCCGCGCCCGCGATCGGCGAGTACTGCGAGCTCGACGCGGATGCTCTCGAATTCCCCCATCCGGGGGTCGCCTCCTTCGTGCCCGACCTCTCCCGCCCCCCGCGCGGCGGGGGATCGCACAGTGCGTTCCGCAGCCCGCCGCCGCCCGCCCCGGCTCCCGCCGCGCCGTCGCCGATGATCGACCTCCCGCGCGACTTCGCGCCGTCGGAGGAGGTCGAGGAGCCGCAGGCCGCCGAGGCCACGCCGTCGGCCACGCCGTCGCGCTTCGAGCCGCAGCCCGTGGACGCGCAGTTCTTCGACGGTCCGCCCGCACCCCCCGCGCCGCCGGTGCGGCCGGCCCCGCCCGTCGTCGCCCCGCCCCTCGCCGAGCAGCCGGTCGAGCTCCCCTCCGAGGAGAGCGAGCCCGAGGAGAGCGGGCCCGCGGAGTCAGAGCCCGAGGAGTCCGAGACCGCGGCCCCGCCCGCCGAGCCGCAGCCCGTCGACGCCCTGTTCTTCGAGCCGCCGACCTCCGCGCCGTCCGCGGTCCAGCCACCGCCCCCCGTCGCTGTCACCCCGCCGGCGCCGATCGTCGACGCCGCGCTCCTCCGGGGCTTCGCCCTGGCCCCGACCGGCGCCACCGGCCCCGCGCCGGCGCCCGTCATCAGCGAGATCTGCGAGCTCGACACCGAGCACCTCGAGTTCCCGCACCCGAACGCCGCGTCCTTCGTCCCGGTGCAGGGCCGCCCCCGCGGAGCCTTCGGCCTGCTCCTGCCCGACCCCGCGCGCCGGTCCGCGCCCGCCGAGGAGGAGCGCCACCCGGAGCCCCCGCACGACCCGGAGCCCGAGCACCTCGCCGGGCCCGACCGCGTCGCCGAGCCCGAGCAGCACGCCGAGCCGCAGCACCGCACCGCGGACCCCGCCCGCGACCTCTTCGACGAGCGGTTCCTCGCTCCGGCCCCGTTCCCCGGCCGCGGCGACCGCGCCGATATCGACGACACCGACACCGAGGACGCGCCCGGCTTCCTCGCGCCCCCGGTGCCCGCGACCGCCCACCAGTGGAACGGCACCCCCGTCGCCGCCGACCCGGCCGACGACGAGGGCCGCCCGCGCTCCCGCCGCAAGGCCGTGCTGATCGGCGCCGGCATCGGCGCCGCCGTGCTGCTGATCGGCGGCGCGCTCGTCGCCGTCCCGCTGATCACGAACGGCGGCGGAGACGGCGGCGACGGGGCGGGCCCCGTCGCGGCCGCCGCTCCCGGCACCACCGAGGCCGCCGTCTCCTGGGTCGCCGAGACGATCGACCCCGCCTCGGTGCTCCTCGTGCAGGACGACCTCGTCGGCGACGTGACGGACGCCGGCTTCCCCGGCGACACCGTCGTCTCGGAGTCGACGCTCAGCGCGGCGGCGCCCGACTCCGCCTGGCGCGCGGCCGACTACATCCTCGCCACGCCGAGCCTGCGGGCGACCGCGACCGGCGAGACCGGGACGGCGCTCGACAACTCCGAGACCGTCGCGAGCTTCGGCAGCGGCGACACCGCCGTGGAGGTGCGCCGGGTCCTCGACCAGGGCACCGACCAGGCCGCCGCCGCGGCCACCGTGCTCACCGCCGCCCGCGCCTCGGCCGGTGGCCAGCTCGCGGCCAACCCCGCGCTGACCACGACCGACGCGGCCCGCACCCTGCTCGAGGAGGGTCGCGTCGACTCGCGCCTCCTGCTCCTGCTGGGCCAGCAGCTCGCCTTCACTCCTCTCTCCGTCGTCGACTTCCCCGTCGGCGCGAACGAGGTCGACGGCGTCCGCCACCGGATGATCCTGTCCGGCTACAACGGCGCGTCGCTCCCCGCCGACGTCGCCGCCCTCCAGAGCGCCACCACGTGGCTCGGCAGCCAGTCGGGCGACTTCGTCCCGACGTCCGTCGAGTCGACCCCCGAGGGTCTCCTCGTCACCCTCGACCTCGATGAGCCGACCGGGCTGCTCCCGGGCGCTCAGTAGCACGCCCCCACCCGAAGGACCCGCCATGAACCCGATCCGCCCCCTCCGTCTCGCGCGCGCCGCGCTCGCCCTCGCCGCGGTGTCCGCGCTCGCCGCTCTCGGCGCCGCGCCCGCCTCGGCGGCCGAGGCGCCGCCGGCGACCGGTTGGGTGCGGGTCGCGCACCTCTCGCCCGACACCAAGTCGGTCGACGTGACCCTGACCGCCCTCGGCGGCGGCGGCGCGGCCTTCGAGCTGGACGACGTGGCCTACGGCGCGGTCTCGCCCTACTGGACGCTGCAGCCCGGCACCTACGTCGTCGCGATGGTTCCCTCCGATGCGCCCGAGGGCACCGCCCCGGTCATCGAGCAGTCCGTCGACGTCTCGGCCGGCACCCCGCTGACGGTCGCCGCCCTCGGCCGCAACGCCGTCCTGCGCACCACCGTCTTCACCGACGACCTCACCCCGCCCGCGGACGGCCAGGCGCGCGTCCGCGTCGTCCAGGCGTCGACCACCGCCAGCCAGGTGGACGTGGCCACCACGACCGGCACGCTGCTCGCGACCGGAGCCGCGCAGGGCACCGCCACCGGCTACACCAGCGTCCCCGCCGGCCCCTGGAGCCTCGACCTCTCGGCCGGTGCCGTGACCGCGACGGCCGACCTCGACCTCGCGCCCGGCTCCGTCGCCTCGCTCTTCGTCCTCGACGACGCCTCGAACGGCCTCGTCGTCTCGCCCGTGCTCGACTCGGCAGCGATCGGCGACCTGCCCACGGGCGGCATCCAGACCGGAGGCGGCGCCACCGCCGTGCACGTCGCCTCCGCCGACTCCGCGACCGCCGCGCCGCTGGTCGACGGACTCCTCGGCGTCCTGTCGGTCCTCGGCGTCTTCGCGGCGGTCGCCGGCGCCCTCGCCCTGATCGCGCGCCGCTCCTCGGTCGGCACCGGCCGAGCGAGCTGATGCGCCGCCTCGCCGGGGCGGGGGCGGCCCTCGCGGCGCTCCTGCTCCTGGCCGGCTGCTCCGCCGCGGGGCAGGACGCCGCACCCGCTGCGACGACCACGGCCTCGGCCGCGCCCGCCGCCACCGCACCGGCCACCCCGTCGCCGGGCGACGCGGGCGCGCTGCAGAACCCGGTCGCCGCGGCGGCACCCGCCCGCTCCGCGGTCACCCCGGTGCGCGTCGTCATCCCCGCGATCGGCGTCGACTCCTCGCTCGAATCGCTCACCCGCGACGAGACCGGCTGGATCCAGCCGCCCGTGCAGGTGGACGAGGCGGGCTGGTACCGCGACGGCGTCGTCCCCGGCGACATCGGCCCCTCGGTCATCGCGGGGCACGTCGACTCGCGCATCGGCCCGGGCGTCTTCCTCGACCTCACGGCCCTCGTGCCCGGCGACACCGTCGACGTGATCCTCTCGGACGGCAGCACCCGCACCTTCTCGGTCACCGGCTCCGTCTCGGTGCCCAAGGAGGACTTCCCGACCGAGGACGTCTACGGTCCCAGCCCGACGGCGCAGCTGCGGCTGATCACCTGCGGGGGAGTGTTCGACGACTCCTACGGGCACTACGTCGACAACGTCGTCGTGTCGGCCGACCGCATCGCCTGACGGTCCGCCGTGACGGCGCCCGACTCGGAGGCGGCTCCGCGTTTCGAGGCGTAGCGTCGAGCACTATGAGCACCTCTTGGAAGCGCTGGGTCCCCGCTGCGGTCGTCCCCCTGGTCGTCGTCGCCGCGGCCGTCACCCTGCCCCTGTCCGCGAACGCGGCCGGCGACCTCCCGGAGAAGTCCGCCACCGATCTCCTCGCCTTCGTCGCCGAGAGCGACACCACCGCCTTCTCCGGCGAGGTCCAGCAGACCTCGGCCCTCGGCCTGCCCGACCTCTCCGCTCTCGGCGGCACCGGCTCCGGTGCGCAGGGCGCGGACGACGCCTCGGCCACCAGCGCGCTGATGGAGCTCGCGACCGGCTCGCACCAGGCCCGCGTCTACGTCGACGCCGAGCAGGGCGCGCGCCTCCAGGTGCTCGACCGCCTCGCCGAGCGCGACGTCGTCGCCACGAGGACCGACGGCGTCTGGATCTACGATTCCGCCGAGAACGCCGTCACCCACCTGCTCCCGCCCACCGGCGACGGCGCCGAGGCCCCCCGGCCCGACGCGCCGGCCGGCGAGGTCCCCACGCCCTCCTCGATCGCGGAGCAGCTGCTCGCCGCGATCGACCCGACGACCACCGTCGCCGTCGGCTCCGACGTGCGCGTCGCCGGCCGCGACGCGTACGAGCTCGTGCTCACCCCGCGGGGCGGCAGCACCCTCGTCGGCTCGGTCACCGTCTCGATCGACGGCGAGACCGGCCTGCCCCTCGGCGTGGCCGTCACGGCGGTCGGCGGCACCGCGCCCGCCTTCAGCGTCGCCTACACGAGCATCGACGTCTCGGCGCCCGACGCCTCGATGTTCTCCTTCACCCCGCCTGCCGGCGCCGAGGTCACCGAGAAGCAGGCCCCGGTCCACGAGGAGGCGACCGCGCCCACCGACGCCGCCGGCGTCCCGGCCGCGCCCGAGGGCGACTCCGGCGTCACCACCACCGGCACCGGCTGGGGCTCGATCGTCGAGCTGCCCGCCGGTGATTCCGAGTCGCTCGCCCAGCTCGACGCCGTGACCACGGCCGTCGACGGCGGCCGCGTGCTCTCCTCCGCCCTGTTCACGGTCCTCTTCACCGACGACGGTCGCGTCCTCGCAGGCGCCGTCCCGGTCGACGCGCTCACCGCGGCCGCCGGTCGGTGACGACCGGCGAGCTCGCGGTCGAGACCCGGGGCCTCACCAAGCGCTTCGGGCGCCAGGAGGCGGTGTCGGGTCTCGACCTCGCCGTCCCGCGCGGCGCCGTCTTCGGCTTCCTCGGGCCCAACGGCTCGGGCAAGACCACGACCATCCGGATGCTGCTCGCTCTCGCCGCGCCGACCGAGGGGAGCATCACCGTCCTGGGCTCCGCCATGCCGCGCAGCGCCGCCGAGGTGCTGCCGCGCGTGGGCGCGCTCGTCGAGGGGCCGGGCTTCTACCCGTTCCTCTCCGGCCGCGCCAACCTCCGCCGCTTCGACGCCGCCGAGGCGGGCACGTCCTCGCGCAGCCGCGACAGCCGTGCGGAGGAGGCGCTCGCGCGCGTCGGCCTCTCCGCTGCGGCCGGCAAGAAGGTCGGCTCGTACTCGCTCGGGATGAAGCAGCGCCTCGGCATCGCCGTCGCCCTGCTGTCGCCGCGCGATCTGATCGTCCTCGACGAGCCGACCAACGGCCTCGACCCGCAGGGCACCCGCGAGGTCCGCTCGCTCGTGCGCAGCCTCAACGCCGACGGCACGACGGTGCTCGTCTCCAGCCACCTGCTGGCCGAGATCGAGCAGCTCTGCACCCACGCCGCCGTGATGCGCACCGGCCGCCTCGTCGCGCAGGGCGGCCTGGACGAGCTCCGCGGCGACGCGGCCTCGCTCGAGCTGCTCACGCCCGACGTGGTCGACGCCCAGCGCGCCCTCGTCGAGCTGGGGCTCGCGCCGCGGCTCGTCCCCGCCGAGCACCCGATCGATCCGCCGCTGGTCGTCGCGGCGATGCCCGCGAGCGCCGCCCCGGAGTCCGTGGTCGCGTCCCTCGTCACCGCGGGCGTCCGCGTTCGCGGCTTCTCCGTCCGCCGCCCCTCGCTCGAGGAGCGCTTCGTCCAGCTCACCGGGGAGGGCTTCGATGTCGAGCGCTGAGACCGCCGCCGCCGCCCCCGCCGCCCCCGCCCGCCCGGCGCGCCGCCTCGGGATCGGCTCGCTGCTCGCCTCCGAGCTGGCCCTGCTCTTCCGCCGCCGGCGCACGTGGGCGCTGCTGGCGGCCCTCGCGGCCATCCCGATCCTGCTGGCGGTCGCCGTGCGGCTGTCCGGCGGCGACGGCGGCGGCCCCTCCTTCGTCGGCGCGATCGCCGGCAACGGCCTGTTCACCGGCTTCGCGGCGATCACGGTCGCCGTCCCGCTCTTCCTGCCGCTGACCGTCGGCGTCGTCGCGGGGGACGCGATCGCGGGGGAGGCGTCGCTCGGCACCCTGCGCTATCTGCTGGTCAGCCCGGTCGGCCGGATCCGGCTGCTCGTGGTCAAGTTCGCCGCCGCGATCGCGTTCTGCCTCGCCGCGGCGCTGACCGTGATGGTCGTCGGCATCCTGATCGGCCTGGCGCTCTTCCCGGCCGGTCCGGTCACCCTGCTCTCCGGCAGCACCGTCCCGCTGGCCGACGCGATCGGGCGCGCACTCGCCATCGCCGTGTACGCGGCGCTGTCGCTGATCGGGCTGGCGGCGATCGGCCTGTTCATCTCGACGCTCACCGACGTCCCGGTCGGCGCGATGGCCGCGACGGTGGTCGTGTCGATCGCGGCGCAGATCGTCGGCTCGCTCTCGCAGCTCGACGCCCTGCACCCGTTCCTCTTCACCGACCGCTGGTTCGACTTCGCCGACCTGCTGCGCGACCCGATCGCCTGGAGCTCGTTCGGCGAGAACGCGCTGCTGCAGCTCGCCTACGTCGCCGTCTTCGGCTCGCTGGCGATCGCGCGCTTCACCACCCGCGACGTCCTGTCCTGAGCCGCCCGGAACGACCTGTCCTGGGCCGCCGGAACGACGGAGGCCGCCCTCCCCGCAGCAGCGGAAGGGCGGCCTCCGTCGTTCGAGCGGTGGAGCGTCAGCCCTGCGGCGTGATGCCGAAGGTGACGGAGCCGCCCTCGTCCACCTGCGCGTCGAGCACCTTGTCTCCGAGGGCCACGGAGGCGGCGACGTCGAGGAAGACCCGCGCCCCGTCCTGCTCCACGACCGCATCGGTGGTCTCCGGGGCCGGCGCGACGGCGACGGCGAAGTTGCGGGCGTCGAGGTCGTCGCCGCTGATGCGGAGTCCGCCCTCGACGGGGGTCTCGGTCTGACCGGTGATGGTCTTGACGACGGTGCTGGCGTTGTCGGTGAGCGTGAGCATCGGGTCGTTCCTTCCGTCCGTGATCGATGAGGGAGCCACGATGCCGAGATCGCGGCCCCGGCTCAACCCGGCGCCGCGGACATGGAGGGGATGCACACCTCCGCGCACGCCGCCGCACGGAGCGGCAACCTTTGCCTTGACGCGGAAAGTTGCCGCAAGCTACCGTGGCCGTCACCGCATCCCGCGCTCTCGACGACGAGAAGAGGACGACCACGATGAGCTTCCCCGCCCGCCGCGTCACCCTCAGCGACGTCGCCGCGGCGACCGGCGTCTCCGTCGGCACCGTCTCGAAGGCGCTGAACAACCGCGGCCAGCTCAGCGGTGACACCCGCGGCCGGATCCTCGCCGCCGCGGCCGAGCTCGGCTTCGCGCTGCCGGCCGCCGCGAGCGGGCCGGCGCCCCAGCAGCGGGTGCTCACCATCGGCCTGGTCACCTCCGACGACATCGGCCGCTTCAGCATCCCGGTGATGTGGGGACTCGAGGACGCCTTCCCCGCCGAGCAGGCGTCGGTGCTGCTGAGCAACTCCCGCGGCGACCGGGTGCGGGAGCGGCACTGCGTCGAGATCCTCGCCGCCCGCGGCGTCGACGCGATCGTCGTGATGACCAACCTCACCGGTCCGCGCCCGGCGCTGCCGGCGACCAGCGTGCCGATCGTCTACGTGATGGGCTCCTCCGACGATCCGGCCGACATGTCGGTCGTCGTCGACCAGACCCAGGGCGTCCTGCTCGCCCTCGAGCACGTCGCCGCGCTCGGCCGCCGCGACATCGCCTACGTCGCCGGCCCCCGGCTCGACTACTCCGCCCGGATCCGCGCCGAGGCGGTCCAGGAGCACGCGCCCTCCTTCGGCCTGCGCCTGGTGGGCGACCGCTCGCTCTACGGCAACTGGACCGAGACCTGGGGACGCCAGGCCGCGCAGATGCTGCGCCAGCGGGTCGAGCCTGTCGACGCGGTGCTCTGCGGGAGCGACGAGATCGCCCGCGGCGTCGCCGACGGCCTGCGCGAGGCCGGGGTGAGCGTCCCGCACGACGTCGCGATCGTCGGCTTCGACAACTGGGCCGCTGCGGCGATGAACTCCCGCCCCGCCCTCACCACCGTCGACATGAATCTCGAGGAGCTCGGCCGGGCGGCCGGCGCCCGCGCGCTGGAGGCCATCGACGGCCGCCCCCGCGCCGGGATCGAGGCGCACCCCTGCCAGCTGATCGTCCGCGACTCCACCTGACCCGCCGCCCGCACCCGACCGCACGCACTCGACCACCGACGAGGGACCGACGATGCACTCTCCTCTCCGCCTGCTCGACCCGCACCTGCCCGACCTGACCCGCCGGCGCGCGCTCGCTCTCGGCGGCGCCGGCCTCGCGGCCGCGCTCGGCCTGACCGGCTGCTCCGCCGTGCTGCCCGAGGCCGACGTCTCGGCGCCCTCGTTCGCCGCCGCCCCGAGCGGCACGATCCGCTTCTGGTGCCGCAGCGTCGCCTTCACGCCGGCCCAGGCGATCGTCGAGAAGTACCACGCGGCGCAGAGCGCGGTCCAGGTCGAGCTGACCGTGCTCCCCGAGGGGCAGATGGTCACCAAGCTCGCGACGGCCATCCGCGCGAACGCGGTGCCCGACGTCGTCGCTCCCGACTCGGTCACCACCCCGGTCTTCAGCTCCCGCGAGGCGCTGACCGACCTCACCCCGCTGATCGAGGCGCTGCCCTACGCCGACCGGCTGAACCGGCCGCTGCTCGACGTCGCCTCCTACGACGGCAGGGTCTACGGCCTGCCCGCCCTCTCCAACGTCTCGCAGCTCTTCTGGAACAAGCGCCTCTACGAGGAGGCCGGCCTCGACCCGGAGCAGGGCCCGACCGACTTCGACGAGTACCTCACCCACGCCCGCGCGCTCCAGCGGCTCGACGGCGTCTCCGGGGTGACCTTCACCGGCAACTCCGCCGGCATCCTCGGCTACGTGATCCAGCCGCACTTCTGGGCCGACGAGAGTCCGTTCTACGACGGCGTCGTCGGCCGCCAGCGCGCGACCGTCGCGGGCAACGAGCCGCTGCGGCGCACCCTCGAGCTGTACCGGACCTTCGAGCAGGAGGGCCTCGCCCAGCCGGGCGCCTCCGCCGACAGCGGCACGGCCTGGGGCAAGGACTTCCTCGACGGCACTGTCGGCCTCTTCCCCGGCTCCTACGACCTGATCGTCGGCGGAGCGACCACCGAGTTCCTCGGCGACCTCGGCGTCAGCGCGTTCCCCGGCCCCGACGGCGGCGTCTCGCAGTTCTCCGGCGGCGCGGTGCTCTCCATTCCGCGCGGGGCGAGGAACCCCGAGGCGGCCTGGGACTTCATGCGCTTCGTCACCGAGCTGGAGCAGCAGTCCGGGCTCGCCGCGCTCGGCTGGTACCCGGTGCGCGACGACGTGCTCGAGACCGGCTTCGCCGACGAGTTCCCGCTGATGGTCCCCGGGATGGAGCGGATGAACGAGGGCTTCGCCGCCCCGACCACCCTGTACACCCAGCTCACCAACACCGTGCAGTCCCCGTGGCTCGCGATGTTCCGCGGCGCGGTCTTCGGCGACGAGGACCTCGACGCGGTCCTCGATCGCGGCCAGGAGGAGACGGCCCGCGTCCTGGAGGTGAACCAGGCATGAGCGTCGCCCTCGGGAAGAAGGACGCCCGCACCGGGCTCCTGATGATCCTGCCCGCCCTCGTCCTCGTCGTCGTGTTCGTGGTCGTGCCGCTGCTCTTCGCCGTGGTGATCTCGGTGACGGACTGGCCGCTGGTCGGCACCGTCGGCTTCGTCGGGTTCGACAACTACGCGACCGCCTTCTCGGACACCACGTTCTGGGCCTCCGTGCTCTACACGCTCGGGTTCGCCGTCGTCTCGACGCTGCTGGGCATCGTCGTCGGCTACCTGCTCGCCGTGCTGGTCCGCTCCAACCGGCGCGGGGCGGGGATCATCCGCACCGCCGTCTTCGTGCCGTACGTGATCGGCCTCACCTCGCTGAGCTTCGTCGCCCTGCTCGAGTTCCGCCCCGACAGCGGCGCGCTCGACCAGGTGCTGATGGCCGTCGGCCTCACCGACGCGCCCACCGCCTGGCTGCTCGACGCGACGAGCGCGACCACCCTCATCGTCCTCCTCGGCGCCTACGTCGGCTCCGGCTTCACCATGATCGTCCTGATGTCGGGCATGCAGGGCATCGACGACGCGCTCTACGAGTCCGCGGCGATCGACGGCGCCGGCCGCTGGAAGCAGGAGTTCCTGGTGACGGTCCCGCTGGTGAAGCGCTACCTCGGCCTGCTCAGCGTGCTCGGCTTCGTCGGCGCGATCCTCGCCTTCACCCAGTTCTACGTGATCACGGGCGGCGGGCCGGGCACCGGCACCCTCACCGTGATGCTCTACGTCTACAACAAGGCCTTCGGCGATCTGCAGGTCGGCTACGCCACTGCGCTGTCGTTCGTGGTGGTCGTCATCGCGGCCGCGCTGACGCTGCTCCAGTTCCGAGTGATGAAGGACGACTGATGCCCACCCGCCGCAGCACTCCCGCCGCCCGCTTCCGCACCCTGCTCTACGTCGTGCTCGGCACGCTGGTCTCGATCGCGTTCGTCGCGCCGGTCGCCTGGTCGATCCTGCGCTCGTTCCAGCCCGGCGCGCAGATCGTCGCGCCCGCCGCCGAGCAGTCCTTCTCGAACCTGACCCTCGACAACTACACCGGCCTGCTCGGCTCGATCGGCGCGGGCACCTACGTCGTCAACTCGCTGATCATCGCCCTCGGCACCGCCGTGCTCAGCGTGGTCGTGACCACCTTCGCCGCCTACGCGCTGGTGCTCTTCCCGTTCCGCGGCTCGAACATCGCGTTCGGGCTGATCCTGCTGACGATGATGGTGCCGTTCCAGGCGGTGCTGACCCCGCTCTTCCTCGAGATGAACGCGCTCGGCCTCACCGACACCCACCTCGGCATCATCCTCTTCTACCTCACCTTCAACCTGCCGTTCGGGGTCTTCCTGATGCGGAACTCCTTCGCGCAGATCCCGCGCGAGGTGACCGAGGCCGCGCGGATCGACGGGGCCGGCCCGTTCCGCATCCTCCTCTCGGTGCTGCGGCCGATGATCGTCCCGGGCGTCGCGACGGTCTTCCTCTTCGCCTTCCTCGGCGCCTGGAGCGACTTCCTCGGCGCGCTGACCTTCCTCACCCGGCAGGACCTCTTCACGCTGCCGGTCGCCATCCAGAACATCTCCTCCGGCGCCTTCGGCCAGACCGACTTCGGCTACGTCATCGCCGGCGCGGTGCTGCTGATGATCCCGTGCCTGCTGCTCTACGCCGCCATCCAGAAGTACTACGTCCGCGGTCTCGTCGCGGGCGCCGTCAAGGGCTGAGAGGTCTCCCGTTGCCCCGCACCGTCCGCCGCTTCCCGCTGCGCTCCGTCCGTCTGCTGCCGAGCGCCTTCGCCGACGCCCAGGCCACGGGCCTGCGCTACCTCCTCGCGCTCGACCCCGACCGCCTGCTCGCACCGTTCCTGCGCGAGGCCGGTCTGCCCGCGGCGGAGGGCTACGGCAACTGGGAGTCGGACGGGCTCGACGGGCACGTCGGCGGGCACGCGCTCTCGGCCAGCGCGCTGATGCTCGCGGCGACCGGCGACCAGGCCGCGCGCGAGCGGATGGAGACCCTCCTCGACGGGTTCGAGCGGGCCCAGGACGCGGTCGGCACCGGCTACCTCGGCGGCGTCCCCGGCGGGCGGGCGCTGGGGGAGGAGCTCGCGCGGGGCGAGGTCGACGCGGACCTGTTCACCCTCAACGGCCGCTGGGTGCCGCTCTACAACCTGCACAAGACGCTCTCGGGACTGCTCGACGCCGCGTCCTCCGGCGGCTCGGAGCGGGCGCTCGCGATGGCGGTGCGCTTCGCCGACTGGTGGCTCGGCGTGTCCGCCGGTCTCGACGACGAGGCGTTCGAGGCGATGCTGCACGCCGAGTTCGGCGGGATGAACGAGGCGTTCGCCGATCTGGCGGAGCAGGTGGCCGCCGCCGACCCCGAGCGGGCCGCCGCCTACCGCGCCGAGGCCGCGCGCTTCTCGCACCGCGCGCTCCTCGACCCGCTGCTCGAGCACCGCGACGTGCTCGACGGACTGCACGCGAACACCCAGATCCCCAAGGCCGTCGGCTACGCGCGCCTGGGCGGCGAGCTGCTGCCGGCCGCGCGCTTCTTCTGGGAGCAGGTCACCCGCGAGCGCACGGTCGCGATCGGCGGCAACAGCGTGCGCGAGCACTTCCACCGGTCGAGCGACTTCACCCCGATGATCCTCGACCGCGAGGGCCCCGAGACCTGCAACACCGCCAACATGATCGAGCTGAGCGGCGTCCTCTTCGAGGCGAGCGGCGACGAGCGCTATCTCGACTACGTCGAGCGCGCGCAGTACAACCACCTGCTCTCCTCGCAGCACCCGGACGGCGGCTTCGTCTACTTCACCCCGCTCCGGCCTGCGCACTACCGGGTCTACTCGGCGCCTCACGAGGGCATGTGGTGCTGCGTCGGCACGGGACTGGAGAACCACGCCCGCTACGGCGAGCTGATCTACGCCCTCATCGGTGACGATGTCCGAGCCGGTGACGACGCGCACGACGGCGACGACCTGCTGATCGCCCTCTACCTGCCCTCGACCCTCGACTCCCCGGAGCACGGCCTGCGCGCGCGGATCGACACCGCGTTCCCGCACGCGGACGACGCGACGATCACGGTGCATCTGGAGCGCCCCGGCGCCGTGCTCCTCCGCCGGCCGGCCTGGGCGGAGTCGATGACGGTGACGGTCGACGGAGCCGCGCTGGACACCGCAGCCGTCGACGGCGTCGTCCGCACCGCGGTCCTGGCGCCCGGCCGGCACGAGATCCGGGTCGGCTTCTCGCTCGCGTTCCGCGCCGAGCCGCTGCCCGACGGCTCCGCCTGGTCCGCGTTCTCCTACGGCCCCGTCGTGCTCGCGGCACGGACCGACGGCGCCGACCTCGACGGCCTGATCGCCGACGGCCGGCGGATGGCGCACGTCGCCGCGGGCCCGCTCCGCGACCTCGCCGCGACCCCGGTGGTGACCGGGGGAGTCGGCGCCGTCGCCCTCCTCGACCGCGCGACCCTGACCGCCGAGCTGACCACCGACGCCGGCCCGGTGCGCCTCGAGCCGTTCGCGGGACTGCACGACAGCCGGTACACGCTCTACTGGCCGACCGGCTCCGACGCCGCCGCGCGCCGGGTCGAGCTGGCCGCGCTCGACCGCGAGGCCGACGCCTCCGCCGCGGTGATCGACTCCGTCACCGCGGGCGAGCAGCAGCCCGAGTCGGACCACGCCTTCGTCGGGCACCGCAGCCGGGCCGGCGGCGCCGACGGCCGGCACTGGCGCAGCGCCGAGGGCCCGGACGGCTGGTTCGGCTACACCCTCGTCGACCCGGAGCAGCGGGCCGCGGTGCTCCGGGTCCGGCTCCGCGACGGCGGCGGCGAGCACGAGATCCGGATCGACGGGCGCCCGCTGGGCGAGCCGCTCACCGTCCGAACGCTCGACGTGAAGATCGAGGCCGACTACGCGATCACCCCGTCCACGGGCGAGGACGGCCTGGTCGAGTTCTCGCTGCACGCCGTCGGCGCCGGGCCGACGGGCGATCTGCTCGCGGTGTCGCTGGTGGCGGGAGCGGGGGAGTAGCGGACGAGTGGCGGGTCCCGAGCCCTGCGAGACTGGCCGGATGCACCCCGCCGACGCCTGCCCGTGCGGAAGCCGCCGCCACTACGCCGACTGCTGCCGCCCCGCCCATCTCGGCGAGACGCCGTCGCCGACCGCGGAGCGCCTGATGCGCAGCCGCTACAGCGCGAACGTGCTCGGCAGCGCCGGCTACCTGCTCTCCAGCTGGCACCCCTCCACCCGGCCGAAGCGCGTCGACCTCGACGACGACGTCCGCTGGCGGCGCCTGCAGATCGTCGACACCTCCTTCGGCGGCGAGGCGGATGCGGAGGGGCTCGTCGAGTTCCGCGCCTCCTACCGCTCCTCCGAGGGGCCGGGTCTCGTGCACGAGCGCAGCCGCTTCCTCCGCGAGGACGGCCGCTGGTACTACGTCGACGGCGAGCTCCTCGGCGACGGATCCTGACCCGTCCGACCATCGGACGTGCAGGCGGCCTACCCTGGGGAGATGGCCAAGGACTTCCGCCGGGCGGATCACGCGTCCCGCTACGAACTGCATCAGGACGGCGCACTCGTCGGCGTCCTCGACTACCACGAGAACGCCGAGAGCGTCTCGCTCGTGCGCTCCTTCACCTCGCCGCCGCACCGCGGCCAGGGGCTGGCCGGCGAGCTGGTCGCCTTCGCCGTCGACGACATCGAGGCGTCGAGCGGCCGCAGCATCGTGCCGATGTGCTGGTACGTCGGGCAGTGGTTCGACCAGCACCCCGAGCGGGCGCATCTGCTCACCCGCGGCGCGCAGTCCTGACCTGCGCCGGCCCGATCCGCTCGCCTACGTCCTGACGATCGGCTCGACCCCGGCGAGGTCGGGCCCGAGCCCGATGTCCACGAGCCGGATCCGCCCGACGTAGGAGCGCGCCGGCTCGAGCAGCAGCCCCGCCTTGATCGCGCCGAACGTCACCGTCACGTCGGCGAGCAGGACGGTCTCGTCCGGCACGGCGCCGTCGTCCGGCCCGATCCCGCTCGGCAGATCCACGGCGACCACGACGGGCGCGTCCTCGCGGCGTCCGAGCGCCTCGATCACGGTCGCCACCACCTCGCGCGGCCGCCCGCGCAGCGCCGGCTGCGCCGTGCCGATGCCGAGGATCCCGTCCACGATCACGTCCGCCCGGGCGACCGCCGCCGCGAGGGCGGCCGGGTCGTCGGCGGCGACGCGGCCGCAGCCGTCGTCGAGCGCGACGGCGAGCCCGCGCTGGTGCGCCCGGTCGGCGGTCAGCACGAGCGACACGTCGCTGCCGGAGGAGGAGATCTCGGCCGCCGCGTAGAGCGCGTCCCCGCCGTTGTTCCCCGGCCCGACCAGCACGAGCACGCTGCCCGCACCGCGTCGGTCCTTCCGCGTGCCGAGCGCGGCCCGCAGCTCGCGCGCGAGCCCGTCCGCGGCCCGCTGCATCAGCGGCTCTCGACGCGCCAGATGCGGCGCCTCGGCGGCCCGCACCTGCGCGGAGGAGTATCCCTCGACCATCCCTCCACTGTGCGCCCCACCCGCCCCCGCAGCAACCCGCCCCACCCGATTCGCAGCCCACCGCCCCTGCCGATCGAGCCCCCGAGCCACGCCGATGGAGCAGCTCGACCCATGCTGGTCGAGGAGCCCGAAGGGCGTATCGAGACCCACCACCGTACGTCGCTCCCCGTGCGTGCTGGTCGAGTAGCCCGAAGGGCGTATCGAGACCCCCATCGCCATATGCGCGGCCGGATGCCTCCTCCACATCCCGATTCCCCTCCCTCCTTCCCCACCTGACTCCGGCTCCGGGTCTCGGTGTCAGTGGCCCCTGCTTCAATACGCGTATGACAGACCACGGAGCGGACGACGACGCACTGGCCCACGTGCAGGCCTGCTTCGACCGCGCCGCTGCTCGCACCCGTGCCGCCGCCCCGCAGAAGCTCGCCGCCGCGATGCTCCTGTCCGAGCGGGACGCCTCGCGCCTCCTCGAGCAGGCGCAGCTCCTGATCGAGCACCTCCCCCTCACACGTGCCCTGCTCGCGGGCGCCCGCATCTACTGGGAGACCGCCGAGGCGATCTGCGCGACGGCGAGCAGCCTGCCCGCCGATTCCCGCGCCGCTCTCGACGAGCGCGCCGCCGACGCCGCCCTCACGATGACGACGACGCAGCTGCGCCGAGCCCTCGGCCGCTGGCGCGAGGACCTGCACGAGCAGCCCCTCGCGAAGCGGCACGCCCGAGCCCGCGAGGACCGCGGGGTGTGGGTCACCCCGGACGTGGACGGCATGGCGACGCTCTGCCTCTCTGCTCCCGCGCCCGCCGTCTCCGGCGCCTACGACCGCCTGCGCCGCATCGCCCGCACCCTCCGCGACGAGGGCGATCCGCGCACCCTGCAGCAGCTGAGCGCCGACGCGGCCGTCGAGCTCCTCTGCGACGGCGACATCGCCGGCACCACCCCGAACGCCGAGCACCGGCCCGACCTTCGTCCCCGGCGTCCGCGCCGAGGTCCGCCTCACCCTCGCCGCCTCCACCGCCGTCGGTCTCGACGACGCGCCCGCCGACCTCGACGGCTACGGCCCGGTCCCCGCGGACGTCGCCCGCGAGCTCATCCGGACCGCCGCCTCCTTCACTCGCGTCCTCACGGACCCGGACATCGGCGCTGTCGTCTCCGTCGGACGCACCCAGCGCCTCCCACCGGCACGGATGCGCCTGCACCTTCAGCTCCGGGACCAGACCTGCCGCTTCACCGGCTGCACCCGCCCCGCCTCGACGGCCGAGGCGGACCACACCGCCGAGTGGCGCAACGGTGGCGAGACCTCCCTCGAGAACCTCGTCATGCTGTGCACGTCGCACCACCACCTGCGGCACGGAGAGCAGTGGAGCTACGACAGGATCGACCACCGAGGGACCCTCGTCTGGACGAGCCCGACCGGCCGGCGGATCAGCAACCGACCACCCCCGCTCCCGGGCCGCCCGCCGGACCCGCCGTCGAAGCCTCGCTTCGACGACATACCCGCACCGTTCTGACGCCAGTGGATCTCGATACGCCCTCTGCGAGGGCTACTCGATCAGCATGCAGCGCCGCCCCCTCTCTGAAGCGCGCCCTCCCCACGCCCGCTCCTCGGCCTACTCGATCGGCATGGCTCGGCGCAGCGCGGCGAGCGCGCAGGAGTACCGGACCTGCATGCTGGTCGAGTAGCCCGCAGGGCGTATCGAGACCCACCCCGCCAACCATCAGCCCCCCGCACTCACCCCGCCTGCACCGCCCGGTCCGCCTCCTCGACGATCGCGCGCATCGCCGCCTCCGCCGCTCCGCCATCGCCCTCCACCACAGCTGCCGCTACGGCCCGATGCAGCCGGACCGCCTCCGAGTCCGCCTCGTGAGGCATCAGCGCATGCCGCGTGCGCCCCGCGAGCACCTCCGCGACCAGATCGCCCAGCTGCGCGAGCAGCGGATTCCCCGAGGCGGCCAGCAGCGTCCGGTGGAACGCCGTGTCGGAGGCGAGGTACGCCGCCCGGTCCGCCGCCCGCGCGTGCTCCGCCATCCCACCCGCCGCCGCCACGAGCGCGGCCGCCTGCTCGCTCGACGCCTGCCCCGCCGCGAGCCGGGCGGCCAGCGGCTCCACGCCGAGCCGCAGCTGGCTCAGCCGATGCAGCTGCGCCTGCCGGTCCGGTCCGTCGAGGCTCCAGCCGATCACCCGCGGATCCAGCGCGTTCCAGCACTCGGGAGGCTGCACCCGCGTGCCCGCCCGCCGCCGCGACACCACCAGCCCGAGCGACTCCAGCACCCGCACCGCCTCGCGCATCACCGAGCGCGACACCCCGCGGCGCTCGGCCCGCTCGTCGGCACTGAAGACGCTGCCCGGCGCGAGCGCCCCCTGCACGATCTGCGCCCCCAGCTCGTCGAGCACCGCCTCGTGCAGCGAGCGCGGTCCGTCCATGCCCTCAGTATTCCGGCGGGGGGCCTCGCCCGGCCAGCTATTCGTCCGACATAATCGAAGCCATGATCGAACCGGCCACCCCCGCCGCCGCTCCCGTCCGCGCCCTCGTCGTCATGGGCGTCTCCGGCAGCGGCAAGTCCACGATCGCCCGGCTGCTCGCCGATCGCCTCGGCTGGACGTTCGTCGAGGGCGACGACCTGCACCCCGCCGCGAACGTCGCGAAGATGGCCGAGGGCACCCCCCTCACCGACGAGGACCGCGCCCCCTGGCTCGAGACGATCTCCGCCCGCATCGACACCCTCGTCAGCGCCGGCGACCCCGTCGTCGTCACCTGCTCCGCCCTGCGCCGGCGCTACCGCGACGTCCTCCGTCGCGACGACCTCGCCTTCGTGCACCTCGCCGGCACGCGCGAGCTCATCGCCGACCGCCTCGGCGCGCGCACCGGCCACTTCATGCCGCCCGCCCTGCTCGACTCGCAGTTCGAGGCCCTCGAGCCGCTCGGCGACGACGAGCGGCACGTCACCGTCGATCTCGCCGCAGCGCCAGAGGACGAGATCGCGCAGATCGTCGCGACCCTCGGCCTGCAGGCCGCCTAGCTCAGCAGCGCCTCGAGGCTCGCCGCCGGCAGCCCGAACGCCTCGGCGACCGCCGCGTTCACGACCTGCCCGTCGTGCGTGCTGAGCCCCTTCGCGAGCGCCGGATCCGCCGCGAGCGCCGCCTTCCACCCGCGATCCGCCAGGGCGACGACGTAGGGGAGCGTCGCGTTCGTCAGCGCCCGCGTCGACGTCTCGGGCACCGCGCCGGGCATGTTGGCGACGCAGTAGTAGACGCTGTCGTGCACCGAGAAGACCGGGTCGTCGTGGGTCGTCGGCCGCGATCCCTCGAAGCAGCCGCCCTGGTCGATCGCGATGTCGACGAGCACCGATCCGGGCTTCATGGTCGCCACCATCTCGTCCGTGACGAGCTTCGGCGCCCGCGCACCGGGGATCAGCACCGACCCGATCACCAGGTCCGCCTCCGCCACCTGCGCGGCGATCTCGTACGCCGAGGAGGCGCGGGTCTGGACTCGCCCGTCGAAGCGCGCCTCGAGCTCGCGCAGCCGCGGGATCGACAGGTCCACCACGGTGACGTCGGCGCCCATGCCGAGCGCGTTCGCGGCCGCGTGCTCCCCGGCCACGCCGCCGCCGATGACGACGACCTTCGCCTTCGGCGTTCCAGGGACCCCGCCGAGCAGGGTGCCGCGCCCGCCGGCCGCGCGCATCAGGTGGTAGCCGCCGACGGTGATCGAGAGCCGCCCGGCGACCTCGCTCATCGGCGAGAGGAGGGGCAGGTGGCGATCCTGCAGCTGCACCGTCTCGTAGGCGATCGCGGTGGTGCCGGCGGCGAGCAGCGCGTCCGTGCATGCGCGGGAGGCGGCGAGGTGCAGGTAGGTGAAGAGGATCTGCCCGGAGCGCATCCGCGGGTACTCCGCCTCGATCGGCTCCTTGACCTTGAGGACCAGGTCGGCCTCGCCCCAGACCTCGTCCGGCCCCGCGGCGATCCGGGCGCCGGCGGCAGCGAAGTCCTCGTCCGAGACCCGTGAGCCCAGCCCGGCGCCCGCCTCGACCAGCACCTCGTGCCTGCGCCGCACGAGCTCGTGCACGCCGGCGGGCGTGGCGGCGACGCGGTTCTCGTTGTTCTTGATCTCGGTGGGGATGCCGATGCGCATGACTGCTCCTTCGCGGTGGACTGCCCCTATCGTGCGAAGATCATGTTTCGAACGGGAGAACATCCGCAGGATCGTCGGTATTCGCAGTGCGAGCCGCAGGATCCGCGATCGAGAAGGGCGGCGCCGCCGTGAGACCGCATGATCTGCACGACCTGGGCGATCTCGATCCGATCGACCGCACCCTCGTCCGACAGCTGCGCGCCGATGCGCGCACGCCGAACAGCCGCCTCGCCGAGAGGGCGGGCATCGCTCCCTCGACCTGCGTCTCGCGGGTGCGCTCGCTCGTGGATCGGGGCATCATCACCGGCTTCACCGCCGAGCTCGACCCCGCGGCCCTGGGGCTGACCCTGCAGGCGCTGATCAGCGTCAACATCCGCGCCGGTCAGCGCCAGGCGATCACGCGGTTCGCCGAGGAGATCCGCGCGCTGCCCGAGGTCGTCCAGCTGTTCTTCCTGGGCGGTTCGGAGGACTTCCTCCTGCACGTCGCCGTGCGCGACTCGAACGACATCCGCGACTTCGTGGTGTCGAACCTCTCGGCGCACCCGGCGGTCGCCTCGACGAGGACGAGCCTCGTCTTCGACCACCACAGGAAGGGACCGGCGCTCCCGGAGTGACGCGGCGCGCTCACAGCACGCCGGAACTCAGTGCGCGCCGGGGCTCAGGTCGCCGCCGCCGCGCTGGGTCAGCCCAGGGATCCGCTTCGCCAGCCCCGCGATGTGCTCCTCCGCGATCTCGATGCGCGTGTCGCGCAGGCGCTGGCGCAGCAGGGCCTCGACGTCCTCCTCGGGTCGGAGCTCGGCGTCGCCGGCGACCTGCAGCAGGATGCCGCGGAGCTTCTCGTCCAGGGGTGCGTCGTCGCTGCCGTGCTGAATCGGGTGGTCCTGCGATGCGTTCGTCATGCCCCCATGCTGCCACCGTCGGCCCCTCGCGCAGGGCAGGCGGCAGGCACGGCAGGATGGCCGCATGCCGTTCTCCCGCGCCGAGCTCGCCTCGTACCGCGACCGCACCGTCGAGGACCTGCTCGACGGCGACGTCCGCCTCCTCTTCGTCGGCATCAACCCCGGGCTCTGGACGGCCGCGACCGGCGCGCACTTCGCGCACCCCGGCAACCGCTTCTACCCGGCCCTCGCCGCCGCCGGCATCCTCGACCGCGTGCTCCGCGTCTCCGAGGGGATGACCGCGGAGGACCGCCGCGCCCTCGCCGACCGCGGCGTCGGCATCACCAACCTCGCGCCCCGGGCCACCGCGCGCGCCGACGAGCTCACGCCCGAGGAGCTCCGCGCCGGCGCCGAGCGCCTGGTCCGCACGGTCGAGCGGGTCCGCCCCGCCGCCGTCGCAATGGTCGGCATCACCGCCTACCGCGCCGCCTTCGCCCGGAAGAGCGCCCGCCAGGGCCGCCAGGAGGAGCCGATCGCCGGGGCGCCGCTCTGGGTCCTCCCGAATCCCAGCGGCCTGAACGCGCACGACACCGTCGCGTCGCTCGGGCTGGCCTACCGCGAGCCGGCCGTCGCGGCCGGAATAGTCCCCGACCCTCGGAGGTTGCAAAGTCCATGAGTACGCATGAAATCAAGTTCGGTGTCGACACCTTCGGTGACGTCACGGCCGCGGCCGACGGCACGCTCCACTCGCACGGCCAGGTCCTGCGCGACGTGGTCGAGGAGGGCGTCCTCGCCGACGCGGTCGGTCTCGACTTCTTCGGCGTGGGCGAGCACCACCGCGCCGACTTCGCCGTCAGCGCGCCCGACGTCGTGCTCGCCGCGATCGCCGCCAAGACCGAGCGCATCCACCTCGGCTCCGCCGTCACCGTGCTCTCCTCCGACGACCCCGTGCGCGTCTACCAGCGCTTCGCCACCCTCGACGGCCTCTCGAACGGCCGCGCCGAGGTCATCCTCGGCCGCGGCTCCTTCACCGAGTCGTTCCCGCTCTTCGGTCTCGACCTCTCCCAGTACGAGGTCCTCTTCGAGGAGAAGCTCGAGCTCTTCCACGAGCTCGTCCAGGGCGGCCCCGTCACCTGGAAGGGCACGGTCCGCCCGGCGCTGACCGAGCAGAGCGTCTACCCGACGATGGAGGGCGAGCGCCGCCTGCGCACCTGGATCGGCGTCGGCGGCAGCCCCGAGTCGGTCGTCCGTGCCGCGCGCTTCGGCTTCCCGCTGGTCCTCGCGATCATCGGCGGCGCTCCCGCCCGGTTCCGCCCCTACGTCGACCTCTTCGGCCGCGCCCTCGACCAGCTCGAGCAGCCGCGCCTGCCCGTCGCCGTGCACTCGCCCGGCTTCATCGCCGACACCGACGAGGAGGCGCACGAGCTGTACTTCGGCCACTACAAGGGCATGCTCGACTCGATCGGCCGCGAGCGCGGCTGGGCCCCGCTCACCCGCGAGCGCTTCGCCGAGGAGGCCGGCCCCGACGGCGCGCTCCACCTCGGCTCTCCCGAGACGGTCGCCCGGAAGATCGCGAGCACGGTCGGCGCCCTGGGCATCGACCGCTTCGATCTCAAGTACAGCGCCGGAACCCTGCCGCACGCCGCGATCATGCGCAACATCGAGCTCTACGGCACGCAGGTGATCCCGCGCGTCCGCGAGCTGCTCGCCGAGCGCTGACCCGCAGCCGGGCCCCGGGCGCTGTGGAGCGCGCGCACTGCGCGCTCCCACCGGGCGCCCGGGCGGCGTCGATATGCTCGGAGACCGGGCGTTCACCCGCCGCCCCCGACCCTCCGGAAGCCCATGCCAGACAGCCACGCCGCCCGCACCCCCTACGAGGTGCTGGGCGTCCCCGCGAGCGCCTCGGAGGACGAGCTCAAGCGCGCCTACCGCCGCCTGCTCCGCGAGACGCACCCCGACACCGGGGGAGACGCGGCCTCGTTCCACGCCGTGCAGGTCGCCTGGGAGCGCATCGGCAGCGCCGGCGCCCGCGGCGACTACGACCGCGGGGCCCCCGCCCCGGGCGCCTCCTCGCACGCGCCCTACACCGGCTCGCCCCGCCAGCAGACCGCGTCCTCGGTGCGCGCCCGCTCCTACGGCCACCCGGGCGGCGCCGCCCGCGAGTACTACCTCCGCCTCGTCCGCGAGTGGGTCGGCCGCGGCGTCGAGATCGACGACCCGTTCGACCCTGCGCTCGTGCGCTCGGCCCCGCGCGAGGTCCGCTCCTGGCTGGCGAAGGCGCAGGCCGAGGAGGCCACCGCGTCGCTGGTCGGCGCCCTCGGCATCGCCTTCACGATCTGGAACGACGTCGCGGTCGGCGACGGCGGCGTCAAGATCGACCACCTCGTCCTCGGCCCGTCCGGCCTCCTGGCCCTCACCTCGGCCGACTGGGGCGAGCCCGTCCGCCTGCGCAAGGGCGAGGTCGAGGGAGCGGGTCTGGCCGAGGACGAGAAGCCCCTCGCCTCGCTCTCGAAGGCCGCCCGCCGCCTCGGCCGCGAGCTCGGCGTCCGCTTCTCCGCGAGCGTGATCGTCGTCCCCGACGACGCGCTCGAGCAGCCCTACGAGCAGGTCGAGCGCGGCCGCCACGCGGGCGACGTGCTGATCCGGCGCTCGCTCCTCCCGCAGCTGCTGCGCTCCGGCACCGACGACCCCCGCCTCGGCGGCTACGGCGAGTCCTTCGAGGTCCGCACCCGCGTCCAGAACCGCGTCCGCTTCGTCTGACGCGCGGCGCGCCAGCGGCTTCGCGGTTCGGTCGCTGTCGCGTATTCTCGAATCGCACGCTGCAGTAGCGGTGTGAAGTGGACTCGGCAGCCTTCCGGACGGTGGGTGGGCCGAGTCTCGCGTTCGATGCGGGCCGTCGTCGAGCAGCGCAGCGATGCGTCGCCGCCAGTCCCCGCCGCGCGTCCAGCACCACGCGACCGCGTCCGGTATCCACAGCAGTGGCTCTCGGTGCGGATCCTCATGGCGGTATTCGACGTGATCGCGCAGACCCCGCGTGCTCAGCTCCCGATAGAGGATCCGGTGATCGGAGCGTTCGATCGAGGCGTCCCGCTCGAGGACCAGGCCGATGGCGGTTCGGGCTCGAAGCCCGTCGATCAGTGTCACCAGGCAGTCCTCGCGAGCCAGTGCTTCCCTCTTCATGATCGATTCGATGACGCGGACGCGCACTCAGAGCCGGGTGAGAGCGGTCAGGACGGCGCGGCGTCGAGGGTCGCTCTCCTTGGCGAAGTGCAGGCGGCGCTGCCCAGGGAGGACGAGCGATCGCAGTTCGGCCCGGTGCGCCGCGAAGTCCTCTCGGGAGACCTCTGCCGCCGCCAGGACGTAGTGACGGCTCTTGCTCTCATCGATGAACAGTGTCGTCTGGCCGGTGGGTGCTGACGTGGGTGACGGAGAGCGAGGCGGGGAGGGCAGTGCGCGAAGGTACTCGATCGTCCCGGCCCGTCTCGCGGTGTCGCCCAGCGAACGTCCGCACCCGCGTCCAGAACCGCGTCCGCTTCGTCTGACGCGCGGCGCCGCTAGCCCGGCTCCGCCCGGCGGGCAAGGGGCTGTCGGCGCCACCCGTCCCCGCCCGACGATGGAGCCGAACGATGGACGCCTGCCCTCCGGCACGGCGACGACGACGAACGGAACGAGGCGGACGATGGTGCGATTCGGCTACACCCTGATGACCGAGCAGAGCGGACCGAAGCAGCTGGTGGGCTACGCGGTCGACGCGGAGCGCCACGGCTTCGAGTTCGCGGTCTCGAGCGACCACTACTCGCCCTGGCTGACCGAGCAGGGGCACGCCTCCTACGCCTGGACGATGCTCGGCGCCGTCGCGCAGGCGACCTCGACCATCGAGCTGGCCACCTACGTGACCGCGCCGACCATCCGCTACCACCCCGCCGTGATCGCGCAGAAGGCCGCGACGCTCGCGATCCTCTCCGACGACCGCTTCCTCCTCGGACTCGGCTCGGGCGAGAACCTCAACGAGCACGTCGTCGGCGAGGGCTGGCCCGCGGTCGCCGCCCGCCAGGACATGCTCGAGGAGGCGGTGCACATCATCCGCGCCCTGCACACCGGCGAGCTGGTCACGTGGGAGGGCGACTACTTCCGCGTCGACTCCGCCCGGATCTGGGACCTCCCGGACAAGGCTGTGCCGATCGGACTCGCCGTCTCGGGCGAGAAGTCGATCGAGCGCTTCGCCCCGCTCGGCGACCACCTGATCACCACCGAGCCCGAGGCCGAGCTGATCTCGCAGTGGACCGCCGTCCGCGGCGCCGACGCCGCCCCGTCGCGCTCGATCGGGCAGATCCCGATCTGCTGGGCGCCCGACAAGGAGCAGGGCGTCGCCCTGGCGCACGAGCAGTTCCGCTGGTTCGCCGGCGGCTGGTCCGTCAACGCCGACCTGCCGACCCCGGCCGGCTTCGCGGGGGCCAGCCAGTTCGTCCGCCCCGAGGACGTCGCCGAGTCGATCGCCTGCGGTCCCGACCTCGACGAGCTCGCGCAGAGCGTCGTCCCCTTCATCGAGGCCGGCTTCACGGACATCGCCTTCGTCCAGGTCGGCGACGCACTCCAGCAGCGCTTCCTCGACGAGGTCGCGGAGGACCTCCTCGAGCGGGCGCGCGCGCTGGCTCCCTGAGTCGCGCGGAGCACGCCGTCAGAACCCGCGGAGCCGCTCGATCTCGCGCCGATCGCGCTTGGTCGGGCGGCCGGCGCCGCGGTCGCGCTCGATGATCGCGGGGGCCGCCTCGCGCGGCGGCGGCGGGGGAGTGCGGTCCTCGAAGCACTCGGCCGCGACGGGTGCGCCGACCCGCTTCACGATCAGGCCGCGGACCACCAGCTCCCGGTCGAAGCCGCCGATCCGGGCCCGGACCTCGTCGCCGACCCTCACGGTCTGCGCCGCCTTCGCCCGCTCGCCGTTCACCCGGACGTGACCCGCCCGGGCGGCCGTCGTCGCGGCGGAGCGCGTCTTGTACACGCGGACGGCCCACAGCCACGCGTCCACGCGGACGGAGCCGGTCACCGGGATCTGCATCCGTCCAGTCTACGAAGCCATGATGGGCGCAGTCCCATCGACGAAGGACCGACGGCCCGACCGGCCGCCGACCGAGGAGGTTCACCATGAGCACGTACCACAGCTACGGCGAGGACACCGGCGAGGGCGTCCCCACCCGCGGCGCCCCCGAGCACAGCGGCTCGCCGTCCGAGCTGCGCGAGAGCCCGTTCCCGCACGCCGGGCTCGAGTTCTCGCTGGTGCCGTCCGGCCACGAGGAGTGGCAGGTCCGCCACCCCGAGGGCCGCGCGGTCGGTGTCCTCGCGATCATCTCGCACAGCGGCGAGGAGGGCGAGGCGGTCTTCGTCACCCGCCGCGTCGGCTCCGACGAGGCGGTCGCCGAGGGCACCGACTGGCGCGGCATCGTCTCCGCCGTGATCAACGACGAGGCGGCCGACCAGCGCGTCCAGGGCAGCCCCGACCCGGCGCTCGACTACACCCGCGGCGGCCTCATGCACCACGGCACGGCCGACATCGAGGACCAGGTCTGAGCGGCCGGGTCTGAGCGGTCGGCTCCGAGCGGCCGCCGCTAGCGCGCGAGGAGCGCCGCGTTGATCCGGGCAGTGAGCTCGTGGTCGACGCGGCGCTCCTGCCCGTCCACCGCGCGGATCGGCGCGGCGTTCCTCGCGCTCGAGACCAGCCACGCCGCCTCCGCCGCCGCGAGGTCCTCGGCCCGCAGCGGGCGCTCCGCGGTGCCGAGCCCGAGCCCGCCGGCCAGCGCGAAGAGGTCCGCCTGCGTCGTCCCCGGCAGCAGTCCCAGGCTGGGCGGCGGAGTGACCAGTTCGCCCGCGGTCAGCAGCACCAGGTTCGCGGTCGGCCCCTCGAGCAGGAACCCGTCGCTCGAGACGAACAGCGCGTCGTCCGCTCCGCGCCGCACGGCCTCGCGGGAGGCGGCGCGATTGACGGCGTAGGAGAGCGTCTTCGCGCCGACGAGGAGCCAGGGCGAGGTGCGCTGGACGTCGGAGCGCAGCCCGCGATCGAGCAGCACGACCCGCACGCCGTCGCGCCGGGCCGGGCCGAAGTCGGGACTCGTCTGCACGAAGACGACGCCCGTCGGCCGCCCGTCGCCCTCGACGCCGCGGCTCAGGATCGTCTTCACCATCGCCTCCGGCACCCGCGGGTGGGCGTCGACGGCCTCGTCGATCGCCGTGCGCCACGCGGTCCGGTCCGGGTGCGGCAGATCCAGCATCCGCGCCGAGTGCTCGAAGCGGTCCAGGTGCGCGTCGAGGGCCTGCAGCCGCCCCTCGACCAGGTTGATCGTCTCGAAGATCCCGTCACCGCGGGTGAAGCCGAGATCGGTGACGTCGATCGTGCCGTCCGGAGGGCCGTCGTGCGCCGGAGCGTCGAGCGAGGGGCGGGTGAGGACGACGAGGGTCTCAGCGGGCATGGGCGGTGCGGTCCTTCCGGGGGCGGAGCGGGAGACGGGCGAGGACGACGACCAGCAGCGCCCCGAGGAGCGCACCGGTGCCGTTGGAGAACAGGTCGCGCACGTCCGCGACGCGCGAGGGCAGTGCGAGCAGCTGGATCGTCTCGATCAGGACCGAGACGCCGAGGCCGATCGGCGCGGCGAGGAGCCGGCGCCGCCGCGGCAGCTGCGCCGCGACCAGCGCGCCGAGCGGAGCGAACATCAGCACGTTCGCCGTGAACTCGGCCACGTCGAAGGTGAACCAGGCGGTCGCCGGCGTCGAGGCGAGGAACGCGATGATCGCGCGGACGATCGCCGACGGCTGACCGGCCGGGTAGGGAGCGGGAGTCAGGGTGATCAGCGCGACCACTCCGAGGTACGCCAGCGTCGCGGGCAGGAGGATCCTCGAGCGGCGCATCCGTCGATTCTGCCAGGTGGCGGGATCCGCGCGACGCGGCGCCCCGTCCGGAGCGCCCGGTGCGATGTGGAAGGCTGGAGCGCATGACGAGCGACGGCCCGGCCGACGGCGGAGCGCTTCCGCGCCACCCCTTCGACGCCGCGCTCGGCGACGGCTGGGTCGAGATCGGCGACGGGCGCCGCTTCTGGGGCCGCTTCGGCGCCGCCGGCCTGCTGCTGCGCGACCCCGACGGCCGCGTCCTGCTCCAGCACCGCGCCACCTGGAGCCACTTCGGCGACACCTGGGGTCTGCCGGGCGGTGCCCGCCACCCCGAGGAGACCGCCTTCGAGGGCGCGCTGCGCGAATCCGTCGAGGAGGCGGGAGTGCCCGACGGGATCGTCGTGCCCGTCCTCTCCCGCGTCGTCACGATCGGCCCGTGGAGCTACACCACCGTCGTCGCGCAGGCGCTCGAGCACTTCGCGCCGAGGATCGCCGACGCCGAGAGCCAGGAGCTGCGCTGGGTCCCGCCGGCCGAGGTCGACGCGCTCCCGCTGCACCCCGGCTTCGCCGGCTCCTGGCAGGAGCTGCGCACCGTCGACACCGAGCCGTGCGTCCTCGTCGTCGACGCGGCCAACGTCGTCGGCTCGCGCCCGGACGGCTGGTGGCGGGACCGCGCCGGCGCCGCGGAGCGCCTGGTCGCGGGACTCCAGCGGCTCGCGACCCTCGGCGTCCCCGGATCGGTGTTCGCCGTCGACGCCGACACCGTCTGGCCGCGGATCGCCGTCGTGCTCGAGGGCGATGCCCGAGGGGCGCGCACCGCCGAGGCCGTCCAGGCGGCTCCCCGTGCGCGCCTGAGCGTCGAGCACGCCGCCGGATCGGGCGACGACGCGATCGTCGAGCGCGTCGCGGCGCTCGGCGCCTCCGCCCGCGTCGTCACCGCCGACCGCGGCCTGATCGCGCGCATCGAGGAGCTCGGCGCCGCGGCACTCGGCCCGCGCACCCTGCTCGACCTGCTCGACGCCGCCCCGCCCGCCGCCCGGGAATAGCGCGCGGATCGGGCCGGTTGCATCCCTCATGGCCACGACAGCGATGACTCTCGACACCCACGACCAGACCGTCTCCGACGGCATCGTCCTCATCGACTTCTGGGCGGAGTGGTGCGGCCCGTGCCGCCAGTTCGCCCCCGTCTTCGAGGCGACCAGCGAGAAGAACCCCGATGTGACCTTCGCGAAGGTCGACACGGAGGACCAGCAGCAGCTCGCCGGCAGCTACGGCATCTCGTCCATCCCGACGCTCGTCGTCTACCGCGACGGCATCCCGCTGATGGCGCAGCCCGGCGCCCTCCCCGCTCCGGCTCTCGACGCCCTGCTCGAGCAGGTCCGCGGCCTCGACATGGTCGCCGTCCGCAAGCAGTACGACGAGGCGAAGGCCGCGCAGGAGTCCGGCGCCCCCCAGCAGTTCGACCACGGCGCGCAGATCTGATCCGCACCGCCTCCCGTGCACGACCCGCACGACGACGGAACCCCCGGCAGCCGCTCAGGCCGCCGGGGGTTCCGTCGTTCGAGCGAGGGCCCGATCAGCCCGTGTTCTGCAGGCCCGCGGCCACGCCGTTGACGGCCAGCAGCAGCAGCCGCTGGTTCTGCTCGGTCCCCGAGCCGCCCGGGTCGGTGCGCAGCGCCCGGAGCGCGCGAAGCTGCAGCAGCGACAGCGCGTTGACGTAGGGCGTGCGCAGGCGCACGGCCCGCCCGAGCACGCGGTGCCCGGTGAGCAGGCTCTCCTCGCCCGTGATCGAGAGCACCCAGCGGCGGGTGAGCTCCATCTCGTCCAGCACGAGACCGGCGAGGTCGTCGCGGGAGTCGAGCGCCAGGTAGCGGCGGGCGATGCCCTCGTCCGTCTTCGCCAGCGACATCTCGACGTTGTCGATCATCGTGGTGAACAGCGGCCAGGTCGCGTACGCCTCGCGCAGCTCGTCCAGGTCGCCGACCGCCTCGAGCGCGCTGCCGAGCCCGAACCAGCCGGTCAGGTTGACGCGGGCCTGCGTCCAGGCGAACACCCACGGGATCGCCCGGAGGTCCTCGAGCGACTCGACCGAGAGACCGCGGCGGGCCGGTCGCGAGCCGAGCGCGAGCAGGCCGACCTCCTCCTGCGGGGTGACCCGGGCGAACCAGGGCGCGAAGCCGTCGGCTTTCACCAGCTCGAAGAAGCGGCGGCGCGACTCGCGGTCCATCGTCGCGGCGACGTCGCGGAAGCGGTCGGCGGCGCCGGCGTTGCGGTCGCCGATCGAGGGGGAGGAGGCGAGCAGCGTCGCCCCCGCGACCTGCTCGATGTGCCGGGTCGCGATGTCCGGGTTGCCGTAGCGGGCGAAGATGACCTCGCCCTGCTCCGTCAGCTTGAAGCGGCCGTCGACCGAGCCGGGCGGCTGCGCGAGCACCGCGCGGTTCGCCGGTCCGCCACCGCGGCCGAGCGCGCCGCCGCGGCCGTGGAAGAGCGTGAGCACGATGCCCTCGTCCTCGGCCCACTTCGCGATGCGCGCCTGCGCGTCGTAGAGCGCGAGCGTGGCCGAGACCGGCCCGACGTCCTTCGAGGAGTCGGAGTAGCCGAGCATGACCTCGAGCCGGTTCCCGGTCTCCGCGAGGCGCGCCCGCACCTGGGGCAGCCGGATCATCTCGGCGAGGATGTCCGTCGAGGCGTCCAGGTCGGCGAACGTCTCGAACAGCGGGACCGCGTCGATGATCGGCGGCTTCCCGTCGGTCGCCGCCTCGGCCAGGTCGAAGACCGTCTTGAGGTCCTCGGCCGACTGCGTGAACGAGACGACGTAGCGGCGGGCCGCGTCGGTGCCGAAGCGCTCCTGGATCGTCGCGATCGCGCGGTAGACCGAGAGGACCTCCACGCTGCGCTCGTCGAGCTCCCCGCCCGCGCGGACCGCGGCGAGGGTCTCGCGGTGGACCTTCGAGTGCTGCCGCACCTCGATCTCGGCGAGGTGGAAGCCGAAGGTCTCCACCTGCCAGAGCAGGTCCTGCAGGTCGCCGTAGGCCGAGCGGACGTCGCCCGCCTCGACCAGCGAGTCCTGCAGGGTCCGCAGATCGGCCAGCAGCTCGGCCGCGGAGCCGTAGGCCAGGGCGCCGCCGGAGCGGGTCGCCGCGAGCCGGTCGGCCATGAACAGCAGGACGCGGCGGTGGGTCTCGCTCGGCGAGCGCTCGGCGATGACCGCCGCGAGCTCGGGCGCCTTCTCGACGCCCTCCGCCCAGAGCGCCTCGACGGCGGAGGACGGGGGAGTGGTCCCAGCGTCGAGAGTGAGGGAGCGGCCGACGCGGCGCGCGACGCGCTCGAGGCCGATCAGCACGTGCTCGGCGGCGATGTCCACGGCCTCGAGGGTGGTCGCGGCGGTGACGAACGGGTTGCCGTCGCGGTCGCCGCCGATCCAGGTGCCCAGGCGCACGAAGGCGGGGGCGATCGGCGTGCGGGTCCCGGAGGCGTCGCCGAGCAGCGCGTCGTCGAGCCGGCGGTAGACCCGCGGCAGCACCGAGAACAGCGACTCGTCGAACACGCTCATCGCGGTGCGCACCTCGTCGAGCGGGCTGGGCTTCGACTCGCGCAGCGGAGCCGTGCGCCAGAGCGTGTCGACCTCGGCGAGCAGTCGCCGGCGGTTCTCGACCAGCACGACGCCGCCCGTGCGCGGGTCGTCCCGCTGTTCCAGCAGGGCGCTGATGCGGCGGATGGTGGAGGAGATCGCCCGGCGGCGCGCCTCCGTCGGGTGCGCGGTGAGGACCGGGCGGAACTCGAGGCGGGAGAGGCGCTCGAACGCCTCCTCCTCGCCGAGCTCGGCGGTCAGGGTCGCCATCGACGCGATGATCGAGTCCTCGGGCAGCTGGGTGCCGGCGTCGGCGTCGCGGCGGCGGAGCACCCGCACGCGGTGGAACTCCTCCGCCACGTTCACGAGGTGGAAGTAGCAGGTGAAGGCCCGGGCCACCTCTTCCGCGCGCTCGGCGGTCAGCGACGCGACGAACTCCTCCGCCGCGGCCAGCTCGTCCGGGTGCCCGCTGTCGTAGGCGCCGATCGTGAGGGCGCGGAGCTGCTCGACGTCGGTGTAGAGGCTGTCGTCGCCCGATTCCCGCAGCACCTGGCCGAGGAGCTCGCCGAGCAGGTGGACGTCGCCGCGGATGCGGTCGTCCATCGGCGGCGCGACGGTCCCGTCGGCGGTGGGGGCGGAGGAGGCGGGTGCTGCGGTCGCGGCTGGCGCGTCGGAGATCGGAGGCACGGCACGACCTTAGCGGCGGCGCGTGTCCGGCGGATGACGCCACTGTCACGCGGCGGAATGGAATGATCGAGGGGTGACCGTGACCGCTGCACCTCCCACCCCCGCCGTCCAGACCGAGCAGGCCGCCCCCCACGTCGTCGTCCTCTTCGGTGCCGTGGGCGACCTGTCCCGGCGCAAGCTCATCCCGGGCATGGCTCACCTGGCGCTGTCCTCGCTCGCGCCCGACCTCCAGATCGTCGGCACCTCGCTCGAGGAGCACGACGACGAGTCCTTCCGCGCCTTCGCCAAGCTCGCCTACGACGAGTTCGGCAGCCGCTCGCTGACCCCCGCGCAGTGGGACGAGTTCGCCTCCAAGCTCCGCTACGTGCCGCAGTCCGCCGGCCCGGCGGCGCTGGCGAAGGCGGTCACCGACGCCGAGAAGGTGCTCGGCCCGGACGTCAGCCGCCTGCACTACCTCAGCGTCCCGCCGCGCGCCGCCCTCTCGGTCGTCCGCATGCTCGCCGAGGCCGGCCTGGTCGAGCGCTCGCGGATCATCATGGAGAAGCCCTTCGGCGTCGACCTCGAGAGCGCCGTCGTCCTCAACGCCGAGCTGCACGAGACCTTCGACGAGGAGCAGATCTTCCGGATCGACCACTTCCTCGGCAAGGAGCCCGCGCAGAACATCCTCGCCTTCCGCTTCGCCAACGGCCTCTTCGAGCCGATCTGGAACCGCAACTTCATCGACCACGTCCAGATCGACATCCCCGAGAAGCTCACCCTCGACCGCCGCGCCGAGTTCTACGAGTCGACCGGCGCCTACAAGGACATGGTCGTCACCCACCTCTTCCAGGTCCTCGCCTTCATGGCGATGGAGCCGCCGACCGCCCTCGAGCCGAAGGCGATCAGCGAGGAGAAGAACAAGGTCTTCCGCTCGATGCGACTGCTCAACCCCGAGAACGTCGTCCGCGGGCAGTACATCGGCTACCGCGAGGAGCCGGGCGTCGCCCCCGACTCGGAGACCGACACCTTCGTCGCCCTCAAGTGCGAGATCGACAACTGGCGCTGGGCCGGCGTCCCGTTCTACCTGCGCACCGGCAAGCGGATGGCGGAGGGGCAGCGCATCATCTCCATCGCCTTCCGCGAGCCCCCGAAGAGCATGTTCCCGCAGGGGTCCGGAGTCGGCGCCCACGGCCCCGACCACCTCACCTTCGATCTGGCCGACGCCTCCAAGGTGTCTCTGTCCTTCTACGGCAAGCGCCCGGGGCCGGGCATGCGGCTCGACAAGCTGAGCATGCAGTTCGCGCTGCAGGAGACCGACCGCGCGGGCGACGCCCTCGAGGCCTACGAGCGGCTGATCCTCGACGCGATGCGCGGCGACCACACGCTGTTCACCACGGCCGAGGGCATCGAGCGCCTCTGGGAGGTCTCGGCGCCGCTGCTGCAGGACCCGCCGCCCGTGCGCCTCTACGCGCCCGGCTCGTGGGGTCCGAACGCGATCCACCAGCTGATCGCCCCGCACGCGTGGCGGCTCCCGTTCGAGCGGGTCTGGCGCGACAAGCGCTGAGGAGGGCTCCCGGCATGACGCGCGCGGCGGAGGACCGCATCTGGACGGTTCCGAACATCCTCAGCATGGTGCGGCTCGCCCTGGTGCCGGTCTTCCTGCTGCTGATCGTCGAGGGGGAGGACGCGCTCGCCCTGCTGACCCTCGTGCTCTCCAGCCTCACCGACTACCTCGACGGCTGGATCGCGCGCCGCTTCGACCAGATCACGCGCCTGGGCGCCGTCCTCGATCCGGCCGCCGACCGCCTCTACATCTTCGCGACGGTGATCGGCCTGGCCGTCCGCGAGCTGGTGCCCTGGTGGCTCGTGGCGGTGCTGGTGGCGCGCGATCTGATGCTCCTGGTGCTGGCCGTGATCCTCGCGAACCACGGCTACGGACCGCTGCCGGTGCACCACCTGGGCAAGTTCGCCACGTTCTGCCTGTTCTACGCGCTGCCGCTGATCATGCTCGGCCAGGCGTTCCCCGCGCTCGCGCCGGCGTCGCTCCCGATCGCCTGGGCTTTCGCGCTCTGGGGGGCGTTCCTCTACTGGTGGGCCGGGATCGTCTACGCCGTGCAGACCCGGGACCTCGTCTGGGGGGTCGACGGAGCGTTCCCGGCGACCGGCGGGCCCTCCGATTCCGATACGCTGAGGGGATAGCGAGGAGGTACGTCTTGGTCGAGTCCGTGCGCGGAGCGTCATCCGCAGATCCGTCCGTTCCCGTCGAGCCGTCGACGGAGACGACCCTCACGTTCACCGACGACATCGGCGCCCAGCTGGCGGCGCTCGACAACCGGGCGTCCCGCGAGGAGGCCGAGGCCGTCGGCGCCCTGCCCTCCGGCTCGGCGCTGCTCGTCGTGCGGCGCGGGCCCAACACCGGGGCCCGGTTCCTGCTCGACACCGACTCGACGACGGTCGGTCGTCACCCCGATGCGGGCATCTTCCTCGACGACGTCACGGTCTCGCGCCGTCACGCCGAGTTCGTCCGCCGCGGCACCTCGTTCGAGGTCCGCGACCTGGGCTCGCTGAACGGCACCTACTTCGACGGTGTCCGGATCGAGTCCGCGATCCTCACCGACGGCTCCGAGGTGCAGGTCGGCAAGTTCCGCCTCACCTTCTACGCGTCCCGCGCCGACCTCGTCGCCGCTCCGGACGCGTAGCCGTGGGCCGTTCGACCGCCCGCGCACTCCCGTCCGGCTCGGCCGCTCTGCTGAGCATCGGCCAGGTCCTCTCGCACCTCACCACCGAGTTCCCCGACGTCACCCCGTCGAAGCTCCGGTTCCTCGAGGAGCAGGGTCTCGTGTCACCCGCCCGCACCGAGTCGGGCTACCGCAAGTTCTCCTCCGGAGACGTCGAGCGCCTGCGGATGATCCTCGCGCTGCAGCGCGACCACTACCTGCCGCTCAAGGTGATCCGCGGCTACCTCGACGACGTCGACGCCGGCCGTGAGCCGTCCCTCCCCGCCGGTGCGGGCGGTGCCGCTCCCTCCCTGCTGGCCCCGGCCACTCGGCTGACCCGGGACGGCCTCGCGAGCGAGTCGGGCGCGAGCCCGGCGCTCGTCCGCGAGGCGATCGCCGCCGGTCTCGTCCGCGGCGGCGACGTCTTCGGCGAGGAGGCGGTCACGACGCTCAAGGCGCTCGTCGACCTCGGCCGCTCGGGCATCGAGCCGCGCCACCTCCGCCCGCTGCGCATCGCCGTCGAGCGCGAGATGTCCCTCATCGAGAGCGTCGTCGCCTCGAGCGCCCGCCGCGGCGAGGCCTCCGGGTCGGCCGGCGCCGCCGAGAACGCGATCGGCCTCGCCGCGCACCTCGGCACCATCCGCGAGGCGATGGTGCGCAGCGCGCTCTCACGGCTCGCGCGCTCGTGATGCGGGGCCGAGCCCGGCGACACGCCCTCCCGGAAGAGCGGATGTCGTTTACTCGGCATCCCGGGGTGGGTAGCTTAGGGAGCGCGTTCGGAGCGACCGGCGTTCGTATCCGGAAGGCACAGGGATGAGAGAAGTCAGCCGCGACGTCAGCGGCCAGCGCGACCTCGTCCTCTTCACCGACGGTCTGCCCGATCTCGACGCCGACGCGGGCTACCGCGGCGCCGTCGCCGCCCGGGCCGCCGGCATCACCTACCGTCAGCTCGACTACTGGGCGCGCACCGAGCTCGTCGAGCCGACGGTGCGCGGCGCGTCCGGCTCCGGCACCCAGCGCCTCTACGGCTTCCGCGACATCCTCGTGCTCAAGCTGGTCAAGCGCCTCCTCGACACCGGCATCTCGCTGCAGCAGATCCGCACCGCCGTCAACCAGCTCCGCGAGTCCGGCGTCGACGACCTCGCGCAGACCACGCTGATGAGCGACGGCGCCAGCGTCTACCTCTGCACCTCGAACGACGAGGTCATCGACCTCCTCAGCCGCGGCCAGGGCGTCTTCGGCATCGCCGTCGGCAAGGTCCTCCGCGAGGTCGAGACCAGCCTCGTCGAGCTCGACCACCAGTCGGTCGACCCCGCCGACGAGCTCGCCCGCCGCCGCGCCTCCCGCAAGGTCGGCTGACCCGCCCCTCCTCGCGGTCGATCGCTCCCTGCCGCGCGGCGGCCGCACCACCTGCTGGTCGAGTAGCCCCGAAGGGGCCTATCGAGACCCACCGTCCCCGCCACGCCGCGCCTGCAGACCCGCCGTCCGACGCCGCCATGCCGGCGGGACCCGCCCCGGCAGACAGCGACGGCGCCGCAGCCGGAGCTGCGACGCCGTCCGCGGACCTCGCCGGCTAGCTCGTCGCCGCCGGCACCGCCTGCTCGCCGATGCGCCCCGTGCGGATGACGCGGTCGAGCAGCAGGTCGAAGTTGTGCGCCATCTCCTGCGCGCTCTCGCCGGGCCAGACGTGCACCGGCTTCGCGGCACCCTGCGCCTGCTGGAGCGACGTGCGCTCGGGCAGCTGCGGGCTGAGGACCAGCGGGCCGAACATGTCGCGCAGCTCCTTGATCCGGAACTGGTGCTCGAGCGACTGCACGCGGGCGCGGTTCACGATGATGCCGAGCGGCTGCAGCCGCGGGCTCAGGCCGCGGCGGATCTCCTCGATCGCCCGCAGCGCGCGGTCGGCGGCCGCCACGGAGAACAGGCCGGGCTCGGTGACGACGGCGACGCGGTCGCTCGCGGCCCAGGCGGTGCGGGTGAGCGCGTTGAGCGAGGGCGCGCAGTCGATCAGCACGAGGTCGTAGTCGGCCTCGACGCTCGCGAGCGCCTCCTCGAGCTTCCAGATGTCGCGGATGCTGGGGTGCGGGCCGTCGAAGTTGATCGCGGAGGGGCTGCCGATCAGGACGTCGATCGTGCCCTGGCGCTCCTTCGTCCAGCCGGAGGGCGCGATCGCCGAGCGGACGATCTTCTCCTTGGGCGACGTGAGGACGTCCGCGATGTTGAGGTGACCGGCGACGTTGATGTCCATCCCGGTCGAGACGTCGGACTGCGGATCGAGGTCGACGACCAGCGTTCGCAGGCCCTTCGAGAACGCCGCGGATGCAAGGCCGAGCGTCACGGTGGTCTTGCCGACGCCGCCCTTGAGGGAGCTCACGCTGAGTACATGCATGGCTGAGTACTTTACTTTCCCTCGGGTGGGAGAACCTAACCGTTCCCTGCACACGGGTCCGACCGCCGCCTAGCAGGCTCGCGGCCGGGATCGCAGCCCGGGGCGCGCCGCCGGGCCCGCCGATACACTGACGGCAAGCGGAAGGAGGCTCGTTCGCATGGATGAGCGCAACGACGACCAGCCCGATCTCGATACCGGCCCGACTCCTCGGACGGCGCTCGACGCGGCGCGGGACTCCGAGCAGTACGCCCCGCGCGCGAGCGACACCGCTCCCACCCGCATCCCGGACGGCATCCGGCTCGAGTCTCCGGCGCCCGCGCGGCGCCGCTCGAGCGCCCCGGCGCCCGTCGAGGACCCCACGGTCGACGTCGGCCGTCTCGGGATCCCCGACGCCCCCGGCGCCGTCCGTCCCGTCTCGGCCGGCATCGCCGCGCGCGACGAGGTGTCCGTGCTGCCCGAGGACTCCGGCGAGCGACCGCGTGGCCGCGGCGAGCAGCGCCCGGCCGAGCCCGCCGCCGAGCCCGAGCGCGAGCCCGACGCCGTCGCCACCGCCGCCGAGTCGAGTCCCGGGGTCACCCGCCGCGACCGCCTCCGCGCCGAGTCCGGCACCGCCGGCACGTCGTCGGCGCCCGAGTCCGCCTCGATGCTCACGCCGGACCGCCTGCTCGAGGTCAACCGCAAGACCCGGCCGGCGCCGACCGGCGGCTGGAACCGCTTCGTCTACAGCCTCACCTTCCACACCGTCAACCTCGGCGACTCCGCGAAGGTCCAGGCCTGGAAGGCGATGGACGAGCGGATCGGCCGCCAGTTCGAGGGCGGCACCCGCTTCGTCCCGGTGATGACCCGCAAGGGCGGCGTCGGCAAGACGACCGTGACCACCCTCCTGGGCATGGCCCTCGCCGACTCGCGCGAGGACCGCATCATCGCGGTCGACGCCAACCCCGACCGCGGCACTCTCGCCGAGCGCGTCCCCAAGCAGACCCGCTCCACCGTCCGCGACGTCGTCAACCGCGCCGCCGGAGTCACCGGCTTCACCGAGTTCTCCACGATGGTCTCGCGCGACGAGACCCGGCTCGACGTGCTCGCCTCCGACACCGACCCGCAGCTCTCCGAGGCCTTCGACGAGGACGACTACAACGTCGTCGCCGACCTCGTCGAGCGCTTCTACTCGATCATGCTCACCGACTGCGGCACCGGCATCGTGCACTCGGTGATGCGCGCCACGCTGCAGCGCGCGGACAGCGTGGTGATCGTCTCCGGCGGCAGCGTCGACGAGGCGCGCCTCGCCTCCGAGACCCTCACCTGGCTCGACGCGAACGGCTACGGCGATCTCGTCCGGAACGCCGTGGTCGCGCTGAACACCGCGACGCAGGGCACCAGCCTGGTGAAGCTCGAGGAGATCGAGTCGCACTTCCGCTCGCGGGTGCGCGACATCGTCCGCATCCCGTACGACCCGGTGCTCGCCGCCGGCTCGGTCGTGAAGTGGGAGCAGCTGCGCCCCGCGACCCAGGAGGCGGCGCGCGTGCTGGCCGCGCTCGTCGTCGAGGGCATCCCGGTCCGTCGTGCCTGAGGCGGTCGTGGACGGCATCGCCGACGACCTCGCCTTCGACCTGATCGTGCTCGGCGCCGGGTCCGGCAACTCGATCGTCGGCCCCGAGTGGGCCGGCTCCCGCGTCGCGATCCTCGACGACGGGGAGTGGTTCGGCGGCACCTGCCTCAACGCCGGCTGCATCCCCACGAAGATGTTCGTGCACGTCGCCGACATCGTGACCGACGTCGACCAGGGCGACCGGGTCGGCGTTCACGGCCGGGTGGCCCGGCCCGAGTGGGCCGAGGTGCGCGACCGCGTCTTCGGACGGACCGACGCGATCAGCGCCGGCGGGCTGGACTACCGGGCGAACCGCTCCGAGAACGTCACCGTGCTGCGCGAGAGCTTCGGCTTCGAGTCGCTCGGCGACGGCGTCCGGCCGCACGTGCTGGTGAGCGCGAGCGGTCTGCGGATCAGCGCCCCGCAGGTCGTGGTCGCCGCGGGCTCGCGTCCGCGCCCCCTCCTCGCGGCCTACGAGCCCGACCCGCGGATCCACGACTCCGACTCGATCATGCGGATCGACGAGCTCCCCGCGCGGATGCTCGTCCTCGGCGGCGGCGCGGTGGCGGTCGAGTTCGCGCACATCTTCTCGGCCTTCGGCACCGCGGTCACCGTCGCGGTCCGCGGCGACCGGCTGCTCCGCTCGCTCGACGAGGGCATCGCCCGCGGCTTCACGGCGCTGGCGCGCGAGCGCTGGGACGTCCGCACCGGCGTCTCCGCCGAGAGCGTCGAGGCCACTCCAGGCGGGCTCGTCACCACGTTCGACGACGGCTCCCGCGTCGAGACCGACACGATCCTCGTCGCCACCGGGCGCGACCCGAACAGCGACACCATCGCCGCGGCCTCCGTCGGCATCGACCTGCACCCCGACGGCCGCGTCGTCGTCGACGACGAGCAGCGCGTCCTCTCCGGCGGCCGCGTCGTCCCAGGGCTCTTCGCGCTCGGCGACGTCTCCTCCGAGTGGCAGCTCAAGCACGTCGCCAACCACGAGGCGCGGCTCGTCGCGCACAACCTGCTGCACCCGCAGGAGATGCTCTCGAACACCCTCGCGCCCGTGCCCGGCGCGATCTTCGCGCACCCGCAGATCGCGCACTTCGGCCTCACCGAGCGGGAGGCGGGGGAGCGCGGCATCGACGTCGTCGCCGTCACCCAGGAGTTCGGCTCCACCGCCTACGGCTGGGCCATGGAGGACGACTCCAGCGTCTGCACCCTCGTCGTCGGACTCGACGGCGAGCTGCTCGGCGCGCACCTGATGGGCCCGCAGGCGAGTATCCTCATTCAGCCGCTCGTCCAGGCCGCCAGTGCGGGGGTCGGGATCCGCGGACTCGCCCGCAGCCAGTACTGGCCGCACCCCGCGGCGAGCGAAGTCGTCGAGAACGCCCTCCTCTCCGCCGAGGAGGCACTGAGGGAGCGCACCGCATGACCGAACGCCAGATCCGCATCTTCGGCGATCCCGTCCTGAAGACGGTGTCCGCCCCGATCGAGACCGTCGACGACGGGATCCGCGGACTGGTCGAGGACCTCGTCGACAGCGTGCGCACCCCCGGCCGCGCCGGCGTCGCCGCACCGCAGATCGGCGTCAACCTCCGCGCGTTCAGCTACAACGTCGACGGGGTCGTCGGCTACATCCTCAACCCCGAGATCGTCGAGCTCAGCGGCGAGCCCGAGCCTGTCGACGAGGGCTGCCTCTCCGTGCCGAACCTCTGGTACCCCGCGATCCGCTACCCGCACGCCAAGGTCCGCGGCACCGACCTCGACGGCAACGAGGTCGTCCTCGAGGGCGACGGCCTGATGGCCCAGGCCCTCCAGCACGAATGCGACCACCTCGACGGCCGCCTCTACCTCGACCGCCTCTCCAAGGACGACCGGCGGGCCGCCATGAAGGAAGTCCGCGAGAGCTCCTGGTTCTGAGTCCATTGCCGAGCCGGTCCCTGCCCGGCTCGGCGCGGTCGGCCTCCTGGGGTTGCCGCGTTCCGCAGAGCGTCGTGCGTCCGCCGACGTCGAAGCGCTGGAACGCGCTTCGCCGGATACGGCTGCGCTGATTCCGAGCCGGTCCCTGCACGGCTCGGCGCGGTCGGCTCTCAGAGGTGGCCGCGTTCCGCAGAGCGTCGTGCGTCCGCCGACGGGAAAGCGCTGGGACGCGCTTTCCCGGATACGGCTCGGCCTTCGGCCATCGCCCTCTGGCTGGCTGGCGCATCATGCTGATCGAGTAGCCCGCGGAGCCGGCGTGGGCGGAGTCGTCAGCGGAGGCTGATGCCCTCCGTGGCGGGGGCGGCGCTGTAGACGCTGCTGATCGTCGCCGCGAAGTCGTCGAGGATGACGTTCCGCTTGATGCTCATCTTCGGGGTGAGGTGGCCGCTCGCCTCGGTGAACTCGGTGGGCAGGATGACGAACTTGCGGATGGACTCGGCGCGGGAGACGCGGACGTTCGCGGCGTCGACGGCGCGCTGCACCTCGGCGAGGACCGCCGGGTTCACGGCCGCCTGCTCGAGCGTGAGCGTCGCGTCCTGCCCGTTGTTCGCGAGCCAGGTCGGCAGCATCTCGGGGTCGAGGGTCACCAGTGCCGCGATGAACGGGCGCTGGTCGCCGACGACGACGACCTGGCCGACGAGCGGGTTGGCGCGGATCGGGTCCTCGAGCGCGGCCGGCGCGACGTTCTTGCCGCCGGCGGTGACGATGATCTCCTTCGTCCGCCCGGTGACCCGGAGGTAGCCCTCCTCGTCGAGCGAGCCGAGGTCGCCGGTCTTGAACCACTCCCCGTCGAAGGCCTCGGCCGTCGCCTTCTCGTCGTTCCAGTACCCGCCGAAGACGTCGATGCCGCGCACCTGGATCTCGCCGTCGGCGGCGATCCGGATCGAGCAGCCGGGCATCGCCGGGCCGACGGAGCCGATCTTGAAGCGCTCTGTCCGGTTGACCGTCGCGGGCGCCGTCGTCTCGGTGAGTCCGTAGCCCTCGAGGATCTTGATGCCGAGGCTGTGGAAGAAGTGACCGAGCCGGTCGCCGAGCGGAGCGGAGCCCGACACCGCGTAGCGGACGTTGCCGCCCATCGCGGTGCGCAGCTTCGAGTAGACGAGCCGATCGAACAGCAGGAACTGCAGCTTCAGCGCGAGCGGCACCGAGCCCGCCTCGACCGCGATCGAGTGCGCGACGGCGACATCGGCCGCGCGGCGGAAGATCTTCCCCTTCCCACCCGCCTCGGCCTTCTGCTCGGCCGAGTTGTAGACCTTCTCGAACACCCGCGGCACGGCCAGGAGGAACGTCGGCTTGAACGAGCCGAGCGAGGGGAGCAGCTGCTTCGTGTCGGCCTGGTGCCCGACCTTCACCCCGCCGTGCACGCAGAGGATGGCGATGAAGCGCGCGAAGACGTGCGCCGTCGTGATGAAGAGCAGCGTCGACGCGCCCGGCTGGTGGATCAGCTCGGTCAGCGCGACCGCGGAGTTGCGGCTGAGCTCGACGAAGTTGGAGTGCCGGATGATGCAGCCCTTGGGCCGGCCGGTCGAGCCGGAGGTGTAGATGATCGTCGCGACGTCCGCGCCGGTGGCGAGCGAGCGGCGGCGCTCGATCTCGGCGTCGGGCACGTCGACCCCGCGGGCGGCGAGCTTGTCGAGGTCGCCCAGACCGATCTGCCAGGCGAGCCGGACGTCGGGGAGGTCCGCGCGGATCTCGTCGAAGCGGGCGAAGTGCTCGGCCGTCTCGACGATGACGGCGTGCGCACCGGAGTCGGACAGGTTCCACTGCACCTGCGCGGGGGAGGAGGTCTCGTAGACCGGCACGAGGACGCCGCCGGCGAACCACACGGCGAAGTCGATCAGCGTCCACTCGTAGCGGGTCTTGCAGATCAGTCCGACCTTGTCGCCGGGCTCGATGCCGGCCGCGACGAGGCCCTTCGCGAGCGCGGTCACCTGGTCGAGGAACTCGCGGGCGGTGACGTCGCGCCAGCCGCCGCCCTCGGGAAGGGCGAAGAGCGCTCGGTCAGGGGTCTCCCGCACCCGGTCGAGCAGCAGCGCCGTCGTGTTGGCCTGCGGATCCGGCGCGACCACGAGGGGGGAATCGAACTGCTCCACGGCAACTCCTTCGGTACCTGAATGATTGTCGGGTCCAGCCTACCGGCGCTCCGCGACTGTGCATCCACTCAGGATAACGATCCGCACGTCGGTTCTCGGCGGGTCACTACACTCGTTGTGGCCGCCGCTCCAGGGCGGACCCGCGGCGCAGCGGCGCCGGAGGCGAGGGGAAGGCGGTTCGCGTGCACGCGATCGGTATCGACATCGGCGGCACGAAGATCGCGGGAGCGCTCGTCGACGAGTTCGGCGGCATCGTCCGCGAGGACCGCCAGCCGACGCCCGCCGGGCACCCGGAGCTCATCGTCGACGTCGTCGTCGAGATGGTGGCGCGCCTGCGCGAGGGCCTCCCCGCCGGCGACGTCTCGGCCGTGGGAGTCGCCGCGGCCGGCTTCATCGACGCCTCGCAGTCGATCGTCTACTACGCCCCCAACATCAACTGGCGCAACGAGCCCTTCCGCGAGAAGCTCTCGGCGCGCATCGACCTCCCGATCATCATCGAGAACGACGCCAACGCGGCCGGCTGGGCCGAGTTCCGCTACGGCGCCGGACGCCTCGTCAGCGACATGCTGATGCTCACCATCGGCACCGGCGTCGGCGGCGCGATCGTCATCAACGACCGGCTCCTGCGCGGCGGCTTCGGCGCGGCGGCGGAGATCGGCCACATGCGGGTCGTCCCCGGCGGGCTGCCCTGCGGCTGCGGAGCCCGCGGCTGCATCGAGCAGTACGGCTCCGGCCGGGCGCTGCAGCGCTTCGCCGCCGAGCTGGCCGACGCCGGCGGGATCGGCCAGGGCATCGCCGATGCGCGCGCGAAGAACGGCGGCGAGCTCGACGGCGGCGTCATCGCCGAGCTGATCAGCGCCGGCGACCTCGGCGCCCTCGCGGCCCTGCGACAGCTCGGCCACTGGCTCGGCGAGGCCGCGGCGAGTCTCAGCGCGGTGCTCGACCCGCAGATGTTCGTGATCGGCGGGGGAGTGGCGCAGGCCGGCGACCTGCTGCTCGATCCGATCCGCCAGGCCTACCTCGACAACCTGCCCGCCCGGGGGTACCACCCCGAGCCCGAGTTCCGCATCGCGGAGCTCGTCAACGACGCGGGGGTCGTCGGCGCCGCCGACCTCGCTCGCCTGCACGCGAGCTCGCTGTGACCCCGGTCGCGGACCGCTGAGGAGCGCCCCTTGTTCTACTGGTTCATGAAGCACATCGTCGCGGGGCCCCTGCTCAAGACGATCTTCCGGCCCTGGGTGGTCGGCGCCGACCGCGTCCCGGCGACCGGTGGCGTCATCCTCGCGAGCAACCACCTCTCCTTCATCGACTCGGTGTTCCTCCCGCTGGTGATCGAACGCAACATGGTCTTCCTCGCCAAGAGCGACTACTTCACCGGCAAGGGCCTCAAGGGCTGGGCGACGAAGCTCTTCTTCACGGCCACCGGCATGCTCCCGATCGACCGCTCGGGCGGCAAGGCCTCGGAGGCCTCGCTCAACACCGGGCTCCGCGTCCTGGCCGGCGGCGAGGCCCTCGGCATCTATCCCGAGGGCACCCGCAGCCCCGACGGGCGGATGTACCGCGGCCGCACCGGCGTCGCGCGGATGGTCCTCGAGGCGCGGGTGCCCGTCATCCCGGTGGCGATGATCGACACCGCCCGCATCATGCCGATCGGCAGCCGGCTGCCGAAGCTCGGCCGCATCGGCATCGTCTTCGGCGAGCCGCTCGACTTCAGCCGCTTCGAGGGAATGGAGGGCGACCGCTTCATCCTCCGCTCGATCACCGACGAGATCATGTACGAGCTGCTGGCGCTCAGCGGCCAGGAGTATCTCGACGTCTACGCGACCTCGGTCAAGGAGAAGCGCGCGGCCCTGCTGCGCTGAGCCTGCTCCACCGGGCTTCCCGGCTGGGCGCACCTCCGGAGAAGGCCCCGCCGAGCCGATAAGCTCGTCAACCGTCGCCGTCCGACCGGGCGGCGATCACTGCGCGCGCCGCGCGCCCGTCAGAACCAGGAACCCTCGTGGTCATCGATCCGAACGAACCGTACGTCCTCGCCGCCCCCTCCGTGGTCGCCGGCCTGGACTATTGGCGCGAGCTCGAGATCAAGCAGCAGCCGAACTGGCCCGACGCCGCCGCGGTCGCCGCCGCGTCCGCCGAGGTCGCGGCGCTGCCCCCGCTCGTCTTCGCGGGCGAGGTCGACCAGCTGCGCGAGCGCCTCGGTGCCGCGGCCCGCGGCGAGGCCTTCCTGCTCCAGGGCGGCGACTGCGCCGAGACCTTCGCCGGCGCGACCGCCGACCAGATCCGCAACCGGGTGAAGACCGTGCTGCAGATGGCCGTCGTCCTGACCTACGGCGCGAGCATGCCCGTCATCAAGATGGGCCGCATGGCCGGCCAGTTCGCGAAGCCCCGCTCGAGCGACCTCGAGACCCGCGGCGACGTGACGCTGCCCGCCTACCGCGGCGACATCGTCAACGGCTACGACTTCACTCCGGAGTCGCGCACCGCCGACCCGCGCCGGATCGTCCAGGGCTACCACACGGCCGCCTCGACGCTGAACCTCATCCGCGCCTTCACCCAGGGCGGCTTCGCCGACCTCCGCCTCGTGCACTACTGGAACAAGGGCTTCACCGAGAACCCGCAGAACCAGCGCTACGAGCAGCTCGCCCGCGAGATCGACCGCGCGGTGAAGTTCATGGTGGCCTGCGGCGCCGACTTCGAGGGAATGAAGCGCACCGAGTTCTACACCGGCCACGAGGGCCTGCTGATGGACTACGAGCGCCCGATGACGCGGATCGACTCGCGCACCGGCACGCCGTACAACACCTCCAGCCACTTCATCTGGATCGGCGAGCGCACCCGCGAACTCGACGGCGCGCACGTCGACTTCCTCTCGCGCGTCCGCAATCCGATCGGCGTCAAGCTCGGCCCGTCGACGACCCCCGAGACGATGCTCGAGCTGATCGACAAGCTCGACCCGGACCGCGAGCCCGGGCGCCTCACCTTCATCACGCGGATGGGCGCCGGGAAGATCCGCGACGCCCTCCCGCCGCTGCTCGAGGCGGTCAAGGCGAGCGATGCGCTGCCGCTCTGGGTGACCGACCCGATGCACGGCAACGGCCTGACGACGCCCACCGGCTACAAGACCCGTCGCTTCGACGACGTGGTCGACGAGGTCAAGGGCTTCTTCGAGGCGCACCGCGCCGCAGGGACGCACCCGGGCGGCATCCACGTCGAGCTCACCGGCGACGACGTCACCGAGTGCCTCGGCGGCTCGGAGCACATCGACGAGGCGACCCTCGCCACCCGCTACGAGTCGGTCTGCGACCCGCGCCTCAACCACATGCAGTCGCTCGAGCTGGCCTTCCTGGTGGCCGAGGAGCTGCGCCAGCGCTGAGCCGCGCGCTGCTCGCCGGCGGACGCTCCCTGCTGATCGAGGAGCCCCCTGAGCGGGCACCTGCGTGCTGATCGAGGAGCCCGCGGAGCGGGCACCTGCATGCTGATCGAGGAGCCCGCGGAGCGGGCGTATCGAGATCCACCGTCGTCCGACGGGCGGGTCTCGATACGCCCCTGCGGGGCTGCTCGACCAGCGTGCCGACGGCGCTCGGCCGCAGCGCTCCGCGGTCAGATGGAGATCGTGATCGAGAGCTGCACCGTCGTGCCGCGCTGCACGAGGGCGCCCTCCTTGTCGGACTGGTTGGTCACCTTCGTCACCTCGTCCGGCACCTGGTCGATCAGCGGGGTGGTCAGGCCGTAGCTCCACTTCAGGTCGACGGCGCTGAGCGCGGCCTTCGCCTGGTCGCGGGTCATCCCGACGACGTTGGGGACGGCGACCGGCTGCGGGCCCTTCGAGACGACGACGGAGACGGTGTCGCCGGTGGTCGCCGGCGCCTCGGGATTGATCTGCGTGAGGACCACTCCGGCCGCGACCGTGTCGCTCCAGTCCTCTCGCTCGCGGTCGAGGGCGAGCCCGGCGTCCTTCGCGGCCGCCGTCGCCTCGTCGACCGTGAGGCCGACGACGTTCGGGATCGCGCCCAGGCTGACGACCATGGCGATCGTGCTGGTCTCGGACATCGTCGCGGGCAGCTCGCCGCCGTCGGGCAGCGACGCCGAGACGACGACGCCGGCGGGGACGTCGGCGTCGAAGATCCGGGTGACGTCGCCGACTGTGAACGGCGCGGCCTGGATCGCGGCCGTCGCCTCCTCCTCGGAGACGCCGGCGAGCGCGGGCACCGGCAGCTGCCGCGGGCCGCTCGAGACGACGAGGGTGACGACGTCGCCCTTGTGCAGTCCCTGGCCGCCGGGCGGATCGGTGCTGAGCACCGTGCCGGCGGGGACGGTCAGGTCGTTCGCCTGCTGCGGCGAGACCTCGAAGCCCTGGCTGACCAGCGCGGCCGTCGCCTCGTCCTGCGAGCGGCTCACCACGTCCGGCACGTTCACGATCGCGCCGGGGCCCTCGCCGTACCACCAGGCGGTCCCGCCGCCGATGAGGGCGAGCAGCAGGACGATCACCGTCAGCAGCACGCCGCGTCGGCGGCGCGTGCGGCGCTTCGTCGCGAGGCGGGCGACCGCGTCGTCGTCGTCGCGCTGCTCGAGCTCCGCGGGCGGTCCCTCGATCACCGAGGTGTGCCCCGTGACGGCCTCGTCGAACAGCAGCGCGGTGGCGGGCTCCGCCACCGGAAGGGGGGTGACGGCCTGGGTGTCCGCGCCGCGGCGGTCGGTCGGCGTGATGCCCATCAGGCGCTCGGCCTCGAGCAGCTGCGCCAGCATCACGCCGGCGTCGCGCGGGCGCATGTCCGGGTCCCGCTCGGTCGCCCAGAGCACGAGCTCGTCGAGCGAGGTCGGCACCGAGGGCACCTTCGCGCTGGGGTAGGGGACCGAGTCGTTGGCGTGCTGGTAGGCGATCTGCATCGGCTGCTCGCCCGTGAAGGGCTGCTCGCCGGTGAGCATCTCGTAGATCATGATGCCGATGGCGTAGATGTCGCTGCGGGTGTCGGCGGTGCCGCGGGTCACCAGCTCGGGGGAGAGGTAGGCGATCGTGCCGAGGAGCGCCTGACCGGACGCGGTGTTCGCGCTCGCGGCCCGAGCGAGGCCGAAGTCGCCGATCTTGATCCGGCCGTCGTCGGCCAGCAGCACGTTCTCCGGCTTGAGGTCGCGGTGCAGGATCCCCGCCCGGTGCGCGGCCGCGAGCCCGGACAGCACCGAGTGCATGATGTCGACGACCTGCTGGGCCGTGAGCCGTCCGCGCTCCTTGAGCAGGTCGCGCAGGGTGATGCCGGGAAGGTACTCCATCACCAGGTAGGCCATGTCGGAGTCCTGGCCCTGGTCGAAGACGCTGACCACGTTCGGGTGGGCCAGGCGCGCGGCGGAGCGCGCCTCCTGGACGAAGCGGTTCTTGAACGTCGCGTCGTCGGAGAGGTGCCCGTGCATGACCTTGATGGCGACCCGGCGCTCGAGGCGCTGGTCGTGCGCCAGGTAGACGGTGGCCATGCCGCCCCGCGCGATGCGGGAGCGCACCTCGTACCGGCCGTCGACGAGACGGCCGAGGAGAGGGTCGAGCTGGCTGGTGGTCACGCGACGAGTCTAGGCAAGACCCTCCGGACAACCGGCGTGCAACGCGGAGGCGGCTCGTGGCACTCTTGACGGGTGACCGACTCGTCCGCTGCCTCCGCCTCCCCGTCCACTCCCGAGATCGAGTGGCTGACCGTTCCCGACCTGGTCGAGGTCACCGGTCTCGGCGTCAGCCGGGTGCGCCGCCTCCTCGAGGAGCGCCACCTGCTCGGCACGCGCCGCGACGGCAGGCTCGTCGTCCCCTCCGTCTTCCTCCGCGACGGCGAGCCGCTGAGCGAGATCCGCGGCACGGCGATCCTGCTCTCGGACCAGGGCTTCTCGGACGACGAGGCGATCGACTGGCTGCTCGCGGACGAGGACAGCCTCGGCACCAGTCCCGTGCAGGCGCTGCTCGCCGGCCGCAAGGCCGAGGTGCGCCGCGTCGCCCAGGCGCTGGCCTGACCGGACAGGGCTGAGCCGCCCGCGACCTCAGGTCCTACGCCGTGCGCGCGGTGACGCGGTCGGCGAGCTCGCGCAGCTCCGCGACGCCCTCCTCGCGCAGCGGGGCGTCGGGCAGCACGGCCAGGGCCGCCGCCACCTCGCGGGCGATGCGCTCCTCGAGCCGGTCGAGCGCTCCGGAGCCGGCGACGATCTCCTGAGCCCGGGCGATGTCGTCGGCGCTCGCGTCGGTGCGGCCGACGACGGCGTCGAGCTCGTCGCGCTCGCTCGACGACGCCGCGGCGCGGGCCAGGCCGAGCAGCACGGTCCGCTTGCCCTCGCGGAGGTCGTCGCCCGCCGGCTTGCCCGTCACGACCGGGTCGCCGAACACGCCGAGGACGTCGTCGCGCAGCTGGAAGGCGATGCCGAGCGGCAGGCCGAATCCGCGCAGCGCGTCGATCTGGGCGTCGTCGCCGCCACCGAGCGAGCCGCCGATGGCGAGCGGCGCCTCGATGCTGTACTTGGCGCTCTTGAAGACCACCACGCGCTCCGAGCGCTCGAGGTGCTCGTGCTCAGGGTGGCGGACCCACGCGCTCTCCTCGAGGATGTCGAGGTACTGGCCCAGCGTCACCTCCGTGCGCATCAGGTTGAACTCCGCTCGGGCCCGCGCCGCCGCGGTGCGGTCCTCGAGCGCCCACTCGGCGTCCGCGAAGATCTCGTCCGACCAGACCAGCAGCAGGTCGCCGAGCAGGATCGCGGAGGAGCGGCCGAACTCGTCCGCCGAGCCCGACCAGCCGCCGTCCTCGTGCAGCGCGGAGAACCGGCGGTGCGCCGCCGGCGCCCCCCGGCGGGTGTCGGAGTTGTCGATCACGTCGTCGTGGACGAGCGCCGCGGCGTGGAAGAGCTCGAGGCTCGCGCCGACGCGCGCGATCGGATCGGACGCGCTCCGGTGGACGTCGCTCGGCACCGCGGAGACCGCCGTCCAGCCCGCCTCGCAGAAGCGCGCCCGGAAGCGCTTGCCCCCGCTGAGAAAGTCCCGCGAAAGGTCGCCGAGGGCGGAGACGTCCTCTCCGATGGAGCGCAGAATTGGCGTGCGCCCGGTGAGGAATTCATCGATTCGGAACTGGACGCGATCGACCAGACGAGTGCTGTGGTTCACCCGACCAGCCTATGCACCGATGGCGCCTGGCGCCTCGGCGGGCCTCGGTCTACACTGAAGCGCCACCAGCCCGGTCGAGCAGACCGCCCGCCCACCTCGGTGCCGTCCCCGCCGGGTCGACGCCACTCCCTGAAGGGGTCCCGATGCCGCTTTCGGAACACGAGCAACGGCTCCTCGACGAGATGGAGCGCAATCTCTATCAGAACGACGCCGACTTCGTCGCGGCGGTCAGCAAGGGCCGGGGCGGCACCAACTACCGGGCCCTCGTGCTCGGCATCCTCCTCGCCATCGTCGGCCTCGGCGTGCTCGTCACCGGCGTCATCGTCCGACAGCCCCTCGTGGGCGTCGGCGGCTTCGCGCTGATGCTCGCGGGCGTCGTCGTCGCGATGCGTCCGGCACCCGGCGGCTCCACCACGTCCGGCATCCCCGAGGCGGGCCGGCCCTCGAAGCCGCGCTCGGCGAGCGGCGGCCAGGGGTCCAACTTCATGGACCGTCTGAACGACCGGTGGGACAACCGCGGCGACGGCCGCTCCTAGAGCTCCACGGCGCGGGTCCTCCACCCCGCACCACCCCAGGGTCGATCCTCACGGATCGGCCCTTTTTTCGTGCCCGGACGCTCCCCGCGAGTGCGATTGCCCTCCACTGCGCTCCACCGCGGCCGATCCCTGCAACGGCGCGGATCGACGGCCCGATCGCGGCGCGCCGGGACGGTCGGGAGGGTTGTGGGTGGGGGGAAGTGGAGTACTGTGGGGCCCACACCAACCTTGGCCGGAGAGAAGTGGGGGCAGTCCGTTGTTCCTCGGCACTCATTCCCCCAAGCTCGACGAGAAGGGCCGCGTCATCCTTCCCGCCAAGTTCCGCGACGAGCTCTCCTCCGGAGTCGTCGTCACGCGCGGCCAGGAGCGGTGCCTCTACGTCTTCAGCCAGCGCGAGTTCGAGGCGATGCACGAGAAGATCCGCCAGGCGCCCGTCACGAGCAAGCAGGCCCGCGACTTCCTGCGCGTGTTCCTCTCCGGCGCCAGCGCCGAGACGCCGGACAAGCAGAACCGCATCACCCTCCCGGCGCCGCTGCGGGCCTACGCCGGTCTCGACCGCGACCTCACCGTCATCGGTGCGGGCAATCGCGCCGAGATCTGGGCCCAGGACGCCTGGGACAGCTACCTGACCGAGCAGGAGTCCGTGTTCTCCGACACCGAGGAGGAGGTGATCCCCGGCCTGTTCTAGCTCCTGCCGCGCGACTCCCAGCCACTCGGCGCCCGGACGCACCTTCCCCGGTGTCCGGTCGTGAGCTGGATGGGGATCGGACGGCAGGAACGGGACGGCGGGACCGCCATGGCAGAGAACACCGAGAGCACCCCTGCGCACCGCGCCGACGTGCGCCCCGACGACACGACCCGCGCCGACGCGCGCCCGACCGAGGAGCGGCACCTCCCCGTGCTGCTCGAGCGCTGCGTCGAGCTGCTGGCTCCGGCGCTGGAGCGCGACGGCGCCGTGCTGGTCGACGCGACGCTCGGCATGGGCGGGCACTCGCTCGCGCTGCTCGAGCGCTTCCCGCGCCTGCACCTCGTCGGTCTGGACCGCGACCAGGAGGCGCTCCAGCTCGCCGGCGCCCGGCTCGCCGCGCACTCCGCCCGGGTCGACCTGGTGCACGCCGTCTACGACGAGCTGCCCGACGTCCTCGACGAGCTCGGCATCGACACGATCGACGGGGCCCTCTTCGACCTCGGCGTGTCCTCGCTGCAGCTCGACGAGACCGAGCGCGGCTTCTCCTACTCCAAGGACGCCCCGCTGGACATGCGGATGGACGCGACGGCGCCGCTCACCGCGGCGAGCATCCTGGCCGACTACGACGAGATCGCGCTCCGGCGGATCTTCCACGAGTACGGCGAGGAGCGGCTCGCGGCCCGCTACGCGAAGAAGATCGTCGAGGCGCGCGCGTCGGCGCCGATCGTGCGCTCCGGCCGGCTCGTCGAGATCATCCAGGCGGCGACCCCGGTCGCGATCCAGCGCAACGGCCACCCGGCCAAGCGCGTCTTCCAGGCGCTGCGCATCGAGGTCAACCAGGAGCTCTCCGTGCTCGAGCGGGCGATCCCCGCCGCGCTCGGCCGGATCGCCGTCGGCGGGCGCATCGTCGTCGAGGCGTACCAGTCGCTCGAGGACCGCATCGTCAAGCGCGCCCTGCAGGCCGCCTCCTCGTCCACGGCGCCCGTCGGCCTGCCGATGGAGCTGCCCGAGCACCGACCAGAGTTCCGACTCGTCATCCGCGGCGCCGAGCTCGCCTCGGACGACGAGAAGGCCGCCAACCCCCGAGCGACACCCGTGCGTCTGCGCGCGGCCGAGAGGATCAGGAGCACCGCATGAGCGCGACCGCCGTCATCGACCCCGTCATCGACCGCAGCACCGCACGACCGGCGCAGCCCGCCGAGCCGGCGCGGCGACCCCGGATCGAGGCCGTCCCCGCTCCCGAGCGCCAGGCCCGGCCGAAGCTCGTCTACGGGATCGTCGCCGTCGCCGGCCTCTTCGCGATCATCGTGATCCAGCTGCTGGTCAGCGTCGGCCTCTCCGAGGGCGCGTACCAGATCGCGACGCTGCAGGGCGAGCAGAAGACGTTGACCCGGGGCAACGCGGAGAAGCAGGACGCGGTCGACACGCTCAGCTCGCCGCAGAACCTCGCCACCGCCGCGCAGGGTCTCGGCATGGTGGCGAACACCGCTCCCGTCTACCTCCGCCTCTCCGACGGCGCGGTGCTGGGCGACCCGGCCACCGCCGCCGCGAGCGAGGTCGGCACCACCGCGGCCGCCTCCGCGGTGCCGAACGCGCTGATCGCACCGCCGGCGGCCGCTGCCGCCGCGGGCTCCGCGACCGCCGTCGCACCGCTGCAGGGCGAGCTGCCCGCCCCGATCACGCACTGATCCACTCGAGCACGCACTGAGCCGCTCCGACCACGCACCGAAGGGCCCCTAGCGCCGTGAGACATCACCGTTCGAGCAGGCGACGCACCGCCGTCACCTTCCTCGTCATCGCCGCCGTCGTCGGACTCTTCATCGGCAAGCTGGTCGACATCCAGGTCGTCCGGGCCAACGAGCTGACCGACGAGGCGGCGCAGAACCAGTCGAACAGCGTCATCACCTACGGCACCCGCGGGTCGATCGTCGACCGCTCCGGCACGGTGCTCGCCGACGCCACCACGCGGTACCGGCTGACGACCTCGCCGAAGAACGTCGCGGAGTTCCTCCGCGAGATGCCCGACGGCCAGGAGGTCGTGGTCAGCGTCGAGCAGGCCGCCTCCGAGATCGGCGCGATCACCGGGCAGACCGTCCCGCAGATCGTGACCGCGGTGAGCGACGCGGTCGCGAAGGACCCGAAGGCCAACTACCTGGTCCTCTCCGAAGGGCTCGACCTCGAGGCGTACCAGAAGCTCGTCGCGCTCGACATCCCGTGGACCTACTTCGAGACGCAGCAGGGCCGGACCTACCCGAACGGCGCGGTCGCGGGCAACCTCGTCGGCTACGTGGGCGGCGACGGCGCCGCCCAGGAGGGCATGGAGTACGCCGAGAACGCCTGCCTCGCCGGGGCCAACGGCTCCGAGAGCTACGAGCGCAGCGCCGACTTCGTCCGCATCCCCGGCAGCACCGTGGCCGAGACCCCCGCGGTCGACGGCGGGACGCTCGAGCTCACCATCGACGCCGATCTGCAGTACTACTCGCAGCAGGTGCTCGCTCAGCGCGTGGCCGAGGTGGGCGGCAGCTACGGGATCGTCGTGGTGCAGGAGGTCAAGACCGGCAAGCTCCTGACCGTCGCCGAGACTCCGACGGTCGACCCCAACAACGTGTCGGCCAGCGCGCCGGACGACCGCGGCTCGCGGGCCTTCCAGAGCCCGTTCGAGCCCGGGTCGACCTTCAAGCCGATGACCGCGGCGATGCTGATCGATCAGGGCCTCGCGAGCCCGACCAGCCAGGTCGTCGTCCCCGACACGTTCGAGAAGGACGGCGCCTCGTTCAGCGACGACTTCGCGCACACGCCGACGAACTACACGCTGACCGGCATCCTCAAGGACTCCTCGAACGTCGGCATCGCGATGATGGGCTCCAAGCTCTCCGCCTCGCAGCGCTACGACTACCTGAAGAAGTTCGGCCTCGGCGCCTCGACGGCCGTCGACTTCCCCGGCGAGTCCGGCGGTCTCCTCGCCGACTCAGCGGACTGGGACGGCCAGACGAACTACACGACCATGTTCGGCCAGGGCGTCTCGGCGACCGCGGTCCAGGTCGCGGGCATCTACCAGACCCTCGGCAACGGCGGCGTCCGCCTGCCCGCGCAGCTGGTCGAGGGCTGCACGACGCCGGACGGCTCGGTGATCGACGTGCCCGACACGACCGGCACCCAGGTCGTCTCCGCCGGTGCGGCCAAGGACGTCGTCGACATGCTGCAGACCCACTACAACCAGGGCTGGCTCGCGAACGACATCCACGTCGACGGCTACAACATCGCCACCAAGACGGGCACCGCGCAGCAGCCGGACGGCAACGGCGGCTACTCGTCGAGCTACACCGTCTCGCTGGCCGGCCTCGCGCCCGCGGAGGACCCGGAGTACGTCGTGACGGTCACCATCGCCGATCCGGTTAAGATGAACACGTCCCAGGCGACGGCCCCCGTGTTCCAGCAGGTCATGACCCAGGTGCTCAAGACCAACCGGGTGGAGCCGTCCACGGTCCCGCCGGTGGAGTACCCCACCACGTGGTGACCGCCCTCCCCGGGACACGACCGAGCAGACCAGAACCAGCACGGGCGCGGGCACGAGAGACAGCACCGGCACGAGAGACAGCACCAGCAGGAGAGAGAGGGCGGGCATTGCACGACACTCGCCCGCAGACCTCCCTCCGGCCCGAGCACCCGGCGCCCCGCGCGCTCTCGCAGCTGGTCGCCGAGTTCTCGCTCGGCCCGGTCCGCGGCGTCGAGGGCGTCGAGGTCAGCGGGGTCACCCTCGACTCGCGCTGCGTCGAGCCGGGAGACCTCTACGTCGGCGTCGCCGGCCGCGCCGCGCACGGCGCCGCCTTCGCCGTCGGTGCCGCCGCCGCAGGAGCGGTCGCGGTTCTGACCGATCCCGAGGGCGCCGAGCTCGCCGCCGCCAGCGGTCTGCCCGTCCTGGTCACCCCCGATCCGCGGGCCGCCCTGGGCGCCGTCGCCGCCTGGATCCACCGCACCCGCGAGGACACCCCGACGCTCTTCGGCGTGACCGGCACCAACGGCAAGACCAGCGTCGTCTACCTCCTCGACGCGCTGCTGCGCCGCCTCGGCGTCGTCTCCGGGCTCAGCTCGACCGCCGAGCGCCGGATCGGCGACGTGGCCGTCGTCAGCGCCCTCACCACCCCCGAGGCGAGCGAGCTGCACGGGCTGCTGGCGCGCATGCGCGAGGCCGCCGTCCGCGCGGTCTCGATCGAGGTGTCCGCCCAGGCGCTCACCCGCCACCGGATCGACGGCCTCGTCTTCGACGTCGTCGGCTTCACCAACCTCACGCACGACCACCTCGACGACTACACCGACATGGCGCAGTACTTCGAGGCGAAGGCGGACCTGTTCGGACCGGACCGCGCCCGCCGCGGCGTCGTCACCGTCGACAGCAGCTGGGGCCGCGAGCTCGTCGAGCGCAGCCGCATCCCCGTGACCACGCTCGCCAGCTCGCCCGTCGTCGGTGTCGCACCGACGACGCCGGCCGACTGGTCGATGACGGTCGTCGAGGGAACAGCGGACGGCACCACCTTCCACCTCGAGGGGCCGGAGAACCGCTCCGTCGTGGTGCGCATCCCGCTGATCGGCTGGTACATGGCGGCGAACGCCGCGCTCGCGATCGTCATGCTCGTCGAGTCGGGCTTCGATCTCGAGGCGATCGCGCACACCCTCGAGGAGGGCGCGCTCGACGTCTACATCCCGGGGCGCGCCGAGCGCGTCTCCGGCGACCGCGGCCCGCGCGTCTACGTCGACTACGGCCACACCCCGGACGCGTTCTCGAACGCGCTCGAGGCGCTGCGGGCGCTGACGCCGGGACGGCTGATCATGGTCTTCGGCGCCGACGGCGACCGCGACACCACCAAGCGGGCCGACATGGGGCGCATCGCCGCCGAGCTGTCGGACGTCGTCGTCGTGACCGACTTCCACCCGCGCTGGGAGGACCCGGCGGCGATCCGCGCCGTCCTCGTCGGCGCGGCGACCGAGGCCGTGCCCGGCCGGGAGATCCACGAGATCCCCGACCCGCGCGCCGCCGTGCGGGCGGCCGTCGCCCTCGCGGACGAGGGCGACGCGATCCTCTACGCCGGACCCGGCCACGAGGACCACCAGGAGATTGCAGGAGTGCACATGCCGTATTCGGCCAGAGACGACGTCCGGCAGGCCCTGCGCGAGGCGGGCTGGCTCTAGATGATCGCCCTGACCCTCACCGAGATCGCCGCGGCCGTCTCCGGTCGGCTGCACCTCGCCGGCTCCTCCGCGAACGCGAGCACCGTCGTCGACGGCGCGACCGAGACCGACTCCCGCGAGATCGCGCCCGGCGGGATCTTCGTCGCCAAGCGCGGCGAGCACACCGACGGCCACCTCTTCGCTCCGGTCGCCGTCGAGCGCGGCGCCGCGCTGCTGATCGTCGAGCGCCCGCTCGACCTGGACGTGCCGCAGGTGCTCGTCGACGACTCCGTCGAGGCGCTCGGCGCCCTCGCGACCGAGGTCGTCCGCCGCGTGCGCGCCCTCGGGAACCTCACCGTCCTGGCCGTCACCGGCTCCAACGGCAAGACGACCACCAAGAACCTGCTCCGCACGATCCTCGAGCGCCACGGCGAGACCGTCGCGCCGCAGGGCTCGTTCAACAACGAGGTCGGCGCGCCGATCACGATGCTGAAGGTGTCGCCGTCGACGCGGTACCTGGTCGCGGAGATGGGTGCGAGCGCGGTCGGCGAGATCCGCCGCCTCGTCCGGATGGCCAAGCCCGACGTCGGGATCGTCCTCGCGGTGGGCCTCGCTCACGCCGGCGAGTTCGGCGGGATCGAGCGCACGCTCGAGGCGAAGACCGAGATGGTCGCCGATCTCACCGCGGACGACGTCGCGGTGCTCAACGCCGACGACGGCCGTGTCGCCTCCATGCAGGCGAGGACCGCCGCCCGCGTGCTGTGGTTCGGCCACGGCGAGCAGGCCGACGTCCGCGCCGTCGACATCGAGCCGACGGCCGAGGGCACCCGGTTCGCCATCGAGGTCGCCGCAGGGGAGGGCCGCGAGGCCGCCCGCGCCGAGCTGTTCCTCCGCGTCCTCGGCGAGCACCACGTGATGAACGCGCTGGCCGCGACCGCCGCGGCGCTCTCCGTCGGCGTCCCGCTCGACGCGGTCGTCGACGCCCTCGGCACGGTCACCCTCGCCGAGCGCTGGCGCATGCAGGTGCTCGGCGGCGCCGACGTCACGGTCGTCAACGACGCCTACAACGCCAGCCCCGACTCCACCGCCGCCGCCCTGCGGACCCTCGCCCAGATCGCGAAGCCCGAGGGGCGCACCGTCGCGGTCCTCGGCGAGATGAGCGAGCTGGGGGAGTGGGCCGACGAGGAGCACGACCGCGTGGGCCTTCTCGCCGTCCGGCTCAACATCGCGCAGATCGTCGTGGTCGGCGCCAAGGCGCGGCGGATCCACGTCGCCGCCGAGCGCGAGGGCTCCTGGAGCGGCGAGTCCGTCTTCGTCGAGACCGCGGACGAGGCCTACGACCTCCTCGACGGCTATCTTCGGAGCGGCGACACCGTCCTGGTGAAGTCGTCCAACTCCGCCGGGCTGCGATTCCTGGGCGACCGACTGGGAGAGCGCCACCGATGAGAGCACTCCTTCTGGCCGGAGCCTTCTCCGGCGCCTTCACGCTGCTGCTGACGCCGCTGTTCATCCGGCTGTTCCACCGCCTCCAGTGGGGGCAGTTCATCCGCGAGGACGGGCCGAAGTCGCACCACGTCAAGCACGGCACGGCGACGATGGGCGGCATCGTCATCATCATCGCCACTGTGGCGGGATACTTCCTCGGCTCGCTCTTCGGCAACCGGGCGCTCGCGCCGTCGGCGCTGCTGGTGCTGTTCATGATGGTGGGGCTCGGCTTCGTCGGATTCATCGACGACTTCCTGAAGACCCGCAACCAGCGCAGCCTCGGCCTCGGCGGCTGGGCGAAGATCGCCGGGCAGATCATCGTCGCGGCGGCCTTCGCGGTCATCGCGATCATGGTCCGCGACTCCAACGGACTGACGCCGGCCTCGACGTCGATCTCGTTCATCCGCGACCTGCCGTTCGACTTCGCGACGCTCGGCTGGATCGGCATCGGGCTGTTCGTGCTCTGGATCTGCGTGATCGTCACGAGCACGTCCAACGGCGTCAACGTCGCGGACGGACTCGACGGCCTGGCGACCGGCTCGTCGATCCTCGCGATCGGCTCCTACGTCATCATCGGCTTCTGGCAGTCGAACCAGTGGTGCTTCGACGCGCAGCTGAACCCCGAGGTGGCCGACAAGTGCTACCAGGTGAGCGATCCGTTCGACCTCGCGATCATCGCGGCGGCGATCTCGGGCGCCCTCGTGGGCTTCCTCTGGTGGAACACCTCGCCCGCGCAGATCTTCATGGGCGACACCGGCTCGCTGGGCCTCGGCGGCGCGCTCGCCGCCCTCGCGATCCTCACCCGCACCGAGCTGCTCGTCATCCTCATCGGCGGCCTGTTCGTGATCGTCACCGGCTCGGTGATCGTGCAGCGGATCTACTTCAAGCTCACCCGGGGCAAGCGCATCTTCCTGATGAGCCCCCTCCACCACCACTTCGAGCTCAAGGGCTGGGCCGAGATCACGGTGGTGGTCCGCTTCTGGATCATCGCCGGCATCTTCGTCGCGGCCGGCGTCGGGCTCTTCTACCTGGAATGGCTCTCCCTGGCATGACCGATCCCGCGCAGTCCGCCCGCCCCGACTCCCTGACCAGCTGGCACTCCGACTGGCGCGGTCTCCGCGTGGCAGTGCTGGGGCTCGGCGTCACCGGCTTCTCCGTCGCCGACACCTTGACCGAGCTGGGCGCCGAGGTCCTCGTGCTGGCCGACCGGACCGACGAGGAGCGGGAGCGCCTGCTCGAGGTCATCGGCGCGCGCCTGCACCGCGCCGAGCGGCTCGACCGCGTGCCGGAGGAGCTGGCGTCGTTCGCCCCCGAGCTCGTGGTGGTCTCGCCCGGCTTCGCCCCGACTCACCCGATCGTCGCGTGGGCGGGGGAGTCCGGCATCGCGCTCTGGGGCGACGTCGAGCTCGCCTGGCGCGTGCGCGACAAGGTCGTCCGGGCCGACGGCACTCCGGCCGACTGGGTGCTGGTGACCGGCACCAACGGCAAGACCACGACCGTCCAGCTCACCGCGACGATGCTCGTCGCCGGCGGGCTGCGCGCGGCGCCGTGCGGCAACATCGGCATCCCGGTGCTCGACGCCGTCCGCGATCCGCAGGGCTTCGACGTGCTGGTGGTGGAGCTCTCCAGCTACCAGCTGCACTACCTGGGCCGGATCGAGCCGCTCGCGAGCGCCTGCCTCAACATCGCCGAGGACCACCTGGACTGGCACGGCTCCTTCGAGGCCTACCGCGACGCGAAGGCGAATGTCTACGCGAACACGCGGGTCGCCTGCGTCTACAACCGCGCCGACGCCGTCACCGAGCAGATGGTCGTCGACGCCGAGGTGATCGAGGGCGCCCGCGCCATCGGCTTCGGCCTCGGCGTCCCCGGGCCGAGCGACTTCGGCGTCGTCGACGGCATCCTCTGCGACCGGGCCTTCCTCGAGGACCGCGCCACCAGCGCGATCGAGATCGCCACGGTCGACGAGCTCGCCGCCCGCGGACTCGCCGCCCCGCACATCGTGCAGAACGTGCTCGCGGCCGCGGCGCTCTCGCGGGCCTGCGGGATCGAGCCGGGCGCCGTCCGCCGCGCTCTGGCGACCTTCGAGCTCGACGCCCACCGCATCCAGGTGGTTGCGGAGAGCTCCGGCGTGGTGTGGGTGAACGACTCCAAGGCGACGAATCCGCACGCCGCCGACGCCTCGCTCCGGGCCTACCCGTCCGTGGTCTGGCTCGTCGGCGGGCTGCTGAAGGGCGTCGACATCGACGCGCTCGTCGCCGCGCACACCGGTCGGCTGCGCGGTGCCGTCGTCATCGGCGCGGACCGCGCGGAGGTCCTCGAGGCATTCCGGCGACACGCGCCCGCCCTCCCCGTGACCGAGGTGGTCCCGGATGACACTGGGGCGGTGATGCAGGCGGCCGTCGAGGCCGCCGCGGTGCTCGCCCGCACGGGCGACGTCGTCCTGCTCGCACCCGCCGCGGCGTCGATGGACCAGTTCCGCGACTACGCGGAGCGGGGCCGCTTCTTCGCGGCCGCCGTGGCGACGTATCTGGGAGGGGGAGCCGATGACCGCTCCGACGACGAACCGCAGCCCGGGCCGCTCGCGCACTGAGGCGCCCGGGGACGAGCAGGGCCGGGAGCACGGTCGCCTCCGCACCGCGCGCATCGTTCTCGCCCGCGTCCTCGCCTCGGGATCGCCCAACTTCTTCCTGCTCTTCGGCACCACCCTGTTCCTCGTTCTCTTCGGCCTGACCATGGTGCTGTCCTCCTCGTCGGTCACGTCCTACGTGCGCAGCGACGACTCCTTCGGCGGGTTCTTCCGCCAGGGCGGGTTCGCCCTGCTCGGCGTGCCGCTGATGCTCGTCGTCTCGCGGGTGCCGATCCGGTTCTGGAAGAAGGCCACGCCGCTCCTGCTCGGCGCCGGCTGCTTCCTGCAGCTGCTCGTGCTCTTCTCCCCGCTGGGCTGGGAGGTCGGCGGCAACCGCAACTGGCTCCGCATCGGCGGCTTCACGATGCAGCCGTCCGAGATCATCAAGCTCGCGCTCGCGCTCTGGCTCGGTCTGCTGCTCGCGCGCCGCTACCGCGGTCCGAAGGACTGGAAGGACGCGCTGATGCCCGTCCTGATCGTCGCGGGCGGCTCGATCGGCCTCGTCCTCGGCGGCGGCGACCTCGGCACCGTCCTGATCCTCGCCGGCATCGTGCTGGCCGCGCTCTTCTACGCGAACGTGCAGATGAAGGTGCTCGTCCCGATCGTGCTGGTCGGCGCGGTGGGCGCCGTGCTCTTCGCGGTCTCCAGCGAGAACCGGCTGACCCGGATCATGTCCTTCCTCGGCGACTGCTCGGGGTCGGAGCAGTACGAGACCTCCTGCTGGCAGCCCGTGCACGGCACCTGGGCGATGGCCTCCGGCGGCATCTTCGGCGTCGGCCTCGGCAACTCCAAGGCCAAGTGGTCCTGGCTGCCCGCGGCCGACAACGACTACATCTTCGCGATCATCGGCGAGGAGCTCGGCCTGATCGGCGCGATCGTGGTCCTCGCGCTGTTCGTGGTCCTCGCCATCGCGTTCTTCCGCATCATCCACGCGTCCACCGACCCGTTCGTCCGCATCACGACCGGTGCCGTCATGGTCTGGCTGATCGGCCAGGCGTTCGTCAACATCGGGGTGGTGCTCGGAGTGCTCCCGGTGCTCGGAGTGCCGCTGCCGCTGATCTCCTCCGGAGGCACCGCCCTGCTCAGCTCGCTCCTCGCCATCGGCGTCGTGCTCTCCTTCGCGCGGAACCAGACCTCCCCGAGCGACGGCGCCGCCGCGCGCGCCGCCCGGAAGGCCGCGGCCCGATGACCCGCTTCCTCCTGGCCGGCGGCGGCACCGCCGGCCACGTCAATCCGCTGCTGGCCACGGCCGACGAGATCCGCGCGCGGAACCCTCACGACGAGGTCCTCGTGCTCGGCACCGCCGAGGGGCTCGAGGCCCGCCTCGTCCCGCTGCGCGGCTACGAGCTGTCGGTCATCCCGCGCCTGCCCTTCCCGCGCCGCCCGAACGGCGCCGCCCTGCGCTTCCCCTCGGCCCTCCGCGCGACGATCGACGGCATCGTCCGCACCCTCCGCGAGCGCCGGATCGACGCGGTCGTCGGCTTCGGCGGCTACGCGGCCGCCCCCGCCTACCTCGCGGCCCGCCGCGCCGGCGTCCCGTTCGTGGTGCACGAGGCCAACGCCCGGCCGGGCCTGGCCAACCGGCTCGGCGCCCGCTTCACGCCGTTCGTGGGCGTCGCCTTCGAGGGCACGCCGCTGCGGAACGCGCAGGTCGTCGGCATGCCGCTGCGCCGCGAGATCGCGCAGCTGGACCGCGCGGCCGCACGCGACGAGGCGATGGCCGCCTTCGGTCTCGATCCCGCGCGCCGGACCCTTCTCGTCACCGGCGGCTCGCTCGGCGCCCGGCGGATCAACGCGACCGTGCACGCGAGTGCCGCCGCGCTCGTCGCGACCGGGTTCCAGGTGCTGCACATCACCGGCGACCGCGCCGAGATCACCGACCCCGGCGTCCCCGGCTACCACCTCCTCGCCTACTGCGACCGGATGGACCTCGCCCTCGCCGCCGCGGACGCCGCCGTCTCCCGCGCGGGAGCCGCCACCGTGAGCGAGCTCAGCGCGCTGGGGCTGCCCGCGGTCTACGTCCCGTACCCGGTCGGCAACGGCGAGCAGCGCTTCAACGCGCGCGGGGTCGTCGACGCGGACGGCGCGGTCCTCGTCGAGGACGCGGCGTTCACGCCCGCCTGGGTCGCGAGCGACCTGGTGCCGCTCCTGCAGGACGTCCCGCGACTGGCGGACATGGGCCGCCGCGCCGCCTCCGTCGGCGTGCGGGACGGTTCCGGCCGACTGGTCGACCTCATCGGGTCCGGTCTCCGTCCGCACTGATCCCTCCGCGGTTAAACTGATTTCTTCGTCCGGCCTGCGGCACCCCGCACGCCGCGCCGACCATCCGAAAGCGAGAGCCCCGTGATCAAGCCCGACCTCGGCATCACCGTCCCCGACGAGCTCGGCTCGGTCCACTTCATCGGCATCGGCGGCTCGGGGATGAGCGGGATCGCGCGGCTGTTCCACCGCGCCGGTCACCGCGTCACCGGCTCCGACGTGCGCGAGTCGCACCCGATCGAGCAGCTCCGCGAGCTCGGCATCCCCGTCGCGATCGGGCACGACGCGGCCCACCTCGGCGACGCCGAGGCGGTCGTCGTCACCTCGGCGCTCTGGCCGGACAACCCCGAGTACCTGCTGGCGAAGGAGCGCGGCCTGCCCGTCCTGCACCGCTCGCAGGCGCTCGCCTGGCTCGTCCGCGGCAAGCGCCTCGTCGCCGTCGCGGGCGCGCACGGCAAGACCACCTCGACCGGCATGATCGTCACCGGTCTGCTCGGTCTCGACGCCGACCCGAGCTTCGTCAACGGCGGCATCATCGAGGGTCTCGGCACCTCCTCCGCGGCCGGCTCCGGCGAGGTCTTCGTCGTCGAGGCGGATGAGTCCGACGGCAGCTTCCTGCTCTACGACACCGCGGTGTCGCTGGTCACCAACGTCGACCCGGACCACCTCGACCACTACGGCTCGCTCGAGGCGTTCGAGGAGGCGTTCGTCACCTTCACCTCGAATGCGCGCGAGCTGGTCGTGATCTCCTCCGACGACGCCGGCGCCGTCAGCGTGACCCGCCGCATCGACGGCCCGAAGGTCCTGACGTTCGGCGAGGCCGAGGGCTCGGACGTCCGCGTCGTCGACCTCGAGCTGGTCGGCCCGGTCGGCTTCACCGTCGAGTACGAGGGCCGCCGCTACACGACGCGGCTGCGCATCCCCGGCCGCCACAACGCGATCAACGCGGCCGGCGCCTTCGCCGTGCTCGTCGGTCTCGGCTTCGAGCCCGCGCCCGCACTCGCCGCGATCTCCGGGTTCGGCGGCACCGAGCGCCGCTTCGAGCTGCACGGCGCAGTGCGCGGCGTGAGCGTCTACGACGACTACGCGCACCACCCCACCGAGGTCGCCGCCGCCCTCTCGGCCGCGAGGACCGTCGTGGGCACCGGCCGGATCATCGCCGTGCACCAGCCGCACCTCTACAGCCGCACCCGGCTCTTCGCCCGCGAGTTCGCCGAGGCGCTGGAGCAGCACGCCGACGAGACCATCGTCCTCGACGTCTACGGCGCCCGCGAGGACCCGGAGCCCGGCGTCACCGGGGCGCTCGTCAGCGAGAGGTTCGCCGACCCGTCGCACGTCTCGTTCCTCGCCGACTGGCAGGACGCGGCCCGGCGCACCGCCGAGATCGCGCGCGAGGGCGACTTCGTGATCACCCTCGGCTGCGGCGACGTCTACCGGATCATCCCCCAGCTGCTCGAGTCGCTCGGCGCGAGCGAGGTCGCGCCGGTCGCACGATGAAGCGGCCGGACGGCGTGCGGCCGCCGAGTGGAGCGCGTCCCGCGCCCGCACGTCCGGTGGGTCCCGCGCCCGCGGATCCTCGTCCGGAGGGTCGGCGTCCGTCCGGTGGCGACGAGCACCCCACCGAGCCGATCCGGCTCATGACGCCGTCGCCGCTGCGCGTGCCGTCCGCGCCCCGCAGCGCGGCCGGGAAGCTGCAGGCCGAGCGCCTGAAGGCGGAGAAGGCGGCGAGGGCGGAGAAGGCCGAGAAGGCAGCCCCCTCGGTACCGGAGGCCTCGGCTCCGACGCCCGAGAAGGCGAGGCCCGAGAGAGCGAAGCCGGAAAGAACGACGCCCGAGAAGGCGACGCCCGAGAGCGCCGAGCCCGCGAAGCCCCGCTCCGCCGGGGCCGCTGAGTCGGAGCGGACGCCACGCACCCCGTTCCGTCGCCTCGTGCTGCCCGGCTCGGAGGGCCGCGCCCTCGCGAAGGCGGGGCGGGAGCGCCGGCGCTTCGAGCGCGGCGAGGTCCGCCGCTTCACCCGTCGGGCCCGCCGCCGGCGCACGATCGCCCTCGTCACGGCCGGCTCGCTGGTCCTCCTCGCCCTGGTCGTCGCGGTCGCGGCGTACTCGCCGCTGATGGCCGTGAAGACGATCGAGATCACGGGCACGCAGCGCGTCAGCGCCCAGGACATCCAGAACTCGCTCTCGGACCAGGTCGGGGTGCCGCTCACGCTGGTGGACCGCGCCGCCGTCGGGCGCGTGCTCGGCAGCTACCCCCTGGTGCGGAGCTACTCCGTGCAGACGCGGCCGCCCAGCACCCTGATCGTCAGCGTCGTCGAGCGGACCCCTGTCGGCGTGATCGCCGACGGGGCCGAGTTCGACCTCGTCGACCCGGCGGGCGTCGTCATCGAGACCGCACCGGCCGCCCAGGAGGGGTACCCGCTGCTCAGCACGCCGACCGGCTCGGCGTCCGGCGCCGCCTTCCGCACGACGGCGCGGGTGCTGCTGACCCTGCCGGAGTCGCTCGAGGGGCAGGTCGCCTCGGCCGCGGCGACCACGGGGGACGACGTCTCGCTGACGCTCACCGACGGCGCGGTCGTCTTCTGGGGCGGCTCGGACGACTCGGCCCTCAAGGCGGTCGTCCTCGAGAAGCTGATGGCGGCGACCGATCCGGCGACCGTCGCCTCCTACGACGTCTCCTCGCCCCAGGCCGCCGTCGTCGCCCGGCGATGAGCGGCGCGCCGGACGGATCCGCGCGGCTCTTTGCCGATTGCGGGCGTGTCTGGCGCGGGGCGGAGCGCACTCCGCCTACCGTCGACCCCACACCCCAAATGCATACTCAGCATAACTTTAAGCCTCAACTACAGGTTTAAGGTTCAGCCCGGAGGCCGGACACGTGACTTCAAACCAGAACTACCTCGCCGTGATCAAGGTCGTCGGCATCGGCGGTGGCGGCGTCAACGCCGTCAACCGCATGATCGAGCTCGGCCTCCGCGGCGTCGAGTTCATCGCGATCAACACCGACGCGCAGGCGCTCCTGCTCAGCGACGCGGACGTCAAGCTCGACGTCGGCCGCGAGCTGACCCGCGGACTCGGCGCGGGCGCCGACCCCGAGGTCGGCCGCCGCGCCGCCGAGGACCACGCGGAGGAGATCGAGGAGGTGCTCGCGGGCGCCGACATGGTCTTCGTCACCGCGGGCGAGGGCGGCGGCACCGGCACCGGCGGCGCGCCCGTCGTGGCGCGCATCGCCAAGTCGATCGGCGCGCTCACCATCGGTGTCGTCACGAAGCCCTTCGGCTTCGAGGGCCGGCGCCGCCAGACCCAGGCCGAGGCGGGTGTCGCGACCCTGAAGAACGAGGTCGACACCCTCATCGTCGTGCCGAACGACCGCCTGCTCGAGATCAGCGACCGCGGCATCTCGATGCTCGAGGCCTTCGCCACGGCCGACCAGGTCCTGCTCGCCGGTGTCCAGGGCATCACCGACCTGATCACCACGCCGGGTCTGATCAACCTCGACTTCGCCGACGTGAAGTCGGTCATGCAGGGCGCCGGCTCCGCGCTGATGGGCATCGGCTCCTCGCGCGGTGCGGACAGGGCGATCAAGGCGGCCGAGCTGGCCGTCGCGTCCCCGCTGCTCGAGGCGAGCATCGACGGCGCGCACGGCGTGCTGCTGTCCATCCAGGGCGGGTCGAACCTCGGCATCTTCGAGATCAACGACGCGGCGCGCCTGGTCCAGGAGGCGGTGCATCCCGAGGCGAACATCATCTTCGGTGCGGTCATCGACGACACCCTCGGCGACGAGGTGCGCGTGACCGTGATCGCGGCCGGCTTCGACGGCGGTGAGCCCGGCGCGACCGGCCCGGCCGCCGTCGCCCAGCCGCGCGCGCAGCAGAGCCTGCCCGCGGAGGCGTCGAGCGAGCCCGCGCCGGCCCCGGTCGCGGCTCCGTCCGCCGGGTCGATCTGGTCGAGTACGCCGGTCGCCGCGCCGGCTCCCGTCGCCGACCCGTCGTTCGACGACGACGAGAGCGACCTCGACATCCCCGACTTCCTCAAGTAGTCGCCGCCGTGGTGGATCGCGAGCTGGCCGAGCGCTGGGCCTCGGTGACCGAGCAGGTCGCCGAGGCCGCGCGCTCGGCCGGCCGCGACCCCTCCGAGCTGACCACGATCGTGGTCACCAAGTACCACCCCGTCGCCCTCCTGCGCGATCTGCTCGAGCTCGGCGTCGCCGACTTCGGGGAGAATCGCCACCAGGAGGCGCAGGAGAAGTCGGCCGAGCTCGCCGGCACTCCGGCGCGCTGGCACTACATCGGCCAGCTGCAGAGCAAGAAGGCGCGGCAGGTGAGGCGCTACGCGAGCTCGATCCACTCGGTCGACCGGCTCGCGCTCGTCCCGCTGCTCGACGCCGGCGTGCCGGAGCCCGGGCAGTCGCCGCTCGACGTCTTCCTGCAGGTCAACCTGACGGACGACCTCGACCGCGGGGGAGCGTCGCCCGACGAGGTCGAGCCGCTGGCGGAGGCCCTGGCCGCGGCTCCCGGGCTCGCCCTGCGCGGCGTGATGGCCGTCGCTCCGCTCGGCGAGGAGCCGCGCCCGGCCTTCGCGCGGCTGCGCGGGATCTCGGAGCGGGTGCGCTCGATCGACCCCGCGGCGAGCGCGATCTCGGCCGGCATGTCGAACGACTTCGCCGAGGCGATCGCGGAGGGTGCGACACACCTGCGAATCGGGTCGGCAATCACCGGCAATCGGCCCGCCCGCCCGTAGCCTCGTCGTGACCCAGCTGTGGGTGCGACGACAACACGGAGGACACTGATGGCCAACCCGCTGAAGAAGACGATGGTGTACCTCGGACTCGCCGACGAAGAGGTCGAGTACGAGCGTGCCGAGACCGTCGAGGCGGCTCCCGCGACAGCTCACCGCGCCCCGGTCTCCCCGGTGCAGCCGGTCCCGCCGGTCGAGCAGACCCCGCAGCAGCCCCGCGCGACGGTCACCCCGCTCCGCAAGCCCACCCCCCAGACCCCGAAGGCGACGGCACACGCTGAGATGAACGAGATCCTCACCGTCCACCCCAAGCAGTACCGCGACGCGCAGGTCATCGCGGAGAACTTCCGCGACGGCATCCCCGTCATCATCAACCTCTCGCAGATGAGCGACGCCGACGCGCGCCGCCTGATCGACTTCGCGAGCGGCCTCTCGCAGGGCCTCTACGGGCGCATCGAGCGCGTCACGAGCAAGGTCTTCCTCCTCTCCCCGTCGCACATCACGGTCGCGGGCGATTCGGCCTCCGCCGAGAGCGACGCCGATGCGTCGTTCTTCGCAAAGTCCTGATCCCGGGAGCCCTGTCGTTCGGTGAGCTCCGTCATCTCGCTCTTCGCGAGCGTCCTCTACTTCGTCCTCCTGCTGTACTTCTTCGCGATGTGGGCGCGCTTCGTGCTCGATCTCGTCCGGGTGATCCGTCGTGAATGGCGCCCCCGCGGCGTCGGACTCGTCGCTGCCGAGACGGTGTACACGGTCACGGACCCGCCGATCTCCTTCTTCCGCCGGGTGATCAAGCCGGTCTCGATCGGCCCGATCGCGCTGGACTTCGGCTGGAGTCTCACCATGCTCTGCGTGATCGTGGGCATGTACATCGCCACCTGGCTCCAGCGGGTCTGATCCCCGGCGGTGCGCGGGCCCCCGGCGGCCCCTGTATCGTTGGCGTCGATCGGACGTGCTCCGCTGTGCCCGCACTGCGCCGCGCGCTCCCAGTTGCTAGCTTTAGTCGTTGCTAGCTCCAGCCGAACGTTCTTGAACGTGTACCTACTTGAAATCGAAGGTGGAAAGCCATGGCGCTCACTCCCGAAGATGTTGTCAACAAGCGGTTCCAGCCGACCAAGTTCCGCGAGGGATACGACCAGGACGAGGTCGACGACTTCCTCGACGAGGTCGTCGTGGAGCTCCGCCGCCTGAACCAGGAGAACGAGGAGCTGCGCCAGCGCCTCTCCTCGGGCGACTCGCGGCCGATGGACGCCCCCGTGGCCTCCACTCCGGCTCCCGCTCCCGTGGTCGACGAGGCCCCCGAGCCCGAGGCCGAGCCCGAGCCCGAGCCCGAGCCGGAGCCCACCCCGGCTCCCGCACAGGCCGCTCCCGCCGCCTCGCAGTCGGCTCCGGTCGACGAGGCCGAGAGCTCCAGCGGACTCCTGCAGCTCGCGCGCCGTCTCCACGAGGAGCACGTCCGCGAGGGCGCCGAGAAGCGCGACGCGCTCGTCGCCGAGGGCCGTGCCACCGCCGCGCGCATCGTCGCCGAGGCCGAGGCCAAGCAGCGTGCCCAGGTCGCGAAGCTCGAGGAGGAGCGCGCGACGGTCGAGCACCGCATCGACGAGCTCCGCACCTTCGAGCGCGAGTACCGCCAGAAGCTGAAGAGCTACATCGAGGGCCAGCTCCGCGACCTCGACACCCAGCCGGTGTCGGCCGAGTCGTCCTCGTTCCCCGGCTTTGGGGCGTAGCACCACCGCAGCGAACGTCAGGCCGAGGGTGCTCGTCACCCTCGGCCTCGTTGCGCTCGCGGTGTTCGCGATCGACCAGACCGCGAAGCACCTCGTGAGCACCGGGCTCACGCTCGGTGAGGATGTGCACGTCCTCGGCGACGTGCTGATCCTGCACTACGTGAAGAACCCCGGGGCCGCGTTCTCGCTCGCGAGCGGCTCCACCTGGATCTTCTCGATCATCGCCGCGTGCGTGGTCGTCGCCGTGATCTGGTTCTCCCGGCGCATCCGCTCGACGGCGTGGGCGCTGTTCTTCGGCCTGCTGCTCGGCGGCACGCTCGGCAACCTGTTCGACCGCCTGTTCCGCGAGCCGTCGTTCGGCCTGGGCCACGTCGTCGACTTCCTCTACACGCCGTGGCTGCTGCCGGCGATCTACAACGTCGCCGACATCGCCATCTGCACGGCGATGGGGCTCTTCGTGATCCTCAGCCTGCGCGGTGTGAACCTCGACGGCACGCGCACCTCGCGGAAGGCCGAGCAGGCCGCCGCGGAGGACAGGGACGACACCGAGGCCGTCGAGTCCGAGCCGCGCGGCGGCGCCTGATGGTGCAGTCGCGCTCGCTGCCCGTCCCCGACGGCCTGGCCGGCCTCCGCGCCGACGCCGCCGTGGGCAAGCTCCTCGGCTTCTCACGGACCTTCGCCGCCGAGGTCATCGACGCCGGCGGCGTCTCGGCGGACGGCCGGGTGCTCGACAAGAGCGACCGCGTCGCCGCGGGTGCCTGGCTGAGCGTCGAGTGGAGCCCGCGCGAGGAGCCGCGCATCGTCCCGATCGCGGTCTCCGAGCTCGGCATCGTCCACGACGACGACGACATCGTGGTGATCGACAAGCCGGTCGGCGTCGCGGCGCACCCGGCCGTCGGCTGGGAGGGCCCCACCGTCCTCGGCGCGCTCGCCGCCGCCGGCTTCACGATCTCGACATCCGGCGCCGCTGAGCGCGCGGGCATCGTGCACCGCCTCGATGCCGGGACGAGCGGACTGATGGTCGTCGCGAAGTCCGAGCGCGCCTACACCCACCTCAAGCGCGCCTTCCACGACCGCCAGGTCGAGAAGATCTACCACGCCGTGGTCCAGGGGCACCCGGATCCGCTGACCGGCACGATCGACGCGCCGCTCGGACGCCACCCGTCCTCGGACTGGAAGTTCGCGATCCGCGCCGACGGCAAGCCGTCGGTCACGCACTACGAGACGATCGAGGCGTTCCCGTTCGCCTCGCTCCTCGAGATCCGTCTGGAGACGGGCCGCACCCACCAGATCCGCGTGCACATGGCCGCGCAGCGCCACCCCTGCGTGGGCGACGCGATGTACGGAGCCGACCCCACGCTCTCCAAGCGCCTCGGCCTCACCCGGCAGTGGCTCGACGCCGTCCGGCTGGCCTTCGCGCACCCGGGGACGGGGGAGTGGGTGCAGTTCGAGGCGACCTATCCCGACGACCTCGCGCACGCGCTGGACGTCCTCCGCGGGGAGTGACGCGGGTAGACTTTCGGTCTCCCTGCCCGCAGTCCGTCGGAGGCGCATCCTTTGCCGAGTAACGATTCCTTCGTCCACCTGCACGTGCACAGCGAGTACTCGATGCTCGACGGTGCCGCCCGGGTCAAGCCGCTGATCGACGCGGCGGTGGAGGAGCGCATGCCGGCGATCGCCGTCACCGACCACGGGAACGTGTTCGGCGCCTTCGACTTCTGGCGCACCGCGACCGCGGCCGGGATCAAGCCGATCATCGGCACCGAGGCCTACATCACCCCCGGCACGCACCGCTCGGACAAGACCCGCATCCGCTGGGGCGACGGCGGCGGCGACGACGTGTCCGGCTCCGGCGCCTACACGCACATGACGCTGCTGAGCTCGACGACGACCGGCATGCACAACCTCTTCCGGCTCTCCTCGCGCGCCTCGATCGAGGGCTACTACTTCAAGCCCCGGATGGACCGCGAGATCCTCGCCGAGCACTCCGAGGGGCTCATCGCGACCACCGGCTGCCCGAGCGGCGAGGTGCAGACGCGCCTGCGCCTCGGGCAGTACAAGGAGGCGCGGCAGGCGGCGGCCGACTACCGCGACATCTTCGGCAAGGAGAACTACTTCGCCGAGATCATGGACCACGGCCTCGAGATCGAGCGCCGCGTCATCGGCGACGTGATCCGGCTGGCGAAGGACCTCGACCTGCCGCTGGTGGCCACGAACGATCTGCACTACACCCACGCGCACGACGCCACCTCGCACGCGGCGCTGCTCTGCGTGCAGTCCGGCACCACGCTCGACGACCCCAAGCGCTTCAAGTTCGACGCGGACGAGTTCTACCTCAAGTCGCCGCGCGAGATGCGCCAGGTCTTCCGCGACCACCCCGAGGCCTGCGACAACACGCTGCTGATCGCCGAGCGCTGCGACGTGCAGTTCGACACGTCCGCGAACTACATGCCGCGCTTCCCCGTCCCCGAGGGCGAGACCGAGGACAGCTGGTTCGTCAAGGAGGTCGAGGCCGGGCTGAACGAGCGCTACCCGGACGGCGTCTCGCAGGAGGTGCGCGACCGCGCCGACTACGAGACCCGCGTCATCCTGCAGATGGGCTTCCCGGGCTACTTCCTCGTCGTCGCCGACTTCATCAACTGGTCCAAGCGCAACGGCATCCGCGTCGGCCCGGGCCGCGGCTCCGGAGCCGGCTCGATGGCCGCCTACGCGATGAAGATCACCGACCTCGACCCGCTGCGCCACGGCCTGATCTTCGAGCGCTTCCTCAACCCGGACCGCGTCTCGATGCCCGACTTCGACGTCGACTTCGACGATCGTCGCCGCGGCGAGGTCATCCGCTACGTCACCGACAAGTACGGCGACGAGCGCGTCGCGCAGATCGTCACCTACGGCACGATCAAGGCGAAGCAGGCGCTCAAGGACGCCTCCCGCGTGCTCGGCTTCCCGTTCGGGATGGGCGAGAAACTCACCAAGGCGATGCCGCCCGCGATCATGGGCAAGGACATCCCCCTGACCGGGATCAACGACCCGGAGCACCCGCGCTACAAGGAGGCGCTCGACGTCCGGAACGTCATCGCCGAGGACCCGCAGGCGAAGCTCGTCTTCGAGACGGCGCTCGGCCTCGAGAACCTCAAGCGGCAGTGGGGCGTGCACGCCGCGGGCGTGATCATGTCGAGCGATCCGCTCAAGGACATCATCCCGATCATGAGGCGGGAGCAGGACGGCCAGATCGTCACGCAGTTCGACTACCCCGCCTGCGAGTCGCTCGGCCTGATCAAGATGGACTTCCTGGGGCTGCGGAACCTCACCATCATCGACGACGCCCTCGACAACATCCGCGCCAACCGCGGCGAGGACCTCGTCCTCGAGGACCTCGAGCTCGACGACCCCGCCGCCTACGAGCTGCTGGCGCGCGGCGACACCCTCGGCGTCTTCCAGCTCGACGGCGGGCCGATGCGCGGGCTGCTGCGCCTGATGAAGCCCGACAACTTCGAGGACATCTCGGCGGTCCTCGCGCTCTACCGGCCGGGCCCGATGGGCGCCGACTCGCACACCAACTACGCGCTGCGCAAGAACGGCGTGCAGGAGATCACCCCGATCCACCCGGAGCTCGAGGAGCCGCTCGCCGAGGTGCTCGGCGGCACCTACGGGCTGATCGTCTACCAGGAGCAGGTGATGTCGATCGCGCAGAAGCTCGCGGGCTTCACGCTCGCGCAGGCCGACCTGCTCCGCCGCGCGATGGGCAAGAAGAAGAAGTCCGAGCTGGACAAGCAGTTCGAGGGCTTCTCCGGCGGCATGAACGCGAACGGCTACTCGATGGCCGCGGTGAAGACCCTCTGGGACATCCTGCTGCCCTTCTCCGACTACGCGTTCAACAAGGCGCACTCGGCCGCCTACGGCGTCATCTCCTACTGGACCGCGTACCTCAAGGCGCACTACCCCGCCGAGTACATGGCCGCGCTGCTCACCAGCGTCGGCGATTCCAAGGACAAGATGGCCGCCTACCTCAACGAGTGCCGGCGGATGGGCATCAAGGTGCTTCCGCCGGACGTGAACGAGTCGATCGGCTTCTTCACCGCCGTCGGCACCGACATCCGCTTCGGCCTCGGCGCCGTGCGCAACGTCGGGACCAACGTGGTCGAGGGCATCCGCGTCTCGCGGGAGGAGAAGGGGCGCTTCGAGTCGTTCCACGACTTCCTGCGCAAGGTGCCGCTCCCGGTGGCGAACAAGCGCACCATCGAGTCGCTGATCAAGGCGGGCGCGTTCGACTCGCTCGGCTCGACCCGGCGCGCGCTCGTCGAGGTGCACGAGGACGCGGTCGAGGCCGCCGTCGGCGAGAAGCGCAACGAGGCCAACGGCCAGGTCGGCTTCGACTTCGACAGCCTCTGGGACGAGCCGCAGGCCGCGATCCAGGTGCCGACCCGGCCGGAGTGGGCCAAGCGGGACAAGCTCGCCTTCGAGCGCGACATGCTCGGCCTCTACGTCTCCGACCACCCGCTCGCCGGGCTCGAGACGGAGCTGGCCAAGCACTACAGCACGACGATCGCCGACCTGCTGGTCTCGGAGTCGATCGGCGACGGCGAGACGGTGGTCGTCGCCGGACTCGTCACGAGCGTGCAGCACCGGATGGCGAAGGCGTCGGGCAACCAGTACGGGATGATCCAGGTCGAGGACTTCGGCGGCGAGATCACCTGCATGTTCATGGGCAAGGCGTACCAGGAGTTCGCCCCGGCGCTGACGAACGACTCCATCGTCGTCGTGCGCGGCCGCGTCAGCATGCGCGACGACGGCATGAACCTGCACGCGTTCAGCCTCTTCGCCCCCGAGATGAGCCAGGACGGCGACTCCGGGCCGCTCACGGTCTCGATGCCGGAGTCGCGCGCGACCACCGACACGGTCTCGCAGCTCAGCGACGTGCTCATCCGCCACTCCGGCCGCACCGAGGTCCGCCTCAAGCTGATCAAGGGCGACACGGCCCGCGTCTTCGAGGTGCCGTTCCCGGTCCGGATCACCCCGGACCTGTTCGGCGAGCTGAAGAGCCTGCTCGGCCCCAACTGCCTCTACTGAGCCTTCGTGCGAGCCGGTCCCTGCCCGGCTCGCCGCGGTCGGCTCGTGCGGGTGGTCGCGTTCTGCAGAGCGTCCTGCGTTCGGCCGCGGCGATCCGCCGGCACGCGGATCGCCGGTTCGCCTCGGGCCGCGGGCAGTGCATGCTGGTCGAGTAGCCGCGCATCGGCGCATCGAGACCCGGCGACGGATCGAGTCCCGCGGTCGGCGGCGCGGGAGGCGCCCGCGGGGGAGCGCGCGAGTGCGGCCGGTAGGCTGGGGCGGCCATGATTCAGACTCTCGATCTGCGGGGGCGGCGCCCGTCCGCCGCCGAGCTCCTCGCCCTCGTTCCGCGCAACCCCGGCACCTCCGCCTCCGTCGGACCCGTCGTCGCCGAGCTGATCGCCGACGTCCGCGCGCGCGGCGCCGAGGCGCTGCTCGACCAGGCCGAGCGCCTCGACGGCGTCCGCCCGCCGCACCTGCGCGTCCCCGCCGAGGACATCGCCGCCGCGGTCCGCGACCTCGACCCCGCGATCCGCGCGGCCCTCGAGGAGGCGATCGTCCGCGTCCGCAAGGCCAGCGCCGCGCAGATCCCGCCGGCCCGCACGACCGTTCTCGACGACGGCGCCACCGTGACCCAGCGCTGGCAGCCCGTCGGCCGCGCGGGCCTCTACGTCCCCGGCGGCAAGGCCGTCTACCCCTCGAGCGTGATCATGAACGCCGTGCCCGCCCAGGCCGCCGGCGTCGGCTCCGTCGCGATCGCCTCGCCGCCGCAGAAGGCGTTCGGCGGCTCCGTGCACCCGACGATCCTCGCCGCCGCCGGACTCCTCGGCGTCGACGAGGTGTACGCGATGGGCGGGGCCGGTGCGGTCGCCGCCCTCGCCTACGGCGTCGACTCCCTCGGCCTCGATCCCGTCAGCATCATCACCGGCCCCGGCAACGTCTGGGTCACCACCGCCAAGCGCCAGGTGCTCGGCCAGGTCGGCATCGACTCCGAGGCCGGACCGACCGAGATCCTCGTCATCGCGGACTCCAGCGCCGACCCCCGCCTGATCGCCGCCGACCTGGTCAGCCAGGCCGAGCACGACGAGGCCGCCTCCGCCGTCCTCGTCACCGACGACCCGGCCCTCGCCGAGGCCGTCGAGCGCGAGATCGCCGAGCAGGCCGCGCGCACCCACCACTCCGAGCGGGTGGGCATCGCCCTCGCCGGCCCGCAGTCGGCGCTCGTGATCGTCGACGACCTCGAGATCGCCTGCGCCTTCAGCGACGCCTACGGTCCCGAGCACCTCGAGCTGCACACCGTCGACCCCGAGGCGACCGCCGAGCGGATCCACGACGCCGGCGCCGTCTTCCTCGGCCCGACGACGCCGGTCAGCCTCGGCGACTACCTCGCCGGCTCGAACCACGTGCTGCCGACCCTCGGGCAGGCGCGCTTCTCCTCCGGGCTCGGCGCGCACACCTTCCTCCGCCCGCAGCAGCTCGTCTCCTACGACCGCGCCGCCCTGCAGCGGGTCGCCCCGCACATCCGCGCGCTGAGCGACGCCGAGGCGCTGCCCGCGCACGGCGACGCCGTCGACGCCCGCTTCGCCTGACCTCGAGAGGCACCCGAGATGTTCTGCCCCTTCTGCCGTCACCCCGACTCCCGCGTCATCGACTCGCGCACCAGCGACGACGGCCTCTCCATCCGCCGCCGCCGCCAGTGCCCGTCGTGCGGCCGCCGCTTCTCCACCACCGAGACCGCGAGCCTCGTCGTGATCAAGCGCAGCGGAGTGGTCGAGCCCTTCAGCCGCGAGAAGATCGTCAGCGGTGTCCGGAAGGCCTGCCAGGGCCGCCCGGTCACCGACACCGATCTCGCCGTGCTCGCCCAGCGGGTGGAGGAGAACCTCCGCTCCACCGGCGCCTCGCAGATCGACGCGAACGACATCGGACTCGCGATCCTCCTGCCGCTGCGCGAGCTGGACGAGGTCGCCTACCTGCGCTTCGCGAGCGTCTACCAGGCGTTCGACTCGCTCGACGACTTCGAGTCGGCGATCGCGCTGCTGCGCGCCGAGCGCCCCGCCGCCCTGCACACCGCCGACGAGCTGTGAGCGCCGCCGTGTACCCGCTGCTGTTCTCCACCGTGCTCAAGCGCCTCGATCCCGAGCGCGCCCACCACCTCGCCTTCCCGGTCATCCAGGCGCTCGGGCCCGTGGCCCCGCTGGTCCGCCGGCTGACCGTGCCGCGCGCCGACCTCTCGGTCGAGGCGCTCGGCCTGCGCTTCGCCACCCCGTTCGGCGTCGCCGCCGGCTTCGACAAGGACGCGACCGCCGTGCTCGGCCTCGGCGCGCTCGGCTTCGGCCACGTCGAGGTCGGCACGCTCACCGCTCGCGCCCAGCCCGGCAACGACCGCCCGCGGCTCTTCCGGCTGATCGCCGACCGCGCGCTGATCAACCGGATGGGCTTCAACAACCGCGGCGCCCGCGCGGCGGCCGGGCGTCTCGCCCGCCTCCGCGGCGCACGCGGACGCCCCGTCATCGGCGTCAACATCGGCAAGAGCCGGGTGGTCGACGTCGACGACGCCGTCGAGGACTACCTCATCAGCGCGCGGATGCTCGCGCCGCTCGCCGACTACCTCGTCGTCAACGTCAGCTCGCCGAACACCCCGGGCCTGCGCGGCCTGCAGGAGATCGACAAGCTAGAGCCGCTGCTCGCCGCGGTCGCGGAGGCGGCGGACACGACTCCGCTGCTCGTCAAGATCGCGCCGGACCTCTCGGACGACGAGGTGGTCCGCGTCGCGGAGCTCGCCGTGCGCCTGGGCCTCGCGGGCGTCATCGCGACGAACACGACGCTCTCCCGCGAGGGCCTGCGCACCGAGCGGGCCGTCGTCGAGCGCGCGGGAGCCGGCGGCCTGTCCGGCGCTCCGCTCGCCGTGCGCGCGCTCGAGGTGCTGCGGGTCATCCGCGGCGTCGTGCCCGCGGAGTTCTGCGTGATCTCGGTCGGGGGAGTGGACACCGCCGAGGACGTGCAGGAGCGCCTCGACGCCGGCGCCACCCTGGTGCAGGGCTACTCGGCGTTCGTCTTCCGCGGTCCCCTCTGGGGCCGGCAGATCAACCGCGGCCTCGCGCGGCTGCGCTCGGCGTAGCGGCCGGGTCCGTAGCGGGTGCGGTTCCGCGCCCGACGCGGCCCGCGCCGATCGGCTCAGGCCCGGGACGACGGGGTCAGGCCGGGAACGCCCCGCGCTTGACCTGCGGCTTCGGGAGGCGCATCACGCGCAGCTGGAGGGCGCGCATCGCGGCGTACCACGGGATGCCCTTCTCGACCTTGTCGGCGCCGCCGAAGCGCTCGGCGAGCTTCTTCTTCAGGCGACGGCCGAGCAGGACGCAGTCGAGGACGGCGAGCAGGAAGAACGCCCACAGCACGATCAGCGTGAGCGAGGCGAGCTCGGGCTGCGGGAAGAAGCTGATCAGCAGGACGACGACCATCACCGGGATGAGGAACTCGCCGAAGCTGAAGCGCGCGTCCACGTAGTCGCGGACGTACTTGCGCTGCGGGCCCTTGTCGCGCACCGGCAGGTAGCGCTGGTCGCCGGCGGACATGCCCACACGGGCCTGCTCGCGCAGCTCCGCGGTCTTCACGCGGGCGTCGCGCGCGGCCTGCTTGCGGTCGGTGACGACCAGCGGACGCTTGCGGGCGAGCTCCTGCTCGCGGCGCGTCGGGGTCGGCCGGCCCTTCCCGACGGCCGTCACGTCGGCGTCGTCGGGGGTGTCGGGTGCGATCGGGTGCTTGGCCACAGGGGAACGTCCTTGGAATCGAGGGTCTCTTAAGATTACCTCCATGGCTCACGACGCTCCGACTCCGTCCTCCACCCTGCCCGCCGACGAGGAGGCGGTCCTCGCCGCCGTGCTCGACGACCTGCCCCGCTCGCTCGCCGAGCTGGGGCGCCTCGTCCGGATCCCCTCCGTCTCCTGGGACGGCTTCGACGCCACCCGCGTCGCCGCCAGCGCCGAGGCGATCGCCGAGCTCGCCCGCGAGACCGGCGTCTTCGACGACGTCTCGATCCGCAGCTCCACGATCGGAGACTCGGACCGGCTCGGCCAGCCCGCCGTCCTCGCGACGCGGGCCGCCCGCAACGGAGCGCCCACCGTGCTGCTCTACGCCCACCACGACGTGCAGCCGCAGGGCGCCGAGGAGGCGTGGGAGACGCCGCCGTTCGAGCCGACCGTGCGCGGCGACCGCCTGTACGGCCGCGGTGCCGCCGACGACAAGGCCGGCGTGGTCTCGCACCTCGCGGCCGTGCGCGCCCTGCGCCGCGTGGCGGGCGACGACCACGACCTCGGCCTCGTGCTCTTCATCGAGGGCGAGGAGGAGTTCGGCTCCCGCTCGTTCCCCACCTTCCTCCGCGAGCACCACGACGCGCTGCGGGCCGACGTGATCGTCGTCGCCGACAGCGACAACTGGGACGTCGACACCCCGTCGCTCACCGTCGGGCTGCGCGGCAACGTCACCCTGACCCTCACCGTGCGCACCCTCGACCACGCGTCGCACTCGGGCATGCTCGGCGGCGCGGTCCCCGACGCGATGCTCGCGACGATCCGCCTGCTCGACACGCTCTGGAACGAGGACGGCTCGGTCGCCGTCGCGGGGCTCACGGAGCACGACGGGGCGGTCCCCGAGACCACCGAGGACGACCTGCGCCGCGACGCGGGCCTCCTCGACGGCGTCTCGCCGATCGGCTCCGGGCCGTTCCTCTCCCGCATCTGGTCGAAGCCGTCGATCACCGTCACCGGCATCGATGCGCCGAGCGTCGTGGACGCCTCCAACACCCTGAGCGCCTCCGTGCGGGTCAAGATCAGCGCGCGGATCGCGCCCGGGCAGGAGGCGCCCGAGGGCTTCGCCGCGCTCGAGCGGCACCTGCGGGCACACGCCCCGTTCGGCGCCCACCTCGAGATCGCCGACGTCGACACGGGGGAGCCCTTCCTCGTCGACACCTCGGGCTGGGCCGTCGGCCTGGTCGAGCAGGCGATGGCGGACGCGTGGGGCCGCGCGCCGCTGGAGACCGGTGTCGGCGGCAGCATCCCCTTCATCGCCGATCTCGTCCGCGAGTTCCCGGCGGCGCAGATCCTGGTCACCGGTGTCGAGGACCCCGACTCGCGCGCCCACAGCCCGAACGAGTCGCTGCACCTGGGGGTCTTCAAGCGCGCGGCGCAGACGGAGGCGCTGTTCCTGCTGCGCGCGGCCGGGCACCGCGCCTGAGCGATTCGGAATAGCCCGGCCCGCATCCGGGTTGCCACCGTAGAATCGTCGGACGCACGCCGACCGATCCCGTCCTGCGCGTTATCGCCCATCCCACCGAGGAGTGACATGTCCGACACGACACTGACCGCCAGCACGACCACCGCGGCGCACGGCGTCTCGATGACCCCCGTCGCCGCCGCCAAGGTGAAGAGCCTCCTCGAGCAGGAGGGCCGCGACGACCTGCGCCTGCGCGTCGCCGTACAGCCCGGCGGCTGCTCCGGCCTGATCTACCAGCTCTACTTCGACGAGCGCACGCTGGACGGCGACGCCGCGGTCGAGTTCGAGGGCGTCGGCCTCGTCGTCGACAAGATGAGCGTCCCCTACCTCGACGGCGCCTCCATCGACTTCGAGGACACCATCCAGAAGCAGGGCTTCACCATCGACAACCCCAACGCCGGCGGCAGCTGCGCCTGCGGCGACAGCTTCCACTGATCGTCCGCGGCGACACGCCGCACGGCCCGCTCGAACGGCGCCCGACACCCCGCTCCGGCGGGCGGTCGGGCGCCGTTCGTCGTCGCAGCACCACTTCGGCGCGAGGTCAAGAGCGGGTGCCGGTGCACTCCCTGCCGACGACGGCGGGTAGGCTAGGGCCGGTCTAATACAGTTTCGTGTGAACTGGTCCCCAGTCTTCCGAAAGGTCACCGGTGCGCTTCAATCGCCGTCTCCGCCGATGGGTCGCAGTACCCGTCGCAGGAGCTCTCGCCCTCGTCCTCGCGGGCTGCACGCAGGAGCAGCTGCAGGGCTGGCTCCCCACCGAACCCGGCACGACGAACCACGTCGACCGGGTCATCGGACTCTGGGTCACCTCCTGGATCGTCCTCCTCGCCGTGGGTGTCATCACCTGGGGCCTGACGATCTGGGCGGTCGTCGTCTACCGCCGCCGGAAGGGCCAGACCGGCCTGCCGGTGCAGCTGCGCTACAACATGCCGATCGAGATCTTCTACACGATCGTGCCGCTGATCCTCGTGATCGGCTTCTTCGCCTTCACCGCGCGCGACCAGGCCGCCATCGAGCAGGCCTACGACGACCCGGACGAGACCATCCAGGTGTACGGCAAGCAGTGGGCGTGGGACTTCAACTACGTCGACGAGGACGTCTACTCGGCAGGCATCCAGGGCCAGTACGAGGACAGCGCCGACGGCGCCGGCTCGCTGGTCGAGTCCGAGGTCCCGACGCTCTACCTGCCGGTGAACCAGAAGATCAAGATCCAGCTCGACGCGCGCGACGTCATCCACTCCTTCTGGGTCGTCGACTTCCTCTACAAGAAGGACATGATCCCCGGCAAGACGAACTACATGTACGTCACGCCGCTCAAGGAGGGGACCTACGCCGGCAAGTGCGCCGAGCTCTGCGGCGAGTACCACTCCGCGATGCTCTTCAACGTGAAGGTCGTCTCGCAGGGCGAGTACGACGACTACATCCAGTCGCTGCGCGACGCGGGCCAGACCGGCCAGCTCGGCGCCGAGTACGACCGCAACAGCAACCTGCCCGGCACCGGCGCGCCGGCCCGCACCGAGAACGAGGAGTAGAGGGAGCATGAGCACCGCCACCGCACCCGCCCCGTCCCGCGCATTCGGCACACCGCCGGTCGAGCGCAAGGCGAACGTCCTCGTTCGCTGGATGACGTCCACCGACCACAAGGTCATCGGGTACATGTACCTGATCACCTCGTTCATCTACTTCTGCATCGCGGGCGTGATGGCCCTGGTCATCCGCGCCCAGCTCTTCGAGCCCGGCCTCGCCGTGGTCGAGACCCGCGAGCAGTACAACCAGCTCTTCACGATGCACGGCACGATCATGCTGCTGATGTTCGCGACGCCGCTCTTCGCGGGCTTCGCCAACGTCCTGATGCCGCTGCAGATCGGCGCCCCCGACGTCGCGTTCCCGCGGCTCAACGCGTTCGCCTACTGGCTCTACAGCTTCGGCTCGCTGATCGCGGTCGCCGGCTTCATCACCCCGCAGGGCGCCGCGTCGTTCGGCTGGTTCGCCTACGCGCCACTCTCGAGCACCACGTTCTCGCCAGGGCTCGGCGGGAATCTCTGGGTGTTCGGCCTCGCGCTCTCGGGCTTCGGCACGATCCTCGGCGCGGTGAACTTCATCACGACGATCATCACGATGCGCGCCCCCGGCATGACGATGTTCCGCATGCCGATCTTCACCTGGAACATCCTGGTGACGTCGATCCTCGTGCTGCTGGCCTTCCCGGTCCTCGCGGCGGCGATGTTCGCCCTCGGTGCCGACCGCGTGTTCGATGCCCACATCTACGACGCGGCCAACGGCGGCGTGCTGCTCTGGCAGCACCTCTTCTGGTTCTTCGGCCACCCCGAGGTGTACATCATCGCGCTGCCGTTCTTCGGCATCGTCTCCGAGGTCTTCCCGGTGTTCAGCCGCAAGCCGATCTTCGGCTACAAGACGCTGATCTACGCGACCATCGCCATCGCGGCCCTCTCGGTCACGGTGTGGGCGCACCACATGTACGTCACCGGCTCGGTGCTGCTGCCGTTCTTCTCGCTGATGACGATGCTCATCGCGGTCCCGACCGGCGTGAAGATCTTCAACTGGATCGGCACCATGTGGCGCGGATCCGTGACGTTCGAGACCCCGATGATCTGGGCGATCGGCTTCCTGATCACCTTCACCTTCGGTGGACTCACCGGCGTCATCCTCGCGTCGCCGCCGCTCGACTTCCACGTGTCCGACTCGTACTTCGTCGTGGCGCACTTCCACTACGTCGTGTTCGGCACCGTCGTGTTCGCGATGTTCTCGGGCTTCTACTTCTGGTGGCCCAAGTGGACCGGCAAGATGCTGAACGAGACGCTGGGCAAGTGGCACTTCTGGCTGCTGTTCATCGGCTTCCACACCACCTTCCTCATCCAGCACTGGCTCGGCGTCGTGGGCATGCCCCGCCGCTACGCGAGCTACCTGCCCGAGGACGGCTTCACCTGGATGAACCAGCTGTCGACCGTCGGTGCGATGATCCTCGCGGTCTCGCTGATCCCGTTCTTCCTGAACGTGTACATCACGGCCCGCAAGGCGCCGAAGGTCACCGTCAACGACCCGTGGGGCTTCTCGCGGTCGCTCGAGTGGGCGACCTCCTGCCCGCCGCCCCGGCACAACTTCACCTCCATCCCGCGCATCCGCAGCGAGGCTCCGGCCTTCGACCTCAACCACCCCGAGGCAGGCATCCCCGTCGGCATCGGCCCGGCGAAGGACGCTCCGGACGCTCCCACGTACGACAAGTCCGAAGGCACGGTGAAGTAGGGCCATGCGCGCCAACGTCAATCTGTTCTGGCTCCTCGCCGGGTTCTTCCTCCTCGCGGACGTCACCTACATCCTCTGGTCCCTGATCGACACCGGTCAGATCGAGTGGGTCGGCACCGTGGGCATCGCGCTCTCGTCGGTGCTGGGCGGGTTCATCGCCTTCTACGTCGGCCGGGTGCACAAGGCCCAGGGCGCCGAGCTGCCCGAGGACCGCCTCGACGCCGACATCGACGACGGCGACCCCGAGCTGGGCTTCTTCAGCCCGTGGAGCTGGTGGCCGCTGATCCTCGGCGGCTCCGCCGCGCTGGCCTTCCTCGGCCTCGCGGTCGGCTTCTGGATCACCTACATCGCGGTCGGCCTCTTCCTGGTCGCGATCGCCGGCTGGGTGTACGAGTACTACCGCGGCTACTTCGCCCGCTAGGCGAGCAGCACGGCCGTGAGGGCCGGGTGCAGGAGGTCTCCACCTCCGGCACCCGGCCCTTTCTCGTGGGGCGAAGGAGCCCGCAGGGCGGGCGCGGGCGTCTGCGGCCTTCCTCGGAGCGTCGGGCTGTCGAACGGACGCGAAACGGACTCTGACGAGCCCCCCTGAGGCCGCTCCGAGTCCACTCACGCCGCCGCTGGGGTGCGAGCGGAGCCGTGACGGGCGTCAGCCGGCGGCGTGCGTCCGTTCCGGGGGATCCGGAAGGGCAGAGCTCCCTTCCTGCTGGTCGAGCAGTCCCGCAGGGGCGTATCGACACCAGGCGTCCTCAGCAGGGCGGGTCTGCAGGCTCCTGTCCGGAGAGTGGTGGATCTCGAGACGCCCGCTTCGCGGGCTACTCGATCAGCATCATCGACTCCACACCGACAAGGGCGTTCGACAGAGGCACGCTGACATGGTGGTCGAGTCGCTCCGCAGGGGCGTATCGAGACTCGGGCCACTCGGCAGTGCAGGTCTGCGCACGGCGTCTTCTGACGTGGGTGGATCTCGATACGCGCCCTGAGGGCGCTAGTCGATCAGCACGGGTCCCGCCGGGCGGACGCCGTCCGAGCCGCCGAGCGGCGGTCCCGCGTCGCCTCCCCATGGTGAGTGGGGGAGGAGCCGCGCCACTCGCTGCTGGTCGAGCAGCCCCGCAGGGGCGCATCGAGACCAGGGGTCCTCAGCAGGGCGGGTCTGCAGACTCTCGTTCCGACGCTGGTGGATCTCGATACGCCCGCTTCGCGGGCTGCTCGATCAGCATGAATGTGCGCGTTCGCGTGACTCGATCAGCATGGTCCCTCGGGCTGGCGTCATCCGATCAGCACGATCGCGCGCGCTGGCGTCGTTCGATCAGCACGGCTCCGCTGCCGGCGGGCGCCGTCGTCAGTGGGGCTCCGTGCCCTGCACGGGCTGGTCGGGCGGCGCGGGGACGACGAAGGGCCCGGACGCTGTGCGTCCGGGCCCTTCGGGGGAGCGGGTCAGTGCTCGCTGTGCGAGCTCTCGAGCTCCTTCTGGGTGACGGGGGTGATCCGGTCCTCGAAGAACCAGCGGGAGAGGCCGGCGCGGACGCGCTGCGGGGCGGTGATGCGGCCGCGGGAGTCCGGACGGATCATGAGGGGCTCGTACTCCTCCTGGCCGACCAGCTTCCAGCGCTCGTAGGCGTCGATCTGCTGGTGCACCTCGATGAACTCGCCGCCGGGGAGGCGGACGATGCGGCCGGACTCGAAGCCGTGCAGAGCGATCTCGCGGTCCTTCTTCTGCAGGGCGAGGCAGATGCGCTTCGTGACGAAGTACGCGATGACCGGGCCTGCGAAGAGGAGGAACTGCAGGGCGTGGATCACGCCCTCCATCGTGAGGTGGAAGTGCGTCGCGATGATGTCGGAGGACGCCGCGGCCCAGAGGACGGCGTAGAACGTGACTCCGGCGGCACCGATCGCGGTGCGGGTCGCGGCGTTGCGCGGGCGGTCGAGCAGGTGGTGCTCGCGCTTGTCACCGGTGATCCAGGCCTCGAGGAACGGGTACAGCAGCACCACGACGATGAACAGACCGACCACCGAGAGCGGCAGGAGGATGTTGAACGAGATCGTGCCGAGGCCCGGGATGGCCCACTCGAGTCCCGGCGGGACCAGACGCAGCGCGCCGTCCGCGAAGCCGATGTACCAGTCCGGCTGGGTGCCGGCGGAGACGGGCGACGGGTCGTACGGGCCGTAGTTCCAGATCGGGTTGATCGTGAACAGCGAGGCGATGAGGACGACGACGCCGAAGACGATGAAGAAGAATCCACCGGCCTTGGCGGCGTAGACCGGCAGCACCGGGTAGCCGACGACGTTCTGCTCGGTCTTGCCCGCACCGGGGAACTGGGTGTGCTTGTGCACGACCACGAAGACGAGGTGCAGGGCGATGAAGGCGAGCACCAGCGCCGGCAGCAGCAGGATGTGCAGGGTGTAGAGGCGGCCGACGATGTCGGTGCCCGGGAACTCGCCGCCGAAGAGGAGGAACGAGACCCAGGTGCCGACGATCGGGATGCCCTTGACCATGCCGTCGATGATGCGGAGACCGTTGCCCGAGAGCAGGTCGTCGGGGAGGGAGTAGCCGGTGAAGCCCTCGGCCATCGCGAGGATGAAGAGGACGAAGCCGATGACCCAGTTGATCTCGCGCGGCTTGCGGAACGCACCGGTGAAGAAGATGCGCAGCATGTGCAGGCCGATCGAGGCCACGAACAGCAGAGCCGCCCAGTGGTGGATCTGGCGCATCAGCAGGCCGCCGCGGATGTCGAACGAGATGTCGAGCGACGAGGCCATCGCCGCGGACATCTCGATGCCCTTGAGCGGCAGGTAGCTGCCCTCGTAGTGCGTCTCGACCATCGAGGCCTGGTAGAAGAACGTGAGGAAGGTGCCCGAGAGCAGGATGATCACGAAGCTGTAGAGCGCGACCTCGCCGAGGAGGAACGACCAGTGGTCCGGGAAGATCTTGCGGCCGAACTCCTTGACGACCGCCGAGATGCTCGTGCGCTCGTCGATGTAGTTGGAGGCCTTGCCGACGTATCCCTTCTGCAGCTTGCCGCTGCCGAGGATGACGCCGTCGCCGGGCTCCGCGGGCGAGGCCGCGGGGCGGGAGGGTGTGGTGGTGGACATGTGTGTCATCGCTCCCAGAAGGATGGTCCGACCGGCTCCGTGAAGTCGCTGCGGGCGACCAGGTATCCGTCGGCGTCGATGGTGATGGGGAGCTGCGGAAGCGGGCGCTTCGCAGGACCGAAGATGACCTCGGCCTCGCGCTTGATGTCGAACTGCGACTGGTGGCACGGGCACAGGAGGTGGTGGGTCTGCTGCTCGTACAGCGCCACGGGGCAGCCGACGTGCGTGCAGATCTTGGAGTAGGCGACGATGCCGTCGTAGTTCCAGGTCTCGCGACCCTCGCTGACGGTGAGGTCCTCGGGCTTCAGGCGCATCAGGAGGACGGCGGCCTTGGCCTTCTCCTCCAGCTTGCCCTCGACCTCGTCGAGTCCCTCGGGGATGACGTGGAAGGCGGAGCCCAGCGTGACGTCCGACGCGAGGATCGGCGCTCCGGAGGGGTCCAGGGTGAGCCGCGTGCCCTCGCGCCACATCGTGGTCTTGAGGAGGGCGACGGGGTTCTGGTCCTGCGGTCCGAGGCCACGGAACAGGATCACGGCGGGCAGGGGGAAGACGACCAGCGAGGCGATGAGGCTGTTGCGGATCAGCGAGCGCCGGCCGAAGCCGGACTCCTTGTCCGACTGGTCGAAGATCTCGAGCGCGCGGGCGCGGGTGTCCTCCGCGCTGCGGACGGGGTGGCGGATGTCGATGCCCTCGTGGTCGGACATGAGCTGCTTGCCCCAGTGGACCGCGGCGATGCCGATGGCCAGGAGGGCGAGCGACATGCCCAGACCGATGAACAGGGTGTTCAGCCGGACCGACTCGATGCTCTCCGTGATCGGGAACGCCATGTAGGCGGCCACCGCGAAGATCGAGCCCGCGAAGGAGAGGTAGAAGAGCGTGTAGACCGTGCGCTCGGCCCGCTTCGCGACCTTGGGGTCGACGTCGGTCATCCGGGGACGGTGCGGCGGGAGGCCCGGGTCCTGGACGCGGTCCCGCGTCACGACCGCGGTGCCGGCCGGAGCACTCCCGTGCCCGGTGGCCGACGAGGTGGCGAGGTCGGTGCCACCCTCATCGTGCTCTGCCATGGTTCTCCTTTTCACGCCGTGTCGACGCCGCTCGGCGTCGTGGGGGGTCGAGCGCCCGCCAGGGCGCCGGTGTCTGCTAGTTGGATCGTGCGGTGATCCACACCGTCAGGGCGACGATGGAACCGAGTCCGAAGATCCAGAGGAAGAGGCCTTCGGCGACGGGGCCGAGGGAGCCCAGGGCGAATCCGCCCGGGGAAGGGTTGGCCTCGATGTACTTGAGGTAGGAGATGATGTCGCGCTTGTCTTCCGGCGAGATGTTGAGGTCGTTGAAGACCGGCATGTTCTGCGGGCCGGTGACCATCGCCTCGTAGATGTGCGCCTCGGTCACGCCGCCCAGAGGGGGAGCGAACTTGCCCTCCGTGAGGGCGCCGCCGGCGCCGGCGACGTTGTGGCACATGGCGCAGTTGATCCGGAAGAGCTCGGCGCCGTTGGCCGAGTCGCCCTGGGCGTCGAGGACCTCGCCGGTGGGGATGGCGGGGCCGGGCGCCAGCGAGGCGACGTACGCCGCCAGCTCGGCGACCTGGTCGTCGGTGAACTGCACCGGCTTCTCGAGGGCCTGCGGACCGTGCATCTGCATCGGCATGCGGCCGGTGCCGACCTGGAAGTCGACAGAGGCGGCGCCGACGCCGATCAGCGACGGGGCGTTGTCGGTGCCCGCGGCGTCGAGGCCGTGGCAGGTGGCGCAGTTGGCGGCGAAGAGCTTCGAGCCCTCGTCGATCGTCTGCTGGCTGGTGGCCGACGTCTCGGCGGAGGCGGAGGTCGCGACGCCGACGGCCGCGTAGGTGCCGCCGGTGAGGCCGAGGCCGATCGCGATCAGGGCCAGCGTGGCCAGGGGGTGACGGCGACCCTTCTTGGCGCGGCTCTTCGTCTTCGGGGAGGCCATCGAGGCAACCTTCCTGCGGGGTTCGGGAGTGTGGTGGGGCATGGAGGCGGCTGGCCTCACTTCAGGAAGTAGATGACGACGAACAGGCCGACCCAGACGACGTCGACGAAGTGCCAGTAGTAGGACACGACGATCGCGCTGGTCGCCTCCTTGTGGCCGAAGTTCTTGACGGCGAAGGCGCGGCCGATGACGAGGAGGAAGGCGATGAGGCCGCCGGTCACGTGCAGGGCGTGGAAGCCGGTCGTGAGGTAGAAGGCCGAGCCGTAGGCGTTGCTCGAGAGCGTGACGCCCTCGGAGACGAGGGTCGCGTACTCGAGGACCTGACCGCAGACGAAGACCGCGCCGAGGGCGTAGGTGAGGAAGAACCACTCGACCATGCCCCACTTGAACGGGCTCAGCCCGGTGGAGCGGGGCTGCAGGCGCTCAGCGGCGAAGACGCCGAACTGGCAGGTGAACGACGAGGCGACCAGGATCACCGTGTTCACGCTCGCGTAGGGGACGTTCAGGATGCTGGTCTCGGCCGACCACAGCTCCGGGGAGGTGCTGCGGAGGGTGAAGTAGATCGCGAACAGGCCCGCGAAGAACATGACCTCGCTGCCCAGCCAGACGATCGTTCCGACCGCGACCGGGTTGGGTCGGTTCACTGCGGGCACGGTGGCCGTGGGGGAGAGAGAGGTGCTCGTCACACAGACCATTATGGACGATCGCAAGGGGGGGAACTCGCACTTCCCGTAGGGCCTTCGTCGTCGCATAATCTGAGAGCCATGTCGGAAACCCTGTCCTGGCCGCGCATTCTCGGCTCCCTCCTCGACTCCTCCGATCTCTCGGTGTCGGAGGCGACCTGGGCCATGGAGCGGGTGATGCAGGGCGAGGCGACGCCGGCGCAGCTCGCCGGCCTCCTGATCGCGCTGCGCGCCAAGGGCGAGACGGTCGACGAGATCGTCGGCTTCCGCGACGCGATCCTCGAGCACGCGGTGCCGCTGGACGTGGATCCGATGGCCCTCGACATCGTCGGGACCGGCGGGGACCGCTTCGGCACGGTCAACATCTCCTCCACCGCGTCGATCATCGCGGCGGCGGCCGGCACTCCGTTGATCAAGCACGGCAACCGCGCGGCGTCCTCGTCGTCGGGGTCCTCCGACGTGCTCGCGGCGCTGGGCGTCGATCTGACGCTGCCGGCCGAGCGGGTGGCCGAGGTGTTCCGCCGGACGAACATCGCCTTCGTCTTCGCGGCGATGTTCCACCCCGGTTTCCGCCACGCCGGCCCGGTGCGGGCCGAGCTCGGCGTGCCCACCGTCTTCAACTTCCTCGGGCCGCTCTGCAACCCGGCGCGCCCCGAGGCCTCCGCCGTCGGCGTGGCGCACCTCGACCGGGTGCCGCTCTTCGTCGGGGTGTTCCAGACCCGGGGCGCGACCGCGCTGGTCTTCCGCGGGGACGACGGACTCGACGAGCTGTCGACCACCGGGCACAGCCACATCTGGGAGGTCTCGCGCGGCTCGGTCGTCGAGCACGACCTCGACCCGCGCGACCTCGGCATCCGCCGCGCCAGCATCGACCAGCTCCGCGGGCGCGACGCCGCGTACAACGCGCAGGTCGTCCGCTCGGTCCTGGCCGGCGAGGAGGGGCCGGTGCGCGACATCGTGCTGCTGAACGCGGCGGCGGGCCTGATCGCCTTCGATCTGGCGCGCGACCCCGGGCTGATCCGCACGGCGATCCTGGACCGCTTCCGCTCGGCGCTCGAGCGCGCCGCGGACGCGGTCGACTCCGGTGCCGCGACGGCGAAGCTCGACCAGTGGGTCGACGAGACGCAGCGCTCGAGCTGAGCCCGCTCGGAGACCGGCGCCCGCGCCCGGAACGGAGTCTGTGCCGGGACGGTGCTCGGGCGTAACGTGGAGCCGCTGTCCGCGACGGTGCGGCGCGCCCTGGAGGAGACCTCGATGAAGAAGCTCATCAACGACCCGAAGAACGTCGTCGCGGAGTCCGTGGCCGGATTCGGCCTCGCGCACGCCGATCTGGTGCGGGTCGAGCCGGACCCGCTGTTCGTGGTGCGCGTCGACGCGCCGCGGCAGGGGAAGGTCGGCATCGTCAGCGGCGGCGGCAGCGGGCACGAGCCGCTGCACGCGGGGTTCGTCGGGTTCGGGATGCTGGATGCGGCGGTGCCCGGGCCGGTCTTCACCTCGCCGACCCCCGATCCGATCGTGGCGGCGACCCAGGCGGTGGACGGCGGTGCGGGCGTCCTGCACATCGTGAAGAACTACACCGGCGACGTGCTGAACTTCGAGACCGCGGCCGACCTGGCCCTCGCCGAGGGCGTGGAGGTCCGCTCGGTGATCGTCGATGACGACGTGGCGGTGAAGGACTCCCTCTACACGGCCGGACGGCGCGGCGTGGCCGGGACCGTGATGGTGGAGAAGATCGCCGGCGCTGCCGCCGAGCGCGGCGACTCGCTGGACGAGGTGGCGGCGATCGCCGAGACGGTCGTCGCGAACGTCCGCTCGATGGGCGTCGCGCTGCGGCCGTGCACGGTGCCGCACGCGGGGGAGCCGAGCTTCGAGCTGGCCGAGGACGAGATCGAGATCGGCATCGGCATCCACGGGGAGCCCGGCCGAGAGCGGATCCCGCTCGAGCCGGCCGACCGGATCGTCGACCGCCTGCTCGCTCCGATCCTCGAGGACCTGCCCCTCTCCTCCGGCGACGAGGTGCTGCTCTTCGTCAACGGACTCGGCGGCACCCCGCAGATCGAGCTCTACCTGGTCTACCGCCGCGCGGCGGAGGTGCTCGCCGAGAAGGGCGTCACCGTGCAGCGGAGCCTGGTCGGCAGCTACGTCACCTCGCTCGAGATGCAGGGCGTCTCGATCACGCTGCTGAAGCTCGACGCGGCGCTGACCGAGCTCTGGGACGCGCCGGTGCAGACCGCGGCGCTGCGCTGGGGGCGCTGAGCCCGCCCGAGCACGGGGCGGGCGTGCGGCCCGGACGGGGACGCGCGAGGACGAGGACACGACGGCCGCAGAGGCGGCACAGGGAAGAGGACGGACCGATGCAGGACGGATCAGTGCAGGACGCACCGGGGCAGGACGGACGGGGGCCGCAGGGGCTCGACGCGGCATGGGCCGTGGCCTGGGTCCGCGGGGCGGCGCAGGCGGTCTCGGAGCACCGGGTGGAGCTGATCACGCTCGACCGGGCGATCGGCGACGGCGACCACGGCGAGAACATGGACCGCGGCTTCCAGGCCGTGGTGGCGAAGCTCGATGCGGCTCCCGAGCCGACGACGCCCGCCGAGGTGCTCAAGCTGGTGGCGACCACGCTGATCTCGACGGTGGGCGGCGCCTCCGGCCCGCTCTTCGGCACCGCGTTCCTCAAGGCGTCCGGCGCGGTCGCCGGGCAGGAGTCGCTCGACGGTGCGACGGTCGCGGCTCTGCTGGCGGCGGCCCGCGACGGCGTCGTGCTGCGCGGCAAGGCCGAGGTCGGCGACAAGACGATGGTCGACGCCTGGACCCCGGCGGTCGAGGCGGCGGCGGGTGCCGCTGAGGGCGGAGCCTCGCCGTCGGCGGTGCTCGCGGCAGCCGCGGACGCGGCGCAGATCGGCGCGGAGTCGACCGACCCGCTCGTGGCGCGGAAGGGCCGGGCGAGCTATCTGGGCGAGCGGGCCGTCGGGCACCGCGACCCGGGCAGCGTCTCGAGCGTCCTGCTGCTGCGCGCGGCGGCCGAGGCGGCGGCGTGAGCGTCGGGCTCGTCCTCGTCTCGCACAGCGCGCGGCTGGCGGAGGGGCTGGCGGAGCTGGCGGCGCAGATGGCGCCGGACGTCGCCCTCATCGCCGCGGGCGGCACGGACGACGGCGGCATCGGGACGAGCTTCGAGCGGATCACCGCGGCGCTGGCCGAGGCCGACTCCGGGGACGGCGCCGTGGTGCTCTGCGACCTCGGCTCGGCGATCATGACGGCCGAGACCGCAGTGGAGTTCCTGGACGACGAGGCGCGGGAGCGGGTGCGGATCGCGGACGCTCCGCTCGTGGAGGGCGCGATCGCGGCGGCGGTCGCGGCCGGGACCGGGGCCGCCCTGGCCGACGTGCTCGCGGCGGCCGAGTCCGCGAGGGGCGCGCTCCTCGCCGAGCAGCCGACCGCGGCGGCGGCCGGGAGTCCGAGCACCCGGCGGACCGTGCGGCTGGTCAATCCGAACGGGCTGCACGCCCGCCCGGCGGCCGACTTCGTCACGCTCGCGACCCGCTTCGACGCGCGGATCGACGTGAACGGCAAGGACGCGACGAGTCTGCTCGGCGTGATGTCGCTGGGGCTGGACCGCGGCGACGAGGTCGCGATCTCGGCGACCGGGCCCGAGGCGGAGGAGGCCGTGGGCCGGCTCGCGGAGCTGGTCGAGTCGGGCTTCGGCGAGGTCTAGCGACGCGGGCTCAGGGGGCGCCCGGAGGCGCCTCCTACCCTGAGGGCATGCCTCTGCGCGGAACCCGACCCCCGTCCGTCCTGCTCCGGCGCGTCCTCGGGGTGCCGCGGGTGATCCGCCGGGCCGACGCCCGCGCCGCCCGGACGCTGAACGCTCGCCGCCCGGTGCCGCTCGTGGACGGCGCGCTCGTCGGGCTCTCCCGGGCCGCCGATCACGGCGTGCTCTGGTTCGGGCTGGGTGCGCTGCTGCTGATCGCCGGGCGGCCCCGGGAGGCGGCGCGCGGAGCGGCCTCGCTGGCCGTCGCGAGCGCCGCGGCGAACCTCGTCGGCAAGCAGCTCTTCGGCGGGGTGCGACCGCTCGTCGTCGACGTGCCGGTGGGGCGCCGGCTCGCCCGCGTGCCCACCTCGCCCAGCTTCCCCTCCGGCCACGCGGCGAGCGCCGCCGCCTTCGCCGCCGGGGTCGCGCTGGAGAACCCGCGCGTCGGGCTGGCCGTCGCGCCGTTCGCCGCGGCCGTCGCCTTCTCGCGCCTGCACGTCGGGGTGCACTGGCTCTCGGACGTGGTCGGCGGAGCCACGCTCGGAGCGGCCGTCGCGGGCCTCGGGAAGGCGCTGGTCCCGGCGCGTCCGCGGCACGTCCCCGTCTCGGAGCGGGCGAGCCGGCCGCCGGTCGACGTGCGGCCGCTCGGCGACGGGGCGCAGCTGCTGGTGGTGCTGAACCCGAGTGCCGGGCGCGACTCCCACCGGCCGGATCCGGAGCCGCTCATCCTGCAGCGCTTCCCGGCGGCGCGGGTGCACCGGCTCGCCGACGGCGAGGACCTGGGCGAGGTCGTGCGAGCGGCGCGCGCCGGCGACGCTCCGCCCGAGGTGCTGGGCGTCTACGGCGGCGACGGCACGATGGCGGTCGGCGCCGGGCTCGCGCGGGCCGAGGGGATGACGCTGCTGGTGCTGCCCGGCGGGACGATGAACCACTTCGCCAAGGCACTGGGCCTGGTCACGATCGAGGACGCGCTGGCGGCGGCGGCGCACGGCGAGCGCCGGGACGTCGACGTGGCCGAGGTGACGGCCGGGGACGCCGAGCCGGTGTCGGTGCTGAACACGGTGTCGATCGGGCTGTACCCGGAGTTCGTCGCCGCGCGGGAGAAGCGCGAGAAGGTGATCGGCAAGCCGCTCGCTGCCGTCCTGGCCGCCTTCGAGGTGGTGCGCTCGACCGATCCGTTCGAGCTGCGGCGCGACGGGCGCACCGAGCTGGTCTGGTCGTACTTCGTCGGGGTGAACCGGGAGCACCCGCGCACCGCGACTCCGCTCGCCCGGCGCCGCCTGGACGACGGGCACCTCGACATCCGCGTCCTGCACTCGGGCCGGACGCCGCGGACGCGCGGGGCGGTGTCGCTCGCGCTCGGGCGGGGGGCGACTCCGCTCGTCGGGCGCGTGCCCGGCTGGCGGGCTCCGGTGGTCGAGTCGACCAGCACGCCCGAGGTCGTGGTCGGTGCGCGGCGGCCGGCCGGTGTCGACCCGGAGTGGGCGCACGACGGCGAGAGCGAGGTGTTCGACGGCGAGCCGTCGGGCTTCCACGAGGCGAGCGTGCGGGTCGTGCCGCTGGGGCTGCGGGTCTACTCCGCGGCGGACGAGCGCGAGCGGGACGAGCGCGAGCGGGACGAGAGCGGACCTCGGAAGTAAAGCCCCCGGCGGATCTCCACCCGGACGGCGCCGCGCCGGGGAGCGCATGCCACCCTGGGGAGGGAGCCGGCCGGGCTCTCCTGCAGCCGGCCGCTCCTCTGCAGAAGGAGTCCGCCGTGCGACGCATCCACTACGCCGAGGGGAGCGTCCTCACCGGGGACGACATCGCCGCGGCGGTGCTCGAGTACGCCCGGATGCTCGCCTCGACGGCGACCGCCGCCACCGTCGAGATCCCCGTCCGCCGCGGAGGGGACGTGCTCGCGGCCCGGCTGCTGCTCGGCCCGTCGAGCCAGATGCTCGTCGAGGACGAGCCCGAGGACGCGGTCGAGGTCGTCGACGAGGCGCTGGTCGCGGACCTGCTCGACCGGGCCCGCCGGCTCAGCCGCCCGGTGCCGATGGCGACGGACGACGACCTGGCGATGCCGTTGGACGTGCTCGACTACTGAGCGGGCCGCTGCTCCGCCGAGACGGAGCGCTCGAGGTCGTCGAGCGCGGCGACCTGACCGGCCGTGACCTCCTCGCGCGCCCGGTCGATCGGGAGCCACTCCGCCCTCTCGATCTCGGGGTAGGCGCGGACGACTCCGGAGCCGCGCGGCCACTCGAGCTCGAAGGTGTTGCTGGCGACGAACGCGATCTCGTCGGGGCACTCTGCGGCGAAGACGGTCACGGTCTTCCCGGAGCGCTGGCGGTACGAGCCGAGCAGGGCGTAGTCGAGCGCCGGGGCCGGGACGCCGATCTCCTCCTCGAACTCGCGCCGGGCGGCGTCGAGCGGTGCCTCCTCGGGCGTGTGCAGCCCCTTCGGGATCGACCAGGCGCGTGGCCGGCGGGTCCACAGCGGGCCGCCCATCCGGCCGAGGAACACCTCGCGCTCGCCGTTCCGCAGCCGGTGCAGGAGGAGTCCCGCGCTGGTGGGGCCGGTCATCGCCGCGATCCGCTCATCCCGCCATCCTGCCGCGTCGCCGTGGAAGGATCGAGGGGCCGACCCGCGATCCGCCCGGAGTGACCCCCATGAGCAGCATCGAGACCAGCAGCACCGAGACCCGCGCTGCGACCGGCAGTGCGATCGGCACTGCGCGCGTCGGCGAGGCGCTCGTCCTGCGACGGCTGCGCGAGGAGCTCGGCGCAGCGGTGACGGCCGAGGGCCCGGACTTCGAGGCCGCGCACACCGACAAGTCGGGCTGGACCGCCGGCGGCCGTGCGCTCGCGCTGGTCCGCGCGCGCTCGGTCGCCGACGTGCAGGCGACGCTCCGGCTCGCCACCGAGCACCGGGTGCCGGTCGTCCCGCGCGGCGCGGGGACGGGGCTCGCCGCGGGCGCCGTCGGCCGGGCCGGCGCGATCGTGCTCTCGACGGCGGCCATGGACCGGATCCTCGAGATCTCGCTCGAGGACGAGCTGGCGGTCGTCGAGCCGGGCGTGCTCAACCAGGCGCTGTCCGACGCGGTCGCGGCCGACGGGCTCATCTTCTCGCCCGACCCGGCGAGCAAGGCGATCTCGAGCATCGGCGGCAACATCGCCACCAACGCGGGCGGTCTGCTCTGCGCGAAGTACGGGGTCACCCGCGAGGCGGTGCTCGGGCTCGCCGTCGTGCTGGCCGACGGGCGCCTCGTGCGGACCGGGCGGCGCAGCGTCAAGGGCGTCGCCGGCTACGACCTCACCGCGCTGCTGACCGGCTCGGAGGGGACACTCGGGGTGATCGTCGAGGCGACGGTGAAGCTCCGGCCGATCCCCACGGGCCGGGTGGTCACGATCGGCGCGTACTTCCCGAGTGTCGTGGCTGCGGCGGCCGCCTCGGCGGCGATCACGGCGGCGCGGCTGCGGCCGGCCGTGATGGAGCTGATGGACGAGGCGGCGCTCGCCGCGATCGGCCGGTACACCGGCGCGGCCCTCGACCGCGGCGCCGCCTACCTGCTCGTGCAGACCGACGGCGGGGGAGCGGAGGACGAGGCGCGCCGGATCCTCGCGATCGTGGCCGAGGCCGGCGGGGACGCCGAGTCGACGGACGACCCGGTGGCGGGCGAGGCGCTGCTCGCGGTGCGGCGGGCCTTCCATCCCGCGCTCGAGGCCGAGGGCGAGGTGCTGATCGAGGACGTCTGCGTGCCGCGCTCGGCGCTGCCCGCGATGTTCGCCGCCATCCGCGGGATCGAGGAGCGCACCGGCCTGAGCATCCCGACCGTGGCGCACGCGGGCGACGGCAATCTGCACCCGAACTTCGTCGTGCCAGCAGGGTCCGACGCGGTCGGCGAGGAGGTCTGGGCGGCGGCGGGGGAGCTGTTCCACACCGCGCTGGCGCTCGGCGGCACCCTCACCGGCGAGCACGGCGTGGGGCTGCTGAAGCGGCGCTGGCTCGCGGAGGAGCTCGGCGAGGACTCGATGGCGCTGCAGCGCGGGATCAAGGCGGTGTTCGATCCGCTCGGGATCATGAACCCGGGGGCGGTGTACTGAGGGCTTCCGCCCGGGGTCAGAGGAGCTCCTCGGCGAGGAGCCAGGCCGTCAGCACGATCGTGGCGGCCGACATCGACCAGTAGAGGATCGTCTCGCGCCAGGAGCCGGCCGAGCCGAGGACGGGGATCGCGGCGTAGCCGCCCGAGGTCCAGAGCCGGCGCAGCACGGGGGTGCGGCGCACCCAGCGGGGCGAGCGGATCCGGAGCGGCCAGAGCCCGTTGATCCCCTCGGTGGTGAGGGCGTCGCCGGCGATGTGCACGAGGTAGCCGAGCGTCGCGGCGACCTGCAGCCAGGCCCAGGTGCCGTCGGCGAGGGCGACCAGGAGCACGGTCACGACGAGCGCGCCGGCCCAGGCGATCGGCCAGGACGGCGCGGCCTTCACCGCCTTCGCGGCGAAGGCGAGGGCCGGCAGGGTGAGCACGGCGGCCAGCGAGACGGGGCCGACGAGCGGCACCGGGAAGCGCAGGGCGACCAGCAGCGGGACCAGGTACCAGACGACGGCGACGGCCAGGAGCGAGTGCATCCCGTGCCGGTGGCCGCCGCTGATGCGGCCGGCGGTCGCGGTGAGGAGGGACGCGCCGGGGGCCGAGCGCGAGATCGTCGCCCGGGCGTGGTCGGCGTCGGGGACGAGCGCCCAGCCGGCGGCGACGCCGACGCCCACCAGCCGGAGGTCGAGCGGGAGGCCGGCGAGTCCGAGCGGCGCGGCGAGGGCCGGCACGGTCGTGACGACGGACCAGGCGAGCGCACCGGAGACGGCGTGGGAGCGACCCATCACGAGAGTGCCTCCGCGGGGTGGAGATGCGGAAGGTGGAGGGGAGGGAGGTGGTGGGCGATACCGGACTCGAACCGATGACCTCTTCCGTGTGAAGGAAGCGCGCTACCAACTGCGCCAATCGCCCTGACGGCCGTCTCGTGGACGACCCGAGAAACGATCGTAGCGGATCCGCGGTGCTCCGATGCACCGCGAACGGCGCGCCACGCCCGGGTGAACAGCGGATTGCGGGCCGGTTTCGCGCGGAAAGACGCGGGTCCGGCGTCTCGGCACGCGAAACGGGGCGCCCTCGATTTGGAAGTTCGCGCGGCGTTCGGATACAGTCTTCTAGGACGAGCCGGGCAGCGAAAGCGCCGGGGAGACAGGCACGAGCAACACGGCAGTAGCAACACGGCAGTACAGCAAGACCAACACATCATGCGGATGTGGCGCAGTGGTAGCGCATCACCTTGCCAAGGTGAGGGTCGCGAGTTCGAATCTCGTCATCCGCTCGAAGACCGGCCCCCGGGCCGGTGTTTCACCTGGTCGGCCCCGAGAGATCACTCTCCGAGGGGCCGCCGACACCGAATCCCGTACACGGTGGATTGGCCGAGAGGCGAGGCAGCGGCCTGCAAAGCCGTATACACGGGTTCGAATCCCGTATCCACCTCGATCGTTCACCGAACGAGGCGCTCCTTCGCAGAGCAGCGGGCGATTGGCGCAGCGGTAGCGCGCTTCCCTGACACGGAAGAGGTCACTGGTTCGATCCCAGTATCGCCCACCACGACGACACCCCCGGCCCCGGCCGGGGGTGTCGTGCGTTGACGGCCGGCTCGACGTCCCCGGCTGCGCGGTCTAGCCTCGCAGGGTGTCAGCCTCGATCGCCGTCGGCCACGGCACCGTCCTCCGCCTGATCGCCCGCGAGGACGGCCCCGCACTCGCGAGCGCGTACCGCCGCAACCGGCTCCGGCTCGCGCCGTGGGAGCCGACGCGCTCGGCCCGGTTCTTCGAGGCCGGCGGGCAGACCGACGCGATCGCCGACGCCCTGCACGGGCACCGGTCCGGAGCGCTCCTCCCGCTGGTGCTCGAGCGCGGCGACGAGCTCGTCGGGCGGGTGACGCTCTCGAACGTGGTGCACGGCGCCTTCGACAGCGCGGACCTCGGCTACTGGGTCGACGGCGAGCTCGAGGGCCGCGGGGTGATGACCCGGGCGGTCGGCGCGACGCTCGGCCTCGCCCGCGACGAGCTGCGGCTGCACCGGGTGCAGGCGGGCACGCTGCTGCACAACGTCGGCTCGCAGACGGTGCTCGAGCGCAACGGCTTCGAGCGCATCGGCACGGCCCGCCGCTACCTGCGGATCGCGGGGGAGTGGCAGGACCACCTGCTCTTCCAGGTGCTGCTGGAGGACACGGCAGCGACTCCCCTCCTGCCGCCGCAGGCCCCGCCGATCCGGCTCGTCTAGGGTGAGCGGCGCCGACGCTCGCTCGGTGCGGCGAGGCGGAGGGACGGCGGACGATGAGGCGCACGATCGGCGGACGCGGGTTCGACTTCGAGCGGGAGGTCGCGGTGATGGCGGTCGTGAACCGCACGCCGGACTCCTTCTACGACAAGGGCTCCACCTTCGCGCTCGACCGTGCCGTCGAGGCGGCCGTGCGGGCCGCCGAGCAGGGCGCCGACTGGGTCGACATCGGCGGGGTGCCGTTCGGCCGCGGGCCCGCCGTCTCGCTCCAGGAGGAGCTGGACCGGGTGGTGCCGGTGGTCGCGGGCATCCACGAGCGCAGCGACGTGGTGATCTCCGTCGACACGACCCGCGCCGAGGTGGCCCGGGCGAGCATCGCCGAGGGCGCCTCCGTCGTCAACGACACCAGCGGGCTGCACGATCCCGGGATGCTCGCGGTGCTGGCGGGCTCCTCCGCGCAGCTCGTCGTCACGCACAGCCTCGGCGCGCCGCGGAGCGAACCGGCGGCGCCGCAGTACGACGACGTCGTGGCGGAGGTGATCGAGCACCTGCGCGTCCGGGTCGACCGGGCGCGGGCGGCGGGGATCCCCGACGACCGGCTGATCGCCGATCCCGGCCACGATCTCAACAAGAACACGCTGCACACGCTCGAGCTGACCCGACGGCTGGGGGAGCTCGCGGTGCTCGGGCTCCCCGTGCTCGCGGCGGTCTCGAACAAGGACTTCATCGGCGAGACCCTGGACCGGCCGCAGGGCGAGCGGCTCGAGGGCTCGCTGGCGGCGGCGGTGATCTGCATCCTGAACGGGGCGCGGATCGTCCGGATGCACGACGTGCGGCAGGCGGTGGACGCGGTGCGGCTGACGGAGGCGGTGCTCGGCTGGCGCGCTCCGGCGTATCTGCGGCACAACGTCGCGGCCGACGAGACGGCGGCCGGCGCGTGAGCGCGCGGATCGATCGGCTCCGGCCCGCGCCGGCTGCGGACCTGGACGACGGGCAGCTGCTCGCGGCCTATGCGGAGGGCGCGGGTGACCGCTGGCTGCGGGTGAACTTCGTCTCGAGCATCGACGGCGCGGTGACGCGCGAGGGCGTCTCGGGGGCGCTGGGCGGCGAGGCGGACCTGCGGGTCTTCGACCTGCTGCGGCGCCTGGCCGACGTGGTGCTGGTCGCGGCCGGGACGGTGCGGACCGAGGGCTACGGGCCGATGGTGCTCGGCGACGAGGCCGTGGCGGCGCGGACGGCGGCGGGGCTGCCTCCGCACCCGGTGTTCGCGATCGTGTCGGGGTCGCTGGACCTCGATCCCGCGTCGCGGATCTTCACCGAGGCGCCGGTGCGGCCGATCGTCGTGACGACGGCCGCCTCGCCGGAGCGGCGGCGCGCGGAGCTGGCCGACGTGGCCGACGTGCTGGTCTGCGGCGAGGACGCGCTGGATGCGGGCCCGATGCGCGCGCGGCTCGTCGAGCGCGGGCTCGGCCGGATCCACTGCGAGGGCGGTCCGGGCCTCCTCGGCACGCTGCTGGCGGCGGACGCCGTCGACGAGCTGTGCCTGACGATCAGCCCGTCGCTCGAGTCGGGTGACGCCGGCCGCATCGCCCGCGGCGCTGCGACGCCGCGCGACATGCGCCTCGCTCACGTGCTCGTCGCCGGCGACACCCTCCTCCTCCGCTACCTGCGCTGACGGTCCGCGAGATGCCACCTGTGCACGCGACACGCCGAGGAGAGCGTGCACAAGTGGCGTCTCGCGGGAGGGTGGAGGGGTGAGTGGGCTGGATCTGAGCAGGCAGACGTCGATGGTCGGGGTGCGGGTCCCCGAGGTGGCGGTGGCGCTCAACGGGGGAGTCGCGCCGGAGCTGGTGTGGCGGAACCAGCTGGACGGGCTGACGTTCCGGGTGCGGGACGGGTATCTGAAGTGGAATCCGCGAGCGAGCGGTGTCGACCTCGGGCGGGAGGCGGTGCGGCTGGAGTGGCTGGCCGGGCGGCACCCGGCGCCGCGGATCCTCGAGCGCGGTGAGGACGCCGAGGCCCAGTGGCTGCTGACGGCACCGCTCGACGGTGCGAGCGCCGTCGCTCCCGAGTGGACCGTGCGGCCGGAGGCCGCGGTGCGGGCGATCGCGGCGGGACTGCGGGCGGTGCACGCGCTGCCTGTCGCCGAGGTGCCCGCGGCGCTGCGTGGCGACTCCTGGTTCGACCGGCGTCCCGCGGCGCTCGGCGCGGCGCCGGCGCTGGACGAGCCCGTCGTCGTGCACGGGGACGCCTGCGCGCCGAACACGCTGATCGGCGCCGACGGACGCTGGTGCGCCTCCGTCGACGTGGGCGACCTCGGCGTGGGCGACCGCTGGGCGGACCTCGCGGTCGCGGCGGTCAGCCTCGGCTGGAACTGCGGCGACGGCTGGGCGCCGCTCCTGCTGCGGGAGTACGGGGTCGAGCCCGACGAGGAGCGGGCGCTGTACTACCGGGAGCTCTGGGGTCTCGAGTCCTGACCCGTGTGCCGCACGGGGTCGGACTGCGCCGGCTGCTCAGGACCTCGGCGGGCACCCGTGCTGATCGCGGAGCCCGCCGAGGGGGCGTATCGAGATCCACCAGCGTCGGAGGAGGAGGCTGCAAGCCCGCCCTGCTGAGGACGTCGGGTCTCGATACGCCCCTGCGGGGCTACGCGACCGGCATGAGCTTGAGACGCCCGTGCGGGGCTACTCGACCCGAGTGATGGGGCGCCGCGCGTCCTCATCCCGCGTCAGTCCTTCGCGGACGCCTTCTCGGTGTCCTTCGCGGCCTCGTCGTCCTGCGACGGGCCCTTCTGGCCGCGGTTCTCGCTGGAGAGGCGCAGCCAGCGGCCGTCGCGGACGTCCTTCTCGTGCACCGCGGCCTTCTTCTCGCTCGCGGCCGTGTCGCGCGGGGGCAGCTGGATGGTCTCCTCCGCCTCGATGCCGGCCTGGAGCTCGCGGCCGCGCTCGAGCTCGGCGTCGAACTCGGCGCCGAAGAGCAGGGCGATGTTGGTGATCCAGATCCAGAGCAGGAAGACGATGACGCCACCGAGCGAGCCGTAGGTCTTGTTGTAGTTGGAGAAGTTGGCGACGTAGAACGCGAAACCGACCGAGGCGAGCAGCCAGATCGCGAGCGCGAGGATCGAGCCGACGCTGATCCAGCGGAACTTCGGCTGGCGGATGTTCGGCGCCCAGTAGTAGAGGATCGCGATGGTCAGCACCGCGATGATCACGAGCACCGGCCACTTGACGATGTTCCAGACCGACAGCGCGGCGGGGCCGAGACCGACGACGTCGCCGACGGCGGAGGCGACCGGGCCGCTCAGCACCAGGATGAGCGCGGCGACCACGATGAGAATCACGGTGACGACGGTGACGCCGAGCATGGTCGGGCGCAGCTTCCAGAACGGGCGGCCCTCGTCGATCTCGTAGACGCGGTTCATCGCGCGGCCGAAGGCGCCGACGTAGCCGGAGGCCGACCAGAGCGCGCCGAGCAGACCGGTGACGAAGGCGACGCCGGCGGCCGGGGAGTTCACCAGCGACTGGATCGGGTCGCGCAGCAGGTCGACGACCTCGGCGGAGGCGAGGTTGCCGACCAGGTCGAGCACGGTCTGCGTGGTCGCCTGCGCCTGGCCGAAGAGGCCGAGGACGGAGACGATCGCCAGCAGCGCCGGGAACAGCGCCAGCACGGCGTAGTAGGTCAGGGCCGCGGCGAGGTCGGTGCACTGGTCGGCGCCGAACTCGCGCCCGGTCTTCCTCAGGACGTAGAGCCAGGAGCGCTTGCTGATGTCGGTGACGTCGTCGGGCTTGCGCGCGTCGTCGGGCTCGGGCGCGGTCTTCTCACGGGTCGTGCTCTTCTCGGCCATGCCGCCACGCTATTGCCCCCGGCGGGCTGACGGTGGCCCCTTGACGCCGCGTCGCCCGATCCGGGTGGGGAGCGCTCTCAGGCGGACCGCTCCGCGCGTCTCTCAGACCGTGCGGCCCTGACGGCTCGCGGCGAGGATCCCGAAGGCGAGGAAGGAGCAGGTGGCGGTGAGCACGATCAGCAGCGGGGCGTCCCAGCCGCCGCTGACGTCGTGCGCGAGACCGACCACGGTCGGGGCGGTGGCCGCGACGGCGTAGCCGAGGCCCTGCACGGTGGCGGAGAGCCGCGAGGCGTGCCGGTCGGAGCGGGAGAGGCGCACGAGCAGGACGAAGACGACGGTGATGCCGCCGCCCTGCGCCGCGCCGCCGAGCAGGCACCACAGCGCCCAGAGCTGCGGGGCGAGCAGCAGGCCGAGCGGGACGGTGCACCAGAGCACGCCGATGAGGACGATGCTGCCGAGCGGCCGGAGCCGGCGCACCACCAGCGGGACCCCGATCGCGCCGATGATCGCGGCGATCTGGAAGACGGAGGAGCTCGCTCCGGCCGCCTCGATCGAGAAGCCGTTGCGGTCGACGAGCAGCGAGGGGAGCCAGGCGGTGACGCCGTAGTAGGAGAAGGCCTGGCTGGCGAAGCAGACCGCGAGCGCGAGCACGGTGGCGCTGCGCCAGATCCGCGGTGCCGGCTCCTGCGGTCCGCGCGCGGCCGGCGGGCGAGGGGCGGGGCGGAGAGCCCGCGCGGGTCCGCGGGCGAGCAGCCAGCCCGCGACACCCAGGACGTTGAGCACCAGCCAGGCGAGCAGTGCGCCGCGCCAGCCGAGCACGAGGGCGAGCGGCGCGGTGCCGAGCGAGGTGATGGTCGAGCCGATGTTGAGCGCCGCGGTGTAGACGCCGGTCGTGAGGTCGACGCGCTCGGGCACGACGTCGCGGCGGATGACGACGGGGACGACGACGTTGCCGATGGTGATGAAGACGCCGATGAGGATCGTGCCGGCGACGACGGAGACGACGTCGCCGGCCGAGCGCAGGATCGTGCCGAGGGCGACGCCGAGCACGGTGACGGTCACCGCGGCGTCCGGCCCGACCCGGCGGATCACGAGCAGGGCCAGCGGTGTCGCCAGGGCGAAGCAGAGCACCGGGATGCTGGTCAGCACGCCGGCCTGGCCGGAGGAGAGCGCGAGATCGCCGCGGATCGCGTCGATCACCGGAGCGACGGCGACGATCGGGCCGCGCAGCACCAGCGCGACCAGGGCGACGGCGACGACGAAGAGCCAGGGGGCGCTCCGCCTCGTCACGCCGGTCAGCTGGAGAGCCCGGCGGCGCGTGCCAGGAAGGACAGCACTCCGAAGACGATGCCGATGACACCGGTGATCAGGCCCGCGGTGGCGAAGCCGCGGCCGCCGAGCTGCGCGGAGGCGGCCCGGCCGCGGATGCCGAAGACGATCGCGAGGATCGACGGGACGAGCAACGGGTTGATCAGGATGCTGGCGATGCCGAGGACGAGGCTCGCGATGGCCAGGGAGTTGCGGCGCGAGGGGGCGGCGCCGTAGCCGGGAGCCGCTCCGTAGCCGGCGGCCGGGCCGTAGCCGGGTGCGGGGCCGGAGGCCGGGGTGACCGGGTACTGAGGGGCGGCGCCGTACCCGGGGGCGCCGGAGCCGGGCGCTCCCGGCTGCTCGGGCGTGCCGTAGGCGGGAGCGGGCGGCGCGGCGGGGCGCGAGCGATCCGTCCAGGCCGCTCCGTCCCAGTAGAGCTCGGCGCCGAGGTCGGCGGGGTGCGGGTACCAGCCGGGCGCGGGAAGAGAGGCGGAGTCGTCGGGCATGGGCCGATTCTAGGGCGGCGGGAAGGAGCAGTGCGGCGGGGCGGCGAGACCGGGGGCGCGGTCCCGTGGGTCGCCGCGGCGTGCTGGACCGCGGCGCAGGGCAGGATGGACCCGTCGAGCGGGCTCGCCGCGCGGTCGCCGGAGGAGGAGCCATGGGCTGGAGCATCGTCGAGGTCGAGTGGGCGGACCCCCGGGCCGAGAGCCTGCGGTCGGCGCAGCGGGTCGAGCTGGACGAGCGCTACGGCTCGGACGACCACGAGCCGGGGACGCCGCCGTCCGCCGACGACGTGCCCGTGTTCCTCGTCGCCGTCGACGAGGGCGGCGCCGCGCTGGCCTGCGGCGGGCTGCGGCCGCTGCCCGAATCGGTGCTCGGGCCGGACGTCGTCGAGGTGAAGCGGATGTTCGTCGATCGGTCCGCTCGCGGCTCCGGAGTCGCCGCGGCCGTGCTCGCCGCGCTGGAGGGCAAGGCCCGCGAGCGGGGGGCGGTCCGCCTGGTGCTGGAGACGGGCACGCTGCAGCCGGACGCGATCCGGTTCTACACGCGGCAGGGCTACGCGCCGATCCCGCTGTTCGGCTCGTACCTCGGCTCGGAGCACTCGGTCTGCTTCGGGCGCTCGCTGCGGCCGCCGCGGATCGAGGCCTCCGCGGACGTCGATCCGCGGGCCCGGATCGGCGACGGCACGCTCGTCTGGCACCTCGCGCAGGTGCGCGAGCAGGCGCGGGTGGGCCGCGACTGCGTGATCGGCCGGGGCGCCTACCTCGGCCCGGGCGTCGTGGTCGGCGACCGCTGCAAGATCCAGAACCACGCGCTCGTCTACGAGCCGGCCGTGCTCGGCGACGGCGTCTTCGTCGGCCCGGCCGTCGTCTTCACGAACGATCTGCGGCCGCGCGCCGTGACTCCGGACGGTGCGCTGAAATCGGCGAACGACTGGCACGCCGTCGGCGTCGTGGTCGAGGACGGCGCCGCGATCGGCGCCCGCGCCGTCTGCGTCGCTCCGGTGCGGATCGGCGCCTGGGCGATGGTCGCCGCCGGGGCCGTGGTCGCGGCCGACGTTCCGGCTTTCGCCCTCGTGGTCGGCGTGCCCGCCCGGCGGGTCGGCTGGGTCGGCCGGGCCGGGGCGCGGCTCGAGGCGGCCGGCGACGGCGCGGGCGGCGCGCTGTGGCGCTGCCCGGAGACCGCGGAGGAGTACGTCGAGCGCGACGGGGTGCTCAGCCGGATCTGATCGCCGGCCCCGCGGCGTCGCCCCCGGTGCCGCGCCGGGCTCAGCTCCGGTGCGTCGTGAGCCCGCTCCGCTCGGGGACGGGCGTGCGGTGGCGGACCAGGGCGGGCGGAGCGCCGTGGACGGCGGGTGCCGAGGCGTGGAAGGCCGGCGGCGCGTCCCGCGCATCGGTCGTCGCGCTCGCGGCCGTGCTGCCGGCCGCGATCGGGAGACGGGCCGCGGGGACCGTCCGGGCCGGTGCCGCGCCGCTCGATGCCGCTCCCTTCCGCTCGCGCCGGCCCTCGATCGCACGGGCGATCGAGATCGCTCCGAACAGCAGCACGACGCCGCCGACGGCGACCATGATCATCGCGCGGAGCCGGTCGGAGACCTGCTCGACCGCCTTGCCGGGCGTCTGCACCTCGAGTGCGGTGAAGAGGTAGCGGTCGTCGGCGCCGTTGATGGTCTGCATGCTGCGCAGCGTGTCGACGAGCCGGTCGCCGAGCGCGGTCGTCGTGGCGAGCGAGCCGTCGGCCGTCGGCGCGTCCGCGGTCACGCTCAGCAGCAGCCCCTGGCCGGACCAGGCCGAGCGCTCGACCGCGAACTGGGTGCTCAGCCTCTGGGCGGCGAGCGCCTCGGCCGTCTCGTCCCCGTTGAGGACGGTGACCAGCACCTGCGCGGCGAGCGAGTTGTCCGAGGAGCGCAGGTACGGGTTGTCGGAGTTCAGCGCGGCGAGCGCCGGGTCGGCCTCGAGCTCCGCCGTGCTGGGCAGCTTCGGGTTGACGAGCGCGTAGGTCGCGGTCGAGGCGTAGGTGCGCGGGGAGAGCACGAGGACGTAGGCCATCGCGGCGACGGTGAGCGCGAGGACGACGCCGGCGAGGAGCCGGTGGCGCCAGAGGGTGCGGAGAACGGAGACGGGGTCCATCAGGACAGCCTTTCTGGGACGTGGTCGATCGCGCCGCGGGCGGGGACGGAGGCGTCCGTGCTCACGGCGGAGGGGAGTCCGAGCTCGGCGCGGACCAGGAGCCAGCAGCTCCCGGACAGGCCGAGCACGAACGGGAACAGCAGGGCGAACACCGGGAAGCCCAGTGAGTCGAAGGTGGCGGAGGCGACCGCCGCGACGGTCGCGGAGGCGGCGACGCTCCCGGTCAGCGCGCGCAGGCGCGGATCGCGGGCGACCTGGGCGGCGATCAGCCCGAAGAGGGCCGGGACGCCGAAGTAGGCGAGCACCGCGGCGGCGCCGAGGAGGCCGAGCGTGATGGCGGCGCCGAGGTACTGGTTGTCGAGGATGAGCAGGGCGCTGTCCGGGAGGTAGGTGCCCGGGCCGGTGCCGAGGAGCGGCTGGTGCGCGACGAGGGCCGCCACACGGGGGTAGTTGTCGAGGCGATTGGTGATCGAGGAGTCGCTCGTGCCCGCGCCGATCGAGCCGGTGAGGGTGCCGAGCAGGCCCGGGGTGGTCACGAAGAACGCCGCGACGGCGACGGGAGCGACGACGTAGCCCCACCTCCGCGCGTACGCGGGCAGGAAGACCGCGCAGACCGCGAGGCCCACCACCAGCGAGAGCACTCCCGAGCGCGAGACCGTCAGCGCCAGGGCGACCACCAGCAGCACGCAGGAGGCGGCGCGGAGGAACCGCGGGCTCGTCCGGTCGTACAGCAGCCGCCAGATCGCGAGGGGGAGCAGCATCGCGGAGACGACCGCGAGCTCGATCGGGTGGAAGGTGGTGCCCGCCACCCGGGTGAGCCCGTCGCGGTCCTGGAACGGTGTGCTGCCGCCGTTGTCGACGAAGCCGACCATGACGCTCCGGATCCACTCGACCGGGTCCACGTGGGTGGTGAACTGGACGATCGCCACGATCGCGCAGAGCGACGCCGCGTTGACCAGCGAGCCGAGCAGTACCCGTGCGTCCTCGAGGGTCCGCACGCTCTGCGTGGTGACCAGGGCGATCCCGGCGGAGGCGAGCAGCAGCAGCAGCCAGCGGTCGGCGCTGAGCTGGCCCTCGCCGGTGCGCGGGACGGTGTCGTTGACGGTGTAGCGGACGTAGGACGCGATGCTCACCAGCAGCAGCAGCGTGAGCGCGGCCCGCCCCGGGTGGCGCAGCGGGATCGGGTCGTGCAGCCCCAGCAGCGCCGACGCCGCCCACGCGCCGGTGAGCAGCAGCGCGAGCACCATCGCGACGGAGCCGGACGCACCCAGGGGAGCCAGGACCTGATCCGCCGGGAAGAGGAACAGCGCGTAGGCGACCAGGCGCAGCAGCGCCGGGGGTCCGGTCCGCTCGAGGGGGAGGGCCACGGCTCAGACCCCCGACCGCGGGGCGGAGGCCGGCCGGCGCGTGGTCTCGTCGCGGGTCCAGGCCGCCGATCCGCTGCGGGGCAGCCGGCTGGCGAGGGCGAAGCAGAGGTAGACGGCCGCGTCGGCGAGCTCGAGCGGGCCCTGGACGGCGCGCAGCACCTGCACGGCCGTGCGGCTCGAGCGGCGCTCGCCGTCGGGGGTGGACGCTGCCAGCTGCGCGCTGCCGCGCTGGGTGCGGCGGAGGACGCCGAGCAGGCTCGCGGCGCTCCGGGGCACCTGCACCACCGCGGGGGCGGTGGCGACGACGGCGCGCTCGGTGACGGAGAAGCGGCCGTCGACGAACTCGTCGTCGGCGATCAGCGCGGGGAAGGTCCCGATCCGGTCGTGGCCCGAGCCGCTGACCGCGTAGCCGCCGGCGCCCCAGAGCGCGGTGTGGAGCGAGGGGGTGCGCGACCGGGCGCGGTAGTAGGCGCGCACCAGCGGGTCCGCGCCGGTGGCGTCGTAGACCGCGGTCGGCCGGGCGGCGAGCAGCCCGCCGCGGGTGACGGCGTCGAAGACGTTCCAGACCGCGTCCGCGGTGACGCCGACGTCGGCGTCGAGGTAGAGGCGCGGCCAAGTGGCGGCCGCGGCGTCGCCCGCGTTGAGGGCCGCGGTCTTGGACGCCTCGGCGATCTCGACCACGGTGACGCCGGCGAAGCTCCGCGCGATCTCGGCGGTGCGGTCGCTGCAGGCGTTGCAGACCACGATCACCTCGAGGGCGCCGCTCGCGGCGGCGGCGGCGAGCGGCGCCAGGGTGCGGGCGATCACCGACTCCTCGTCGTGCGCGGGGACGACGACCGAGCCGCTGGGATGCGTCGGGGTGAGCGGCTGGGCCGGCGCGCCGGAGGGGAGCGAGGCCAGCCGGGCGCCGACGGCGAGCGCGAGGGCCGCGTGCCGGTGCGCGCGGCCGCGGTCGCCGGGGAGGAGGCTGCGGGCCGACTCCGCCGCCAGCACGACGAGGCGGAAGGTGCTCGAGTAGAGCGTGCCGTGGAACTTCTGCACGTAGCGCACCCGGTTGACGGCGAGCAGCGCCGCGAGCGCGCTGGACGAGCCGGAGCCGCCGCCGTCGTGCACGACCTGCGCGGCCGGCTCGAACCACACCTCGACGCCGAGCTCGCGGGCCCGGCGGAAGTAGTCCGTCTCCTCGGAGTAGAGGAAGAACCGCTCGTCCCAGTCGCCCAGGCGCGCCGCGACCAGGGCGTCGATCAGCATCGCAGCGCCCGTCGCCCAGTCGATCCGGTGGGCGTGCCGGTAGCTCTCCGGATAGCTGTCGGTCTCGCTGGAGAAGGCGGGGCGGTCGAGCATCCGGTCGCCCAGCAGCGCGTCGCCCAGGGCGCGCAGCCGGGTCGGCTCGCGGCGCAGCGAGCGCGACGGGGCACCCTCGGCGTCGCGCAGGAGCGGCACGACGATGCCGGCCGAGGAGGAGTCCCTCCGCTCGAGTAGCGCCGAGACGGCGCCGGGCAGCACGACCAGGTCGGGGTTGAGCACGAGCAGCGCGCCGGCGTCGCCCGCGTGCCGCCGGGCGATGTTGACGGCGGCGGCGTAGCCGACGTTGGCGCCCGCGTCGACGGCGACGACGTCGGGGTGCGCGGCGGCGAGGGCGAGCGAGCCGTCGTCGGAGGCGTTGTCGACCACGACCACGCGCAGCCGGACACCGGCGGCGGCCTCCGCGCGCAAGCTGGTCAGCAGTCGCTCCAGCGTCGCGGCCGAGCGGTAGCTGACGACGAGGGCGGCCACGTCGGCGTGCTCGCCGGGGCCGGCGAAGCCACCGCGCGCGCCGGGCTCGATCGTGGGCAGCACGGTGAGGTGCGGGGTGCTCCGGAGGCCGGGGCCGCGCTGCGGGGCGGTCGAGCTGTGCAGGCGGAGGCGACCGTAGGCGAGCGGACCCTCGACGAGGTAGCGGCGGGCGAGGCGGCGCGGCTCGAGCGCGAGGCGCCACAGCCACTCCACCCCGCGGTCGGCGACCCACTGCGGCGCCCGTCGGACGGAGCCGCCGAGGAAGTCGACGGCCGCGCCGAAGGCCAGCAGCACGTGCGCGCCGGTGCGGGGGCCGTGCTCGTCGATCCAGAGCTCCTGGCGGGGCTTGCCGAGTCCGACGATGAGCAGATCGACCCGCGCGCCGCGGATCGACTCGACGAGCGCCGCGTTGGCGGCGGGGTCGGCGAGCTCCTCGCGGGAGGGCGACCAGAGACCGGCCATCACCAGGTCGGGGCGCTCCTCGGCCAGGCGCGCGCGCAGCCGGGACTGCGCGGCCGCGGAGCCGCCGAGGACGCCGACGCGGACGCCGTCGGTCGCGGCGCGGTCCAGCAGCGGGCCGATCAGGTCGCTGCCGGCCAGGCGCGGCCACGACTCGCCGGTCAGGCGCTCGGCCTGCTTGGCGATCGGGCTGCCGTCGATCAGGGAGAGCCACTCGACGGGGCGGGCCGGAGCGTCCGCGGGCGCGGCGGTCCACTCCGTCTCGCCCTCGGCCACCGGGACGAGGACGAGGGTCGGCGCCTCGGCGACCGGCAGGGCGCGGCGCTCGAGCACGTGCTGCCAGCGGCCGCCGTGGCCGAAGTGGTTCACGTGGTCGACGTTGACGGAGAGGACGCCGAGCGGTGCGTCGTGCGCGGCGGCGGCGCGGTCCGCGATGGTGCGGACCGCCTCCTCGTGCCGGGCGAGATCGACGGGGCTGCCGCCGAGGACGACCCGGCGGTGGGTGTCGAGGGTCATGAGTCAGCTCTCCGATCGAGCGGGGGCGAGGGTGGGGACGAGTGCGGGGGCGGCGAGGGTGGTCCGGGCGAGCTCGTCGAGCACGACGCGCTCGACGACCTCCTGGGCGACGCCCCAGCCGTGCCGGACGCCGGCGGCGACCTCGCGGCCGGGGCGGCCGACCGCGACCGCGTGGCCGAGCGCCTCCGCGATGCCCGCCGGGGTCGGCCGGGCCCAGCTGGCGCCGGGGTGCGGCAGGTCGGCACGGGCGTCGACGGCGTCGTTGACCACGGCGACGGCGCCGCAGGCGAGCAGCTCCTCCGCCACCAGCGAGATGTTGGTGAAGGAGAGCGCGATGCCGGCCGAGCAGCGGTTGTAGAGCGCGGCGAGCTCGCGCGGCGCGAGGGTGCCGTGCTCGATCACCGGCACGTCCCACGCTCCGGGTGCCGTGCCGTAGACGTGGATCGGCACCTCCGGATGCTCGGCGTGGAAGAGCGCGAGCGCCTTCCGGCCGAGGAGGTAGCCGCGGCGGTCGGCCGCGGGCTTGGCGTAGAAGACGACGCCCGAGCGCTCGCCCTCGGGGTTCTCGAGCGTGTAGGTCGCGGTGTCGCAGCCGAACGGGGCGGTCTCGCTCTCGACGCCGAGCGCGTCGAGGTGCGAGCGCACCATCTCGCCGAGGGCGATGGTGCGGAAGCCGAACCGGTAGCTGTCCTCCGCCAGGGCGGCGAGGGTGCCGCGAGGGTGGAAGAACGGCTCGTAGTCCTGCACGAAGTACAGCCGCGCCATCGGCGCCGTGCCGCGGGTGGCGAGCACGTGCGCCGTCTCCCAGGAGGTCGCGACCGCGGCGTCGACGCCGGTGACGCCGTCGTCGACGCTGCGGATGTCGACGTCGAGCCATGGCCAGCCGGCGCGGATGATCGCGGCGCGCGTCTCGAAGTCGGCGCCGTGCCGGTCGTAGAGGAACAGGGTGCAGCGGTGGCCGCGCTCGACCAGGCCCTGCACCATCCGGAACAGGGTGGTGTGGCCGCCGGAGCCGCGGTCCGGCGGCGTGCAGATCCAGCCGATCGCTGCGGGGCCCTCGGCGCGGGCAGGGGCGGCGGGCAGGTGGAGCAGGCCGGAGTCGGCGATGTCGCCGGGGAGCAGCGGCATGTCGAGCTCGCGGACGCCGACGCGGTCGCCGAGCGAGCGGACGGCGCGCTGCAGCAGATCGCGGCCGCCGGTGGTGCGCAGGCGCCGGACGAGTTCGCCGGGGACGCGGGAGGGGCGCATCAGAAGCTCCCCTCGCGGTGCCAGCGGCGCCAGGACCGGTCGGTGCGCAGGCGCCGCAGCACGCGCTCCGCGAGGAAGCGCGGGGCGAACCGGTCGCTCGGCGCGCTCAGCAGGCGGGACTGCAGGCGCTCCCACTCGGGCAGCCGGGCCGCGTCGCGGTAGACCGCGTGCGCGAAGCCGAGGTGCGCCTCGAGCTCGGTCGTCTCGGAGCCGCCGCTGTCGAAGCGCTGGGCACCCTTCACGAGGGCGTCGCGGGCGAGAGCGCGGCGGGCGAGGTGCTCGAGCTCGGCGCGCCGCTCGAGCGGTCCGCCGGGATCGGCGAAGAAGGTCTCGAAGGCGAGCAGGCGCTCGCGGAGGTCGTGCAGCGGGGTCACGGTGTCCGAGCGGCTGCCGGCGTGCTCGCGGTGCCACGCCTGGTCGACGCCCTGGATGTAGGCGACGTCGGACGCGGCGGAGAGGCGCAGCCAGAGCTCCATGTCGTAGGTGTGCGGCAGCGGCCGGGGCCAGCCGACCCGGTCGAGGACGGAGCGGCGCACGAGCACCTCGGGCGAGGTGATCACGTTGAGCCCGGTGCGGCAGCGCTCGTGCAGCCAGTCACCGCCGGACCAGAGCAGCCAGGAGGTCGGCGTGGTCCGGGCCACGGGCAGCACGCTGCCGTCGGGGAAGTGCACGGGGTGGCCGTAGACCAGTCCCACCGAGGGGTGCGCGCGCGCGACGGCGACCGCGCGAGCCAGAGCGCCCGGCGCGATCACGTCGTCGGCGTCGAGGTACCAGGAGAACTCGCCGGTCGCGACGGCGAGCGCGGCGAGCACGCTGCCGACGGGCCCGAGGTTCCGCGGGTTCGCCAGCACCAGCACGCGGTCGTCGCCGGCGGCGATGGCGCGCGCGACCGCGAGCGAGTCGTCGGTGGAGCGGTCGTCGACGATCACCAGCTGCACGCGGACGCCCGTCTGGCCGAGGGCGCTCGCCGCGGCCGCGGGCAGGAACTGCGCGTAGTCGTGCAGCGGAATGAGGACCGAGACGGTGGCGTCGGAGGTGTCGACGTCCTCGACCGGCACCGTGCGACCGCGTCGAGTCTCCGCGGCGACGGCGGTCGTCACGACAGCACCCCCGCCGGGCTCGGGGCGGCGGAGGTCGTGCTCCGCAGCACGGCGATCAGCGACTCCGCCACGTACTCCTGCTGAGCCGCGGTGATCCCCGGGAACAGCGGCAGGGTCAGCAGCTGACCGGCGAACGCCTCGGCGCGCGGCAGCGAGCGCGGGCGGCCGGAGGCGGGGAGGAACGGAGCCAGCAGGTGCACCGGCGTCGGGTAGTGCACGCCCGTCGCGACGCCCGCCTCAGCGAGCGCGATGCGCAGCCGCTCCCGCTCCGGCGTGCGCACGACGTAGAGGTGGTGCACGTGCTCGTTGCCCGGTGCGGTGCGGGGGAGGACGAGCCCGTCCACGCCGTCGAGCAGCTCGCCGTAGCGCGCGGCGGCGTCGCGGCGCTGCTGGTTCCACTCGTCCAGGTGCGCGAGCTTCGCGCTCAGCACGACCGCCTGCAGCGAGTCGAGCCGCGAGTTGGTGCCGACGACGTCGTGCCGGTAGGCGCTGAGACCGCCGTGGTTGCCCAGCCGGCGGACGGCCGCGGCGAGCTCGTCGTCGTCGGTCATCACTCCGCCCGCGTCGCCGTAGGCGCCGAGGTTCTTGCCCGGGTAGAAGCTGGTGCCGGCGATGGCGCCGAGCGAGCCCGCGCGGGCGCCGAAGCGCCGGGCGCCCTGCGCCTGGGCGGCGTCCTCGACGATCCGCACGCCGTCTCCGAGCGCCGCCGCGAGCTGCTCGACGGGAGCGCACTGCCCGTAGAGGTGCACGGCCATCACGGCGCGGGTGCGCGGGGTGAGCGCCTGGGCCGCGGAGTCGACGTCGATCAGGTAGTCGTCGTCGCAGTCGACGAACACCGGCCGCGCACCGGCGCGGACGACGGCCTCGGCGGTCGCCACGAAGGTGTTCGCGGGCACGAGCACCTCGTCGCCGGGCGCGAGGTCGAGAGCCAGGAGGGCGAGCTCGAGCGCGTCCGTCCCGTTGCCCACGCCGATCGTGTGGCGCACGTCGCAGTAGGCCGCGAACTCCTCCTCGAAGCGGGACACGTCCGGCCCGCGGACGAACGACGAGTCCGCGAGCACGCGGTCGAAGCCCTCCCGGATCACGTCGGCGACGACGAGGTGCTGGAGGTGCAGATCGGCGAGCGGGACGATCGGCTCGGTGGTCATGAGGCGTTCCTTCGGTCGGAGGTGAGCTCGCGGACCCGGCGCAGCAGCCAGGTCCGCAGGAGGAGGAGGTAGAGCAGGCCGCCGGTCGCGCCGCCCAGGAGCAGGGCGAGCCAGTCGGCATCCAGGCCGACGGCCGCGAGGCCGAGCGGGACGAGCAGCGCGGCACCGGCGGCGGCCGCCGCGGCGAGCGCCGGCGGCAGCAGGGAGCGGCCGACGGCGCGCAGGTCGACGTCGATCGAGCGCAGCAGCCAGGCGAAGACGGGACCGACCACGAGCGCGGCCACCCCGATCTGCGCCCAGGCCGCGCCGACGAAGCCGCCGCCGAGCACCGCGGGCACGAGCGCGAGCGTCAGCGCCGCGAACCAGACGCCCTGCACGATCGCGACGCGACCGGAGCCGCCCTTCGCGAGCGCCGCCGAGCTGAAGAGATCGGCCACCACCCGCAGCGCGCCGACGACGCCGAGCAGCCCCAGTGCCGCCGCGGCGGGAGCCCAGCGCTCGCCGTAGACGACGTGCACCAGCGGCGCGGCCAGGGCGGCGAGCAGTGCGCCGAGCGGAGCGGCGAGCGCCCAGGTCAGCCCGGTCGCCGCGGCGACGGGCAGCGGGCGGCCGTCCTCGTGCGCTCGGGAGAACGCGGGCAGCGCGACCGAGCGGACGACCTGTCCCACCGCGGTCATCGGCCAGGTCGAGATGTTGAAGGCGAGGACGTAGTAGCCCAGCGCGACCGGGTCGATCAGCCCGGCGATCACCACCTTGTCGGTGCCGAGCACGCCCCACGAGATCAGGTTCGCGATCGCCACCGGCAGGCCGAAGCGCAGCGCGGAGGGGGCGATCGAGCGGTCCCAGCCGAGGCGGGGCCGCTCGCGGGCCGCGACGAAGAGCAGCACCATCGTGCAGGTCTGCGCGACGACGCGGCCGACGGCGAGCGCCAGCACCCCGGTCCCGGCGGCGAGCAGCGCGAGGGTGATCGCGGTCGAGACGACGAAGTCGACGGCGGCGATCACGAAGAGCGGCCGCTGGGCGAAGCGGCGCTGCAGCGCGGCGTAGGGGACCACTCCGGCCCCGGCCAGCGGCAGGGTGATCGCGAGGACCGCGAGCACGCCGGCCGTCTCGGGCGAGCCCGTCGCCGCGGCGATCATCGGCGCCGAGGCCGCCATCGCCGCGCCGAGAGTCCCGCCGAGCACCAGGCCGAGCACGGCCACGGTCGGCGCGCGCCGCTCGGGCTCGCTCGAGCGGATCAGATCGGTGCTGAGACCGAAGTCGGACAGCGCCATCAGCACCGACTGCACGGTGAGCGCGAGCGCGTAGACGCCGAACGCCTCGGGAGCGAGCAGCCGGGCCAGCACGACGCCCAGGGCCAGGCTGCCGAGCCGGAGCGCGATCGTGCTGAGCGCGCTCCAGCCCAGCGCCGAGGCGATCCGACTCGAGCCCGCCGCGACGGGCGGGGTCTGCACGGCGGTCACGAGAGCGGCCTCCGCGCGCGCTCGCCGGCGCGGACGAAGCGCCGCCACTCGGCCGTGTCGACGACCGCCGGCCAGCACTCGGCGGCGATCGAGGCGAAGCGGGCACCCTCCGCCTGGTCCTCCGGGCGGGCGGAGGCGCGACTGCGCAGCGCCCAGCCCATCGCCTCCTGGGCGAGAGCGCGCCCGGCGTTCGCGCGGCGATCGCCGCCCTGCGCCCGCCGGCCGGAGGAGTCGTGCCCGGCACTGGTGAAGAAGTGCTCGATCGTCCCGCGGCGCTCGCGCAGCTCCGCCAGCGGATCGGTGCTCGGCTGCGGGTGGCAGCGCGTCTGGACGGCCCCGTTGACGCGCCCGATCCCGCCGAGCGCCGCGAGCCGCAGCCCGTAGTCGAGGTCGGCGGTGCGGGGGAGGTCCTCCGCGTAGCCGCCCAGCGCGTCGGCGATCGAGCGGCGGACCAGGGCGGCGTGGTCGACCAGCTGGTCGGAGCCGTTCCGGCTGATGCGCTCGATCCAGTCGGCGCCGCTCCAGAGCGTCCAGTCGAGGCGTCCGGACGGCGCGGCGGCGGGCCGCACCGAGATCTCGGCGTCGCCGTGCACGGCGCCCACCCACGGGTGCGCGGCCAGCAGCGCCGCTGCCCGCTCGAGGGCCCCGGCGGTGAGCGCGTCGGTGCTCGGCAGCACCAGCACGGACTCGCCGCGCACGACGGCGAGGCCCGCGTTCCGCGCGGCGAGGGTCCCGGTCCCGGGACGAGGGACGAGCACGCGCACCCGCTCGTCCGCGATGCCGACCGCCGCGTCCGTCACGACGACCACGTCCAGCCGGACGCCGCGCTGCGCCAGCACGCTCGCCAGCGCCGCCGTCGGCGAGGCGCCGTCGACGGCGGCGATCACGACGGAGACGAGGGGCGCGGGCCCCGCGAGAGGGAGCGCCGGCGAGCGGTGCCCGCGGACGGCGCTCATGCGGACGCCCCCTCGAGGGTGCTGTCCGCGCGGCGGACGGCGACCGGCTCGATCCGCGGACCGGCGGGGACGCCGAGCCAGGTCTCGCCGGCCGGCTGATCGCGCAGCAGCACCGCGCCCATGCCGAGCGTCGCCCGGCGGCCGATCCGCGAGCGCTCGCGGACGGAGGCGCCCATGCCCAGGTACGCCTCCTCGCCCACCCGCACTCCGCCGCCGAGGGTGACCCCGGCGCAGAGGGTGGCGAACGAGCCGATGCGGTCGCCGTGGGTGAGGGTGACGTTGGGCATCGCCACCACGTGCCGGCCGATCGCGACATCGGCGGTCAGCACGACGCCGGCGAGCAGGATGCTCCCCGCGCCGATCCGGCAGTCGTCGGGCACGTGGATGGCGGGGTGCACGAGCCGCGCGTAGCGGTGGTCGTGCACGCCGAGCGCGCGGAGGCGGTCGACGATCCGCGCCCGGCCGCTGCCGTGGCCGACGCAGACGGCGATCTCGGCGCGGGGGTGCTCGGCGATCGCGTCGAGGCCGCCGATCACGGGGACTCCCGAGATCTCGGTGCCCCAGCGCGCGGCGCCGTCGTCGACGACGCCGATGACGCGATGGCTGCCGCTCACGGAGAGGAGGGCGAGGGTCTCCCGCGCCAGTCCGCTCGCGCCCACCAGGATCAGCTCACGCACGGAGGACCGCCGTCTCGTGCTCGCGGGCCAGGCGCGACGGGGCCAGAACGGCCTCGATCACCCGGTCCTGGTCCTGCTCGGTGAGGGCGTGGAAGAGCGGCAGGATCAGCGTCCGGTCGGTCAGGCGCTCGGTGACGGGCAGTCGGTCCGCGTTCGGGTGGTCGCGGTACGGCGGCTGGCGGTGGGCCGCCATGATGCCGCGGCGGGCCGAGACGTCGCGCGAGGCGAGCTCGGCCATCAGGCCGTCGCGCTCGAGCGGGTAGTCGTCGCCGACCTCGATCCAGAAAGACTGGAAGTTGCTCGTGCCGTGCTCCGGGTCCGTCACCGTGCGCAGGCCCGGGACGTCGGCGAAAGCCGCCGCGTAGCGGGCCGCGAGCGCCCGGCGGCGCTCGATCAGGGCCGGCAGCCGGCCGAGCTGCACGAGGCCGAGGGCCGCCTGCAGATCGGTCATCCGGAAGTTGAAGCCGACCTCGTCGTAGTGCTCCGGCGCCGCGAGCACGCTGCCGTGCCGGTCCGCCGCGGAGACGGACATCGAGTGCTCGCGCAGGCGGCGGGCGCGGGCCGCGAGGTCCGCGTCGTCCGTCGTGAGCATCCCGCCCTCACCGGTCGTGAGGAGCTTCCGCGGGTGGAACGACCAGGCCGTCAGCGCCGCGCCGGCCCCGACGGAGCGACCGTGGTACCGCGAGCCGGCGCCGCAGGCCGCGTCCTCGAGCACGAGGACGCCGAGCGGGTCGCAGAGCGCGCGGATCGGCTCGAGGTCGACGGGCACGCCGCCCTGATCGACCGCGATCACCGCGCGGGTGGCCGGGGTCAGCGCCGCGGCGATCGTCTCCGCGGTGACGTTGCCCGTGACCGGGTCGACGTCGGCGAAGACGGGCCGGCCGCCGGCGTGCACGACCGCGTTGGCGGTCGCGATGAAGGAGAAGGAGGGGACCACGACGTCGTCCCCGGCCGCGACGCCGCCGACCACGAGCCCGAGGTGCAGGGCCGTGGTGCAGCTGGACAGCGCGACCGCGTGGCCGACGCCCATCGCCTCGGCGAAGGCGGCCTCGAAGCGCGCGACCCGCGGGCCCTGCGCGATCCAGCCGGAGGCGATCACCTCGGCGAGCGCGTCGCTCTCCTCGGTGCCCAGCCAGGGGCGCATCACGTCGATGCGGCCGGTGCTCGCGGGCGCGGTGCTCGCCGCGCTCATCGGGTCGCTCCGCTCAGGACGGGGGCGTCCATCCGCTCGGCGCGCCACCACTCGACCAGCGAGCGCAGACCGCTCTCCAGGTCGTACGCGGTGACGAAGCCCAGCTCGTCGCGTGCCGCCCGGGTGTCGGCCAGGCGCCGGGTGACGCCGTTCACCGAGCGCGCCGGCGCGAAGACGACGTCGAGGTCGGACTCCATGACGTGCAGCAGCGTCCTGGCGAGCTCCAGCAGGCTGGTCTCGACCCCGGTGCCGATGTTGAACGCGCCGTCGCGGCCCGCCGTCGCCGCGACCACGTTGGCGCGCGCGACGTCGTCCACGTGCACGAAGTCCATCGTCTGCGCACCGTCACCCATGATCAGCGGCGGGACGCCCGCCTCGATCCGCTCCATCCAGCGCACGAGCACCTCGGTGTAGAGGCCGTGCACGTCCATCCGCGGTCCGTAGACGTTGAAGTAGCGCAGCGCGGTCGAGCGCAGCCCGTTCATCGCGCCGAAGCTGGTGAGCATGCCCTCCGAGAAGGCCTTGGCCGCGCCGTAGATCGTGTCGTTGGCGTAGGGGTTGTTGCTCTCGGGGGTGGGGAACTGCGTCGCGAGCCCATAGACGGAGGCGCTGGACGCGGCCACCACCCGGCCCACGCCGTGCGCCGCCGCCGCCTCGAAGACGGTAAAGGAGCCCTGCGCGAGGACGTCGAAAGCGAGGCGCGGGTCCTCCGCGCACTGCGTGATGCGGATCGCCGCCTGGTGGAAGACGACGTCCTTGCCGCGGACGACCGAGTCGACCGTCAAGCGGTCGCGGATGTCGCCCTCGATCAGCCGGACACGGCTGTCCTGGAGCGCGTGCTCGAGGTTCTGCCGGCGCCCTCGGACGAGGTTGTCGAGGACGTCGACCCGGCCGACGCCGGTGTCGAGGAGGCGGTCGACGATCGTCGAGCCGATGGTGCCGGCACCGCCGGTCACCAGGACCTCGGCGCCCTCGAGCGAGACGGGGGAGGGGGTCAGCTCAGCCACGACGCCTCCTCCAGGCGGACCGCGGGAGCGGTGGTGCGGCTGACCTGGCCGGCGTCGAGCAGCCGGTCGCTGACCTGCTCCAGGACGCTGAGGACGCGCAGGGCGGCGCGGCCGTCGGTGCGGGGCGCGCGGCGCTCCGAGATCGAGGTCGCGAACTCCGTGACCATGTCGGCGAGCGGCTCGCGCTCGGGCAGAGCGGGCGACCAGGTGTCGCCGAGGCGGTAGGAGATCGCCGCGTCGTGGCGGGAGGTCCCGCCGCGGAGCGAGGTGCCGAGGTCGACGCCGCGGTCGAAGACGCTGAGGCGCTGCTGCGGGTTCACGTCGTCCCAGACCAGCGTGCGCCGCGAGCCGCCGATCACCATCCGGCGGATCTTGGTCGGGCTGAGCCAGTTCACGTGCACGTTGGCGATCGCGCCCTGGCCGAGCGGGACGGTCAGGTAGCCGACGCAGGCGCGGCCGGAGCCGAGCGGGTCGGAGCCCTGGGCGGCGACGTTCCCGGGGCGCAGGCCCCCGGGGATGATGAAGTCGAGGATCGACAGGTCGTGCGGGGCGAGGTCCCAGAACACGTCGACGTCGGGCTGGATCAGCCCGAGGTTGATCCGCACCGCGTCGACGAAGAGCACGTCGCCGAGCGAGCCGGCGGCGATCAGCTCCTTCATCTTCAGCACGGCCGGCGTGTAGCAGTAGGTGTGGTCGGCCATCAGCACGACGCCCGCGCGCTCGGCGGCGTTCACCATGTCGATCCCGAGCACGCTCGAGTCGGCGAGCGGCTTCTCGACGAGCACGTGCAGCCCCGCGGCGATCGCCGCCATGGCGATGGCGTGGTGGGTCCGCGCCGGCGTCGCGATGGCGATCGCGTCGAGCCCGGGCAGGTCGAGGACGTCCGAGAGCGAGCGCAGCACCGGGACGGAGCCGTTGGCGCGGGCGACGGCCTCCGCGCGGACCGGGTCGAGGTCGCAGATCGCGACCAGGTCCCAGTCGGCGCTGGCGGAGAAGTTCCGGGCGAGGTTCGGGCCCCAGTAGCCGGCGCCGACGAGCGCGACGCGGAGCCTCCGGGAGGGGATGGTGGTGGTCATGGCGGGTTCCTTCGGGTGAGGAGGGCGGCATGCGGGCACGCCGGGGGGACCGGGCTCTCCGACCAGGGAGGAGGAGCGCACGGACGGTGGGGGACGGCGCAGCGGAGCGCGCCGAGGGAGGGGGACGGCACGTCAGCGCGCGCCGGGGGAGGGGACGGCGTGGAGAGCGCCGGAAGGGGGGAGAGAGGGAGGAGGGGAGCGGCGGTGCGTCAGTACGCGCCGACCGGGCGCAGCATCACGCGCAGCGTCCGCCAGAGGATGAGCAGGTCGCCGGCCAGCGACCAGTTCTCGACGTAGTAGAGGTCGAGGCGGATCCCGTCCTCCCAGTCGAGCTCGGAGCGGCCGCCGGTCTGCCAGAGCCCGGTGATGCCGGGCTTGATGTAGAGGCGGCGGTTCACGACGTCGTCGTAGCGCTCCACCTCGCTCAGCAGCGGCGGGCGCGGCCCGACCAGGCTCATGCTGCCGCGCAGCACGTTCCAGAACTGCGGCAGCTCGTCCAGCGAGTACCGCCGCAGCACGCGGCCGAGCGGTGTCACCCGCGGGTCGTCGCGCAGCTTGAACAGCAGTCCGGAGCCCTCGTTCGCCGCGCTGAGCTCCGCCAGCCGCGATTCCGCATCGATGCTCATCGAGCGGAACTTCAGCATGGTGAACAGCTGCCCGGCGCGGCCGACCCGCTGCTGCCGGAACAGCGCGGGCCCGGTGCTGTCGCGCCGGATCATCACCGCGAGCACGGCGAGGAGCGGCGAGAGCGCCACGAGCGCGAGAGCGGAGACCGTCACGTCGAGCACCCGCTTGAGCGCGTGGCGCGGTCCGGAGTAGCGCGGCGGCTCGACCCGCATCAGCGGGAGCCCGTCCACCGGTCGCCAGTGGATCCGCGGGCCGGCGACGCTGCTGAGCCCCGGTGCGAGCACCAGCTCGACCGCGAAGGGCTCGAGTGCCCAGCAGAGCCGGCGGAGGTAGGCGTCGCCGCCGTCCACTTGCCCGGCGACGACGACCGCGTCGGCGCGCTGCTCGACGACCGCCTGGGCGATCGCGTCGATCGCCCCGACGACCGGGATCGAGCGTCCGCGGACGGTGATCGAGCGCCGCGGATCGGCGCTGCCCCGCTCGGAGCCGTCGGTCGAGAGCGCGACGCCCACGACGTCGTACTCGACGCGTCCGCGCCGGCGGTCGATCTGCGTGACGATGTGCGTCACGTCGGGGACGCCGCCGACGACGATCACCCGCGAGAGGGCGCGACCGGCGCGGCGCTCCCGGGCGAGGTGCCCGCGGCTGAGGGCGTGCGCCGCCAGCATCCCGCCGAGTCCGACGGGGAGGGCGATCAGCACCAGCACCCTGGGCAGATCGACGTGGGTGAGGACGGAGGCGACCGAGGCGAGCCCGAAGGTCGCGACCGTCGCCGACAGCAGGCGGCGGAACTCGTCCGCTCCCGCTCCGATGCGGTGCGCGAGGCGCCGCTGGGCGAGCAGGACGGAGCAGACCCAGAGCGCGGCCAGCACGGCGGCGACGACGAGGTCGGCGGGTCGCGACTCGGTGGCCGAGCGCAGGCCTGCGGCGAGCGCGACGGCACCGAGCACGACGAGGACGTCCGCGGCCAGGACCCTGCGCGAGAAGCGGCGTCGCCAGCTCGAGGCCTCGGCCGGCGGGGCCGGGACGAGGACGAGGGCGCGCGGATCACGCTGGAGGGACCGGGCCGCGGCGGAGACGGCGGTCACCAGCGTCTCCTGCTCTCACCACCGCTCGTATGCCGGGTCGCCGGGGGGCGGCGACAGCGGATCGAGGAGGGATGGAGCCGTGAGGGCGCGCCGGAAAGAGCGCGCACCAGTGGTGCATACAAAGGGATCAACCTGCATTTCGGGTTTACAGGGGAAGGGGGTACTGCAGGGCGGGCTCGGAGGCGAGCGCGGTTTCGGGGCCGCACTGCATCGTCGCCACGTCGGCACCGCTGTGATCGTCGTGCTCCCAGGATGAGCAGGGCGATCGAGGCTGCGCTTCGCGTCGGGGCGGCGGTGCACGACAGGGTTCGTGCGGTCGCCGGTCCCGGTGGTCGGGTGGTTCTCAGCCGAACATAGCGGGAGAAGCAACCCGGTGCGTGGCCCCAGTAAGGGTGTCGCTGCACCGGTGAGATCCTCGACCCGCTGCTCAGCTCCCTCGAAGGCCCTCCTAGAATCGTTGCGGTGTCGAGTGCGCGATCGGGTCGCGCCTCGGCGTCACGGGAGCACCGGCGCCCCCGATCGCCAGGAATCGAGACGGAGCGCCGGGGTCCCCGCGCGGTCCGGGAGGTCACCTCCCGGGCCGCGTCGCCGCGCCGAGACGGTCGCGCCGACGGCTAAAGTCGAGGGGTCGTCCCAGCCCCAGAGGAGCACCCGCGCGTGTCGAACGAATCGTCGAACGTCCCCGAATCGTCCGGTCCCGCCGCCGGCGCCACCGTCGTCGCCGAGGCCGGCACGGGCTTCACGCACTTCAGCGATCGAGCGGTCGTGGCGATCCGCGTCAACGGCGAGCTCAAGGACCTGGCCGCCGACGTCGTCCCCGGCGACAGCATCGAGCCGGTCCTGATCTCCTCGCCCGACGGCCTGAGCATCCTCCGCCACTCGGCGGCGCACGTGCTCGCGCAGGCCGTCCAGCAGAGCAACCCCGACGCGAAGCTCGGCATCGGCCCGCCCGTCACCGACGGCTTCTACTACGACTTCGACGTGACCGAGCCCTTCACCCCGGAGGCGATGAAGGCGCTCGAGAAGGCGATGGACCGCATCGTCCGCCAGGGCCAGCGCTTCGTCCGCCGCGTCGTCACCGAGGACGAGGCGCGCGCCGAGCTCGCGGCCGAGCCGTACAAGCTCGAGCTGATCGGCCTCAAGGGCGCGGGCGCCGACGGCGAGTCGGTCGAGGTCGGCGGCCCGGAGCTGACCATCTACGACAACGTCGACCCGCGCACCGGCGAGACGGTCTGGAAGGACCTCTGCCGCGGTCCGCACCTCCCCAACACCCGGATGATCGGCAACGGCTACGCGCTGACCCGCAACGCCGCGGCCTACTGGCGCGGCTCGGAGAAGAACCCGCAGCTGCAGCGCGTCTACGGCACCGCCTGGCCGACCAAGGACGAGCTGCGCGCCCACCAGGCCCGCCTCGAGGAGGCCGCCCGCCGCGACCACCGCAAGCTCGGCCACGAGCTCGACCTCTTCTCGTTCCCGGACGAGATCGGCTCCGGCCTCGCGGTCTTCCACCCCAAGGGCGGCATCATCCGCTACGAGATCGAGCAGTACATGCGCGAGCAGCTGCTCGCGCACGACTACGAGCTCGTCTACACGCCGCACATCACCAAGGGCGACCTCTTCATGACCAGCGGCCACCTGCAGTGGTACGCGGAGGGCATGTTCCCGCCGATGCACCTCGACGAGCTGCAGGACGAGGACGGCACCGTCACCCGCCAGGGCCAGGACTACTACCTCAAGCCCATGAACTGCCCCTTCCACAACCTGATCTTCCGCTCGCGCGGGCGCAGCTACCGCGAGCTGCCGCTGCGCCTGGCCGAGTTCGGCACGGTCTACCGCTACGAGAAGAGCGGCACCCTGCAGGGCCTCACCCGCGTCCGCGGACTGACCCAGGACGACGCGCACATCTACGTGACGCAGGAGGACGTGTCGGCGGAGCTGACCCGCAACCTCGAGTTCGTGCTCCAGGTGCTGCGCGACTACGGCCTCGACGACTTCTACCTCGAGCTCTCCACCAACGAGGAGGGCAACCCGAAGTTCGTCGGCGACCCCGAGCAGTGGGAGTCGGCGATCGAGTCGCTGCGCGCCGTCGCCGTCGAGTCCGGCCTCGAGCTGGTCCCCGACCCGGGCGGAGCGGCGTTCTACGGTCCGAAGATCTCGGTCCAGGCCCGCGACGCCATCGGCCGCACCTGGCAGATGTCGACGATCCAGCTCGACTTCAACCAGCCCGAGCGCTTCGAGCTCGAGTACACCGCGTCCGACGGCTCGAAGAAGCGCCCGCTGATGATCCACCGGGCCCTCTTCGGCTCGATCGAGCGCTTCTTCGCGATCCTCACCGAGCACTACGCCGGTGCCTTCCCGGTCTGGCTCTCGCCGGTGCAGGTGGTCGGCATCCCGATCGCCGACGAGTACCTGCCCTACCTCGAGGACGTCGTCGGTCAGCTGAAGAAGGCCGGCGTCCGCGCCGAGATCGACTACTCCAGCGACCGGATGCAGAAGAAGATCCGCAACGCGACGCTGCAGAAGGTCCCGTTCCAGCTGATCGTCGGCGAGAAGGACCGCGACGCCGGAGCGGTCAGCTTCCGCTTCCGCGACGGCACCCAGGAGAACGGCATCCCCGTCGCCGACGCCGTCGCCCGGATCCGCGAGGCGATCGCGACCAAGGCGCAGGTCTAGGGATGGGCGACCCGATCGACGGCGCCGTCCCCGAGGGCGCGGAGTCCTCGGCGCACCTCGCCGGCGTGCCCGACGAGTTCCAGCGCCTGTGGACCCCGCACCGGATGGTCTACATCCAGAAGGGCCAGCCCGGCGACGACGACTGCCCGTTCTGCGTCGCGCCGACGCTGAGCGACGAGGAGGCGCTGATCGTCGCGCGCGGCGAGCACGCCTTCGTCCTGCTGAACCTCTTCCCGTACAACTCGGGCCACCTGCTGGTCTGCCCGTACCGGCACATCCCGCTGTACGACGAGGCCACTCCGGAGGAAGTGGCCGAGATCGGCGCGCTCACCCAGACCGCCATGCGGGTCATCCGCGAGGTCTCGAACAACGACGGCTTCAACCTCGGGATGAACCAGGGCGCCGTCGCGGGCGCCGGCATCGCCGCCCACCTGCACCAGCACGTGGTGCCGCGCTGGGCCACGGACGCCAACTTCTTCCCCATCATCGCCCGCACCAAGGCCCTGCCGCAGCTGCTCGGCGACGTCCGCACGAGCATCGCCGCGGCCTGGCCGCGCCCCTAGCCCGCCGCCGCGCCCCGCGCCTGCCGAGCAGCCGCGCCGCGGCCGCCCTCGCCGGCAGCCCTGCGGCCGCGCACCGTGCTGGTCGAGTAGCCCCGCAGGGGCGTCTCGAGACCCGCCCCGCCCGGCTTGTCCAGCGCCGATGTCGAGCAGCCCCGTCTCGTAGACTGGACGCTGCCGTCGGCGGAAGACGCCGCACAGAACAGGACTCGCGAACATGACCGACACCACCCCCACGTCCTCCTCCGCCTCGGAGCAGTTCGGCTCGAGCCGCGTCAAGCGCGGGCTCGCCGAGATGCTCAAGGGCGGCGTCATCATGGACGTCGTCAACGCGGAGCAGGCCCGCATCGCCGAGGACGCCGGAGCCGTCGCCGTGATGGCGCTCGAGCGCGTCCCCGCCGACATCCGCTCGCAGGGCGGCGTCGCGCGGATGAGCGACCCCGACCTGATCGACGGGATCGTCGCGGCCGTCTCCATCCCCGTGATGGCGAAGGCGCGCATCGGCCACTTCGTCGAGGCGCAGATCCTGCAGGAGCTCGGCGTCGACTACATCGACGAGTCCGAGGTCCTCTCGCCCGCCGACTACGTGAACCACATCGACAAGTGGAACTTCACCGTCCCCTTCGTCTGCGGCGCGACCAACCTCGGCGAGGCCCTGCGCCGCATCACCGAGGGCGCCGCGATGATCCGCTCGAAGGGCGAGGCCGGCACCGGCGACGTCTCCGAGGCCACCAAGCACATCCGCACGATCTCCTCCGAGGTCAACCGCCTGAAGTCGCTGACCAAGGACGAGCTCTACGTCGCCGCCAAGGAGCTGCAGGCGCCCTACGAGCTGGTCGCCGAGATCGCGCAGACCGGCAAGCTCCCGGTCGTGCTCTTCACCGCCGGCGGCGTCGCGACCCCGGCCGACGCCGCGCTGATGATGCAGCTCGGCGCCGACGGCGTGTTCGTCGGGTCCGGCGTCTTCAAGTCGGGCGAGCCCGCGAAGCGCGCCGCCGCGATCGTCAAGGCGACGACGTTCTTCGACGACGCCAAGGTCGTCGCGGAGGCGTCCCGCGGTCTCGGCGAGGCGATGGTCGGCATCAACGTCGCCGACGTGCCCGCGCCGCACCGCCTCTCCGAGCGTGGCTGGTAGCGAGAGCGCGCCGGTCGCAGGCGAGGGCGAGACGCGGGAGTCCCTGGAGGGTCTCCGCGTCGGCGTCCTCGCCCTGCAGGGCGACTTCCGCGAGCACGCGCACGTGCTGCGCGAGCTCGGCGCCGAGGTCGTCCTCGTGCGCCGCGCGTCCGAGCTCGCCTCCGTCGCGGGGCTCGTGATCCCCGGCGGCGAGTCCACGGTGATGGACAAGCTCTCGCGCCTGTTCGACCTCGCCGAGCCGGTGAGGGACGCGATCGCCGCGGGGCTGCCCGTCTACGGCACCTGCGCCGGGCTGATCATGCTGGCCGACCGCGTGCTCGACCGCATCGACGGCCAGAGCAGCTTCGGCGGCCTGGACGTGACCGTCCGCCGGAACGCGTTCGGCAACCAGCTCGACTCCTTCGAGACCGACCTCGACATCGACGGCATCGGCGACCCGCCGATGCACGCGGTCTTCATCCGCGCCCCCGTCGTGGAGGAGCTGGGGGAGCGGGCGCGCGCCCTCGCCACCCTGGCGGACGGCCGGGTCGTCGCCGTCGAGCAGGGCTCCCTGCTCGGCACCGCGTTCCACCCCGAGATCACCGGCGACTACCGCTTCCACGAGCTCTTCCTGCGGAAGGTCGCGGCCACCCGCTTCGGCGCGGCACAGTAGGGGCATGCCCGAACTCCCCGAAGTGCACGCGCTCGCGCGCGATCTCGACGAGCGCCTCGGCGGCCGCGTGCTCGAGCGCCTGGACGTCTTCGCGATCTCCGCGCTCAAGACCGTCGCGATCCCGCCGTCGTCTCTCGCGGGGGAGACGGTGCACGGGGTGAGCCGGCACGGGAAGTTCCTCGATCTCGCCGTCGGCGACGTGCACGTGCTGCTGCACCTGGCCCGCGCGGGCTGGGTGCGCTGGCGCCCCGAGCGGCCGACCGCGCCGGTGAAGCCGGGCCGCGGCCCGCTCGCCGCGCGTCTGATGCTCGACGACGGCTCCGGCTTCGACATCACCGAGGCCGGCACGAAGAAGAGCCTGGCGATCTCGATCGTGACGGACCCGCGGGACGTGCCCGGCGTCGAGCGGCTCGGGCCGGATCCGCTCGACCCGGAGTTCACCCGTGACATCCTCGGCGCGATCCTGGCGACCGCCGGTCGCGCCCAGCTCAAGGGGGTCCTGCGCGACCAGTCCCGCATCGCGGGGGTCGGCAACGCCTACTCCGACGAGATCCTGCACGTCGCGAAGATGTCGCCGTTCAAGCCGGCCTCGCTCGCGCCCGACGAGCTGGACCGCCTGTACTCGGCGCTCCGCTACACCCTCGAGGAGGCTCTGGGGCGGGCCGAGGGGCTGCACGCGGCCGATCTCAAGCGCGAGAAGAAGCTCGGGATGCGCGTGCACGGCCGCACCGGCGAGGCCTGCCCGGTCTGCGGTGACACGATCCGCCAGGTGATCTACTCCGACTCGACGCTGCAGTACTGCCCGACCTGCCAGACCGGCGGGAAGCCGCTGGCCGACCGCGTCCTCTCCCGACTGCTCAAGTAGCGCACCACTCCGGCGGGGTCGGACGGACGGAGATCGCCGGCGCGCGGGTATCGCTGAGAGGACGTCTCCGGTGTCCACGGCGAGTCGACTGCGGGGCGGGACGTGGACATCGCCGGCGGGAACTGTGCCGACTGGCTCGGGACGCCTCCCGTCGAGCGGTCGGCGGGTGGCGCCCCGCGCTCGACTCGAACTCCAGGACGTCGTCGTACCCGTCTCGGCTGCGACACGACGGGTGCGCGCGTCGTCTCAGTTCGGCACCCTCGCCGTCGAGGTCGTCGCTCCGAACTGGCTCGCGGCGCTCGGGTCGGGCCCCACGTAGACGGGACCGCGGGTGACGGTGGCCGTCGCGATGAATCGTCCTTTCGGCTCGGCAGTGAGGGAGGAGGTGTACGTGGCGCCGGCGAACGCGAGCGAGACGGTCTGGCCGCGGATCATGTACGTCCGGGCCACGGGGTAGGGACCGACAGGGATGATCAGGCGGGCGGCCCGGGGACCGATCACGACGAGTCGGCCGTCCCAGCGCGAGACGTCGTGGTCCGTCGTGATGTCCATCCAGGTCTCCTCCGCCAGCTGGACGACCGACCCGGGGGTCCCGATCATGTTGATGAAGCCCGTGACGCCGAAGGTGCCGACCCTCAACGAGGTGACCGTCACCCCGACGAAGGTCGAGGCCGTCACGGGAGCGGGAGACGCCGAGGCGCCGGGGGCCGCGACCGCGGCGGCGATCACCGGGGCCGTCCACGCGGCGGCGACCGCGGTCCGGCGAGCGATTCCCGGCGAGTCGGACGGGCGGGGACGGTCGCGCTGCGGGCGCTGCTGGTCTTCTGTCATCGTGGGTCCTCGTTCTCGTTGGCGTCGACCGGACTGCAGCGGGAGCCGCTGCGCCGCGGCTACTCTGCCTGCGCAGGGAGGCGAGTGATGAATCTCTGGCAGGCGAAGTGCCACCTGGCTCGATCCGCCGCCGCGCACGGCGACGGTCGATCGCCGTGGGCGCAGGCGAACCTCCCGGCTGCGACAGAGGAGGTGGAGGCCCCGTCACGTCCCTGCCGCGCCACCTGTACGGATCCCGCGAGGTGCTCCGGTCAGACGTCGATGGTGCGGGTGGCGGACGGCAGACCCCATCCGAGCGTGACCGAGGGGTCGGGGCCCGGCCAGACCGGTCCTCGCACGATCGCGATGGTCGCGGAGAAGGTGCCCTTCGGGCTGTCGGTGAGGCGAGTGGTCGGGGAACTGCTCGGCAGCGAGACCCAAGCACGTCCGGAGCCGAGGGCGTAGCTGTAGTTGGCCGGGAAGGAGCCGGCGGGAATCAGGTAGCGCCCGATTCCGGGTCCCTCGGGGACGACTCCGGTCCCCCAGGACTCGACGTCGTGCTCGACCGTGATCCGGACCTCGACGTCCTCCGCGAGCACGATCTGCCCGGCGGCGGTCCGGTCCCCGTTCACGTAGACCCTGGTCTGGAAGCCGCGGGGGAGGATCCCCTGGAACCTGACGCCGACGAAGGTGCCGACGCCGACCGGTGCGGGGGAGGCGGAGGCGCCGGGTGCGGCGACGGCGGCGGCGATCACCGGGGTCGACCAGGCGGCCGCGAGCGCGGTGCGGCGCGCGATTCCCGGGGACCGAGCCGAGCGGAGATCGTCGTCGTGGTGGAAGTCCTGCGTCATGGGGTGTCCTCGTCCTCGTTCGAACAGCGGGGGTGGCGCAGAGCGTTCCTGCGCCCGCATCACCCTTCCGACCCGAGGCCGGAAGACGGGAATTCCTGGCGGCGACGGTGCCGCCTGGCAGGATCCGCCGAGGAGCACGGTCTCGGTGGCGACTCCGACCGTCCGCCGACAGCCCTGTCGCGGACGACGGGGCCTCCGCGGTGGCCGGAGCGGCTCGTCAGGTCTCGACGGTGGCCTCGCCGAACCGCGCTCCGTAGCGGCCGACCGCCGACGGGTAGAGACCCGGGTAGACCGGGCCCCTCTCGACGGCCGCCCTCACCCGATGACGGCCGGGGGGATCCTCCTGGAGGTACGAGACGTAGGAGCGGACGCCGGCGTCGGCGACGACCGTGCTCACCCCGTTGATCGTGTAGGAGGCCGTGCTCGGGTACGTTCCGGGAGGGACCACGATGTGGCTGGCCCGAGGACCGTCCGGCACGACCCACTCGGACCACCGCGCGACGTCCTGGTCGGTGGTGATGGTGAACCGGGCCTGCCGCCGCAGCACCACCGGCGACCCGACGCGCGCCCTGGCGTTCAGGAAGAGGACGACGTCGAAGCGGCCGACGGCGTCGGGCGGCGCGAGCACCTGGACCCCGACGAAGGTCCCGTCGACGGAGGTCGACGCCGCCGCTCCCGGGGCCGCGACGGCGGCGGCGATCACCGGGGTCGACCACGCGACGGCCAGGGCCGATCGGCGGAGGAGGTCCGGCGCCGGTGCGGGGCCGTGGCCGCGGTCGTCTCGGTCGTGCTTCTCCATCGTCATCGTGCGTCCTCGTTCTCGTCGTCCTGATCGGGAGGGAGGGAGGGCGCGTGTGCGTGCTCCGCTCCGCGCCCATCATCGAGGCGGTCCCCGCCTCTCCGGGCATTCCTGGCGGCGGCTGCCCACGGTGGCCGGATCCGTGCCGGAGCGGCCGCGCCCGGGCGCCTCGCCCGACGCGGGCGCGGCTCGGGCCGCCCCGTCCGGCGCTCGATTACACTGGACCAGCCATCAGCGGCGCCCGCGGGAGTCGCACGAATCGAGATTTCCGAGGGAGCACCGTGTCCGGGCATTCCAAGTGGGCCACGACCAAGCACCAGAAGGCGATCAAGGACTCGCGTCGCGCGAAGTCCTTCGCCAAGCTGATCAAGAACATCGAGGTGGCCGCCAAGATCGGCGGCGCCGACATGTCCGGCAACCCGACGCTCGTCGACGCCGTGCAGAAGGCGAAGAAGACCTCGGTCCCGAACGACAACATCGACCGCGCGATCAAGCGCGGTGCGGGCCTCACCGGCGAGGTCATCGACTACACGACGATCATGTACGAGGCGTACGGCCCGAACGGCATCGCGCTGCTCGTCGAGTGCCTCACCGACAACAAGAACCGCGCCGCCGCGGACGTCCGCACCGCGATGACCCGCAACGGCGGCACCATGGCCGACCCGGGCAGCGTCGCCTACAACTTCGCGCGCAAGGGCGTCATCACCGTCCCGCACGGCGGCGGCGTCACCGAGGACGACGTGCTCGGCGCGGTCCTCGACTTCGGCGTCGACGACGTCATCGACCACGGCGAGTCCTTCGAGGTCCGCACCGAGGCCGCCGAGCTGGTCCCGGCGCGCACGGCGCTGCAGGAGGCCGGCATCGACTACGACGCCGCCGACGTCGAGTTCGTCGCCTCGCTGCAGGTCGAGGCCGACGCCGAGACGGCGCGCAAGGTCTTCCGCCTGATCGACGCCCTCGAGGACTCGGACGACGTGCAGAACGTCTACACGAACCTCGACATCACTCCCGAGGTCCGGGCCGAGCTCGAGAACGACGAGGAGTGACCCGGTGACCCCGGCTCGTCCCCGGCGGGCGCGCTGATGCGCGTCCTCGGGATCGACCCGGGGCTCACCCGGTGCGGCGTGGGCATCGTCGACGTCGGCCGCGACCGCCGGGCGACGCTCGTGCACGTCAGCGTCCTGCGCACCCCTCCCGACGCGCCGCTCGAGCGCCGGCTGCTCGCCCTCGGCGACGGGATCGAGGCGCTGCTCGACGAGCACCGGCCCGACGCCGTCGCGATCGAGCGCGTCTTCGCCCAGAACAACGTGAGCACCGTGATGGGCATCGCCCAGATCAGCGGCGTCGCCCTGGTGGCCGCCGCCCGCCGCGACCTCGTCGTCGGCATGCACACGCCCAGCGAGGTGAAGGCCGCGGTCACCGGCTACGGAGCGGCCGACAAGCGCCAGGTCACCACGATGATCCAGCGGATCCTCCGGCTCGACGCCCCGCCGAAGCCGGCCGACGCGGCCGACGCCCTCGCCCTCGCCGTCTGCCACGCCTGGCGCGGACCGATGGCCGCGGGCCCCGCCGCCGCCGAGGGGGAGACCGCGGCGCAGCGCGCCTGGCGCGCCGCGGAGGCCTCCACTCGAACGCCTGTTCGAGCCTCTAGACTGACGCGGTGATCTCCTCCCTCCGCGGCACCGTCCTCTCCGCCCGCGGGAGCCTCGCCGTCGTCGACGTCCACGGCGTCGGCTACGCGGTCAACGTCACGCCGCAGCACGCCCTCGAGCTGCGGGTCGGCGACGAGACCGTGCTGACCACGACGCTGATCGTGCGCGAGGACTCGCTGACCCTCTACGGCTTCCCCGACGAGGAGCAGCTCGAGATCTTCGAGCTCCTGATCGGCGTCACCGGTGTCGGCCCCAAGTCCGCGCTCGGCGTCCTCGGCGCGGTCGAGCCCGAGCGCATCGCGCAGGCCGTCGCCGACGAGGACGACGCCGTCTTCCGCAAGGTCTCCGGCATCGGTCCCAAGACCGCGAAGCTCATCATCCTGTCGCTCGCGGGCAAGCTCGCCGTCCGCCCGCGCGCCGCCCGCGGCTCCGGTCCGGGCGCGACGGCCGCGCAGAGCGTCCTGTCGGCGCTCGTCGGCCTCGGCTGGCCCGAGCGGGTCGCCGCCGAGGTCGTCGACGAGATCCTGCTCGACGCCCAGGCGTCCGACGCGGCGAGCGTGCAGTCGCTGCTCCGGCTCGCGCTGGCCCGACTCGGTCCGGCGGCCCGCTCGTGAGCGGCGACGACGTGATGGGCCCGGAGGTCGCCTCCGAGGCCGAGATCGCCTTCGAGGGGGCGCTGCGCCCGAAGAACCTGGGCGAGTTCGTCGGCCAGCGCAAGGTCCGCGGTCAGCTCGAGCTGCTGCTCAAGGCGGCGGCGATGCAGGGCCGCACCCCCGACCACATCCTGCTGGCAGGCCCGCCCGGTCTGGGCAAGACCACCCTGGCGATGATCGTCGCGGAGGAGAGCTCCTCGCCACTGCGGATGTCCAGCGGCCCCGCGATCCAGCACGCCGGCGACCTCGCGGCCGTCCTCTCCTCGCTGCTGCCGGGCGAGATCCTCTTCATCGACGAGATCCACCGGATGGCGCGCTCCGCGGAGGAGATGCTCTACCTCGCGATGGAGGACTTCCGGATCGACATCATGGTCGGCAAGGGCGCCGGCGCGACCTCCGTCCCCCTGGATCTCGCGCCGTTCACCCTCGTCGGAGCGACGACCCGCTCGGGTCTCCTGCCGAATCCGCTGCGCGACCGCTTCGGCTTCACCGCCCACCTCGAGTTCTACGCCGAGGACGAGCTGCGCCAGGTGCTCACCCGCGCCGCTCGCCTGCTCGACCTCGACATCGACGGCGAGGCGGTCGCCGAGATCGCCGGCCGCTGCCGGGGCACCCCGCGGATCGCGAACCGCCTGCTGCGCCGGGTCCGCGACTTCGCGCTCGTGCACGGAGGCCGCGCCGACGTGACCGCCGTGCGCGCGGCGCTCGATCTCTACGACGTGGACGAGCTCGGCCTCGACCGCCTCGACCGCGCCGTGATGGACATCGTCCTCACCCGCTTCGACGGCGGGCCGGTCGGCCTCAACACGCTCGCGGTCTCGGTCGGCGAGGAGGCGGAGACGGTCGAGGCGGTCGTCGAGCCGTTCCTCGTCCGGATCGGGCTGCTCACCCGCACGCCGCGAGGGCGCGTCGCGACGCCGGCCGCCTACCGGCATTTCGGCGTGGATCCGCGCGGGGGTGCGGCCGCGGCCTCCCAGCGGCCCCTGTTCGGAGATGACCTATAATCTTCAAGGCCCGACGGGCCGCTCGATCCGCCAGCGCCACCCCTTGTGCACACAGCACTCGTGCCCGCGGCGGGTCACCCTCAACTCCGGAAGGCTCACCCATGGATCCGACGATCATCCTGCTCGTCCTGCTTCTCGCCGTGATGATCATCTTCATGTTCCGCAACAACAAGAAGCGGCAGCGCGACGCGGAGAAGATGAAGACCGGGCTCGTCCCCGGCGTCGAGCTGATGACCGGCTCCGGACTGTTCGGCACCGTCGTCTCGATCGACGACGACGAGAACAAGATCGTCATCGAGTCGACCCCCGGCACGCTCCTGACGATCCACCGCCAGGCGATCGCCCGCCTCATCGACCCGGCCGAGAACGTGGTCGTCGCCGACGAGGACGGGACCGAGACCGTGGCGGCCGTCGAGTCGCCCGCGTTCGGCGAGCGCGACGCCGCGCACACGTCCGACCCGCTGGTCGACCCGGTCGAGCGCGACCGCAGGCCCGACGCGCAGTAGTCTCCAGGGCGGGCAGGGTGCATCGGCATCCCGCCCGCCCTTCCACGTCCGGGGTGCGCCCCGGAACGAAGACCGTCGATCGGACGACCGGCGCCACCCTCGGGGTCGGCGCCTGCGCGAGGATCGACGTCGACCGCAGAGCCAGCGTCGGCCGGAGAGCCGGCGCCGACCGAAGAAGAAGGTGAGCCCTGGGTGGCCGCATCAACCCCCGTCCGGAAGGCCAGGCGCTCGCTGAGCTGGCTCGGCGTCCTGATCCTCGCGCTCGTCGGCCTCAACGCCGCCGCCGTCGTCTTCGGAGGCGGCTCCTGGACGCCGAAGCTCGCGCTCGACCTCGAGGGCGGCACCCAGATCGTGCTGCAGCCCCAGCTCACGGACGGCGACACCGTCTCCTCCGAGCAGCTGACGCAGGCCGTCTCGATCATCCGCCAGCGGATCGACGCCTCGGGCGTCTCCGAGGCCGAGATCACGACCCAGGGCTCGAGCAACATCGTCGTCTCCATCCCGGGCACCCCCGACGACGAGACGCTGCAGCGCATCGAGGCCTCGGCGAAGCTCGACTTCCGCCCCGTCCTCGTGGCCAGCCAGGCGACGAACAGCTCGGTCGGCGGCGAGTCCACCTCGTCGCCCACGCCGACCCCGGTCGACCCCTCGCTCGCCACCGAGCCGACGGCCGCGCCGACCAGCGCCAGCGACCTCGCCTACGTCACGCCGGCGCTCGAGGCGCAGTACACGTCGTTCGACTGCGCGTTCCTGAACGACCAGGACCCGAACCTCGCGCCGCTCGATCAGCCTCTGATCACCTGCGACGACACGAACACCGTGAAGTACATCCTCGGCCCGGTCGAGATCACCGGCGAGGACATCTCCGACGCCTCGAACGGCCTGATGACGACGTCCTCCGGCGCCAGCACCGGCACCTGGGCCGTCAACCTCTCCTTCGACGACCAGGGCACCCAGGCCTTCGGCGACGTCACCTCCCGTCTCGTCGGCCTGCAGGGCGCGCAGAACCAGTTCGCGATCGTCCTCGACGGCCGCGTCATCTCGGCGCCGTCCACGAACGCCGCGATCACCGACGGCAACGCGCAGATCTCCGGCTCCTTCACCCAGGAGTCGTCGAAGACCCTCGCCGATCAGCTGAAGTACGGCGCGCTGCCGATCGGCTTCCAGGTGCAGAGCTCGGACAGCATCTCCGCGACGCTCGGCTCCACCCAGCTCGCGAGCGGCCTGCTCGCGGGTCTGATCGGCCTCATCCTCGTCGTCGTCTACTCGGTCGCGCAGTACCGCGTGCTCGGCGCGGTGACCATCGCCTCGCTGATGGTGGCGGCGATCGTCACCTATCTCGTCGTGACGCTGCTCTCCTGGCGGGAGGGACTGCGCCTCTCGCTCGCGGGGGTCGCGGGTCTGATCGTGGCCATCGGCATCACGGCCGACTCGTTCATCGTCTACTTCGAGCGCATCCGCGACGAGCTGCGCGACGGCCGCGGGCTCGAGTCCTCGGTCGAGGCCGGCTGGCGGCGCGCGCTGCGCACGATCTTCGCCTCGGACATGGTGAACCTGCTCGCTGCCGTCGTCCTCTTCGCCCTCGCGGTCGGCAGCGTCCGCGGCTTCGCGCTCACGCTCGGCATCACGACGCTGATCGACCTCGTGGTGGTGATCCTCTTCACCCACCCGATGCTGCAGCTGCTGGCGACGACCAAGTTCTTCTCCGAGGGCCACAAGGCCTCCGGACTGGATCCGCGTGCACTCGGCGCGGTCTACCGCGGCCGCGCCGCGTTCCGGCCGCAGGACGCGGTCGTCGCGGGCAAGGGCGCCACGGGCAAGGGCTCCTCCGCCGCGCGCGAGGCGGCCCGCCGCCAGACCATCGCCGAGCGCAAGGCCGCCGAGGCGGCCGCCGCGCGCAGCTCCTCGAACGACTCGAACGGGAAGGACGCGTGATGGCCAGCTTCTCGCAGTTCGGAAACGACCTCTACACCGGCAAGCGCTCGGTCGACTTCGTCGGCCGCCGGCGCACCTGGTACCTCATCTCGATCGCGATCATCCTGCTCACCGTGCTGAGCACGGCGGCCCGCGGCGGCTTCAACTTCAGCATCGAGTTCACCGGCGGCTCGGAGTTCACGGTCACGTCACCGCAGAACCTCGACCAGACCGCCGCGACCGACGCCGTCACCTCGGTCTCGCCCGAGGCCGTTCCGCGCGTCTCGATCGTCGGCGACGACTCGATCCGCGTCCAGACCAGCCAGCTCTCGACCGACGAGTCGACGCAGGTCCGCAACGCGCTGTCCGAGGCCTACTCCGTCCCGACGGAGCAGGTCGCGTCGTCCTTCATCGGCGCCGCCTGGGGCTCGGACGTCACGCAGCAGGCCGTTCGCGGCCTGATCATCTTCGTGATCCTGGCGGCCCTGGCGATGTGGGCCTACTTCCGCACCTGGAAGATGTCGCTCGCCGCGATCGTCGCGCTGCTGCACGACCTCGTGATCGTGGCCGGCGTCTACGGGATCACCGGGACCGAGGTGTCGCCGGCGGCGGTGATCGGACTGCTGACGATCCTCGGCTACTCGCTCTACGACACGGTCGTGGTGTTCGACAAGATCCGCGAGAACACCGCGGAGGCGCTCGGCAGCACGACGAAGACGTTCTCCGAGACGGTCAACCTCGCCGAGAACCAGACGCTGGTGCGCTCGATCAACACCTCGATCGTCGCCGCCCTGCCGGTCGCGGCGATCCTCGTGATCGGCGCCTTCGTCCTCGGCGCCGGCACGCTGCGCGACATCTCGCTCGCGCTGCTGATCGGCATCATCGTCGGCACCTACTCGACGATCTTCGTCGCGGCCCCGCTCTACGCCCAGCTGCGCAGCGGTGAGGCCGAGATCGGCAAGCACGACAAGCGGGTCGTCTCCGCGCGCGAGCGCGCCGCGGCCCCGGCCGTGCAGGGCTGATCGTGGCCGACTACGCGCAGGTCAGCGCTGAGGACGCGATCGGACTCGTCGCGCGCGACGAGGTCTGGCTGCTCGACGTCCGCGAGCCGCACGAGTGGGCGCTCGGGCACGCGCCCGCGGCGCACCACATCCCGATGGGCAGCATCGGCGAGCGGCAGGAGGAGCTCCCGCGCGATGCGGCGATCCTCGTCGTCTGCCACTCCGGCGTCCGCTCGGCCATGGTCGTCCGGGCGCTCGACGGCGCCGGCTACGAGACGGCGAACATCGACGCGGGGATGACCGCGTGGGCCGCCGCGGGCGGGGACGTCGTGGACGACGCGGGGCGGCCCGGCCGCATCGACTGAGCGCGGGCCTGTCCGCTCCCGGCGGACCGGTCACGGGTGCCCGCGCGACGGGCGATAATAAGGCGATGGAGATCTCCGCGTGAGCGACACCACGACCACGTCCTCGACCGCCGCCCTGCGCCGGCTGGTCCCGCGGATCTTCTCGCGCGCGCAGCCCTCCGGCGCCGTCGACACCCTGGTGCGGACGGTGCGCACGCACCATCCCAAGAGCGACATCGCGCTGATCGAGCGGGCCTACTCCGTCGCCGAGCGGGCGCACGCGAATCAGAAGCGCCGCAGCGGCGAGCCGTACATCACGCACCCGCTGGCCGTCGCGCAGATCCTCGCCGATCTCGGCATCGGCTCGAAGACCATCGCCGCGGCCCTCCTGCACGACACCGTCGAGGACACCGACTACAAGCTCGACGAGCTCCGCGCCGACTTCGGCGACGAGGTCGCCATGCTCGTCGACGGCGTCACCAAGCTCGACAAGGTCAAGTACGGCGACAGCGCGCAGGCGGAGACGGTCCGCAAGATGATCGTCGCGATGTCCAAGGACATCCGCGTGCTGATCATCAAGCTGGCCGATCGTCTGCACAACGCGCGCACCTGGGGCTTCGTGCCCGCCGAGTCCGCGGCCCGCAAGGCGACCGAGACTCTCGAGATCTACGCGCCGCTGGCGAACCGACTCGGCATCCAGGCGATCAAGTGGGAGCTCGAGGACCTGTCCTTCGCGGTGCTCTACCCGAAGATCTACAACGAGATCGAGAGCCTCGTGAAGGTGCGGACCCCGCAGCGCGAGGAGTTCGTCCAGAGCATCATCGACCTGATCGGCGAGGACCTGCGGGCGGGCAAGATCCGCGGCCGCGTCGTCGGCCGGCCGAAGCAGTACTACTCGATCTACCAGAAGATGGTGGTCCGCGGCCGCGACTTCGACGAGATCTACGACCTGGTCGGCATCCGCGTGCTCGTGAACTCCGTGCGCGACTGCTACGCCGTGCTGGGCTCGATCCACGCGCGCTGGAGTCCGATGCCCGGCCGCTTCAAGGACTACATCGCGACGCCGAAGTTCAACCTCTACCAGTCGCTGCACACGACCGTGATCGGGCCGAAGGGCCGCGCGGTCGAGATCCAGATCCGCACCAACGAGATGCACCAGCACGCGGAGTTCGGCATCGCGGCGCACTGGAAGTACAAGGAGCAGATGGCGACGGGCAAGGTCGCCTCCGGCTCGAACGACACCGACCTCGCCTGGCTCGCGCACCTCTCCGACTGGCAGTCCGAGACGACCGACCCGAACGAGTTCCTCGACTCCCTCCGCTTCGAGATCGGCGCGAAGGAGGTCTACGTCTTCACGCCCAAGGGGCGCGTCATCGGCCTGCCGACGGGTGCGACCCCGGTCGACTTCGCCTACGCCGTGCACACCGAGGTCGGCCATCGCACGATGGGCGCGAAGGTCAACGGGCGCCTCGTGCCACTCGAGTCCTCGCTGACCACCGGCGACGTCGTCGAGGTCTTCACCTCGAAGAACCCCGACTCCGGCCCGAGCCAGGACTGGCTCAACTTCGTGCAGAGCCCGCGGGCCCGCAACAAGATCCGCCAGTGGTTCACCAAGGAGCGCCGCGACGAGGCGATCGAGCAGGGCAAGGACTCCATCGCGCGGGCCATGCGCAAGCAGAACCTGCCGCTGCAGAAGCTGATGAGCCAGGACACCTTCACCGAGGTGGCCAGCCAGCTGCGCTACAACGACGTCGAGGCGCTCTACGCGGCCGTCGGCGAGGGGCACGTGTCGACCCAGTCGGTGCTCGAGAAGGTCGTCGCGACGATCCAGGGCGACCCGGAGTCGGACGAGCACGAGGTGACGCTGCCGCGCTCCCCGCGCCCGCGCAGCCGCAGCAGCGAGTCCGGGGTCCTGGTCAAGGGTGCGCCGGACATCCTGGTGAAGCTCGCGAAGTGCTGCACCCCGGTGCCGGGCGACCAGATCGTCGGCTTCGTCACCCGCGGCGCCGGCGTCTCGGTGCACCAGGCGAACTGCCACAACGTGCAGGAGCTGCTCAAGGAGCCCGAGCGGATCGTCGACGTCGAGTGGGCGCCGTCCTCCAAGAGCATCTTCCTGGTGCAGATCCAGGTGGAGGCGCTGGACCGATCGGGTCTGCTGAGCGACGTCACGCGGGTGCTCTCGGAGCACCACGTCAACATCCTGTCGGCCACCGTGTCGACCTCGAGCGACCGACTGGCGATCAGCCGCTTCGTCTTCGAGATGGGCGACACGACGCACCTCGACCGCGTGCTCAACGCCGTGCGCCGGATCGACGCGGTGTACGACGTGTACCGGGTCAACGCCGGCTGACCGCGGCCTGATCGCCGGTGCCGGGCGCAGTCCCGGCGCCGGTGCCGGGCGCAGTCCCGGCGCCGGTGCCGGCCTCAGCGCAGGGCGCTCCGCAGCCGCTCGAGGGCGATCCTGCGGCCGGCGACCGGTGCGCCGGTCTCCAGGCGCTCGAGCACGCGGGCGAGCGGAGTGGCGGTCACGGCGGCCAGGGCGCGCAGGAGTCCGTCGCCGGCGGCGTCCCGGGTGCGCGCGAGGTCGATCAGCGTCCGCTCCGGCGTCGTCACCGGGCAGCCGCCGAGCACGACGACGTCCTCGTCGGTGAGGCGCACCTCGTGGAAGCGCACCCGCGCCAGCATCGGCGGGTGCAGGCGGTTCCGCCGGTCGATGGAGGCGCTGTGCACCCGCGGTGCGTCTGTCACGGCGCCGTGCACCCAGGCGGCGGACGTGCGATCGGCGACCGTCCCCTTCGGCAGCACCGCGAGCAGCGCCGCCCCCCGCTCCGGCGGTCCGAGCGGCAGGTCGGCGAGGAGGAAGCCCTCGTCGAGCGCGACCACCTCGCCGTCGAGCCGCGCGGCGCACAGCTCGGCGAGCGGCAGGTGTCCTGGGAGCAGAACGGAGGGGAGGCGCGTCATCCGCCCATGGTGGACGACGCACCTCCCCTCGGGGGAGCTCCGAGCGGATCTGTGGAGGGATCCGCTCCGCGGGATCAGCCCAGGGCGTCCAGCCAGACCTTGCGGGCGTCGAGCGCCTCCTGGGCCTGGGCGATGGCCGCGCGGTCGCCGCGGGCCTTCGCCTCGTCGAGCTCGTCCTGCAGCTTCTGGATCGCGGCGGTCAGCTGCGAGGCGAGACCTTCGGAGCGGGCCTTGCGCTCGGGGTTGCTGCGGTTCCAGTGCTCCTCGTCGAGCTTGCGCACGTGCGCCTCGACCTTGCGGAGGCGGTCCTCGACGGTGCGCACCTGCTCGCGCGGCACACGGCCGATCGCGTCCCAGCGCTCCTGGACGGAGAGCAGCACGCGTTTGGCCTTCTCGCGGTCCGGCTCCTGCAGCAGCGGCTCCGCCTCCTCGAGGAGGGCCAGCTTGAGGTCGAGGTTCTCGGTGTACTCGACGCTCTCCTGCGCGACGACCTCGGCCTTCGCACCGTAGATCGCGTCGCCGGCGGCCTTGAAGCGCGCCCAGAGGGCGTCGTCGAACCGCTTGCCCGCGCGACCGGCGACCCGCCAGCGCTCGAGGAGCGCCCGGTACTCCGGGATCGCGTCGGCGCCGCGGGAGACCAGCGCCTCGGCCTGGTCGATCAGCGCCTGCTTGGCCGACTTGGCCTCGCGGTGCGCCGAGTCGAGGTCGGCGAAGAACGCCTTGCGGTTCTGCTCGATCGTCGTGCGGGCCCCGCGGAAGCGGCGCCACAGCTCGTTCGCGTCGTTCTTGGGCAGGCGCGGACCCTGCTGCTGGTGGCTCTGCCAGCGGGCGAAGAGGTCGTCGATCGCGGCGCTGGCCTGCTTCCACTGCGTCTTCGCCGGGTCGACGGCGGCGAGCGCCTCGGCCTCGGCGACGATCGCCTCGCGGTGCGCGATGGCGTCGCTGAGGGCGGCCTTCGTCTCGGCGGCCTGCTGCTCGGTCAGGTCCTCGACGGAACCGCTGAGCGCGCTGACGCGGGTCTGCAGGGCGGCGAGGTCGCCGACGGCGTGCGCCTGCGAGATGGCCGCGGTGAGCGTCTGGACCCCGCGCGAGACGTCGTTGGCCGGAGCGCCGCGCTTGGCCCGCTGCTCGAGCAGGGAGACCTGCCCGGCGAGCTCGGTGTACTTGCGCTCGTAGTAGGCGAGGGCCTCCTCGGGAGTCGCGTCGGGGTACTGGCCGACCTCGCGCTCCTCGTCGCCGACCCGGACGTAGACCGTGCCGTCGTCGCCGACGCGGCCCCAGGGGCGGCGGTCGCCGGCCTGCGGACGGGGAGCGGTCGGCACGACGGGGGGCGCCGCGGCCTCGGGAGCCGCGACCTCCTCGGAGGTCGTCGCGTCCTCGGAGGTGGCCGTCTCGTCGGAGGTGGCCGTCTCGTCGGAGGTCGCAGCCCCGTCCGGGGTCGGCGCCTCGTCCGATGCCGTCGCGTCGTCGGGCATGACCGCCGCGCTCGTCTCGGAGTCGGACGTCGCCGCCTCGGGGGAGTCCCCTCCGCTCTCGGGAGCGTCCGTCTCGGCCGGGGCGTCGGCGCCCTCGGGGGCGCCGCTGCTCTCGGGGACGGCCGTCGTCTCGGAGGACGGGCTGTCGTCGGGGGACACGGTGTCGGGGGTGGACACGGTGTCGATGTCGCCATCTGGAGTCAGCATCGGGTGCCGCCTTTCGCTGTCGTCCCGCCCCTCGGCCTCGGTGCTCGACAGCCGGAGGCCGACGACCGCGCTCAGCCGCGAACGGGCAGTGACGACAAGCCTATTGCACTCCCCGCGCCGCCGGTCGTGCGCGGTCCCGCGGGTCGCCACCGGCGTGCGGAGGCGGCCCGTCGTCGACGGCTACTGCAGCGAGATCCCGCCGATCGCGACCGGCTCGGCGGGGGCGCCGTCGCTGGAGCCGTCCGCCGTGCCCTTGGCGACGACATCGGCGATCAGCGCGTCGAGGCCCGAGGTGACCCGGCCGACCGCGGTGTAGCCGCCCGCGGCGTCCTCGGGGAGCTGGGTGTCCTGGTAGACGACGAAGAACTGGCTGCCCTGGCTGTAGCCGTTGCCGCCCTGGCGGGCCATCGCGATGGTGCCCGCGGGGTAGACGCCGTCGGCGGGGGCGTTCTCGACCGGGCCGTAGCTGTAGCCGGGGCCGCCGGTGCCGTCGCCGTTCGGGTCGCCGCACTGGAGCACGTAGAGGCCCTCGGTGGTGAGGCGGTGGCAGGAGACGCCGTCGTAGAAGCCGGACTGCGCCAAGGAGAGGAAGGAGGAGACGGCCTGCGGGGCGGCGGCGCCGGCGAGCGTGATGCCCAGCTCGTCGCTGTCGATCGACATCGTGCCGTTCCAGTCGCGGCCCTCGGCGATGTCCGCGGAGGGGACGTCGCCGGTGTTCTGGCCGGTCGCCGCGGGCGTGGGGGAGGGCGTGGCGCTCTCGGAGGACGTCGGCTCGGCGACGGGGGTGCCGGGGCCGCCGGAGAAGTAGAGGAGCTGTGCGACGACGGCGAGGGCGATGACGATCACGCCCGCGACGGCCGCGACGACGTTGTCGCGGACCCGGCGCTTCGCACGCGTGCGGTGCAGGCTCTGCCGTGCCTGGTAGGCCCTCAGTCGTGTGCGCGCCTCGCGATCGTTCGTCCTGCCCTGGGCCACGTGTTCCTCCGCCGTCGTGCGTCGCGCCTGCGTCCGGCGCGGCTCCGCGCGAGCGCGGAGCGCGTCGAGCCTACGAGAATCGCCGCACCCTCGCCGGACACGGCGGCGCCGGGAGCCGGGTGGGCGCCGGGGCGACTGTCGGAGGCCGTCGTTACGCTGGTGCGATGACGATGCAGCAGGCCGGACTCCGCTCCGGGGCGACCCCGCTCGCCGTGCGCATGCGTCCTCGCAGCCTGGAGGAGGTCGCCGGGCAGCGGCACCTGCTCACCCCGGGCTCGCCGCTCGTGGCCCTCGCGGCCGACACCACTGGCGAGCGCGGCGCGGTCTCGGTGATCCTCTGGGGCCCTCCCGGCACCGGGAAGACGACGCTCGCGCAGGCGGTCGCGCACTCCAGCGGCCGCCGCTTCGTCGAGCTCTCGGCCGTGACGGCCGGCGTCAAGGACGTGCGGCAGGTGATGGAGGAGGCGCTCTCCACCCGCGACCTCTACGGCACCTCGACCGTCCTCTTCCTCGACGAGATCCACCGCTTCACGAAGGCGCAGCAGGACGCGCTGCTGCCGGGTGTCGAGAACGGCTGGGTCATCCTGATCGCGGCGACGACCGAGAACCCGTCTTTCTCGGTGATCGCGCCCCTGCTCTCGCGCTCGCTGCTGCTCACCCTGAACACGCTCGACGACGACGATCTGGGGCTGCTCGTCGACCGGGCGCTGCACGACGAGCGCGGCCTGCGCGGCTCGGTGCGGCTCGACGACGAGGCGCGGGCGAGCATCGTCCGCCTCGCCTCCGGCGACGCCCGCCGGGCGCTCACCGCGCTCGAGGCCGCCGCCACCTCCGCCCGGTCGGAGGCGCGCGAGGCCGACCGCGTCGCGCGGGCGTCGGCGGTCGAGGACGAGGACGACGAGGACGAGGACGACGAGGAGCCCGCCGAGCCCGCCGAGGCGGAGGAGCCCGAGCTCCCGCTGATCACCGTCGAGGTGGTCGCCCGCGCCGTCGACCGCGCGCTGCTGCGCTACGACCGCAACGGCGACGAGCACTACGACGTGATCAGCGCCTTCATCAAGTCGATCCGCGGCTCGGACGTCGACGCCGCGCTGCACTACCTCGCCCGGATGATCGAGGCGGGGGAGGACCCGCGCTTCATCGCCCGCCGGATCATCGTCTCGGCCTCCGAGGACATCGGGATGGCCGACCCGCAGGCGCTCGTCGTCGCCATCGCGGCGGCCGACGCCGTGCAGTTCATCGGCATGCCCGAGGGGCGGATCCCGCTCGCCCAGGCGGTCGTCCACCTGGCCACCGCCCCCAAGTCGAACGCCTCCTACACCGCCATCGACAGGGCCATCGCCGATGTCCGCGCGGGGAAGGCGGGCCGGGTGCCGCCGCACCTGCGCGACGCGCACTACCCGGGCGCCAAGCGGCTCGGCCACGGCAAGGGCTACCGCTACCCGCACGACGCCGAGCTCGGCGTCCTCGAGCAGCAGTACCTGCCGGACGAGCTGCGCGGCGCGCGCTACTACGCGCCGACGGAGCACGGCAACGAGCGCGACGTCTCGGCCCGGCTGGCGAAGCTGCTCCGCATCATCCGCGGCCGAGGCTGACGATCGCGGGCGGCGGCCTCGAACCGGCGCGTGACGCCGGCGCCCGCGCCTGGTAGTCTTGCGAGGTTGCCCACCGCTCTGTAGCCGAGCGGAGCAGCGCATCCCTCTGAATCGCGCAGTCCGCCACCGCGGTCACCCTGCCTCCCGCACCCGCGGGGGGACACGACCTCGGCGCCCGCCCTCCTCCCGGAGCCGGCGGACGAGGACTGCGACCGAACCTCTCAGACCCTGGAAGGACCACAGTGTCGACCACCTCACGTACCCGTTCGAAGACGCGCCTCTCGCGCGCCCTCGGCATCCCCCTGACCCCGAAGGCCGCCCGCTACCTCGAGAAGCGTCCCTACGCTCCCGGTGAGCACGGCCGCTCGAAGCGCAAGGCCGACTCGGACTACGCCGTCCGCCTGCGGGAGAAGCAGCGTCTGCGAGCCCAGTACGGCATCCGCGAGAAGCAGCTGCGCATCGCCTTCCAGGAGGCGCGCCGCACCCAGGGCCTGACCGGTGAGAACCTGGTCGAGCTCCTCGAGATGCGTCTCGACGCCCTCGTGCTGCGCTCGGGCTTCGCCCGCACCACCGCGCAGGCCCGCCAGTTCGTCACCCACCGCCACATCATGGTGGACGGCCAGACGGTGGACCGCCCCTCCTTCCGCGTGAAGCCGGGCCAGGTCATCCACGTCAAGACCCGCTCCGAGGGCACCGAGCCGTTCCAGGTCGCGGCCGCCGGCGGACACGTCGACGTCCTCCCCAAGACCCCGGGCTACCTCGAGGTCGAGATCGACAAGCTCCAGGCGACGCTCCTGCGCCGCCCGAAGCGCGCCGAGGTCCCCGTGACCTGCGAAGTCCAGCTCGTCGTCGAGTACTACGCGGCCCGCTAGTCAGCGCACCCCCGTTGGAAAGGCCCCGGCTCCTGCCGGGGCCTTTCCTCGTTCCCGGGCCTGCTCGGCGCGCAGCCGCCGCCGTGCAGCCGCGTCGGTCCGGCCCGCGATCCGAGCTCCGGCTCGCAGGGTCCGGGTGTCTCGACGTGCCGGGGGTCCTTCCGGATGCCGGAGGTCTGCCGGTGCCGCACCCGGCCGGACCGGGGCCGCCGCGCGCCGTCGGTAGGCTGGGGTGCCGCATCCGGCGGCGCCGAAACGGAGGTCATCGTGTCCGGTGGAGACATCGCAGGGCTCATCGCCGCGGGGGTGTTCGCGATCCTCGTGGCCGTCGCCGCGATCCCGCTCTGGAAGCTCGGACGGGTCTTCGACAGCACCAGCGAGGCGATCAAGCAGGCCAGCGACGGCCTGACCCCGATCCTCGACGAGTCGGCGTCGACGCTGCGCGAGGCCAACCAGCAGCTCGCCCGAGTCGACACCATCACGAAGGACGTGGCCGAGGTCACCGGCAACGTGAACGCGCTCGTCGCCCTGACAGCGGCGACCATCGGCGGCCCGCTGATCAAGCTCGCCGGCTTCACCGCCGGGGTCCGCGCCGTCCTCGTCGCCGGCCGCACGGCCGACAAGGCGGGTGCCGCGGTCGGACGCGGCGCCGCGCGCCGCTCTCGGCGCACCCGCAGGTCGTCCTCGAAGTAGGCCGCCGCTCGCGCCCTACAATCGAGGGGGTCGTCGCGCCCTCGGGCCGACCGCCGTGTGGAACGCAAAGCTGTGTGGGAGGAAACGCCGTGAAGAACATCGTGCTGATCGTCATCGGGATCGGTCTCGGCTTCGCCGTCGCGCACCAGGTGGCCCGCACCGAGGCGGGCGCCCGGCTCTTCGAGGACCTCAACCGCACGGCGAAGGAGCTCGGCGACGCCGTCTCCGAGGGCTACCACCAGCGCGAGGCCGAGCTCAAGGCCGCCATCGGCGAGGGCTGACGCCCCGCCTCGCCCGAAAGACCCTGCAGGCCCGACAGGCCCCGCAGGCCCGACAGACACCCGCGTCGATCCGATCGACCGAAACGTAACGGAACCCATGCAGACCGCAGACATCCGCAACCGCTGGCTCGACTTCTTCGGAAGCCGCGGGCACACCGTGGTCCCCTCCGCCTCGCTCGTCAGCGACGACCCGAGCCTCCTCTTCACCGTCGCCGGCATGGTGCCGTTCGTCCCCTTCCTCACCGGGGTCGTGCCCGCGCCGTACAGCCGCGCGACCAGCGTGCAGAAGTGCATCCGCACGAACGACATCGAAGAGGTCGGCAAGACCCCCCGCCACGGCACGTTCTTCCAGATGAACGGCAACTTCTCCTTCGGCGACTACTTCAAGGAGGGGGCGATCGGCTACGCCTGGGAGCTCCTCACCGGCAGTGAGAGCGACGGGAACCTCGGCTTCGACGAGAAGGACCTCTGGGTCACCGTCTACAAGGACGACGACGAGGCCATCGCGCTCTGGAAGAGGATCGCCGGCCTGCCCGACGAGCGGATCCAGCGCCTCGACAAGGACACCAACTACTGGTCCACCGGCCAGCCCGGCCCCGCCGGCCCCTGCTCCGAGATCTTCTTCGACCGCGGTCCCGCCTACGGCATCGACGGCGGCCCCGCCACCGACGACGACCGCTACGTCGAGATCTGGAACCTCGTCTTCATGCAGTACCTGCGCGGGCAGGGCACCAGCAAGGTCGACTTCGACATCCTCGGCGAGCTGCCGAGCAGGAACATCGACACCGGCATGGGCCTCGAGCGCGTCGCGTTCCTCAAGCAGGGCGTCGAGAACATGTACGAGATCGACCAGGTGCGCCCGGTCCTCGACCGCGCCGCCGAGCTGTCGGGCCGCCGCTACGGCGCCGTGCACGAGGACGACGTGCGGATGCGCGTCATCGCCGACCACGTGCGCTCGTCGCTGATGCTGCTCTCCGACGGCGTGACGCCGTCGAACGAGGGCCGCGGCTACATCCTGCGCCGCCTCATGCGCCGCACGGTGCGCGCGATGCGCCTCCTCGGCGTCGACACCGCGACCTTCCCCGAGCTGTTCACCGCCTCGCGCGACGCGATGGCGTCGGCCTACCCCGAGGTCTCCACCGAGTTCGAGCGCCTCTCCACCAGCGCCTACGGCGAGGAGGAGGCGTTCCTGCGAACCCTCGCGGCCGGCACCGAGATCCTCGACCTCGCCGTGCTGAAGACCAAGAAGGCGGAGGCGGCGACGCTGCCCGGCGACACCGCCTTCCTCCTGCACGACACCTTCGGCTTCCCGATCGACCTCACCCTCGAGATCGCCGAGGAGTCCGGGCTCAGCGTCGACCGCGAGGCGTTCGACTCCCTGATGACGGCGCAGCGCACGCGCGCGAAGGCCGACGCGAAGTCGAAGAAGAACGCCCTCGCCGACCTCTCCGTCTACGCCGACTTCCGCGCCAAGGGCGAGACGCTCTTCACCGGCTACGACGTGCTCGACACGGAGTCCCGGATCTTCGGCCTCATCGTCGGCGGGCACGCGGTGCAGAAGGCGGTCGCCGGCGACATCGCCGAGGTGATCCTCGAGGCCACCTCGCTCTACGCGGAGTCGGGCGGCCAGGAGGCCGACGCCGGCCGCATCGTCGGCAACGGCTTCGACCTCGAGGTCCTCGACGTGCAGAAGCCCGTCAAGGGCCTGATCAGCCACAAGGTCCAGGTCGCGAGCGGCGAGGTCGGGGTCGGCGACGCCGCCACCTCCGTCGTCGACCGCGACTGGCGCCGCGGCGCCCGCCAGGCGCACTCCGGCACCCACCTCATCCACGCGGCGCTGCGCCAGGTGCTCGGCCCGCAGGCGCACCAGTCCGGCTCGTTCAACAAGGCCGGCTACCTGCGCCTCGACTTCTCCTGGAACCAGGCGCTCTCGCTCGAGACCCGCAGCGAGATCGAGGACATCGCCAACGGCGCGATCCGCGACAACCTCGAGGTCGTCACCCGCGAGCTCCCGCTCGACGAGGCCAAGGCGCTCGGCGCCATGGCGCTCTTCGGCGAGAAGTACGGCGAGGTCGTCCGCGTCGTCGACATCGGCGGCCCCTGGTCGCGCGAGCTGTGCGCCGGCACCCACGTCGGCACCTCGGCCGAGATCGGGTTGATCAGCCTGATCAGCGAGTCGTCGGTCGGCTCGACCAACCGCCGCGTCGAGTCGCTCGTCGGCCGCGAGGCGCTGAGCGAGCTCGTCGCCGAGCGCGCGCTGGTCAGCACCATCTCGTCCTCGCTCAAGACGCCGCGCGAGCAGCTGCCGGACCGCATCGCCGAGCTGGTCGCGAGCCTCAAGGCCGCCGAGAAGCGGATCGCCGGCTTCGAGGCCCGCGCCCTGGCCGAGCGCGTCCCCGCCATCGCCGCCACGAAGCGCTCGATCAACGGCGTCACGATCGTCGCCGAGAACGTCGGCACGGCCGGCTCCGGCGACGAGCTGCGCTCGCTCGTGATCTCGGTGCGCGAGCGCCTCGGCCAGGAGGCGGCCGTCGTCGCCCTCGCGGCCGACGTCGCCGGCAAGCCCGCCGTCATCGTCGCGACCACCCCCGCCGCCCGCGAGCTCGGCCGGAAGGCGGGCGTGCTCGCCCGTCGGGCCGCCGGGATCCTCGGCGGCGGCGGAGGCGGCAAGGACGACCTCGCCCAGGGCGGCGGCTCGGACGTGTCCGCCATCGGCGCCGCGCTGGACGCCGTCGTCGAGGAGGCGACCCGCTAGATGGAGAGGTTCGGCGTCCGGCTCGGCATCGATGTGGGCCGCTCCCGCATCGGTGTCGCGCGCTGCGACGCCGACGGCCTCCTCGCCGTGCCGGTGGAGACGGTCGCGCGCGTCGCGGAGGCGCCGGACGGCGCCGACGTCGCCCGGATCGCGGCCCTCGCCGCCGAGTTCGGTGCGACGGCGATCGTCGTCGGCCTCCCGCTGTCGCTGTCGGGGGCCGAGACGGCCTCGACGGACGACGCCCGCGCCTTCGCGGCGCGCCTCGCCTCCGCCGTCCCGACCGCCCCGGTGCGGCTCGTGGACGAGCGGCTCTCGACGGTGAGCGCCCAGAGCGCTCTGCACCGCTCGGGACGCAGCACCCGCGGCTCCCGCGCCGTGATCGACCAGGTCGCCGCCGTGGTGATCCTGCAGCACGCCATCGATTCCGAGCGCTCGTCCGGTTCCCCCGCCGGGTCTGCGCTCGAACCGAACGAAGGACGACCCACCCGTGACCGACGTCCCCCCGAGCCGCCGCGCCGCCCGCGCAGCCGAGGCCGATCAGCAGAGTCAGCTCCCGCACAGCCCGGAGCAGCGCCCCGCCTCTGAGGCGGAGCACGACCCTCTCGACCACCTGTTCGCCGGCCCCGAGGTCGGCGCCCCGCGCGACCGCGGCGAGTCCGTCGCCGCCGCGCATCCCGACGCCGCCGCCTCGACGCGCCGACGCCGCAAGAAGCGCGCCAGCACGCCCCGCCGCAGTCATCGCGGACTGATCGGCGGGCTCCTCGCCTTCGGCGTCTTCGTGGCCCTCGTCGCGATCGCCGTGACGATCTTCGTCGAGCCGGTCCGCGCGCTCTTCGCGGAGCCGGAGCCGACCGACTTCACCGGCACCGGCACGAGCGAGGTCGTCTTCACCATCCACCAGGGCGACGGCGGCAGCACCATCGCGGAGAACCTGGTCGCGGACGGCGTCATCAAGTCGTACACGCCGTTCTACGAGCTGCTGCTCGCGGAGAACCCCGAGCCCGTCTTCCAGCCGGGCGCCTACTCGCTCAAAGCCGAGATGAGCGCGAAGGCGGCGCTGTCCGCGCTGCTCGACTCCGAGTCGACCCGGCTGGCGAACACCTTCGTCATCCCCGAGGGCACCTCGCTCACGGGTGCGCTGCCGCTGATCGCGGACGGCTCGGGCGTCGCGCTCGCCGATCTCGAGGCCGCCGCCGCGGACTGGGGCTCCTACGGACTCCCCGCCGAGGCGACCAGCCTGGAGGGCTTCCTCTTCCCGGCGACGTACGACATCGACCCGGGCACCTCGGCGCACGACATCCTGCAGACGCTCGTGAACCGGATGTACCAGTCGCTCGACGCGGCGGGCGTGCCGGTCGAGAACCGCTATCGCACCGTCGTCTTCGCCTCGCTCGTGCAGCGTGAGGCGCGCGTCGCCGAGGACTTCCCGAAGGTCGCGCGCGTGTTCCAGAACCGCCTCGACCAGGGCTGGCGCCTGCAGTCGGACGCGACCGTCGCCTACGGCACCGGAGCCACCGACCGGGTGACCACGACCGACGCCGAGCGCAACGACGCGAACAACGTCTACAACACCTACCAGCGCGACGGTCTGCCGCCCGCGCCGATCTCGAACCCGGGCGACGTCGCCATCCAGGCCGTGCTGCAGCCCGCGGACGGCACCTGGCTCTACTTCGTGACGGTGAACCTCGAGACCGGCGAGACGGTCTACTCGACGACCGACGCCGAGCACAACGCCGCGGTGGCGCAGTGGCAGGCGTGGATGCGGGACCACCCGGAGTACCAGTGACCGCGGAGTCGGCGCCGGGCGGGCGCCGGCTGGCGGTGCTCGGCTCGCCGATCGCGCACTCGCGCTCACCCGAGCTGCACGCGGCGGCCTACCGGGTGCTCGGGCTCGACTGGAGCTACACCGCGGTCGAGGCGACGGAGGCGACGCTCAACGCGGTCGTCGCCGATCCGGTCGCGCTCTGGCACGGCCTGTCGCTGACGATGCCGCTCAAGCACGCGGTGCGGCCGCTGCTCGCCGAGGAGGACCTGGTCGCCCGGGCGACCGGCGCCGTCAACACGGTGCTGCTCGACCGCTCCGCCGACGTGCCGAGGCTGCGCGGCTTCAACACCGACGTGGCCGGGATCGTCCGAGCGCTCGGCGAGGCGGGGGTGCTCTCGGCCGAGCGCGTCGAGATCCTCGGGGGAGGGGCGACCGCCGCCTCCGCCCTCGCCGCAGCGGCCGAGCTCGGGGCCGCGCGGGTGACGGTGACGCTCCGCTCGCCGGAGAAGGCCGCTCCGCTCGCCGCGATCGCGGCCGCCGTCGGCGTCGCCCTCGACGTCCGCCCGTTCTCGGAGTGGGACGGCACGGACGCCGCACCGCTGCTCGTCTCGACACTGCCGGGCGGCGCCTCCGCCGAGCTGGTCGTGCCCGACGCCGTCGTGGCGGGCTCGACCCTCTTCGACGTCGCCTATTCGCCCTGGCCCAGCCCGCTCGCGGTGCGCTGGGGCGCGGCCGGCTCGCCGGTGGTCTCGGGCCTCGGCATGCTGCTGCACCAGGCGCTGCTGCAGGTGCGGGTCTTCGTCGGCGGCGACCCGGCCGTGCCGCTGGCGGAGGAGGACGCCGTGCTCGCGGCGATGCGCGCGACTCTCCCGGCGGACTCCGCCCTCTGAGCCTGCGAGGCGCGAGTCCGGTGGGAGGCGTGTGCGAGAATCGGAGGATGCTCCGTTGGCTCACGGCCGGGGAATCCCACGGTCCCGAACTCGTCGCCGTCCTCGAAGGACTGCCGGCGGGTGTCCCCGTCTCCCTCGACGACGTCCGCGCCGACCTCGCCCGGCGCAAGCTCGGCTACGGTCGCGGCGCCCGGATGAAGTTCGAGCAGGACGAGCTGAACGTCTCGTCCGGCATCCGCCACGGCGCCACCACGGGCGGCCCGATCGCGCTGCGCATCGGCAACACCGAGTGGTCGCGCTGGGTCGACGTGATGGCGGCCGAGCCGCGCGACCCCGAGACGCTGCCCAAGGGCCGCGGCGCCGCGCTCACCCGCCCGCGCCCGGGTCACGCCGACCTGGTCGGCATGCAGAAGTACGGCTTCGAGGAGTCGCGCAACGTCCTCGAGCGCGCCTCGGCCCGCGAGACGGCCGCCCGCGTCGCGCTCGGCGCCGTCGCCCGCCGCTTCCTCGGCGAGCTCGGCATCACCCTCGTCAGCCACACCCTCGCGATCGGCCCGGTCCGCGTGCCGGACGGCTCGGCCCTGCCGACCCCCGCCGACGTCGACGCGCTGGACGCCGATCCGCTGCGCTGCCACGACGCCGCGACCAGCGCCCTGATGGTGGCCGAGGTCGACCGTGCGCACGACGACGGCGACACCCTCGGCGGCGTCGTCGAGGTGCTCGCCTACGACCTGCCGCCGGGGCTCGGCTCCTACGTGCACTGGGACCGCCGGCTCGACGCGCAGCTGGCCGCCGCGCTGATGGGCATCCAGGCGATCAAGGGCGTCGAGGTCGGCGACGGCTTCCTCACCACCACCCGCCGCGGCTCCGAGGCGCACGACGAGCTCTTCGTCGCCGAAGGCGGCATCGGCCGCTCGAGCGATCGCGCCGGCGGCACCGAGGGCGGCATGAGCACGGGCACGGTCCTGCGCGTCCGCGCCGGCATGAAGCCGATCGCCACCGTCCCGCACGCGCTGCGCACGGTCGACGTCGCGACCGGTGAGGCGGCCGGCGCGCACCACCAGCGCTCCGACGTCTGCGCGGTGCCCGCCTCGGGCGTCGTCGCGGAGGCGATGGTCGCCCTGGTGCTCGCGAACGCCGTGCTGGAGAAGTTCGGCGGCGACAGCGTCACGGAGACCCGCCGCAACCTGCAGGGCTACCTCGACGCGATCCCGGAGGAGCTGCGCACGCTCGCCGCCAGCGATCCGGCGCTCGGTCTCGTCTGATGCCCGAGCACCTACCGGGCCGGGCCCGCTGATGGCGGGTCACGATACCGGCGCGGCCCGAGCCCGTGTCGTCCTGATCGGCCCGATGGGGGCCGGCAAGACGACCATCGGCAAGCGGGTCGCGAAGGCCCTCGCGGCCGAGTTCATCGACTCCGACGCCGAGTTCGTGCGCAGGCACGGTCCGATCGCCGCGTACTTCGACCTGCACGGCGAGGCGTCCTTCCGCGTGGAGGAGCGCCGGGTCGTCGAGCAGGCCGTCCGCCGCGGCGTCGTGCTGAGCCTGGGCGGGGGAGCGGTGCTGGACGAGGGCACCCGCGCGGATCTGGCCGGCGTCCCCGTCGTCCTGCTGACCACGACCGCCGAGGCCGTGCGCGACCGGCTCGGCTCCGGCCGCCCCCTGGTGCGCGGCGGTGTCGCGGACTGGACGCGGATCTTCGAATCGCGGCGGGCGGTCTACGAGTCCCTCGCCGACACCGTCGTCGACTCCTCGCGCCGGCCGATCACGACCCTCGCCGCGGAGGTGACCGCCTGGGTGCGCGAGCGCGAGGCGGCCGCCGGCGACCCCGGTCCCGCACCCGCCGCCACTGAACCGACCAGCACCAGCACGACCGACTCCACCAGAACCACCGAAGCCACCAGCACCACAGAACCGGCGGCCCCCACCGGCCGCCCGACCGGAAGAAGAGCATGAACGACGGCGCCACCGCCCTCACCGTCACGGGAGAGAACGGCTACGACATCACGGTCGGCCGCGGCCTCCTCGACGGCCTCGCCGACGCGATCGGCCCGCGAGCGGCCAAGGTGCTGATCGTGCACCCGCCGACGCTCGCGGTGCTGGCCGCGGAGATCCGCGAGAGCCTCCTCGACCGCTACGAGGTGCTGCTCGCCGAGGTGCCGGACGCCGAGGCGGCGAAGCGCGTCGAGGTCGCGGCCTTCTGCTGGCAGGTCATGGGCCAGTCCGACTTCACCCGGACGGACGCGGTCGTCGGCTTCGGCGGCGGCGCGATCACCGACCTGGCCGGCTTCGTCGCCGCGACCTGGCTCCGCGGGGTGGATCTCGTGCAGGTCCCGACCACGTTGCTGGGCATGGTCGACGCGGCCGTGGGCGGCAAGACCGGCATCAACACGGCCGAGGGCAAGAACCTGGTCGGCGCCTTCCACGCGCCCCGCGCCGTCGTCGCCGACCTCGACGTGCTGACGAGCCTGCCGCGCAACGAGATCCTGGCCGGCTTCGGCGAGATCGTGAAGTACGGCATGATCGCCGAGCCGCGGATCCTGGACATCATCGAGTCGGACGTGGACCTGGCGACCGACCCGACGTCCGAGGAGTTCCGCAGCCTGGTCGAGCTGTCGATCGGCATCAAGGCGCGCGTCGTGAGCGAGGACTTCACCGAGAAGGGCCTCCGCGAGATCCTGAACTACGGGCACACCCTCGGCCACGCGGTCGAGCACGCCGAGCGCTACCAGTGGCGCCACGGCGCGGCGGTCTCGGTCGGCATGATGTTCGCCGCCGAGCTGTCACGGCTCACCGGCTCGCTCAGCGACGCGGTCGTCGATCGCCAGCGCAGCGTCCTCGAGTCGCTGACGCTGCCGACGAGCTACCCGCTCGGCCGCTGGGAGACGCTGCTCGCCGCGATGCAGCGCGACAAGAAGTCGCGCGCGGGGATGCTCCGCTTCGTGGTGCTCGACGATCTCGCGCGCCCGAGCATCCTGCAGGGACCGGAGACGTCGCTGCTGTTCGCGGCGTACCAGGAGATCGGCGCGTAGCAGCGCCGCGCGGGGTCAGCCCCGCCGGTCGTCCGCCCCGCGGTCGCCGGTGAGCGCGGCCTCGCGGGCGCGGGCGTGCTCCTCGGCGCTGATCGTGCCGGCGGCGCGCAGGCGGTCGAGCTCGGCCAGCCGGTCGGTGAGCGAGGACTCCGCCGGCCCGACGCCGTGCCGGAGGTAGCGGGCGGCCATGTCGGTCTGCATCGTCGTGGGGTCGACGCCGAGCTGCTTCGCCCGGCGCGCGTTGCGGACGATCAGCGCGATGATCAGGACGAAGACGGCGACGATGACGACCGGGACGATCACGAAGACGGCGGAGTACCAGGGCGGGACGATGTTCTGGCCCGGGAGAGTCGGTGCGAAGAAGTCCGAGCGGAGCGCCGCGGAGACGCTCCCGGAGTGAGCGGTGCTGAGGATCATGCGACCTCCTCGGTCGTGGGCGTCCCTCCAGTCTGCTCCGGGCGCCCGTGGACCGCATCGTCCGGCCGGGGGAGGCCGCCCGGCCGCCTGCGGGCCGGACCGACTACACTCGATGGGTTGGCCGGATCGGCCGATCAGCAGACTTCCACGAAACGGATCCCCCTTCGCATGGCCTCTACCACCGACATCAAGAACGGCACCGTCCTCAGCATCGACGGTCAGCTCTGGAACGTCATCGACTTCCAGCACGTGAAGCCGGGCAAGGGCGGCGCGTTCGTGCGCACCAAGATGAAGAACGTGCTGACGGGCAAGGTCGTCGACAAGACCTTCAACGCCGGCGCCAAGATCGACACGGCCAACGTCGACCGTCGCGACTTCCAGTACCTCTACCGCGACGGCGCGGACTTCGTCTTCATGGACACCTCGGACTACGACCAGATCACGGTCCCCGAGGCCGTCGTCGGCGACGCGGCGAACTTCATGCTCGAGAACCAGAACCTGACCCTCGCGCTGCACGACGGCGACCCGCTCTACGTCGAGCTCCCCGCCTCCGTCGTGCTCGAGATCACCTACACCGAGCCGGGCCTGCAGGGCGACCGCTCGACCGGCGGCACCAAGCCCGCGACCGTCGAGACCGGCTACCAGATCCAGGTCCCGCTCTTCCTCGAGCAGGGCACCAAGGTCAAGGTCGACACCCGCACGGGCGACTACCTCGGCCGCGTCAGCTGAGCCGGGGCTCCCGTGAGTGCTCGGACGAAGGCGCGCAAGCGCGCCCTCGACATCATCTACAACGCCGACGTCCGGCAGATCTCCTTCTCGGAGTCGCTGCGCTCGGAGGCCGAGCGGGCCGCGAACGAGCCGGCGCGCGAGGCCTCCTGGCTGTACGCCCGCGAGATCGTCGACGGGGTCATCGACAACGCCGACGAGATCGACGCGCTGATCGCGCAGCTCGCCAAGGGCTGGACGCTGTCGCGCATGCCGCTGGTCGACCGCGCGATCCTCCGGATCGGCGTCTGGGAGATCCTGCACAACGACGCGGTCCCGGACGGCGTCGCGATCTCCGAGGCCGTCGAGGCGGCGACCCTGCTGTCGACCGACGACTCGGCCGGCTTCATCAACGGCCTGCTCGCCTCCGTCGCCGAGTCGCGCGCCACGGCGTGACGCCGCGGTCGAGGGGCGCCTGCGGCGCTGCTCGATCGGGAGCATGCGGGCCGTGCGCGCCCGCATGATGATCGAGTAGCCCGCGGAGCGAGCGTATCGAGGTCCACCATCACCGGACGGGTGCGGTGCAGACCGCCGTGCCGACGGTGGTGGCTCTCGAGACGCCGTCCTGCGGACGGCTCCTCGACCAGCATGCTGCTGCGGCCGGGCGGGAGCAGGCGGACCCCTATACTCGGGGAGGCATTTCCTTTAAGGCCGTCCAGAGAGACGGGGAAGGAGGTCGGTGTGACGGCACGAATCGTGCTCAGCAGCGCTGACATCACGCGCGCTCTGACGCGCATCGCTCACGAGATCCTCGAGTCGAATCGCGGCGCGGAGTCGCTGGTGATCCTCGGGATCCCGACCCGCGGAGTCGCGCTCGCGCGGCGGATCGCCGACACGATCGCCAGGATCGAGCCCGGGGCCGCCCCGGTGTTCTCCGGCTCGCTCGACGTGACGATGTACCGCGACGACCTCGCCCACCACCCGACGCGGACGCCCGCGCGCACCGCCGTCCCGGCGAGAATCGACGGCCGCACGGTCGTCCTCGTCGACGACGTGCTCTTCTCCGGCCGCACCATCCGCGCGGCCCTCGACGCGCTCAGCGACATCGGCCGCCCGCGCGCCGTCCGGCTCGCCGCCCTGGTCGACCGCGGCCACCGCGAGCTGCCGATCCGCGCGGACTTCGTCGGCAAGAACCTGCCCAGCAGCCTCAGCGAGCGGATCAACGTCCGCCTGGTCGAGACCGACGGCGAGGACCTGGTCGCGATCGAGACCGTCGCGATCGAGTCCGCCCCGGACGGGGGCACCCGATGAGGCACCTGCTCTCCACCCGCGACCTCGACCGCGCCACCGCGATCGGCCTCCTCGACATCGCCGAGGACATGTCGGACGTGCAGAACCGCGAGGTCAAGAAGCTGCCGACCCTGCGCGGGAAGACCGTGGTCAACCTCTTCTTCGAGGACTCCACCCGCACCCGGATCTCGTTCGAGGCGGCGGCGAAGCGGCTCTCGGCCGACGTCATCAACTTCAGCGCCAAGGGCTCCAGCGTCTCGAAGGGCGAAAGCCTCAAGGACACCGCGCAGACCCTCGCGGCGATGGGCGCCGACGGCGTCGTGATCCGCCACCACGCCTCCGGCGCCCCGGCGGTGCTCGCGGCGAGCGGCTGGATCGACGCCGCCATCCTCAACGCCGGCGACGGCACGCACGAGCATCCGACCCAGGCGCTGCTCGACGCCTTCACCATCCGCCGCCGGCTGCACGGCGCGTCCGCCTCCCGCGGCAAGAGCCTCGACGGCGTCGCGGTCACGATCGTCGGCGACATCCTGCACTCGCGGGTCGCCCGCTCCAACGTCTGGCTGCTGACCGCGCTCGGGGCGGAGGTCACCCTCGTCGCCCCGCCCACGCTCGTCCCCGTCGACACGCTCGACTGGCCGGCCACGATCCGCTTCGACCTCGACGACGCGATCGACTCCGGGCTGCCCGACGTGGTGATGCTGCTGCGCATCCAGCTCGAGCGGATGTCGAGCGGCTTCTTCCCCAACGGCCGCGAGTACGCGCGCATCTGGGGCCTGGACGACGAGCGGCTCGCCCGCCTCGGCCCGGATACCATCGTGATGCACCCCGGACCCATGAACAGGGGCGTCGAGATCTCCTCGGCCGCCGCCGATTCGAGCCGCTCCACGGTGCTCGAGCAGGTCGCGAACGGGGTGTCCGTGCGGATGGCGGCGCTGTACCTGCTGCTGTCCGGTGAAAGGGAGGTCCTGTGATGACCGGTACGAGGATCCTCCTCTCGGGCGCGACGCTCGCCGACGAGTCGACGGCCGACGTCCTGATCGACGGCGGGACGATCGTCGAGATCGGCACCGATGTCGACTCGAGCGGCGCTCGCGTGATCGACGCCGACGGGCTCCTGGCGCTGCCGGGCCTCGTCGACCTGCACACCCACCTCCGCGAGCCCGGCTTCGAGCAGAGCGAGACCGTGCTGACCGGCACGCGCGCCGCGGCCGCGGGCGGCTTCACCGCGGTCTTCGCGATGGCCAACACCTCGCCGGTGCAGGACACGGCCGGCGTCGTCGAGCAGGTGCAGAGCCTCGGCGAGGACGCCGGCTACGCGACCGTCCGCCCGATCGGCGCCGTCACCGTGGGCCTCGCGGGGGAGTCGCTCGCCGAGCTCGGCGCGATGGCCCGCAGCCGGGCGGCGGTGCGCGTGTTCTCGGACGACGGCAAGTGCGTCTCGGACGCCCTGCTGATGCGCCGCGCGCTCGAGTACGTGAAGGCCTTCGACGGCGTCGTCGCCCAGCACGCGCAGGAGCCGCGGCTCACCGTCGGCGCGCAGATGAACGAGGGTGCCGTCTCCAGCGCCCTCGGGCTGCAGGGCTGGCCGGCCGTGGCGGAGGAGGCGATCATCGCCCGTGACGTGCTGCTGGCCGAGCACGTCGGCTCGCGCCTGCACGTCTGCCACGTCTCCACCGCCGGCTCCGTCGACGTGATCCGCTGGGCCAAGGCCCGCGGCATCGATGTGACGGCCGAGGTCACCCCGCACCACCTGCTCCTCTCCGAGCAGCTGATCGCCGGGGTGGACGGCGCGGCCGGCTACGACGCCCGCTTCAAGGTCAACCCGCCGCTGCGCCGCGACGAGGACGTGCTCGCCCTCCGCGAGGCCCTCGCCGACGGCACGATCGACATCGTGGCCACCGACCACGCCCCGCACCCGGTCGAGGCGAAGGACTGCGAGTGGGACGCCGCCGCGTTCGGCATGGTCGGCCTCGAGAGCGCCCTGAGCGTCGTGCACGCCGCGGTGGTCGAGGACGGCCGGCTGAGCTGGGCCGACGTCGCCCGCGTGCTCTCCTCCGCCCCCGCGCGGATCGGCCGGCTGGACGGCTACCAGCACGGCCTCGCCGTGGGCGCCGCCGCCAACGTCGTGCTCTACGACACCGAGGTGCGCCGCCGCTTCTCCACCGAGGACCTGCGCGGGCGCAGCACCAACTCGCCCTACCTCGGTCGCGAGCTGCCGGGCCGCGTCGTCGCGACGCTGCACCGGGGCGTCCCCACGGTTCTCGACGGCGAGCTCGTCGACGCGGCCACCGTCGCCGCGGCAGCGAGGGTCGCCCGTGGATAGGACCGCCATCGCGCTCGTCATCGCCGCGGTCGTCGCGCTCGTCTTCCTCGGGATGGCGCTGTCCTGGCGCGCGCGCCGGCGCCGCTCGGCCGCCCTCGCGCCCGAGGCCGTGCCCGCCGCGTCGCTCGGCGCCGAGCGCGAGGCCGTCGAGCTGCCCTACGTCGCGACCACCCGCTTCGAGCAGCCGCTCGAGCGCGTGGTGCTGCCGGGCCTCGGCTTCCGCGGCCGGGCGACGCTCCGGCTGCACGAGCGCGGCGTCGTGATCGCCCCGGTCGGCGAGCGCGAGACCGTGATCCCCGCGGCGCTCCTGCGCGGCGCCGGCGAGGGCTCCTACGCCATCGACCGCGTCGTCGAGGAGGGCGGGCTGCTCGTGCTCTCCTGGTCACCCCGCGGCGACGATGTCGTGGACAGCTACCTCCGCGTGGCCGACCCGGCGCTCCGACGACGCCTGATCGACGAGCTCCAGCGGCTCGCCGGCCCCGATTCCTCCCCCTCCCACCCCGGATCCGCCGACGGCGGCTCCGACTCGACCCAGAAGGGCTCCTAGTCCGTGCCAACCACACGCCTCAGCACCGAACCCACCGCCGTCCTCGTCCTCGAGGACGGGCGACGATTCTCGGGTCAGGCCTACGGCGCACGCGGCCGCACGCTCGGTGAGATCGTCTTCGCGACCGGCATGACCGGCTACCAGGAGACGCTGACCGACCCGTCCTACGCCGGTCAGATCGTCGTGCAGACCGCCCCGCACATCGGCAACACCGGGATGAACGACGAGGACGAGGAGTCGCGCCGCATCTGGGTCGCCGGCTACGTCGTCCGCGACCCCTCCCGCGTGGTCTCGAACTTCCGCTCGCAGCGCTCGCTCGACGACGACCTGGAGAAGGACGGCATCGTCGGCATCTCCGGCGTCGACACCCGCGCGATCACGCGGCACATCCGCTCGCTCGGCTCGATGCGCTCCGGCGTGTTCTCCGGCGAGGACCTCGCCCTCCCCGAGGAGGAGCAGCTCGCGCTGGTGCTCGGCGGCGCGCAGATGGCGGGGCTGAACCTCTCCTCCTCCGTCTCGACCGAGGAGCGCTACACCGTGCCCGCACAGGGCGAGCGCGTGGGCTCGGTCGCCGTGATCGACCTGGGCGTCAAGACCTCGACGGTCCACTACCTCTCCGAGCGCGGCTTCGACGTGCACGTCCTGCCCGAGTCGACGACCGCGGAGCAGGTGCTCGCCCTCGACCCCTCCGCGCTGTTCTTCTCCAACGGTCCCGGCGACCCGGAGGCCTCCGATCGCCACGTCGACCTGCTGCGCACCACGCTCCGCGCCGACCTGCCGTTCTTCGGCATCTGCTTCGGCAACCAGCTGCTCGGCCGCGCGCTCGGCTTCGGCACCTACAAGCTGCCGTTCGGCCACCGCGGGATCAACCAGCCGGTGCTCGACAAGCTGACCGGCCGGGTCGAGATCACCTCGCAGAACCACGGCTTCGCGGTGGACGCCCCGATCGACGGCGAGCTCGACTCGCCCGAGGGCTTCGGCCGGGTCGAGGTCAGCCACTACAGCCTCAACGACTCGGTCGTCGAGGGGCTGCGCTGCCTCGACATCCCCGCGTTCTCGGTCCAGTACCACCCGGAGGCGGCGGCCGGTCCGCACGACTCCAACCACCTCTTCGACCGCTTCCGCGCCATGGTCGTGCAGCGCACGGCCGAGCAGGGCGGCGCCGAGCCCGCCCGCGCGGACTCCACCGACACCACCACCGCCTCGACCACCGGAGAGCAGAAGTAATGCCCCGCAGGGAAGACATCAGAAGCGTCCTCGTCATCGGCTCCGGCCCGATCGTGATCGGCCAGGCGGTCGAGTTCGACTACTCCGGCACCCAGGCCTGCCGCGTGCTGCGCGAGGAGGGCGTCCGCGTCATCCTCGTCAACTCGAACCCGGCGACGATCATGACGGACCCGGACTTCGCCGACGCGACCTACGTCGAGCCGATCACCCCGAAGGCGATCGAGGCGATCATCGCCAAGGAGCGCCCCGATGCGATCCTGCCGACCCTCGGCGGCCAGACCGCGCTCAACGCCGCGATCCAGCTGCACGACCTCGGGATCCTGGAGAAGTACGACGTCGAGCTGATCGGCGCGAGCTTCGAGGCGATCAACCGCGGCGAGGACCGCCAGATCTTCAAGCAGCTCGTGCTCGACGCGGGCGCCGACGTCGCCAAGTCGTACATCGCGCACACCGTCGAGGAGGCGATCGGCTTCGCCGAGGACCTCGGCTACCCGCTGGTCATCCGCCCGTCCTTCACCATGGGCGGCCTCGGCTCCGGCTTCGCGCACTCCGTCGACGAGCTCGTGCGGATGGTCGGCGACGGCCTGCACCAGAGCCCGACCACCGAGGTGCTCCTCGAGGAGTCGATCCTCGGCTGGAAGGAGTACGAGCTCGAGCTGATGCGCGACACGGCCGACAACACGGTCGTCGTCTGCTCGATCGAGAACGTCGACCCGGTCGGCGTGCACACCGGCGACTCGATCACGGTCGCCCCGGCGCTGACCCTGACCGACCGCGAGTACCAGAAGCTGCGCGACATCGGCATCCGGATCATCCGCGACGTGGGCGTGGACACCGGCGGCTGCAACATCCAGTTCGCGATCGACCCCGCCGACGGCCGGATCATCGTGATCGAGATGAACCCCCGCGTCTCGCGCTCCTCGGCGCTCGCGTCGAAGGCGACCGGCTTCCCGATCGCCAAGATCGCCGCGAAGCTCGCGATCGGCTACCGCCTCGACGAGATCCCGAACGACATCACCAAGGTGACGCCGGCCAGCTTCGAGCCGACCCTCGACTACGTCGTGGTCAAGGTGCCGCGCTTCGCCTTCGAGAAGTTCCCGGCCGCCGACAAGACGCTGACCACGACCATGAAGTCGGTCGGCGAGGCGATGGCGATCGGCCGCAACTACGCGCAGGCGCTGCAGAAGGCGCTCCGCTCGCTCGAGAAGCGCGGCTCCTCCTTCCACTGGGGCGACCAGTCGCGCTCGGTCGAGGAGCTGCTCGAGATCGCGAAGACCCCGACCGACGGCCGCATCGTCACCGTGCAGCAGGCGCTGCGCCTCGGCGCGAGCGTCGAGCAGGCCTTCGAGGCCACCAAGATCGACCCGTGGTTCCTCGACCAGATCGTGCTGATCAACGAGATCGCCGAGCTGGTGCGCGAGCACGACGGCCTCGACGCCGGCGTCCTGCGCCTGGCGAAGGACCACGGCTTCTCCGACGTGCAGATCGCGCAGCTGCGCGGTCTCGACGAGGCCGAGGTGCGCCGCACCCGCTACGACCTCGCCGTCCGCCCGGTCTACAAGACGGTCGACACCTGCGCGGGCGAGTTCCCGGCGCTCACGCCGTACCACTACTCCTCGTACGACGAGGAGACCGAGGTCGTCGCGGCCGACCGCCGCAAGGTCGTCATCCTCGGCTCCGGTCCGAACCGCATCGGCCAGGGCGTCGAGTTCGACTACTCCTGCGTGCACGCGTCCTTCGCGCTCTCGGCCGCCGGGTTCGAGACGATCATGATCAACTGCAACCCCGAGACGGTCTCGACCGACTACGACACCTCCGACCGCCTGTACTTCGAGCCGCTGACGCTCGAGGACGTGCTCGAGGTCATCCACGCGGAGTCGCAGTCCGGCGAGCTGGTCGGCGTCGTCGTGCAGCTGGGCGGCCAGACCGCGCTCGGCCTCGCCGCCGGCCTCGAGGCCGAGGGCGTGCCGATCCTCGGCACCACGCCCGCCAACATCGACCTCGCGGAGGAGCGCGGCGCGTTCTCCCGCATCCTCGACGAGGCGGGCCTGCTCGCCCCGCGCAACGGCACGGCGACCGACCTCGAGGGCGCCCTCGCGGTCGCGGTCGAGATCGGCTACCCCGTTCTCGTCCGCCCGTCGTTCGTGCTCGGCGGCCGCGGGATGGAGATCGTCTACGGCTCCCCGCAGCTCGAGGACTACTTCGCCCGGATGGCCGACGAGGGGATCATCGACGCGACGCACCCGCTGCTCGTCGACCGCTTCCTGGACGACGCGATCGAGATCGACGTCGACGCGCTCTACGACGGCGAGCAGCTCTACATCGGCGGCGTGATGGAGCACATCGAGGAGGCCGGCATCCACTCCGGCGACTCGGCCTGCACCCTGCCGCCGGTCACCCTGGGCCGTCAGCAGATCGACAAGGTCCGCGAGGCGACCCTCGCCATCGCCGAGGGCGTCGGCGTCCGCGGCCTGCTCAACGTGCAGTTCGCCATCGGCCAGGGCGTGCTCTACGTCCTGGAGGCGAACCCGCGCGCCTCGCGCACCGTGCCGTTCGTCTCGAAGGCGCTCGGCATCCCGCTCGCGAAGGCCGCCTCGCGCCTGATGGTCGGCGAGACGATCGCCGAGCTCAAGGCCGAGGGCCTGCTGCCCGAGCGCGACGGCTCCGACGTGCCGATGGACTCGCCGATCGCGGTGAAGGAGGCGGTGCTGCCGTTCAAGCGCTTCCGCACCAAGGAGGGGAAGATCGTCGACTCGCTGCTCGGCCCCGAGATGCGCTCGACCGGCGAGGTCATGGGCATCGACCGCGACTTCCCCCGCGCCTTCGCGAAGAGCCAGGAGGCGGCCTACGGCGGCATGCCCGCGAGCGGCACCGTCTTCATCTCGGTCGCCGACCGCGATAAGCGCTCGATCGTGCTGCCGGCCCTGCGCCTGCGCCAGCTCGGCTTCGAGATCCTCGCCACCGAGGGCACCGCGGAGGTGCTCAACCGCAACGGCATCCAGGCCCGGGTCGTGCGCAAGTACAGCGAGGAGGCCGTCGACGACGCGCCGTCGATCGTCGAGCTCGTCAACCGCGACCAGGTCGACGTGGTGATCAACACGCCGAGCGGCGGCGCCTCCCGCGCCGACGGCTACGAGATCCGCGCCGCCGCGGTCGCCGCGGACAAGCCGCTGTTCACCACGATCGCCCAGCTCGCCGCGGCCGTCGCCTCGCTCGACGCCGGAGCGGAGCCGTTCGAGGTGACCAGCCTGCAGGACTACGCGATCCGCCGGGCGGAGCGCACGGCGTGACGGACGCCGCCGCACAGCCGGGCGCCGGATCCTTCGGCGCCCGGCTCGAGGCCGCGTTCGACGCGTTCGGCCAGCTCTGCGTCGGGATCGATCCGCACGCGTTCCTGCTCGACGCCTGGGGTCTGGACGACAGCGCGGCGGGACTGGAGACCTTCGGCCGGCGCGTCGTCGAGGCGTCGGCCGGCCGGGTCGGCCTGGTCAAGCCGCAGGTCGCGTTCTTCGAGCGGCACGGCTCGGCGGGCTACGCGGCGCTCGAGCGCGTCCTCTCCGACGCGCGCGCCGCGGGCCTGCTGGTCATCGCGGACGCGAAGCGCGGCGACATCGGCACGAGCGTCACGGCCTACGCCGAGGCGTGGCTGCGCCCCGGCTCGCCGCTCGAGGCCGACGCGATGACGGCCGCCGCCTACCAGGGCGTCGGCTCGCTCGAGGGCATGCTCGCGCTGGCCGAGGAGGCGGGCAAGGGCGTCTTCGTCCTCGCCGCGACCTCCAACGCCGAGGCGCGGCCGGTGCAGCGCGCGCTGCTGCAGGACGGCCCCGCCGCGGGCTCGACGGTGGCGCACGCGGTGCTGGCCGACGTGGCATCCTGGAACGCGGGACACGCGCGCTCGTCGATCGGCTCGGTCGGCGTCGTGCTCGGGGCCACGGTCGCACTCGGCGACTACGGCATCGGCACGGGCACTCCGCTCCGCCCCGCACTGCCGGTGCTGGCGCCCGGCTTCGGCCACCAGGGCGCCGACACCGCGGACGCGTCGAGGCTGTTCGGAGCGCTGGCCGCCTCGACGATCGTGAGCGAATCGCGCAGTGTCCTCGGCGCCGGACCCGACGGGATCGCCGCCGAGATCGACCGCCGAGCCGCACACCTCCAGGAGACCCTTGTCCGCTGAAGCCGTCAGCCCGATCGATCCCGCCGCCGACGCCCCCGACGGCACCTCCGCCGCGCGCCGCCCGGCGCCGCCCGCGGTGGACCGCCGCGCCGCCTCGGAGGCCGCGATCGCCGCCCGCCGCGCCCGCGCCCAGGTGAAGAAGGGCGTCGCCGCCGGCGATCGCCCCGCCACCGCCGTGCTCGCGGCCGCGCAGGAGGCTCCGACCGGCGTCGAGGGACGGATGCGCGTCAGCGAGCTGCTGCGCGCGGTGCCCGCCCTCGGCGTGGTCAAGACGCCCCGGGTGATGGAGCAGCTCGGCATCGCGCCGTCCAAGCGCCTGGGCGGTCTCGGCCGCCGCCAGGTCGAGGGCCTCGGCGCGTTCCTGGAGGAGCGCGAGTCGCGTCAGCGCCGCGGTGAGCGCAACCGGCTCGTCGTGCTGGCCGGCCCGACCGCGGTCGGCAAGGGCACCGTCTCCAGCTACATCCGCGAGAACTACCCCGAGGTGCTGCTCTCGGTCTCGGCGACCACCCGCGCCCCGCGCCCCGGCGAGGTCGAGGGCGTCAGCTACTACTTCGTCGACGACGCCGAGTTCGACCGCATGGTCGAGGCGGGGGAGTTCCTCGAGTACGCGACGGTGCACAACGCCTACCGCTACGGCACGCCGCGCGGCCCGATCGACGCCGCCCTCGCCGCCGGCCGCCAGGTCATGCTCGAGATCGACATCCAGGGCGCGCGGCAGGTCCGCGAGCGGATGAGCGACGCCCGGCTGGTCTTCCTGCTGCCGCCGAGCTGGGACGAGCTGGTCCGCCGCCTGGTCGGCCGCGGCACCGAGAGCGCGGAGGAGCAGGAGCGCCGGCTCGCGACCGCGAAGGTCGAGCTGGCCGCGCAGGACGAGTTCGATTTCGCCGTCGTGAACAGCACCGTGCCCGAAGCGGCCCGCGAGGTCGTAGAATTGATGTCGCCTCGTGCCGACAGCACGCCCGCCGATCCGGGCCGCTGAGACCGAGACCACCGACCACCTCCGGGCCGACGCCCCGATCGCCCTCCCCGGTGATCGCGCGCCGTGCCGCTCCGGAGCCGCAGATCGGCGCTTCGCGCCACGCTAGGAGACACCATGGCCAACAACCTCGGCATCATCGACCCGCCCATCGACGAGCTGCTCTCGAAGGTCGACTCGAAGTACGCGCTCGTCATCTTCGCCTCCAAGCGCGCGCGCCAGATCAACGACTACTACGCCGACCTGCACGAGGGCAGCCTGTTCGACAACGTCGGCCCGCTGGTCGACTCGACCATCGACGACAAGCCGCTCTCCGTCGCCCTGCACGAGATCAACGAGGACAAGCTCGTCGCCCGTCCCGTCGCCGAGCCCCTCGACGAGTAGTCCCGGCCGGGGGCGCTCCGCGACATGCGGTCATCGAGACGGGCCGCACGGCTGAACGTCGTCGTCGGGATCACCGGCGGCATCGCCGCCTACAAGGCTGTCGGTGTCGTCCGCGCACTGGTCCTCGAGGGCCACGACGTCCACGTCGTGGCCACCGAGGCCGCGCTGCGCTTCGTCGGCAAGCCCACGCTCGAGGCCATCTCGCGGAACACGGTGCACACCGAGCTCTACGAGGGCGTCGCCGAGGTGCGGCACGTCGCGATCGGCCAGGCGGCCGACCTCATCGTGATCGCCCCCGCGACGGCGCACACCCTGGCCAAGCTGGCCACCGGCCTCGCCGACGACCTGCTCGGCAACACCGTGCTCGCCAGCACCGCTCCGGTCGTGGTCGCTCCGGCGATGCACACCGAGATGTGGGCGAACGCCGCCACCGTCGCCAATATGGCGACGCTCCGCTCCCGCGGCGTCCACGTCGTCGGCCCCGCCGTCGGCCAGCTGACCGGTGCCGACTCGGGAGCCGGCCGGATGGAGGAGCCCGCGACGATCGTCGCCGAGGCCCTCGCCGTCCACGCGCGTGCCACCGCCGCCCGGCGCGACCTCGAGGGCTTGCGCGTCCTCGTCACCGCCGGCGGCACCCGCGAGCCGCTGGACCCGGTCCGCTTCGTCGGCAACCGCTCCAGCGGCCGGCAGGGCGTCGCGCTCGCGGTCGCCGCGGCCGCGCGCGGAGCGAGGGTCGTCCTCCTCGCCGCGAACCTCGACATCGAGGCGCCCGGCGGCGTCGAAGTGGTCCCCGTCGGGACAGCGCTCGAGCTGCGCGAGGCGGCGTTGGTCGCCTCCCGCGACGCCGACATCGTGATCATGGCCGCCGCCGTCGCCGACTACCGTCCGGCCGACGTCTCCGAGGCGAAGATCAAGAAGGAGCAGCAGGGCGACCGCCTCGTCCTCGAGCTCGTGAAGAACCCGGACGTCCTCGCCGAGATCTCCGCCGCCAAGACCGACGGGCAGGTGATCGTCGGCTTCGCCGCCGAGACCGAGCCCGACCGTGACGCGATGCTCGCGCTCGGCCGCGCCAAGATCGCCCGCAAGGGCTGCGATCTGCTCGTCCTCAACAGGGTCGGCTGGGCCGAGGGCTTCCAGAGCGACAGCAACACCGTCGTGGTCCTCGATCGGGCCGGAGATATAGTGATCGAGGCTTCCGGCAGCAAGGCGTCGGTCGCCGATCGCGTCCTCGACGTGGTCGCGCGCTAGGGCGCCTCCCTGGCCCGGTCCGCCCCCGGTGAGAGGGCGAGCCCGGTGCGGGACTGCACCGGATCGAGACAGCTCCGGCTGCCGCGCCCTACGGAATGAGACGCTCGACATGACCTCCGGCCCCCTCCGCCTGTTCACCTCCGAGTCCGTGACCGAGGGTCACCCCGACAAGATCTGCGACCAGATCTCGGACCGCATCCTCGACGCGCTCCTGCGCGAGGACCCGCGCAGCCGGGTCGCCGTGGAGACGCTCGTCACCACGGGCCTCGTGCACGTCGCCGGCGAGGTCTCCACCTCGGGCTACGTCGAGATCCCCGCGATCGTGCGCGACACCATCGTCGAGATCGGCTACGACTCCTCGCTCAAGGGCTTCGACGGCCGCTCCTGCGGCGTGTCCGTCTCGATCGGTCAGCAGTCGCCCGAGATCGCCGCGGGCGTCGACACGGCCCTCGAGGTGCGCGGCGACGCGACCGACGACGACGCCTTCGACCGCCAGGGCGCCGGCGACCAGGGCCTGATGTTCGGCTTCGCCACCGACGAGACCCCCGAGTACATGCCGCTGCCCAGCTGGCTCTCGCACCGCCTGGCGGAGCGCCTGGCCGAGGTCCGCAAGACCGGCGAGCTGGACTACCTCCGGCCCGACGGCAAGACGCAGGTCACCATCGGCTACGACGGCACGACGCCGGCCACGATCGACACGGTCGTCCTCTCCACCCAGCACGCCGAGCACGTCAGCACCGCCACGATCCACGCGGACATCGAGGAGCACGTGATCCGACCCGTCCTCGAGCGCGTCGACCTCGACTCCTCCGCCGTGCGCCTGCTGATCAACCCCTCCGGCCGCTTCGAGATCGGCGGCCCGCAGGGCGACGCCGGGCTCACCGGCCGCAAGATCATCGTCGACACCTACGGCGGGGCCGCGCGCCACGGCGGCGGTGCCTTCTCGGGCAAGGACCCGTCGAAGGTCGACCGCTCGGCCGCCTACGCCATGCGCTGGGTGGCGAAGAACGCGGTCGCCGCGGGGCTCGCCCGCCGGATGGAGGTGCAGGTCGCCTACGCGATCGGCAAGGCCGCCCCGGTCGGCCTCTACGTCGAGACCTTCGGCACCGGCACGCTGCCCGACGAGCAGATCACCGAGGCGATCCGCTCCGTCTTCGACCTCCGTCCCGCCGCGATCATCCACGCGCTCGACCTGCTGCGTCCGATCTACTCGCAGACCTCGGTCTACGGGCACTTCGGCCGCGAGCTGCCCGACTTCACCTGGGAGCGCCTCGACCGCGTCGACGACCTCCGCTCCGCCGCGGGTCTCTCGTAGGCGCCGCCGCGGCGGGGGAGGCGGTGACCGGTCCGGAGGGGCGCGTCGCGCGCGTGCTCCTCGACTCGCCGCTCCCGCAGCTGGACCGGCTGCTCGACTACGCGATCCCCGAGGCGCTGCGCGAGGGTGTGCGCCCGGGCGTCCGGGTACGGGTGCCGCTGCGCACCGGCGGGCGGATCGCCGACGCGTTCGTCGTCGAGGTCGGCCAGGGCTCCGAGCACGCGGGGGCGCTGAGCGAGCTCGAGGAGCTCGTCTCGCCGCTCGTCGTGCTGACTCCCGAGGTCTGGGCTCTCGCCCGGCGCGTCGCTGACCGCGCCGCCGGGGGAGCGAGCGACGTGCTGCGCCTCGCCGTGCCGCGGCGCCACGTCCGTGTCGAGCGGGCGCACCTCGCGGCCCTCGCCGAGGCGGCGGCGACCGCCGTCCCGTCCGAGGCGGACGCGGCCGCCACCCCGTCCGAGGCGGACGCGGACTCCGCCCCGGCCGACCCGGTCGCGGACGGCACCGTGCCCGGCACGGTGACCGGCTACCCTGCGGAGACCTTCGACGGTCTCCTCGACGGCGGTCGCCTCGCGGTGAACGCCGTGCCCGCGCCCGTGCAGCTGGCCTCGGGCGCCTGGGTCGGCGGCTGGGCGGTGACGCTCGCCGAGCTCGCCCGCACCGCGCTCGACGCCGGCCGCGACGCGATCCTCGCGGTGCCCGACTACCGCGACCAGGAGCAGCTCGAGCAGGCCCTCGCCGAGCACGTGCCCGAGGCCGCGGTGGTCCGCCTCGACGCGCGGCAGAAGGGCGCGGGCCGGTACGCCGCGTTCCTGCGCTGCCTCACTCCCGGCCCGCGGGTGATCGTCGGCAACCGCTCGGTGCTCTACGCGCCGTCCTCGGCGCTCGGTCTGATCGCGCTCTGGGACGACGGCGATCCGCTCTTCGCCGAGCCGCTCGCGCCCTACGCGCACGCCCGCGACGTCGCACTCGTCCGGCAGGAGCAGAGCGGTGCCGGGCTGGTCCTGCTCGGCAACACCCGCACGGTCGAGGTGGAGCGGCTGGTCGGCCTCGGCTTCGCCGCTCCGGTGCAGCCCCGCCCGTCGCGGCGCCCGCACGTCGTGCCCACCGCGCAGCAGACGGCCGCCGACGAGCACGACCAGGCCGCGCGCATCCCCTCGACCGCCTGGCGGCAGGCCAGGATCGCGCTCGACGCCGGTCCCGTGCTCGTCCAGGTCGCCCGCCCGGGCTACGCACCGGTGGTCGCCTGCGCGCGCTGCCGCACCGTGGCGCGCTGCAACCGCTGCCAGGGTCCGCTCGCCGTGCACGCGGCCGGCGCGCGGCCGAGCTGCGGCTGGTGCGGACTGATCGCCGCCGACTGGCACTGCTCCGTCTGCGAGGCGACGGCGCTGCGCCTGGTGAGCCTGGGCGCCGGCCGCACCGCGGAGGAGCTCGGCCGCGCGTTCCCGGGTGTCAAGGTCGTCGTCGCCGACGGCGCGCACCCCATCCTCACCGTGCCCGGGACACCGGCGCTCGTCGTCGCCACCCGCGGCGGCGAGCCCCGGGCCGACGGCGGCTACCACGCCGTGCTGCTGCTCGACGGCGAGCGGATGCTCGCGCGGGAGAGCCTGCGCGTCGCCGACGACGCCCTGCGCACCTGGTCGAACGCGGCCGCGCTGGCCCGCCCCGGCGCTCCCGTGCTGCTGGTCGGCGTCGCCGGGCGCCTCGCGACGGCCCTCGCGACCTGGCGCCAGGACGAGTACCTCCGCGCCGAGCTGATCGAGCGGCGCGAGCTGCGCTTCCCGCCGGCCGTCCGGCTCGCGACCGTCAGCGGCGACGCGCACGCGGTGACGGAGGCGCTCGACGCGCTCGACGAGGCGGACCGGCACGAGGTGCTCGGCCCGGTCGGGCTCGAGGACGGCTCCGTCCGGGCGATCGTGCGCTTCGACTACGCTCGCGGGGCGGAGGTCGCCGCCCGCCTCCGGTCCGCCGTGATCCGCAACGCGACCCGCCGCCGCCGGCCGCCCACCACGCCGGGCCGCTTCCGGCCGGCGCCCAAGCTGCGCGTCCGGCTCGACGACCCCGACATCCTCTAGACCCGTCCCTCCCGGACCCGTTCTCCGCTCGACCCCCACGCTCAGGAGCTCCTCGTGCGCCTCGTCTTCGCCGGCACGCCGGCTGCCGCCGTCCCCACCCTGCGCGCCCTCGCGGCCTCCGAGCACGAGATCGTCGGGGTGGTCACCCGGGCGGACGCGCCCGTGGGTCGCAAGCGCGTGCTCACGCCCTCGCCGATCGCCGCGGTCGCCGAGGAGCTCGGCCTGCCGGTGCTCACGGCGAACCGCCTCGACGAGGAGGTCACCGACCGGATCGCCGCCCTCGAGCCGGACCTCGGCGTGATCGTGGCCTACGGCGGCCTGGTCCGCGAGCGGCTGCTGGCGGTGCCGCGCCTCGGCTGGATCAACCTGCACTTCTCGCTGCTGCCGCGCTGGCGCGGGGCGGCACCGGTCCAGCGCGCGCTGATGGCGGGGGAGCAGCGGATCGGCGCGGCGGTCTTCCAGCTGGTGGCCGAGCTCGACGCGGGCGACGTCTTCGCCGTGATCCAGGAGGAGGTCGCCGGGCGCTCGGCCGGCGAGCTGCTCGAGGTGCTCGCGGAGCGGGGCGCCGGGCTGACCGGCGAGGTCGTCGACGGGCTCGCCGCCGGCACCGCGGTCGCCGTGCCGCAGTCGGGCGAGGTGACCCTCGCGCCCAAGCTCGACGTGACCGACGGCCGGATCGACTGGACCTTGCCGACCGCGGGGATCCTCGCGCTGGTCCGCGGGGTGACTCCTGAACCCGGCGCGTCGACGACGGTCGGCGACGCGCGGCTCAAGGTGCTCGCCGTCGACGAGGCGCGCACGGACGCTCCCCTCGCGCCCGGCGCCGTGCTCCTCGATGCCGGCAGGGCCCTGGTCGGCACGGGCGACGGCGCGGTCGAGCTCGTCTCGGTGCAGCCCGCCGGCAAGACCGCGATGCCCGGCGCCGCCTGGGCCCGGGGCCTCCGCGAGAGCACGGTGCTCGCGTGAGCGCCCGGACCGCGGTCGCTCCGGCGCGGCAGGTCGCCTACGACGTCCTGCTCGCGGTCAGCGGCGGAGACGCCTACGCCAACCTCGTGCTGCCCGCCCGGATCCGCGCCGCCGAGCTGTCGCCGGCCGACGCGGGTCTGGCCACCGAGCTCTGCTACGGCACGCTCCGCCTCTCCGGCTACTACGACCGGGTGATCGCCCTCGCCGCCGGCCGCGCCGTCGAGACCATCGACGCCCCGGTGCTCGACGCGCTCCGGCTCGGCGTGCACCAGCTGCTCGGCACCCGCGTCGCCGCGCACGCCGCCGTGAACGAGAGCGTCGCGCTCGTCGCGGGCGGCTCCTCCCGCGGCGCCGTCGCCTTCGCGAACGCAGTGCTGCGCTCGGTGACCCGCTCGAGCGACGAGGAGTGGCAGCAGCGCGTCGCCGACGCCGCGACCTCGGGCGACGACCGGCTCGCCGCGGCGACCTCGCATCCCGTCTGGATCGTCAAGGCCCTGCGCCGCGCCCTCGCCGCGGAGGGCGCCGCCGACGAGCTCGAGGCGCTGCTCGCCGCCGACAACGCGGCGCCGCGGGTGAACCTCGTCGCCCTGCCCGGTCTCGCGGAGGCCGCCGAGCTGCCCGACGCGGAGCCCGACCGCTACTCGCCGGTCGGCCTCGTCAGCACCGGAGGCGACCCCGAGGCGATCGCGCCCGTGCACGAGGGCCGGGTGCGCGTCCAGGACGAGGGCTCGCAGCTGGCCGCGCTCGCGCTCTCCCGCGCGGAGCCGGTCCGCGAGGGCGAGCGCTGGCTCGACCTCTGCGCCGGCCCCGGCGGCAAGGCGGCGCTGCTGGCCGCCGAGGCACGCGCGGGCGGCGCGACGCTGCTGGCCAACGAGGTCGTGCCCGCGCGGGCTGGACTGGTCCGCCAGGCCCTCGCCGCCGTGGACCCGACGGTCGAGGTCCGCACCGGTGACGGCCGCACCCTCGGCGAGGAGCAGCCCGGTGCCTTCGACCGCATCCTGCTCGACGCCCCGTGCACCGGACTCGGTGCCCTCCGCCGCCGTCCGGAGGCGCGCTGGCGCAAGACCGCCGACGACGTCGCCCCGCTCGCGGCCCTCCAGGGCGAGCTGCTCGACTCCGCCCTCGCCGCGCTCGCGCCCGGCGGCCTGCTCGCCTACGTCACCTGCTCGCCGCACCTCGGCGAGACCAAGCGCGTGCTCGCCCTCGCCGCGGAGCGCCACCCCGGCGGCTTCGAGCTCGTCGACACCCCGGCGGTCCTCCGCGGCATCACCCGCGCGCCGCTGCCGCTCGCCGAGAGCGCGCTGCACGCGCAGCTCTGGCCGCACCGGCACGGGACCGACGCGATGTTCATCCAGCTGCTGCGCCGCAGCCCGGCCTGACGGCCCGGCCGCCCGGCCTAGGCTGGGGAGCATGCCCGCACGGATCAACCCCAGCATCCTGTCCGCCGACTTCGTGAACTTCGAGGCCGAGCTGCAGCGGATCGCCGGGGCCGATCTCGTGCACGTCGACGTGATGGACAACCACTTCGTGCCGAACCTCACCTTCGGCCTGCCGATGGTGCAGCGCCTGCAGGAGGTCTCGCCGCGCCCGCTCGACGTGCACCTGATGATCGACGACCCCGACCGCTGGGCGCCGGGCTACGCCGAGACGGGCGCCTACTCCGTCACCTTCCACGCCGAGGCCGCACGCGACGCCGTCGCGCTGGCGCGCCGTCTCCGTGAGATCGGCGCGCGCGCCGGCATCGCGCTGAAGCCCGGCACCCCCGTCGACGCCTACCTCGACCTGCTGCCCGAGTTCGACCAGGTGCTCGTGATGACCGTCGAGCCCGGCTTCGGCGGCCAGTCGTTCATGGCGGAGACGATGCCGAAGCTGCACGCGCTGCGCGAGGTCGTCGACCGCACCGGCCTCGACGTCTGGCTCCAGGTCGACGGCGGCATCGCCCCCGGCACGATCGAGATCGCCGCCGAGGCGGGCGCCGACACCTTCGTCGCCGGCTCCGCCGTCTTCGGCGCCGACGACCCGGAGGCGGCCATCGCCGCCCTCCGCGACACCGCGTCCTCCCTCCTGCACCGCCACTGACCCGGCCGCCCTCGCCGGTCCGCCGCCGCGTATAGACTTCCCCGGTGAAAACTTTCGACGACCTCTTCGCTGAGCTGGGCGAGAAGGCCGCCGCGCGTCCCGAGGGTTCGGGCACGGTCCGCGAGCTCGACGCCGGTGTGCACTTCATCGGCAAGAAGATCGTCGAGGAGGCCGCCGAGGTGTGGATGGCCGCCGAGTACGAGGGCGACGAGCGCACGGCCGAGGAGATCTCGCAGCTGCTCTACCACCTGCAGGTGCTGATGCTCGCGAAGGGCCTGACGACGGCCGACGTCTACCGACATCTGTGAGCGTCCCCCCGTTCGCCGGAGTGCGCCGCCGCCACGTCGCCGCGCGCTCCCACGCTCTCCGAGGCGCCGTCGCGCCTCCGCTCACCGAATCACCCTCGACCTCCAGAGGACGTCCCGTCGTGACCACGACCACCCCCACCCCCACCACTCCTGAGACCACCGGCACCACCGCCGCGCCCGCGCTCCTGCGCGTCGCCGTCCCGAACAAGGGCTCGCTCTCCGAGACCGCCGGCCAGATGCTGGCCGAGGCCGGCTACACCGGCCGCCGCGATCCCAAGGAGCTGCACGTCGTCGACGAGCGCAACGGCGTCGAGTTCTTCTACCTCCGCCCGCGCGACATCGCCACCTACGTCGGCTCCGGCGCGCTCGACGTCGGCGTCACCGGCCGCGACCTCCTGATCGACTCCGGCTCCGAGGCGCGCGAGATCGCCAGCCTCGGCTTCGCCGACTCGACCTTCCGCTTCGCCGGACCGGCCGGCCGCTACACCGAGCTGCAGCAGATCGACGGCCTCCGCGTCGCGACCAGCTACCCGGGCCTCGTGGGCCGCTTCCTCCGCGAGCACGGCGTCGAGGTCACCCTCATCCGCCTGGACGGCGCGGTCGAGTCGGCCATCCAGCTCGGCGTCGCCGACGTGATCGCGGACGTCGTCGAGACCGGCACGACCCTCCGCAAGGCGGGCCTGGAGATCTTCGGCCCCGTCATCCTGGAGTCGACCGCCGTCCTCGTCTCCGGCGCGGGCGAGCCCGAGGGCATCCCGGTCCTGCTGCGCCGCCTGCAGGGCGTCCTCGTGGCCCGCGAGTACGTGCTGCTCGACTACGACTGCCCCGTCGCGCTGCTCGAGACCGCCACCGCGCTCGCGCCCGGCTTCGAGTCGCCCACCGTCTCGCCGCTGCACGACCCCGAGTGGGTCGCCGTGCGGGTCATGGTGCCGCGCGCCGACATGAACCAGGTGATGGACCGGCTCTACGACCTCGGCGCCCGCGCGATCCTGGTCACCTCGATCCACGCCGCACGCCTCTAGGAGGGGGAGCGATGAGTCTCGCCGTCCGCGTCATCCCGTGCCTCGACGTGGCCGCCGGCCGCGTCGTCAAGGGCGTCAACTTCCAGAACCTGCGCGACGCCGGCGACCCCGTCGAGCTCGCCCGCCTCTACTTCGAGCAGGGCGCCGACGAGCTGACCTTCCTCGACGTCACCGCCACCGTCGACGACCGCTCCACCACCTACGACGTCGTGCGGGCCACCGCCGAGCAGGTCTTCATCCCGCTCACCGTCGGCGGGGGAGTGCGCGGCGTCGAGGACGTCTCGCGCCTGCTCGCCCACGGCGCCGACAAGGTGGGGGTCAACTCCGCCGCGATCGCGCGCCCCGCGCTGATCGGCGAGATCGCCGACGTCTTCGGCGCGCAGGTGCTGGTGCTCTCGCTCGACGTCAAGCGGAGCGACGCCACGCCCTCCGGCTTCGTCGTCACCACCCACGGCGGTCGCCGCGAGACGACGCTCGACGCCCTCGCCTGGGCGGCGGAGGCCGTCGAGCGCGGGGCCGGCGAGCTGCTGGTCAACTCCATCGACGCCGACGGCACCAAGCAGGGCTTCGACCTGCCGCTGATCAGCGCGATGCGCGAGCTCAGCACCGTTCCGGTGATCGCCTCGGGCGGCGCCGGTGCGGTCGAGCACTTCGCCCCCGCCATCGAGGCGGGCGCCGACGCGGTGCTCGCCGCCTCCGTCTTCCACAATCGCGAGCTGACGATCGGCGACGTGAAGCGCGCCCTCGACGACTCCGGGATCGAGATCCGCCGATGAGCACCGACACGACCGCTCCGGACGACCTGACCGCGGTCCTCGACCGCGCCGCCTTCGACGCGAGCGGCCTCCTGCCCGCCGTGATCCAGCAGCACGACACCCGCGAGGTGCTGATGCTGGGCTGGATGGACCGCGAGGCGCTGCGCCGCACGCTGACCGAGGGCCGGGTCACCTTCTGGTCGCGCTCGCGCCAGGAGTACTGGCGGAAGGGCGACACCTCCGGTCACGCCCAGTACGTCCGCGGAGCCGCGCTCGACTGCGACGCCGACACGCTGCTCGTGCAGGTCGAGCAGATCGGCGCCGCCTGCCACACCGGCGAGCACTCCTGCTTCGACGTCGATCCGCTCGCCCCGGTGACGGACCTCGGGCCGCAGGCGTGAGCGGCCGGCGCCTCAAGTACTCCGCGATCCTCGGGATCGTGCTGCTCGCCGCGCTCGAGCTCACCGCCTCCACCCAGCCCTGGGCGACCCTCGTGCTCACCCCGGGCGTCGGCGACGGCCGGGCGCTCTCCGTCGTCGGCACCGTCGCCGCGCCGGCCCTGTCGGCCCTGGCCCTCGCCGGGCTCGCTCTCGCGGCCGCCCTCGCCATCGCCGGGCCGGCCTTCCGGATCGTCCTCGGGCTGCTGCAGATCGTCCTCGGCGGCTCCGTCGTCCTGGCCGCCTCGACCGCGCTCGCCGATCCCGTGCGCGCCGGCTCGTCGCTGGTCACCGACGCGACCGCGATCGCGGGCCGGGAGTCGGTCGCGGCGCTCGTCGCCTCGTCCTCCGTCACCGCCTGGCCGCTCGTCGCACTGGTCGCCGGAGTGCTGACCGCGGTGATCGGGGTCGTCGTGCTCGTCACCGTCCGGCGCTGGCCCGGCGCGAGGAAGAAGCGCGTCTCCCGGTTCGAGCCCGCCGACGGCTACGGCCACGGCGCGACCACCGTGCGGACCGACGACGGCGACATCGATCCCGTCGTCTCCTGGGACGAGCTGTCCCGCGGCGACGACCCCACGTCCGCCCGCTGAGCAAGCCCTCCGCAGACCCCGCCCGGCGGCGGAGCCCTTCAGCCCCGAGCCGCTAGACTGCTGTGGTTCCGATGCACGTCCAGGAGGAGAGCCATGAGCACCGAGCACGACGACGACAACCACGGCCACTCGCCCGCAGCGTGGACGGCCGTCGTCATCATGCTGGTCGGCTTCACGGTCGGCACGATCGCCTTCTGGTTCGACCTGCCGCTCGTCGTCTGGCTGTCCGCCGGCGTCGTCGTGATCGGCCTCCTCGTCGGCGTGATCCTGGCCCGCCTGGGCTACGGGGTCGACGGCGCGAAGGCCAATCCGAAGGCGCGCGCGTAGAGTGCTCGGCGATCTGACCGCCGGCGCCCTGGCCGATGCGGCCCGGCGTCGCGAGACCGTCCCGCTCGAGGTCCTCGAGCGCCGCGCCGCCGAGCGCCCGCCCGCCCTCGACGCCCTCGCTGCGCTGGCCCCCGCCGAGCGCGTGCGGATCATCGCCGAGGTCAAGCGCTCCAGCCCGTCCCGCGGCGCTCTCGCCGCGATCCCCGACCCCGCGCTGCTCGCCGGCCGGTACGAGCTCGGGGGAGCGAGCGCGATCAGCGTCCTCACCGAGGAGCGCCGCTTCAAGGGCTCGCTCGCCGACCTCGAGGCCGTCCGCGCGAAGGTCTCGATCCCGGTGCTGCGCAAGGACTTCATCGCGGAGCCGTACCAGGTGCTCGAGGCGCGCGCCGCCGGGGCGGACCTCGTCCTCCTCATCGTCGCCGCGCTCGAGCAGCCCGTGCTGGCCGAGCTGCACGCCCTTGTCCTCGAGCTCGGGATGACCCCGCTGGTCGAGACGCACTCGGGCGACGAGCTCGAGCGGGCCGCCGACATCGGTGCCCGCCTGATCGGCGTCAACGCCCGCGACCTCTCCACCTTCGAGCTCGACCGCGACCTCTTCGGCCGCCTCTCCGAGCGCTTCCCCTCCGACGCGGTCAAGGTCGCGGAGTCGGCGGTCCTCTCGGCCGACGACGTCGCGCACTACCGCCGCTCCGGCGCGGACGTCGTCCTCGTCGGCGAGGCCCTCGTCACCGGTGGCGACCCCGTCGCCACCCTCGCCGGCTTCCTGGCCCACTGAGCCCCTTCCGGCGCAGAGGGCCGCGAACCGCGCGAGCCACGATCCGCACTGATCCACGATCCACTGATAGGCGGCACTGCCATGGCACTCCGGGATGAACTCGGCCCGTACTTCGGCGACTTCGGCGGGCGCTACGTCCCCGAATCGCTCGTCGAGGCGCTCGACGAGCTGAGCGCCGAGTACGAGCGCACGAAGGTCGACCCCGAGTTCGCGGCCGAGCTGGCGGAGCTGCACCGCAGCTACACCGGCCGGCCCTCGATCATCACCGAGGTGCCGCGCTTCGCCGAGCACGCGGGCGGCGCGCGGATCATCCTCAAGCGCGAGGACCTCAACCACACCGGCTCGCACAAGATCAACAACGTGCTGGGCCAGGCGCTGCTGACCAAGCGCATCGGCAAGACCCGCGTGATCGCCGAGACCGGCGCCGGCCAGCACGGCGTGGCCACGGCCACCGCCGCCGCGCTCTTCGGCCTCGACTGCGTCGTCTACATGGGCGAGGTCGACACCGAGCGCCAGGCGCTCAACGTCGCCCGCATGCGCCTGCTCGGCGCCGAGGTCATCCCCGTGACGACCGGCTCGCGCACTCTCAAGGACGCGATCAACGAGGCGATGCGCGACTGGGTCACCAACGTCGGCACCACCAACTACGTCTTCGGCACCGTCGCCGGTCCGCACCCGTTCCCGGCGCTCGTCCGCGACTTCCAGAAGATCATCGGCGAGGAGGCGCGCGAGCAGGTCCTCGCCCTCACCGGCGCCCTGCCGACCGCGGTCGCCGCCTGCGTCGGCGGCGGCTCCAACGCGATGGGCATCTTCCACGCGTTCCTCGACGACCCCGAGGTGAGGCTCGTCGGCTTCGAGGCCGGCGGCGAGGGGATCGACACCCCGCGCCACGCCGCGACCATCAGCAAGGGCCGCCCCGGCGTCCTGCACGGCGCCCGCAGCCTCCTGCTGCAGGACGAGGACGGCCAGACCGTCGAGTCGCACTCGATCTCGGCCGGCCTCGACTACCCGGGCATCGGTCCCGAGCACGCCTGGCTCGCCAGCATCGGCCGGGCCGACTACCGCGCGGTCACCGACTCCGCCGCGATGGACGCCCTGATGCTGCTCAGCCGCACCGAGGGGATCATCCCCGCGATCGAGTCGGCGCACGCCCTGGCCGGCACGCTGGAGCTCGGCCGCGAGCTCGGCCCCGACGCGACCATCCTGGTCAACCTCTCGGGCCGCGGGGACAAGGACATGACCACCGCCGCGCGCTACTTCGGCCTGGTCGACCAGGGCGCGGTGCAGTCGTGAGCGGCATCGGGCCGAGCGTCGCCGAGACCGTCCGCCGGCGCAACCAGGAGTCGGCGGGCGCCCTGATCGGCTACCTGCCCGCCGGCTTCCCCGACCTCGCGACGAGCATCGACGCCGCCGTCGCCCTCGCGGAGAACGGCGTCGACGCGATCGAGCTCGGCCTGCCCTACTCCGACCCGGTGATGGACGGCCCGGTCATCCAGGAGGCGACCCAGGCGGCCCTCGCCGGCGGCTTCCGCCTGCGCCACGGCTTCGACGCGGTCCGCGAGATCCGCGCGCGCGTCGACGTCCCCGTGCTCGTGATGACGTACTACAACCCCGTGCTGCAGTACGGGGTCGAGCGCTTCGCGACGGACCTCGCGGAGGCGGGCGGCTCCGGCCTGATCACGCCCGACCTCATCCCCGACGAGGGCGCCGAGTGGATCGCCGCCTCGGAGCGGCTCGGCCTCGACCGCGTCTTCCTCGCCGCTCCCTCCTCGACCGACGCGCGTCTGCGCGCGACCGTCGAGGCGAGCCGCGGCTTCGTCTACGCGGTCTCCACCATGGGCATCACCGGCGCGCGCGCCGACGTCGACCAGGCCGCCCGGACGCTCGTGGACCGGCTGCGCGACGCGGGCTCCGACAGCGCCTGCGTCGGCGTCGGCGTGTCGACCGGCGATCAGGTCGCCGAGATCCTCGCCTACGCCGACGGCGCGATCGTGGGCTCGGCCCTCGTCCGCGCGCTCGCCTCGGGCGGGGTCGACGCCGTGGCGGAGACGGCACGCGGTCTGGCAGAGGGCACGCGTCCGCGAGCCTGACGCCTCCCAGTACACTCGGGATGCCCGTCGGGGCGCGGCACCGCCGCGACCGCGGGATCCCTCCTTCGAAAGGTCGACGTACCGGTGTCCGTACCGCTGAGCATCCCGAGTCCGCCCGAGGCGTGGAGTCAGTACGACTTCACGCTCTTCGATCGCGCGTTCTCGATCCACACCTACGCCGTCTGCATCCTGGTCGGCATCGTGGTCGCCACGATCATGACGAACGCCCGCCTCAAGCGCCGCGGCGCCGAGCCCTGGGTCGTCCTCGACATCATCATCTGGGCGGTGCCGCTCGGCATCATCGGCGCGCGGCTGTACCACGTGCTCACCCACCCCGGCGACTACTTCTACGCCGGCGCGGACCCCTGGGAGATCATCCGGATCTGGAACGGCGGCAACGCGATCTTCGGCGGCCTGATCGGCGGCGCCGTCGGCGCCTGGATCGGCTGCCGCTGGACGGGCGTCCGCTTCTGGACCTTCGCCGACGCCCTCGCGCCCGGCATGCTCGCCGCGCAGGCCATCGGCCGCCTCGGTAACTGGTTCAACCACGAGCTGTTCGGCCTGCCGACGACCCTGCCCTGGGGCCTCGAGATCGAGAGCAGCAACCCGGCGTTCCCGGTCGGACTGCCCGCCGGCACGCTCTTCCACCCGACCTTCCTCTACGAGATCCTCTGGAACGCCGTCGGCATCGCCGTCATCCTGCTGCTCGAGCGCCGTCTCAAGCTGCAGTGGGGCACCGTCTTCGCCGCCTACCTGATCTGGTACGGCGTCGGCCGCGTCTGGTTCGAGTCGATCCGCATCGACCCGAGCGAGTTCTTCTGGGGCATCCGCACCAACGTCTGGGCCGCCCTGATCGCGATCGTGATCGGCCTGGTCCTCGTCGTGATCCAGCGGCGCGAGCACCCCGGTCGCGAGACCTCGGCCTACCGGCCCGGTCGCGAGTGGACGCCCGCCCCGGCTGCGGTAGAATTCGAGGACGTCGAGTCCGACTCCGACGCAACCACTCCTTCTTCCGGCACCGACGCCGAGAAGTCGACGGTCTCCCGCAGCTGACGCGGTCCGCGGCACCCCCGCGGCCCCGCATCCAGCTCCCACCCCGTCCGACCGCTCCTCCGCGGCTCAGCCACAAGCGCTGCCGCGGAGGCGCGACCGCACGGCCCCGCCGACGGCGCCAGATCTCCGCACCGCGACCACCGAATGCACGGCCCTCCCGATCGGGGAGCCGCTCCTCCACCACCACACCGCGGGCCAGTGACGTCCCGATCCGCTACGACTCTCGTGAGGACGGTCCCCATGGCTCCCGTTCAGCCCTCGCCCCGCGTCCCCGCCGTGCCGTTCCTCGGCACCCCGAGTGCCCAGGGGATGTACGACCCGGCGGCCGAGAAGGACGCCTGCGGTCTCGCCATGGTCGCCACCATGCGCGGGACGGCCGGGCACGACATCATCGACGCCGCGCTGAACGCGCTGCGCAACCTCGAGCACCGCGGCGCGGTCGGCTCCGACGCCGGCACCGGCGACGGCGCGGGGATCATCACCCAGATCCCGGACGACTTCCTGCGCGCCGTCGCGGCCGTCGAGCTGCCCCCCGTCGGGCAGTACGCGGTCGGCAACGCCTTCCTGCCCGTCGACGTCTTCGAGCGCGAGCGGGTCAAGTCGACCATCGCCGAGATGGCCCGCGAGGAGAACCTCGCCGTCCTCGGCTGGCGCTCCATCCCGGTGCAGCCCGACGAGATCGGCACGCTCGCCCGCGCCGCGATGCCGGCGATCGAGCAGCTCTACGTCTCGAGCGAGCTGACCGACGCCGCCGGCGTGCCGCTGGCCGGGCTCCGCCTCGACCGCCTCACCTTCCGCCTGCGCAAGCGGGTCGAGCGCGAGCTCGAGGTGTACTTCATGTCGCTCTCGAGCCGCACGCTCGTCTACAAGGGCATGGTCACGACGCTCCAGCTCGAGCCGTTCTACCCCGACCTCTCGGACGAGCGCTTCACCTCGAAGCTCGCGCTCGTGCACTCGCGCTACTCGACCAACACCTTCCCGTCCTGGCCGCTCGCGCAGCCGTTCCGGATGATCGCGCACAACGGCGAGATCAACACGGTGCAGGGCAACCGCAACTGGATGCGCGCGCGCCAGTCGCAGCTGAAGAGCGCCGAGCTCGGCGACCTCTCGCCGCTGTTCCCGATCGTCTCGACCGGCCGCAGCGACTCGGCCTCGTTCGACGAGACCGTCGAGCTGCTCACGCTGGCCGGCCGCTCGCTGCCGCACGCGATCATGATGATGGTGCCGGAGGCGTGGGAGAACCAGGCCGCCGCGATCGACCAGAAGCGCCGCGCGTTCTACGAGTACCACTCGATGCTCATGGAGCCGTGGGACGGCCCGGCCGCGATCGTCTTCACCGACGGTGACCTCGTCGGCGCGACGCTCGACCGCAACGGCCTGCGACCCGGCCGGTACGTCGTCACCGACGACGGACTCGTCGTGCTCGCCAGCGAGATCGGCGTGCTCGACATCGACCCCGCGAAGATCGTCCGCAAGGGCCGGCTCCAGCCGGGCCGGATGTTCCTGGTCGACACCGAGCAGGGCCGCATCGTCGAGGACGAGGAGATCAAGGCGCAGCTCGCCGACTCCGGTCCCTTCGACGAGTGGCTCGACAAGGGCCGGATCAACCTCAAGGACCTGCCCGAGCGCGAGCACATCGTGCACACGCCCGCATCGGTCAACCGCCGCCAGCGCACCTTCGGCTACACCGAGGAGGAGGTGCGGCTGCTGTTGCTGCCGATGGCGAAGGCCGGCGCCGAGCCGCTCGGCGCCATGGGCTCCGACACCCCGGTCGCGGTGCTCTCCAAGCGCCCGCGGCTGCTCTTCGACTACTTCACACAGGCGTTCGCCCAGGTGACCAACCCGCCGCTCGACTCCATCCGCGAGGAGGTCGTCACCTCGCTGCGCCTCGGCCTCGGCCCGGAGCGCAACCTGCTCTCGGCCGGCGCCGAGCACGCCCGCCAGGTCGTCCTCGACTTCCCGGTGATCGACAACGACGAGCTGGCCAAGATCCAGCACATCGCGCCGCGCCCGCTCAGCCACATCACCACGACGATCCGCGGCCTCTACCGCGTCGACGCCGGCCCCCGCGCCATGCAGGACCGCCTCGACGCGATGTGCGCCGAGGCCGACGAGGCGATCGCCGCCGGAGCGCAGTTCCTCGTGCTCTCGGACCGCGACTCCACCAAGGACCTCGCGCCGATCCCCTCGCTGCTGATGCTCGCCGCCGTGCACCACCACCTCATCCGCACCGAGAACCGGATGCGCGTCGGGCTGGTCGTCGAGGCCGGCGACGTCCGCGAGGTGCACCACGTCGCGACGCTGATCGGCTACGGCGCCTCCGCGGTGAACCCGTACCTCGCGATGGAGACCTGCGAGCAGCTGGTGCGCAGCGGCATGATCTCGGACCTCTCGCCCGAGAAGGCCGTCAAGAACGTGATCAAGGCGCTCGGCAAGGGCGTCCTCAAGATCATGTCCAAGATGGGCATCTCGACCGTGTCGAGCTACGCGGGCGCGCAGACCTTCGAGGCCGTCGGCCTCAGCCAGGTCTTCGTCGACCAGTACTTCACCGGCACCGCCTCCAAGCTCGGCGGCATCGGGATCGACGTCGTCGCCGAGGAGAACGCCGCACGCCACCGTGCCGCGTACCCCGAGGACGGCGCGGTCGTCGCGCACGAGCGCCTCGCGGTCGGCGGCGAGTACCAGTGGCGCCGCGACGGCGCGCCGCACCTCTTCAACCCGGACACCGTCTTCCGGCTGCAGCACTCCACGCGCAACCGCCGCTACGACGTCTTCCGCGAGTACACGAAGATGGTCGACGACCAGGCGCTCTCGCTGATGACCCTCCGCGGCATGTTCACCCTCGACACCGAGGGCCGCACGCCCGTCCCGATCGACGAGGTCGAGCCGGTCGAGTCGATCGTCAAGCGCTTCTCCACCGGGGCGATGAGCTACGGCTCCATCTCGCCGGAGGCGCACGAGACCCTCGCCATCGCGATGAACCGCCTCGGCGCCAAGTCGAACACCGGCGAGGGCGGCGAGGACACGGAGCGACTGCTCGACCCCGAGCGCCGCTCCGCGATCAAGCAGGTCGCCTCGGGCCGCTTCGGCGTCACGAGCATGTACCTGACCCACGCCGACGACATCCAGATCAAGCTCGCCCAGGGCGCGAAGCCCGGCGAGGGCGGCCAGCTGCCGCCGACCAAGGTGTACCCCTGGATCGCGCGCACCCGGCACGCGACCGCCGGCGTCGGCCTGATCTCGCCGCCGCCGCACCACGACATCTACTCGATCGAGGACCTCAAGCAGCTGATCTTCGACCTCAAGCGGGCGAACCCGAAGGCGCGCATCCACGCGAAGCTCGTCAGCCAGTCGGGCATCGGCGCGGTCGCGGCCGGCACCGCCAAGGCCCTCGCCGACGTGATCCTCGTCTCGGGCCACGACGGCGGCACCGGCGCGAGCCCCGTCAACTCGCTCAAGCACGCGGGCACCCCGTGGGAGCTCGGTCTCGCCGAGACCCAGCAGACGCTCATGCTCAACGGCATGCGCGACCGCGTCGTGGTGCAGGTCGACGGCCAGATGAAGACCGGCCGCGACGTCGTGATCGGCGCCCTGCTCGGTGCCGAGGAGTTCGGCTTCGCCACCGCCCCGCTGATCGTCGAGGGCTGCATCATGATGCGGGTCTGCCACCTCGACACCTGCCCGGTGGGCGTCGCGACGCAGAACCCGGAGCTGCGCAAGCGCTTCAACGGCAAGCCCGAGTTCGTCGTCAACTTCTTCGAGTTCATCGCCCAGGAGGTGCGCGAGTACCTCGCCCAGCTCGGCTTCCGCTCGATCGACGAGATCGTCGGCCACCGCGAGCTGCTCGACGTCAACCGCGCCATCGAGCACTGGAAGGCGAGCGGGCTCGACCTGACGCCGATCCTCGTCGGCCCGGTCTTCCGCGCCGAGGAGCCGCGCCGCCACGGCCGCGCGCAGGAGCACGAGCTGGAGAAGCACTTCGACAACGAGCTGATCCGCCTCGCCGCGAACGTCCTCGACCACCGCGGCACCGTCGTGATCGACCGCGAGATCAAGAACACCGAGCGCGCCGTCGGCACGATGCTCGGCCACGAGGTGACCGTCCGCTACGGCGAGAACGGGCTGCCGGCCGACTCCATCACGGTGAACCTCCGCGGCTCGGCCGGGCAGTCGCTCGGCGCGTTCCTGCCCGCGGGCATCACGCTGCGCCTCGAGGGCGACTCGAACGACTACGTCGGCAAGGGCCTCTCCGGCGGCCAGATCGTGGTGCGGCCCGACCGCCGCAGCACCTTCGACGCGTCGGCGAACGTCATCGCCGGCAACGTCATCGGCTACGGCGCGACCCAGGGCACGATGTTCATCCGCGGGATGGTCGGCGAGCGCTTCCTGGTCCGCAACTCCGGTGCCACGGCGGTCGTCGAGGGTGTCGGCGACCACGCGCTCGAGTACATGACCGGCGGACTCGCCGTGATCCTCGGCGCGACCGGCCGCAACCTCGGCGCGGGCATGTCGGGCGGCACCGCCTACATCCACGACCTGCGCCGCGAGCTGGTGAACCGCGACGCGATCGCCACCGGCGAGCTCACGCTCTCCGAGCTCGGCAGCGCCGACGTGGAGATCCTGCGCGACCTGCTCGAGCGGCACGTGGCCGAGACCGAGTCCACCCTGGCCCAGGGCATGCTCGACGATTTCGACGGAACCGTCTCGCGTTTCGTCAAGGTACTGCCCCGCGACTTCGCCGCGGTGCTCGCGACGCGAGCATCCGCTGTGGAGGAGGGGCTCGACCCCGACGGCGACGTCGTCTGGGGACGGATTCTGGAGGTGACCGGTGGCTGATCCCAAGGGATTCCTGAAGGTGCAGGACCGGGAGCTGCCCAAGCGGCGCCCGGTGTCCGTGCGGCTGATGGACTGGAAAGAGGTGTACGAGCAGGGCGACACCGCCGTCCTGCGCCGGCAGGCCGGCCGCTGCATGGACTGCGGCATCCCGTTCTGCCACAAGGGCTGCCCGCTCGGGAACCTGATCCCGGAGTGGAACGACCTGATGTGGCGCGGCGAGGGCCGCCAGGCGATCGAGCGCCTGCACGCGACCAACAACTTCCCGGAGTTCACCGGCCGCCTGTGCCCCGCGCCCTGCGAGTCGTCCTGCGTGCTCGGCATCAATCAGCCCGCGGTCACGATCAAGCAGATCGAGGTCTCGATCATCGATCAGGCCTTCGGCAACGACTGGGTGCAGCCGCACCCGCCGGAGCGCCTCACCGGCAAGACGGTCGCCGTCGTCGGCTCCGGCCCCGCCGGTCTCGCCGCCGCCCAGCAGCTCACCCGTGCCGGGCACACCGTCGCGGTCTACGAGCGCGACGACCGCATCGGCGGCCTGCTGCGCTACGGCATCCCCGACTTCAAGATGGAGAAGAAGCACCTCGAGCTGCGGCTGAACCAGATGAAGGCCGAGGGCACCCGCTTCCGCGCCGGCGTCGACATCGGCACCGACATCACCTGGGACGACCTGCGCGCGCGCTACGACGCCGTCGTGGTCGCGACCGGCGCAATGGTGCCGCGCGACCTGCCGATCCCCGGCCGCGACCTGGCCGGCGTGCACTTCGCGATGGAGTACCTGGTGCAGTCGAACCACGCCATCGCGGGCGACCGCGTCTTCGAGCAGATCTCGGCCGAGGGCAAGCACGTCGTCGTCCTCGGCGGCGGCGACACCGGAGCAGACTGCATCGGCACCGCGCACCGCCAGAAGGCCGCCTCGGTCACCAACCTCGCGATCGGCACCCAGCCGCCGTCGCAGCGTCCGGACAGCCAGCCCTGGCCGATGGACCCGACGGTCTTCGAGATCGCCAGCGCGCACGAGGAGGGCGGGGAGCGCGTGTTCCTCGCCTCCACCGTCGAGTTCCTCGCGAACGAGGTCGGCGAGGTCCGCGCGGTGCGCGTGGCCGAGACCGAGTACCTCGACGGACGCCGCGTGCCCAAGGCGGGCACCGAGCGGGAGATCCCGGCCGACCTGGTCCTCCTGGCCCTGGGCTTCACCGGCCCGGAGTCGGAGCACCTCGCCGGCCAGCTCGAGGTGCCCTTCACCGACCGCGGCAACGTGGTCCGCGGCGACCGCTTCGAGACCAGCGTCCCGGGCGTCTTCGTCGCCGGGGACGCCGGCCGCGGCCAGTCGCTCATCGTCTGGGCGATCGCCGAGGGCCGCTCCGTCGCGGCCGAGATCGACCGCTACCTCGAAGGCACCACCCAGCTGCCCGCGCCCGTCGGGCCCAACGACCGGGGCTTCACGCTCTAGTCCCACGGACGCGATAGTCTTCGCGCGCCAGCTTCACAGCTCACCCTCCCCGCTATCGACGCGCCCCCGGGCGCAGAACAACGGAGCACCCCCTCAATGAGACGAGCGAAAATCGTCGCCACCCTCGGCCCGGCAACGTCGTCGTACGAGACCATTCGTGCGATCATCGACGCCGGCGTGGACGTGGCCCGCATGAACCTCAGCCACGGCAGCTACGACGTCCACGAGGGCGTCTACCGCCTCGTGCGCAAGGCGGCCGAGGACTCGGGTCGCGCCGTGGCGATCATGGTCGACCTGCAGGGTCCCAAGATCCGCCTCGGCAAGTTCGAGGGCGGCCCGTACCCCCTCGCCGAGGGCGACGTCTTCACGATCACCACCGAGGACGTCCTCGGCACCAAGGAGCTCTCGGGCACCACGTTCAAGGGCCTGCCCGACGACGTGAACCCGGGCGACATGCTCCTGATCGACGACGGCAAGGTCGCGGTCCGCGTCACCGCCGTCGAGGGCCCCCGCGTCATCACCGAGTGCGTCGTCCCCGGCAACATCTCGAACAACAAGGGCATCAACCTGCCCGGCGTCGCGGTCAACGTGCCCGCGCTGTCGCAGAAGGACGAGGACGACCTCCGCTGGGCGATCCGCCTCGGCGCGGACATCATCGCGCTGTCCTTCGTGCGCAACGCGAGCGACATCGTCCGCGTGCACGAGATCATGGCGGAGGAGGGCCGCAAGGCTCCCGTCATCGCCAAGATCGAGAAGCCGCAGGCGGTCGACAACCTGCAGGAGATCATCGACGTCTTCGACGGCATCATGGTCGCCCGCGGCGACCTCGGCGTCGAGCTGCCCCTCGAGGCCGTCCCGATCGTGCAGAAGCACGCCGTCGAGCTCGCCCGCCGCTGGGCCAAGCCCGTCATCGTCGCCACCCAGATGCTCGAGTCGATGATCGAGAGCCCGCGCCCCACCCGCGCCGAGGCCTCCGACGTCGCGAACGCCATCCTCGACGGAGCCGACGCGGTCATGCTCTCCGGCGAGACCAGCGTCGGCGCCTGGCCGGTCGTCACCGTCCAGACCATGGCCCGCATCGTCGAGTCCACCGAGGAGCACGGCCTCGAGCGGATCCCCCCGCTCGGCAGCAAGCCGCGCACCCAGGGCGGCTCCGTCACCCTCGCCGCCGCCGAGGTCGCCGAGTTCGTCGAGGCCAAGTTCCTCTGCGTCTTCACCGAGTCCGGCGACTCCGTCCGCCGCATGACCCGCCTGCGCCACGGCATCCCGATCATCGGCTTCACCCCCGAGCCCTCGGTCCGCCGCCGCATGGCACTCAACTGGGGCGTCCAGTCCTACGTCACGCCCCGCGTGAACCACACGGACGCGATGTTCGCCCAGGTCGACGCCGTCCTCCTCCGCGAGAACCTCGCGAAGGCCGGCGACACCGTCGTCGTCGTCTCCGGATCGCCCCCCGGACGCGCCGGCACCACCAACGACATGCGCGTGCACGTCGTCGGCTCCTCCAGCTCCTCCGAGCCGGTGGAGAACTGGGACCACTGAGTCTCTGCAGAAGGGCCCGGTCGCTGTCGCGGCCGGGCCCTTCTGCGACGGACTCCTCGTTCCTCGTCGTCCGTCGGCGGTCGGCTTCGCGACGGGGTGCGCTGGTGGGAGCCGGTCGCGTTCCGGGTACGACGATCCGCTGGCACGCGGATCGCCGGTGACCCTGCGGAGCCGCGGCCGGTCTGCAGGGGTGGCGGCCCTTCGGGCGCCACGCTTCCGAACTCGGGGCGCCGCTCCCGCTCCCGCTGGTCGAGCAGCCGCGCAGCGGCCCCTTCAGAGGGCCGCGCCGTCCATGCTGGTCGAGTAGCCGCGCAGAGGCGTATCGAGACCCACGCTCGCCAGCGCGTCGGGTGCAAGGGCCGCGGCCCCTTCGGGGCGCGAGCCACTCCAGACCACCCTGGCCGAGCATGCGCAGTGGCCCCACCAGAGGGCCGTGCCTTCCATGCTGGTCGAGTAGCCGCGCAGCGGCGTATCGAGACCCGGCGTCGTCAGCAGGGCGGGTCTGCAGACTGGTCTTCGGGCGCGGGTGGATCCACTGGGAAGAGACGCCCGCGGACATGCTGGTCGAGTAGCCCCGCAGGGGCGTATCGAGACCCACCACCGCAGGGGCGTCGCCGCCGGTCCGGGGGCGGCTGCGAGCCGCGCTAGCGTGGGGGCATGCGACTCGGCGTGCTCGACATCGGCTCCAACACGGTCCATCTGCTGCTCGTCGATGCGCACCCGGGGGCGCGGCCCGTTCCGTACCGGTCGCACAAGCGCAGCCTCGCGCTGGTGGCCTACCTCGACGCGGAGGGCGACATCACCGAGGAGGGGCAGCGCGAGCTGATCTCCTTCGTCGCGGAGGCGCACGAGGTCGCCCGCCGCCACCGCGCGGAGGACCTGCTCGCCTTCGCCACCTCCGCGATCCGCGAGGCCGGGAACGGCGCCGCCGTGCTCGAGCGCGTCCGCACCGAGACCGGCGTGCACCTCCAGGAGCTCGGCGGCGAGGCCGAGGCGTCCGCGACCTTCCTCGCCGTGCGCCGCTGGTTCGGCTGGGGCGCCGGCTCGATCCTCGACCTCGACATCGGCGGCGGCTCCTTCGAGCTGTCGATGGGCGTCGACGAGGTGCCCGAGCTCGCCGTCTCGGTGCCGCTCGGCGCCGGCCGCGTCACTCGCGACCTCCTCGACGGCGACCCGGCGTCGGCCACCAGCGTGAAGGCGGCCCGCAAGCACGCCCGCGAGGTGCTCGCCGAGCCCGTCCGCGCCTTCCTCGCCCTCGGCACCCCCGACCTCGTCGCCGGCACGTCGAAGACCTTCCGCTCGCTGGCCCGGATCGCCGGCGCCGCTCCCAGCGCCGCCGGCCCGCTCGCGCGCCGCGAGCTGCACTTGGTCGACCTGCGGCTCTGGTCCTCCCGGCTCGCCGCGATCAGCGCGGCCGACCGCTCGGCGCTCCCTGGCGTCTCCACCCTCCGCGCCCCGCAGCTGCTGGCCGGTGCGCTCGTCGCCGAGGCCGCCATGGAGGCGCTGCACGTCGAGACGCTCGTGATCTGCCCGTGGGCGACCCGCGAGGGGCTGATCATCCGCCGCTTCGAGCTCCTCGACGCGCAGCTGCAGCGGGACGAGCCTCAGCTGAGCGTGATGCTGTAGGAGAACGCGCGCTGCTCGCCCGGCGCGAGCACGAACTGCCGCGGCTTGTCGACGATGTCGCCGTCCCAGCCCTCCGGAGTCGGGACGCTCCGCCACGGCTCGATGCAGACGAACGGCGCGCCGACCGGCTTCCAGACGCCGACGACGTCGAAGTCGCCGGTGTCGACCGCGATGGAGCGCGCGCCGTCGGCCTCGAGGGTCAGCGTGCGGCGGCGCGGCTCGTCGAAGATCAGCACGCCCTCCTCGAAGTGCTCGTCGTCCACCGTGAGCACGCCGTCCTCGAGCGGCGCCGGGTGGCGCTCGTCGACGAGGAGGTTCTCGGGAGCCCGGCGGAAGCCCTCCGGCTCGGCTTGCGCGAAGCGGATCCGGTGCTCGCCCGACGCTCCGGGCAGCGGCAGCGCGAAGGCCGGGTGGTTGCCGACCGAGGCGCCCAGCGGCTCCGTGCCGCGGTTCTCGACGGTCTGCGTGATCCGCAGGGTCGCTCCCGTCACCGCGTAGGCGATCAGCAGCGACCAGTCGAAGGGGAACACCGCGCGGGTCGCGTCGTCGCTGCGCAGCCGGAAGACGGCCTCGTCGCCGCCCACGCCGGCCAGCTCGAAGACCCGGTCGCGCGCGAAGCCGTGCTGACCCATCGGGTGGTCCCGTCCGTCGTGGTGCAGGGTGTCGCCCGGCAGCCGCCCGATGATGGGGAAGAGCACGGGAGCGTGCCGGCGCCACTCCGGGCCGGCCTGCCAGAGGTACTCGCGGTTCTCGCCGTCGCGGAGGGAGGTCATCTCGGCGCCCGCGGTCGTGAGCGCCACGCGCAGCTCGTCGCTGCCGATCGCGAGGACGGTGGGGTCGGGGGAGTCGTTGCTGCTCATGCTCCGATTCTGCCGCTGACCCGGGCGGCGCGCAGTCCCGTCCCGCCTCGGCGCGGGATCGGTGTCCGACCGGCGTGACAGCATGGGGCGATGCCTCCCGAGAAGTCCGCCGCCTCCTGGCGCGCCCGCGTGGGCGAGCTCAGCGGCGGCGACCCCGGCGAGGCGTCTCCGGTGCTCACGCCCATCGGCCTGCAGTTCGAGCTGCGCCGCCTCGTCCGTCGCGCCGACGACCCGTGGCGCGCCCCGGCGAGCGAGCGCGTCACCGCCGCGACGTACGACCCCGCCGAGCGCGAGGAGCACCGCCTCGCCACCCGCCCGGTCGTTCCCGGTCGCGGCGGCGCCTGGAACCGCTCGACCCTCACCTGGAAGTCGCTGAACTTCCAGACCCACCGGCTCTCCCTCGACCCCGGGCACCAGCGCTGGTTCGCCGAGTTCGCCGCGCTGCACCGGGCCACCCGCACCGTGCACCTCGGTCAGGACCCGGACTGGATCCACCTCGACGACTACGAGAGCCCACTGCTCTGGCGGCTGCTCGAGCAGGCCGAGGGCCTGCGCATCCCGCTGCTCACCACCGGCGCGGGCACTGTCTCCCGCGCCGCCGCCGCGCACGTCGCGCTCGTGGTCGCCGACCGCGCGGGCGCCCTCGAGCTCGCCCCGGTCCTCCGGCTCGACGTCGGCGAGCGTCCGCTCGAGGCCGCGCGGCCGGTCGCCCGCCACGGCGTCTACCTGGTGGAGTCCGGCGATCCGACGGCGCTGCTGCTCGCGCCGACCCCGCAGCCGCTCGACGACGAGGAGCTGCGGCTGCTGCGCCATCCGGAGGCGACCAGCGTGCCCGCCGAGGACGTCGCCGAGTTCCTGGAGGAGCACCTGCCGACCCTGCGCGGCCGCGTGGCGGTGCGGGGCGCGGACGCCGGCGTGGAGCTCGACGAGCCCGAGCCGCCGCGGCTGGTCTGCACCGTCTCGTTCGAGCCGCGCCGCGTGGTCCGGGTCGGCTGGCACTGGCGGCGGAGCGCGGACCGCGCCCGGGAGCTCGACGGCACGGGCGACGACGCGCTCGAGGCCGCGATCCTGCGGCGCGCCCGCACCGTCCTGGCGGCGGCGCAGTCGGACGTCGTCGCGGACGTCGACCGGCCGGCTGTCCTGCGCGGGGCCGCGGCGGCGGTCTTCGTCGTCGAGCAGCTGCCGCTCCTCGGCGAGGTCGGCGGCGTGCGGATCGAGCGCGAGGGGAAGCAGCCGGACTACCGCCTCCTCAACGGGCCGCTCACGCTCACCCTCACCGCCGTCGACACCGAGAGCGCGGACTGGTTCGACCTCGGCGTCGTCGTCACGATCGGCGACGCGAGCGTGCCGTTCGGCCCGCTGTTCCGAGCGCTCGCGAGCGGCGGCGACCGGATCCGGCTCGTCGACCACTCGTACCTCTCGCTCGCGCATCCGGGGCTCGACCGGCTCCGCGAGCTGCTGAACCGTGCGGACGAGCTGGAGGAGTGGGAGACCGGCCCGCGGATCGGCCGGCACCAGACCGCGCTCTGGGAGGAGCTGGACGAGCTCGCCGACGCGAGCGTCGCCTCCGACGCCTGGAAGGACGTGCTCGAGAGCGCGCTGGCCGCGGGTGCGCCCGTCGACGTCGAGCCGCCGGCCGGCCTCACCGGCGAGTTGCGCTCGTACCAGCGCGAGGGCTACTCCTGGCTCGTGCACCGTCGCCGGCACGGTCTCGGTGGGATCCTCGCCGACGACATGGGGCTGGGCAAGACCCTGCAGACCCTCGCGATGATGCTGCAGGCGGTCGAGGAGGCGCGGGCCGCAGGAGTCCGCGCGGCGCCGTTCCTCGTGGTCGCGCCGACCTCGGTGCTGCCCGGCTGGCTCTCGGAGGCCGCCCGCTTCGCGCCGTCCCTCCGGCTCGCGGCCGTGACCAGCACGCGCGAGGGGCGGGGCGACACCCTCGCCGCGCTGCCCGCCGACGTGGACGTCGTCGTCACCAGCTACGCCGTGCTCCGTCTGGCCGGGGAGCAGTGGGCCGAGCGGGAGTGGTCGGCCCTCGTCCTCGACGAGGCGCAGTTCGTGAAGAACCCGTCCTCGCAGGCGCACCAGGCGGCCCGGAGCGTGGGCGCGCCGATCACTCTCGCCCTCACCGGCACGCCGCTCGAGAACTCGCTCGACGAGCTGTGGGCGGTCCTCGCGCTGACCGCGCCCGGCCTCCTGCCGTCGCTGCGGCGCTTCCGGGAGGAGTTCACCCGACCGATCCTGCACGCCGATGAGCCCGTCGGCATCGCCTCGCCGGACCTGTCGGAGGGGCGGACGGTCTCGCAGTCCGAGGGAGCGCGACGGCGCCTCGACCGGCTGCGGCGCCGGATCCGCCCGTTCCTGCTGCGCCGGACGAAGGAGGCGGTGGCACCCGAGCTGCCCGAGAAGCAGGAGCAGACCCTCGAGGTCACCCTCGCTCCGAGCCACCGCGTGCTCTACGACGGCTACCTGCAGCGCGAGCGGCGGAAGCTCCTCGGGCTCGTCGACGACCTCGACCGCCAGCGCTTCACCGTGTTCCGCTCGCTCACCCTGCTGCGCCTGCTCGCCCTCGACGCGTCGCTGGTCGATCCCGCCTACCGGCACGTGCCCTCCGCCAAGCTCGACGCGCTGCTCGAGCAGCTCGACGACGTGCTGGCCGAGGGGCGCCGGGCGCTCGTCTTCAGCACCTTCACCTCGTACCTCGAGAAGGCGGCCGAGCGGCTGCGCCGGCGGGGGATCCCGTTCGTGCAGCTCGACGGCTCCACCCGCGACCGGGGTGCGGTGATCGACGAGTTCCGCTCGGGCGCCGCGCCGGTCTTCCTGATCAGCCTGAAGGCGGGTGGCACGGGGCTCACGCTGACCGAGGCCGACCACGTCTTCATCCTCGACCCCTGGTGGAACCCGGCGGCCGAGGCGCAGGCGGTCGACCGCGCGCACCGGATCGGGCAGGAGCGCCGGGTCAACGTCTACCGGCTGGTGGCGAAGGACACGATCGAGGAGAAGATCGTCCGGCTGAAGGAGCGCAAGGCCCGCCTGAGCACCGCCGTGCTCGACGAGGGCGAGCTCTTCGCGCAGGCGCTGACCGCGGACGACCTGCGGGAGCTGCTGGGGGAGTGAGGCGGACCCGGCGGCCCGGGCGCCCTCATGCCGTGTAGCACCCCTGACGGAGTGAGGGAAGAGACGGTCGCACCCAGGATCCGAGCGCAGACTCGATGGATGAGTCGACGCCGTCCCCGCCCCCGCCCCGACTGGGTCGCCGCCCTCGAGACGGGCGACGACGCGGGCCTCTTCGGCCCCGGCAGCGCCGTCTGGGCCGTCAACGGCGCGATACCGACGATGGTCGCCGGCGTCCGGGCCCTGCTGATGCAGACGCTGCACGCGGGCGCGATGGCCGGCGTGCACGACCACTCCCGGTACCGCGAGGACCCGATGGGCCGCCTCGACAACACGGTGCGCTGGGTGCTGACCACCAGCTTCGGCGACACCGCCACCGCCTCCGGAGCCGCCCGCTGGGTGACCGGCGTGCACGAGCGGATCGTCGGCACCTATCAGGACGCCGCCGACGTCGAGCGGCACTACTCCGCGCAGGATCCGCGGCTGCTGCTCTGGGTGCACGACGCGTTCACCGATGCCTTCCTCGGCTCGCACCGGCTGTGGGGCGGCCCGATCCCGGGCGGCCCCGACGCCTACGTCCGCGAGTGGGCCGCGTCCGGCCGCCTGCTCGGCGTCGAGAACCCGCCCGAGAGCGTCGCCGAGCTCCGCGAGCAGCTGGCCGGGTTCGCCGGTGAGCTCCGCCCGGACGAGCGCGTGCACGAGGCGGTCGACTTCCTCCGCCGGGTGAAGCTGCCCGGCGAGGCCGGAGTGGTCTACCCGCTGCTGTTCGCCGGCGCCACAGCCTCGCTGTCGCCCGAGGTGCGCCGCCTGCTGGGCCTGCGCCGCCCGTGGTGGCCGGCGATCACGGCGACCCGCCTGCTGCTGCGCTCCCTCGAGCTGTACCTCGGCCGTGTCTCGCCCAGCGAGCGCGCCGCCCGCACCCGGCTCGGCCGCCTCGTCGCGACCCGCACCGCCGCGAACTGACCGCGGGCGCAGGCTCAACGGACCCTCCGCGCCTCCGGCTCGCGGAATCGCCTCCGGCTCGTCGGATCTGCTCGACCCTGCGTGCCGGGGCCGATTCTGCGTGCCGGACGTTGTGCGCCGGGCGTCCTCGCGGGTCGGCCGCGGCCGCCGCGCCAGTTCTCCGCGCTTTCCGAACACCTGTCCGGGAAGTGGTAGACTGACGGAGATGTCTTCCGCTCGAGCCGCCTCCCCGCACGGGGCGGAGGCACCCTCCGGGCCCGCGTCGGCCGACCCTCGGGCGCGCCGCACCCGCCGCCGGGTGTTCGACGCCGTCGAGCGGCTGGTCATGCAGACGGACGGCGGCCGCGCCGAGGGCATCGCCGTCAGCGACATCGTCCGCGAGGCCGGCATCAGCCGCAGCTCCTTCTACGCGCACTTCGAGGACGCGTCGGCGGTCGCCTCCGCCCTGCTCCGCGAGGACCTCGTCGTCGCGGACGTCTCCGCACCCGATCTGCAGGACGAGTCCGGTGCGCAGGCCCTCCGGCGCGGTTACATCCGCCTGGTCGACCGGCTCGTCGACCGGCACGCCTTCCACGCCCGCCTCCGTGCCCGCGCCTCCGCTCGCGTCGCGTCCGACGACGCGGTCCTCGACACCGTGCTCGCCCTGCACCGCGCGGTGCTCGCCCGCGTCGACGCCCCCGTCGGCACCGACCCCGAGCTGACCGCCGTCTTCGCGGCCGGCGGCGTGCTCGCCGTGGTCGGCGCCTGGCTCGCGGGCGGCCTGGACGGCACCGACGAGGAGCTCGTCGAGCAGCTCGTCGCCCTCCTCCCGCCCTGGCTCGCCGACGCGCCGCTGCGGACCCCCGCTTCCTCCTCACCACCACTACGCCCCACGATGAAAGGCACGACATGATGACATTCGAGGTCGGCGAGACCCTGGTCTACCCGCACCACGGAGCGGTGACGATCACCGGGCTCGAGAAGCGCTCGGTCAAGGGCGTCGAGAAGACGTTCATGACGATGAACGTGCACACCAGCGAGCTCACGATCACCCTGCCCGTCGAGAACGCCGAGCTCGTCGGCGTGCGCGAGATCATCGACGACGCCGGCGTGCAGGCCGTCTACGACGTGCTCCGCAGCGACGTGGCCGAGGAGGCCAGCAACTGGTCGCGCCGGTTCAAGGCCAACCAGGAGAAGATGGCCAGCGGCAGCGTCTACCGCGTCAGCGAGGTCGTCCGCGACCTGTGGCGCCGCGAGCAGGCCGGCGGAGTCTCGGCCGGCGAGAAGCGCATGCTGCTGAAGGCCCGCCAGATCCTGGTCTCCGAGCTCTCGCTCGCGCTGAAGGCCACCGACGAGGAGGCCTCCGCGAAGCTCGACGAGGTCCTCGCCTCGGCGATCTGATCCCCACCGACGGCGCGTCCACCCTCCGGGGCGGGCGCGCCGTCGGCGTCTCCGGCTCCGTGGACCCCGCCGCTCGCCACCCGTTCTAGGCTGGCGGAGCCGACCCGGGCCGGTCGAGCGCAGGGGAGCGGAACGGAGTGCGGCCATGACGGCATCGGACGAGGCGGCACGCGCCGCCGCCGCCCTGCAGGAGCTGCTGGCGCAGACCGCGGCCGAGCTCGAGCGCCGCGGCGTCCCGGATCAGGCCCTCGCCGAGCTCCGCCGGCCGCGCGCGATCCTCGGCTTCCGCCGGGCACCCGTGATGGCCCCGGTCACCCGGGCCTGGCGCCTCGGCGTCCTGCTGCTCGGGCGCGACGGCGACGTCTTCGCGACCGGCTCGGTCACGCGCTCGGTCGCGCCGCTGCACGCGAACAACCAGTCGGAGTCGCAGGAGGCGCGCCGGGAGATCCGCAAGGCCGCCTTCGACGGTCCGTTCCGCGAGGGCGAGATCGTCAACCACGGCTGGCGCCGGCTGGCGATCGACGCCGACGGCCTCGCCGCCGGTCAGGAGCCGCTCTCGCTCCGGGGCGACCGGGTGGTCGTCCGCTGGGCGCCGGGCCTGGGGGAGCAGGGGCTCATGCCCCTCGAGCGCTACCTCGCCGACCGCCTCGACCTGCTCGAGGGGGCGTAGGAGCCGACCGGCGCGGCCGGCTCCGCCGCGTCACTCCGCAGTGTCACTCCGGAGCGTCACTCCTCCTCGGCGACCGGGTGGAACCAGGGCGGGTAGACCGCGACGCGCGGCGAGGCTCCGCTGTTCTCGAACATCGCCTTGACCTTGTTCTTCATGGTGACCGACGGCACGCCGACGACGGCGATCTCCTCGATCGGGAAGCGGTCCGGCACGAGCGCCTCGGCGCTGCGCAGGGCGGGCTCGTCGACGAGGAGCCGGGCGAAGGTGCGCACGAGGGCGTCGCCCTCGGTGAAGCGGGTGAGCACGTGCGACGCGTCGCCGTCGCTGAGCACGGGTGCGGAGGACAGCGAGCCGACCAGGACGACGAACTGCGACGCCGTGGTGGTGTGCGCGCGGGGCGACCAGTGCGGGAGCACGCGGTCGCCGCGGAGGTCCGCCCAGAGCGCGGCGTCGGGGGAGAGGAAGAACGGGACGTAGCCGGCGACGCTGACGCCGTCCTTGACCTGGACGGCGCGGCGGTGCTCGCGGGTCGTCTCGGCGCTGACGTCGACCGCGGGGCGGCCCTCGAGGTTCTGGTCGGCCAGCACGGCGCCGGCGGCGACGATCGCCTCGAGGTTGTCGAGGTGCGTCACGTGGTAGATGCGCTGCGCGGTGATGTCCACCTGGGGGAGCGGCTTCTCACGGGCGGTGCCGCGGGCGGCGGCGCGCGCGGTGGCCGCGCGGGACGTGCCCGGCACGCGCACCGGAGCTCGGGTGCGGCCCTGCGGCTCGGGGAGCTTGGCAGGGGAGCAGACGTCGCAGAGAGCGATGTCGAGGCCGTGGATGCATTCTTCGGGCACGCGTGTGATCCTTCTGCGCGCGGTCTCGGGATTCCGGCGCAAGGTCGACGTTACGCGACCGCGGCGACCCCGTGCCGACCCGGCGGTGATCCGCGGACCTCCGACGCGCCCGCCCGCGCATCGCCTGGGAGCCGGCGAGGGGCCGCTGCCGCCCCGCGTAGCGTGGGCGGGATGAAGCGCACACCCCCCGCCGAGGGACAGGAATCCGTCTGGGACTACCCGCGACCGCCCAGGGTCGAGCCCACCGCCGAGCACGTCGTGGTCCGGCTCGGCGGCGTCGTCGTCGCCGACACCCGCGCGGCGTTCCGCGTCCTCGAGACCAGCCACCCGCCCGTTTACTACCTGCCCCGCTCCGCGTTCGCCGAGGGAGCCCTGGAACCCGCGCCGGGCCGCAGCATCTGCGAGTTCAAGGGCGCGGCCTCCTACCTGACGGTGCGCGGCGGAGGAGCGGTGGCCGAGGCCGCCGGCTGGATCTACCCCGAGCCGATGCCGGGCTTCGAGGAGCTCGTCGACACGGTCGCGCTCTACCCGGGGCGGATGGACTCCTGCACCGTCGACGGCGAGGCGGTGCAGCCGCAGCCGGGCGACTTCTACGGCGGCTGGATCACCTCGCGGGTGGTCGGCCCGTTCAAGGGCGCGCCCGGGACGATGTTCTGGTGAGCACCCGCGGGCTCTCCGCGTAACGCCGGGTAACCACCCGACGCGCCCGACGCCTCCTCTGCCACGGTGGTGCCCACTGCCCGAGGGCGGGGACAGAGGAGGCGGACCATGGCGCAGGACGGGTCTTCGGGCGACGACGGCTGGGGCTTCTCGACCCGTCAGCTGCACGCCGGGGCGGTCGAGGACGCGCTGCACGCGCGGCGCACCCCGATCTACCTCACGGCCGGCTTCAGCTTCGACTCCTTCGATGAGGCGCGGAACCGCTTCGCCGGTGCGGACGGCTACACCTACACCCGGGTCGGCAACCCGACCACCGACGCGGTCGAGCGCCGTCTCGCCGCCCTCGAGAGCGGCGTCGAGGCGCTCCTCGTCGGCAGCGGTCAGGCCGCCGTCTCGGTCGCCCTGCTCGCGCTCGCCTCCGCCGGAGACCACGTGGTCGCCGCCGCGAGCCTCTACGAGGGCACGCGCAACCTCCTGCTGGAGAACCTCGCCCGCCTCGGCATCGGTACCACGTTCGTCGAGGACGCCGACGACCCGCTCGCCTGGGCCGCGGCGATCACTCCGCGCACCCGGGCCGTCCTGATCGAGTCGATCCCGAATCCGCGCAACGACGTGGTCGACGTGCGGCTCGTCGCCGACGTCGCGCACCGCGCCGGCGTCCCCGTCGTCGTCGACAACACCTTCGCCACCCCGTACCTCCTCCGCCCGCTCGAGCACGGGGCCGACATCGTGGTGCACTCGGCGAGCAAGTTCCTCGCCGGCCACGGCGCCGTCATCGCCGGCGTGATCGTGGACGGCGGGTGCTTCGACTGGCGCACGGCGGCCTACCCGCACCTCGCCGCGGCGATCGCGCGCGGCGGCGACCCCGAGCGCGCCTTCGCCGACTACGCCCGCTACGTCGTGGCCGGCCGGATGGGGCCGACCGTCTCGCCGCTCACCGCCTTCCTGCTCGAGCAGGGCCTCGAGACCCTCTCGCTGCGGGTCCGCCACCAGTCCCGCAGCGCCCTCGTCGTCGCGCGCTGGCTCGAGGCGCGGCCCGAGGTCGCCAGCGTCGACTACAGCGGACTCGCCTCCAGCCCCTCGCACGCCCTCGCCCGGCGCCTGCTGCCGCTCGGGCAGGGCTCGGTCTTCTCGTTCACGCTGCACGGCGGGGAGGAGGCGGCGCGCCGCTTCTCCGACGCCCTCGGCCTCTTCACCCGGATGACGCACCTCGGCGACGTCCGCTCGCTCGTGCTGCACCCGGCCTCGACCACGCACGTCGGCCGCACCGCCGAGCAGCTCGAGGCCGCGGGGATCGGCCCCGGTCTGCTGCGGCTCTCGATCGGCATCGAGGACGTGGAGGACCTGCTCGCCGACCTCGAGCTCGGGCTGCGCGCCTCGGCCGTCCGGCCGCTCGTGCTGGCGGAGGCGTCGTGAGCCGGCCGCAGCACTTCGCCTGGTTCCTCTCCCGCGGCTTCGGCCCGCAGGCCTGGGGGCAGCCCGGCTGGGAGTGGGACCACTCCTGGACCACGGCCGAGGTCTACCGGCGGAGCGCCCGCGAGCTCGAGCAGGCCGGCTTCGACCTCGTCATCATCGAGGACGCGCTCTCGCTCGGGAACGCGAGCACCCTCGACCTCCGCATCCGCCGCGCCTACGGCGGGCCCAAGCACGACCCGCTGCTGCTCGCACCCTCGCTGTTCGAGGCGACGCAGCACCTCGGCGTCGCGCCGACGGTGAACCCGATGGCCTACAGCCCGTACCAGGCGGCACGCCAGTTCGCCACGCTGCAGCACCTCAGCGGCGGCAGGCTCGGGCTCAACGTCGTGACCGACGTGGGCAGCAGCCGGCACTTCGGTCTCGAGCCGCTCCCGCACGACGGCGCCTACGACCGCGCGCACGAGTGGCTCGACTCCCTGCGCGAGCTGTGGCGCAGCTGGGACGACGGCGCGCTGATCCAGGACGAGGCGACCGGCCGCTTCGCCGACGGCGACCGGCTGCGCGCAGTGCGGCACCGCGGGAGGCACTACTCCTTCGACGGCCCGCTGAACGCGCTGCCGTTCGGCACCGAGTCCTCGGCGGGGACCGCCGCGGGCCCGGGCGAGCCGGTCATCGTCTCGCCCGGTGGATCGCCGCGCGGCATCGACTTCGCGGGCGCGCAGTCCGAGATCCAGCTGGCCCTCGCCTCGCTCGACACCGCGACGGTCCGCGCCTACCGCGAGCGGGCCCGGGCCGCGGCCGCCGCGCACGGGCGCGACCCGGACGACCTGACCATCCTCTTCGTCGTCAAGCCGATCATCGTCTCGAGCCGGGAGGAGGCGCAGCGCCTCGTCGATGCCTCCGCCCACCCCGACGACGCGGCGCTGCTCACCGCGGCCGCCGCCTGGTCCAGCGACCTCGAGACCGACCTGACCGTGCTGGACCTCGACCGCCCGATCGACCCGTCGGTCTTCGGCGAGCACGTCTCGCGCGGCAGCATCGCCGGCCTCTACGGCGGCGCCGACGCCGACGCCCCGCTGCGCGCCCTGCTCACCGCCAAGGCGCGCCTCGGGCTGATCGCCGACCGGACCGGAGTGGTGGGCACTGCGGAGGAGGTCGCCGACTTCGTCCAGGAGCTCGGCGACGACGCGGACAACGACGGCTTCGCCTTCTCCGGCGACTTCCACCCGGTGACGCTGCACCGGATGCTCGACGAGCTGGTGCCGATCCTGCGCCGCCGCGGGATCCTGCGGCGGGAGTACCCGGGCGGCGGATTGCGCGGGAGTCTCGCGGAGTTCTGAGCGTCTCAGCCTGATCCGGTCCCGCTAGGAGTCCGCCGCCGGCTCGGCGATCAGGAGCGCTCGGGCCGCCTCGAGACCGGACACCTCGAGCGCCCACTCCGGGCGGTGGAACGTCTCGGGCGTCACGCGGAACCGGGTCTCCTCGACCGCGACTCCATCGGCGCCGACCGTGCGCCGCGTGCCGTTGGGCTCGTAGCCGAGCGCCGTCGACACCCGGATCGAGGCGGTGTTCCACGCCAGCGCGCTGCTCTCCGCCACCTCCGCGCCCAGGTGATCGAAGGCGAGCAGCAGCGCGGCGGCGCGCATCTCCCGGCCGAGTCCCCGGCCCTGAGCCGACCGCGTCAGCCACGAGCCGGAGGAGACGGTGCGCCGCGCCGCGAACGCGTCGGCGAGCAGGTCCTGGCAGCCGATCACCGCGCCGTCCTCGACGATCGCGAAGGCCACGCGCCAGGAGTCCGGTCGCGTCGCCGCGCGGAGCGACCACTGGTAGCGGGCGAGGTCGGCGGGCAGCTGCTCCGCGGGAACCTCGGCCCAGGCCGCAGGGAACGGCGAGCGGCCGGGCTCGTGGATCCCGGCGACCGCCGCCGCCGCGAGGGCGGGCAGATCCTCGTCGCGGACGGGGTGCAGCTCGAGGCGCGGCGTGCGCAGCACGAGGGAGAAGAGCGGCCAGGCCGCCGAGGCGTCATCCATCCGACGACGCTAGCGAAGCGGCGACGCGCGCGGGGCGCCTGCGGTACCGGTGGTGGGACTCGAACCCACAAGCCCTCTCGGACAGAGCATTTTGAGTGCCCCGCGTCTGCCATTCCGCCACACCGGCTCATCACGAGCCTGTCGAGAATACCGTAGGCTCTTCGGCGTGACAGACCAGGAAACTCCGCAGACCGCACCCCGTCGGGTCGTCGTCGCAGAGGACGAATCGCTCATCCGCATGGACATCGTGGAGATCCTCCGCGACAACGGCTTCGAGGTCGTCGGTGAGGCGGGCGACGGCGAGACGGCCGTGGCCCTCGCCACCGAGCTGCGCCCCGATCTGGTGATCATGGACGTGAAGATGCCCCAGCTCGACGGCATCTCCGCCGCCGAGCGCCTCTCGAAGGCGCACATCGCCCCCGTCGTCCTGCTGACCGCCTTCAGTCAGAAGGAGCTGGTCGAGCGCGCGAGCGAGGCCGGCGCGCTGGCCTACGTGGTCAAGCCGTTCACGCCGAACGACCTGCTGCCGGCGATCGAGATCGCCCTCTCCCGCTACGCGCAGATCCTCACCCTCGAGGCCGAGGTCGCCGACATGGTCGAGCGCTTCGAGACCCGCAAGCTCGTCGACCGGGCCAAGGGCCTGCTCAACGAGAAGATGGGCCTCTCCGAGCCCGAGGCCTTCCGCTGGATCCAGAAGGCGTCGATGGACCGCCGCCTCACCATGCACGACGTCGCGCAGGCGATCATCGAGCAGCTCAGCCCCAAGAAGTAGGGCGGCGGCGGCCCGAGGGCCGCGCCGTCACGGCCAGAGGCGGGTGCGCTCCCACGGGGAGCCGCCCGCCTCCGTCGTTCCGGCAGCGGGTGCGCGGTAGAGCAGGCGGGTGTGGTCCTGCTCCGCCCTGGTCGAGCCCTGCCAGAACTCGATCCGCTCGGGCACGACGCGGTAGACGGCCCAGTCCCGGTCGAGCGTCGCCGGGGAGCAGGCGACGGCGACGCCGGTCTGCAGCGTCACCAGGTCGAAGTCCTCGGCGCGCTTCATCGGCTCGCTCTGCCGGCCGACCAGCAGGGCCGTGCGCGCGGCCTCCGAGCGCCGCTCGAAGTCCTTCTTCGACTCCTCGGCGGAGGCGCGCTCGACGCGGCCCTCCACCCGGACCTGCCGGCCCTGCACCGGCCAGAAGAAGGTCAGCGCGGCGTGCGGGTTCGCCGCCATCGCCCGCCCCTTGGGGCTGGAGGCGTGGGTCGAGAACGCCCAGCCGGCGTCGTCGATGTCGCGCAGCACCAGCACTCGCGCCGAGACGGTCCCGTCGGCGTCGGCGGTCGACAGCGTCGCGCCGTGGGGGAGGAGCTGGCCGGCGTCCTTCGCCGCCTCCAGCCACTGCCCGAACAGCTCGACGGGATCGGCGGGCGCCGCCTCCACCTCGAAGTCGGGCAGCTCGGACGGCATGGACGGCAGGGAGCGCAGCAGATCGCGGAAGGTCACGCCCCGAGCCTAGGTCGCCCGTCCCGCGGCGGCGGGGGCTTGCGGACCCGTCGCGGCCTCCTCGTCCGGAGCAGCCGGAGCAGCGAACTGCTCCGGCTCTGTCGCGTGACGACCGGCACAGGGCGACAGCGGTTGCACCCGGTCGGATCTCATTGCTATCAATGCCATACCCGAATGGTATTCGAGTGTCGCAGAGGTAACCCGCCTTCTCCGACGAAGACGCCGAGGCATCCGGGTGGAGAGATCATCGTTCGAGTTCGACGAGGCCCAGCGACCGCAGGTGCGAGCTTTCTCGTGCGATGTCGACGCAATGGAGCGCACGATGAGAACACTGACAAGGCCTTCCTCCGTTCTTCTCACCGCTCTCGTCTTCGCGGCCGCTGCGCTCGGGAGCGCCCCTGCGGAGGCGAGTCCACGATCGCTGTCGGAGTCGTCGGCGGCGAGTACCGCCGAGAACGGCAGGGACGCGCTGGACGCCCTGGACGCCCTGGACGCCCTGGACGCCCTGGACGAGCGTGACCTCCTGGCTTCCGGAGCGACGGGACGCGAAGCGGACTTCGTCGCGGACGAGTCCGTGCCCTTACACGAGGGGATCGGCTCGGAAGGAGGGCGGGACCTCGCCTCCGAGGAACTCGACGATGTCGACGGACTGACGGTGTCCACACCGCAGGGCTCGCTCTCGCTCGCGCCGGTCACGGAGTCGAGCGGAGAGGAGGTGCAGCCCGGTGTCCTCCTCTACGAGGGCGAGCACGCCGACTACGTGCTCACCAGCTCTGACAAGACCGCGGCCGCCGCCGGCTACGTGGTCGTCAAGGGAGCGGAGGCGCCGGAGGAGTACCGCTTCGCGGTCACCGCTGCGGGTGCTGATGCGCACCTCGAGCTCACGAGCAGTGGCGGCATCACCGTCTCCGACTCGCTCGGGAACGTCGTCAACACGATCGCGGAACCGTGGGCGGTCGACGCCGACGGTGCTCCTGTCGACACCTGGTACGAGGTCGACGGCGCCGTCGTCGTCCAGCACGTGCAGCACGCGGGAGCCACCTATCCCGTCGTCGCGGATCCGAGTCTGGAATGCGATGCGGCCTTCTGCACGCTTCTCTACAGCCGGGCGGAGACGCAGCGCATCGCTTCCGAGTCGAGTTTCCCCGTCGGGGTGGCGACCGCCGCTTGCGGAACCGTCGGGTGGGCGTGCGGGCTCGGATTGGCAGCTGCGCTCGACACGGCCAACCGAGCGAACAACGAAGGAAAGTGCTTCGGGATCCGGCACTTCCACTACGTGGCAGTGGCGTTCTTGCCCGTCGTCGAGCCCTGCAAGGAATGAGCAGATGGCTCCGACTTCGACTCGCTCCTCGTCGCCGTGGGGCATGCCCCGATCGAGAGCGGGGATCCTCGTTCTCGCAGTGGCGCTCGCTGTCCTCCTCGTCGTCGATGCTCCGTCGTCCGGATCCTGGGGAGGTGCAGTGGAGGTGCCCTTCCCTCTCCTGCTCGTTCTCCTGGCTCTCGTTCCGCGGATGATTCCGCTCGTCGAGGGGTCGCGCCTCCTCGAGCGCTCCGCCCAGCGACCGACGCGCGCAGTGTTCGCCGCAGAGCTCGGCGTTGCACTGATCGGCTGGACGATGTCGACCGTCGTCGGGTCGCCCGTGCCGTCCTTCGTCGCAGCCGGGCTCGTGCTCGTGCTTGGAACGGTGTTCGCGCTCACGGTCTCCGCGGCGCGGAGCTGAACCCGGTCAGCGGGCGTCGCGGAGGATGTCCGTGATGCGGACCGTGCTGAGGCGGCGGCCTTGCTCGTCGCGGACGACGATCTCGTGCGTGGTGAGGGTCGAGCCGAGGTGGATGAAGGCCGGGTCCGCAGACCGGCCGTCCTGGCGCCGACGATTGTCCTGGGAAAGATCGCCTAGTACCTAGGGGGAATGCCCTGCTGATCGAGTAGTCCGCGCAGCGGGCGTACCGAGCGGAGGGGGCGCCTTCGGCGCCAGCGCAGGGCGGGGAAGAGCCCGACGTCTTTGAGGTGGTGGGTCTCGATACGCCCCTGCGGGGCTACTCGACCACCATGACGCGGCGCAGCCGCAACTTTCCCTCACCACCGAGACGTGAAGCGGCTTCCGCGCTCGGGCTACTCGATGACCGTGCCGTCGTCAGCGGGCGTCGCGGAGGATGTTCGTGATGCGGACCGTGCTGAGGCGGCGGCCCTGCTCGTCGCGGACGACGATCTCGTGGGTGGTGAGGGTCGAGCCCAGGTGGATCGCGTCGCAGGTGGCGATCACGTGGCCGTGGGTGATCGAGCGGCTGTGGCTCGCGTTCAGCTCGATGCCCATCGCGAGGCGGCCCGCTCCGGCGTGCACGTTCGCGGCGATCGAGCCCATCGACTCGGCGAGGACGACGTGGGCGCCGCCGTGCAGGATGCCGACCGGCTGGCGGTTGCCCTCGACGGGCATCGAGGCGACCGAGTGCTCGGGGGTGAGCTCGTGCCAGACGATGCCCATCCGCTCGGCGAGCTCGCCCATGCCGCGGCCGATGTGCGCCTCGAGGTCGAGGACGGGCGGGCGGACCCAGGAGTCGGCGGTCGCGGCGGCGGGGGCGGATTCGGTCACGGTGCTCCTCGTGCTGGGCCTCCCGGAGGCCCTCCGCCGACGGGCGGGACCGGGCCCGAACCGGTGTCGGAGGCGCTGTGTAGTCTTGCCCTGTGTCAGATCCGGAACAGCCTACCCTCCTGCTCATCGACGGTCATTCGCTCGCGTTCCGGGCGTTCTACGCCCTCCCGGTCGACAGCTTCCAGACCCGCGAGGGGCAGCACACGAACGCCATCCACGGCTTCCTGTCGATGCTGATCCTGCTGCTGAAGAACGAGAAGCCGACGCACCTCGGCGTCGCCTTCGACATCTCCCGCTACTCGTTCCGCACCCGCGAGTACCCCGAGTACAAGGGCACCCGCGGCGAGACCCCGCCCGAGTTCAAGGGCCAGGTCCCCCTCCTCGAGGAGGCGCTGCACGCGATGAACATCCGCACCGTCTCGAAGGAGGACTTCGAGGCCGACGACATCCTCGCCACGCTCGCCCGCCAGGGCGCCGAGGCCGGCTTCCGGGTCCTCGTCGTCTCCGGCGACCGCGACACCATCCAGCTGGTCACCCCCGACGTGACCCTGCTCTACCCGTCCACCCAGGGCGTGTCGCAGCTCACCCGCTACGACCGCGACAAGGTCTTCGAGAAGTACGGCGTCGAGCCGCACCAGTACCCCGAGATCGCGGCGCTCGTCGGCGAGACCAGCGACAACCTGCCCGGCGTCGACAAGGTCGGCCCGAAGACGGCGGCGAAGTGGGTCAACCAGTACGGCACGGTGGCCGACATCATCGCCCACGCGGACGAGATCAAGGGCGTCGTGGGCGAGAAGCTCCGCGAGCAGAAGGAGAACGCGCTCCGCAACCGCAGGCTCAACCGCCTGATCACCGACGTCGAGCTGCCGCTCGGCCCGAACGACCTCGACCGCCGCCCGATCGACCCGGACGCGGTCCGCGAGATCTTCAGCAGGCTCGAGTTCAAGACACTCCAGGAGCGCGTGCTCACGATCGCGGCCGACGAGGGCGTCGAGGGCGCGGCGGAGGCGCTCGCGGGCGACACGGTCGTCACCGCGGCGCCGGCCGTGCGGAACCTGGTCGACGAGGAGCTCGCGCACTGGCTCGCCCGCGTCTCCGCGAACGGCACCGTCCCGGTCGCCGTGCAGGTGCAGCTCGGCGAGGGCGGCCTGGAGGGCATCGGCCTCTCGGTCGAGGCGGAGTCGGCCTTCGTGCCCTGGGCCGCCGGCCGGCCCGACTACACCGCGCTCGAGGAGTGGCTCGCGAGCGACGCCCCGAAGTACTTCGCCGACGCGAAGCCGCAGGTCAAGGCGCTGCGCCGCGCCGGACTCCCCGTGGCCGGCCTCGCCTTCGACACCCGCATCGCCGCCTGGCTCCTGCAGCCCACCGGTCACGCGGCGACGCTGCCGGCTCAGGTCCTGCAGTACCTCGACGAGGCGATGATCCAGGGTGATCCGAACCAGCTCGTCCCCACCGCCCCGCCGATCGGCCCCGCCACGGAGGCCTGGTACGCGCACCGCCTCGTCGGCGTGCTGACCGAGCTGCTGGGAGAGGGCATGCTCTCCGTCCTCGTCGACATCGAGCTGCCGATCGTGCAGGTGCTCGCCACGATGGAGCTCACCGGCGTCGCGATCGACGCCGAGGTGCTCGCGCGCCTCCGCGGCGAGCTCACCGCCACCTCCGTCGACCTCGCGAACCGCGCCTTCGCCGAGATCGGGCACGAGATGAACCTCGGCTCGCCCAAGCAGCTGCAGCAGGTCCTCTTCGAGGAGCTGGCGATGCCGCGCACCCGCGCGACCAAGACCGGCTACACGACCGACGCGTCGGCCCTGGCCGACCTGCAGGAGTCGCACCCGCATCCCTTCCTCGGGCTTCTGCTCGAGCACCGCGACGCGACCAAGCTCAAGCAGATCATCGAGACGCTGGAGAAGTCGGTCACCGCCGACGGCCGGATCCACACCAGCTACGACCAGACCGGCACCGCGACCGGCCGGATCTCCTCCAACGATCCCAACCTGCAGAACATCCCGGTCCGCAGCGAGGTCGGCCGGCGCATCCGCACCGCGTTCGTGCACGGCGAGCAGGCGAGCACCCTGATCACCGCCGACTACTCGCAGATCGAGATGCGGATCATGGCGCACCTCTCCGGCGACGCCGGCCTGATCGAGGCCTTCCACAGCGGTGAGGACCTGCACCGCTTCGTCGGCGCGCGGATCTTCGGCGTCGAGCCGTCCGACGTCACCTCGGCGATGCGCAACAAGGTCAAGGCGATGTCCTACGGCCTCGCCTACGGACTGAGCGCCTTCGGCCTCTCCAAGCAGCTGCGCATCTCGAGCAACGAGGCGAAGCAGCTGATGACCGACTACTTCGTGCGCTTCGGCGCGGTCCGCGACTACCTCCGCACGGTCGTCGAGCAGGCGCGCGAGACCGGCTACACCGAGACGATCTTCGGCCGCCGCCGGCCGTTCCCCGATCTGCAGAGCGGCAACCGCGTCCTCCGCGACAACGCCGAGCGCGCCGCGCTCAACTCACCGATCCAGGGCTCCGCCGCCGACATCATGAAGATCGCGATGATCGGCGTGCAGGCCGACATCGGCGAGAAGGGCCTGGAGTCGCGGATGCTGCTCCAGGTGCACGACGAGCTGATCTTCGACGTGGCCCCCGGCGAGGAGGACGTGCTCGAGGAGGTCGTCCGCGCGCGGATGGCGGGCGCCGTCGATCTCTCCGTGCCGCTCGAGGTGCAGGTCGGCCACGGCTCCGACTGGGACGTCGCCGCGCACTGACGCCGCGAGGTCCCGGGCCGCTCCGGGCCTCTGGCTAGGCTCGAAGGCATGACCTCCGACACCTCCCGCGAGCCCACCGCCGTCGACCTCGTCGCCGAGCGGTGGGTCGACACCCTCGTCGGGCTCGAGCCCACCCTCGGCACGTCGATCGGCCGGGCCGAGGCGAACCGCCGCCTCGGCGACCTGTCGCCGGAGGGGGTCGAGCGCGCCCGCGCGGCGACGGCCGCCGCCCTGGCCGAGCTCGAGTCCGCCGTGCCCGTCGACGCCGTCGACGCCGTGACGGTCGCCGATCTCGGCTCCGACCTGAGGCTGTCGCTCGAGGCGCACGAGGCGCGTCTCCCGCTGCGGGACCTCAACGTGATCGCCTCTCCCGCGCAGGAGCTGCGCGACGTCTTCGACCTGATGCCGACCGACTCCGTGGGCGACTGGGAGGACGTGGCGGAGCGGCTCCTCGCCGTGCCGGCCGCTCTGGCCGGCTACGCCGAGACCCTCCGGGCGGGCATCGGCGCGGGAGTGACGCCGGCCCGCCGCCAGGTCGGCCTCGTCGCCGAGCAGGCCGAGACGATCGCGGGGCCGCGCGGGTTCTTCGCGGCACTGGCCGCCGGCGCGGCGCCCGCGACCGGCTCGCTGCCCGCGTCGCTCTCGCTGCGGCTCGAGGAGGGGGCGCGCCGCGCCGCCGCGGCCTACGGCGGCCTGGCGCGGTTCCTGCGCACCGAGCTCGCTCCCGCGGCGACCGAGCAGGACGCCGTCGGGCGCGAGCACTACGCGCTGCAGTCGCGCCGGTTCCTCGGCGCCGTGGTCGACCTGGACGAGACCTACGAGTGGGGGATCGAGGAGCTCGCGCGGATGACCGCCGAGCAGGAGGCGATCGCCCGCGAGATCCTGCCCAGCGCGAGCGTCGCCGAGGCGATCGCGCACCTCGACACCGACCCCGCCCGCACGTTGCACGGCGTCGACGCGCTGCAGCGCTGGATGCAGGAGACCAGCGACCGGGCCGTGAGCGAGCTCGCCGGCACCGCCTTCGACATCCCCGACGAGCTCCGCCGCCTCGAGTGCCGCATCGCGCCGACCCAGGAGGGCGGGATCTACTACACCGGCCCGAGCGACGACTTCTCCCGGCCCGGCCGGATGTGGTGGTCCGTCCCGCCCGGCGTCACCGAGTTCGCCACCTGGCGCGAGCTGACGACGGTCTACCACGAGGGCGTCCCCGGTCACCACCTGCAGGTGGGCCAGGCCGTGTACAACCGTGCGAGCCTCAACACCTGGCGCCGCCAGCTCGCCGGCAGCTCCGGGCACGCCGAGGGCTGGGCCCTCTACGCCGAGCGGCTGATGGAGCGGTTCGGCTACCTGGACGACCCGGCCGACCGCCTGGGCATGCTCGACGGGCAGCGGATGCGCGCCGCCCGCGTCGTCATCGACATCGGCGTGCACCTGCAGAAGCGGATGCCCGGCTCGACCGACGTCTGGACCGCCGAGTCCGCCCTCGCCTTCCTGCGAGCGAACGTGAACATGGACGACGCCTTCGTGCGCTTCGAGGTCAACCGCTACCTCGGCTGGCCCGGTCAGGCGCCCTCCTACAAGATCGGCCAGCGGATCTGGGAGGAGCTGCGCGACGAGGCGAGCGCACGCGAGGGAGCGGACTTCTCGCTCGCCGGCTTCCACCGCCGCGCGCTCGATCTGGGCGGCGTCGGGCTCGATACGCTGCGCACGAGCCTGGCCGGCGGAGCCTGAGCCCGGCCAGCCGGATCGCGACCGCCCGGATCCGCCAGGACACGCGGAACGGAGCCCGTTGAGATTGCTCTCACCCTCGTGGGTTCGATAGTCTGGAACGTCACATTCGTGGCGCCGCCGTGCCCACGGTGCGCGACGAGGTCCAGGATCACGGTCCCGGGCGTCGGAGCACTCCCGGGTCGCGGCACCCCCATCACCTCCGCAGTGGTCACCACCGCGTCACGCCCTCGGGCGTGTCGGTGCCCGCCGCCCGATACCCATCCATCCTGGAGCATCCCTTAATGACAACCGCAACGACCGAAAAGGCAACCAAGCAGGTCGCGATCAACGACATCGGGTCTGCTGAAGACTTTCTTGCCGCGGTCGAAAAGACTCTGAAGTTCTTCAACGACGGAGACCTCATCGAAGGCACCGTCGTGAAGATCGACCGCGACGAGGTCCTCCTCGACGTCGGTTACAAGACCGAGGGCGTCATCCCCTCGCGTGAGCTCTCCATCAAGCACGACGTCGACCCCTCCGAGGTCGTCAACGTGGGCGACAGCGTCGAAGCCCTCGTCCTGCAGAAGGAGGACAAGGAGGGTCGCCTGATCCTCTCCAAGAAGCGCGCGCAGTACGAGCGCGCGTGGGGCGACGTCGAGAAGATCAAGGAGTCCGACGGTGTCGTCACCGGTTCGGTCATCGAGGTCGTCAAGGGCGGGCTCATCGTCGACATCGGCCTCCGCGGCTTCCTCCCGGCCTCGCTCATCGAGCTGCGCCGCGTCCGCGACCTCACGCCGTACCTCGGCCAGGAGATCGAGGCGAAGATCCTCGAGCTCGACAAGAACCGCAACAACGTGGTCCTGTCGCGTCGCGCGCTCCTCGAGCAGACGCAGTCCGAGAGCCGCACCACGTTCCTGAACAACCTGCACAAGGGTCAGGTCCGCAAGGGCGTCGTGTCCTCGATCGTCAACTTCGGTGCGTTCGTCGACCTCGGCGGCGTCGACGGTCTCGTCCACGTCTCCGAGCTCTCCTGGAAGCACATCGAGCACGCCTCCGAGGTCGTCGAGGTGGGCCAGGAGGTCACCGTCGAGATCCTCGAGGTCGACCTCGACCGCGAGCGCGTGTCGCTCTCGCTCAAGGCGACCCAGGAGGACCCGTGGCAGGTCTTCGCCCGAACCCACGCGATCGGTCAGGTCGCCCCGGGCAAGGTCACGAAGCTGGTCCCGTTCGGTGCGTTCGTCCGCGTCGCGGACGGCATCGAGGGCCTCGTCCACATCTCCGAGCTCTCGGGCAAGCACGTCGAGCTCGCCGAGCAGGTCGTGTCGGTCGGTGAAGAGGTGTTCGTCAAGGTCATCGACATCGACCTCGACCGTCGCCGCATCTCGCTCTCGCTCAAGCAGGCGAACGAGAACGTCGACCCCGAGGGCACCGAGTTCGACCCGGCGCTCTACGGCATGGCCACCGAGTACGACGACCAGGGGAACTACAAGTACCCCGACGGCTTCGACCCGGAGACCAACGAGTGGCGCGAGGGCTTCGAGTCCCAGCGCGAGGCCTGGGAGCAGGAGTACGCCGCTGCTCAGGCTCGCTGGGAGGCCCACAAGGCGCAGGTCGCCAAGTCGCAGGAGGAGGCCGCCACGGTCTCCGAGGGCGTCTCGGTCGGCGGCGGCTTCACCAACACCGAGTCGGCTGCCGGCGGCGGAACCCTCGCCGACGACGAGTCGCTCGCCGCTCTGCGCGAGAAGCTGTCCTCGAACAACTGATCCGCGGCATCACCACCACGACGAACGGCCGGTCCCCTCGGGGGCCGGCCGTTCGGCGTTTCGGCCGACGGTCGAGCAGACCGCGCAGCGGACCGAATTCATGCTGATCGAGCAGCCCGCGCAGCGGGCGCATCGAGATCCACCACCGCACGGACTCTCGCACGGTGGCCCGACGGACAGGAGCGGGTGCCGCCCCGCGCCGCTGGATAGGGTTGGCGGGTGCATCTCGCCGCTCTGACCGGAGGCATCGCCTCGGGCAAGTCCACCGTCGCCCGCCGTCTCGCCGAGCTCGGGGCGGTGGTCGTCGACGCCGACCGGCTCGCCCGCGAGGTGGTCGAGCCGGGGGAGCCCGCGCTGGCCGCGATCGTCGAGCGCTTCGGCCCGACGACCCTGCGCGCCGACGGCTCCCTCGACCGGGCGGCCCTCGGCGCGATCGTCTTCTCCGACTCCTCCGCCCGCGAGGACCTCAACGCGATCACGCACCCGGCGGTGTCGCTCCGCTCGCAGGAGCTGTTCGCGGCGGCCGCTGCCGCCGACCCGCACGCCGTCGTCGTCTACGACGTCCCGCTGCTCGCGGAGTCGCGCGGGGCGGGGGAGTTCGACGAGGTGATCGTCGTCCACGCCCCGCAGGAGACGCGCGTCGAGCGGCTGATCGCCCTGCGCGGCATGACCGAGGCGGACGCCCGCGCGCGCGTCGGCGCGCAGGCGAGCGACGAGGAGCGGCTCGCCCTCGCCGACGCGGTGATCGACGCCTCCGGAACGCTGGAGGAGACCCTGAGCCAGGTGGACGCGCTCTGGGAGCGGCTGCGTCGCCGCTCAGCCTGAGCGGAGACCCCGGCGGGAGACGGTCGGACCGGGCTCCTAGAGTGGAACGGCCGCAGCACGGGGAACGGCCCCAGCACGATCGCCGAGTCGAGGGGTACGACGCATGAGCGCTTCCGGAGCACGTCCGCCCGCGTCCGACTCGCGGCGCCTGCTGCTCGCGTCAGGGGCGGGCGTCCTCCTCGGTGCGGGCGCGGGAGCGGCCGCGGGAGCGCTCACCGGCCGCACCGGCGCCCCACCGGTCCAGGTCGTCACCCGTCCGGCGGGGTCCTCCCGCATCGTCGACGTGCACGATCATCTCGACGACTCGCTGCCGGCCGGCGCCGCGCGCGACACCGCAGCATGGAAGGCCGCACTCGCCGCCGCCGCGGTGCCCGAGGACGGCGTGGATCCGACGGAGCACCACGGCGTCGTCACCGCCCCCGGGGGCAGCTTCGTCGTGGACGAGACGCTCTCCTGGGACGCGAGGGTGAGCATCGACGGCCACTGCGAGATCCGCTACACCGGGACCGGCCCGGCCCTGCAGACCGTCGGCCCGGTGCTGCAGACCTCCGCCGCCGGCTTCACCCGCCAGCACCAGAGCGTGCTGAGCAACCTGCACCTGATCGGCGACGGGTCGAACACGGGCATCGCCGTGAGCGCCGCGTCGCACCTGCGACAGCCCGGACCCAAGCCCGCCTACCTGTCGTTCGCGAACGTCGTCGCGCGGCGCTTCGACACGGCGGTCGAGCTCGGCTCGCACGCCTACCTGCTCGAGTTCCGATCGTGCTCCTTCCAGGGCAACCGGGTCGGCGTCGTCGCCGTCGAGGACGCGGTCGACTCGGGGGAGCGCATCGCCTTCCAGGGCTGCGACCTCACCAGCAACACCGAGAGCGCGCTGCAGATCCACGGCGACCAGGAGTTCTTCGTCGACCAGTGCTCGTTCGACACCTTCTCGACGAACCAGGGCCGGGCGGTCACGATCTCCCGCGGTCAGGCCCACTTCTCGCACTGCCACTTCGAGATGCAGATCCCGGACAACCACGGCTGGTTCGAGCTGGACGGCTGGGGCGCGCTGCTCTCGCTCACCGACTGCCGCTTCCTCGTCCGGGCGCGCAAGGAGGTCGACGGCGAGGCGGAGCGCGGACTGATCGAGTTCTCCGGAGCGGGCGGTCAGCGCGCCGTCGTCCGCGGCGGGCAGTTCCAGGGCGGCAACTCGCGGCTGCCCTTCCTGGCGCGCGGCGACGGGACGCTGACGATCACGGACACCTCCGCGCTGCCGTCGACGGCGCTGAAGTTCCACGCGGCCGAGCGGATCCGCGGCGTGCTCGACCCGCACGGCTCGCGCTCCGTGCTCGCGGACGACTGGACGGCCGAGGGCGGAGCGTCCGTCGCGCCGGGGGACTCGCCGGTCGCGGGGCTGCGGGCACTCGCGCTGGAGGACGGCTCCGGCGCCGGAGCCGTGCACCTGTTCGTGCCGATCGCCGCGGGGGCGCGGGTGCTCGCCTCCATGGACGCGCTCTTCGAGGGCACGGGCTCCGCCGCGATCGACCTCGGCTTCGCGACCGAGCGCCGCGCCGACGGACTGGGCGGCGACTGGTACTCGCCGACCGAGGTCTCGGCCCGCGACTCCTTCGCCGGCGTCCGGCTCGACGACGCCTACTCGCTGCCCGCGCCGGACTGGGCGGTGCGCGCGGTGATCCGCGTGCGCACCGACGGCATGGCCCCGGGCGACCGCCTCCACCTGCGCGACCTGCGCGTCTCCCGCCTCTGACCCGGCGCCCTCCAGCTGGTCGGTCTGTCGACTCGGCTTCCGGCGCCGGCGGATCTCGATACGCGCGCTCCGCGCGAGTCCCGTTCGCCGTCGGCGCAGGCCCGCCCCGATGTCGGTGGTCGCGGTTACGCTTCGATCATGGAGCCAACGCGTGCCGTGCACCCCTTCGAGGTCATCAGCGAATACCAGCCGAGCGGTGACCAGCCCGGGGCGATCGCCGATCTGAGCGCCCGGATCAACGCCGGCGAGACCGACGTCGTCCTGCTCGGCGCTACCGGAACCGGCAAGTCCGCGACCACCGCCTGGCTCGTCGAGGCGGTCCAGCGGCCGACCCTGGTCCTCGCGCACAACAAGACGCTCGCCGCCCAGCTCGCGAACGAGTTCCGGGAGCTCTTCCCCAACAACGCGGTCGAGTACTTCGTCTCGTACTACGACTACTACCAGCCCGAGGCCTACGTCCCGCAGACGGACACCTTCATCGAGAAGGACAGCTCGGTCAACGCCGAGGTCGAGCGTCTGCGCCACTCCACGACCAACTCGCTGCTCAGCCGCCGCGACGTCATCGTCGTCTCGACCGTCTCCTGCATCTACGGCCTCGGCCAGCCCGAGCAGTACCTCGAGGCGATGGTCGCGCTCCAGGTCGGCCAGCGGGTCGACCGCGACCGCCTGATCCGCAAGTTCGTCTCGATGCAGTACGCGCGCAACGACGTCGACTTCGCCCGCGGCACGTTCCGCGTCCGCGGCGACACGATCGAGATCATCCCCATGTACGAGGAGCTCGCGATCCGCATCGAGATGTTCGGCGACGAGATCGAGGCGCTCTACACGCTGCACCCGCTCACCGGGAACGTCGTGAAGAAGCTCGAGTCCGTCTCCGTCTTCCCCGGCTCGCACTACGTCGCCAGCCAGGACGTCATGCACCGCGCGATCGACACCATCCAGCAGGAGCTCGAGGTGCGCCTGGCCGACCTCGAGAAGCAGAACAAGCTCCTCGAGGCGCAGCGCCTGCGGATGCGCACCACGTTCGACCTCGAGATGATGCAGCAGATCGGCTTCTGCTCCGGCATCGAGAACTACTCGCGCCACATCGACGGCCGCGAGTCCGGCGAGGCCCCGCACTGCCTGCTCGACTACTTCCCCGACGACTTCCTCGTCGTGATCGACGAGTCGCACGTCACCGTGCCGCAGATCGGCGCGATGTACGAGGGCGACGCCTCGCGCAAGCGCACCCTCGTCGAGCACGGCTTCCGGCTGCCCTCGGCGATGGACAACCGCCCGCTGAAGTGGGAGGAGTTCAAGGGCCGCGTCGGCCAGACCGTCTACCTCTCGGCCACGCCCGGTCGCTACGAGATGGGCATCGCCGACGGCATCGTCGAGCAGATCATCCGCCCGACCGGTCTGATCGACCCGGAGATCGTCGTCAAGCCGACCAAGGGCCAGATCGACGACCTGCTCGAGGAGATCAAGCTCCGGACCGAGCGCGACGAGCGCGTCCTGGTGACCACCCTCACCAAGCGGATGGCGGAGGAGCTCACCGACTTCCTCACCGAGGCCGGGGTCCGCGTGCGCTACCTGCACTCGGACGTCGACACGCTCCGGCGGGTCGAGCTGCTCTCCGAGCTGCGCGCGGGCGTCTACGACGTCCTCGTCGGCATCAACCTCCTCCGCGAGGGCCTCGACCTGCCCGAGGTGTCGCTCGTCGCGATCCTCGACGCCGACAAGGAGGGCTTCCTCCGCTCGTCGACCTCGCTGATTCAGACGATCGGCCGCGCCGCGCGCAACGTCTCGGGCGAGGTGCACATGTACGCGGACAAGATGACCGACTCGATGAGGCTCGCGATCGACGAGACCGACCGCCGCCGCGAGAAGCAGGTCGCCTACAACCTCGACCACGGCATCGACCCGACTCCGCTGCGGAAGAAGATCGCCGACATCACCGACGCGCTCGCCCGCGAGGGAGCCGACACGGCGAAGCTGCTGGCCGGCCGCGACGCGAAGAAGAAGAGCCCGACGCCGAACCTGCGCCGCCAGGGTCTCGCCGCGAACGGCGGCAACGACCTCGAGGCGATCATCGCCGACCTCAACGGCCAGATGCTCCAGGCCGCCGGCGAGCTGAAGTTCGAGCTCGCGGCGCGACTGCGCGACGAGGTCTCCGAGCTCAAGCGCGAGCTGCGGCAGATGGAGAAGGCCGGGCACCTGTCCTGACCGAGCAGGGTCGGCCCGAGCGGGCCGGCCCGCCGGTGCGGGCGGGGTCGACGAGCGCAAGTCGCGGGGTCCGGGATCAGCGGCCAGCGAACGCCCCGAGCGATGTCGGTGGCTCCGCATACACTTTCGAGGTGTCGATCCTGAACGCCGTTACGGACCCTTCCACCACCCCCTCACCCTCCTTCCACCGCTTCGTCTCCTCGCTGGACGAATCGGTGTCGAAGCTGGTGGTGAGCGGGGCCAGAGTGCACAACCTGCGCGACGTCGACCTCGAGATCCCGCGCGACTCGATGGTCGTCTTCACCGGCCTGTCGGGCTCGGGCAAGTCCTCGCTCGCCTTCGACACGATCTTCGCGGAGGGCCAGCGCCGCTACGTCGAGTCGCTCTCCGCCTACGCTCGGCAGTTCCTCGGGCAGGTCGACCGCCCCGACGTCGACTTCATCGAGGGCCTCAGCCCCGCGGTGTCGATCGACCAGAAGTCGACCAACCGGAACCCGCGCTCCACCGTCGGCACGATCACCGAGATCTTCGACTACATGCGCCTGCTCTGGGCCCGCATCGGCATCCCGCACTGCCCGGTCTGCAGCGAGCCGATCTCGGCGCAGACCGTGCAGCAGATCGCCGATCAGCTGATGGAGCTCGAGGAGGGCACCCGCTACCAGATCCTCAGCCCGGTCGTCTCGCAGAAGAAGGGCGAGTTCGTCGACCTCTTCAAGGAGCTGACCGCGGGCGGCTACTCGCGCGCCATGGTCGACGGGAAGCTCATCCAGCTCAGCGAGCCGCCGGTGCTCAAGAAGCAGTACAAGCACGACATCTCCGTCGTCGTCGACCGCCTCGTCGCCGGTCCGGACATCCTCGGCCGCCTGACCGACTCGCTCGAGACGGCCCTGCGCCTCACCGACGGCATCGTGCAGATCAACTTCGTCGACGGCGAGGGCGACGGCGCCTGGACGACGTACTCCGAGAAGCTGTCCTGCCCCAACAACCACCCGATTTCGCTCACCGAGATCGAGCCGCGCACGTTCTCCTTCAACGCGCCCTTCGGCGCCTGCCCCGAGTGCTCCGGCCTGGGCACGCGGATGTCGGTCGACGACGAGCTGCTGCTCGGCGACCCCGACCTCAGCATCGCCGAGGGCGTCATCATCCCCTGGACCACCCAGGGCAAGGGCCTCTTCCAGTACTACGAGAAGCTGCTCGACGGCCTCTCCCGCGACCTCGGCTTCAAGCTGACCACCCCGTGGAAGCGCCTCAGCTCCGAGGTGCAGCAGGCGGTGCTCCACGGCGACAACTTCGAGGTCAAGGTCAAGTGGAAGAACCGCTACGGCCGCGAGATGAGCTACACCTCCGGCTTCGAGGGCGTCGTGCCCTACATCGAGCGGCAGTACGTCCAGGCCGAGACGGACGTGCAGCGCTCGCGCTGGGCCGAGTTCCTCCGCGAGGTCGCCTGCCCGGTCTGCAAGGGCTCGCGCCTCAAGCCCGAGGTGCTCGCCGTGCTCGTGCACGGTGCGAGCATCGCCGATGTCGCCGACCTCAGCCTCGGCGACGCCCAGGCGTTCATGAGCGAGCTCCAGCTCACGCCCCGCGAGGCGACCATCGCCGCGCAGGTGCTCCGGGAGATCCGCGCGCGCCTCGACTTCCTGATCGAGGTCGGGCTCAACTACCTCAACCTCTCCCGCGCGGCCGGCTCGCTCTCCGGCGGCGAGGCGCAGCGGATCCGGCTCGCCACCCAGATCGGCTCCGGCCTCACCGGCGTGCTCTACGTCCTCGACGAGCCGAGCATCGGCCTGCACCAGCGCGACAACCGCCGGCTGATCGACACCCTGATCAAGCTGCGCGACCTCGGCAACACCCTGATCGTCGTCGAGCACGACGAGGACACCATCCGCACCGCCGACTGGATCGTCGACATCGGACCGGGCGCGGGCGTCAACGGCGGCCGGGTCGTGCACTCCGGCTCCTACGAGTCGCTCCTCGAGAACACCCACTCGCTCACCGGCGACTACATCGCCGGCCGCCGCTCGATCGAGCTGCCGAAGAAGCGCCGCAAGATCGACCGCAAGCGCGTCATCAAGGTCGTCGGCGCCAACGCCAACAACCTGCAGAAGGTCGACGTCGAGTTCCCGCTCGGCACCTTCGTCGCGGTCACGGGCGTCTCCGGCTCGGGCAAGTCGACGCTCGTGAACGACATCCTCTACCGGGTGCTCGCCAACCAGCTCAACGGCGCCCGCAAGGTGCCGGGCAAGCACACCCGCGTCACCGGCCTCGAGAACCTCGACAAGGTCGTCCATGTCGACCAGAACCCGATCGGCCGCACCCCGCGCTCCAACCCGGCGACCTACACGGGTGTGTTCGACCGCATCCGCAACCTCTTCGCCGAGACCACCGAGGCGAAGGCCCGCGGCTACCTGCCCGGTCGCTTCAGCTTCAACGTCAAGGGCGGTCGCTGCGAGGCCTGCTCGGGCGACGGCACGATCAAGATCGAGATGAACTTCCTGCCCGACGTCTACGTCGCCTGCGAGGTCTGCGGGGGAGCGCGCTACAACCGCGACACCCTGACCGTGCACTACAAGGGCAAGAGCATCGCCGAGGTGCTCGACATGCCGATCGCCGAGGCGGCCGAGTTCTTCGAGCCGATCACCTCCATCCACCGGTTCCTCAAGACCCTGGTCGAGGTCGGCCTCGGCTACGTCCGGCTCGGCCAGAGCGCCACCACGCTCTCCGGCGGCGAGGCGCAGCGCGTCAAGCTCGCCACCGAGCTGCAGCGCCGCTCGAACGGGCGCAGCGTCTACGTGCTCGACGAGCCGACCACCGGTCTGCACTTCGAGGACGTCCGCAAGCTCCTGCTGGTGCTCAACGGCCTCGTCGACAAGGGCAACACGGTGATCACGATCGAGCACAACCTCGACGTCATCAAGTCGGCCGACTGGCTGATCGACATGGGTCCCGAGGGCGGCGCCGGCGGCGGCCAGGTCGTCGCGATCGGCACCCCCGAGCACGTCGCGAAGGTGAAGGAGAGCCACACCGGCACCTTCCTCGCCGAGATCCTGCCGTGACGCGGCTCCGCCTCGCCGATCGTCCCCGGGGGGCCGGGGGAGCGGAGGCGCGGGCATGACGCAGACCGTCGACTTCCGGCCGAAGCCGGGCGAGATCCCGACCCTCCCGGGCGTCTACCGCTTCAAGGACGCCCGGGGCCGGGTGCTCTACGTGGGCAAGGCCAAGAACCTCCGCGCCCGGCTCAGCAACTACTTCGCTCCGCTGCCGAGCCTGCACGAGCGCACCCGGCGGATGGTCACCTCGGCGTCCGGCGTCGAGTGGACCGTCGTCGGCACCGACGTCGAGGCGCTGCAGCTCGAGTTCACCTGGATCAACGAGTTCGATCCGCCCTTCAACGTCAAGTTCCGCGACGACAAGTCCTACCCGTACATGGCCGTGACCCTCGGCGACGAGGCGCCCCGGGTGATGGTGACGCGCAACGCCAAGATCCGCGGTGCGCGGTACTTCGGCCCGTACCCGAAGATCTGGGCGATCCACGAGACGATCGATCTGATGATCAAGGCGTTCCCGATCAGGACCTGCAACGACTCCAACTACAAGCGGGCGATGCAGAGCGGCAAGCCCTGCTTCGCCTCGCAGATCGGCCGCTGCGGCGGTCCGTGCTCGCACCGGGTCACCTTCGCGGAGCACCGCGCGATCGTCGACCGCTTCGTCGCGTTCATGGGCAGCCACGACCGCAGGATGATCGGCGAGCTCGAGCGCGAGATGCGCGAGGCCGCCGAGGCGATGCAGTACGAGCGCGCCGGCAAGCTGCGCGACCAGGCCGCGGCGCTCGACGCCGTGCTGGCCAAGAGCGCGGTCGTGCTGAAGGACAACGTCGACGTCGACCTCTATGCGATCGTGCACGACGAGCTCGCGGCCTCGGTCCAGCAGTTCCGTGTGCGCGGCGGCCGCATCCGCGGTGAGCGCGGCTGGGTCGTCGACAAGGAGCTCGACATGAGCACCGCCGAGCTCGTGGACACCGCGCTGCAGGCCGCCTACGAGAGCGGCGACATCCCGCCGCGCGAGGTCGTCGTGCCCGAGCTGCCGGAGGACTCCGAGGCGCTCGAGGAGTGGCTGGGCTCGCTGCGCGGCGCGAACGTCCGCCTGCGCGCGGCGCAGCGCGGCGACAAGGCGGCTCTGCTCGAGACCGCGACGCAGAACGCCAAGCACTCGCTGATGCTCTACAAGACCCGGCGCTCCGCGGACTTCACCGCGCGCACGCAGGCCCTCGAGGACATCCGCGACGCGCTCGGGATGGCCGAGGCGCCGCTGCGGATGGAGTGCTACGACGTGTCGCACCTCAGCGGCACCAACATCGTCGCGTCGATGGTCGTCTTCGAGGACGGCCTGGTGCGCAAGGACCAGTACCGCCGCTTCAGCATCGCCGAGTCCACCGATGACACCGAGTCGCTGCACCAGGTGCTGACCCGGCGCCTCGCCTACCTCAAGGAGCCGACCGAGCCCGCCGAGATCGATCCCGAGACGGGGGAGGCGAAGCGGCGCAAGTTCTCCTACCCGCCGAACCTGCTCATCGTCGACGGCGGGCAGCCGCAGGTCGCGGCCGCCCAGCGCGCACTGGACGAGTCCGGGGTCACCGGGATCACCCTCTGCGGGATCGCCAAGCGTCTCGAGGAGATCTGGCTGCCGGACTCCGACTTCCCGGTGATCCTGCCGCGCAACAGCGACGCGCTCTTCCTCTTCCAGCGCATCCGGGACGAGGCGCACCGCTTCGCGATCACCCACCAGCGCCAGCGCCGCAAGCGCGACATCTCGTCGCAGCTGGCGGAGATCCCGGGGCTGGGCGGGACACGCGTCCGCGACCTGCTGAAGCACTTCGGCTCGGTCACCCGCCTGCGGGAGGCCAGCGACGCCGAGATCGCCGAGGTCAAGGGCATCGGGCCGACGCTCGCGGCGGCCATCCACGGGCACCTGCATCCCTGAGGCACCGCCCTCCGCCGGGTGCTCCGCTCAGGGCCACACCCTAGGCTGGAGGCCCGCCCTCCCCGAAGGAGGGTCCGCGACCCACACGAGCACGGAGACCCCATGAGCACCGAGAGCGAGCAGCAGAACGTGCTGATCGTCACCGGGATGTCCGGAGCCGGACGATCCACCGCCGCCAACGCGCTGGAGGACCTCGGCTGGTACGTGGTCGACAACCTCCCGCCGCAGATGCTGCGCCCGCTGGTCGATCTCGCCCAGCGCGCGGGCGACACCGTGCCCAAGGTCGCGGCGGTGGTCGACGTCCGCGGACGCGACTTCTTCGCCGATCTCGGCGAGATCGTGCGCGAGCTGCGCGTCGGCGTCGACCTGCGCGTCGTCTTCCTCGAGGCGACCGACGCCGCCCTCGTCCGCCGTTTCGAGCAGGTGCGCCGCCCGCACCCGCTGCAGGGGCGCGGCACCCTCCTCGACGGCATCTCCGCCGAGCGGACGCGACTGGCGCAGCTGCGCGAGTCGGCCGACATCGTGATCGACACGTCCGACCTCAACCCGCACCAGCTCGCGACCACGATCACCGAGCGCTTCGCCGAGGCCGGCCGCGCCGGGCTGCAGATCACCGTGATGAGCTTCGGCTTCAAGTACGGCCTGCCCACGGACGCCGACATGGTCGCCGACGCGCGCTTCCTGCCCAATCCGTACTGGATCCCGGAGCTCCGGCCGCACACCGGTCTCGACGAAGAGGTGAGAGACTACGTGCTGGCCCAGCAGGGCGCGGAGGAGTTCATCGACTCCTACTCGCGTGCCCTCCGGCCGGTGCTCGACGGCTACCAGCGCGAGAACAAGCGCCACGCGACCATCGCCATCGGCTGCACCGGCGGCAAGCACCGCTCGGTCGCCGTCGCCGGCCGCGTCGCGGCCCGACTGGCCGAGCTGCCGGGTGTCGCCGTCAACGTGGCGCACCGCGACCTCGGCCGAGAATGATCCCCGCGCGCTCCGCCGCGCACCCGACGTAAGGAAAGAAGACTCCGTGGCCCTCACTGCAGATGTCAAGGGCGAACTGGTCGCGATCGTCTCGCGCAAGAACACCGTCCGTGCCGCTGAACTGGCGACCATCCTCCGCTTCTCCGGGGGACTGCACATCATCTCGAACCGCCTCGCGGTCGAGGTCGAGCTCGACTCGGCACCGCTGGCCACCCGCGTCCGCCGCGACCTCGCCGAGCTCTACGGAGTCCGCAGCGAGGGCAGCATCGTCTCGGCCGGCGGCTCGCGCCGCACGACCAGCTGGCTGGTGCGCGTGGTGGAGGGCGGCGACACGCTCGCCCGCCAGACCGGTCTGCTCGACCAGCGCGGTCGTCCCGTCCGCGGCCTGCCGAACCGCCTGACCACCGGCACGCGGGAGGAGCTCGCCGCCGTGTGGCGCGGCGCCTTCCTCGCGCAGGGCTCGCTCACCGACCCCGGCCGCTCGGCCGCCCTCGAGGTGATCTGCCCCGGCAACGAGGCGGCGATGGCCATCGTCGGCGCGGCCGGCCGCCTCGGCGTCCAGGCGAAGTCGCGCGAGGTGCGCGGCGTGCACCGCGTCGTGATCCGCGACGGCGAGAGCATCAGCGCGATGCTCACCCTGATGGGCGCGACCTCCACGGTCGCCAGCTGGGAGGAGCTGCGCCAGCGCCGCGAGGTCCGCGCGACCGCCAACCGCCTGGTCAACTTCGACGACGCGAACCTCCGCCGCTCCGCGCAGGCCGCGGTCGCCGCCTGCTCCCGCGTCGAGCGCGCGATGGAGATCCTCGGCGAGGACATCCCCGAGCACCTCCGCTACGCCGGACGGCTGCGTCTCGCGCACCGCGACGCCAGCCTCGACGAGCTCGGCCACCACGCCGACCCGCCGATGACGAAGGACGCCGTCGCCGGCCGCATCCGCCGCCTGCTCGCGATGGCCGACAAGCGCGCCACCGACCTCGACATCCCGGGCACCGACGCGAACCTCCCCGCCGAGCTCCAGGACCTCTGAGCCCCGCGCGGGCCGACGGGCGTTCCGGCGCGCGAACGCTGAGTGTCTCCTGGTTGAACGGAGGAAACGCTCCGAGTGCGGAGGGCGGCTCTCACTAGACTGGAAAGGTCGCTCAGGACACCCCGGCACACCCTCCCGCGCAGCGGTGAGGGGCCGTGAGACCCGGCGGATCACTGAGGTCGACGACCACGAACAGGAGATCGCACATGGCTGACTACACGCTCGCCGAACTGCCCTACGACTACTCGGCTCTCGAGCCGCACATCAGTGGACGGATCATGGAGCTCCACCACGACAAGCACCACGCGACGTACGTGACCGGGGCGAACACCGCCCTCGCCGCGCTGCAGGAGGCTCGCGACAGCGAGAACCTCGCGAACGTCAACAAGCTCCAGAAGGACCTGGCGTTCAACCTCGCCGGTCACGTGAACCACACCGTGTTCTGGAACAACCTCTCGCCCGACGGCGGCGACAAGCCGACCGGCGAGCTCGCCGCGGCGATCGACGAGAACTTCGGCTCGTTCGACAAGTTCAAGGCGCACTTCACCGCCTCGGCCCTCGGCATCCAGGGCTCCGGCTGGTCGATCCTCGCCTGGGACTCGCTCGGCGAGAAGCTCCTGATCGAGCAGCTCTACGACCACCAGAGCAACCACGCCGCGGCCACCGTCCCGGTCCTGCTGCTCGACATGTGGGAGCACGCCTTCTACCTCGACTACGTCAACGTCAAGGCCGACTACGTCAAGGCGTTCTGGAACATCGTGAACTGGGCCGACGTGTCCGCGCGCTTCGAGAAGGCCCGCCGGAACACTTCCGGCCTGCTGCTACTGTCGTAGCGATTCCGGCGTCCCGGGTCCCGATCCGGGACGCCGCTCTCCCAGCGATCCACACCCTCCACTGCACCGTCGAGGTGCCCTTCCTCTCCAGGAGATATCTGTGTCCGTCAAGATCGGCATCAACGGCTTCGGCCGTATCGGCCGTAACTTCCTCCGTGCGGCCCTCGCCAAGGGCAGCGACCTCGAGATCGTCGCGGTCAACGACCTCACCGACAACAAGGCGCTCGCGCACCTCCTGAAGTACGACTCCATCACCGGCCGCCTCGACGCGACCGTGGAGCTGGACGGCGACAAGATCGTCGTCAACGGCAAGCCGATCATCGTGCTCGAGGAGCGCGACCCCGCGAACCTCCCCTGGGGCGAGCTGGGCGTCGACGTCGTCATCGAGTCGACCGGCCGCTTCACCAAGTCGGAGGACGCGCGCAAGCACATCACCGCCGGCGCCAAGAAGGTCATCGTCTCGGCTCCCGCCACCGGCGACGACGTCGCGACCATCGTCCTCGGCGTCAACGAGGGCACCTACGACCCCCAGGTCCACGACATCGTCTCGAACGCGTCGTGCACCACGAACTGCCTCGCGCCGCTCGCCAAGGTCCTGCTCGACAACTTCGGCATCGAGCGCGGTCTCATGACCACGGTCCACGCCTACACCGCCGACCAGAACCTGCAGGACGGCCCGCACAGCGACCTCCGTCGCGCGCGCGCCGCCGCGGTCAACATCATCCCGACGTCGACCGGTGCCGCCAAGGCCCTCGGCCTCGTCATCCCCGAGCTCGTCGGCAAGCTCGACGGCTACGCGCTGCGCGTCCCGGTCCCGACCGGCTCGATCACCGACCTCACGGTCGAGCTGACGAACCCGGCCACGGTCGAGGAGATCAACGCGGCCTACAAGGCCGCCGCCGCGGGCGACCTCGAGGGCATCCTCAAGTACACCGAGGACCCGATCGTCTCCAGCGACATCGTCACCGACCCGCACTCCTCGATCTTCGACGCCGGCCTGACCAAGGTCATCGGCAACCAGGTCAAGGTCGCCTCCTGGTACGACAACGAGTGGGGCTACTCCAACCGCCTCGTCGACGTCGCCGAGCTCGTCGCCGGCAAGCTCTGAGTCACGACTCCGTGACGAGTGACACCGTGACGCTCCGCACTCTGGACTCACTGGGCTCCCTCGCCGGCACGCGCGTCGTCGTCCGCTGCGATCTGAACGTCCCCCTGAAGGACGGAACGATCACGGACGACGGCCGCGTGCGCGCGTCGGTGCCCACGCTCCAGCGGCTCGTCGCCGAGGGCGCCCGAGTCGTGGTCGTGAGCCACCTCGGCCGCCCCGACGGCGCCCCCGACTCGAAGTACAGCCTCGCGCCCGTCGCCGAGCGCCTCGGCGAGCTCCTCGACGCTCCCGTCTCGTTCGCCGAGGACACGGTCGGCGACTCCGCCTCCGCCGCGGTCGACGCCCTCGAGGACGGCCAGGTCGTCGTGCTCGAGAACCTCCGCTTCAACCCGGGCGAGACCAGCAAGGACGCCGACGAGCGCCGTGCCTTCGCCGAGAAGCTCGCCGCCTTCGGCGACGCGTTCGTCTCGGACGGCTTCGGCGTCGTGCACCGCAAGCAGGCGAGCGTGTACGAGCTCGCTCAGCTGCTGCCCAGTGCCGCCGGGACGCTGATCGCCGCCGAGCTCGAGGTCCTGGACCGTCTGACCGAGAAGCCGGAGCGGCCCTACACGGTCGTCCTCGGCGGCTCGAAGGTCTCGGACAAGCTCGGCGTGATCGACCACCTGCTCCCGCGGGTCGACTCGATCCTCATCGGCGGCGGCATGCTCTTCACCTTCCTCAAGGCCCAGGGCCACGAGGTCGGCAAGAGCCTGCTCGAAGCCGACCAGATCGACACCGTCCTCGGCTACCTCGCGAAGGCGAAGGAGCTCGGGGTGGAGATCGTCGTCCCCACGGACGTGGTCGTCGCCTCGAAGTTCGGAGCGGACGCGGAGTACGTGACCGCCCCCGCCGACGCCATCGAGGACACCGCCTTCGGCGCGGACGGCCTCGGTCTGGACATCGGACCGGACACCGCGAAGCGGTTCGCCGAGGTCGTCGCGGCCTCGAAGACCGTGTTCTGGAACGGCCCGATGGGCGTCTTCGAGCTCGAGCCGTTCGCGGCCGGCACGAAAGCCGTCGCCCAGGCCCTCACCGAGGTCGACGGACTCAGCGTCGTCGGCGGCGGAGACTCCGCCGCCGCGGTGCGCGCCCTCGGCTTCGAGGACGGGCAGTTCGGCCACATCTCGACGGGAGGCGGAGCCAGCCTCGAATTCCTCGAGGGGAAGCGCCTCCCCGGACTGGAGGTCCTCGGATGGCAGTGACATCCCGCATCCCGCTCATCGCCGGCAACTGGAAGATGAACCTGGACCACCTCCAGGCCATCGCCTTCGTGCAGAAGCTCGCGTGGAGCCTCAAGGACGCCAACCACGACTTCGACGGAGTCGAGGTCGCGGTGTTCCCGCCGTTCACCGATCTACGCCCCGTGCAGATCCTCGTCGACTCCGACAAGCTGCCGCTCAAGTACGGCGCGCAGGACCTGTCGAAGTTCGACAGCGGGGCCTACACCGGTGAGATCTCCGGCCAGTTCCTCCAGCAGCTCGACTGCGACTACGTCATCGTCGGCCACTCCGAGCGGCGCACGCTGCACGGCGAGACCGACGCGGACATCGCCGCGAAGACGGCTGCAGCCGTCAAGCACGGCGTCCCGCCGATCGTCTGCGTCGGCGAGACCGCCGACGACCTCGAGAAGCACGGCCCGTCCGCGGTGCCGGTCGCGCAGCTGAAGGAGGCCCTCACCGGTCTCCCCGCGGACGCCGACCTGGTCGTCGCGTACGAGCCGGTCTGGGCCATCGGCTCCGGCCAGGCCGCCACGCCCGAGCAGGCCCAGCAGGTCTGCAAGGCCCTCCGCGACGTCGTCGCCGACATCCTCGGCGCCGACACCGCGGCGAAGACGCGCATCCTCTACGGCGGCTCCGTCAAGTCCGGAAACATCGCCGGCTTCATGCGCGAGCCCGACGTCGACGGCGCCCTCGTCGGAGGCGCCAGCCTCCAGGTCGAGGAGTTCGCTGCGATCGCGCGCTATCGGAACCACGTAGGCGTCTGACGCTCTGCATCTGAAGGGGTGGGCCCAAGGGCCCGCCCCTTCAGTCGTTCCGGCGGCAGACGTCCGGGAGCGGTTCCGACAGCACGCGATCGTCCACGCCGCTCCCTGCGCGGCGTGGCGCAGTCGGCTCTTCGAGGTGGTCGCGTCCCGTAGAGCGTCCTGCGTCCGGCCACGACGATTCGCTGCCACGCGAATCGCCGGTTGCCCTCGCCGCCGCGCGGCCGGTCGTCCACCCCAGGTCCTCTCCGCGGTGATCCTCCCGGAAGTGCCGGTGGGAGCCTCGCGCGTGCGCGGGCGGAGGGGATGGCCTCGTCGCGGCGACAGGCTCGGGTCTGGCGGGCGCTCCGCAGGAGCGCGGGAAGGCGCCGCGACGAGGCCATCCCCTCCGCCCCCACCAGAAGTCGAAGCGCCCGCGTATACAGCGGACGGAACACGGGGCGACGCGATTCCCCGGGGTTCGCAGGCGCCGTTATACTCGTCGAGGCGTGCAACGCGCCAGAACTTCGAAAGGTACCGCGTGGACATCCTCCAGGTCGTGCTCCAGGTCGTCCTGGGCATCACGAGCCTCCTGCTCACCATGCTGATCCTGCTCCACAAGGGGCGCGGCGGCGGACTGTCCGACATGTTCGGCGGTGGAGTCACCTCGAACCTCGGTGCCTCGGGCGTCGCGGAGCGCAACCTGAACCGCATCACTGTGATCCTCGGCCTCGTCTGGCTGGCCTGCATCGTGGTGCTCGGTCTCATCACCAAGTTCGACACCGGAGCATAGGGGTAAACGGAATGGCATCAGGCGGCAGTGCAATCCGCGGTTCGCGCGTCGGCGCGGGACCCATGGGCGAGCAGGACCGGGGCTACCACGCGGAGCGCGTCGCGGTCTCCTACTGGGACGCCCTCGGCAACGAGACGGTGCGCCACTTCTCGGCGGCCCTCCCGGAGGACGAGATCCCCGAGGTGATCGACTCCCCGCAGTCCGGTCTCCCCGCGGGCCGCGACCGGGCGAACCCGCCGCAGGTCGCGAAGTCGGAGCCCTACAAGACGCACCTCGCGTACGTGAAGGAGCGCCGCACCGAGGCCGAGGCGGCTCAGCTCCTCGAGGAGGCGCTGCAGCAGCTGCGCGCCCGCCGCGGCACCGCGACCCCCAGCTGAGCACGACCGGCCGCACGGCCGGAGCAACGACGAAGGGCCCGCCCTCCCCAGGAGGCGGGCCCTTCGTCGTTGCCGGACGAGCCGTCCGGGCAGGTCTCAGTAGCTCGGGGCGATCAGCGACTCCGGAACCTCGGCCGCAGCCTCCTGGTCGACGAAGAACACCGTGCGCTTGCGGCCGAACGCTCCGGCCGCCGGCACCTCGTTGGTGCTCGCGCCCGCCAGGGCGAGGCCGAGGGCGGAGGCCTTGTCGGCTCCCGCGAGGACCATCCAGATCCGGTCGGACTGGTTGATCAGCGGCAGCGTGAGGGTGAGGCGCTCGGGCGGCGGCTTGGGGGAGTTGCGGACCGCCAGCACACCCGGCTGCGGGTGGCGGATGGCCGAGCGCTCCGGGAAGAGCGAGGCGATGTGGCCGTCGGGCCCGACGCCGAGGAAGGTGATGTCGAAGCGGGGGTAGTCGCGGCCCTCGGTCGCGTGCGCGCGGAGCTCGGCGTCGTACGCGGCGGCCGCGCCGTCGAGGTCGAGGCCCTCGTCCGACGCGGGGTAGGAGTGCACGTTCCCGGCCGGGACGTCGAGGCGCTCGAAGAGGTCGCCCGCCTGCACGTCGTTCCGGTCCTCGTGGCCGCGGGGGACCCAGCGCTCGTCGCCCCACCAGAAGTGCACGCGCGTCCAGTCGACGTTGCCCGACGCGGAGGAGCCGGCGATCTCCTTCAGCGTCGCCGCGCCCATCGTCCCGCCCGTGAGGACCACGTTCGCCGTGCCCAGGTCGTCGAGGATGTCGATCGTCTTCGTCAGGAAGCGCGCGGCGACCGAGCCTGCGAGGGTCTGCTTGTCTCGGTGGACGAGCACACGGCGGTCAGTGGTCATCGGGGTCTCCTTCGGGTCGGTCGCCTGCGGCGGATGGCCGTCTCGCCGGCCGCCGCGCCCGGGAGCGGGCGGCGGCGGCCGGGGAGTGCGGCGGTGTCAGGACGCGCTGCGGGCGTCGTTCTTCTCGGTGAGCATGTCCACACCGCGCGAGATGACTTCACCGTACAGGTCATCCGGGTCGAGCCTGCGCAGCTCCTCCGCCAGGCAGTCGCGGAGGCTCCGGCGCGGCAGGGAGATGTCGTGGACGGGCTGGTCGGGCTGCGTCAGCGTGGCGACGTTCGGGATCGAGCGCTCGAGCTCGATCACGCCGGACTCGCGGAAGAGGCGCACCCCGTGGATCCCGCTGGACCCCGTCGCACTGATGGTGAGCTCGTGGTCGACGGGGATGTCGAGCTCGAGCTGCAGCCAGGCCGCGAGCAGGATCGTCGAGGGGGAGTCCGGCGCGCCGGAGACCTCGACGGCCGTGATCGGCTCGTACGGCGGCTGGTCGAGCACGGCGGCGAGCTGGGCGCGCCACAGGGTGAGGCGCGTCCAGGCGAAGTCGGTGTCACCGGGCGCGTAGGTCGAGGCCAGGTGGTGCAGCGCCTCGGCCGGGTTCGACTGCGCGGAGGCGTCGGTGATCCGGCGGGTCGCGATGCGGCCGATCGGCGACTTCGAGGCGCTCTCGGGCGCGCTGTTCGGCCACCAGGCGACCACGGGGGCGTCCGGGAGCAGGAGCCCCGTGACGAGGCTCTCCTCGTCCGTCGCCGCGTCGCCGAACGGGCGGAGCACGACGACCTCGCTCGCGCCGGCGTCGCCGCCCACGCGGATCTGCGCGTCGACGCGCGGGGTGGCGTCGACGGGGACCGTGGTGAGCCCGTCGTCCTTCGAGACGACGATGACGCGCATCGGGTGCTCGCGGGACGCGTCGTTGGCGGCGTCGATCGCCTCCTCCTCGTGGCCCCGGGAGGTCGCGATGATGAGGGTGAGCACGCGGCCGAGGGCGACGGCGCCGCCCTCCTCGCGGATCTTGACGAGGGTCTTCGAGACCTCGCTCGTCGTGGTGTCGGGCAGATCGACGATCACGGGCGCCTCCAGGTGCGGCCGTCGCGAGCGAGGAGCTCGTCGGCGGAATCGGGGCCCCAGGTTCCGGGGCGGTACTGCTCGGGCTGGCCCTGCGTGGTCCAGTACTCCTCGATCGGGTCGAGGATCTTCCAGGACAGCTCGACCTCCTCGTGCCGCGGGAAGAGCGGGGGCTCGCCCAGGAGGACGTCGAGGATGAGGCGCTCGTACGCCTCGGGGCTGGCCTCGGTGAAGGCGTGGCCGTAGCCGAAGTCCATCGTGACGTCGCGCACCTGCATGCCGGCGCCGGGCACCTTCGAGCCGAAGCGCATGGTCACGCCCTCGTCCGGCTGGACGCGGATCACCAGGGCGTTCTGGCCGAGCGAGGTGGTCTGGCTCTCGGCGAAGAGCTGCTGCGGCGCACGCTTGAAGACCACCGCGATCTCGGTGACGCGGCGGCCCAGGCGCTTGCCCGCGCGGAGGTAGAACGGCACGCCGGCCCAGCGGCGGGTGCCGATGTCGAGGCGCATCGCGGCGAAGGTCTCGGTGGTCGAGGTGGGGCTCATGCCGTCCTCCTCGAGGAAGCCGAGCACCTTCTCGCCGCCCTGCCAGCCGCCGGAGTACTGCCCGCGCGCGGTGACGGTCGACAGGTCCTTCGGCAGGCGGACGGCCGCGAGGACCTTCTCCTTCTCGGCGCGGAGGTCCGCGGCGTCGAACGAGATCGGCTCCTCCATCGCCGTGAGGGCGAGCAGCTGGAGCAGGTGGTTCTGGATGACGTCGCGCGCGGCGCCGATGCCGTCGTAGTAGCCGGCGCGGCCGCCCACTCCGATGTCCTCGGCCATCGTGATCTGCACGTGGTCGACGTAGTTCGAGTTCCAGAGCGGCTCGTACATCATGTTGGCGAAGCGCAGCGCCAGGATGTTCTGGACCGTCTCCTTGCCGAGGTAGTGGTCGATCCGGAAGACGGAGTCCGGCGGGAAGACCGACTCGACGACGGCGTTCAGCTCGCGCGCGGTCGTCAGGTCGCTGCCGAAGGGCTTCTCGATGACGACGCGGCGCCACTGGCCGTCCTTCTGCTCCGCGAGGCCCGAGCTGCGCAGCTGCTCGGTGACCTGGGGGAAGGACTTCGGCGGGATCGAGAGGTAGAAGGCGAAGTTGCCGTTCGTGCCGCGCTCGCGGTCGAGCTCGTCGACCGTCGTCTTCAGGCGGCTGAAGGCCTCGGGGTCGTCGAACTCGCCCTGCACGAAGCGGATGCCCTGCGCGAGCTGGGTCCAGACCTCCTCGTGGAACTCGGTGCGCGCGTACTTCTTGACGGAGTCGTGCACGACCTTCTCGAAGTCCTGGTCGTCCCAGTCGCGCCGGGCGAAGCCGACGAGCGCGAAGCCGGGCGGCAGCAGGCCGCGGTTGGCGAGGTCGTAGACCGCAGGCATGAGCTTCTTGCGGGAGAGATCGCCGGTGACGCCGAAGATGACGAGGCCGCTCGGCCCCGCGATCCGATTCAGCCGGCGGTCGAAGCTCAACCGCAGCGGGTTGAACTCGGGAGTGATGTCCACAGACATGTGCAGTGTCCTTCTGTGTGCCGCGGCGGCCGGCGGGCCGGACGCCTGGGCGCACTGCTATCGGTGACGGAGGGGGAGGGGTGACGCCGGCCCGCTCCGCTGAGGGCTTGCGAGCGCGGTCGTGACGGGCCGCGCGGACGACCGCGGGCGCGGCGCCCCGCCTCCGCGAGGAGGACGGAGCGCCGCGCCCGGCGGATCAGGTGTTGAGCGCCTCGAAGAGCGCCTCGAGGTCGGCCTCCGGGTCCGTCAGCGTCAGCGTCAGGACGGGGCGGCCGTGCTCGGCGAGCACGCTCGCGTCGCCCGCGGCCTGCGCCTGGATCAGCTGGCCGAAGGTGAACGGGCTCTCGGGGATCTCGAGGTCCGTGCTCGCGCGCTCGGCGATCTGGAGGAAGACGCCGGTCGGCGCTCCGCCCTTGTGGTACTGACCCGTCGAGTGCAGGAAGCGCGGGCCCCAGCCGAACGTGACGGGGCGCTTCGACTGCGCGGCGAGGAGGTCGCGGACGCCCTCCAGCTGCGGGAGGGCGAGGCGGTCGACGTAGGCCTGGATCGACACGTAGCCGCCCTCGCCCAGCTGGGCGAGGAGGCGGTCGACGGCGGCGGCGACGGTCGAGACGCCCTCGGTGACCTCGGACGTGCCGGTCACCTCGATGCCCGCGTCGGTGAACGCCGGGGCGGCGGGCTCGGGCCGCTTCTCGAGCAGGGCCCGGGTCGCGACCTTCGCCGACTCGACGTCGGGCTGGTCGAACGGGTTGATCCCGAGCAGTCGCCCGGCGACCGCGACCGCGTACTCCCAGGTCAGCATCTGCGCGCCGAGCGAGCCGGACAGGAGGATCTCGCCCTCGTGCCGGTCGCGCGGGAACAGGTGCAGCGCGCTCGCGTCCTCGACCAGGCGGACGACCTGCACGTCGGCGAGGTCCTCCGACAGCTCGGGGGCGAGGGTGCCCAGGACGACGGGGAGGATGCCCGTGCCGTCCTTGCCGGTGGACTCGGCGATGAGCTGCTCGGCCCAGTCGGCGAAGCCCACGATGTGGGTGCCGTCCGCCACGATCGCGAGCTTGTCGCGACGGGGGCTGGTGGCGGCGATCGCGGCGCCGAGGAGCAGACCCGGGTTCTCCGGGGTGTCCACGGCCAGGCCGAGGGACGCCTCCGCCGCCTCGTCGAGGAGGGCCTCGATGTCGGCTCCGGCGAGGCCGGACGGCACGAGGCCGAACGCGGACAGCGCCGAGAAGCGACCGCCGATGTTCGGGTCGGCGTTGAAGACCCGGTAGCCCGCCTCGCGGGACGAGGTGTCCAGCGGGGAGCCGGGGTCGGTCACGATCACGATGCGGTCGAGCGGGTCGATGCCCGCCTCGGTGAACGCCTTCTCGTAGGCCTTCTTCTGGCTGGCGGTCTCGACCGTCGAGCCTGACTTGGACGAGATGACGACAGCGGTCGATGCGAGGCGGTCGTTCAGGGCCGCGAGGACCTGCCCGGGGGCGGTGGAGTCGAGCACGGTGAGCTCGACGCCGGCGGTCCGGGTGATGACCTCGGGCGCGAGCGAGGAGCCGCCCATGCCGCCGAGCACGATGTGGTCGATGCCCTTGGCCTGGAACTCCTCGCGGAGCGCCAGGATCTCGGGGATCAGCGGGCGGGAGACGGTGGTCGACTCGGTCCAGCCGAGGCGCTTCGCGGACTCGTCCTCGGCCGCCGCACCCCAGAGGGTGGGGACCTGGGCGGTGATGCCCGAGGCGACCTCGTCGGCGACGAGCTCCGGCACGACGCGGTCGGCGGCCTTCTCGGCGTCGCCGCTGAGGTGGATCTGGATCGCCATGATCAGGCCTTCGCCTTCGCGCCCTCGAGCGCGGCGGTGACGGTGTCCAGCAGCTCGTTCCAGGAGACGACGAACTTCTCGACGCCCTCCTTCTCGAGCAGCTCGGTGACCTCGGCGTAGGAGACGCCCTGCGCGGCGACGGCGTCGAGCACGGCGTTCGCGTCGGCGTAGGAGCCGGTCACGGTGTCCCCGGAGATGACGCCGTGGTCGAAGGTCGCCTCGAGGGTCTTCTCGGGCATGGTGTTGACGACGCCCGCGGCGACCAGCTCGGTCACGTAGAGGGTGTCGGGGAGGTCGGTCGACTTGACGCCGGTCGAGGCCCAGAGCGGACGCTGGCGGTTGGCGCCGGACTCCTGCAGGAGCAGCGCGCGCTCGGTGGCGAACGCCTCGACGAAGACCTCGTAGGCGAGCTGCGCGTTGGCGACGCCGGCCTTGCTCTTGAGGGCGAGGGCCTCGTCGGTGCCGACGGCCTCGAGGCGCTTGTCGATCTCGGTGTCGACGCGCGACACGAAGAACGAGGCGACGGAGTGGATCGTCGACAGGTCGATGCCGGCGTCCTTGGCCTTCTCGAGGCCGGCGAGGTACGCGTTGATGACGGCGCGGTAGCGGGCGAGCGAGAAGATCAGCGTGACGTTGACCGAGATGCCGGAGCCGATGGCCTCGGTGATGGCCTCGAGGCCCTCGACGGTCGCGGGGATCTTGATCATCGCGTTCGGGCGGTCGACCTTGGCCCAGAGGGCCTTGGCCTGCTCGATGGTGCCCTGCGCGTCGTGCGCGAGGCCCGGCTCGACCTCGATCGAGACGCGGCCGTCGTAGCCGTTGGTCGCGTCGTAGATCGGGCGGAAGACGTCGGAGGCGGCGGCCACGTCGTCGGTGGTGATCGCGAAGACCGCGTCGGTCACCGAGGTGTCGGCGGCGGCGAGCTCCTCGACCTGCTCGTCGTAGGACTCGCCCTTGGCGAGGGCCGCGGCGAAGATCGTGGGGTTGGTGGTGACTCCGACGACGTTCTTCTCGTCGATGAGCTTCTGCAGCCCGCCGCTCGAGATGCGCGAGCGCGACAGGTCGTCGAGCCAGATGCTGACGCCGGCGGCGGAGAGGTCTGCGGTGGGGGTGTTCTCGGTCATGTCTCTTCTTCTCGTTCGTAGGTGGTGCGGGTCGGTGGGGAGTCGTGGGCCCGACGGCGAAGGCCGCGCCCTGGTGGACGCGGCCTTCGTGGTCAGGACGCCGCGAGCGACTCCTTGGCGGCGGTGATGGCCGCCTCGGTGGTGATCCCGAACTCGCGGAACAGGGTCTTGTAGTCGGCGGAGGCGCCGAAGTGCTCGATGGAGACCGAGCGGCCGGCGTCGCCGACGTACTTCTGCCAGCCGAGGCTGAGGCCCGCCTCGATCGAGACGCGCGCCTTCACGGCGGACGGCAGCACCTTCTCGCGGTACTCGGCGTCCTGCTCCTCGAACCACTCGAGCGACGGGGCCGAGACGACGCGGGCGTTGACGCCCTCGCCCTTGAGCAGCTCGCGCGCCTCGACGGCGATCTGCACCTCGGAGCCGGTGGCGATGAGGATCACGTCGGGGGTGCCGTTCGGCGCCTCGGCGAGGATGTACGCACCGCGGGCGACGTTCGACGCGTGGGCGAAGGTCTCGCCGGAGGCGTCGCCCTCTCCGCGCTCGAAGACGGGGATGTTCTGGCGGGTCAGCGCGAGACCGGCGGGGCCCTCGCGGCGCTCGAGGATCGTCTTCCAGGCGTAGGCGACCTCGTTCGCGTCGCCGGGGCGGACGATGTCCAGTCCCGGGATCGCGCGGAGGGCGGCCAGCTGCTCGACCGGCTGGTGCGTCGGGCCGTCCTCCCCGAGCGCCACGGAGTCGTGGGTCCAGACGTAGATGGCCGGCGCCTTCATGAGCGCGGCGAGACGGACGGCCGGGCGCATGTAGTCGGAGAAGATCAGGAAGGTGCCGCCGAAGGGGCGGGTGTTGCCGTGGAGGACGATGCCGTTGAGGATCGCGCCCATGGCGTGCTCGCGGATGCCGAAGTGCAGCACGCGGCCGCCCTTCTTCCCGGTCCACTCGTGGGTCGAGAACTCGGTCGGCACGAACGAGCCGGCGCCCTCGATGGTCGTGTTGTTCGACTCGGCGAGGTCGGCGGAGCCGCCCCAGAGCTCGGGCACGACTCCGGCGAGGGCGTTGATGACCTTGCCGGACGCGGCTCGGGTCGACACCTCCTTGCCGGGCTCGAAGACGGGGAGGGCCTCCTGGACGCCCTCGGGGAGGTCGCCGCTCAGGACGCGGTCGAGGAGGACCTTCTTCTCGGGGTTCGCGACCGCCCACGCCTCGAGCTTCTCGTTCCACTCGGCGTGCTGCGCCTGGCCGCGCTCGACGGCCTTGCGGGTGTGCTCGATGACCTCGTCGGCGACGTCGAAGGTCTTCTCGGGGTCGAAGCCGAGCACCTCCTTGAGGCCGCGCAGCTCGTCGGCGCCGAGGGCGGAGCCGTGGATCTTGCCGGTGTTCTGCTTCTTCGGCGAGGGCCAGCCGATGATCGTGCGCAGGATGATGAGCGACGGCTTGTCCGTCTCGCCCTTGGCGGCCTCGATCGCGGCGTGCAGCTCGGCGACGTCCTCGTGGTACTCGCCGGTCTTCTTCCAGTCGACGACCTGGACCTGCCAGTCGTAGGCCTCGTAGCGCGCCTTGACGTCCTCGGTGAAGGCGATGTTGGTGTCGTCCTCGATCGAGATCTGGTTGGAGTCGTAGATGACGACGAGGTTGCCGAGCTGCTGGTGGCCGGCGAGCGAGGAGGCCTCGCTGGTGACGCCCTCCTGCAGGTCGCCGTCGCCGGCGATGACGTAGACGAAGTGGTCGAACGGCGAGGTGCCGACGGCGGCCTCGGGGTCGAACAGGTCGCGCTCGAAGCGCGCGGCGTAGGCGAAGCCGACGGCCGAGGCGAGACCCTGGCCGAGCGGGCCGGTGGTGATCTCGACGCCGTCGGTGTGGCCGTACTCGGGGTGGCCGGGGGTCTTCGAGCCCCAGGTGCGCAGCGCCTTGAGGTCGTCGAGCTCGAGGCCGTAGCCGCCCAGGTAGAACTGGACGTACTGCGTCAGCGAGGAGTGGCCGACCGACAGGATGAAGCGGTCGCGGCCGATCCAGGTGGCGTCGGACGGATCGCGGCGCATGACCTTCTGGAACAGGAGGTAGGCGGCCGGCGCGAGGCTCATGGCGGTGCCGGGGTGGCCGTTGCCGACCTTCTCGACCGCATCCGCGGCGAGAACCCTCGCCGTGTCGACTGCCTTCTCGTCAATGGAATCCCATTGCAGTTCTGACACTAGGTACTGACCCTTCTCGAGACGTGGGGCAGACGGGGACCGTCCGCCCTCTCGCATGGTGGAGCGCGCATGACGACTTCGACACGATGCTTCCGACGACGCCCCGTTCGGCCTCGCGCGACTGATCAGTCGGGCGGAACTCGGGTGCGGGCCGGGCGCTCTGGCGAGCAGTTCCGAGTATACGGAGGGGGGTGCGCCGGGGATCGGGGGTTGCGCCTCGCATATGTCGGCTCCCGATTGGACAAGCGTGCACTCCGGGCTCGCCCCCATCCGCCGCGCATTACACTCGTTCGGGATCATCGATCGTTAGAGGAGCAATGGACCTAGTCGCAGAGACCACCGCGATCGAGCGGGGAGGGCCCGTCCGGTCGCCCCTGTCGCGCAAGGTGAGGGCGTACGTCGCGCTGACGAAGCCGCGCGTGATCGAGCTGCTGCTCGTGGTCACGGCGCCCACGATGATCCTGGCGCAGGGCGGGATCCCGAACCTGCTGCTGGTGCTGAACGTGCTCATCGGCGGGGCGCTCAGCGCCGGGTCGGCCGGCGCGTTCAACTGCTACATCGACCGCGACATCGACCGCGTGATGAAGCGGACCCGGAACCGCCCGCTGGTCACCGGCGAGGTCTCCGACCGCGAGGCGCTGGTCTTCGCGACCACCATCGGCGTGCTGTCGATCGTCTGGCTCGGCCTCACGGCCAACTGGCTCGCCGCGTCGCTCTCGCTCGCCGCGATCCTCATCTACGTGCTCTTCTACACGCTGTTCCTCAAGCGCCGCACCCCGCAGAACATCGTCTGGGGCGGGATCGCCGGCTGCATGCCCGTGCTGATCGGCTGGGCCGCCGTCACGAACTCGCTCGACTGGGCGCCGATCATCCTCTTCTCGGTGATCTTCCTCTGGACGCCGCCGCACTACTGGCCGCTGTCGATGAAGTACCGCGAGGACTACCGCGCCGCGGGCGTGCCGATGCTCGCCGTCGTGCGCGGGCGCACCATCGTCGGCCTCCAGGTCATCCTCTACGCGTGGGCCACCGTCGCCTGCTCGCTGCTGCTCATCCCGGTGGCGGACATGGGAGTCGTCTACACCGTCGTCGCCCTGGCCAGCGGCGTCTGGTTCATCGCCGAGACGCACCGCCTCTACAGCCTCGCGATCCGTCATGAGCACGTCTCGCCGATGCGCGTCTTCCACGGCTCGATCGGATACCTCACGCTGCTCTTCCTCGCCGTCGGCATCGATCCGCTGCTGCCGTTCTGATGATCACGCCGTTCTCGTTCCTCGCCGAGCGCGTCACGCTGAGCCCCCGCGCCCTGCGCTGGGGGACGACCGCCGCCCTGATCGCGAGCATCCTGATCATCTTCTTCGGCGGAGTCGTGCGCCTCACCGGCTCGGGCCTCGGCTGCCCGACCTGGCCGGCCTGCGACGCCGGCTCGCTCACCTCCACGCCCGAGCTCGGGATCCACGGCTTCATCGAGTTCACCAACCGCGCCTTCACGGGCGTGCTGGTCGTCGCCGTCGGCTGGGCCATCACCGCGGCCCGGTTGCAGAAGCCGCGCGACCGCACGATGACCCGGCTCGCCTGGTCGCAGTTCTGGCTCGTCGTCGCCAACGCGCTCGCCGGCGGTGCGACCGTGCACTCGGGGCTGAACCCGTACATCGTCGCCGGGCACTTCATGCTCGCGATCGCCCTGCTGACGACGACCGCGCTGACCTGGCACCGCGCGCACCGCTCGCAGTCCGTCGCGTTCGAACCGGACGCCCTCACCCGCGGGGTGAGCATCGCCCTCATCGCGGTGACGCTGCTCGTGATCGCCGTCGGCACCCTCGTGACCGGCACCGGCCCGCATGCGGGCGATTCCGCCGAGGTCCCGCGGATGCGGTTCCACTGGGAGAGCGTGACGGTCGTGCACGGGGTGCTCGGCACCGCGACGCTCGTGCTCGCCGTCGCCCTCCTGGCGCTGCTGGCGCGGTTGCCCGGCTCCGAGCTGGCCCGGCGCCGCGTGGTCGCCTTCCTCGTCGTGGTGGGGCTGCAGGCGCTCGTCGGCGTCGCCCAGTCGCTCCTCGCCCTGCCCGAGGCGCTCGTCGCGGTGCACCTCCTCGGCTCGGCCCTCGTCTGGGTCGGCGCCGTGCGGGTGCTGCTCGACGTCAATCCGCGGCTCTTCACGGTCCGTGCTCAGCGCCGGCAGCCGGCGGAGGAGCTGGCACCCGCTCTCTGAGCACGGCGGCCGCGCTCGCCGGCCGGATGGAGGTGGCGTCGCAGCCGCAGCAGCGCGATCGGGAGCCTCCGCAGGGGGAGACCCCGGGCGAGCGCCTCGGCAAGGGTGTCGAAGTCGGCTGCGGCACCGGGCTCGAGCCCGGTGCGGGCGAGCGCTAGGAGGAGTCGGGGGCGGGCGGGGATCCTGTCGTCGTCGGTCATGGAGACACTCCAGCACGGACCACCGACACGGGTGTGGTCATGCCGGTCTGGCGGCACGGGATCGGTGCCGCCCGGCCGACACCCAGGTGCAGAGGTTCCACTGGGGGCACGGCTTCCGTAGGATGAGTAGTTGGTTCAGGTTCGGCGCGACGCGTCGTTCGCCCGAGGGGGCGAGGCCCGGACCGACGGCCCGATGGAGCGCCACCGCAAGCCTCAGGACTTCCCGGGACGCACCGCTCCGCTCCGCCCATCGACTCGATGACGCGATCGGCCCGGATGTGCTCCCCGGATCCCCCTCGGGGAATGACTCCGGAACCCGACCGGTTACCAGTGGGTAGGAAACGAGGTACTTATGTCAGACATCCTGATCGACCGCCCCGAGCTCGCGAGCCTGGGCGTCTACGAGTTCGGCTGGTCCGACTCGGACTCCGCCGGCGCCTCCGCGCGCCGCGGCATCTCGCCCGAGGTCGTCTCCGACATCTCCGCGCTCAAGAACGAGCCGGCCTGGATGCGCGAGCGGCGCATGAAGGCGCTCGCCCTCTTCGAGCGCAAGCCGATGCCCACCTGGGGCGCCGACCTGTCGGACATCGACTTCGACAACATCAAGTACTTCGTCCGCTCCACCGAGAAGCAGGCGCAGACCTGGGAGGACCTCCCGGACGACATCAAGAACACGTACGAGAAGCTCGGCATCCCCGAGGCGGAGCGCCAGCGCCTCGTCGGCGGCGTCGCCGCTCAGTACGAGTCCGAGGTCGTCTACCACCAGATCCGCGAGGACCTGGAGGAGCAGGGCGTCATCTTCATGGACACGGACACCGCGCTGCGCGAGCACCCCGAGATCTTCGAGGAGTACTTCGGCACCGTCATCCCGGCCGGCGACAACAAGTTCGCCGCGCTGAACACGGCTGTCTGGTCCGGCGGCTCGTTCGTCTACGTCCCGAAGGGCGTGCGCGTCGACATCCCGCTGCAGGCCTACTTCCGGATCAACACCGAGAACATGGGCCAGTTCGAGCGGACGCTGATCATCGCCGACGAGGGCAGCTACGTCCACTACATCGAGGGCTGCACGGCGCCGATCTACAAGTCGGACTCGCTGCACTCGGCCGTCGTCGAGATCATCGTGAAGAAGAACGCCCGCGTGCGCTACACGACGATCCAGAACTGGTCGAACAACGTCTACAACCTCGTCACCAAGCGTGCGATCGCGCACGAGGGCGCGACGATGGAGTGGATCGACGGCAACATCGGCTCGAAGGTCACGATGAAGTACCCGTCGATCTTCCTGGTCGGCGAGCACGCCAAGGGCGAGACCCTCTCCGTCGCGTTCGCGGGCCCCGGCCAGCACCAGGACGCCGGCGCGAAGATGATCCACATGGCGCCGTACACGCAGTCGTCGATCGTCTCCAAGTCGATCGCCCGCGGCGGCGGCCGGGCCGGCTACCGCGGCGAGGTCCGGGTGGACGCGAACGCGCACCACTCCGCGAACACGGTGCGCTGCGACGCGCTCCTGGTCGACACGATCTCGCGGTCGGACACCTACCCGGCGATCGACATCCGTGTGGACGACGTCCAGCTCGGCCACGAGGCCACGGTCTCGAAGGTCAGCGAGGAGCAGCTCTTCTACCTGATGTCGCGCGGCATGCCCGAGGACGAGGCGATGGCCATGATCGTCCGCGGCTTCATCGAGCCGATCGCTCGCGAGCTGCCCATGGAGTACGCCCTCGAGCTCAACAAGCTCATCGAGATGGGGATGGAGGGCAGCGTCGGCTGACGCTCGCCCCTCTCCTCCCCAGGCCGCCCGAGACGGGCGGCCAGCACCCTTCGAAAGGAACCACCGCCTGATGACGGTCCCCACGAGCGCCCCGACGTCCCCTGCGATCGACGGCGCGGACGCCGCCGCGCGACTGGGCATCGCCGCGCACTCCGACGGGGCGTTCACGCCCGTGCAGACCCGCTCCGAGCGCTTCGCGTCCACCGACGTCGACGCGTTCGAGACGGTCACGGGGCGCGAGATCGCCTGGAAGCTCACCCCGGTCGCCCGCCTCGGCGACCTCATCGACGGACCGCTCGACGGCTCGCCGACTCCGCTGGAGTCGGCGGCCGTCGACGGCGTCGACGTCTCCTGGGTCGGGCGCGACGACGCTCGGATCGGCACTGCGGGCCTCCCCGAGGACCGCGCCGCCGCGAACGCCTGGTCGCAGTTCGAGCAGGCGCTCTCGATCCGGGTGACCGGCGAGGACGAGAAGGTCGCGACCCTCGTGCGCACGGGACTCGGCTCCGCTCCCCGTGCCGCGCACACGATCATCGAGGCCGCGCCGTACGCGCGCGGTGTCGTCGTGCTGCAGAACGAGGGCGAAGCGACGCTCGCCGAGAACGTCGAGGTCCTCGTCGGCGAGGGCGCGCAGCTGACGATCGTCACGCTGCAGGAGTGGGCCGACGACGCCCGCCACCTCGCGAACCACTTCCTCCGCGTCGGCCGCGACGCGAAGGTGAAGCACATCGTCGTCACGCTCGGCGGCTCGATCGTCCGGGTGAACCCCTCGGCGCACCTCGTCGAGCGCGGCGCCGACGGCGAGCTCCTCGGCCTGTACTTCGCCGACGGCGGCCAGCACCTCGAGCAGCAGGTCTACGTCGACCACGACGCCCCCGACACCCGCAGCCGCGTCACCTACAAGGGCGCGCTGCAGGGCCAGGGCGCGCGGACGGTGTGGATCGGCGACGTGCTGATCCGCCAGAGCGCGAACGGCACCGACAGCTACGAGCAGAACCGCAACCTGGTCCTCTCGGACGGCACGCGCGCCGACTCGATCCCGAACCTCGAGATCGAGACCGGTGACATCGCCGGAGCGGGCCACGCCTCGGCGACCGGCCGCTTCGACGACGAGCAGCTCTTCTACCTGCAGTCGCGCGGCATCCGCGAGGACGAGGCGCGCCGGCTGGTCGTCCGCGGCTTCCTCAGCGAGATCGTCCAGCAGATCGGCGTGACCGAGCTCGAGGACCGCCTCCAGCTCGCGATCGAGGCCGAGCTTGCAGGCAGCGCCGGACAGACCGGCGCGTACTCGCCGGAGGTGTCCGCATGAGCGACGCCGCGAAGATCTGCGCCGCCTCGGAGCTGATCCCCAACCAGGCCGTCCGCTACGTCGTCGACGGCATCGCCATCGCGATCGTCCAGGACACCGCGGGCGAGATCCACGCGATCGGCGACACCTGCACCCACGGCGAAGTCTCCCTCGCCGAGGGCTTCGTCGAGGACGACACCCTCGAGTGCTGGGCCCACGGCTCGGCGTTCTCGCTGCGCTCCGGCGCCCCCCTGAACCTGCCGGCCTTCGAGCCGGTTCCCGTCTTCGTCGTCGAGGTCATCGACGGCGACGTCTACATCGACCCGACCGTCACGAAGGAAGTCTGAATGTCCGTTCTCCAGATCAGCGATCTCCACGTCAGTGTCGAGACCGAGCAGGGGACCAAGCAGATCCTCCGCGGTGTCGACCTCACCATCAACCAGGGTGAGATCCACGCCGTCATGGGCCCCAACGGCTCCGGCAAGTCCACCCTCGCGTACACGATCGCGGGGCACCCGAAGTACCACGTCGACGGCGGCTCGATCACCCTCGACGGCGTCGAGGTCCTCGACATGACGGTCGACGAGCGCGCCCGCGCCGGTCTCTTCCTCGCCATGCAGTACCCGGTCGAGATCCCCGGTGTCACCAACACCAACTTCCTCCGCACGGCCAAGACCGCGATCGCGGGCGAGGCTCCGGCGATCCGCACCTGGACCAAGGACGTCAAGAAGGCGATGGCCGACCTGCGCATGGACCCGTCCTTCGCGGCGCGCAACGTCAACGAGGGCTTCTCAGGAGGCGAGAAGAAGCGGAACGAGATCCTCCAGCTCGAGCTGCTCGCCCCGCAGTTCGCCGTCCTCGACGAGACCGACTCCGGCCTCGACGTGGATGCTCTCAAGATCGTGTCGGAGGGCGTCAACCGCGCCCACGCCTCGACCGGTCTCGGCGTCCTGCTGATCACGCACTACACGCGGATCCTGCGCTACATCCAGCCGGACTTCGTGCACGTCTTCGTCGCCGGCCGCATCGCCGAGCAGGGCGGCAAGGAGCTCGCCACCCGACTCGAGGACGAGGGCTACGACCGCTTCCTCGCCCCGGCGACGGTCTGATCATGGCGGTCACCACGCTCGACCCGAAGCTCTTCGACCAGGTCGAGGAGGCGCTCAAGGACGTCATGGACCCCGAGCTCGGCGTCAACGTCGTCGACCTCGGCCTGATCTACGACCTGGGCTGGGACGACGAGAACGACGCGCTGGTCATCCACATGACGCTGACCTCGGCGGGCTGCCCGCTGACGGACGTGCTCGAGGAGCAGACCGCGGAGTCGCTGGACGGCGTCGTGGAGGCCTTCCGGATCAACTGGGTCTGGATGCCGCCGTGGGGTCCGGACCGGATCACCGAGGACGGCCGCGACATGATGCGCGCGCTCGGCTTCTCGATCTAGAGCCTCGCCGCGCGATCAGCGGCAGCAGCAACGGCGAAGGGCCCGGAGGATCATCCTCCGGGCCCTTCGTCGTGCGTGCGGGGCGGGTCAGCCCTTGCGGCGGCCGAGCAGCGCCCAGGTGGTGGGCAGCAGCGCGGCGGCGAGCACGATCTTCAGGGTGTCGCCGACGAGGAAGGGCACGAGACCGGCGGTGAGCACCGAGCCGAGGTCGGCCGGGTACCCCATCGAGCCGAGCGCGGTGGCGAGCCAGGGGAGTCCGACGAGGTAGATCGTGGCGGTGCCGGCGAGGAAGGTCACCAGCGTGCCGACGACGCGGCGGTCCCACTCGCGCTGGGCGAGCCGGCCGGTGACGATCGAGGCGAGGACGAAGCCGACGATGTAGCCGCCGGTCGGACCGGCCAGGACGGCCCAGCCGCTCGAGCCCTCGGTGAAGATCGGGGCGCCGAGGGCGCCGACGAGGGCGTAGACGCCCATCGAGAGCGCGCCGCGGAGGGCGCCGAGCGTGGTGCCGACGAGCAGGACCGCGAAGGTCTGACCCGTGATCGGGACCGGCCACATCGGGATGTACAGCTGCGCCATGGCCGCGGTGAACGCGGCGGCGGCGAGGACGAGCACCAGATCGGTGACCAGCGAGCGGGTGAGCAGCCGGTCCGCCAGGACCGGTCGCGACGGGGCGAGAGAGTAGCTGGACATGTCTGTTCTCCAAAGACCGTGTCGCCCGAGAGCGAGGAGCGAGCGCGTCCGCGGTGAGCGGACGTGGATCCGCCCCGCGGCTCAGGAAATATACTAGGGGGCTGCCGCTTCGCGGCCTCTTGCCCCACACCTCCCGAACCGAACGCCATTTCTTGGCGGGAACGGACAGCACAGTGCTCAGCGTGCACGACCTCGAACTCCGAGTCGGCGCCCGACTCCTGATGGAGAACGTGTCCTTCAGAGTCGGCGACGGCGACAAGGTCGGCCTCGTCGGCCGCAACGGCGCGGGCAAGACGACGCTGACCAAGGTCCTCGCCGGCGACCTCATCGCGGCGAAGGGCTCGGTCGACCGCGGCGGCGAGATCGGCTACCTGCCGCAGGACCCGCGCTCCGGCGACCCCGAGGAGCTGGCGCGCACGCGCATCCTCGACGCCCGCGGCCTCGGCCAGCTGGTGCTGGGCATGCAGGAGGCCACGGTCGCGATGTCGAGCAGCGAGACGGCCGTCAGCGAGGCCGGGATGAAGAAGTACGGCAACCTCACCGACCGCTTCCTCTCGCTCGGCGGCTACGCGGCCGAGGCCGAGGCGGCGTCGATCGCGAGCAACCTCAACCTGCCGGACCGGATCCTCGACCAGCCGCTCAAGACGCTCTCCGGTGGCCAGCGCCGCCGCATCGAGCTCGCCCGGATCCTGTTCTCCGATGCGCAGACGCTCATCCTCGACGAGCCGACCAACCACCTCGACGCCGACTCGGTCGTGTGGCTGCGCGAGTTCCTGAAGAACTACCGCGGCGGCTTCATCGTGATCAGCCACGACATCGAGCTGGTCGGCGAGACCGTCAACCGCGTCTTCTACCTCGACGCGAACCGCCAGGTGATCGACGTCTACAACATGAACTGGAAGAACTACCTCCGCCAGCGCGCGGCCGACGAGGAGCGCCGCAAGAAGGAGCGCGTCAACGTCGAGAAGAAGGCCGGCGCTCTGCAGCTGCAGGCCGCCCGCTTCGGCGCGAAGGCGTCGAAGGCCGCAGCCGCGCACCAGATGGTCGCCCGCGCCGAGCGGATGCTCAGCGGCCTCGAGGAGGTGCGCGCCGTCGATCGCGTCGCGAAGCTCCGCTTCCCGACCCCGTCCGCCTGCGGCCGGACCCCGCTGCAGGCGCAGAACCTCTCGAAGAGCTACGGCTCGCTCGAGATCTTCACCTCCGTCGACCTCGCCATCGACCGCGGCTCGAAGGTCGTCATCCTCGGGCTGAACGGTGCGGGCAAGACGACGCTCCTGCGCATCCTGGGCGGGGTCGACGCGCCGGACACCGGCGTGATCGAGGCCGGACACGGCCTGCGCATCGGCTACTACGCCCAGGAGCACGAGACGATCGACGTCAAGCGCTCGGTGCTGGAGAACATGGTCTCCTCGAGCCCCAACCTCACCGAGACCGAGGCCCGCCGCGTGCTCGGCTCGTTCCTCTTCACCGGGGACGACTCGCACAAGCCGGCGGGCGTCCTCTCCGGCGGCGAGAAGACCCGGCTCGCGCTGGCGATGATCGTCGTCTCGGGTGCCAACGTGCTGCTTCTCGACGAGCCCACCAACAACCTCGACCCGGCCAGCCGCGAGGAGATCCTCGACGCGCTCGCCCACTACGAGGGCGCGGTCGTCCTGGTCAGCCACGACGAGGGCGCTGTCGAGGCGCTCAACCCCGAGCGCGTGCTGATCATGCCCGAGGGCACCGAGGACCACTGGACCGCGGACTACCTCGACCTGATCATGCTGGCCTGAGGCTCGGCCGTCGAGGTCTCGGAGCCGTCATGCTGATCGAGTAGCCCGCGCAGCGGGCGTATCGAGATCCACCAGCGTCAGAGCTCGAGTCTGCAGACCCGGCTGCGGGTCTCGATACGCCCCTTCGGGGCTACTCGACCAGCATGAGCTCGAGACGCCCGGGCGCTCAGCGGGCGTCGAGCAGCTCGTCCTCGATCTCGGCGTCCGTGCGTCCGCGGCGGAGGCGGCGCTGCTCGCGGCGCTCCTCGGCGGCGATGACCTCGGGGTCGTCCGCGTTGAGGATCCGGTACTCGTGCCGGATCGCCCAGGCGAGACCGCCGAAGCCCATGATCGCGAACAGCACCCACTGGATCGCGTAGCTGATGTGCAGGCCCTCGTCGGCGACCGGCTTGATCGCGGCGAGCGGCCGCTCCTCGATCGGCGCGGGGTCCTCCTGGACCAGCAGCCCGTAGCCGGCGGTGCGCAGCGGCTCGTCGAGCTGGGCCGAGAGGTCGTCGAGCTGGATCGTGGCGATCTGACCGGCGGGGGCGCCACGGCCCTCGATGCGGCCCTCGCCCGGCTTCAGGCGGGCGGTCACCGTGACCTCGCCCTCCGGCGGGGCCGGGACGACGTCGGGGGAGTCCTGCTCGGAGCCGACCGGGACCCAGCCGCGATCGACCACGAAGACGCTGCCGTCCGCGAGGCGCAGCGGGGTGAGGATCTCGAAGCCGGGGTTGCCGTTGTAGGGCCGGTTGCGGACGAGGGTCTGGCCCTCGGTCTCGTAGACGCCGGAGACCTCGACCGGCCGGTACTCGAGGGCGTCGTCCCAGCCCGCCTCCGCGGGGAGGAGGCCGTCGAGCGCGACGGGGTCCGCGTTCCAGTTGGCGGTGACGAGCCGGTTGGTGCTCGCGGCCTCGTCGAGGCGGGCGACCTGCCAGCGCGAGAGCAGCACGCAGGCCACGGCGAAGACGATCGTGAGCGCCAGGTAGCCGAACCAGCGGCGCGAGAAGGCGAAGCGCCAGGACGGCCGCGTCGCCGCGGCGCTCACAGTGCCGCTCCGCGGTCGACCGTGAGCAGCGGCTTCACCTCGAGCGGGAACTCCCGCGCGGCGAGGAACTCGCGCAGGTAGTCGAGGTGCTCCCCGCAGGCCAGCCAGGTCTTCCGCCGGTCCTCCGCGTGGATGCGCGGGTTCCGCCACTCGATCGCCCAGGTCGCGGTGAGCGAGCATCCGGCGCGCGAGCAGGCGTGCCGATCGGGCGCGCCGCCGAGCGGGATCACCGTCGTCCCTCGGTCGGGTCGCCGCCCTCGGGCGCGTCGGCGGAGGGAGCCGCGTCGTGCGCGGTCGGCGGGACGTACGGCGGCACGGGCCGGGACAGCACGATCGCGCCGGGACGCTCCACCGTGCCGCTCTCACCGGCGCTGCCGACGTTGGCGAGCACGACGGCGAAGTAGGGGAGCACGATCGCGCCGAGCGCGAAGAAGAGCAGCCACCAGCCCTGGGCGAAGATCAGGCAGATCACGCAGACCATCCTGATGCCCATGGCGATGGAGTACTTGATCGCGCGGGAGCGACGCGCGGCACTGGGCGACGGCGGGAGGGAGGTGAGCGATTCGCGTGATTTCACAGCCCGATAAGACTACGTCGTGGGCACCGGGCGGACCCCGGACGTTCCCTCTCAGCGGATGTGTTGCGCATCCCGCCTCTAGGATGTAGGGGTCGTCCGGAGCCGCCCGTGCACCGGCGGAGAGGGACACCCATGACCACGCCGCGCACCGTCCTCGTCACCGGGGGCAACCGGGGGATCGGCTACGCCATCGCCGAGGAGTTCGTGGCGGCGGGTCACCGGGTCGCGGTCACCGCCCGCTCCGGCTCGGGTCCCGAGGGGTCCTTCACCGTCGTCGCGGACGTCACCGACGCCGCCTCCATCGACGCCGCCTTCTCGCAGATCGAGGCCGAGCTCGGCCCGGTCGAGGTCGTCGTCGCGAACGCCGGCATCACCCGCGACATGCTGCTGCTGCGCATGTCCGAGGAGGACTTCACCTCCGTCATCGACACCAACCTCACCGGGGCCTTCCGGGTCGTCAAGCGGGCGTCGAAGGCGATGCTCAAGCAGAGGTTCGGCCGCATCGTCCTGATCTCGAGCGTCGTCGGCCTCTACGGCGGCCCCGGCCAGATCAACTACTCCTCGTCGAAGGCCGCGCTGGTCGGCTTCGCCCGGTCGCTGACCCGCGAGCTCGGCGCCCGCAACATCACGGCGAACGTCGTCGCGCCCGGCTTCATCGAGACCGATATGACGGCGGAGCTCCCGGCGGAGCAGCAGGCGGAGTACCGCAAGAGCATCCCCCTGGCCCGCTACGGCACGGCCGCCGAGGTCGCGAAGGTGACGCGCTGGCTCGCCGGCGACGAGGCGGACTACATCTCCGGCGCGGTCATCCCCGTCGACGGCGGCCTCGGGATGGGGCACTGACCGTATCAGCGCAAAGCTTATATCCGGCGGATATCAGCTCTATGCTTATGCGATGTCCGACTCCTCCGTCGTCGCGGTAGTGCTCGACCTCGTCGACTCGCGCGAGATCGCCGAGCGATCCGTCGTTCAGCGCGAGATCGAGCGCGGCTTCGCGGAGGTCGACGCGGCGGTCCCCGCTGTCGAGCCGCTGCACCCCACGGTGGGCGACGAGTTCCAGGCGGTCTACGCCTCCGTCTCGGCAGCGCTCGGTGCGACGCTCCAGGCGCGGCTCGTGCTGCCGCCGGGGGTGGACTGCCGGGTCGGCCTCGGCCGCGGCGAGATCAGGGTGGTCGGCTCGGGCGTCGCCGGCGATCTGCAGGACGGGCCCGGCTGGTGGCGCGCGCGAGCGGCCATCGAGCGGGCGCACGCCCTCGAGGACGGTGCGGTGCCGACGGCGCGCGGCTGGTTCATCGGCTCGGACTCGCCCGACGCGCAGGAGGCCGCGGTGAACGCCTACCTCCTCGCCCGTGACGCCCTCGTCGGCGAGATGAGCGACCGCGACCGGCGGCTCGTGCTCGGCACGGCGCGCGGTCTTCCGCAGAAGGTCCTGGCCGAGCAGGAGTCGATCACGCAGTCCGCGGTGTCGCAGGCGCTGCGCCGCGCGGGTGCCGGGGCCCTGCTCACCGGTGCGCGGCTGCTGGCGGACGCGTGCTGACCGCGCTGCTGCTCGGGCTCGTCGGTCTGGCCGACCTCGCGCGGACGCACCTCGGCCGACCCGTCGCCGCCGCGGCGATCGTCGTGCTCTGGGCGGCGGCCGCGCTCTCGGCGGTGCTCGGCCTCGGTGCCGCACCGCTCGGCACCGTGCTCGTCGTCGCGCTGGCCGGCGCGTGGCTGCTGCTCACGACCACCGCGGCCGGCACCCGGCCGCCCGGAGGGCTCCGGCCCGCCGTCGGCCTGATCGTCGCGGTGCTCGTGCTCGCCGTGGTCGACCGCGCGGCGGGCCCGGCCGCCGGCCCGCTGGTCGACGCGTACGCGGGTCTCGGGCGCTCCGGACCCGTCCCGCCGATCGCGCAGGCGCTGCTCGCCGGGGGCGCCGCGCTCTTCCTCCTCGAGAGCGGCAACGTCGTCGTGCGCGCCGCGCTCTACCGCGAGCTGCCGCAGCCGGTCGCCGCGCGCACTCGCTTCTCGCTCCGCGCCCGCTTCGCCCGGCCCGCGCCCGAGGAGGTGCGAGTCCCGGACCTCCGCGGCGGTCGCGCCATCGGGCCGCTCGAGCGCCTCCTCGTGGCCGGGCTCACCCTCGCCGGAGCGATCGGGCTGGCCGGCGCCGTCTTCGCGGCGAAGGGCATCGTGCGGTTCCCGGAGATCTCCCGCGACGGCGAGGGCGGCTCGAAGGCGGAGTACTTCCTGGTCGGCTCGCTGGTGAGCTGGGCGCTGGCCCTGGGCGCGGCGGTCCTGGTCGCAACGGCGGGCGGCTGAGGCGCCGCCCTCCGAGTGTCAGCCGCGGAGACCGAGGACCGGCAGCAGCTGGCTGAGATCGAGGCCGTCGATGACGAGGTCGGCGCGCTCGCGGACCACGGGCTTCGCGTTGAAGGCGACGGCGAGACCCGCGACCTGCATCATCTCGAGGTCGTTCGCGCCGTCGCCGACCGCGATCGCCCGCTCGAGCGGGACCCCGGACAGGGCGGCCCATTCGCAGAGGGCGGCGGCCTTCGCGGCGGCGTCGATCACGGGACCCTCGACGGCGCCGGTGAGGCGGCCGTCGCGGCTGCCGAGCCGGTTCGCGCGGACGAAGTCGAGGCCGAGCGCTCCGGCGACCGGGTCGAGCACCTCGTGGAAGCCGCCCGAGACGACGCCGATCCGACCACCGGCGGCGTGGATGCCGGCGATCAGCTCCTCCACCCCTGGGGTGACCCGGACGCGCCCGCTCACTCCGGCGCAGACGTCGTCGAGGACGCCGGCGAGGGTGCCGACGCGCTCGCGCAGGCTCTCGCCGAAGTCGATCTCGCCGTGCATCGCGCGCTCGGTGATCGCGGCGACGCGCTCCTCGGAGCCCGCGTGGGCGGCGAGGAGCTCGATCACCTCGTCCTGCAGCAGCGTCGAGTCGGCGTCGACGACGACCAGGAAGCGGGCGGGTGTGCGCAGCGGCTCACTCAAGGACGGGCCAATCGGTCGGGTCCGCGCGCCGGCCTGACCGGACGCGCGGAAGCGCAGTGCTCTCGACCCGCGGGGGTGCTACGGGCGGACGACGACGCCCTTGCCGACGACGGTGATGCCCGACTCGGTGACGGTGAACCCGCGCTCGCGGTCGTGGTCGTGGTCCACGCCGACTCGCGCGCCGGGCTCGACGACGACGTCCTTGTCGAGGATAGCGCGGGCGACCACGGCGTCCGGGCCGATCCGGACCTTGTCGAAGACGACCGAGTCGGAGACCGTGGCGTTCGACTCGATGACCGCCCACGGGCCGACGACGCTGCGCTCGATGTGCGCGCCGGAGATGACGGTGCCCAGCGAGACCACCGAGTCGACGGTCGTGCCGAGGTTGCCCTTGCCGTCGCGCACGATCTTCGCGGGCGGTGAGTTCAGCTGCGACGAGAAGATCGGCCACTGCTGGTTGTAGAGATTGAAGACCGGGAGCGCCGAGATGAGGTCCTGGTGCGCCTCGAAGAACGAGTCGATCGTCCCCACGTCGCGCCAGTAGTAGCGGTCGCGATCGGTGGAGCCGGGGACCTCGTTGAGCTTGAGGTCGTAGACGCCGGCCTCGCCGCGCGCGACGAAGTCGGGGATGATGTCGCCGCCCATGTCGTGGTCGGAGGTGGAGAGCTCGCCGTCGCGGATGACCGCGTCGATCAGCGCGTCGGCGTCGAAGACGTAGTTGCCCATCGAAGCGAGGACCTCGTGCGGCGAGTCGGCGAGGCCGACCGCGTCCTTGGGCTTCTCGAGGAACTCCGCGATCTTGGTCGGGACGATGCCGTCGCCCGCCTCGTCGCCGGCGAGCTGGATGACGCCGAACTGGTCGGCCAGCTCGATCGGCTGGCGGATCGCCGCGACGGTCGCCTTGGCGCCCGACTTGATGTGCGCCTCGATCATCTGCGAGAAGTCCATGCGGTAGACGTGGTCCGCGCCGACCACGACGACGATGTCGGGCTTCTCGTCGCGGATCAGGTTGAGGCTCTGCAGGATCGCGTCGGCCGAGCCGCTGAACCAGCGCTTGCCGAGCCGCTGCTGCGCCGGGACGGACGCGACGTAGGAGTTGAGCAGCCCCGACAGCGTCCAGGTCTGCGAGACGTGGCGGTCGAGCGAGTGCGACTTGTACTGCGTCAGCACCACGATCTGCGTCAGACCCGAGTTGATCAGGTTCGACAGCGCGAAGTCGATCAGGCGGTACTGCCCGCCGAACGGCACTGCGGGCTTGGCCCGGTCGGCCGTGAGGGGCATGAGCCGCTTGCCCTCGCCGCCGGCGAGGACGATGCCGAAGATCTTCTTTGACTGCATGCCCCCACAGTAGAGGTCCTGCGCAGTCGCGTGGCTGCGGGTGTCGGCGGAGGATCGCCCTGTACTACGGTTCGGGGGTGCGAGTCGATCTGCTGACCAAGGAATATCCGCCCGAGGTGTACGGGGGAGCCGGCGTGCACGTGGCCGAGCTCACCAAGGCCCTCCGCCACGACATCGAGGTCGTGGTGCGCTGCTTCGGCGCGCCGAGGGACGAGGAGGGCGCCTTCGCGTACCCCGTTCCCGCGGAGCTGGCGGAGGCCAACGGCGCGCTGCAGACCCTCGGCGTCGATCTCCAGATCGCGCAGGACGCGGCGGGCGCCGATCTCGTGCACTCGCACACCTGGTACGCCAACGCGGCCGGACGTCTCGCGCAACTGCTGCACGGCATCCCGCACGTCGTCTCGGCGCACAGCCTCGAGCCGCTGCGCCCGTGGAAGGCCGAGCAGCTCGGCGGCGGCTACCGCGTCTCGAGCTGGATCGAGCGCGAGGCGTACGAGAACGCGGACGCCGTGATCGCGGTCTCCGGCGGGATGCGCAACGACATCCTGCGCTCGTACCCCGCGCTGGACCCCGCGAAGGTGCACGTCGTCTACAACGGCATCGACCTCGACGCCTGGCACCCGGTGGAGGACGAGGCCGTCCTCGCCGAGCTGGGCATCGACCCGTCGCGTCCCTCCGTCGTCTTCGTCGGCCGGATCACCCGGCAGAAGGGGCTGCCCTACCTGCTGCGCGCGGCCGCGATGCTGCCGCCGGAGGTGCAGCTCGTGCTCTGCGCCGGCGCCCCGGACACCCCCGAGATCATGGCCGAGGTCACCGCGCTCGTCCGGGGGCTCCAGCAGGAGCGCACCGGCGTCGTCTGGATCGACCGCCACCTGCCGCGCCACGAGCTCTCCGCGGTGCTGACCGCGGCGACGACCTTCGTCTGCCCGTCGATCTACGAGCCGCTCGGCATCGTGAACCTCGAGGCGATGGCGTGCGGCGCCGCCGTGGTCGGGACCGCGACCGGTGGCATCCCGGAGGTCGTCGTCGACGGCGTCACCGGGCGCCTCGTGCCGATCGAGCAGGTGACGGACGGCACGGGCACCCCCGTGGACCCGGACCGCTACGTCGCCGACCTCGCGGCAGCGATGGCCGAGGTCGTCGCCGACCCGGCCGCCGCGAAGCGGATGGGCGAGGCCGGCCGCCTGCGCGCGCAGAGCGACTTCAGCTGGACGCAGATCGCGCGGGACACCCGTGCCATCTACGACTCGCTCGTCTGAGCCCGGCGCCCGCTCCCTTTAGACTGGTCCGCATGCCCAGCGTTGTCTCGTTCGTCGATGTGTCCTTCGTCCGGAACGGCAAGCGGATCCTCGACCACGTCGACTGGACCGTGTCCGAGGAGGAGCGCTGGGTGATCCTCGGCTCCAACGGTGCCGGGAAGACCTCGATCCTGCAGATCGCGGCGGCGCAGAACTACCCGTCGACGGGATCGGCGCACCTGCTCGAGGAGACGCTCGGCCGCACCGACGTCTTCGAGCTGCGCCCCCGGATCGGCTACGCGTCGACCGCGATGGCGCGCCGCCTGCCCGCGGGCGAGACGGTGCTCGACGTCGTGATGACCGCCGCCTACGCGGTCACCGGCCGCTGGAACGAGGGCTACGACGAGATCGACGAGCGCCGTGCGCGCCGCGTCCTGGTGGAGTGGAAGCTCGACCACCTCGCGGACCGCACCTTCGGCACCCTCTCCGACGGCGAGCAGAAGCGCGTCCAGATCGCCCGCGCGATCATGACCGACCCGGAGCTGCTGCTGCTCGACGAGCCGGCCGGCAGCCTGGACCTCGGCGCCCGCGAGGAGCTCGTGCAGCTGCTCGGCGGCTTCGCACAGGACCCGGCCTCGCCGGCGATCGTGATGGTGACCCACCACGTCGAGGAGATCCCCGCCGGCTTCACGCACGCGCTGCTGCTCCGCGACGGCGCCGTCGTCGCCGCCGGACCGCTGGCCGAGGCGCTCACGGAGGCGACCCTCGCCGACGCGTTCGGGCTCGACATCGCGCTGACCCACGAGAACGGGCGCTACTCGGCCCGCGCCCGCTGAGGGCGGGCTCGTCCGATCGCGTGCCGCACCTCCCCGCGGCGCCGGCCGTCTGCTATTCTCGATAGCTGGTTCGGGCCCGTTCGCGGTGCGCCCGCCACTCATCCACCCGCACCCGTCGACGACAGGCGCGGTTCAGGACCACAAGCGACAGGACACGATCATGCAGACCGACATCCACCCCAAGTACGAGGCCATCGTGTTCCGCGACCTCGCCTCCGGTGAGACCTTCCTCACCCGCTCGACGGCGACCAGCAGCAAGACGATCGAGCTCGACGGCGTCACGTACCCCGTCATCGACGTCGAGATCTCGTCCGCCTCGCACCCGTTCTACACGGGCAAGCAGCGCATCATGGACTCGGCCGGCCGCGTCGAGAAGTTCAACTCGCGCTACAAGAACTTCGGCAAGTAGGCTCCGGCCTCCCGCCTCCGAAGGGCCCTCGACCTCGCGGTCGGGGGCCCTTCGTCGTTGGCCCCCTTGCTGATCGAGTAGCCCGCGCAGCGGGCGCATCGAGATCCACCCGCGCCTGAAGACGATTCTGCAGACCGCTCTGCCGAGGACGCCGGGTCTCGATACGCCCCTGCGGGGCTACTCGACCAGCACGTCTGCGGGCGTCCCTTCGCGCTGGATCGACCACCGCTCGCGCAGCGGTCGCCGGGGCGGATCAGTAGCGGTAGAAGCCCTCGCCGGTGGCGGTGCCGAGCCTGCCCTTGTTCAGGTACTCGGTCTCGAGATGGGCGGCGAAGGCCTGGGAGGCCTCGTCAGGGGCCGCCGCGGCGACGTGGTGAGCCGTGCTGAGGCCGATGACGTCGAAGATCTGGAACGGACCGAGCGGGGCGCCGGTGCCGATCCGCCAGGTCTTGTCGATGGTCGCGGGGTCCGCGTAGCCGCCCATCAGCAGGCCGCTCGCGGCGTTCAGGAGCGGCACGAGCAGCGAGTTGAGCAGGTAGCCGGCCTTCTCCTTCTGCAGGCGGATCGGCTCGAGTCCGCTTTCGACGGCGAACGCGACGACCGCATCGATCACGGCAGGGTCGGTGTCGGCTGTGCCCATGATCTCGGCGGTGTTCTGCACCCAGACGTGGTTGGCGTAGTGCAGGGCGAGGAAGCGGTCGGGGCGGCCGGTCGACTCCTTGAGATCGCTGGGGAGCAGCGTCGAGGAGTTGGTCGCGAAGATCGTCCGCTCGGGGGCGAGCGCGCCGAGGCGGCCGTAGAGCTCCTGCTTGAGCGCGAGGTCCTCGGGGACGGCCTCGATCACGAGGTCGGCGTCCGCGACGGCCTCGGCGAGGTCGGAGGTGAGGCGGAGGGATTCGAGGGCGCCTGCGGCGCCGCCGGGGATCCCGCCGGCGACCTGGGCCGACTCGTAGACGCCGGCGAGCCCGCGGAAGCGCTCGCGGGCGGTGGCGAGCACCTCGTCGGAGACGTCGTAGCTGGTGACGGCGAAGCCGTGGAAGGCCGCCTGGAACGCGATCTGGGAGCCGAGGACTCCGCTGCCGAGGACGGTGACCGTGCGGATGGTGGGCATGACTGCTCCTTGCTGGGGACTCGGGTGGTCCCGGTGTCCTCCGATCCAACCGACGCGCGGACAGGCGGTCGAGCGGTTGCGCGTGGGGGCTGCCGCATGTCCTCGTGACGGAGCGACGGACGCGGTGACGGCGACGATGACACGAGGGGCCGGAGGCGGTAGCGTCCGGGCATGGTGTCCTTCGCCGACAAGCCGATCCTGCCGCTCACGACGCCCGAGGAGTGGGACGCCTACCTCCGCGGTGAACCCGACCCGGGCGGCGTGCGATTGAAGCTGCGGAAGAAGGCGGCCGTCGACCCGGGCATCACCTACGCGGAGGCGCTCGACGTCGCGCTCTGCCACGGCTGGATCGACGGGCAGGCGGGGGCGTTCGACGAGCAGTTCAAGCTGCAGGCGTTCACGCCGCGGCGCCGGGCGAGCCCGTGGTCGAAGGTGAACCGCGACCACGTGGCGCGGCTGCTCGAGGAGGGCCGGATGCTGCCGGCCGGCCTCGCCGAGGTGGAGCGGGCGCGGGCGGACGGGCGCTGGGACGCCGCCTACCGCCAGCGCGGCGCCGAGGTGCCGGACGACTTCACGGCGGCACTGGCCGCGGATCCGGGAGCCGCGGCCTTCTTCGCGACCGTCGGCGGGCAGAAGCGCTTCGCGTTCCTGTTCCGGCTGTCGCAGCTGAAGCGGCCGGAGACGCGGGAGCGGCGGATCGCGGAGTACGTCGCGCTGCTCGCGGAGGGGCGCACGCTCACCTGAGCGGCGGCGCCGGTGCCGGACGAGCGCTCAGTGCCGCGCGCTCAGTGCCGGACGGGCCAGGCGCCGTCGGCGACGAAGCTCTCGTCGCGGACGCGGCGCATGTACTCCTGGAACGACTCGGCCTGGGTGCGGCACCAGTCGACCTGCAGCGCGTGCAGCGCCTCGGCGCCGCCGCCGAGCTCCTCGGCGAAGGCGCGGCCGAGCGCCTGGGCGACCCGGCCCGCGGCGATCGCGTCGGCGCCGGCGTCGTGCGCCTCCGTGAGCGGGACGCCGTAGTGCAGGGCCGCCTGCACGAGGGTGCGCTTGCCCTTGCGGTAGCGGTCGAGCGCCTTGTCGATGACGAGCGGATCGATGACGGGGCTCGGATCGATCAGCACCGGGACGCCCCAGCGCCGCGCCTCGAAGGCGAGCAGCGAGAGGTCGTAGGGGGCGTTGTAGATGACGACGGGAATGCCGCGAGCCAGGAGCGAGCGCAGCGCCTCCGACACCTCGGCCACGACCTCGCCGGCGGGCCGGCCGTGCTCCTGGGCGTGCTCGGTGCTGATCCCGTGCACGGCGCTCGCGCCGGCGGGGATCTCGACGCCGGGGTCGGCGAGCCACGTCGTGCCCTCGACCGGGGTGCCGTCGGCGTCGATCACGCCGACGTGCGCGGTGACGATGCGGCTGGTGCGGACGTCGATGCCGGTCGTCTCGAGGTCGAACACGGCCAGGCGGTCGTACCAGCGGGCACCGTCGGAGCCGGCCGGGGCCTGCGAGGCGCCGGCGGCGCGGGCCTCGTCGAGCAGGCTCTCGTCGAAGAGCGTGGGTGCCTGATTCGTCTCGGTGGTGCTCACGCCGACAGCCTAGGCGGGGCCTCCGACATCGTCGGGAGGCCCCGCGGCGTGCTGCGCGGTCGGACGGGCGAAGGCCGGATCAGCGGGTGAGACCGTCGCGGGCCTGGCCGGCCTTCGCGACGTGCAGCCAGAAGAAGCCCTGGGTGCCGAGCGTCATCGTCAGCGCGCCGTCCTCGGAGAAGCCGGGGAAGCGGCCGCCGCCGAAGAGGTCGGTCAGCGTGGAGCCGCCGTTCTCCGGGTCGGTGATCGTGACCGAGACCGGGTTGTGGTTGAAGCTGAAGACGCAGAGCACCTCCTCCGGCTGGTCGCCCATCGCGGTGCCGGAGCCCGCGTAGTCGCGGACGAACGCGAGCACCGACTCGTGGTCGGTCTCGAGCACGCGCATCGAGCCGAGGCCGAAGGCGGGGTGGCCGCGGCGCACGTGCAGCACGTTCCGCATCCAGTGCAGCAGCGAGCGCGACTGGGCGAGCTGCGCCTCCACGTTGACCTGGTTGTAGTGGTAGACGAGCGACTGGACGATCGGCTGGACGAGCTTGCCCGGGTCGGCGGCCGAGAAGCCGGCGTTGCGGTCCGGGGTCCACTGCATCGGCGTGCGCGAGGCGTCGCGGTCGTTCAGCCAGATGTTGTCGCCCATGCCGATCTCGTCCCCGTAGTAGAGGAACGGGCTGCCGGCGAGCGAGAAGAGCAGGGCGTTGATCAGCTCGAGCTCGGCGCGCGAGTTGTCGAGCAGCGGCGCCAGCCGGCGCCGGATGCCGATGTTGGAGCGCATCCGCGGGTCGTAGGCGTACCAGCCGTACATGGCCTGGCGGTACTCCTCCGAGACCATCTCGAGGGTGAGCTCGTCGTGGTTGCGGAGGAAGACGCCCCAGGCGGCTCCGGAGGGGATGTCGAAGGTCTCGGAGAGCACCTTCTTGAGCTCGTTCGCGGTCTGCGCGCGGAGGGAGTAGAAGATGCGCGGCATGACCGGGAAATCGAAGGCCATGTGGCACTCCGGCTCCTCCTCGGTACCGAAGAACGCGGCGACCTCGCGCGGCCACTGGTTCGCCTCGGCGATCAGGATGCGGCCGGGGTAGTCGCGGTCGACCATCGTGCGGAGGTTCTTGATGAAGTCGTGGGTGGGCGGCTCGCCCTCGCCGTTGCCCTCGTCGGACTCGTAGAGGTAGGGGATCGCGTCCAGCCGGATGCCGTCGACGCCGAGGTCGAGCCAGAACTTGACGACGTCGTGGATCGCCTCGTGCACGGCCGGGTTCTCGAAGTTGAGGTCGGGCTGGTGCGAGAAGAAACGGTGGAAGTAGAACTGGCGGCGCTCGGCGTCGAAGGCCCAGTTCGAGTCCTCGGTGTCGACGAAGATGATCCGGATGTCCGGGTACTTGTCGTCGGTGTCGTTCCAGACGTAGAAGTCGCCGTAGGGGCCCTCGGGGTCGGAGCGGGACTGCTGGAACCACTCGTGCTGGTCGCTGGTGTGGTTCAGCGGGAAGTCCATCACGATGCGCATGTTGCGCTCGTGGGCCTTCCGGACGAGCTCGCGGAAGTCCTCCATGGTGCCGAACTCGGGGAGGATCGCCTTGAAGTCGGAGACGTCGTAGCCGCCGTCGCGCAGCGGCGACATGTAGAAGGGCGGAAGCCAGAGCGCGTCGATGCCGAGCCACTGCAGGTAGTCGAGCTTGGACGCCAGGCCGTTGATGTCGCCGGCGCCGTCTCCGTTCGAGTCGTAGTACGACCGGATCATGACCTCGTAGAACACGGCCCTGCGGTACCACTGCGGATCGAGGGCGAGCCCGGGGAGTTGGATCGGGGACGTGAAGCTCACGGTGCTCCTTCTGCTGCTGCCTGAGCGGGTGACCGGCGCCGCACCGGGATCGGAGCGGAGGACGGGGGACGGGCGGTGCGTCGCGCGCGAACGCGCCTTCATGCTTGCGGCTCGGATCGAGGGCCCGCAAGGCGTTGCGGCGGGAAGTTCGACGGGCTTTCCCTACGATGGGGACCGTCATGACCATAGCCTCCCCCTACGCCGCCGACCTCGGGCGACTCGCCATCAGCGAGAGCGCCGTCGACGTCGCCGGGGCCGCCACCGCCTACTGGAGCTACGGCGACCCCGACGCCGGGACCGTGCTGGTCCTGGTGCACGGATTCCGCGGCGAGCACCACGGGCTGGAGCCGGTGATCGCGCGGCTGCTCGCGGGCGGCGCGGACGCCCGGGTGATCGCCCCCGACCTGCCCGGCTTCGGCGCCTCGCCGCCGATGACGGCGCACGCGCACGACGTCGACGGCTACGCGGCGTGGCTCGGCGAGTTCCTCGACGCGCTCGGGCTGCGCGGGCGCGCGGTGGTGCTCGGCCACTCCTTCGGCTCGATCGTCGCCGCGGCGGCCGTCGCGGGCGGGCTGGAGACGCCGCTGCTCGTGCTGGTCAATCCGATCGCCGCGCCGGCCCTGGCCGGGCCGCGCGGGGTGCTGACCCGGCTCGCGGTGCTCTACTACCGCCTCGGGGCGGTGCTGCCCCGCCCGCTCGGGCTGCGACTGCTCGGCGATCCGCTGATCGTGCGGGTGATGAGCCTCGCGATGGTGAAGACGAAGGACGGGCCGCTGCGCCGCTTCGTGCACGACCAGCACGACCGCTACTTCAGCGCCTTCGCCTCGCGCGACACGGTACTGGAGGCGTTCCAGGCCTCGGTGTCGCACGACGTCAGCGAGTACGCCGGGCGCCTCGCGGCGCCGACGCTGCTGATCGCCGCGGCGCAGGACGACATCACCCCGCTCTCCGCGCAGTACCGCCTGCTCGAGGCGCTGCCGCACGGCCGCCTGCACGTGATCGACGGGGTCGGGCACCTCATCCACTACGAGACGCCGGACGAGGCGGCCGCCGTCCTCCGCGCGGCCCTGGACGAGGGGATCGACCGATGAGGATCGTCGTCGACTGCCGGTACACCCGGCTCGAGCGCCACGACGGCATCAGCCGTTACACGGCCGAGATCGTGACGGAGCTGGCGAAGCTGCACGACGTGACGATGCTGATCAGCGATCGTCGACAGCTGGCGATGCTGCCGGATCTGCCGTGGGAGCGCGTGACGTCGCCGACCGGGCCGTTCGAGCCGTTCGTGGCGCTGCTGGTGAACCGGCTGCGGCCCGACGTCGTCTTCTCGCCGATGCAGACGATGGGCTCGCTCGGGCGGCGCTACCGGCTCGTGCTCACCGTGCACGACCTGATCTACTACCGCCACCGCACGCCGCCGCGCGATCTGCCGCTGCCGGTGCGCGGGCTCTGGCGGCTCTACCACCTGGCCTGGTGGCCGCAGCGGCGCCTGCTGCAGCGCGCCGACGCGATCGTGACGGTGTCGGAGACGACCCGCGGGCTGCTCCGCACGCACCGGCTGACGACCAGGCCGGTCTTCGTGGTGCCGAACGCGGCGACGGCGCCGGACGAGGCGAGCGCGGCCCTCGCGGCGGCCCTGCCGGACCGCTCCGACGCGCGCTCGCTCGTCTACATGGGCTCGTTCATGCCCTACAAGAACGTGGAGTCGCTGGCGCGCGCCATGCGGCTGCTGCCCGACTACGAGCTGCACCTGATGAGCCGGGCGAGCGACGAGACGGTGGAGACCCTCCGCTCGCTCGCGCCGACGGCGAAGCTGGTCTTCCACCAGGGGGCGGACGACGCCTCCTACCGCGAGGCGCTCGCGCGCGCCACGGCGCTGGTGACCGCGAGCCGGGACGAGGGCTTCGGCATCCCGCTGGTCGAGGCGATGGCGCTCGGCACGCCGGTCGTCGTCAGCGACATCCCGATCTTCCGCGAGATCGGCGGCGACGCCGCGGTCTACGTGGATCCGTCGAGCGCGAAGGGCATAGCGGAGGGCGTGCGCTCGCTCGAGGACCCGGAGCGCTGGCGCGCGCTCTCGGCGAAGGCGCGGGAGCGGGCGGCGGCGTACTCGTGGCGCGACTCGGCCCGGGTGCTGCTGGAGCTGCTGACGAGCGTCGGGCGCTGAGTTCCGCCGGTCGCCGCCGGGCGGCCCGGTCGGGCGAGAGCCGGCGTGTCAGGCGGGTGCGGTCGGGCTGAGCACGTCGTCCAGGTCGGACTGCAGGTCGGCGTCGACGACGACCACGTCGCCGGAGTCGTCGACCGCGACGATCTGCAGGGCGCCGTCGACGATCGCGAAGTCGTGCCGCGAGCCGTTGCCGACGGTCGTGCCCTGGGCGGGCAGCGCGTCCTCGCTGAGGGCGCGGAGCAGGCTGCCGATGACGGCGCCGTGCGTCGCGACGATCACGCGCTGCTGCGGGAAGCGCTCGGCGATCTCGAGCAGGGCGGCCGTCGCGCGCTCCACCACCTGAGCCCGCGTCTCGCAGCCGGGGATGCGCGCGCCCTCGATGCCGCCGGGGAAGAGCTCGCGGAGCTCGTCGCCGGTCATGCCCTCGGCCTCGCCGTAGGCGCGCTCGGCGACGCCCTCGACGACCTCGGGCTCGGGCAGGCCGAGACCGCGGGCGATGATCGCGCCGGTCTCGTGCGCGCGCTGCAGCGGGCTGGCGACGACGACGTCCCAGTCGCGCTCGCGGAGCAGCCGCGCGGCGGCCCTGGCCTGCGAGCGGCCGGTGTCGTTGAGCGGGATGTCGCTCGCGCCCTGGATGCGGCGGGCGGCGTTCCAGTCGGTCTGGCCGTGCCGGACGAGGGTGAGCTGGGTCACGAGGGCCTCTCGGTGGTGGGGGAGCGGTGGGTCAGCGCGACGGGAGGCGCTCGGCGAGGGCGCGGAGGACCTCGCTCGTGCCGCCGTCGATCTTGATGCCGGCCCGCGAGTCGCCCTTGGTGGTGCCGCGGTTGACGATCACGATCGGCATCTTCGCGCGCCGGGCGATCTCGAGGAAGCGGATGCCCGAGTTGACGACGAGGGACGAGCCGGCCACGAGCAGCGCATCGGCGCTCGCGACGATCGCGCGCGCCTCCTCGAACCGCTCGGTCGGGATGAACTCGCCGAAGAAGACGATGTCGGGCTTGAGGATCCCGCCGCAGACCGTGCACTCCGGGACCGTCATCGCGGAGACGTCGTGGACCTCGGCGTCGCCGTCGGGGTTGAGCGAGGAGATGTCGGGGTCGTCGAGCCAGGGGTTGAGCGCCTCGATGCGCTCGGCGACGGCGTCGCGGGCGAAGTACTGACCGCAGGTCATGCAGCGGACGCGGTCGGCGGAGCCGTGCAGGTCGACGACGCGCTGCGAGCCGGCGCGCACGTGCAGGCCGTCCACGTTCTGGGTGACGACGCCGGTGAGCAGGCCGCGCTCCTCGAGCCGGGCGAGGGCGCGGTGCCCGTCGTTCGGCAGCGTGGCGGTGAAGCGGCGCCAGCCGAGCTGGCTGCCGGCCCAGTAGCGGCGGCGGTAGTCGGGGTCGGCGACGAACTGGGAGTAGGTCATCGGGCTGCGGACGGGCGCTCCCGCGCCCCGGTAGTCGGGGATGCCGGAGTCGGTGCTGACGCCCGCGCCGGTGACGGCGGCGATGCGGCGGCCGGCCAGGAGCTCGACGGTGCGGTCGAGGGCGGCCGAGCGCTGCTCGTCGGCCCGCTGCAGATCGGCCTGCTGCTCGTCGGCCTGATCGGCGCTGCGGCCGTCGGCCTGATCGGCACTGCTGCCGTCGGCGATCGGTGTCGGACCCGACTCCATCCACGCCTCCCTCGGACACCCGCGCACGCGGGCACTCCGTCGGCCAGTTTAGACCGCGCCGTGCCCTAGGGTTCCGGGATGCCGATCGTGCACATCGAGGACCTCGACCACCCGCTCCTGGCCGACTACCACCGCCTGACCGACGTGGCGCTGCGCCGGGTGCTCGAGCCCGAGGGCGGCCTCTACATCGCGGAGTCGTCGAAGGTGATCGTCCGCGCGCTCGACGCCGGGCACGTGCCGAAGTCGGTGCTGGTGCAGGAGAAACGGCTGCCGGACGCGGCGGCGGTGCTCGAGCGCTTCCCGGACGTGCCGGTGTTCGTCGGGCCGGACGCGATGATCGAGGAGCTGACCGGGTTCCACCTGCACCGCGGGGTGCTCGCGTCGATGCGGCGGCCGGAGCTGCCGTCGATGGCGTCGCTGCTCGAGGACGCCCGGCTCGTCGTCATCCTCGAGGACCTGGTCGACCACACCAACGTCGGCGCCGTCTTCCGCGCGGCGGCGGGCATGGGCGCGGACGCGGTGCTGGTGAGCCCGCGCTGCGCGGATCCGCTCTACCGGCGGAGCGTGCGGGTGAGCATGGGCACGGTGCTGCAGGTGCCGTGGACGCGGATCCCGGAGTGGGGGCCGGCGCGGGCCGAGCTGCTCGCCGCGGGCTTCTCGGTGGCGGCCCTGGCACTCGCCCCCGACGCGGTGCCGCTGGACGAGTACGCGGCCTCCCGGCCCGAGCGCGTCGCGATCGTGCTGGGCGCCGAGGGCGACGGGCTGAGCCGGGCGGCGCTGGACGCGGCCGACACCGTGGTGACGATTCCGATGCTGCACGGGGTGGACTCGCTGAACGTCGCCTCGGCGAGCGCCGTCGCGCTCTGGGCGCTGACGCGCGGGCGCTGAGCCGCGGGCGCTGAGCCGTCTGCTCCGAACGTCCGGCGCGGAACGGCGGGCGGCCGCCCCGCGCCGCCTCCGCGGGGTCCGGCGGGGGTCCGCCTACGATGACCGGGTGACTTCTCCGACGCGCCCCGACCGCTCGCCGATCGACGTCGTGGGCAGCGTCACGGCTGCGCCCGCGCCCGAGGCTCCCCGGCGTCGCCGCCCGCGTCCGCTCGCCGTGATCGGCGTGGTCCTCGCGGCGGTGCTCGTCAGCGCGAGCGGCGCGTACGCCGCGAACGCGGCCGGTGCCGAGCTGCCCGTCGCGACGGCGGTCGTCCAGGAGACGCCGCCCACGGTGATCGACGCGCCCGCCGTCGCCTGGCCGGCCTACGGCGCCGGGGCGATCTCGGCGGTGGGCGTGCAGGGGCCGGCGGACGGCGGGATGCTCTCCACCTACGGCTCGACCGGGCAGCTGCCGATCGGCAGCATCGCGAAGGTCGTCACGGCGCTGGTGGTGCTGTCGGCGAAGCCGATCGCGGAGGGGACCGACGGCGAGACGATCGCATTCACCAGCACCGACGTCGGCTACTACAACGACTCGGTCGCTGAGAACGGCTCGGTCGCGCCGGTCTCGGCGGGGCTGGAGCTCACGGAGCGCGAGGCGCTGACCGTGCTGATGCTGCCCTCCGCCAACAACTACGCGAAGTCGCTCGCCGTCTGGGCCTTCGGCTCGGAGGAGGGCTACCTCGCCGCTGCGCGCACCTGGCTGGACGAGCGCGGGCTCACCGGCACGGTGGTGGCGGACACCAGCGGGCTGTCGCCGGCGACCGTCAGCACGACCCTCGAGATGGTGGTGCTCGGCGAGCTGCTGATCGGCGACCCGGTGCTCGCGCCGATCGTCGCCCTGCCGTCCGCGGTCATCCCGGGAGTGGGGACGGTCGAGAACACGAACACGCTCCTCGGGCAGGCCGGCGTGGACGGGATCAAGACCGGCACGACCGACGAGGCCGGCGCGTGCCTGCTGTTCTCGCTCGACGCGACGGTCGAGGGCCGGCCGGTCACGATGGTCGGCGTCGTGGTGGGGGCGCGGACGCACCCGCAGCTCGCGGCGGACGTCCTGACGCTCATCCCGACCGTCGAGGCGGGCTTCCGGACGGTGACGCTGACGGAGGAGGGGCAGGACTTCGGCAGCTACACCAGCGTGTGGGGGGAGTCGGCGGTCGCCGAGAGCAGCGAGGCGCAGTCGCTGCTCGTCTGGGGAGCGACCACCGTCACCACGACCGTGTCGCTCGACCCGGTCGAGGTCGTCGCGGACGGGCAGGAGGTCGGGACCGTGAACGTGGACGTCAACGGGCAGGCGTACCCGGTGCCGCTCGTCGCGGACGGGACGATCGAGGACCCGGGGTTCGGCTGGCGCGTGACGAACCCGGGCGAGCTCTTCGGGTAGCACTGCCGGGCGGGCGGGTCTCTATACGCCGCTGCGCGGCTGCTCGACCAGCATGAAGGGGCGCCGCTTCCCGGCTGCAGACCAGCATGGGTCGCCTAGGAGTCGGCGTCGTCGACGACGATGCGGACGCCGGCCGTCGCGATGTCGGCGGCGACCTCCTCCGGGGTCGCGTTGCCGGGGACGGGGGTGCCGGGGATCGACTCGGGCGGGCGCTGCAGGTACGGGCCGGCGTCCGGCCGCTTGGCGGTGACGAAGTCGCCGGAGGACTGGTGCCGCACCCGGCGGAGCACCCAGGGCACGAGGTACTCGCGGGCCCACTTCGCGTCCTCCCGGCGAGCCGCCCGCCAGGTCGGCGTCGGCACCGGCTCCGGAGCGAACGGGCGGAGCGGGTTCTCGACGTTGAGGGCCTTCAGCACCATCCGCGCCACCTCGTGGTGGCCGTGCGGGTTGAGGTGCAGGCGGTCCGGCGCCCACATCCGCACGTCCTGGATCTCCTGCAGCGACCACTGGTCGGCGACGATGCAGTCGTAGCGCTCGGCGAGCGCGCGCAGATTCTCGTTGAAGATCGCGACCTTGCCGCGGATCCGCGCGAAGACGGGGGAGAAGCTCACGTCGACGCCGGTGAAGAGCACCACCGTCGCGCCGTCGGAGCGCAGACGGGCCAGGCCCTCCTCGAAGCGGCGGGCGATGTCGTCCGGGTCGGTGCCGGGGCGGATCACGTCGTTGCCGCCCGCGGAGATGGTGATCAGGTCCGGGCGCAGCGCCAGGGCGGGCTCGATCTGCTCGTCGACGATCTGCTGCAGCAGCCGGCCGCGCACCGCCAGGTTCGCGTAGGCGAAGTCGTCGTTCTGACTGCCGAGCACCTCCGCGACGCGGTCGGCCCACCCGCGGTGACCGCCGGGGCTGGAGGGCTCGGGATCGCCGATCCCCTCGGTGAAGGAGTCGCCCAGGGCGACGTAGCGGGACCACGGATGACGCTGCTCGACCATCCCTCCATTCTGCGCTCCGAGCGCGCGGAGGGGGTCCGTCGCTCGGACGATCCCGACACGCCGGGGCCTCGCCCGCGGGCGCGCGGACCGGCGCCCGGCGTCGGAGGTGTCGGCTAGCCTCGGTCCACGTGAACAGTCCCTCGAACTTCGGTCATCAGGTCGGCACCTCCGCCGCGGAGCACCTGTCCCCGTCGTTCCCCGGCAGGGCGCCGTGGGGCACTGCGAACAAGCTGCGGGCCTGGCAGGCGGAGGCCCTCGAGGCCTACTTCCAGCACGAGCCGCGCGACTTCCTCGCGGCCGCGACGCCCGGCGCCGGCAAGACGACGTTCGCCCTCCGCCTGGCCGCCGAGCTGCTGCACAACCGCACCGTCGACCGCATCACCGTCGTCGCGCCGACCGAGCACCTCAAGCGCCAGTGGGCTGAGGCGGCGCACCGCGTCGGCATCCGGCTCGACCCCACCTTCACCAACCGGATGGGCCGGCACGCCCGGCACTACCACGGGGTCGCCGTCACCTACGCGCAGGTCGCCGTGCGGCCCGAGCTGCACCGCGAGCTGACCCTCTCCGGCCGCTCGCTGGTCATCCTCGACGAGGTGCACCACGGTGGCGACGCGCTGAGCTGGGGCGACGCGATCCGCGAGGCCTTCGAGCCGGCCGCCCGCCGCCTCTCGCTCACCGGGACGCCGTTCCGCTCGGACACCGCGCCGATCCCGTTCGTCAGCTACCTGCCCGACCAGGAGGGCATCCGCACCTCGCTGACCGACTACGCCTACGGCTACGGCCGCGCGCTCGCCGACGGCGTCGTCCGGCCGGTGCTATTCATGGTCTACGCGGGCCAGATGCGCTGGAAGTCGAAGGCCGGCGACGAGATGGAGGCGCGGCTCGGCGAGGGCAACACCAAGGACATCACCTCGCAGGCCTGGCGCACGGCGCTCGACCCCAAGGGGGAGTGGATCCCGTCGGTCCTGCGCGCCGCGAACACGCGGCTGACCGAGGTGCGCCGCGGGATCCCCGACGCGGGCGGTCTCGTCATCGCGACCGACCACTACGCGGCGCGCGCCTATGCCGCGATGCTCCGCGAGATCAGCGGCGAGCCCGTCACCGTCGTCCTCTCCGACGAGAAGGAGGCGAGCGACCGGATCGAGGAGTACTCGAAGGGCGACAGCCGGTGGATGGTCGCCGTGCGGATGGTGTCCGAGGGCGTCGACGTGCCGCGCCTCGCCGTGGGCGTGTACGCCACCTCGGCCTCGACGCCGCTGTTCTTCGCGCAGGCGATCGGGCGCTTCGTCCGGGCCCGGCGCCGCGGCGAGACCGCGTCGATCTTCCTGCCGAACGTGCCGGGGCTGCTCGCGCTCGCCGGCTCGATGGAGCAGCAGCGCGACCACGCGCTCGACCGGCGCGTCTCGGACGATGAGGAGTACCCCGAGGCCGACCTGATGGCCGACGCCGAGCGCGAGAGCAAGGCCTCCTCCGACCTGCTCGAGGAGGGCCGGTTCGAGTCGCTCGGCTCGGCCGCCACCTTCGACCGCGTGATGTACGAGGGCGCGGAGTTCGGCATGGAGGTGGAGGTCGAGAGCGAGGAGGAGCTCGACTTCATCGGCCTCCCCGGACTGCTCGAGCCCGAGCAGGTGCGCGAGCTGCTGCAGCACCGCCAGCAGCGCCAGGCGAAGCGCGCGGGCGGTCGCGCCGGCGCTCAGGCCCCGGTGGAGGCGAAGGAGAGCGAGATCCCCGCGCCGCTCTACCGCACGCTCAAGGAGCAGCGCAGCCTCCTGAACTCGCTCGTCGGGCTCTGGGCCCGCAACACGGGGGAGACCCACGGCCAGGTGCACACCGAGCTGCGCCGGCTCTGCGGCGGCCCGGCGGTGGCGCAGGCGAGCGTGACCCAGCTGCAGGCGCGGATCGATCTGCTGCGGAAGCGGATCGGCTCGCACTGAGAAGCGGATCGGCTCGCACTGAGGCGGCGTGCACTACTGGACGAGCGGTATCCGGTCCAGCCCTCGCCGCGGAACAGCGAGGTCCGTACTGTCTGAGCGTGGCCTCCCCGGAAGCGCGGGAGGAGCCTCTCGCTAAGCTGGGCAGTCGGTCCGTCGCGAAGGTGACGGACCATCACCCCCGACGTCGGGCATCCGCAGACCGCCCGTCGGCCTCCCCCGGATCGCCCGAGACCAGAACTCAGAGGAGTCTCGTGGAGACCTGGCCCGGAACCGCCTACCCCTTGGGCGCCACCTTCGATGGAAGCGGCACGAACTTCGCCCTCTTCAGCGAGGCCGCCGAGCGTGTCGAGCTGTGCCTCTTCGAGGAGGACGGCACCGAGACGCGCGTCGAGGTGCTGGAGTCGGACGCGTACGTCTGGCACTGCTACCTTCCGCAGGTCCAGCCCGGCCAGCGCTACGGCTACCGCGTCCACGGCGCGTACGACCCGGCCGGCGGACACCGCTGCAACCCGAACAAGCTGCTGCTGGACCCCTACGCGAAGGCCGTCTCGGGCGAGATCGACTGGGATCAGTCGCTCTTCTCGTACACCTTCGGCGACCCGGACTCGACCAACGACGAGGACTCGGCGCCGCACATGATGATGGGCGTCGTCATCAACCCGTTCTTCGACTGGGCCGGTGACCGCCGTCCGCGCACCTCGTACGACAGCACCGTCATCTACGAGGCGCACGTGAAGGGGCTCACGAAGAGCCACCCCGACGTGCCGGAGGAGCTGCGCGGCACCTACGCCGGCGTCGCGCACCCCGCCGTGATCGCGCACCTCAAGCACCTCGGCATCACCGCCCTCGAGCTGATGCCGGTGCACCAGTTCGTCAACGACTCGACGCTGATGGAGAAGGGCCTCTCGAACTACTGGGGCTACAACACGATCGGCTTCTTCGCGCCGCAGAACACCTACGGCGCCACGGGCGATCTGGGCCAGCAGGTCCAGGAGTTCAAGAGCATGGTGAAGGCCCTGCACGCCGCCGGCATCGAGGTCATCCTCGACGTCGTCTACAACCACACCGCCGAGGGCAATCACCTCGGCCCGACGCTGTCGTTCCGCGGCATCGACAACGAGGCGTACTACCGCCTGGTCGACGACGACAAGCGCTACTACATGGACTACACCGGCACCGGCAACACCCTCAACGTGCGCCACCCGCACTCGCTGCAGCTGATCATGGACTCGCTGCGCTACTGGGTGACCGAGATGCGCGTCGACGGCTTCCGCTTCGACCTCGCCTCGGCGCTGGCCCGCGAGTTCTACGACGTCGACCGGCTCTCCACCTTCTTCGAGCTCGTCCAGCAGGACCCGGTGGTCTCGCAGGTCAAGCTGATCGCCGAGCCCTGGGACGTCGGCCCCGGCGGCTACCAGGTCGGCAACTTCCCGCCGCAGTGGACGGAGTGGAACGGCAAGTACCGCGACACCGTCCGCGACTTCTGGCGCGGCGAGCCCTCGACCCTGGGCGAGTTCGCCTCGCGCCTGACCGGCTCGGCCGACCTCTACGCCCGCTCCGGCCGCTACCCGGTCGCGTCGATCAACTTCGTCACCGCGCACGACGGCTTCACCCTCCGCGACCTGGTCTCGTACAACGAGAAGCACAACGACGCGAACGGCGAGGACGGCAACGACGGCGAGTCGCACAACCGCTCCTGGAACCACGGCGCCGAGGGCCCGACCGACGACCCGACGGTGCTCGGCCTCCGCGCCCGCCAGCAGCGCAACTTCCTGGCGACGATGCTGATCTCGCAGGGCGTGCCGATGATCCTGCACGGCGACGAGCTCGGCCGCACGCAGAACGGCAACAACAACACCTACGCCCAGGACAGCGAGCTGACCTGGATCGACTGGGAGAAGGCGGACCGGCCGCTGGTGGAGTTCACGGCGGCGCTGATCCGCCTCCGCGCCGAGCACCCGACCTTCCGCCGCGGCCGCTTCTTCGACGGGCGCCCCGTGCTGCGCGGCACGGGCGAGCCGCTGCCCGACATCGTCTGGTTCAAGGCCGACGGCACCGAGATGACGCCGTCAGACTGGGACTCGGGCCTGGACCGGTCGGTCGGCATCTACCTCAACGGCAACGGGATCCGCGAGCGCGACGAGCGCGGCCAGCCGGTCGTCGACGACAGCTTCCTGCTGTACTTCAACGCCGACGATGTCGACGTGGAGTTCACGATCCCGGCCGACGAGTACGCGGTCGAGTGGGCCGTCCTGGTCGACACCGCCGGAGCGGAGGCCGATTCGGTCCCGCGGCCCGCCGGCGCGATCCTCACCGTGCAGGCGAAGTCGCTCGTGATCCTCCAGGAGCACAGCGCACCCGAGCCCGAGGTCGATCACTCGGTCGCCGCCTCGCTGGCCTCGCTCGCCGCCACCTCGGCGATCCCGATCATCACCACCACGGGCCACACCAGCCCCCACGAGGAGTCGACCGACTCCGCGACCGCCCCCTCGACAGGAGCCTGACGTTGCGACTGCCCGCCTCCACCTACCGACTCCAGATCCGCTCCGGCTTCGATCTCGACGAGGCCGCCGAGGTGGCCGACTACGTGCGGTCCCTCGGCGCCGACTGGCTGTACTTCTCGCCGCTGCTGACCGCCGAGCCCGGCTCGGACCACGGCTACGACGTCGTCGACCACTCGCAGGTCGACCCGGCCCGCGGCGGCGGCGAGGGCCTCGCCCACGCCTCCGCGGCCGCGAAGAAGGAGGGCCTCGGCGTCCTCATCGACATCGTGCCGAACCACATGGGCGTCGCCACTCCGGCGGAGAACGCCTGGTGGTGGGACCTGTTGAAGCACGGGCGGGACTCCCGCTACGCGGAGGCGTTCGACATCGACTGGGCGGCGGGTGCGGGCAAGCTGCGCGTGCCGATCCTCGGCGACGGGGCCTCCGAAGGCGACAGCGACAGCGAGCTCGATGCGCTCGAGGTGGTGGGCGACGAGCTGCACTACTACGAGAACCGGCTGCCGATCGCGCCCGGCACCGCCGAGCCCGGCGACTCCGGCCGGACCGTTCACGCCCGGCAGAGCTACGAGCTGGTCAACTGGCGCCGCGCCGACGCCGAGCTCAACTACCGCCGCTTCTTCGCGGTGAACACCCTCGCCGCGATCACGGTCGAGCGGCCCGAGGTCTTCGAGGCCTCGCACCGCGAGATCGTCCGCTGGTTCACCGAGGGCCTCGCCGACGGCCTGCGCGTCGACCACCCGGACGGACTGGCCGATCCGGGCGGCTACCTGGACGACCTCGCTCGCGCCATCGACGGCGCCCCGGTGTGGGTCGAGAAGATCCTCGAGGGTGACGAGCAGCTGCCGGCGCACTGGGCGACCGTGGGCACCACCGGCTACGACGCGCTCGCGGACATCGACCGCATCCTCGTCGACCCCGACGCCCGCCCGGTGCTCGAGGGCCTGGACGCGGAGCTCGGCGACGGCGGCGAGCCGGTGGACTGGGCCGACCTGATCCACGACACCAAGCGCGGCATCGCCGACGGCATCCTCCGCTCCGAGGTGCTCCGCCTGGCCCGCCTGATCCCGCAGGTCGACGGCGCGGACGACGCGATCGCCGAGCTGCTCGCGACCTTCCCGGTCTACCGCAGCTACCTGCCCTACGGCGCCGAGCACCTCGAGCACGCGCGGCTCGACGCGCGGCACCGCCGCCCCGAGATCGCCGCGACGATCGACGAGGTCGCGGCGCTGCTCGAGGAGACCGGCACTCCGGTGTCGGTCCGCTTCCAGCAGACCTCCGGCATGGTGATGGCGAAGGGCGTCGAGGACACGGCGTTCTACCGCTACAGCCGCCTCACCTCGCTCAACGAGGTCGGCGCCGACCCGGACGAGTTCGCGATCGACCTGGAGGAGTTCCACCGCCGCCAGGGCGTCCGCCAGGCGTCGTTCCCCGCGTCGCTCACCACGCTGTCGACGCACGACACCAAGCGCGGCGAGGACACCCGCGCGCGCATCACCGCCCTTGCGGAGGACGCCGAGGCCTGGGCCGAGACGCTCCGCGAGCTGCACGGGCTGGTCGGCTTCGGCGACGGACCGGTGGAGCACCTGTTGTGGGAGGCGATCGTCGGATCATGGCCCGCGTCGCGCGAGCGCCTGCACGCCTACGCCGAAAAGGCGTCGCGCGAGGCCGGCAGCTCGACGAAGTGGACCGCCCCGGACGAGGCGTTCGAGAAGCGGATGCACGCTGCCGTCGACGCCGCCTTCGACGACGCGGCCGTGCGCCGTCTGATCGAGGACACCGTGGCGCGCGTCTCGGCCGACGGCTGGTCGAACAGCCTCTCGGCCAAGGCCGTCCAGCTCACCGCACCCGGCATCCCGGACGTCTATCAGGGCAGCGAGCTGTGGGAGACGTCGCTCGTCGACCCCGACAACCGCCGCCCGGTCGACTTCGCCGAGCGCCGAGCCCTGCTGGAGAGGATCGACAGCGGCTGGCTGCCCGAGATCGACGCGGAGGGCGCGGCCAAGCTGCTCGTGACCTCGCGGGCCCTGCGCCTGCGCCGCGACCGGCCGGAGCTGTTCACGCGCTACGCCGCCGTCCCCGCCATCGGCCCCGCGGCCGAGCACGTGATCGCCTTCGACCGCGGCGGTGCGCTGACGGTCGCCACCCGCCTGCCCGCGCGCCTCGCGGCCGAGGGCGGCTGGGGCGAGACCCTGATCGTCCTGCCCGGGCGCCCGGTCGAGGACGTCCTCACCGGCCGCACCTTCGCCGGCGGACCGACCGCCGTGTCGGAGATCCTCGGCGGCGGCTACCCGGTCGCCCTGCTCGCGCCGGTCGCCTGACCCGGCGAGTCCCTTCCTGCCGACCCCGTTCGAACGACCCTGGAGAACCCCGTGATCAGCACGACGCCCTACCGCTACGCCCTTCCCGTCTCCGGACCCGAGCGCTTCGACGTGTGGGCGCCCGAGGCCTCCTCCGTCGAGCTCGCCCTCGGGGCGGGAGCAACGGTCGCGATGGCCCGCTTCGGCGACGAGGGCTGGTGGCGGGTCTCCGGGTCGGTCGCCGGAACGGGCGAGGTCGACTACGGCTACCTGGTCGACGGGAAGGGGCCGTTCCCGGACCCGCGCTCGCGTCGCCAGCCCGGGGGAGTGCACGAGCTCTCGCGCAGCTACGACCCGAGCGCGTTCGAGTGGGCCGACCAGGCCTGGACGGGTCGCCAGCTGGCCGGTGCCGTGATCTACGAGCTGCACATCGGCACCTTCACCCCGGAGGGCACCCTCGACGCGGCCGCCGGCCGGCTCGAGCACCTGCGCTCGATCGGCGTCGACTTCATCGAGATCCTCCCGGTCAACGCGGTGAACGGCACGCACAACTGGGGCTACGACGGCGTCCTCTGGTACGCCGTCTCGGAGGCGTACGGCGGACCGGAGGCGTATCAGCGCTTCGTCGACGCCGCGCACCGCGCGGGCCTGGGCATCGTGCAGGACGTGGTGTACAACCACCTCGGCCCGAGCGGCAACTACCTCCCCGAGTTCGGCCCGTACCTCAAGAACGAGAAGGCCAACACCTGGGGCAGCTCGATCAACCTCGACGGGGAGGGCTCGGACGTCGTCCGGGGCTACATCCTCGACAACGCGCTGATGTGGTTGCGCGACTACCACGTGGACGCTCTGCGCCTCGATGCGGTGCACGCGCTCTCGGACGAGCGCGCCGTGCACGTGCTCGAGGAGATGGCCGCCGAGGTGGCCGTGCTCTCGGCCGATGTCGGGCGCCCGCTGACGCTGATCGCGGAGTCGGACCTCAACGACCCGAAGCTGATCACCCCGCGCGAGGCGGGCGGCTACGGGCTCGACGCGCAGTGGAGCGACGACTTCCACCACGCCGTGCACGTCGCCCTGACCGGTGAGACGACCGGCTACTACGAGGACTTCGCGCCGCTCGGCGCGCTCGGCAAGGTGCTCACCCACGGCTTCTTCCACGACAGCACCCTCTCGACGTTCCGCGGCCGGCACCACGGGCGCCCCGTCGACACCGAGCGGATGCCCACGTGGCGCCTCGTGGTCTGCAGCCAGAACCACGACCAGATCGGCAACCGCGCGATCGGCGACCGGCTGACCGCGACCCTCGACGAGGGACGCCTCGCGATCGCCGCCGCGCTGACGCTGCTCGGCCCCTTCACCCCGATGCTCTTCATGGGCGAGGAGTGGGCGGCGTCGACCCCGTGGCAGTTCTTCACCTCGCACCCCGAGAAGGACCTGGGCGAGGCGACGGCGAAGGGCCGCATCGAGGAGTTCGCGAAGATGGGCTGGGACCCGGAGGTCGTGCCCGACCCGCAGGACCCCGAGACCTTCGAGCGCTCCAAGCTCGACTGGTCCGAGGCGGAGGAGGGGCGCGGTGCGCGCATCCTCGCCGTCTACCGCGAGCTGGCGGTGCTGCGCCGTCGCTTCCCCGAGCTGACCGACCCGCGGTTCGGCTCGGTGCGCGTCGAGCTCGACGAGGACGAGCGCTGGCTCACCCTCGGCCGCGGCCGGGTGACGATCGCGATCAATGTCGGCGAGGCGTCGGCGCGTGTCCCGCTGCCCGAGGTGGCGGAGTCGCTCCTCGCCGTGGGCGAGTACGCCGTGTCGCCGGGCGACACCGAGGTCGACCTCGGCGCGTCCTCGCTGCTGATCACGCTCAGCGACGCCGAGTAGGCGTCGGTCGCGCGCCGTCCCGAGTCGAGTCGGGTCGGCGCGCTCCTGAGTCCCCGTCCATCGCCCGCGCACGCCGCTGCCCACCGGAGACCTGTCAGCGGGCCGGCACGGAGTGCTCCGCGTCGGCGATGATCCGCACGCCGTCGTCGTGCACGAGCAGCAGGGCGCGCAGCGGCATCGCCCGCCGGTGGCAGGCCGCGCTGAGCTGGCGGGCGAGCACCCGGTCGGTCTCGCCGAGGAACGCCCGCCCAGGGCGCTCGAGTGCGAACGCGAGCGAGCCGACGTCGTGGTGCGCGACCGCCTTGGCGAGGGTCGCGACGATGCGCTCGGTCTTCTCCTCGTCGGGGTGCACGGGCAGGCCGTCCACCGGGTAGAGGATCGGCAGCTGGTAGCCGGCCCGGTCGAGCAGGATCGGCCAGAGCGCGCGGCGGTAGGCGGGCCCGATCAGCGAGGAGACGCGCTCGCGCAGGTCCCGGTCGTCGCGCAGCGGCACGTCGAGCGCCGAGGGGTGGAGGGCGTGGTCCGTGTTCGTCATGGTGTCGCTTTCTCGCGGGTGGTGCGGGCGCGGGAGCGCTCGCGGTGCTGGGGCGGTCGAGGTCCGACGGGCGGTCATCGGAAGTTGCGGGCGGTGGTCCGGGCGCTGACCGACAGCGCTTCGAACCGGTCGGCGAGGAGGTTCGTCACCCCTTCTTCGGAGCGCTCGAGCATCCCGCGGATGAGAAGTGCAGGAGCCTCGCGCGCGGTGCGGCGGTAGCGGTTCCATACTCCGACGGAGCAGATGACGTTGAGGATCCCGTGCTCGTCCTCGAGGTTCATGAAGGTCACACCGGCGGCTGTGGAGGGGCGTTGGCGGTGGATCACGACCCCGCCGACCTCGATACGGGTACCCGAGGGCGTGCCGGGGAGATCGGCCGTGGAGCGCGCTCCCCGCCGGGTGAGGCTCTCGCGCAGGTGCCGGAGCGGGTGGTCGTCCGGCGAGATCCCGGTGGCCCAGAAGTCGAAGACGACCCGCTCCTGCGCCGAGAGCATCGGCAGCAGCGGCGGCTGGACGGCGACGATCGAGTCGGGGAGGAACTCCTGGCGGTCCGCGGCCGCGGATCCCGCCTCCCAGAGGGCCTGCCGGCGCTGGAGACCGAGGGAGTCGAACGAGCCCGCGGCGCCGAGCGCCTCGAGCTGGGTCGCGTTCAGGCCCACGCGGCGCGAGAGGTCGGCCATGCTCGCGTAGGGCCCGCCGCGCTCCCGCTCGGCGACGATGTGCTCGGCCAGCGCGGTGCCGATGCCCTTGATCCCGGCGAGGCCCAGGCGGATCACGAAACCGGCGTCCCGGCGGTGGTCGTCGGTGTCGAAGTGCTGGGACCGGTCGAAGAGGCCCGTCGGGGCCTGCTCGGCGGAGAGGCAGGAGTCCTGCCCGTGCGGCGCCCCGCCCCGGCGCCTCGACGGTGCGCCGTCCAGCGCCTCGAGGCCGGGGTGCGGGAGCGAGCGGTTGACGTCGGGCGACTCGACGCGGACGCCGTGACGGCGGGCGTCGGCGACCAGCGTGTGCGGGGCGTAGAAGCCCATCGGCTGGGCCCGCAGCAGCGCCGCGGTGAAGGCGGCGGGATAGTGCAGGCGCAGCCAGGCGCTGGCGTAGACCAGCAGGGCGAAGCTGATCGCGTGGCTCTCGGCGAAGCCGAAGTTGGCGAAGGCCTGGATCCGGCGGTAGATGTCGTCGGCGACCTCGTCGGTGATCCCGTTGCGCGCCATGCCCGCGTAGAGCCGCTCGCGGAGCGACTCGATCTTCTCGGTGCCGCGCTTGGAGCCCATCGCGCGCCGCAGCAGATCGGCGTCCTCCGCGTTGCAGTCGCCGACCGCCACTGCGACCTGCATCAGCTGCTCCTGGAACAGGGGCACGCCGAGGGTGCGCTTGAGCGGTGTGACGAGGAGCGGGTGCTGATAGGTGACCGGCTCCTCGCCGAGCTTGCGCCGGATGTAGGGGTGCACCGCGCCGCCCTGGATCGGACCGGGGCGGATCAGGGCGACCTCGATCACGAGGTCGTAGAAGCGCCGCGGCTGGAGTCTCGGCAAGGTGCCCATCTGCGCGCGGCTCTCGACCTGGAACACTCCGATGGAGTCGGCCCGGCAGAGCTGGTCGTAGACGCCCTTCTCCTCGCGCGGGATCGTCGAGAGGTCCCACTTCTCGCCGACGTGCTCGGCCACGAGGTCGAAGGTGTACTGCAGGGCGGCGAGCATCCCCAGCCCGAGCAGGTCGAACTTGACCAGGCCCATCCAGGCGCAGTCGTCCTTGTCCCACTGCAGGACGGTGCGCTTCTCCATCCGGGCGGGCTCGATCGGGCAGACCTCGCCGACCGGGCGGTCGGTGAGCACCATGCCGCCGGAGTGGATGCCCAGGTGCCGGGGCGTGCCGAGCACCTTCTTGGTCAGCGCGACCACGTCGTCGGGGATGTCGTGCTCGGGGCTCTCGGTGATCGAGCCCCAGTGCTCGATCTGCTTCGACCAGCCGTCCTGCTGCCCGGCGCTGTAGCCCAGCGCCTTCGCCATGTCGCGGACGGCGAACTTCGGCCGGTAGGTGATGACGTTCGCGACCTGCGCCGCGTTCAGCCGGCCGTACTTCTCGTAGACGTGCTGGATGACCTCCTCGCGCCGCTCGGAGTCGAAGTCGACGTCGATGTCGGGCTCCTCGTCGCGGATGCTGGAGAGGAACCGCTCGAAGGGCAGTCCGTAGAAGATCGAGTCGACCGCGGTGATGCCGAGGACGTAGCAGACCGCCGAGTTGGCGGCCGAGCCCCGGCCCTGGCAGAGGATCCCGCGGCCCTTCGCGAAGTGCACGATGTCGTGGACGATGAGGAAGTAGCCGGGGAAGTCCTTGGCCTCGATCACCGCGAGCTCCTTCTCGAGGCGCTCGTGCACGTCGGAGTCGGCGCCCGGGTACTTCGTCGGCACCGCCAGCTGCACCAGGTGGCGCAGCCAGCTCATCGGGGTGTGCCCCTCGGGCACGTCCTGCCGGGGGAGCCGGGGGCGCACCCGGCCGAGCTCGAAGGCGATCTCGTCCGCGACCAGCACGGTGTTCTCGACCGAGCCGGGGTAGCGGGAGAAGCGCTCGGCCATCTCGGTGCCCGAGCGCAGGTGCGCGCCGCCGGCAGCGGGCAGCCAGCCGTCCATCTCGTCGAGGCTCCGCCGGGCGCGGACCGCGGCCAGCGCGGTCTGGAGCGGGCGGTCCTCGGGCCGGGCGTAGTGCACGTTGCCGGTGGCGACGAGGCGCAGCTGCAGTCGCTCGGCGATGCCGGCGAGCTGGTCGTTGTGCAGGGAGGCGAGCGGATCGCCGTGGTCGAAGAGCTCGACCAGGACGTTGCGGGCGCCGAACAGGGCGACGAGCTCGCGCACCTCCTCCTCGGCCGCCGCCTCGCCGCTCGCGACCAGGGCCTGGCGGACGGCTCCCTTGCGGCAGCCGGTCAGCACGATCCAGTGGCCCTCGGCGGCCCGGGCGAGCTCCTCGAGGTCGTAGCTCGGCTTGCCCTTCTCGGCCCCCGCCAGCTGGGCGGTGGTGATCGCGCGCGCGAGCCGGTGGTAGCCCTCCTCGCGGCGGGCGAGGACCAGCAGGTGCGTGCCCTCCGGGTCGGCGACGCCGTTCTGCGGGGCGCGGAGCCCGAGCGAGAGCTCGGCGCCGAAGGCGGTGCGGACGCCGTGGTCCTGGGCGGCCTCCGCCATGCGGACGATCCCGTAGAGCCCGTCGTGGTCGGTGAGGGCGAGGGTGTCGATGCCGAGGCGGACGGCCTCCTCGATCAGGTCCTCCGGCTTGCTGGCACCGTCGAGGAAGCTGAAGTGCGAGTGCGCGTGCAGCTCGGCGTAGGGCACCTTCTCGTCCGGCGGCCGGACGTCGGCGCCCGGGGTGTAGGCGGGGCGCTTGTGCGACCACGCCGGGCTGTCGCCGCCGTCGCCGCGGACGGTCGTGCCGTCGCTCCGCGTCGTGCTGGAGAGGCGGCGCTCGAACTCCGACCAGGGGATCGGGGGGTTGTTCCAGCCCATCGGAGGCTCCTTCGGTCGTCGTGCTCGGGAGGATCGGATCGCGGCCGTCGGCGGCCGGGGGAGTCAGTCGTAGCGGGCCTCGGCCGCCCACTCGCCGTCGAGGCAGAGCAGCAGCCAGGCGACGCCGTCGGAGTCGACGACCTGGAAGCGGTCGTAGCGGACGGCCGTGCGGGCGTCCCACCACCGCTCGTCGATCGGCCAGGGGCCGGCCCAGCCCGTCACCGGCTGCAGGCGGGCCTGCGAGGAGCCGGGCGCGAAGTAGGCGGGGACGGAGGTGAGGGAGCCGCGGTCGTCGACCGAGACCGTCTCGCCGCGGGGCCCGCGCACCAGGACGGCCGCCGGCTCGGCGAAGACCGTGGGCGGCAGGGGCGGCGGCAGCGCCCCGGGCCACGGCAGCCCGCGGGGCCGGGCGTCGCCCGGCTCCCTGTCCCCCCAGGGGATCAGGTGCTGGCGGTCGCGCAGCGACCGGCCCCCGCCCACCGACGCGGTCACGACGGCCTCGTGCCCGAGCATGCTCTGCACGCGGCTGAGGCCGTGGTGCACCCGCTCCTCCGGCGCCGTGCCCCAGAGGCCCTGCTCGTGATTGCCGATCGCGTCGACCGCCTCCGGCTCGACCGACAGCCGCGCGATCGGCGAGCCGAGCCCGGCGTCGATGGCACCGTTGCCCTGGAGCTGCCAGCGCACGCGGTCGACGACGTCGCCGGGGGTGAACCAGCGCGGGTGCAGCCAGCTGCGCGAGGACACCTCGCCCCGGTCGCTGACGACCTCGATCCTGATCGCGGTCGCCACCAGCTGAGCCCGGGTGAGCCCGGCGACGAACTCCTCCGCCGGGACGCGGAAGGCGAAGGCCGCCTGGTCGATCCGGTCCAGCGGCGGCTCGAACTCGAGAACGCGGTCGAGCCGCTCGGGAGGGAGCCGCGGGACGACCGTCTCGGTCTCGGCACCCGAGGCCAGCACGTGCGCCCGTGCGCCGTCGGGGCCGAAGCGCGCGGAGACGTCGTCGCGCGGCAGCTGCGCGAAGGCGCCGAGCGTCCGCACGCCCAGTCGGCGCAGCAGCGCGATGAGGTCCTCGCCCTTGCCTGTCGTGCGGGTGCGCGCCGCCCCGACCGCCTCGGTCTCGAGCGCGTCGAGCGGCAGGGGCGCCAGGAAGGCGGCGCTCTCGCCGGCCGGCACGATCGCCACCGCGGTACCGGAGTGCTTGGCCGCGAGCTCGGAGGCGAAGAGGCCGTCGGCGATCCCGGCGCGCGCCAGGGGCACGCCCAGCTCGGCGAGCCGGCTCAGCACCGCCTCGGCCGCCGACTGCTCGCTGCCGTAGTAGCGGCGCGGCCCTCGGGCGCGGATCGCGCAGAGCCCGGGCCGGATCAGCTGCACACCCGGCGTGATCTCCTCCAGCGCCTGGACGAGCGGCTCGAAGGCGCGGTGGTCGAGCACGGGGTCGTAGGGGAGGACGGCGAGACCGGTGCAGCGCGACTGCGCCTCCCGGATCCGCATCCCGCGCCGCACACCCTCGGCCCGCGCTCCGGGGGAGCAGGCGAACACCCGGCTCTTCTCGGTGAGCGCGAGCGGGGTCTCCGCGTCGAGACCCGCGTCCGCCGCGGCGGCCAGCAGGGGCCAGTCGGGGCACCAGACGAGGATCGTGCGGCGCAGCTCGAGAGCGCCTGCAGTACGGCTCATCTCACACCGCCCGCTCGTGCAGGGTGCGCTCCTGCAGGCGCGAGGGCCCGCCGAGCACGCCGAAGGGACGTCCGGTGCCGGGCATGCTCATCCGCACGGTGCGCACCCGCGTCCCGGCGCGGCCGACGACGTCGACGAGCGCCTCGCGGGTGCGCAGGTAGCCGTGCCCGGCACCGAGCCCCTCCCAGCGGCTGCTGCGGATGCTGAGCCGCGCCTCCGCCTGCGGCCACTCGCCGAGGACGACGAGCGCCGCCCCGCGCTGGCGCAGCCGCGCCCCCAGGCGGGAGACGTCGGCCGAGGAGACGGAGGCGGGCGGGCGGGTGAGCACGACGGTGAGGACGTCGACCAGGGCCGCGGTGACCGTCAGCCAGTGCTCGGCGGGGGAGGGCACGAGCACGAGCCGCTCGAGGTCGATCCCGAGGCCCGCCGCCGCCTCGGCACCGAACTCGGGGACGCCCACGACGCCGCACCAGGAGCCCTCGGACGACGGACCGGCCAGCAGCCCCATCGCCAGGCTCATCGAGCCCTCGACCGAGTAGGCGGCGCCCTGCTTGAGCGAGCCGCCGGGCAGCACGGAGGCGAACGCCGGCAGCGTCGCCAGGCTCTTCGACTCGAGCGTCGTCGCCTGCATGTCGCGGATCCGCGACTGCAGCTCCTTCACCGACGCGAGCTGCCGCAGCAGCGGTTCCGCGGTGTCGGCGACCCCCGGGGAGGGGTGCTGTGAAGGGGGGCTCATCAACCCATGTTCGAACATGTGTTCGAGTATGTCAATCGCCACCGACATCCGCCGCGCCGGGTGCCGGACCGGTGGAGAGGGCCCGGGAGCTCCCCCTGTGGAGGAGCCCCGGGCCCGCCGTTCTACCCCGCCGCGGACCCCGTCACGCGCAGTCCGTGACCGAAGCGGAACAGCGGATCCACGGTGTCGAACGGCACGTCCGGCCGCCGGGCCGCCGCCGCGGCCATCGAGCGCGGAAGGTCCATCGGCAGTGTTCCACGGGCCTCCGACACTCCGAACACCACGTCGAGCACCGCCGCCCCCGACGCGCCGAAGTCGCCGAGCAGCGCCGCGGCGGAATCGACCAGCGGAGTGAGGATCGCCGGCCGGTCCAGGAAGACGTCGACGACCGTCGGCACCTGCGCCGCCACGGTCCGCACGTGCTCGAGGACCTCGTCGGGGAAGTCGAGCGAGCCCGCGTGGAAGACGTTCTCGAACGCCGTCGCACGCCGCTCGAAGGGCGCCTGCAGCCGGAGCACCGCGAGCTCCGCCTCGTCGGGCGTGTCGACGACGGCGCCGTACTCCCCGGCGACCGCCGGATCGATCCCCTCGACGTAGAGCCGGAGGCCCCGCCGCGCCGGCAGGACGCCGTCGTGCGCGAGCACCGTGATCGCCGCGCGCTGGGCCGCCTCGCCCGCCGACCGGAACTCCGCCGAGCCGACCACCGCCTCCGCCGCCGCCGCGTCGACCGAGCGCGAGTCGAACAGCCCGAGCACGAACTTCTCCCGCAGCAGCCGCCGCACGGACACGTCCAGCCGCTCCTCGGCGACCGTCCCGTCCTCCACCAGGGCGATCAGCGTCTCCGGGATCGACTCGCCGCCGAACTGGTCGACACCGGCCTCGAGGGCCTTCGCCATCCGCTCCGGCACCGACAGGTGCTCCACGCCCCAGGCGCGCGCGACGTGGTGGTCGCCCATGATGTCCGAGTCCGAGAGCAGCCCCCAGTCCGTGCAGACGATGCCGTCGAAGCCGAACCGCTCGCGCAGCAGCCCCGTGATCACCGAGCGGTTGAAGCCGAAGCCGACCTCCTCGTGCTCGGTCCCGACCGGCATGCCGTAGTAGGGCATGATCTGGCTCGTGCCCGCCTCGAAGGCCTTCACGAAGGGCTGCAGGTGGTACTCGGCGTTGCCGCCCGGGTAGACCTGCTCGCGGCCGTAGGGGAAGTGCGGGTCCTCCCCGTCCTTCTGCGGCCCGCCGCCGGGGAAGTGCTTGGTCATCGTCGCGACCGACTGCGCCCCGAGTGCCTCGCCCTGGAAGCCGCGGATGTAGGCGGCGCCGAGCCGCCCGGTGAGCTCGGCGTCCTCGCCGAAGGTGCCGACCTGCCGCGCCCAGCGCGACTCCGTCGCCAGGTCGATCTGCGGGTGCAGCGCCACGCGCAGGCCGACGGCGAGGTACTCCTGGCGCGCGATGTCGCCGAAGCGCTCGACGAGGTCCTCGTCGCCGATCGCGGCGAGACCGAGCGGCTCCGGCCACTGCGAGAACGCCTCGGCCTGCGCCCCGGTGCCGGGGTTGTCGGTGAAGGAGTGGCGCGGATCGGTGGAGAGCGTCACGGGGATCCCGAGCCGGCTCGAGGAGGCCATCTCCTGGACGCGGTTGTGCCACTCGGCGAGCTCGCGCGCCGTGGCGGTCCCGCCGCCGAGCAGATTGAAGTGCGACATCCGCTTCTCGAGGACCATCGTCGCGGTCGAGGGCAGCCCGAACGCGCCGTCCTCGGCGAGCGCTCCGCCCTCGCCCATCACGACCATGGTCTGGAAGAACAGCCCGGCCTTCTCCTCGAGCGTCATCTGGCCGAGGAGGATCTCGACCCGCTCGGCGACAGGGCGCAGGGGATCGAGATAGCGGCGGTCGACCTGCTGGTCGAGCTGTGCGCCGGCGGGGGATGACGTCGATGTCATGGGGGCGTCCTTCCGAAGGGGAGCCCTCGTCGGCTCCGCGAGAAGGATACGCCGAAAACCGACCAGTACTAGGGAAATCGGGCGGGTCCGTCGCGAGCGCGCCCCTACCATGGGAGCCATGTCCGACGCCCTGCCCGACGCCGCCGCCGAGAACCCCGCCTCCCTCCCGGCGCCGCGGCGGACCCTCGTGGTCAAGATGGGCTCGAGCTCGGTCACCAAGCAGTCCGGGCCGGACCCGGTGCTCCTCGCCAGCGCCCTGGAGAGCGCGTTCAGCGCCCGCGCCCTCGGCTGGGACGTCGTCCTGGTCTCCTCCGGCGCCGTCTCCTCCGGTCGCGCGCTCTTCGCCCGCTCGCAGGACGCCCCGATCAGCCCGCGCCTCGCCGCCGCCGTCGGCCAGACCGTGCTGATGGGCTTCTACCGCTCGGTGGCCGAGCTCTCCGGCTCGCTCGTCGCGCAGATCCTGATCGGCGAGTCCGATCTCGCCTCACCCCGGCAGATGGCGCACGTCGCGGAGGCGATCCGTCACGCCCTGGACGCGGGGGTCGTGCCGATCGTCAACGGCAACGACACCATCGACTCCGCCGGCTCCGACAACGACGGCGTCGCCGGCGGCCTCGCGATGCTCCTCGGCGCGGATCTGCTGCTGCTGCTCACCGACGTCCCCGGCGTCTTCGCCGGCAGCATCGCGGAGGGCGTGCACCTCGACGAGCTCGGGATCACGGAGCTGCGCGGCATCGGCGTGCAGAAGGGCGGGACGGGCCGCGGAGGCATCCGCTCCAAGCTCAAGGCCGCCGAGCTCGCCGCGCACAACGGCGTCTCGACCCGCATCGCCGGTGCCCGCACGCCCGAGGTCATCCTCGGCGCCATCGACGGTCCCGGCCCGGGCACCCTCGTCCGCGCCGTGCACGCCCACCCCGCGGTCGAGCAGCGCTGGATCTCCGGCGTCGCGACCTCGCGCGGCCGGGTCGAGATCAACCTCGAGGCCGAGCGCAGCATCGCGTCCGGCTCGAGCCTGTTCGCGTCCGGCATCAAGCGCGTCTCCGGCGACTTCGTCGGCGGCGACGTGATCGAGGTGCGCGCCCTCAGCGGCGAGCTTCTGGCACGCGGGGTGTCGCGGGTGTCCTCGCGCCTCCTCACGCTGGTCAGGGCCCTGCGGGTCGACGAGATCGCCCGGGTGTTCGTCGCCGTCCTCGCGCACGCCGCCGACGCCGATCCCGCGGCGATCACCTCCGAGGGAGACCGCCCGCAGCTGACCCGTGCCCTGGAGTACGCCCGTGCCCTCTCCTTCGAGCACGGCCGGGCGGTCGCGATGGAGATCGTCTCGCTCTTCCCCGCCGAGAGCATCGCCGCGCTGGTCGGCCAGGGCGCCGCCGTCGAGGAGCTCGTCGAGCGCTACACCCGCCTCGTCCGGACCCTCGCGATCGTCGGCAACGAGCAGCTGGTCGTCTTCCGCGACTGAGAGCTCGACGAGCGGCGGCCGCTCGCTAGGACGATTCGCGCCATGGAAAACGAATCGCGCCAGGTATCTGCACGATTCGTGCCAGCACTGCGCGCATCGTGTCACCGATCTCGCCGGTGGCGGACGCCCGTGCTGTCCTGTGTCCCACACGAACGGCGCCCACCACGCGCCCCGACGGATCGGATCAGCATGAGTGCAGCAGCAATCGCCACCGCGACCCTCACGACCCCCACCACCCGCCACCCCTTCGACGGACCCATCTCGAGCGAGCACTACCAGTCGGACCGGCTGGCCCGCCGCCTCGAGCTGATCGAGAAGACGATCGCCGACTGCGAGCGCGCCCTGCGCGGCACCACCGACCCGCGCACCGGCGCCGTCGTCCCGCCCGCGCGCGGCGCCCACCGCGACCAGCTCCTCAGCAACCTCGCGATCGAGCTCTCGCTCGCCGACCGCCTCCGCGGCGCCCTCGGCCTGCACCGCTGACCCCGGGGTCCGGCCCGCACCTCCGACGCAGCCCGATGGGGCACCATGAGGCCATGGTCACCATCACCGTCGCCGGGATCGCCCAGCACTTCCACCCCGCCGAACGCGGCACCGTCCGCCTCGAGATCCGCCGCGAGTCGCGCTCGCGCTCCCAGGCGCTCGCCGAAGTGACGGCTCTGCACGCGCGAGTGCGCGAGGAGGCCCGCGCCGAGCAGGCGTCCGGCGCGGCGACCTGGTGGTCGGCCGATCAGGTCTCCGTCTCGACGATCCAGCGGTACCTCAAGGACTCCGACGTCACCGAGCCGTTCCACGTCGCCGCCGCGAGCGTCCGGGTCAAGTACCGGGACTTCGACGCCCTCGGGCGCTGGGTCTCCTCCGTCTCGGAGGCCCCCGGCATCACCGTCGCCGGGGTCGACTGGGACGTCACCGCCGCCCGGCGCGCGAGCGCCGAGCGCGAGGTGCGGGTGGCCGCGGTGCGCGACGCCCGCGAGCGCGCCGCCGCCTACGCCTCCGCCCTCGGCCTCGGTGAGCCCCGCGTGCTCACGCTCTTCGAGCCGGGGCTGCGCCCGCACACCCGGATCGAGGGCGGCTCGGCCGTGATGAGCCGCGCCATGGCCTTCAAGGGGCAGGAGGAGCTGACGCTGAAGCCGGAGGACATCGAGGTCTCGGCCTCCGTCTCCGCCGACTTCGAGGCGAGCTGAGCCGGACGGACGCGCTCCGGGTCCTCCGCCGCCGGGAATAGCCGGAGCGCCACCGACGCTGGAGCAGGCATGGTCTCCCGCATCGGCTTCCTCTCCTTCGGCCACTACCAGTCCGTCGAGGGGTCGCTGACGCACACTGCGCGCGACGTCCTCCTGCAGACCATCGAGCTCGCGGAGGCGGCCGAGGAGATCGGCATCGACGGCGCCTACGTCCGCGTCCACCACTTCGCTCCGCAGCTGGCCTCGCCGTTCCCGCTCCTGGCCGCGATCGCCGCACGCACCCGCCGGATCGAGATCGGCACCGGCGTCATCGACATGCGCTACGAGAACCCGCTCTACATGGCGGAGGAGGCGGCCGCGACCGACCTCATCTCCGGCGGCCGGCTCGAGCTCGGCGTGAGCCGGGGATCGCCCGAGACCGCGTTGCGCGGCTCCGAGGCGTTCGGCTACGTCCCCTCGGAGGGCACGACCGACGCGGACCTCGCGCGCCGCAAGGTCCAGCTCTTCCGCGAGGCGCTGTCCGGCGCCGCCGTCGCCGAGACCGATCCCGCGCGCACCGGGATGTCGAGCCCGCTCGCGATCGAGCCCCGCTCCCCGGGCCTCGAGGACCGCATCTGGTGGGGCGCCGGCAGCTTCGCCACGGCGCGCTGGGCGGCCGAGCAGGGCATGAACCTGCAGTCCTCCACGCTCCTGCTCGAGGAGGAGGGCATCCCCTTCGACGAGCTCCAGGCGCGGCAGATCCGCGAGTACCGCTCGGCCTGGGCGGAGGCCGGCTGGGAGCGGTCGCCGCGCGTCTCCGTGTCGCGCAGCGTCCTCCCGATCACGACCGACCTCGACCGCCTCTACTTCGGCGGCCGCGGCGAGCGCGACCAGGTCGCCTCCCTCGAGGGCGTCCGCGCCCGCTTCGGCCGCAGCTACACCGGCGAGCCCGACCGCCTCGCCGAGGAGCTCGCCGCCGACGTCGCCGTCCAGGAGGCCGACACCCTCCTGCTCACCGTCCCCAACCAGCTCGGCGTCGAGTACAACGCGCGCCTGCTGCGGACCGTCGCCGAGTCGATCGCCCCGGCCCTCGGCTGGTCGCCCGCCGGAGTCGTCGCCGCCTGACGCGCCCCTGCTGGTCGAGGAGCCCCGCAGGGGCGTATCGAGACCCACCGTCCTCAGCACGGCGGGTCTGCAGACTCCGCTTCTGGTGAGGGTGGATCTTGATACGCCCGCTCTGCGGGCTACTCGATCAGCACGGGACGCGCCGCCCGCGCAAGGGAAGAGCCTGCGCTGGCGATCTTCAGCTCGCGGAGAGCTCGATCCGGACGTCGTCGAGTCCGTCGGAGGAGACGAGCACCGTGATCGGCCCCGAGCCGGTCGGACGGACCACGGCGAGTGCGCGGCCGTCGAACGTCGTCCGCGATGCGGCGTCGAAGCGCTCGGTGGTGGCGGGTGCCCCGCTTCCGAAGCCCGCGAGCACGCCCGCGCCCTCGACGGTGACCGAGACGACGCGGTCAGCGCCGGTGACCAGCACGCCGCCCGCATCGCGCAGCTCGATTGCGATGTATGCGAGGTCGGTGTCGTCCGCCCGCAGCTGCGTCCGGTCCGCCGTCGCGGTCAGCACCGCAGACCCGGACGCCGAGACGAGCGAGCTGCGCCCCGTCTCGCTCCCGGACCGGTACGCGATCGCGGTCAGCGTGCCCGGCCGGTAGACCGTCTCGATCGACGCCAGCATCGGCCGCACCGCCCCGGCGGCCGAGCGCCCCACCTCGATGCCGTCGACCAGCAGCGCCACCTCGTCCGCGTCCGCCGCCACCTCGACGGTCACGGGGGAGCCCTCGAAGCCGGGCCATGTCCAGGAGTCGACCGAGTCGCTCCACGCCCAGGGCGACTGCATCGTCACCGTCTGCCCGTGCCGCTCCGGTCGGACGACCGCGATCGCCGGCTCCGAGCGCAGCCCGAAGACGATCTCGCGGTAGTAGGAGGCGGGTCGCCGCCACCCGGTGATGTCGAGATCGCCGCACCACGCCGTCAGGTACGGGTACTCGCGCTCCAGCGCGCCGTTCGCCGTCGGGTCCTCCGCGTAGGAGGTGGCGCCGATGCCGACCTCGCCGAGGTAGTCCCAGCCGGTCCAGGTGAAGTCGCCGATCACGTTCGGGTTCGCCAGCACCTTCGGCCACAGCTCGCCGATCTGCGAGGGGAACGTCTCGGACCCGACGATCACACGCTGCGGGAACAGCTCCGCGTCGCTCGCATAGCGGCCGTCGGCGTAGTTCAGTCCGAGCACGTCGACCGCCGCGCTCGACTCCGCGGTGCGGCGGGTGACGGCGTCGGAGGAGCCGATCGCCGCCATCATCCCGGCACCGGCCTCGCCCATCAGCTCGTTCAGCCCCTGCTCCGAGGCGAGGATGCTGTCCAGCTCGTCGAGCACCGCCAGCGTCGGGTTCACGCCGTTGGTGACGGGGCGGGTCGGGTCGAGCGCGCGCACGTGCTCGGCGAGATCCCGGGCCAGCACTGCGCCGTGCGGGGTGCCGACCTCGACGATCTCGTTGCCGATCGAGTAGAGGATCACGCTGGGGTGGTTGTAGTCCTTCGCGACCAGCGACTCCAGATCGGCCCGCCACCACTGCGCGAAGTCGAGCGAGTGGTCGTGGTGCGTCTTGCCGCGGACCCACATGTCGAAGGCCTCGTCCATCACGAGCATGCCGAGGCGGTCGCAGGCGTCGAGCATCGACGGCGAGGCGGGGTTGTGCGCCATGCGGATCGCGTTGAAGCCGGCCTCCTTGAGCAGCTGGATCCGGCGCTCCTCCGCACGGGCGATCGAGGCGGCGCCGAGGACGCCGTTGTCGCTGTGGATGCAGGCGCCGCGCAGCAGCACGCTCTCGCCGTTGATCCGCAGCCCCTTCCGCGGGTCGATGGTGACGGTCCGGATGCCGTGCACGGTGACCACCTCGTCGCCGACGCCGATGCTCGTGCGGGCGCTGTGCAGGGCGGGGGAGTCGACGCTCCAGAGGGCGGGCTCCTGCACGTAGAGGCGCTGGCGCACGAGGGCGGTGCGGCCGGGGGCGACGGTGACCGGTGTCGTCGCGCTCTCCACGACGTCGCCGGCCGGCCCGGTGAGCTCGGTCGACACTGTGAGCGACGACGTCGTGAGCCCGCGGTTGACGATGCTCGTCGCGACCTCGACGACGGCCTGGTCGTCCTCGACGCGCACGGTCGTGATCCGCACGCCGTCCGGCTCGATGTGCACGGGCTCGTCGACGTGCAGCAGCACCGGCCGGTGCAGACCGGCGCCGGCGTACCAGCGAGAGTCCTGGCCCGAGCGGACCTCGATCCGCAGCGTGTTCGTCTCGCCGAAGCGGAGGAACGGGGTCAACTCCACGAAGAAGCGCGCGAAGCCGTCGGCGCGGTTCCCCGCGAACTCGTCGTTGAGGAACACCATCGCGTGCCGGTACGCGCCCTGCACTTCCAGCCGTACGACCTTGCCCGCCCACTCCGCCGGCACCTCGAACGTCGTGACGTAGCTGTAGGCACCGCCCGGGTAGTAGGCGGTCCCGCCCTGGGAGACCGCATCCGGCGAGCGCTCGGCGTCGCGGAGCGCGTCGTGCGGCAGCGTCACCGCGACGGAGTCGTCGACCCCGCCCTGCACGGCAGCGAACGGCCCGCGCGGCGCCCGGACCGTCCAGCCGGAGGTGAAGGAGGTGGTCGTCATGGTGCGTCCGTTCGTTCGAGGCATCCGGCACGACGCCGGGTGAGAGGTGAGACCTGCACAAAAGAAAAAGAAACTGTTTCATTCGGTTTCTCACCCGGCGAGAGCCTAGGAGCGACGCTGTCGAAGGTCAAGGGAGCGGACCCTCGGTGCTCGACTCCGCACTGCTGTGTTCGCGTTCGCCGAAATCGAGCGGTGCACTTCCCTTGCGGTATCGATAGAGTTTGTTCCATGACCGAGCAAGAGTTGAAGTCCGTCGCCGATGTCGCGCGAGAGCGCGGCGTCAGTGCGGCGCGCATCCGTCAGCTCATCGCTGAGGGGCGCATCCGGGCCGAGAAGGTCGGAGGCGTGCATGTCATCAGGGGTAATCAGGACGTCCCATCGCCGCGCGTGTCTCGCCCGCTCGGCGACCGGATGGCGTGGGGACTCGTCGCCGCGCTCTCGGGTGCTGTGGACCCGGCCCTGACGAGGTCCGAGCGGAGTCGCATCACCCGGATGATCCAGCGGCTCGAGAGCGCGGAGGATCCTGTGGCGGTGACGCGCTCGTGGACCGCCGAGCTTCTGCCGCCGGAGTCCCTGGAGCTTCCCACGGAACTCGTCGACCAGCTGCGGGGGGAGCGGGAGCTGCTCCCCGTCGGAGCATCGGACCCCCGAGCGGGCCCGCGCGACGTCAGCCGCCTCGAGCTGCTCGTCTCCGTCCGGCTGAAGGCTCAGCTGCGAGAAGAGGTCGCCGCAGCGGGCCCGTCATCGACTTCCGTGATCCTTCATCACGTCCCCGATGAGCGGTGGCCGTTCGTCAGCGAGGGACCGGTGCCGATCGGTCTGAGCATCGCCGCGCTCGCGCGACGGACCGACCGGACGACGGCGCTCGCCGCGCGTCGTCTCCTGAGGCGCGCCCTCCCCTCCCATGCGGCTGTCTTGGCCGAGGTCGAGGCGGATCGTCGCGACCGTGATCGGTCACTGCGTCGCGAGACCACTCGCTCCGTCCAGCTCCACCGCGCCGCGCTGGAACTCCTCGACCGCTCTCCGGACTTCCGTCCTCGGGCGGAAGCACGGCTCGAGCAACTGCGAGGCAAGGTCCGCGGGGATGCGCACGAGTGGCTGGACGAGTGGGCAGAGCTGCTCCGTAGTCCTCTCTCCACGCAGATCGAGGCCCTGCTCGTGGAGACGGAGCACGCTCACGACCTGCGCTCCGTGTCACCGCTCGCCGGGCTGATCCCCGACGAGGAGCGATCGGCGCTGCTCGAGGCGAGCGCGTGAACCGGGCCGAGCTGGAGCACGGGATCCGCGCAGCGACGGAGATCATCCAGGCCGACGAGGTGATCATCATCGGCTCCCAGTCGGTGCTGGGCACCTGGAGCGAGTCGGAGCTGCCCGTCGAGGCGACGGCATCGAACGAGCTCGACGTCCTCCCGCTGAACGACACCGACAGTGAAACGCTGGCGACGAGACTCAGCGGAGTCGCCGGCGAGCTGTCCTCGTTCGACGCCACGCACGGGTTCCACTTGGACGGCGTCGGCCGGAGGACGGCGGTCCTGCCTCGCGGCTGGGAGGGCCGTCTCCTTCGAGTGCAGAACGACAACACCCGCGGGCGGATCGGCTGGTGCCTCGACCCGCACGACCTGTGCGTGGCGAAGCTTGTCGCGAACCGGGACAAGGACCGGTCCTTCGTCTCCGCCCTGGTCCGGCACGGTCTCATCGACCCGGAACTCCTGCTGGAGAGGCTCGTCGACACCGACCTGGACGATGCGACGAGCGACACCGTCTGGAGCACGGCTCAAGGTCTTCTCGACCTCTGACCGCATCGCTCGCGGTCACGGATGCACGATCCGCCGCCACCAACGAGAAGAACCCCCCGATCTCCATGAGATCGAGGGGTTCTGCGTGTGTCCGAGGGGGGACTTGAACCCCCACGCCCTATACGGGCACTAGCACCTCAAGCTAGCGCGTCTGCCATTTCCGCCACCCGGACGAGTGTTGTTTCCGGCCTGCGTTTCCGCGGCCGAAGAAGACATTAGCACGGTTCGAACGCCTCGGATGACACCGGGGGAGAGGGGTGCCTCGAGCCCGCCCGCTAGCGTGGGGGCATGACGTCCTCCGACAGCGCCGCCGCCCCCTCCGAGTCGGATCTCGACGAGACCGCGATCATCGCGCGGGACCTCATCCGCTTCGACACCAGCAACTACGGCGACGGCAAGGCCGAGCCCGAGCGCGAGGCGGCGGAGTACGTCGCCGCCCGCCTGCGCGACCTCGGCCTCGAGCCCGAGCTGATCGACTCCGATCCCGGCCGCACCAGCGTCGTCGCCCGGGTGGCGGGGGAGGACCGCGAGCGCGGCGCCCTCGTCGTGCACGGGCACCTCGACGTCGTCCCGGCGATCGCGGACAACTGGAGCGTCGATCCGTTCGGCGGCGTCATCAAGGACGGCATGCTCTGGGGCCGCGGCGCGGTCGACATGAAGAACATGGACGCGATGATCCTCGCCTCCCTCGGCGACATCCTCGGCGGTGGCCGGAAGCCCTCGCGCGACCTCGTCATCGCCTTCTTCGCCGACGAGGAGGCGGGCGGCGTCCGCGGCTCCGGCCACCTCGTCAAGACCCGTCCCGAGCTCTTCGCCGGCGCGACCGAGGCGATCAGCGAGGTCGGCGGCTACTCGATCGAGCTCGGCGGCAAGCGCGCCTACCTCGTGCAGACCGGCGAGAAGGCGCTGCTCTGGCTCACCCTGCGCGCCCGCGGCACGGCCGGGCACGGCTCGCAGATCAACGGCGAGAACGCCGTCACCCGCCTCGCCCAGGCGATCGCCCGCATCGGCAGCGAGGAGTGGCCCACCCGCCTCACCGACACCACCCGCGAGCTGCTCGGCGAGGTCGCCCGCATCCTCGGCCACGACCCGCAGCGCAGCACTCCGGAGGAGCTGGCGCTCGCGACCGGCACCGCCTCGCGCTTCATCGCGGCGACGCTGCGCACCACCGCGAACCCGTCGATGCTCTCCGCCGGCTACAAGGCCAACGTCATCCCGGACACCGCGGAGGCGACCATCGACGTCCGCGTGCTCCCCGGCGAGGAGGACGCGGTGCTCGAGCGTCTGAAGGTCCTCGCGGGCGAGCACGTCGAGATCCTGGTGCAGCACCGCGACATCGGGCTCGAGGTCCCCTTCGCCGGACCGCTCGTGGAGAGCATGGCGGCCTCGCTCCGCCGCTTCGACCCCGAGGCCGAGGTGCTGCCGTACCTCCTGTCCGGGGGCACCGACAACAAGGCTCTCTCGACGATCGGCATCACCGGCTACGGCTTCGCGCCGCTCCAGCTGCCGGGCTCGCTCGACTTCCCGGCGCTGTTCCACGGGATCGATGAGCGGGTTCCACTCGACGCACTAGTGTTTGGCAGGAAGGTCCTGACCGATCTCCTCCTGCGATCCTGATGGTCAGATCGACGACCACCACCGACCGCCTGCTGGCCGACGACGCCCCAGCCCTCCTCGAAAGTGACGCATGGGCCTGCTCGAAGCGCTGATCCTGGGACTCGTCCAGGGTCTGACGGAATTCCTCCCCATCTCCTCCAGCGCCCACCTCCGGATCGTGAGCGAGCTGCTCCCCGGACTGGACGGCAAGGACACCGGCGCGGCGTTCACCGCCATCACGCAGCTGGGCACCGAGACCGCGGTCATCATCTACTTCTGGCGCGACATCGTGAAGATCGTGTCGAACTGGTGCCGGTCGCTGGTCGGCAAGGTCCCGCGCACCGACGCGAACGCCCGGATGGGCTGGCTGATCATCGTCGGCAGCCTCCCGATCATCGTGCTCGGCCTGCTCTTCCAGGACCAGATCGAGACCACTCTCCGCTCGCTCTGGGTCGTCGCCACCACGCTGATCGTCTTCGGCATCCTGCTCGGCATCGCCGACGCGGTGGGCGCGAAGAAGCGCCGCCTGCGCGACCTGAACGTCCGCGACGGCCTCATCTTCGGTGGCGCGCAGGCGCTCGCCCTCGTCCCCGGCGTCTCGCGCTCCGGCGGCACCATCACGGCCGGCCTCTTCATGGGCTACGAGCGGAAGGCCGCGGCCCGCTACTCCTTCCTCCTCGCGATCCCCGCCGTCTTCGGCAGCGGTCTGTACCAGCTGTACAAGAGCATCAGCGACCCGGAGATCCTGCCCAACCAGATCCAGGTCGGCGGTCTCGAGACGCTCGTCGCGACGATCGTGGCCTTCGTGGTCGGCTTCGTCGTGATCGCCTTCTTCATGAGCTACATCTCGCGCCGCAGCTTCCTGCCGTTCGTGATCTACCGCATCGTCCTCGGCGTCGTCCTCATGGTCGCGCTGAGCACGGGCCTCCTCGCCGCCTAGATGCGCACCTGGAACGCTCCGGCCGTGCCGGCCCTGCCCGGCCGCGGACCCGTGCCCGCCGTGCACGACACCGCGACGGGCGCGCCCGTCGAGCTCGTCGCGGACGAGGGCACCGCCCGCCTCTACGTCTGCGGCATCACCCCGTACGACGCGACGCACCTCGGCCACGCCTCGACCTACCTCGCCTTCGACACGGTGCAGCGTCTCTGGCGCGACGCCGGCTACTCGGTGCTCTACGCCCAGAACGTGACGGACGTCGACGATCCGCTGCTCGAGCGGGCGACGCGCGACGGCGTGGACTGGCGCGACCTCGCGGAGGAGCAGGTCGAGCTGTTCCGCGGCGACATGACCGCGCTGCGGATCCTGCCGCCCGACCACTACGACGGTGTCACCGAGACGATCGCGCCCATCGCGGAGGCGGTCGCCCGCCTCGAGCGCACCGGGGTCGCGTACCGCGTCGCCACCCCCGAGGCCGCCGTCGACGGCGGCGAGGACCTCTACTACGACATCGCCGCCGGCGAGAGCGACGTCTGGCGCCTCGGGAGCGAGAGCGACCTCGACGCCGCGACCATGGCCGAGCTCTTCGCGCAGCGCGGGGGAGACCCCGACCGCGCAGGCAAGCGCGACCCGCTCGATCCGCTGCTGTGGCGCGCCGAGCGCGCGGGCGAGCCCGCGTGGGACGCCGCCGTCGGCCGGGGCCGCCCGGGATGGCACATCGAGTGCTCGGTGATCGCGCTCGACCGCCTCGGACCGGAGTTCACGCTGCAGGGCGGCGGGAGCGATCTGATCTTCCCGCACCACGAGTTCTCCGCCGCGCACGCCGCCTCGCTGTCCGGTCGTCCGCTCGCCCGCGCCTACGCGCACGCCGGCATGGTCGCGTACCAGGGCGAGAAGATGAGCAAGTCGCTCGGCAACCTCGTCCTCGTGTCGCGGCTGCGGGCGCAGGGGACGGACCCGCGCGCGATCCGCCTGGCGCTGCTGGCGCACCACTACCGCTCCGACTGGGAGTGGCTGCCCGAGGACCTGCCCGCCGCCGAGGCCCGCCTCGCACGGTGGGAGTCGTCGCTCGCCTCGATCGGAGCGGCGTCGGCCGCGGACGTGCTCGAGCGCCTGCGCGCCGTGCTCGCGGTGGACCTGGACACCCCGGGTGCGCTCGCGGTGCTCGACGAGGCGATCGCCGGCGGCGTCGACGATCCCGCCCTCCTCCGCGACGCGATCGACGCGCTGCTCGGCGTCCGCCTGGGCTGAGCCTGCGCTCGGCCCGCGGGCGGGGTGGATCTCGATACGCCCGCTCCGCGGGCTGCTCGATCAGCATGAAGGCGGCTGCCTGCAGCCGGGCGGACTGGCTTCGCGGGATGTACCGCCACCCATGCTGGTCGAGTGCCGCCGCAGGCGGTGTATCGAGACCCGGCGCGCTGCCTACGGGCGCCAGGGCTCCTCGCCCGAGCGGCCGTCGCCGCGGCGGCGGAGGTAGCGCTCGAACTCCTGGGCGATGGCCTCGCCGCTCGCCTCGGGCGAGTCGACGGTGTCGCGCGCCTGCTCGAGCTGGGCGATGTACGCCGCCATCTCCTCGTCGTCGAGCGCGAGGGCGTCGATGCCGCGCTCCCACTCGCCGGCCTCCTCGACGAGGTCGCCGCGGGGGATCGCCAGCCCGACGACCTCCTCGAGCTTCTCGAGAAGCGCGAGCATGGCCTTGGGCGACGGCGCGTTGTGCACGTAGTGCGGCACGGACGCCCACAGCGAGACGGCGGGGATGCCGACCTTCTGCGCCGCCTCGCCGATGACGCTGAGGATGCCGACCGGCCCCTCGTAGGTGGAGCGCTCGAGCTCGAACTGCGCGCGCATCTCCGCGTTCTCGCTCGAGGCGAAGAGCGAGATCGGCCGGGTGTGCGGCACATCGGCGAGCATGGCGCCGAGGAAGACCACGGCGGAGATGTCGATCGCGAGCATCGCGTCGACGACCTCCGCGGCGAAGCTCTTCCAGCTGCGCGAGGGCTCCGTGCCGATCATCACGTAGAGGGCGCTCTCCGCGTCGACGGAGGTGTCGGCCGGGCCGAAGATCTGCGTGCCGGGCCAGGAGAGGCTGCGGCGCCCGTCCTCGCCGATCGAGAGCATCGGGCGGGTGTACTGGAAGTCGTAGTACTGCTCGGCGTCGACCGAGAAGAGGGGCACGAACTCGCCGGCGTCCTTCACCAGGCGGACCGCGCCGCTGGCCGCGTCACCCGCGTCGTTCCAGCCCTCGAAGGCCACGACCAGGACGTTCCCCTTGATCACGTTCATAGGCGAGGTCTCCGTGTTCGGCTCGATGTCCGGGGAGCGCTGCGTGCGCTGGACCCGTTCGTCAAGGATAGGACCCGGCCCCGGACCCCTCCGTCCGGCCCGCGTCTTTCCGCTGTCCGCGTACGGTCGGCCCGATCGGGGCTGCCGGTACGATGGTCGCTCGTGACTTCCGACACCTCCCTCCCCGTGTCCCGGCCGCAGCCCCCGCTCCCGGAGGGCGCTCCCGCGGCGGTCCTCTGGGACATGGACGGCACGCTCGTCGACACGGAGCCCTACTGGATGGCGTCGGAGCACGCGCTGGTCGCCTCCTTCGGCGGCGTCTGGACCCACGAGGACGCGATGAGCCTGGTCGGCTCCGGCCTCCCCGCCTCCGCCCGCATCCTCCAGGGCAAGGGCGTCGACCTGCCCGTCGAGGCGATCATCGACCGGATGACCGACGAGGTCGTCGCGCAGCTCGCCGAGAGCATCCCGTGGCGTCCCGGTGCGCTCGAGCTGCTCTCCGCCGTCCGCGACGCGGGTGTGCCGCAGGCCCTCGTCACCATGTCGATCGGCCGGATGGCGCACGCCGTCGTCGACCGCCTCCCGTTCCCCGCCTTCGAGACCGTCGTCAGCGGCGACATGGTCGAGCAGAGCAAGCCGCATCCGGAGGCCTACCTCCTCGCCGCGCGCACCCTCGGCGTCGAGGTGCTCGCCTGCGTCGCCATCGAGGACTCGCACGCCGGCCTCGCCTCCGCGGTCGCCTCGGGCGCCGCCGCGATCGGCGTGCCGCACCAGCTCGAGCTCGACCCCGACGCCCCCTACTCCCTCTGGCCCACCCTCGCGGGCCGAACCGTCGCGGACCTCGCGCTGGTGTCCTCCGAGCACCGCAGTCGCGCGCTCACGACCGAGACGGAGGCCCGCCGATGACCGGTGAGGCACTGCAGCATTCCGGACCCTTCCGCGCGGGCGACCGCGTGCAGCTGACCGGGCCGAAGGGGCGGATGAACACCATCACGCTGATCCCGGGCAAGGTCTTCCACACCCATCGCGGCGGGATCGAGCACGACACGGTCATCGGCCTGCCCGACGGCTCCGTCGTCGTCAACACCGTCGGCGTCGAGCACCTCGCCCTCCGCCCGCTGCTCGCCGACTTCGTGATGTCGATGCCGCGCGGAGCGGCGATCGTCTACCCGAAGGACGCCGCGCAGATCCTCGCCCTCGCCGACGTCTTCCCCGGCGCACGCGTCGTCGAGGCCGGTGTCGGCTCCGGAGCGCTCTCGCTCTGGCTGCTGCGCGCGATCGGCCCGGGCGGCCGGCTCTCCTCCTTCGAGCGCCGCGAGGAGTTCGCGGACGTCGCCCGCGCCAACATCGAGACGTTCCTCGGCTACACCCCGGACAACTGGAGCGTGACCGTCGGCGACCTCGTCGAGGAGCTGCCCGGCGCCGTCGCCCCCGGCGAGGCCGACCGCGTCGTGCTCGACATGCTCGCGCCCTGGGAGTGCCTCGACGTCGCCGCCGACGCGCTCACCCCCGGTGGCGTCCTCCTCTGCTACGTCGCCACCGTGACCCAGCTCTCGCGGGTCGCGGAGGCGATCCGCGCCTCGGGCCTGTTCACCAATCCGGCGTCGAACGAGACGATGGTCCGCGGCTGGCACGTCGAGGGCCTCGCCGTCCGCCCGGATCACCGGATGATCGGCCACACCGGCTTCCTCATCACCGCGCGCCGGCTCGCTCCGGGTGCCGTCCTGCCCGAGCTCAAGCGCAGGCCGTCCAAGACCGACTTCAGCGACGAGGACGTGGAGGCCTGGACCCCGGGCGCTCTGGGGGAGCGGGCGGTCAGCCCGAAGAGCCTGCGCAAGCGCGTGCGCGAGTCGGCCACCAGCGCCGAGCTCTCGCGGGCGCGGGGCTTCGGCGAGGCCGACGGCGACGGCGACGGCGGTGCTGCGCCGGGCCCGGGCGACGACGAGGGCATCGTCTAAGCTGATCCCGGCTTTCCGGTCCCCGGGCCGAGCCGCCGTCCCGATGGTCTCGCACTCGGGCCCCACCACTCCCACTTCGTGAAACGAGGACCCGTGCGCAGGACCACCGCGCTCATCGCCGGCATCGGCATCGTCGCCGCCCTGACCGGATGCTCCGCATCCTCGTCGACGGCCGACTGCGACGCCCCCTACTCGTCCGGCGCCTCGTCGTCGGCCGTCGAGGCGACCGGGGACTTCGGCGAGCAGCCCGACGTGACGGTGCCCTCGCCGTTGAACGCGGACGGCACCCAGGTCAGCACGCTGATCGAGGGCTCGGGCGACCCGCTCGAGAAGGGCCAGCTCGTCACGATCGACTACACGCTCCTCAACGGCGCCGACGGCTCGGTCCTCGAGGCCTCGCCCTACGACGGAGCGAGCACCGCCACCTTCACGGTCGGCGGCGCCGGACTCGTCGGGCTCAACCAGGGCCTGCTCTGCAGCCAGGTCGGCTCGCGCGTCGCGATCGCGATCGCCCCGGAGGACGGCTTCGGCGACTCCTCCGCCCAGCTCGGCATCTCGCCCGACGACACCCTGGTGCTCGTCGCGGACATCGAGAAGGCCTCCCTCGCCCGCGCGAACGGCGACGCCCAGCCCGTCCCGAACGGCTTCCCCGCCGTGACGCTGGACCCCGACGGCGTCCCCGGTCTGGCCAAGCCGTCGGGCGACGCGCCGACGACGCTCGAGATCGCGCAGCTCAAGAAGGGCGACGGCGCGGTCGTGGAGGACGGCGACACGGTCGTCGTCCAGTACACCGGCTGGCTCTGGGCCGACGGCACGATCTTCGACTCCAGCTGGCAGAAGGGCGCCCCGGCGACCTTCGTCGCGACCCAGGGCCAGGGCGGCGTGATCCCCGGCTTCGCCGAGGCACTGATCGGCCAGCCGGTCGGCTCCCAGGTCATCGCGATCATCCCGCCCGAGGACGGCTACGGCGACACCCCGCCGGAGGGCAGCGGCATCAGCGCCGACTCGACCATCGTCTTCGTCGCCGACGTCCTCGCCGTCGACTGAGCGAGCTGCTCCGTCCTCGCTGATCGAGCGGGCTCTCGATACGCGCCTGCGGGCTGCTCGACCAGCATGCTCGGGGTGTGCCTCTCTTCTGCTGATCGAGTAGCCCGCAGAGCGGGCGCATCGAGATCCACCGGCGTCGGACGTGGGTACTGCAGGCCCGCCCTGCTGGGAACGGCGGGTCTCGGTACGCCCCTGCGGGGCTGCTCGACCAGCATGAGTGCAGGGCGGCTGCGCCGGTCCACGGGCTTCCGAGGCTCGTCGGGAGCGGGTGGGCCCGGCCCTAGACTGGAGGGCGTGCCCGCCGACGCTTCGACCTCGAGCCGCATCCCGGCCGAGGAGCGTCTGTTCAACCTGGTGCTGGCCCTCGTGGCCGCCGAGAACGGGCTGACGAAGTCGGACGTGCTCTCCACGGTGCAGGGCTACCGGCAGCGCTCCGACCGCGGTGACCGCGCCTCGCTCGAGCGGCAGTTCGAACGCGACAAGGACGATCTGCGCGAGCTCGGCATCCCGATCGAGACCGTCGACGCCCCGGGGGACCCGGGCAACACCCAGACGGTCCGCTACCGGATCGCGAAGCGCAGCTACGACCTCCCCGCCGACCTCTCCTTCGATCAGGAGGAGATGGCCCTGCTGCGCCTCGCCGGTGCCGTCTGGCGCGAGGGCACGCTCTCCGCGGAGTCGCGCCGCGCCTTGATCAAGCTGCGCTCGCTCGGCGTCGACTCGGTCGACCCGGTGATCGGCATCAGCCCCTCGATCCGGGTGCGCGAGGCGTCCTTCGAGCCGCTGAACGCCGCGCTCGACCGCGGCCAGGTCGTCCGCTTCCCCTACCTCAAGCCCGGCGGCGACGAGCCGCGGACGCGCACGGTCCGGCCGCGCGCGCTCGTGAACCACCAGGGCCGCTGGCACCTGCACGGCTGGGACGAGACCGCCGAGGGCACCCGCACCTTCCTCCTCTCCCGGATCGTCGGCCCCGTCGCGACCACCGGCCGCACGGCCCCGCCGGAGCCGGGCGACCACGCCGCGACGGCCCTCGCCCAGCTCGACGAGATCCTCGCCCGCAGCACCGCCCTGCTGCGCGTCGCCCCCGACTCGGACGCCGCGCTCCGCCTCGGCGTCCGGGCCGAGGCCGCGGGGGAGGGAGCGGACCTGCTGCGCCTGCACTTCACCGACGCCGACGTCCTGGCCGACGAGCTCGCCGGCTACGGCCCCGAGGTCGTCGTCCTCGAACCGGAGGAGCTGCGCCGCAAGGTCGTCGACCGTCTGCGCCGCTCCTTCGCCGACCACTCCGTCGCCGACCACCGGGGCGCCGGCCGTGGCTAGGCCCCGCTCGCTCCAGGCCCGCGACCGCCTGGCCGTGCTGCTCTCGCTCGTCCCGTACCTCCTCGATCGCGGGCGCGTCAGCGTCGCCGAGGTCGCCGCGCACTTCGAGATCCCCCAGGACGAGGTCCGCCGTGCCGTCCGCCTGATCGCCGTCTCCGGCATCCCCGGCGAGACCGCGCAGTACCAGTCGAACGACCTCTTCGACATCAGCTGGGACGACTTCGAGGAGAACGACCAGATCGTCCTCACCCAGCAGGTCGCGATCGACGACTCGCCGCGCTTCTCGGCGCGCGAGGCCGCCGCCCTGATCGCCGGGATGCAGTACCTCGCCGCCCTGCCCGAGAACCAGGGCAACGACCGCATCGCCTCGCTGATGGGCAAGCTCGCCCGCGGCGCCTCCTCCGCCCCCACCGCCGTGGCGGTGGCGCGGGGCGTCGGCGCCGACGCCTCGCTCGCCACGATCCGCACCTCGCTCGCCGCCGGGACGCAGCTCGCCTTCGACTACCGCAGTGCGCGCGGCGAGACGGAGTCGCGGCTGGTCGACCCGTTCCTGCTGGAGTCGGTCGACCGCGACTGGTACCTGCGCGGCTGGGACCACCTGCGCGAGGGAGTCCGCACCTTCCGCGTCGACCGCATGCGCGCCCTCACCGACACCGGGACGCCGATCGTCCGCCGCCGCAACGAGGTCACGCTGCCCGACCGGCTCTTCGAGGCGTCCGCCTCGGACCTGCTGATCGACCTGCGGGTCGCGCCGGGCTCGGTCCCGCTGCTGGGCGACTACGCCGCGGACGCCGAGTTCCCGTCGGTTCCCGCCGGAGACGAGGGTTCAGGGGTCCTCGTCAGGATCCGCGTCGCGCACCTCGCCGGGCTCACCCGCCTCGTCGCGTCGCTGCCCGGCCTCGTGACCGTCGTCGCCCCCGAGGCGGCGAGGACCGCCGTCGCCGAGTGGACCCGCGCCGCTCTCGCGGCCAACGGAGAGGAGACGCCGTGACCTGGTGGTCCTGGATCCTGATCTGGCTCGGCCTCGCGATCGCCGCCCTCGCGGTGCTCGTGCTGTTCGCGCTGTCCTACTGGCGGAAGGGCCGGCTCCTGCTCGGACAGCTCGAGGAGGTCACGGCGAAGCTCGACGCGCTCCAGGTCCCGGAGCCGGCCGAGGCGTCGACGAGACCGCCGTCCTCGCTCTTCGCCGATCGCGACGAGGTCCGCCGCGGCCACGAGTCCCGCCGGGACGCCCGCCGGGAGAGGACCGAGGATCGCCGGTCTCTCCGGATCGAACGGGGTAAGCTCCTGGTACACCGCAACCGACAAGTGAAGTGAGACTGCAATGTTCGCTGGACTCCAGGGGTGGCACCTCGTCATCATCCTCGCCGTCATCCTCCTCCTCTTCGGTGCGCCCAAGCTTCCCCAGCTCGCGCGCAGCGTCGGGCAGTCGATGCGCATCTTCAAGAGCGAGGTCAAGACCATGAAGGACGAGGACGGGACCGAGCGCAACGACGCGACGGACTCGACCACGGCCACCGGCACGACGAGCTCGACCGGCACGGCGAGCTCGACGGGCACGACCACCGGCACCGGCACGACGCTGCCGCCCGAGTCCCCGCTCAAGTAATGACCTCCGTGGCAGCGAAGAAGCCACGGACGAAGCGATCGGGGAAGAACCCCGAGGGACGCATGTCCCTCGGGTCTCACCTGATCGAGCTTCGCAACCGGCTCTTCATCGCGGCGATCGCGATCGCCGTGGCCTGCGTCGCCGGCTGGTTCCTCTCCGACTGGGTCTTCGAGGCCCTCAAGGCGCCGATCAGCGTCGTGGCGTCGAGCCAGAACAAAGAGGCCGTCCTCAACTTCCCGACGATCACGGGAGCGTTCGACCTGCGCCTGCAGATCGCGATGACCATCGGCATCGTGATCGCGAGCCCGGTCTGGCTCTACCAGATCTGGGCCTTCCTGGTGCCCGGGCTGACGGGCAAGGAGGTCCGCTACGGCGTCGGCTTCATCCTGACGGCCATCCCGCTGTTCCTCGCGGGCTGCCTCTCCGGCTGGTTCGTCTTCCCGCACATCGTCGAGCTCCTCACGAGCTTCACCGGCGGTGACGCGGCGAGCTTCCTGGACGCGAAGGTCTACTACGACTTCGTGCTCAAGCTCGTCCTGGTCGTCGGCGTCGCCTTCGTCCTGCCGGTCTTCCTGGTGCTGCTGAACTTCGTCGGCATCCTCCCGGGCTCGCTGATGATCAAGTCGTGGCGCATCGCGATCATGGTCATCGTCCTCTTCACCGCGATCGCGACGCCCGCCGCCGACCCGATCTCGATGTTCATGCTCGCGATCCCGATCACGATCCTGTTCTTCGCCGCGTGCGGGATCGCGCTCCTGCACGACCGCCGCGCCGCCAAGCGCCAGGTCGTCTTCGACGGCAGCCCCTCCGACCTGCCGGCGTGACCGGGGCCACTCCCGCCGAGCGCTTCGCGGCGTTCCGCACACGACAGGGCCACGCGAGGGTCGAGGCGTTCCGCTCGACCCTCGCGTTCGACCTGGACCCCTTCCAGTACGAGGCCTGCAGCGCGCTCGACGACGGCCGCAGCGTCCTCGTCGCCGCGCCGACCGGCGCCGGCAAGACCGCCGTCGCCGAGTTCGCCATCCACCTCGCGATGCAGGATCCGAACGCCAAGGTCTTCTACACGACGCCGATGAAGGCGCTCAGCAACCAGAAGTTCCAGGAGTTCGTCGAGGACTACGGAGCGTCCGAGGTCGGCCTGCTCACCGGTGACTCGAACGTCAACGCGCGCGCCCGGATCGTCGTCATGACGACCGAGGTGCTGCGGAACATGCTCTACGCGGACTCCGATCTGCTCCGCGACCTCGCCTACGTCGTGATGGACGAGGTGCACTACCTGGCCGACCGCTTCCGCGGCGCCGTCTGGGAGGAGGTCATCATCCACCTCCCGCAGTCGGTCCGGCTGGTGTCGCTCAGCGCCACCGTCTCCAACGCGGAGGAGTTCGGCGACTGGCTGCAGACCGTCCGCGGCGAGACCGAGGTCATCGTCTCGGAGGAGCGGCCCGTGCCGCTCGATCAGCACGTCCTCGTCGGCGGCAAGCTGCTCGACCTGTTCGACTCGTCCGGGCGCGCGGCGACCAATCGCGTCAATCCCGAGCTCGCGCGCCTCGCGCAGGGCGGCACCCGCGTCGAGCGCGGCGGTCGCGGCTCCGGGCGGGGCCGCGGCGGTGGCGGCGGTCGCTTCCACGAGACGCGGACCGAGGACCTCGTCCCGCGCTCCGAGGTCGTCGAGATCCTGCGCGGCAAGAACCTGCTGCCCGCCATCTTCTTCGTCTTCAGCCGCAACGGCTGCGACCAGGCCGTCCGCCAGGTGCTGCGCTCCGGCGTCCGGCTCACCGAGCGGCACGAGCGCGACGAGATCCGCGCGATCGTCGAGGAGCGCTGCCGGACCATCCGCGACGAGGACCTCGCCGTCCTCGGCTACTGGGAGTGGCTCGACGGGCTGCAGCGCGGGGTCGCCGCTCACCACGCCGGCATGCTGCCCGCGTTCAAGGAGGTCGTCGAGGAGCTGTTCCTCCGCCGCCTGGTCCGCGTGGTCTTCGCCACCGAGACGCTCGCGCTCGGCATCAACATGCCCGCGCGCACCGTCGTGCTCGAGAAGCTCGAGAAGTTCAACGGCGAGGCCCGCGTGCCGATCACGCCGGGGGAGTACACCCAGCTGACCGGTCGCGCCGGCCGCCGCGGCATCGACGTCGAGGGGCACTCGGTGATCCAGTGGCGCGGCGGGATGAATCCGCAGGCCGTCGCCTCGCTCGCCTCGCGCCGCACCTATCCGCTCAACTCGAGCTTCCGCCCCAGCTACAACATGGCGGCGAACCTGATCGACCAGTTCGGCCGGACCCGCACGCGCGAGATCCTCGAGTCGTCCTTCGCGCAGTTCCAGGCCGACCGCTCCGTCGTCGACCTGGCGCGCCGCGTCCGGCAGCAGGAGACCTCGCTCGAGGGCTACGTCACGGCGATGCAGTGCCACCTCGGCGACTTCGAGCAATACGCCGCGATCCGCCGCGAGATCGGCGAGCTGGAGCGCCGCGGCGCCGTCCGGGGCGAGTCCGCCTCGCACAGCGAGCGCGAGAAGCGCCAGGGCCAGCTGAGCGACCTGCGCCGGCGGATGAAGGCGCACCCCTGCCACGCCTGCTCCGACCGCGAGCAGCACGCCCGCTGGGCCGAGCGCTGGTGGAAGCTCCGCAAGGAGACCGACGAGATCGAGCGCCAGATCCGCTCGCGGACCGGCGCCGTCGCGCGCATCTTCGACCGCATCACGGACGTGCTGATGGAGCTCGGCTACTTCCGGCGCGACGAGGCGGGCGAGCTGTCCCTCACGCCGAACGGCCGCACCCTCAAGCGCATCTACGGTGACCGCGACCTGCTCGTGGCCGAGTGCCTGCGCAAGCAGGCCTGGACCGAGCTCGACCCGGCCGGGCTCGCCGCCATGGCGTGCTGCCTGGTCTTCGAGCCCCGGCGCGAGGAGGGGACGCTGGGCGAGAAGTTCCTGCCGCGCGGCACCTTCCCCGAGGCGCTGGAGAAGACGCAGCTGCTGTGGGCGAAGCTCGACGACGTCGAGCGCGACCACCGGCTGCCGGGCAGCAACCCGATCTCGACCACCCTGGCGCTGCCGATGAACATGTGGGCGCGCGGGATGCCGCTCGACGCGGTCCTCCGCGAGTCCGACATGGCCGCCGGCGACTTCGTCCGCTGGGCGAAGCAGACGATCGACCTGCTCGACCAGCTCTCGCTGGTGGCGGAGGGCAAGGTCGGGCGCGCCGCGCGCGCGGCCCTCGAGCTCGTCCGGCACGGCATCGTCGCGTACTCGACGGTCGCATGAGGGCGGTGATCTCGGCGCCCACCGGGCGCACGGCACCGCTGTGGCTGGCGATCCCGCTCGCGGCCCTCGGCGGGGCGGTCCTCGACCGCGGCTTCCCCGACTCCGACGTCTGGCCGCTCGCCATCGTGGGCACCGCCGCGATCCTCTTCGCCCTGGCCGGGCGCGGCTTCTGGAGCGGCGCACTCGTCGGCCTGGTCGGCGGCGCGGTCTTCTGGGGCGTGCACATCCAGTGGCTGACCCTCTACCTCGGCCTCGTCCCGTGGGCGGCGCTGGCCGGACTGCAGGCGATCTTCTTCGCGCTCTCCTCCGGGCTCACCGCGATGCTGCTGACGAGGGGCCAGCGGGTCTGGACGGGCCCGCTCGGTCGGATGATCGGGCTGCCCGCGCTGGTCGCCGCGCTCTGGGTGGGCCGCGAGACGATCACGATCCAGTGGCCGTACGGCGGCTTCGCCTGGGGGCGGCTCGCGCTGTCGCAGTCGATGGGCCCGCTCGCCGATCTGGCGGCCTGGGTCGGCTTCTCCGGACTGAGCTTCGTGGTGGCGTTCCTGGCGGCGACGCTGGCGCAGGCCGTGCGGACGACGTCCGTGCCGGCCTCGGGCCGCGCGGCCGTCGTCGCCGGCTTCTCGATCGTCGCGCTGGTCTTCCCGGCCTGGCCCGCTCCGACCGAGGGGACGACGCGCATCGCGGCGGTCCAGGGCGACTCCGACGCCGGCCTGTTCTCGCAGAGCTACCGCGGCCAGATCCTCGAGGACCACACCTCCGCGACCCTGCCGATCATCGGCGAGGACGTCGACATGGTCGTCTGGCCCGAGAACGGCGTCGACATCGATCCGACCCGGAACGCGCAGTCCGCCGCCGTCCTCGACTACCTCAGCAGCACCATGGACGCGCCCTTCATCGTCGGGACGATCACGAACCCCTCCGACGACGTCTTCTACAACAGCTCGCTGCTCTGGAAGGCGGGGGAGGGCGCGACCCAGGTCTACGACAAGGTGCATCCGGTGCCGTTCGCCGAGTACATGCCGGACCGTGCGTTCTGGCGGATGTTCGCGCCCGACCTGGTGGACCTGGTCAGCCGCGACTACTCGATCGGCACGCGCTCGAACGTCTTCGACATCGACGGGATCCTCGCGGGCATCGCGATCTGCTTCGACATCTCGGACGACTCGCTGACGAACGCGATGGTCGACGGCGGTGCGCAGCTGGTGCTCGCGCAGACGAACAACGCCGACTTCGGGCGGACCGACGAGAGCGTGCAGCAGCTGGCGATCGCGCGGCTGCGGGCGATCGAGACCGGCCGCAGCGTGGTCAACATCTCGACAGTGGGCACGAGCGCGATCATCGCTCCCGACGGATCGACGATCGACTCGCTGGAGTGGTTCGAGCCCGGCACCATGGTGGACGAGGTCCCGCTCGCGTCCACGACGACCCCGGCTCTGGTGTGGGCGCGGAACCTCGGCTGGTACTTCCTCGCGGCGAGCCTCATCGGGCTGGTCTCGTTCGTGCTGCGGACGCGCGAGCCGCGACGCCGGCGCTAGGCCTCAAGCGCGTCCGGGCACGGAAAAGGGTCCGCCGGCCGGCGAGGACGCCGGCCGAGCAGGACCCTGGGGCGCTACGCGCCGATCTTGTGCTCTCCGCGACGGGCGCGGAGGTAGGCGAGCCGCTCCTCGAGCAGCTCCTCGAGTTCCGCACGGGTGCGGCGCTCGAGCAGCATGTCCCAGTGGGTGCGCGGTGCCTTCTGCTCGCCCCGGTCGACGACGACGGGCTTCGAATCCACCAGCAGCACGGCCTCGTGGCCGCAGTTGCGGCACTCCCAGGTCTCGGGCGCTTCGGCGTCGGCCGAAAACACCATGTCGGTGTCGTGGCCGCAATCCGAGCAGTGGTACGTGAACGTCGACCGCGGTGAGAAGACGACGCCTTCTTCGCTCTGCAGGCTCTGTGAGCCGAGCCTCATCCCGCGCAAGCTTCGATCTGCCATTGTGTGGTCTCCTCTCGCTGTGCTCCGACAAGTGTCGACCGCGGACCTGGGGGTGGTCCGGAGAGGCCCCCGTTTGCCAGAGGATCGTCAGGTGACCGGGCCTTTCCCGTCGCGTCCGGCGCGGTCGTCGGCGCGGTCCGCTCGGTCGTCCACGGCGGCCCGGGCGAGATCGGTGCGGTCGGTGACGAGGCCGTCGACGCCGAGCTCGAGGAGAGCCCGCATCCCCTCGGGATCGTTGATCGTCCAGAGGTGGATCTCGGCTCCCGTGACCCGCAACCGGGCGAGGATCCGCGGTGAGGCGACCGCGAGGCCGAGCGCGCGCTCCGGGACCTGCAGGGCGTCGATGCCGCGGAGGGCCCGGCGGACGAGTGCCGCCCGCCCCAGATGCGCGCCGACGAGGGCCGCCGCGAACCGGGGCGCCGAGGCGGACGTCGCGACGCCGGGGAGGTGACGGACGGCGGCGCGGCGGCGCGACTCCGAGAAGGAGGTGATCAGCACGCGGTCCCGTGCCCCGGCGGCGCGGACCGCTTCGACCACCGGGAGGACGGCGGTCCTCGCCTTGACGTCGATGTTGAAGCGCGCGGTCGGCAGTCGCCGCAGGGCCTCGGCGAGGGTGACGAGACGCTCACCGGACGGGAGGACGCACTCGGCGAGCTCCTCCCAGCGCGTCCGGTCGACGCGGTGGCGCAGCCCGGACGCGTCGACGACCTCCTCGTCGTGCACGAGCACCGCGACGCCGTCGAGGGAGGCGCGGACGTCGGTCTCGAGCAGGTCGGCCCCCGCGGCGAGGGCCCGCTGGAACGACTCGAGCGTGTTCCCCTCCGCGCCCGGCGCGAAGCCGCGGTGGGCGATGACGAACGGCCGCCGTCCCGAGAGGAACGGCGGCCGCGGAGTCGTCATGGCGGAGGAGCCCTAGAAGGACGGGGCCGGGGGAGTCATGCCCGAGCCGTCCTGCTCGCGCTCCGGGCGGGTCGGCGAGTTCTTGCCGAACGCCTGACCCATGCCCTTGAGCGCCTCGGTGAGCTCGCTCGGCACGATCCAGAGCTTGTTCGCGCTGCCCTCGGCGATCTTCGGCAGCATCTGCAGGTACTCGTAGGCGAGGAGCTCGTTGTCGGGGCGGCCCTCGTGGATGGCGGAGAAGACGGTGGTGATCGCCTTCGCCTCGCCCTCGGCTCGGAGGACCGCGGCCTTCGCGTCGCCCTCGGCCGCGAGGATCGCCGCCTGGCGGTGGCCCTCCGCGTTCAGGATCTGCGACTGCTTCGTGCCCTCGGCGGTGAGGATGACGGCGCGGCGATCGCGCTCGGCGCGCATCTGCTTCTCCATCGAGTCCTGGATGGAGATCGGCGGGTCGATCGCCTTGAGCTCGACGCGTCCGACGCGGATGCCCCACTTGCCGGTGGCCTCGTCGAGGACGATGCGCAGCTGGCCGTTGATGTTGTCGCGGGAGGTCAGCGCCTCCTCGAGGTTCAGCCCGCCGACCACGTTGCGGAGCGTGGTGGTGGTGAGCTGCTCCACGGCGCCGAGGTAGTTGGCGATCTCGTAGGTGGCGGCGCGCGCGTCGGTCACCTGGAAGTAGACGACCGTGTCGATCGACACGACCAGGTTGTCCTCGGTGATCACCGGCTGCGGCGGGAAGGAGACGACCTGCTCGCGCAGGTCGACGGACGGGCGGACCCGGTCGATGAACGGGATCACCAGGTTCAGTCCGGGGAGGAGGGTGCGGTGGTACTTGCCCAGGCGCTCGACCACGCCGGCCGTGGCCTGCGGGACGATGCGGATGGCCTTGAACAGCACCACCAGGGCGAAGAGGACGATGACCGCGATGATCACCGTCGTCACGATTGCTGCGGTGTTCACGACGAACTCCTTTCGGCGGGGACGACGACGGCTGTCGCGCCCTCGATGGCGGTGACGACGACGCGTTCGCCGACACCGAGCGGGCGGGTCTCGACGAGGGGGGACAGCTTGACCGTCCACGTCTCGCCGTTGACGAGCTTCACCTGACCGGGGCCGGGCCCCGCGATCACGACGCTGCCGGCGAGGCCGAGCAGCGCGTCGGCTCCGGTCGGCGTCGGATCGCCGCCGCGCTTCAGCAGCCGCAGCAGCGAGGGTCTGACCGTGAAGAGCAGCAGCACCGCGAGGACCGCGGCGACCGGGACCTGCACCCAGAACGGGGCGCCGAGGAGGCCGGCCGCGAGGCCGCCGATGCTGCCGACCGCGAGCATCAGGAAGGTGAACTCGAAGGTGATCATCTCGACGATCACGAAGATCAGGATGAGGGCGATCCAGAGGATCCAGGCGTACTGAGTCACTGCGTCCATGCGGTGCTCCTTCCCCTTACGAGCACGGGAGTCCACGGTAGCAAGGCGGGCTGAGAGGGGGGTGGGCGGCGCGGGACCGACGGGGTCGGCGGCGCCTTGGTAGGCTCCTGCGTCGGGCCGTGGGCCCGTCACCCGTGCCCGATCCGGCTCCTGCGCCGGCGTCCTGGAGGATCTCCTCGTGTCCAACCCCCTCGCCCCCGGCTCGCTCGACGGCAAGCGCGTCCTCGTCACCGGCTCCTCCCGCGGCATCGGCGCCGACACCGTCCGCTACTTCGCCGAGGCCGGCGCGAGCGTCGTCGTGAACTACCGCTCGAAGGCTCCGCGCGCGACGAAGCTCGTCGACCAGATCACCGCCGCGGGCGGCTCCGCCTTCGCGGTGGGCGCCGACCTCACCGACGCGTCCTCGCGCGCCGCTCTCTTCGCCGAGATCCAGGAGAGGCTCGGCGGGCTGGACGTGCTCGTGCTGAACGCCTCCGGCGGCATGGAGAGCAACATGGGGGAGGACTACGCGATGGTCCTCAACCGCGACTCGCAGGTCGCCACGCTCGAGGCGGCGCTGCCGCTGCTCGGCGAGGGCTCGCGCATCGTCTTCGTCACCAGCCACCAGGCTCACTTCATCCGGACGACCCCGACCATGCCGGAGTACGAGCCGGTCGCGCTGTCCAAGCGCGCCGGCGAGGACGCCCTGCGCGAGCGGATCCCGGCGCTGACCGAGCGCGGTGTCGAGTTCGTCGTCGTCTCGGGCGACATGATCGAGGGCACCATCACCGCGACGCTGCTCGAGCGCTCGAACCCCGGCGCGATCAGCTCCCGCCGCGAGTCGGCGGGCAAGCTCTACAACGTGGGCGAGTTCGCGGCCGAGGTCGCCCTCGCCGCGGTCGAGCCGATCCCGGCGGAGAACACGCGCCTCGTCGGCGACACGGCCGACTTCGCCTGACGGCCGGCGCGGGGCTGCGGCTCCGTGCGGCCCCCGTCGTCATCCCCGGTCGCAGGGCGGCACCCCATCGGGTGAGGCACCGCCCTGTCCGGACCAGGACGTCCTGACCCTTTTCGCAGCGGTCGTCCCGGGCGGATTGGTCGGAGCGTGGGACGGATCCGTGCGCCGCGGTCAGCGGGCCGGGGACGTCCTCGGGTCGGTCACGAACTCGACCGGGGGCAGTCCCGACAGCTCCGGGGAGACGTGGTCGACGACCTCCGCGTGATGGTCGACGCCGTGCCGGCGGAGGAACGACCAGCACTTCAGCGAGGCGGGGCGGCGCTCGAGCGGGAGGTGCGCGGCCTCGACGAGGATCACCGTCGACGACCGGTGCAGGATCCTGATCGGGACGGGGCGGGTCCTCCCGTCGACGATCCACTCGGACACCGCGTGCATCCGGCCGCCCTCCTGGTCCACGCCGAGGGTGAGGACGCTCCGGAAGTCCTCCGAGGCGGCGCCCATGCCGATCTGGAAGTCGCCCTCCGTGCCGTCGACGAGGAAGGCGACGTCGAGTCCTCGGCGGTGGCGGACGGCGAAGGTCGTGAGCGGGCGACCGCTCTCCCGCATCGCTCGGGCTGCGGCCTCGCGACGGCGGCGCTCCGCCTCGTCCGGGCCGGGAGAGACTCGTGTTCCTGCCGGGTGCATCATCGTCGACACCTCCTCCTGCGAGCATAAAGGCGAGGAGGGTCGGTCCGGGTGACGGCCTCGTCCCCACCCCGGCGAGGAGGGCGAGCGCCGCGAGGACGAGGAGCGTCTTCCGCGTCGGTGGTGCAGCACCGCGGCGAGCGCCGTCACGACGGCGACGGCGGCCCAGAAGCCGATCGGCACGAGCGCGGCGTGCTCGACGAGGAAGGTGCTGATCGTGGCGCGCTGCTTCCGGATGCGCCGCGAGGGGACCCGGGAGGGTGGCTGGTGAGGTGCTGGAGCCCGTTGCCGGTCCGCTCGGGGGTGGGAGGGGTGCAGCGGGGGCGGGCGCGGTCAGGCGAGGGGGCGAGTGCGGTGAGGCGGTCAGGCGGGCGGGAGGGCGGGTGATGCGCGGCGGGCCGCGCGGAGGCCGTTGGCGATGATGACGACCTCCGCGAGCTCGTGGACGAGGACGACGCCGGAGAGGCCCAGGAGGCCGAGGAGTGCGAGGGGGAGGAGGACGACGATCACGGCGAGCGCGAGGATCAGGTTGGCGGTCATGATGCGGCGGCCGCGCCGGGCGTGCAGGAGCGCGGCGGGGATCAGTCGGAGGTCCGTGCCGGTGAAGGCGACGTCCGCGGATTCGATCGCGGCGGCGGAGCCTGTCGCGCCCATCGCGATCCCGACGTCCGCGCTCGCGAGCGCAGGGGCGTCGTTGATGCCGTCGCCGATCATCGCCACCCGGCAGTGCCGGCGGAGCTGCTCGATCGCGGCGGCCTTGTCGGCAGGCCGCTGCTCGGCGCGGACATCGGAGATGCCGGCCTGAGCCGCGAGGGCGTGCGCGGTGCGGGTGTTGTCGCCCGTGAGCATGACGACGCCGATGTGCTGCCGCTCGAGCTCCGCGATCGTCTCGACCGCCCCGGGCTCGAGCTCGTCTCGGATGCCGATCACGCCGAGGACCGTGCCGCCGCGTTCGACGACGACGGCCGTCATCCCGGCGCTCTCCATCGCCTCCAGCCGGGCCGTCAGCCCTCCCGCGGGCACCCAGCGCGGGCTGCCGATGCGCACCGGGACTCCGGCGAGGGTCCCGGTGATGCCGTCGCCGGGATGCTCGACGACGCCGTCGACCGGCGCGGGTGCCGGGGCGGCGGCGAGGATCGCCGCGGCGAGCGGGTGGGTGCTCCGCGCCTCGAGCGCGGCGGCGAGGGACAGGACGTCCTCGCGGGACACGCCGGGAGCGGTGGCGACGTCGGTGACGCTCGGGCGGCCGGCGGTGAGGGTGCCGGTCTTGTCGAACGCGACGACCTGCACCGTGCCGAGACGCTCGAACGCCTCGCCGGACGTGATGATGAGGCCGAAGCGGCTGCCCGCGCCGATCGCGGAGACGACCGTCACCGGCACGGCGATCGCGAGGGCGCACGGAGACGCGGCGACGAGCACGACGAGGGCCCGCTCGGTCCAGGTGGTGGTGTCGCCGAGGAGGACGCCGAGCAGGGCGATGCCCGCGGCGAGCAGGAGCACGGCGGGGACCAGGGGCTTCGCGATGCGGTCCGCGAGCCGGGCCCGCTCGCCCTTGCGGGCGTGGGCCTGCGTGACCAGCCGCACGATCGTCGTCAGGGAGTTGTCCGTGCCCGCGGCGGTCGCCTCGATCTGCAGGGCTCCGCCGCCGTTGATCGCCCCGGCGGAGACGGCGTCGCCCGGGACGACGTCGACGGGGATCGACTCGCCCGTGACCGCGGACGTGTCGATGCTGCTGCGGCCGGAGACGACGACGCCGTCCGTCGCGATCCGGTCGCCGGGGCGCACGACGAGCAGGTCGAGCTCGCGCAGCTCGCGGGCGGGGACCGTCACGTCGCCGTGCAGGCGGGAGACGATCGCGGTGTCCGGGAGGAGATCGAGCAGGGCGCGGAGGCCGCCGCGGGCCCGGTCCATCGCGCGGTCCTCGAGCGCCTCCGCGATCGAGAAGAGGAACGCCAGAGCCGCCGCCTCCCCGACGTGTCCGAGCAGGACGCCTCCGACAGCCGCGATCGTCATCAGCAGGCCCACCCCGAGCCTGCCGCGCAGCAGCCGCCGCACGGCTCCCGGCGTGAACGTCGACGCGCCGACGACGAGACTCGCGCCGAGCACGACCGTGCCCGCGAGCTCCAGCCCCGTCCACTCCAGGACGGAGCCGGCGAGCAGCAGCACACCGGCGGCGAGCGGGATCAGGACGCCGGGGTCGCGCCACCACACGACCGATTCCTCGCCGGAGCCGTGGTCGTGCTCGTCGTCGTCGTCGTCGTCGTGAGCGCGAGGGCCGTGCTCCGATCCGGAGGGACCGTCGTGGTCGATCCGCTCGTGCTCGGTCGACGCGGGGCGCGAGCCGAGGGCCACGGTGACCGGTGCGCCCTCGGCCGCGCAGCAGACGTCTCCGGTGCTCCGCGATCGCAACACCGGGGTCCGGCGCGGGGTGGTCGGCTCGTCGCTGCCGCAGCACTCCGCGCTCACTCCGGCACCCCGCAGCACAGCGGGACGTCGCAGTCCTCGTCCGTGCACTCCGCGCCGTCGTCGACCGCGAGCACCACGTCGACCAGCGTCGTCAGCGCCCTCGCCAGGTGCGGATCCGCGAGCTCGTACCGGGTGCTGCGCCCCTCCGGGACCGCCGCGACGATCCCGCAGCCGCGCAGGCAGGTCAGATGATTGGACACGTTCGAGCGCGTCAGCCCGAGCGACCGCGCCAGCTCGCCGGGATACCCGGGCTGCTCGATCAGGGACAGCAGGATCCGCGAGCGGGTCGGGTCGGCCATCGCCCGGCCCTGGCGGTTCATGACGTCGAGGCGCGAAGCACTGGTCAGCATGCGGTGACCATACAGCACCGGCTGACCAGTCGATCGGCGCGTCGGCGCGGCGGGCTTCCTGCACTCGTCAGCACGACCGATGACTCCGACGACCTCGCGTCGCGCCCGACGACGCTCACGGCCCGCTTCTCGAGGAGCGGCTGGGACCCGGCGCCGCTGCCAGGCCTGGACGGCGACGGGGACTGGGTCGGCGCGGTCGTGATGCGGAAGACCTGTACCGCGGGGATCCTCGGCGAGAGCGTCTCCGAGTTCCTCTCCTCCGGCGGGGAGGAGACCGGGCGCGGCTCCCTCGCGGCCGAGCGCATCACGGGACGACGAGGGCGCGTTCTTCACCATCGTCCTCGAGCAGCGGGGGAGGGGCCGGGCGATGCGACACTCCGGGTCCGTGCACCGCAGGGTCGGGGCCCGTGCCGTCCCCCGGGCTCAGAGCGTCTCGAGGGCCGGCGTGATCAGGGTGCGCAGCTCCCAGGGGATCACGGCGGTGACGTAGCGGTCGTCGAGGCGGGCACCGATCGCGAGGAAGTGCGGGGCGATCTCGACCCGGTGGCTGCGGTGCGGCTCGCCGTCGATCGGCAGCGGCACGCCCCGGCGGACCTCGTGGCCGGCCAGCGGTGCGCCGCGGACGGTGCGGAGGCGCTCGGAGACGGGCTGGCCGGGGAAGAGCGAGCGCAGGGAGTCGACGAGGTGCGCTTCGAGGCGCGCCTCGAGCGGGTTCGCGCGCTCGGCGGGGATGGGCAGCGAGGTCCGCACCGCCTCGAACAGGGTGGGGTAGCGCATGCGGCGGATCTGATCGCGCAGCCACGCGGGCAGGGTCGACGAGTCGGCACGGGCGATCGCGGTGCGCTGCGCAGGGGAGAGGTCGACGAAGTTGCGCGGGTCCTCCCTCCGAGCGGGATGCCGGTAGAAGGTGTAGGACACGCTGACGGAGACCGTGCGTCCGCTGGCGAGGGCGGCCGAGGCGGTGAACGGCTCGAGGTGGTGCGGTGACGCGAAGGTGTAGACGGGGCCGGGGAGGGAGGCGGCGACCTCGACGAGAGTCGGCGGCGCGCCTGACGGAGTGCCTTTCGAGGGCGACCGGTGCAGGGGTGTGCCGTCCGTCATCAGAGGTGCGCGGCTGCGGAGCCGGCGGGCTCTGCGCCGACCCCCGTGAACGCCGCGAGCGGAGAGCCGTCGGCGGGGATGCGGCGATGCAGAGTCGGGCGGAGCGCTCGAGCCGCATGATCGCTGACCTGCCGGGCCAGGCCGGGATGGATGGCCCCCGGAGTCACCAGGGAGGCGATCAGTGCTTCGAGAGCGAGTGCGACTGCGGTGCCTGCCGGGGACATGACCTCTTCTTCGAGGAAGGGATCCAGGGGGGACGATCACCGCCCGTGAAGGCACCGCGCCGGTGACGAGATGCGCGGGTCCGGGCGCAGGTCGAATCGAGGTCGGAGCGAGCGTAGGCCACCCCGGCGGTGCGCACCAGAGGCGACGCGGCGGAACACCGACGAACGCGGGCACCGGACGGACCCGGGTCGGCCCCCGAGGGATCGCCCTCCTGCGGTCCGAAGGGGCGTAGCCTTCGCCCCGACCGCCCGGACGTCTTCCCGGTGGGTCTCGGCACCGCGTCAGGTGCATCCGACGGCAGGACCCGCATGGGCAGGCTCGTGTACAACTCCTCGTACGAGGTCGACTTCGAGGACCGCCTCCTCGCCCACCTGAAGATCGTGATCGGCGCCAAGCTCGGCCGCAACGAGGGCTTCTTCTTCTCCTGGAAGGACTCGCTGAAGGTCGGCAACGGCCGCACGACCCTCTGGATGCATCCGACCATCCCGCTGCGCTTCACGTTCCTCACCGGCGCGACGCCACCGATCAACTCCGAGTGGGTGCGCCGGCTGATCGCCGACTCGCACGGCGGGACCGGGTTGCGGATCTCGTCGGAGGTGCCGCCGGTCAGGGCGGCGGGCTGACGGGAGGACCGAGCTCGGAGAACCGACCCCGCCTGTCCACCTCGGCTCTCAGCCGCGGCGGAGGAGCGGAAGGGGGAGTGTCAGTGGCATCGGCTTGCACTCGATCCGATTCGAACGTGTGTTCGATCCCGTGAAGGGAAGACTATGACCGTGACCGTCGTGGATCGCATCGCGACTCCGGCCGCTGAGGCCGTCTCCGTCACCTTCCTCGTCGCCGCCGACGCGGTCGCCGCGGGCTTCCCCTCGCCGGCGCAGGACTACTTCGACGGCTCCCTCGACCTCAACGACCACCTGATCCGGGACAGGACGTCGACCTTCGACGCGACCAGGCGACGAAGTGGCCGAGCTCCGCGCCTACCTCGAGGAGAACTTCGCAGCCTCATCGTCCGAGGCGGCTCGGTCGGGCCTCGGTGCTCTGATGCGCGACATCTGGTCTCCGGCATCAGCTGCGCTCCTACGGGACGGCTGGAGCAAGCAAGCGCGCTCTTTCACCGCACTCCTCGAGCGCTCCCCCTTGCGTCACGATGTGGATCCGCATCGGGCCGCACTCACATTGCTCGACGCTCTGCATGGCGGCCTTCTTCGCCACGCCGTCGCGCTCGCACCGACGTCCCCCCACCGCATACTCGCCTTCAGTTCTGTCCGCCGCTGACGAGGAGTTCACCGCCGCTGATCCAGCGTGCGAGCGGGCCGACGAAGAACTCGACCGCGTCGGCTACGTCATCGACCGAGCCCATCCTTGATCCGAGGGGGCTGGCGGTCTGCACCAGCGTGCGGAGCGGGTCGTCATCGGACGCGGCGGCGAAGTACCCGGCGCCGTCCGTCGCGCTGGCGATGATGGTGTTGACGGTCACGTCACGTCCCCCGACCTCCTGAGCGAGCACCCCGGTGAGGTACCCGCCGACCAGCTTGCTGGACGCGTAGAGCCCGAACCCTCCGACGGGTCGCAGTACGGAACCTGATCCGATGTAGAGAATCGTTCCGCCCCGGTTCACCGTGCGTGCTGCCTGCTGGAGCGTGAAGAACGCACCCTTGGCGTTGACGCCGAACATCCGGTCGTAATCCGCTTCGGTGACGTCGACGATCGGTCCGCCGGTTTCATCGATACCGGCGTTCGCCACGACGACGTCGACACCTCCGAACTGCGCTAGCGCTGAGGTGAACAGCGAGTCGACCTGCCTCGGATCTGACACGTCGGCCTGGACGGCCACGGCGTTGGAGCCGGCTGCCGTGATGGCGGCGACGGTGTCTGCTGCTCCTGCTGCGTCGCGTGAGTAGTTCACGACGACGCTGGCGCCGAGGAGGCCGAGTCGGATTGCAATCGCTTGCCCGATCCCTCGGCTGGCCCCGGTGACGACCGCCACCCGGCTGCTGAGGTCCGTCCAAGAGGGTCCGCTACCGCGGGTCGAGCCGTTGTCGGTGGTTGTGTCGGTCATGTTCGTTCCCCCTGCCTCAGGCGCCGGCGCCGCCGTCGACGGGCACGATGGCGCCCGTCACGGCTGAGGCGCGGTCGCTCAGGAGAAAACCGGCGACTTCGGCGACTTCGAGGGCGGTCGCCATGCGGCCGAGGGGGCTAGCTGCGTTGTTCGCGTCGATGATGCCCGGCGTCTTCGTCTCCCACTCGTCCATCATCTCCGTTGCGGTTCCACCTGGCGTGATCCCGTTGACGCGGATGCCTTCCCCGGCCCAGGTCACGGCCGCGGTCTCGGTGATGCTGTTCAGTGCTCGCTTCATCGCCCCGTAGGCGGGCAGGGGCGGAACGGCGCGGCGGCTGCCGATGCTGGAGGTGTTGACGATCGCACCTCCTCCGGATCTCCGCATGAGGGCTGCTTCGGCGAGCATCGCGACCCAGTGAGCGCGGAAGTTCACCGCGAACTGCTCGTCGATGTCGTCGTCGGAAGTGGTGTCGAGGGGACCGACGTTCTGCTGGTTCACGCCGCCGTTGTTGAAGGCGCCGTCGAGGCGTCCGTGGAGCTCCTCGACGTGGTCCACGGCGGCGCGGATGCTCGCCCGGTCAGCGAGGTCCATGGCAACGGCATCAGCCGTGCCGCCCTGACCGCGGATCTCGTCGACGATCGAGCCGAGCGCTTTCGTGTTGCGGGCCGCCAGCACGACAGCGGCACCCTCGCCGGCGAAGAGGCGAGCCGCTGCGGCGCCGATGCCACGGCTGGCTCCGGTGATGAAGATGACTTTGCCGGTCAACAGGCCGATCGGTGTGGATTCGTTGGTGTGTGTCATACGAACACCGTCGCCGCCCGCAGAATCCGCATCCAGGCACAAACGGTACGAGGATCCATCGCCGGCGCAGGCGCACACTGGGGAGCATGGACAAGGGTGAGCTTGCAGCGTTCCTCCGAAGTCGCCGCGAGCGTCTTCGGCCGGAGGACGTCGGATTACCGTCGGGACCACGCCGCAGAACACCGGGACTGCGCCGGGAGGAGATCGCCGTTCTCGCGCACATCTCCACCGAGTACTACGCCCGTCTCGAACAGGGCCGCGCTCCTCGACCGTCGGACGTCGTCCTCGGTGGTATCGCTGGTGCTCTCCGTCTCACGTCCGAGGAGTCCGACCACCTGCACCGGCTCGCCGGCACCGCTCCGACCCCGTCGGGCTTGCACCTTCGCGACGTTCGACCGAGCGTCCTCGCGCTCCTCGAACGACTCCCGCACACCGCCGGCATCGTCCTGTCCGCCACCTTCGAGGTGCTCGCATGGAACGAGCTCGCAGCAGCCCTCATGGAGGACTTCTCGTTGCTGCCGCCGCGCGACCGCAACCTCGCGAGGAAGACCTTCCTCGCCGCCGAGCAGCCAACGGAAGCGATCTACGGAATCTCGGACGAGATCGCGTTCCAAGAGGGCGTCGTCACGCAGCTCCGCAACGCTCACGCCACGTACCCCTCAGACCCCGTCGTCGCGGAACTCATCGACGACCTCCAGACCGGCAGCGCCGAGTTCGCACGGCTCTGGAGCCGGCACGACGTTCAGACGCCGCCACCCCTGCGGAAGACGTTCCGCCGTACACCGGTGGGGGCGATCACCGTCGACTGCGACTCCCTCGCCATCACCGAGCGAGACCAGCACCTCGTGCTCTACACCGCACCGGCAGGCTCACGCGACGCCGAGAACCTCGCCCTGCTGGAGGTTCTCGGCTCCGAGCCACTCACCGCCCGGCGTGACCTCTGAAGAACGAACCCATCGCAAGTGCTGCTGAAGTCAACGGCACGACCCGACGCCTGCTGGACTCTCCCGCCCGCCAGGCGCTCTTTGCGGCGACGATAGCGACCCTGGTGATAGTGCTGGCGTTCGTCGCTGTTCTGCAACCGGCGCTAGACCGAGCATGAAGGCGCAGTGGCCGTTCCGCTAGGGAATCGCTGACCGGGCAGATCGTTAGACGTTCTCACCGATCGACCGGTGTGCGCGCGGCGAAGGTGGTCCGCGCCGGCGAGCGTGACGATCTTGATAGGTCGGAGCATAGGCTGACGCGCATGAGGGGTCGTCGTCTGATTCTGCCGGGAGCCTGCTTGCTCGGCCTGATGATGGTCGGCTGCGCTCCCGCTGAAACCGAGCTGCCGCTGGTCGAGAACTCTCCTGTGCCCGCTCCAGAGGGTGCTGTTTACCGCTCGTTCTACCGCGGTGGTGTCGAAGGTTTCGCGACCAGCCCTGCGCGGTGGCTGGATGACGAAGCCGGTCTAGAGGTGACCATCATCGGAAGCGGCAACTGTCCTCTCGTGCCTGTCGCGCTGGAGGTGATCGCCTCCGATCACCTACGCATCACGACACAACGATGGGTCGGTAAGTCGAGCTTGTGCCAGGACGACGCTGTTCTCTGGACCTACGTAGTGGACCCACCAGAGGGGCTCGATAGCGCTGTTCCTGTCTGCGTCGACGTCGCGGGTGAGCGTTCGACGTCGATCGAGACGATGGAACCCCGTCGTGCATAGCAAGAGGGGGCGCGGGCTGTCCCGTTAGAGGATCGTCTACCGGGTCGCGGGCGTGAGCGTGGGCGCGATCGCGACAGCGAAGACGTCGAGATTGCCGAGCTCCTGGCGAAGCTGCTTCTCGGCCAGGGCTCCTGTGCTGGCGGCGTCGGCGAAGTTGGTGGCGGTGACTCGCACGGTGGCCGATCCGGTGAGCCGGTGCCCGATCCAGCGCAGTCGGAGGCTCTCGACCGCCGTCACGCCCGGGGCGTTCTGGAGGGCGTGCTCGGCGCGGTCGAGCAGGTCTGGAGCGATCGCGTCCATCAGGCGGGCGCCGATGGATCGCACGGTCCCCCAGAGCAAAACGAGGATCGACGCAGCGATGAGGAGCCCGATGATCGGGTCCGCGAGCGGGAAGCCGAGCATCACGCCGATCGCGCCGAGGACGACGGAGAGTGAGGTGAAGCCGTCGAGGCGCGCGTGCACACCGTCCGCGACGAGGGCCGCGGACCCGATCCGACGGCCGACGCGGATGCGGTAGATGGCGACCAGCTCGTTGCCGGCGAAGCCGATCAGGCCGGCCGCGACGAGCAGCCACGGGTTCTCGATCGGGCGCGGGTCGAGAAGTCGGGCCACGGCCTCCCAGCCCGCGACGACAGCGGACAGTGCGACGACGAGCACGATGACCATGCCGGCGAGGTCCTCCGCGCGCCCGAAGCCGAAGGTGTAGCGGCGGGTGGCGGCGCGGCGGCCGAGGACGAACGCGATCCAGAGCGGCACCGCGGTCAGCGCGTCGGCGAAGTTGTGGATCGTGTCCGCGAGCAGCGCGACCGAGCCGGTGAGCGCGACGAGCGCCGCCTGCAGGACGGTGGTCGCGAGGAGGACGAGAAGGCTGATCTTCAGCGCGCGCACGCCCGCCGTCGAGGCCTCCAGCGCGTCGTCGATCGAGTCGGCCGCATCGTGGGTGTGGGGCACGAACAGGTCGTAGAGGAATCCCCGCAGGCCGCCGTGCGGGTGGCCGTGCTCGTGGTCGTGCGGGTGGTCGTGCGCATGGTCGTGGTCGTGGTCGTGCGGGTGCGAATGCTCGTGCTCGTGGTCGTGCGGGTGATCGTCGTGGTGCTCGTGAGGGCTCGTGCGTTCGTGCTCGCGACCGGTCATCCCGCCGCCCCGTCCCCCTGATGGTGCGGCGCGTGTCCGACGACGTGCTCCGCCTGCTTGATCGCGTCCACGACAAGCTCGGAGGCGTGCTCGTCGGTGAGCCGGTAGTGGATCGTCGTGCCCTCCCGGCGCGTCAGCACCATTCGCCCGAGCCGCAGCTTCGCGAGGTGCTGCGATACGGCCGCTGGGCTCTTCTGCACCGCCTCGGCCAGGGCGTTCACCGGCAGCTCGCCCGCGTCGTGCAGGGCCAGGACGATGCGCACGCGCGTGGCGTCGGCGAGCATCGCGAACACCTCCACGGCCAGCTCGACGTACTCCGAGTCGACGCCGTGTCTGCTTGTCTCCGTATCCAAGTGCATACGCAGATACTAGACCTACGAGGGCGGAAGGTGCTCCGATCGTCCCGTCTCGGAGCCGGTTCCAGCGCCGGTGAGCGTCAGAACGCTGTGCAGCCCCTCGTCGGTGCCGAACCAGTGCCGACTGATCGTCGCGACGCCTGCCCGCCGCACGGCGAAGCGCAGGACGACGGCGACGAGGAGGACGTCGTCGGCGACTCCGAGCACAGGGATGACGTCGGGGATCAGATCGACGGGGAGGAGGAGGTAGGCGAGCAGGCCGACCAGCGACCAGCGCACGACGCGAGGAACGGTCCGATCCGCGATGAGCGCGCGGAGCAGTCGGACGACGTCGGGAACGAGACGCATCGCCGCGCGCCAGTCGACCGAGCGCCCTGCTCGACGCTGCTGCGCCCACAGCACGGCGACCAGGGCGCACCAGAGGAGTGCCACCCCTCCGGCGACGGCGAGGAGTGGTCCGAGCCAAGAGGGGGTCACTCCGGGATCACGGGATCGGCCGGCAGATTCACCGCGTAGACGCGCTCGGAGTACGTCGCCAGCTTCTCGGTGCTGGCGGTGAGGCGTCCGGTCGCCTGCTGTGCCTCGGGCTGGCCGAAGGCGTCGCGGCGGAGCAGGTCGCGGTGCCAGCGGCGCAGCCGATCCAGGCTCTGCTCCTCCTCCTCGAGCTCCCCGAAGGTGAACTTCTCCTTCGCGAACTCCCGATCGATCTCCGCGTCGAACTTCCCGCAGTCCGCAACGAACTCGTTCCACTCGTCCACCCGGGCGCTCGTGAACACGTCGCGCAGATCGTTCGCGTCGCCGTCGCTATGGCCCGTCGCGCGGAACACGGTCAGGCCACCGTCACCGCGCGCGGCCAGCTCGCGGATCGAGGTCAGGCCCTCGGAGAACGCGGGCAGATCGGGGACCGCCCACATGCCCGCCGCGGCGGGCACCGCTCCGAGGCGGCGCAGCTCCCGCCAGACGGCGACCCGGTGGCGCGAGGGCTGAGCAGGGATACGAGGGACGAGGAGAAGCCAGGCGGTATCAGTCACAGGCGAGAGTGTAACAGCGGTTACATCACTATCTTCGAGTGGTCGTCGAGGGATCCGTGCCGTCGGCGGCGTCGAGGGCCTGTCGAAGGAGGCGGAGCGCCTTCGGCCCCACTCCGTGGAGGGTGGCGAGGTGGTCGAATCCCACCCGCCGCAAGTCGTTGAGGTCGTGCACGCCCGCGTCATCGAGTGCACGAGTGGCCGGAGCCCCGAGGGCGGGGAGCTGGGAAGACGGTTCCACGCGTCCGACCCTACGAATCTTCACACCGTCCCGATAGCCGATCGTCCAGCGGAACCATCCCAGGAGCTGTAGATGTCAGCGGGCGTGGGCGTCCCCGGCCGCAGCGGTATTGAAGAGGCGGCGTGCGTTCAGGGTGAAGGCTCCGACGTAGAGGAGGAGGGCGAGCGCGATGGCTGCGATCAGGTTCGCCGGTCCGCTTCCAGCTTCGCCCGAGAGGAGGGCCGCGATCCCGGCGCCCAGCTGGAGGAGCCCACCTGTGGCGTATCCGATCAACGGCACCACCATCAGGCAGAGGGCGACGACCGCCGCGACCAGGCCGACGAGCGGTGCGATCGCGCGTTGCGAGACTCGGTGGCCGCGCTTCAGGAGCCGAGCGACAGCGAACGCGGCCAGCCCGATGAGCACACCTTCGATCAGGGCGAGCAGTTTCACTTTCCCACCCTAGGTTCGACCGCGGACATTGCTGGCTACGACGGTACCGCGCGACGCGCCGGCGCGGGCTCCGACGTCAGTCTTCGAGCATCTCTCGGCGCGCGCCTTCGCCCATGCTGTCGTAGTCCTCAGCGATGAGCTGGTCGAGGTACTGCTTCTTCGGAGACTTGGTCCAAGCACTTGCGGGGCGCGGCGTCGGGATCTCGGATTCCTCAGTTCCATCAGGCTCGTCGCTCATGCGGTAACGGTACCGGCCTCCGGCGCGCTGGACAAAGTGTTCTCGATTCGGTCAGCGATGCGCCGAAGCATCCGTAGGAGGAGGTCTGCCAACTGAATGACCTCGGCCGCTTCAAGCGGGTCGTTGTACTCGACGGTGCGGTGGCTCGCGGGGTTTTTGAAGGTGCCGATGGCGCCCATGAAGAGCTGCATCATCGCCACACGTTCGCCACCCTCGGCAGAAGCATCAGCAAGGGGCCCATCAGTCTTGAACGCCTCCTGCATCAGCTTGGTCCCGATGAAATCAGTGGAGAGTCCACTGAGCCGACGGACCTCCACCTCGACGGCTTTCATGGCTGCGAAGGCCGCGGTTTCGTAGTCACCCCGGACGAAGGTCGGCTTCGCAGACGGCAGGAGCTGTGGGGACAAGTTGGGGGAGAGCAACTCGTCAGCCTGTAGCTGCAAGAGCGCAGTCGGGTTCGCTCCGATTGCGGCTCCCTGCCGAGTCACTCGCTGCATGGTGCCCTGAGGACTCAGGGCCTGGCCGACACACTGGTGCGCGACGAGCCAGGCCCAAGCGTCACCCAGCCGGCCGACGAGTTGAGGTTTGTCTGGTTCTCCCTCGTACTGGTTCCTGGCTGCGTTCAGGATGTTGTAGCCGCTGATCTCCGAGCCTTCGGCTCTCCCCTGGAGTATCTGAACTGCAATCTCATCGGTGGTTCCCCGGCGAAGCAGCTCGATGGACGGTGCGGTCATGATCCGAACGTAAGGCAGGGTGCGCGGGTTCGCGACCGAACAGGCGATCAGGTAGCCGGCCGACACTAGGTCGCCGTGGGGTCGCGGCGATTGTCCTTGGGTGCCTTTTTCTGCTTCGTCTTCTTCGGGGGTCGATCAGTGCCCGCGGAGAGAGCCTGGAGCTCGCGTGCATGCTCGCCCGGAGCGCCGGAGTGGAACACGGCAACCAGGGGCGTCACGACCGCGACAATCCTGGGCGCGAGCAGCGTGAGAGCAATCAGAGTTGCTGCGATCGCGACCGGCCAAGTGCCGAACGCGCTGAGCGCTGTCAGCAGCGCTCCGTAGATGGAGTATTCGCCAGCGGTTGCTACGACGTGGTTCGGTTCTCAGCGTCATCCAGGCATCCTTCTCCTCAGATCGAGCGTCCGGTAGGGGACCGACTAGCGGCCTTCGCCGGACGTCTGCGGCAGCAGTGATGGCAGTGGCGATTTAACTCTGTTCTACTGATCATCGCGTAAATAGGCGGGTCGCTGAGGTGGCTCGCCTACCCAGTCATCGGAGAAGGCGGTCGGTGGGTATTCCGTATATGGGTAGTCACTATTCATCTTGTGCATGTGCCAGAATACGACATGCTCCGATTCTGTGTTTTTCTTCGAAAGATACTTTGCGGGAATAGCAGCCCGCACTGCTTCGGTTCGCCGATAGTATTCCTTGATCGGCTCGGCCCACCCCACCAACGTGTAGCGTTTCGGCACATATTTTCCGTCGACTTTTGGCCACATGGATCCACTGTTTCGAATGTCTTCGGGTTGCATTGCGGTGTGACTCTTGTCGTAGGTCAGCTTTCGCGGAACATCCAGCTGATCATGAAGAAATACCTGGTCAACCCGCTGTAGTGCTGCAGTGAGTTCGATCGGAAGAAGCGTCAAATACGGCTCAAGCCGGAGAAATGCATCCCGCGCGACCGACAAGCGCTCGGCAACAAATTTAGTGCCTCCGTTGCCGATAGTTCGTAGGACAAGGTTAATATGGGCGTCATTGATGTTCCGCTCTGGACATTTTCCGATAAATTCTAGGTCTCTAATGAGATCGTGACCGTTATTCGCGACGAGCATGAGAGAGCCTTGCAACGTCTGAATAAGGTGACGGAGTCTGCGACGCTCCGGGATCACTACGACGAGGATGTGAAAAAACCAACCAGTCAGGTATGCGAGGCAAAGATCGTATAGAACTGGTAAGTGACCGATCGGAACCAGGTCAAAAGCAATATCGAGTACCCAGCTATTTAGCACGGCGCCGAGCGCGATTAATCCAAGTATTGAAACGACGTGATTGCGAAAAAACGCCCCTACTGATCGGTCTACTTTTGAGAAGTAGAGCAGTTTCTCTTTGGCGGTCTTGGGCTCACGTTGCGCGTCGGCGCTTTCGTCTGGGGAAGCAAAAGTCATGCGCAGATCCGTCACGCGCTCACCGTAGACGTCCGCCGACCCCGAGGGCACCTTTCTCGGTCACCCAGCGTCGCGCGCCCTGCGTCAGCGGTCTTCGGTGAGGTGGCGGTAGATGGTGCCGCGAGATACGCCGAAGGTGTCCGCGATCTGCTGCACGGAGTAGGTCTTCTCGTCGTACATCGCACGCGCCTGCTTCACCTTCGTAGGCGTCATCTTGAACCGTCCACCGCCCTGACGTCCACGAGCTCGGGCGGCAGCGAGACCATCGTGCGTCCGCTCCACGATGAGGTCGTGTTCGAACTCCGCGATCGCGGCGAGCATGTGGAAAAACAGCCGGCCGCCCGGAGTCGTCGTGTCAATGCCCTGCGACAGCGCCTTCAACCCCAGCCACCGCTCGAGGCCGTCCATCAGTCGCTACATCGCTGCACTCTCGCGGGCCGCGTGGGCCTGCTGGTGGCGATAGAGCGTCGCGCGACTCCACCCGACGAGACGAGCAGCGTCCTCGGCGGTGCGACCGCGCGCTCGCGCATCTGCGGCGATCGCGAGCTTGTCCGCGATCACGACCGGATCCGACAGGGGCCGGCCGAACCGGGTGCCGTTCGCGCGGGCGGCCGCGATGCCGGCGTTGACACGTTCCACGATGAGTTCTCGCTCGTACTCCGCGAGCGTGGCGAGCATGTTCAGCATCAGCCGGCCCGTCGACGTCGACGGATCGATGCCGTCCGAGATCGACCGGACCTGCACACCGCGCTCGCGCAGCAGGTTCACCGTGTTCAGCACGTCGATCAGGGAGCGGCCGAGACGGTCGACTCGCCACACGACCACGGTGTCCCCGTCCTCGGCGTACTCGAGGAGCTTCTTCATCCCGGTCCGCTCGATCGCGGTCTTGCTCCCCGAGGTGACGTCCGCGAAGACGTCGCGCTTCTGCACGCCGGCGGCGACGAGCGCGTCGAGCTGCAGCTGCGCGTCCTGGCTCGACGTACTCACACGCGTATAACCGAGAAGCCTCATGACCTCATTCTGAGTCGGAAACACCCTCCGCGTCCCCCGCTGAGACGAAACGCGTCAAGACGTGTTTCTGAGACAGCGGACGTCCCGAGAATCCGGATCCATTGAGCGTGGCGCGACCGCCGGATGGTGCGTCTCAGAAAGCTACTGTTTTGCGAGGCGGGTCAGTAGCCAGCGACTGTCCGAAGCAACCTGACCTGGGCGCGTGTGGACCCGGGTCGCCTGACGGCTAGATGGGGTGTTCTGAGCGTCGCCGCGGCGTTACTGGTCGTTGAACTCTTTCTCGGTGACGTGCTCCCGCCATGTCGTGGTTGTGGACGGATCGTCACCGTTCTCGGTCATCGCAATGTGTTCCATGAAGGTGCCGGGTGCCGCGGCGTGCCAGTGCTCTTGCCCGGGGGGCGTGTGGAGCGTCTGTCCAGCATGCACTTCGACAACGTTGCCGTCCCGAGTACCGAATCGGCCGACTCCCTGGGTGATGCGTAGATACTGGCCCTTTTCGTGGGAGTGCCATGCGGTCCGAGCGCCGGGGGCGAAGCGGACCAGGCCGACGGTCATGTGTGGGCCGTCCTCGTGCGGGACGGCGATCATGTCGAGCCAGACGTCGCCCGCGAACTGCTCCGGCGGGTTCTTCATGGTCGGGGGAGTGGGTTCGATATTCAACGGTTCTCCTTCGAGTCGTGCTCGCCGAGCACCTTCTTTGCGACGGTCATGGCACCCATACCCTTCGGCCAGCCTGCGTAGAAGGCGACGTGGGTGATGGCCTCGATTACTTCGTCGGGCGTGACGCCGTTTTCGACGGCGCGGCCGATGTGAAACTCGAGTTGAGCGGTGTCACCACCTGCGGTAAGGACGGCGACGGTGATGAGGCTGCGGTCGCGGGCGGAGAGTTCGGTGCGGTTCCATACGTCGTCGAAGAGCACGTCGTCGGTGAGTGCGGCGAGTTTTGGAGCGAACTCGCCGAGTGCGCGACGGCCGCCGCCGATCTGCTTGGGTTGATTCGCGGTGTCGGTCATCTAGAAAACCTTTTCGGTTGTTGCCGTCGTCGATAACTAGGGTGAGAGTTAGTCGTCCATCGGGGCGGCGTAGCTGCGGAATTCGCCCCGGTCGGTGTGGATGTGCCAGATCCGGTCTGCCAGTGCGTCAGGTTCGTGTGCGGGGTCTCCGCCGCCGATGCCCTGGGGGATGATGAGCTGGCCGACGTGGATGTTCTCTGGGGCGAGGGCGTCGTGGAGGAGTTGCCCGTAGGCGGCTTGTCCGGCGAACGCGACAGAGGTGCCGGTGACGCTCGCGCCGGGGCGCACGGCGCTGGCACCGTTGATCAGCAGGATGCTCCCGCCGCCGAGTGCACGCATGCCGGGGATGACCTGGTGGGCGGCGGTGGCGGTGCCGTAGATGGAGAACTCCACCGGACCCAGAAGGTCCGCGGCGACGGTCTCGAGCACCGGTCGCATGAATTCCTTCGCCGGGAGTGGGCTGTACTGCAGGACCTCGATCACGCCGAGTCGTTCCGCTGCATGCTCCAGCGCGCTCCGGAGAGAGTCGGGGTCGCGAGTGTTCGCGATGAACCCCGCCGCGGTGATCCCCTCGGCGGTGAGTGCGCCGGTGAGAGCGTAGAGATGGTCCTGGTTGCGGGCGATGAGGGCGACGGAGTGGCCCTCTTTCCCGAATCGGCGGGCGACGGCTAGGCCGAGGCCTTGGCCGGCTCCGATGATTGCGATGGTGCTCATCAGTGGTTCTCCTTGAGGCGTGTGCGGGCGCGGGGAAGGGGCCCAGCATGGGGTGGGGAGGTTGCCGGGCCCCGGTAGGAGGTGTTACGGACGCAGCAGTACCTTCGTGGCGCGGCGCTCATCCATCGCCTTGTACGCCTCAGCCGCGTCCTCGAGCGGAAGGGTGAGGTCGAACACGAGACCGGGGTTGATGCTGCGGTTCCAGATCCGCTCGACCAGGTCTGGGAGGAACCGGATTACGGGAGCGACCCCACCGGTGAAGCTGATGCTGCTGCCGAACAGCTCGAACGCGTTCAGCTCTACGGTCACTGGTACCCCGACGTAGCCGAGGTGTCCGCCGGGGCGGGTGGAACGGATGGCCTGAGACATCGATTCCTTGGTGCCGACGGCTTCGATGACGGAGTCGGCGCCCCACCCTCCGGTAATTTCCTTGATTTTCGCCACACCCTCGTCGCCGCGTTCCTCGACGATGTCGGTTGCGCCGAAGGTGCGGGCGAGAGCCTGACGGTCGGCGTGGCGGGACATCGCGATGATGCGCTCCGCTCCGAGCTGCTTCGCGGCGAGGACCGCCATCAGACCGACCGCGCCATCGCCGATGACGACGACGGTCTTCCCCGGGCCGACGTCGGCGCAGACAGCGCCGTACCAGCCGGTCGCGAGGACATCGGACGCTGTGAGCAGCGACGGGATGAGGTCCTCGTCGGGCTGGCCGGGAGTGGCGACGAGGGAACCGTCTGCCTGGGGGATGCGGGCGCGTTCGGCCTGCATGCCGATGGTGGGCATGTCCACATGGTTGGGGCAGTGGGTGTGGTACCCGGCTTTGCAGATCTCGCACGTGTTGTCCGCGGTGACAAAGGGGCCGACAACGAAATCGCCGACTTTGATTCGGGTGACGGCTGAGCCGACCTCCTCGACGACGCCGACGTACTCGTGGCCGATCTGGATGGGTTCTTTGACGGGGTCAAAACCGCGGAAGGGCCACAGGTCTGACCCGCACACGCATGCCGCAGTGATGCGGATGATCGCATCGGTGGGCTCGAGGATGGTGGGATCCTCGCGCTCTTCGACGCGAACATCGCCGGGGCCGTGCAAGATAACTCCGCGCATGATGGTGCCTGCTTTCGAATCGGGTTCAACCCCAGCGAAGGGGCGCTTCAACTCGCCGTAATGTGCCGACGACCGACGTCCATCGAAACCGATCGGACGTGGACCCTGCCAGGGCGAACTACGTCCCCCCATGAGCGGCAATTTTCCAGGCCGCGCTCTGGGGGGTCAGGCCGGGGCCTGCCACTGATATCCGTCGCGTACGTCGGGAAGGTGTCAAGAGACCGGGCCGCGGCCGGCCGGCAACGTCACGAGCGGGTGGACGGCCGGGGCGCCAGCATCATTTGCCGTTCATCCGGTATCGGTGTCGACGAAGAACCGTTCCTGGTGCGAGGGACGTGATCAGGCGTGGCTCAGGTTCCGGGAAAGTTCCGGGTGGGCGTTGGCCTGGGTGATGAGCTGCTTGCCCTTCTGAATGACGCCTTCGATCGAGTCATCGCCCGCGACCCACCGCTCGGGCGGCTCGGGGAGGTCGAGGATCTGGACAAGGGAGGTGGCGAGCTTCGCCGGGTCGCCGGGCTGCTTACCGTCGAGGTTTCGCCACATGCCCTTGAGCTGTTCGGTCTGCTCGGTGTAAACGTCGATGGTCAGCTCCGGCCAGAGGGTCGATTCGCCCTCGGTCAGCAGTTTCGTGCGGAACATTCCCGGCTCGACGATCGTGGTGGTGATACCGAACGGCTCGACCTCCGCGTGAAGGGCTTCCATCCACCCCTCCAGCGCGAACTTCGACGCGGCGTAGGCGCTGCCAAAGGGGTAGCCGACAACACCAGCGGTCGAGGTGACAGTGACGATCTGCCCGGAACCCTGCGCGCGCAGAAGCGGAAGAACGGCGCGGGTGACGTTCAAAGCGCCGAAGAAGTTAGTGTCCATTTCGCCGCGGATCTGGGCATCGGTGAGCTGCTCGAAAAATCCGGTCTGGAAGTTGCCGGCGTTGTTCAGGAGCACGTCGATGCGACCAAAGCGGTCGATGCCGCTCTGGACTGCCGTCTCGATCGATGCGGGATCGGTCGCGTCGAGGCTGACGGGCAGCAGGTTTTCGTGCTCCCCGAGCGCGTCTCGTACCCGGTCAGCGTTGCGGCCGGTGGCGATGACGCGGTGGCCCACCTCGAGAGCTCGGCGGGCGAACTCTGTGCCCATTCCGCGGCTGCTGCCAGTGATCAGCCATACCTTCGATTCAGTCATACGGGTTCCTTTCGGGGGTGTGCTTGTGACGCTGAAGACCAGCCGGCGCAGCAGAACTACGCGATCGACTCGCTTCACGGTAGGAGCGTGACCCGGGATCGTGGGGGGCCCGGATTCGTCCTCCCACAGCGACCCGGCGCAGGCGTTACATGAGTGCAGGGCCGCCACAATCAGGCCCGTTCAGCACACCGGTGACGCTCCGAGCGTCGAAACCCGAGGAGACCCATGCGTCAAGTCATCATGTACAAGGCCGGCGACGTCCATGTCGAGGAGCGCGAAGACCCCACGATCATCGACCCCACCGACGCGATCATCCGCCTCACCGCGACCTGCATCTGCGGATCCGACCTCTGGCCGTACCGCGGCGTCGAGGACGCCGATCATCAGGTGATGGGCCATGAGTACGTCGGCATCGTCGAGGAGATCGGCGCGGACGTGATGACGATCAAGGTCGGCGACTTCGTGGTCGGCTCGTTCGTCATCTCGGACAACACGTGTGAGATCTGCCAGTCCGGCTTCCAGTCCAAGTGCGTGCACGCGGAGTTCGTGTCCGCGACCATCGGCACCCAGTCCGACAAGGCTCGCATCCCCTACGCCGACGGCACCCTCGTCGCCACCCCCGGTCAGCCCGATGCGGACCTCATCCCGTCGCTACTCGCCGCCTCTGACGTCCTCGGTACCGGCTGGTTCGCCGCCGACGCCGCTCAAGCCGGACCCGGGAAGACCATCGTCGTCGTCGGCGACGGCGCCGTGGGCCTGATGGCGGTCCTCGCCGCGAAGCAGCTCGGCGCCGAACGCATCATCGCCATGTCTCGCCACCCAGAACGGCAGGCCCTCGCCACCTTCTACGGCGCCACCGACATCGTCGAAGAACGCGGCAACGCGGGCATCGCGAAGATCATGGAGATGACCGGTGGGCTCGGTGCGCACTCCGTCGTCGAAGCGGTCGGCACTCAGGAGTCGTTCATGCAAGCCGTTGGGATCACCCGCGGCGGCGGTCACCTCGGCTACGTCGGCGTGAACTATGACGTTCAGATCCCCGGCATCCAGCTGTTCTTCGCCGGCATCCACGCTCTCGGCGGACCCGCGCCCGTGCGCCGCTACCTCCCGGACCTGATCCAGCTGATCTGGGACCGGAAGATCGACCCCGGCAAGGTCTTCGACCTCACCCTCCCCATCGAGGACGCCGCTGAGGGATACAAGGCGATGGATGAGCGCCGCGCCACCAAGGTGCTCCTCACCCTCTGAACCACCTCACCGCTGGGGCGCGGCACTTGCCGCACCCCAGCACCGGCAGATCTACCCTGGAGCCACGATGAGCAGCAAAGACGAGATCCGCGAATTCCTGATTTCTCGCCGCGCCCACCTCACCCCAGCCGCCGCAGGGATCCCCGACACCGGCGGCGACCGACGCGTTCCAGGGCTACGCCGCGAAGAAGTCGCAGCTCTCGCCGGGCTCAGCCCCGACTACTACACACGCCTGGAACGAGGCGCGATCCTCGGCGCCTCCGAGAGCGTCCTCGGCTCCATCGCCCGCGCTCTTCAACTCACCGACGTAGAACGAGCGCACCTTTTCGACCTCGCCCACGAGCAACCTCTCCTTCCCTCCCACCGGACTGACGCCCCCACCAGGACCGTCCGCGCCTCCGTGCAACGAGTCCTCGACAACATGCATGTGCCCGCAGTCGTCTACAACACCCACCAAGACCTCGTTGCATCGAACATGCTCGGACGAGCCCTGTTTGCGCCCCTCTTCGACGTCGATCACCCCAACATGGCGACATTCATCTTTCTCGACTCTCGCGCCCCCCACTTCTACGAAGACTGGGCGCTCGCGTGCAGCCTCACCGCCGCGATGCTCCGCTTTGAAGCAGGCCGCGACCCGCTGAACCCCGAACTCACCACCCTCATCGGCGAACTCTCCACCCGCAGCCCACAATTCCGCCAGAACTGGGCCGAGCGCGACGTCCACGAACACCGCACCGGCCGGAAGATCTACCGACACCCCGCCATCGGAGACCTCGACCTCACCTACGACGTCTTCGAAATGCCAGGAGAACCTGGCCTCTCCATCGGCACCTACACCGCAGACACCGGCTCACCCTCCGCCGACAACCTCGCGCTACTCGCCACCTGGGCAGCCAGCCACGACCCCGACAGCACTACAAACAGCCACGACCCCGACAGCACTACAAACTGAAGCGCAAATAATTTCGACCAGCCCTACGGCCGAGTTGAAGGCTAAGAGCAGCAGGGGCAAGTGTCAGACAAGGCCCGACACGGCCCTACTCGGACGCGCTCGGGTCCTGCGCCTGACGTCAGATTTGGGTGTACCCCAGACGGTCACTCGATGCCGCCATGATGCGATCGCAGAACACCGCCACAGAGCGATCAACTCCACACCGACGGAACGCAGACCACCGATCCGCAGCGCGATGCGCTGGTCGCGGCCGGCGTCGATGACGCGCAGCTGTACGCCGACCTCGCGTCCGGCCGGAAGGATGATCGGCCGGGTCTGCTGTCGTGCCTGAAGGCATTGCGCGAGGGCGACACGCTCGTGGTGTGGAAGCTCGACCGGCTCGGACGCGACCTTCACCACCTCGTGAACACCGTCCATGACCTCACCGCCCGCGGCATCGGGCTGAAAGTGCTCACGGGTCAAGGAGCGGCGATCGACACGACCACCGCGGCCGGCAAGCTCGTCTTCGGGATCTTCGCGGCCCTTGCCGAGTTCGAGCGGGAGCTCATCTCCGAACGAACGATGGCGGGCCTCGCGTCCGCTCGAGCACGCGGTCGGGTCGGCGGGCGCCCGTTCACCATGACGCCCGCCAAGGTGCGACTCGCGATGGCTTCGATGGGCAAGCCGGAGACGAACATCGGCGCCCTGTGCAAAGAACTGGGCATCTCGCGCCAGACGCTCTACCGTCACGTCTCGCCCACGGGTGAGGTGCGATCAGATGGCCTTCGCGTCCTCGGGCGCAAGAGCACCTAGACGTAGCTCCCCGATGCCGGCGTACGCTCCGAATGACAGCTCCGGTAGTTGGAGTGGGCTGCCTACGAGATGCTAGTCGCATGCGTTTCACTCACGAACTCGGCGGTGGATTCCGGCTCGCGTTACGCACCCTCGATACCGTCGAGGAGATGCACGCTCTGACGCTCGCCAATCTTGAGCGTTTACGGCGGTGGGAGTCGTGGGCGCTCTACGACCAAACACTCGAAGGCACCGCTGCCTTCACTCGTGCTCAGCTGGCGGACTTCGCCGCGGGATCCGTGCTGCCGACCGTCATCATGTCCGGCGACGCTCTCGTCGGTTCCGCCTCTCTTCGAACGAACTCCTACACGCAGACAGCGGAACTCGGGTACTGGATCGACGCTGCGGCCGAGGGTCGTGGCGCCGTGACTCGTGCCTGCGTTGCGTTGCTGACGGAGGTCCGAAGCCGAGGAATCCGTCGAGTTGAGATTCGGACGGCGGTGGAGAACAAGCGCAGCTCGCGCGTTGCTGAGCGGCTCGGGTTCACTTGTGAAGGTGTCCTCGCCTCTGCGTTGCCGCTCGGAGACGAACGACTGGACGTGGCGGTCTACGGGCGCACGTTCGCCCGCTGACGTTATATCTCTCGCCCGCCCTCCAGAGTGCAGCGGCATGAGCATTTCGTTAGAAGCCGCCGTGTGCCGCCTTTCGCGACGGGCAGCCCAAAGCGTCGTGCAGAGGACCTTGCGAACTTGTGCAGAGGACCTCGAAAACTGACAACGTGCCGAGATCTCGCGGCCCTGATTGTCCCGTTAGACCCGCCCGATGAAATGCCCGATGGCGGGGCGCCAAATGACACATTGTTCGGATGGCAGCTCTCGTGGGATACGCCCGCGTCTCGACGGACAAGCAGGACGCGACCGCGCAGCGCGACGCGCTCGAGGCGGCCGGCGTTCCGTCGGATCGGATCTACGTCGATTCCGGTCTCACGGGTCGCAATCGCGATCGTCCAGCGTTGCGGGAGGCGCTGGCGGCGTGCGACACCGGGTCGACGTTGCTCGTGACGAAACTCGACCGGCTCGCGCGCTCGATCACCGACGCGCGGGACATCGTCGACGAGCTCACGCGCCGAGGGGTGAAGCTCAGCATCGGGGGATCGGTCCATGATCCGGAGGACCCGATTGGCCGGCTCCTGTTCAACGTTCTCGCAATGGTCGCCGAGTTCGAAGGCGACCTCATTCGCTCTCGCACGAAGGAGGGCATGAAGATCGCGAAGGCGAAGGGTCGGCTGCGCGGGCGGGCGCCGAAGCTCTCGCCGAAGATCGAGGCACACCCGGTCGCAGAGCATCACGCCGGCAACTACACCGTCGCGGAGCTCGCAACTGAGTTCAAGGTCGCTCGATCGACCGTGTATCGGGCGGTGCAGCGTGCGCAGTTGAAGGACGCGCGGACCGTGGAGGTCGCGCTGGCCCTCCCGCCGGTGGACGACTCTCTGTGAGCTCGGACGCTCGCCGGATCGCGGACGAGAGAGCTCTGGCGCGCCTGGAGCAGCTGTACGCCGAGATGCCCGCGCTGTCGTGCCTGGTGAGTAGTCCTGCCACCAAGACGTCGACGCCTGGCGCTCAACGTGGAGGTGTTGCGGCATGTCTGAAGTCGGCGCAGCTGAGTGCGAAACGATCGTCGGTCGGTGCGTCACGGAAGCTACCGGTTCGCGTGGCCGAACGACTCCGGTGCTGCGCTTGCACTGTGTGGTCGGGCTCGAGACGAAAAGAAGCGGCCGCCGGCATTCGCCGACGACCGCTTCTCTCAACGGCTGGTCATCCGTCTCATCGAGATGGTCGGCCGATGCCGGGGTCAGCAGAGCGCTGCGCGAACCTGGCGGATGGTGGACAGCGGCACGTTCGCGCCGAGGCGCTCGATCCGGCGCTGCAGCGCGGAGTCGGCCGTGGTCGTGCAGGCGGCGGCGATGCGCGGGTCGGTCGCGTCGATGCCCAGGCGCTCGAGGACCGCGGCGACCTTCGCCGGGATGGCGGGCTCGGGTGCCTCGGTGCTCGAAAGCTCACCGTTGATGCCTGAGCGGTCCTGGCCCGCGGTCACGAGGAGAGGCGTCGGAGTTCCTCCGAGGGGGACGTCCTTCCAGAACTCGGGGATGCAGTCGATGGGGAAGGGCTGGAACGAGATCTCGACGTTGCCCGGGATGACGCCGGTGATCGCGTAGGTGCCATCGGGGTTCGTCACTGCCCCACGCCCCAACAGGAGGTTGATGCGGTTCACGGCTCCGACAGAGATGCCTCCGGTGGGGACGCCGTCGCAGGTGACCCGGCCGGAGACGGTCGAGCCGAGAATCAGGGTCGAGTCGGCCGTCGTAGTGGAGTCGGCGACGATGTCGACTTCGGACGCTTCCGCAGTGGTGAGGACCCCGTCCCACATCTGCGCCGCCCAGGGGCTCCCCGTCGGCGGGAGGAACGCCACTTGGTAAGAGCCGGTCTCGACGCTCAGGGAGTAGTGGCCCTCCGCATCGCTCGTTGCACCGTCCCCGACCTGGTACCCCTGGTCACTCACGGGGATCACGTCGATGCCAGCGACGGGACCAGCTCCGGCGCCGCTCACCGTTCCCTGCAGCGTCCCGTACGCGACGTCGGCTTGTGCCGGCACGGCGGCACCGACTGTCAGTGCGGTGGCGAAAGTCATGGCTGCGATGCCGATGGATGTCATGCGCACTCGGCGGCTGGATTGTCGGAGCATGTGATTCCCCTCTCGTGCCGCCGCACAAGCGCAACGATCCGCTCGCACGGTACCGGTTCCAGGTCAGCTCGCATCAGCCCCACTCCTGGCACCCGTCCGGGTGAAGCCCGTGCAGTGATCGTCGCCCACCTAGGTCCAGGACATGCGCGGCGATGCTGCCAGCGGAGGGGACGCTGTCCAGGATCGCGGCAGAGGTCGTGGTCGACACGGACTCGACGGCCTTCTGACGGAGACGCCTGCGGAAGCGCGCGAGGAGCACCTGGCTATTCCGGCGCCCGGGACGGGAGTGCCGCTAGACGACGACTACCTTCCCGAGGGTGACAGTGCTGGTGCTGCCAATGCTGCGCACGCTGTAGTCGTAGTTCTGGCCTGGGGAGGTGCCGGAGTCGAGCTCCGCGGTGAAGGTCGCCGAGCCGGTCTGGTCTGTGGTGGCGTAGGTGGTGGAGTCGAATTCGCCGCCGCGGTATCCGGGGTGGGAGAACATCAGGGCGCCGTCACCATTGACGATCACCAGCTTCGCGATGACGCCCTGGCCGGCCGCGTCGAGGAACTGGACTCGGATGGGGAAGGTCTCTCCGGGTCTCGCCTCGATCGTCGGCTCGAGGATTCGAAGCCCGACGGTCTCAGTGGGCTGGCTCGTGGCTGCTGCCGGTGCTGCAACCGCGAGAGCGACGACGGGAGCGCTCCATGCCAGGCCTGTGAGTGCTCGGCGCGTCAGCGGTGCAGAGGTGGACGGGTGCTGAGGGGCGGACTGCTCCACGGATCTCTTTCTGTTCAGGGGAAGCGCGGCGCCCGAGCGGCGTGCTGGGCGGGACACGGCTCGATCCGCGCGCAGCTCAGCAGACCACAGATGACTCGTCCCGGGTGCGGAAATCGCCGGGATCCGACCGACGAACTCGAAAGCAGTGGCTGTCGGTGTCGGCACGGCGACGCACTGCGGGCGCGCGTCAGGCCGGGGCGCGCGTCAGGCCGGGGCGCGCGTCAGGCCGGGGCGAGCCGGAGGGGCGGTCGTGCCTGGATCGGCGTCGTGCCGGGAGCCGTCGGTGCGATCCACTGCACGACGGGGCTGATCGGGGAGGAGCCCGGGCCGAAGGCGAAGCCGAAGTCGGTCGCACCGGCGATGGTCGGGCCGCCGACGTAGGCGTTCGCGGGATCGCCCTCGTCGAGGACGGACCAGCCCGCGGGCAGGGTGATCATCGATGCGTCGAAGAGGTCCGCCGGGATCACCACGAGCCCCTGGTAGCCGATCGCGTAGCAGTCGGCCGGTACCGTCAGCCGGAGCGTCGACGTCCCGCCGCGGACCGCGGGGTTGGTCGTCCACTGCATCGCGGGGAAGCCCCGCGGTCCGACCTCGATGGCCGACGAGACGGAGCCGGTGACGTCGCTCTCGGTCCACGTCGCCGTGGTCGTCCAGTTGCCCGACAGCTCACCCCACTCGACGTTGAAGCCCTTGGTGCCCGCCCGCACCCCGGCGGGGGCGATCATCGTGATCGTCCGGCCGTGGTCGTCGATCACCGTCCATCCCGCCGGCGCGACGACCGATCGCGCCGGCGAGAAGGCGTACTCCTCGAGGACGGTCAGGGTGAGAGTTCCGGTCCCGCGGACGACCGGGGCGTCGCGAGGAGGGGGCTGCAGGACGAGGAGCAGGAGGGACGACTCCTTCTGCACGCCCGTCGGGCCGTCCCACGCCACCCGGGCGGTGGGCCCGGCGGTGCTGGCCGCCGCCATCGGCGCGCCCACGGCGACCGCGACGACCGGAGTCGACCAGGCGGCACCGATCAGTGTGCGTCGCGCGAGGTCGGAGGGCCGGGGGGCGCGGACGCCGTGTGTGCTCATCGGGTTCAGTGTTCCGGCGGGGACGCCTCGCGGCAAGACCCTCTAGCGGACACGTCCGGTTGCGGACAGGAGGACCGCGCGAGCCTCGATCGCCGCGGACCCCGCTGCTCGCCGGTACGATCGACCACCGTGCCTCGCCGTTCCCCTGCCGACCTCAGCGCGGGCATCCGAGCGGCGGCGGAACGGCTGTTCCGGGAGCGGGGGTACTCGCGGGTCACGATCCGCGAGATCGCCGCCGAGGCGCAGGTGGATCCCGCCGTCGTGATCCGCAGGTCCGGATCGAAGGAGGCGCTGTTCCTCGAGGTGATGCAGGTGAGCATCCGGGACCGCCCGGAGCTGGACGTGCCGCTGCAGGACTTCGGCCGCACGTTCCTCGCGACGATGCTCGAGGACGAGCGCGACACGCAGGCGGTCTTCCTCGCCCTGGTGCGCGGCGGGAGCGAGCCCGCGATCGGCGCGAGGCTCCGCGCCGTGCACGAGGAGGCGTTCGTGGCCCCGCTGCGCGCTCGCATGGCGGGGTCGGACGCCGACCTGCGCGCTCGGCTGGCCGCTGCGCTCGTCGGGGGCCTGCTGCACTCGATGTGGGTGGTCGGCGACGAGGTGCTCCTCGCCACCGACCACGACCGGATCGTCGAGCGCTACGGCGACGCCTTGCAGAGCCTTCTGACGCCTAGGACCTGATCCGGTCGGCCGGTGTGCCCGCGGCTACTGCACCGACCAGCCGCCGTCGCTGGGCAGGATCGCCCCGTTGATGTTCACGCCGTCGTCGCTCAGCAGGAAGGTGATCGACGCCGCGAGCTGCTCCGCCGAGGCGACGGACGGGATGGCGCTCTGGAACGGGGCGAGGCGAGCACTGCCGACCTCGGAGACGTTCGGCGGGAAGGGGATCCCCGTGGCGACACCGCCCGGCGCGACCGCGTTCACGCGGATCCCGCTGCCCGCGTACATGAAGGCGGCGCTCTTCGTGAGCCCGACGACGCCGTGCTTGGACACCGTGTAGGCGTTGCCGGACGCGTTGCCGCGCAGCCCCGCCTCGGAGGCGACGTTGACGATCGATCCGGCCGCGGCCGCGAGCATCGCGGGGAGCACGGCGCGGGAGAGCTTGAAGCCGCCGGTGAGGTTGATGGCGATCACCCGGTCCCACACCGCGTCCGAGGTCTCATGGGCGGGGGAGAAGTCGTCGTTGATCCCGGCGATGTTGGCGAGGCCGTCGATCCGCTCACCGGCCGCCGCGACGATCGCGTCGATGTCGTCCTGCTTCGTGATGTCGCCGGCGACGGGCACAATCTCGGCGTCGGGCAGCGAGGCCGCGAACTCCTGGAGCCGCTCGGCCGAGATGTCGACGGCGACGACGCGCCCTCCTTCGCGGGCGATGCGGGAGGCGGTGGCGCGGCCGATCCCGGACGCCGCGCCGGTCACGATCACGGTCCTGCCCGTGAAGCGCCCGGCGACGACGCTCTCGCGCCAGCCCGTGCTCTCGACGGCCTCGGGCATGACGCCGCCGTTCGCCCGGAGCACCAGATCGTCGACGACGCTCTGCGTGAGCTGCCCCTGACTGAGCGCGACCAGCTGCTGCAGCGGCAGCGATCGCACCGGCGCCAGCTTCGCCTCGTCGAAGCCGCCGGCGGCGCCGCCGAGCACGTCGCGGATCAGAGCAGAGCCCTCGGGGTTATTCAGCCATTCCCCGATCGAGCTCTGGGCGGTGAGTGCGGGAGTCGTGGACATGAGTTCTCCTTCTGTGGTCGAGCAATCTGTCGTCGAGCAATGAAGTCAACTTAGTTGACTTCGAGGGGAGCATCCTGGTGCCGATACCCCGCCGGGGGCGACGCGACGGGAGAGAGGTCCCTCTCCGCGGGATCGTCGCGGCCCGGGCCGGGGGAGGCGGACACCGGACGGCCCGAGCCGGGCGACGGCGCGGTTCCGATCGCGCCCGTCGTAACCCGTCCGATGATCGTCGGGTCGCCTCGTCTCAGAGGGCTTCGAGCGCGTCCAGCGCCCGCTGGACCCCGTGCTCGGTCCGCATGAGACGGCCCACCTCCGCGGCCCGCTCGCGCCGCGACAGGGCGTCGGTCATCGCGGGCACGAGGATGCCGCCCGAGAGGCGGCGCAGGGCGACCGGTGCTGCGGCCAGTCCCTGCCGGTGCAGCTGGGCGGCCCAGAACGGCTGGTCGGCGGTGACGGGCACGACGACGGCCGGCACGCCGGCCCGGGCGACGGCGTGGGAGGTGCCGGCCCCGCCGTGGTGCACGGCGAGCGCCGCGCCCGGCAGGACCGCGTCGAAGGGCGCCGCCCGCACCGCCAGCACGTCGGAGCCGCGGGACTCCGCCGGCAGCGCCAGGCCGCCCCAGCCGGTGACGAGCAGGACCCGCAGGCCGTGGGCGCGGGCGGCCGAGACGATCGCGTCGCCGCGAGCCGAGGCGTCTCCGGTCGCCATCGAGCCGAACGACGCGACGAGGAAGGGTCCGCCGGCCAGGAACTCGGCGACGGCGGGATCGGGAGACGCCGACGACTCCGAGAACCACGCCCCCGTCTGGTGCACCCGCTCCGGCCAGTCGTCGGGCCGCGGCAGCAGCGCGGGGCTCACCGCCATGAGCGTCGCGCGCGACGGCGACCGCCCGGCCGGACGACGACCGCCCGGCAGCTCGGCGGCGGCGCGGGCGACGTCGGCCTCGAAGAGCCGCGCGGCACTGCGCGGCACGGCGTAGGTGTGCCGGTTGTAGGCGCCGAGGTCGCGGGTGGCCGTGGGACCGCCGGCGGCGGGGAAGCGCTCGCTCGGCGTGGCCACCGGCGCGAACTCCACCAGCACGCGGGGCACGCCGAGCGCGTCCGCCGCCATCGGCGCGCTGAGGATCAGCGGGTGGTGGACGACCACGTCGGGTTCGAAGGCGACCGTCTCCCGCACGGCGGTGGCGAGCATCCGCCGCATCGCGGGCCGCACCTCCCGGCGCAGGTGGTGCGCGAGAGCCCACGGGGTGCGACCGGCGGGGGAGAGCACCCGCCGAGCGTCCAGACCGAGGGCCACGGTGTCCACCCCCTCGGGGGCGTCCGCGTCGTCCGGCAGGGCCAGCAGAACCTCGTGACCGCGGGCGACGGCGTGCCGGGCGAGGGCCGCGAACGGCTCCACATCGCCCCGGGTGCCGGCGGTGGCGAGCATCATACGCATCCCCCCAGTGTGGCCCGCAAGTCATCACCCTGCGTTCCGAGGCCGGGTAGCCTCGGGCGAGTGACTGATGGCAGTGAGCGGACGGCGAGCACCGCGCCGCTCGGAATCGGTGCCGCCGTGCGCCGCCTCGTGCACATCTCGCGACCGGTGCTCTGGATCAACACCATCGGCTCCGGCCTCGTCGCCGTGTGGCTCACCGGCGCTCTGTTCGACCTGCGCGCCCTGCCGATCATCCTGTGGCTCACGCTGCCGTTCAATCTGCTGATCTACGGCGTGAACGACATCTACGACCAGGACACGGACGCGGCGAATCCCCGCAAGGGCTCGCTCGAGGGCGCGAGGATCCGGCAGTCCGAGGTGCGGCTCATCGCCTGGGCCGTCGCCGCGGTGAACCTGCCGTTCCTCGTCTACTTCCTCCTCGCGCTGCCGCCGCTCGCGAACGCCGCGATCCTGCTCTACGCGGGCGTCTTCGTCTTCTACTCCGCCCCGCCGCTGCGCTTCAAGGCGCGGCCGTTCCTCGACTCGCTGAGCAATGCGGCGTACGCGCTGCCCCTGGTCATCGTGCCCGCGGCCTTCGAGGTGTCGCCGGTCTGGCCCGCGGCCCTCGGCCTGATGGCCTGGAGCGTGGCCAAGCACGCCTTCGACGCGGTCCAGGACATCGTGGAGGACCGCGATGCGGGCATCACGACCACCGCGGTGCGGCTCGGCCCGCGGGGGACCGCCCTCTGGAGCGGGGCCTGGTGGATCGTCTCCACGGCGCTGTTCGCCGTGGTCAGCGTGCCGGTGGCCGCCGCCAACCTCCTGATCGCCGGCGTCCTCGTGGCGAGCCTGCTGCGCGCCCCGACGCCGGAGACCGGTCACCGCCTGTACCGGCTCTCGGTCGCCTTCCCGTACATCGCGGGGTCGTTCGCCGGAGTGCTGCTCCTCGTCTCGATCGTGCTCGGGGGCGAGTCGTGAGCCGCGTCGTCGTGGTCGGCGGCGGAATGGGCGGACTCACCGCCGCCGCGCTGCTCGCGCACGCGGGCCACCGCGTCACCCTGCTCGAGGCCTCCGCCGAGCTCGGTGGGAAGAGCCGTCGCCTCCGGCTGGGGGAGGACCGCATCGACACCGGGCCGTCCCTGGTGACGTTCCCCGCGGTGTGGGACGAGCTGCTGCGGCGCCTCGGCGACGACGGCCGCACGACCGACCGCGTCGGGGACGCCGGCCGGCTCGACCTGGTGCGGATGCCCGAGGTGGGCCGCTACTACTTCGACGGGGAGGAGACCTCCCTGCCGGTGGCGCCGGAGCACCCCTGGTACCCGGCCTGGCGCCGCTTCTCCGAGCTGCACGCGCCGCTCGCCGACGACGTGACCGAGCTGCTGCTCGCCGACCCCCTCGACCGCGCCGCCCTCCCCGCCCTGCGCAGGCTGCTGGCCGTCTACGGCTCGCGCCTCACCACGCGCGCCTACCTCGACAGCCTGCCGTGGCTGCCGGAGGGGCTGCGCGAGATCATCGCGATCCACACCCTCAACGCGGGTGTCTCGCCCTCGCGCACCCCCGCGCTCTACGCGAGCATGCCGGCGATCATGGCGGAGACCGGGGCCTGGGTGCCGCGCGGGGGCGTGTACGAGATCGTGCTCGCGCTGGGCCGGCTGGCCGAGGCGGCCGGGGTCGAGCTGCGCACCGGGGAGAGGGTCGTCCGCATCGAGCGCGGGTCGGTCACCACGGACGCCGGGCGGTATTCCGCCGACCTCGTCGTCAGTGCCGTCGACGCCGACCGGCTCGCCGCGCTGACGGGTCCGTCGCGGATCCCGGCGCTTCCCCGTCTGCGCCCCCGCACCCTCTCCTGCTCGGCGATCGCGGTGTACGGCGTGCTGCGGGAGGAGCTGCCGGCGGAGATCGCGACGCACAGCGTGGTGCTGCCGACGAAGCCGGCGGCTCTCCACCGCAGCCTCGAGGCGGGCGACGAGCCGGCGGACACCATGGTGTTCGTCAACCAGTACCGCGCGGGCGAGGTGTACCCGAATCCGCACAGCACCCTCGGCGTCCTGCTCACCGCGCCCGCCGACGGCGGTCGCTACACGGTCGAGCACCCCTTCGTGCGGCGCGAGGTCGACCGCGTCTCGGAGGCGATGGGGCTCGAGAGGCCTCTCACCGACTACCTCGCCGAGCAGACGGTGCTCGATCCGCAGTACTACGGCGAGGGCGGCGAGCCGCACGGCGCCCTCTACGGCGCGGCGCGTCCCTCCTGGCAGAGCGGGCCCTTCCACCGCCCCTCCTACAGCGACCCCTGGCGGCCCTGGCTGTGGCGGGTCGGCGCCTCGGTGCACCCCGGCGGTGGGATCCCGGCGGTCGTGGGCGGCGCGATGATCGCGGTGACACGGCTGCTGAAGTCGACCCCGGTCTAGCCGGGCCGGCCGGGATCCGCGAGGGCGGGGACGGTCGATCCGAGAGGGCGGGTCGGACCGAGAGGGCGGATCAGCCCGAGAGGGTGTAGGCGCTGGAGGGCCGGCCGGTCGTGTACCGGAGCGTGCGGGTGGCCCGGCCGGAGCCGACGAGGTACTCGAGGTAGCGGCGGGCACTGACGCGGGAGATCCCGACGGCCGCCCCGACCTCCGTCGCCGAGACGTCCACGTCGACGCGGAGGGCGCCGACGATCGACTCGAGCGTCTCGACGCTGAGGCCCTTCGGGGTGCTCGCCCCGCGAGGGCCCGGCGTGAAGAGCGCGTCGATCTCGCTCTGCTGGAGCCCCGAGGCGCCCTGGAACAGCCGGCGGTCGTGAGCGACCTCGTCGAGCCGGTTGCGCAGCGCCGAGGCGGTGAAGGGCTTGACGAGGTAGTGGTGCACTCCCGCCGCACGGGCCGCTCGGACGCTCTCCACGTCGCGCACGGCGGTGACGGCGATGAAGTCGGGTTGCGGGCCGGCCGCGGCGCGGACCGCCCGCAGGACCTCGAGCCCCGAGTGTCCCGGCAGATGGAAGTCGAGCAGGACCACGTCCGGGCGCCGCGCGAGGATCGCGGCGACGGCGGAGGGCCCGTCGAACGCGACCTCCTCGACGCGGAAGCCGGGGTGGGCGGCGACGAAGCGCTCGTGCAGCGTGGCGATCGAGGTGTCGTCGTCGACGATGACGACGGACAGCGGGGCGCTCACGAGGCACCTCGGGCCGCGGTCGCCGAGGGGAGGCCGAGGCGGGCGGTGAAGCGCGCGCCGCCCCAGGCCGATCCGCTCACGGCGACGGCGCCGTGGTTGCGCTCGGCGACGCGGCGCACGAGCGTCAGCCCGATGCCGCGGCCGTGGAGGCGGTGCTCGGCGCCGGCGCTTCCCCGCTTGGACGAGACGCCCTCCTCGAAGACGTGCTCGTAGCGGTCGGGGGCGATCCCCTCGCCGTCGTCGTCGACCTCGATCAGCAGCTCTCCGCGCTCGACGGAGAACGTCACCTGCACCCGGTGACCGGCGCCGCAGGCCTCCAGGGCGTTGTCGACCAGATTCCCGACGATCGTGACGACGTCGTCGCGCAGGACGGAGGGCAGGCGTCCGGCGAGCAGCTCGGCGTCCGGAGTGGAGGACACCGCGAGATCGATCCGGAGCTCCCGCGCGAGCGCGCTCTTGACCATCAGCAGCGCGGTGAGCTCGGGATCCTCCATCACCATCTCCGGAGCGATCGCCCCGCCGACGCCGAGCGGCCCGCTCGTGCCCAGGCGGGAGAGGAACGCCCTCGCGTCATCGACGCAGTCGAGCTCGAGCAGGCCGGAGACGACGTGCATGGTGTTCGCGAACTCGTGGGCCTGGGCCCGCAGGCCCGCGGTCAGGGACTGCGCGCCGTCCATGTCCTGCAGCAGCTGGTGCAGCTCGGTGTGGTCGCGCAGCAGGAGCGTCCCTCCGACCGTCCGGTCGCCCCTGCGGGTGCCCGTGCCGCGGGCGATCAGGATCCGCTCGCCCGCGAGCACGAGCCGTCCCTCCCGCTCTCCGGACTCGAGCACCTCGAGCAGCGGCGCGTCGAGCACGTCCTCCGCCCGCGGCGGTGCCTGCGCGGGATCGGGGGAGTGGCCGAGCAGGGCGCGTGCGGCGTCGTTGAACACGACGATGCGGCCCGTGTCGTCGACGGTGATCACGCCCTCGGAGAGCCGGTGGAGCATCGTCTCCTGCTGGGTGACGAGGGAGGCGATCTCGCTCGGCTCGAGCCGGAAGATCCGGCGCCGGATGATGGCGGTCACCCCGGCCGCGCCGAAGATGCCGAGAACGGCGGCGCCGCCCATCGCCCAGAGCAGCCAGCCCAGGTGACCGAGCAGATCCTCGCGCAGGGCGGACTCGAGGATCCCGACCGACGCGGTCCCGATCACGGCGCCCTGGGCGTCGAAGACGGGCACCTTCACGCGCCAGGACTCGCCGAGCGTTCCCGTCTGCGTGCCGACGAACGTGTCGCCGGCGAGCGGCACCGACGGATCGGTCGAGACGCGCTGCCCGATCCGCTCCGTGTCGGGGTGGGAGTAGCGCAGACCCTCGCGGTTCGTGACCACCACGTAGGTGACGTCGGAGGCCTCCCGGATCACCTCGGCGATCGGCTGGATCACGACCGAGGGGTCCTCGTCGTCGAAGGCCGCGGTGATCGCCGGCAGGTTCGCCACCGACCGGGCGACCCCGGTGATGCGGTCGAGGTAGGACGCCCGCAGGGAGCGCTCCTGGAGTGAGCCAGCGACGAGTCCGGTCGCGATGACGGCGACGGCGACGATCAGCGCCTGGAGAACCAGGAGCTGCACTCGAAGCGACAGTGCTCGACCCACCCGCCCATCATGACCCCCGCCCACCCGCCGCCGTGCCCGTCGAGATCGAAACGAGAGCGTTCGAGCGCAGACCAATAGTTACGGAACCGGCGTCTTAGTTCCGTAACCCCTGCCGTCCGCCGGGCGCTCACTAGCTTCTGTCGTGCGCACCGCGCCGTCCGCGGTCGCCGCGAACCCGCCCGATCCCGCACCCGGGCCCTTCTCAAAGGAGAGAAACCGCCATGCGAACCAAGCCCCTCCTCGTCGTGCTCGCCGCATCGACCCTCGCCCTCACCGCCTGCTCCTCCGGCGGAGACGCCGGAGCACCCGCCACCGGCTCCGGCGGCGGCTCGGGCGGCGCCGTCGAGTCGCTGCAGATCATCGTCCCCGCCGACCCCGGCGGCGGCTGGGACCAGACCGGACGATCGATGTCGCAGCTGCTCACCGCGCAGGACCTCGTCGGATCCGCGCCCGTCACCAACATCGGCGGAGCCGGCGGGACCGTCGGCCTCGCGGCGCTCGCCAACGAGCAGGACCCGAACACGCTGATGGTCACCGGTCTGGTGATGGTCGGCGCGGTGGAGACCAACGCCGCCGACGTGCGCATGGAGGACACGACCCCGATCGCGCGCCTCACCGAGGAGGCGCTCGTCGTCGTGGTCCCGGCCGAGTCCGAGTACGAGACCCTCCAGGACCTCACGGAGGCGATCGTCGAGAACGGCCAGGACGTCACCGTGACCGGCGGCTCCGCCGGCGGCGCGGACCACATCCTCGCCGGTCTCCTGCTCGAGGCCGCCGGCCTCTCCGGCACCGAGATCTCGGAGAAGCTCAACTACATCCCGAACTCCGGCGGCGGCGAGGCCGTGTCCCTGATCCTGGGGAACAACGTCGGCGCGGGCATCTCCGGCGTCGGCGAGTTCCTCGAGCACATCGACGCGGGCACCATGCGCGCCCTCGCGGTCTCGTCGGCCGAGCCGGTCGAGTCGCTGCCCGACGTCGAGACGATGGCTGACGCGGGCTACGACGTGACCCTCACCAACTGGCGCGGCGTGCTCGCGCCGTCCGGCCTGTCCGAGGAGGAGACCGCCGCGCTGACCGACCTCGTCACGGAGCTGCACGCCAGCGAGCAGTGGACGAGCGAGCTCGACACGCGCGGCTGGACCGACGCGTTCCTCACCGGCGACGAGTTCGGCGACTTCCTCGAGACCGACATCACGGAGGTCGGCGCGACGCTGAAGAACATCGGCCTGGTCGACTGATGTCCCGGTCCGCACCTCCCGTCTCGCAGGCAGGGGCGGTCGCCGCCCCTCCTGCGGACGGCGAGCGGGCACGGAGGATCGGCGAGCTGATCTTCGTCGTGCTCGCCGTCGCCCTCGGCGTGTTCGTCTTCGTCGGAGCGTTCTCCATCCGGGTCCCCGGGGCCGGCACCCAGGTCGGCCCGCGGGTGTTCCCCTTCCTCGTCAGCGGGATCCTCACCCTCTCCGCCGTCATGGTCCTCGTCGACGTCCTCCGAGGCCGCCTCGGGCCGCAGGAGGAGGGCGAGGACATCGACGCCCACGCCCCGACCGACTGGGTGACCCTCGGCAAGCTCGTCGCCTTCGTCGTCGCCCACATCGCCCTGATCGACGTCATCGGCTGGGCCCTGTCCGCGGCGCTGCTGTTCGGCGGCGTCGCCTGGTCCCTCGGCGCGAAGAAGTGGTGGGTCGCACTGCTCGTCGGACTCGCGCTCGGGCTCACCGTGCAGATCCTCTTCGGCGGACTGCTCGGCCTCTCCCTGCCCCTGGGCCCCCTGCTCGGCTGGCTGCAGCCCCTCCTCGACCTGATCGGACGCTGACATGGACAACATCGGCGCCCTCCTCGAGGGCTTCGCGACCGCCGCCCAGCCGCAGTACCTGGTCTTCGCCTTCCTCGGCGTCCTCGTCGGGACCGCCGTCGGCGTGCTCCCCGGCATCGGGCCGGCGATGACCGTCGCCCTGCTGCTCCCGCTCACCTACACGCTCGATCCCACCGCGGCGCTGATCACCTTCGCGGGCATCTACTACGGCGGCATGTACGGCGGATCCACCACCAGCATCCTCCTGAACACCCCCGGTGAGTCGGCGTCGATCGTCACCGCGCTCGAGGGCAACAAGATGGCCAAGGTCGGCCGCGGAGCCGCGGCGCTCGCGACCGCGGCGCTCGGCTCCTTCGTCGCCGGCACCGTCGCCACCGTGCTGCTCACCCTCCTCGCGCCGACCATCGCCGCCTGGGCGGTCAACCTGGCCCCGGCCGACTACGTCGCCCTGATGGTGATCGCCTTCATCACCGTCGGCGCGCTCCTCGGCTCCTCGGTCTGGCGGGGACTGAGCTCACTCGGACTGGGCCTGTTCGTCGGGCTCGTCGGGACCGAGATCCTCTCCGGCCAGCAGCGCTACACCTTCGGCCTGCTGCCGCTCGCGGACGGCATCGACGTCGTCCTGGTCGCCGTCGGGCTCTTCGCCGTGGGCGAGACGCTCTACGTCGCGTCCCGGATGCGGCACGGCGGTGTCCAGGTCATCCCCGTCACCCGGGGCTGGCGCAGCTGGATGACCCGCGAGGACTGGAAGCGCTCGTGGAAGCCGTGGCTGCGCGGGACCGCTATCGGCTTCCCGATCGGCACGATCCCCGCCGGCGGCGCGGATGTGGCGACGTTCCTGTCCTACGCGACCGAGCGCAAGCTCTCGAAGCACAAGCACGAGTTCGGTCGCGGGGCGATCGAGGGCGTCGCGGGTCCGGAGTCGGCGAACAACGCGGCGGCCGCCGGTGTCCTCGTCCCGCTGCTGACGCTCGGCCTGCCGACGACGGCGACCGCGGCGATCATCCTCTCGGCCTTCCAGAGCTACGGCATCCAGCCGGGACCGCAGCTGTTCACGAACCAGCCCGGCCTGGTCTGGGCGCTGATCGCGAGCCTCTACATCGGCAACGTGATGCTGCTGGTGCTGAACCTGCCGCTCGTGGGGATGTGGGTGAAGCTCCTGCAGATCCCGCGTCCGTACCTCTACGCGGGGATCCTGACCTTCGCGGTCCTCGGCGCGTACGCCGTGAACTTCTCGACCGTGGACATCGTGATCCTGCTCGTCATCGGCGTCGTCGGCTACTTCCTCCGCCGCTTCGGCTACCCCGTCGCGCCGCTGGTCATCGGGCTGATCCTCGGCCCGATGGCGGAGGCGCAGTTGCGCCGGGCACTGCAGCTGTCGCAGGGCGACCTGACGGCGCTGGTCACCCGGCCGTTCGCGGCCGTCTGCTACCTCGCGCTGATCGTCATCATCGGACTGGGGCTGTTCCTGCGCTCTCGGCAGAACCGGATGGAGCGCGCGATCGCCGCCGCGACCGTCGTCGACGAGTCGCTGCAGTCGGCCGTCGACACCGCGTACCGTCCCGGCGAGCGTCCGACGGACATCGACACCGAGGGCGTCAACACGGTCACCGGGACGACCGGGATCCGGACCACTCCGCGCGAGCGCCGGCGGAGGAAGTGAGGGACCCCGGAGGGGAGGCCGACCGCGGTGCCCCCCTCCGCGGTGCCCCCCTCCGCTGTGCTCCCCTCCGCGGCGCGAGCGTCCGGCACCGAGCGGGTAGCGTGATCGCGTGCCAGCGCCGTCCGGATTCGACCGCTTCCTCGAGGCGGGGTTCGACTTCCCCCTGCTGCTCGCGGTGCCGATCGTGCTCATCGGGGCCGTCGCGCTCGGGGTCGTCGTGGTCGTCTCCCGCCAGCTGGCGGCGCCGCGGGCGCTGATCGCCGCGAGCGCGACCGGCGGCGTCGTCGTGCGCGGAGGGCCTGACTTCGCCCGACTGCTCGTGTTCGCCGATCCGACGCTGGCTCATCCGGGGCTCCGCCCGTACGTGGTCCTGGTTCCCTCCGCAGACGTCCTGACCCTGCTCGCCGGCCCGGACGAGGCCGAGGTGCTGTGGGACGAGATCCGCCGCGTGGAGTGGCGGACGGCCGGTCCGCGCGGCCGGCGGGAGCTCGTGCTCTCGTTCACGCGCGGCAAGCGGCTGCGGTCGGTCCTGCTGCGTCCCGTCGAGGAGCCGGGCCTGCTCGGGCTGCGGGCCGCGGGGACCCGGAGCGTCGAACGGCTGAGGTCCCGGCTGCTCGCCCACGTGCCCGAGACGCCTCCGGAGTCCGGGACGACGACGGCGCCGTGGGGCAGCCGCAACTCCGGGGCGGACCGGCGCGCCTGAGGCGAGCACAGGCGGCCGCCGCGAGCAGGTCGGACGCGAGCTCTCCCTCCAGGCGCACAGCCTCGCCGCGATCTCCCGGCGCGAGGTCACGTGGCGCTGAGCGGGCCCGGTGCTCGAGCAGATCGACCGCGCCCTCGCGTCCGCCCTCGTCGGCCTGCTCGGCCAGGGCGAGCGCGAGCACGGACGAGCGCGAGCACCGCCGGGTGCGGATCCCGACGCGGCTATCCGGCGTCGTCGCCGGGGAGCGGCGGCACCGTCTCGACGTCGACGCGCTCCGCGCGGACCGGCTCGGTCACCGTCTGCAGGGCGAGGATGCGGTCGATCACCACGTGCACGCGCTCGACGGGGACGACCCGGGTGCTGAGGACCGGCTCCTCGGCGTGCAGGACGAGGGTGATCGGCTCGGGGCCGTCCCGCGAGGGCTCGACCTCGCGAGCGCCGTCGAGCGGCTCGCCGTCGAGCGGCTCCCGCTCGATCACGAGCTCCTCGCGGCGGAGCGTGACGGTGATCGTCCGCTCCTCGGTGACGACGACCTTGCGGACGCGCAGGCGCTCCGTCGGGGTCCAGACGGTCGTGACGTCGAGGCGCTCCTCGGAGCGGACGACGGTGATCGGGTCCTCTCCGGCGGTCCGGGGTCCGGGGTCGCTCATCGGTCGGGATGTCCGGCGGTCTCGCGGAGCTCGCGACCGTCCTGGACGTCCTCGGCGTGCTTCTTCGCCTTCTTCTCGCTCTGGCGGGTGTCGCGCGGCGGGAGCTGGATGTGCTCCTCCGCCTCGATGCCGGCCTGCAGCTGGCGGCCGCGCTCGAGCTCGGCGTCGAACTCCGCTCCGTAGAGCAGGGCGAGGTTGGTGATCCAGAGCCAGAGGAGGAAGACGATGACGCCGCCGAGCGCGCCGTAGGTCTTGTTGTAGTTGCTGAAGTTGGCGACGTAGAACGCGAAGCCGACGGAGGCGAGGGCCCAGACGACGAGGGCGAGGATCGAGCCGAGGCTGGTCCAGCGGAACTTCGGCTGCCGCACGTTGGGCGACCAGTGGTAGAGGACGGCGACGATGACGACCATGATCGCGATCAGCACGGGCCACTTGACGATGCTCCACACGGTCAGGGCGACGTCGCCCAGGCCGATCGCGTCGCCGATGGTCTGCGCGATCGGACCGCTGAGCACGAGGGTCAGGCCGGCGACCACGAGGAGGACGACGGTCACCAGGGTGACGCCGAGCATCGTGGGGCGCAGCTTCCAGATCGGGCGGCCCTCGTCGATCTCGTAGACGCGGTTCATCCCGCGGCCGAACGCGCCGACGTAGCCGGAGGCGGACCACAGCGCACCGAGGACACCGGTGACGAACGCGAGACCGGCGGCGGGGGTGGAGGTGAGCTCCTGCAGGGGTCCGCGGATCGTGTCGAGCACGTCGGCCGAGACGAAGCCGCCGGCGATCTCGAGCACAGTGTCCGTGGTCGTCTCGGCCTGGCCGAACAGGCCGAGGATCGACACGATCGCGAGCAGGCCCGGGAACAGGGCGAGGACGGCGTAGTAGGTGAGTCCCGCGGCGATGTCCGTGCACTGGTCGGCGCCGAACTCGCGCAGCGTCTTCTTCAGGACGTAGCCCCAGGAGCGCTGGGTGACGTCCGTCGGGTCGTCGGGCTTGCGGGTGTCGTCAGGGTCCGGTGCGGTGCGGTCGCGCTCGGTGCTGGTCTGGGCCACGGTCGTCCTCGATCTGCTCACGCGGGAAGCGCTGGGGGGAAGGAAAGGGGGTGCCGGCAGCAGGGGGCGCTGAGCCTCCCGCTGCCGGCGGGGTGGATCAGAGGCCGTCGCGGTCGCGGCGCGGGGTGACGCCGTCGTCCTCGACCTCGATCTCCTCGTGCCGGACGTCCTCGGTGACCTGCTGCTGCTCGGTGACCGTCTCGGTGCCGAGCGATACGCGCTCGACGGGGACGGTCTCCTTGGCGGCGACGACGCGGTCCTCGCCGAGCACGACCTCGTGCTCCTCCTCGCTGAGCTCGGGGCCCGCGGTCGCGGCGCCGACGTTCGCGTCGGTGATCGGCTCGCGGACGACGCGGACCTCGTCGTGGCTGACGGGAACGGTGACGCTCTGCTGCTCGGTGACGATGTGCTTGCGCAGGCGCGCCCGGCCCGCCTCGACGCGCTCCGTGCCGACGCGCAGCTGCTCCTCCGAGCGGGTCATCGCGTCGTCCGTGGTGGGGCCGGAGGTGTCGTGCCCGACCGAGGTGTCGACGCCGGTGGTGGTGCCGGTGCCGGCGGCCGCTGCGTCGAAGCCGGCGGCGCTGTCGACGTTGTCGGTCTCGGGGGCCGCGGCCGCGCCGCTGAGGTTGTAGTAGCGGTAGAGCTCGGCCTCCTCGTCGGCGTTCAGAGAGCCGTCCGCGTCGATGCGCGGGGCGTCCTTGACGAAGGACTTGTCGTAGGCGACCGTCAGGCGGTCGGTGTCGAACGAGGCGCCCTCGAGCGGGACGAACGACTCGGAGGTGCCGAAGAGGCCGGTGCGCACGGTCGCCCAGACGGGAGTGCCGGAGTCGTCGGCGACGTAGACCTGCTCGACCGAGCCGATCTTGTCGCCGTCCGAGTCGTAGACGGTGGATCCGGTGAGGCGGTCGGTGTCAGTGCTGTCGATCATGGGGGGAGTCCTTCTCTTCCGAAGCGGAGTGCGGAGACGGGAGCTCCGGTCGAGTCGCGGGGGGATCGGGACGGGCGACCGGTGGAGCTTCCGGCCCCGACGCTACGACCGCAGTTCTCGGAAGGGACGTCGGTTGACAGGAGGCCCGTCGGCGCGAGATCCTCCGCCGACTCGGGACGGCCGGCCGTCCCGGCCGGTGCCGGACGGACTCCCGCTCCGGACGTCCGCGCGGACCCGTCTCAGCCGTTCCGCTCCGGGCGGAGGAGGCGCCCCACCTCGTCGACGATCGTGTCCAGCGCGGAGTACCGGGAGATCGACGCCGCCATCCCGACCGCTCGCTCGCGGTACGAGGCGTCGCGCAGGACGGCGGTGATCGCGGTGTGCAGCGCGGGGACGGACGGCCGCCCGGTCTTCAGGTCGACGCCGACGCCGAAGTGCGCGACCCGGGCGGCGACCTCGGGCTTGTCCTCCGCGGCGCCGGCGACCACGAGGGGCACGCCGTGGCTGAGGGCCAGGAGGGTGCCGCCGAAGCCGCCGTTGGTCACCATCACGGAGGTCAGGGGCAGCAGCTGCTCGTAGGGCAGGAACTCGGCGGCGCGGGCGTTCGCCGGGAGCGGGCCGAGGGAGGAGAGCGGTGCACGGCCGGTGCTCACCACGACGAGCACGTCCTCGTGCGCGAGCGCCTCGAGGGTGGGGCGCACGACCTTCGCGAGGTCGTGGTTGTCGAGGGTCCCCTGGGTGACGTGCACGACGGGGCGACCGTCGTGCAGGTCCGCCCACCAGTCGGGCAGAGCGGTCGCCCCCGGAGCCTGCGGGATCGGTCCGGCGAAGACCACGTTCGGGCTGAGGTCCGTGCGCGGGTACTCGAACTCCGCCGGGCCCAGCTGCACGAAGCGGTCGAACGCCGCGGTGAGGTCGAGCACGAAGGTGCGCAGCGGCACACCCGCCGCCTCCTCGACCAGCCGCGCCGCGAGCCTCTGGGTCGACGCGAAGAGCAGGTGGGCCACGAGGAGGTTCAGGGCGCGGTTCCGCAGCCGCCCGATCGCAGTGGAGGACGGGGGCAGCGCCGTGTTGAACGGGGCCACGTCGCGGCTGACCTGCACGAGGGGGCCGATGCCGACGCCGACGATCGGCGGTCGCGACGCCGGGTCCGCCTCGAGCAGGGGCAGGATGCCGGCGAAGAAGGAGTCGGTCAGGACGAGGTCGATCCGCTCGCGGTCGAGGATCGCGCGGACGGCACGGTGCTGCTCCGGGATGGTCACGACGAACGTCTGCTCGACCTGGTAGCGCGAGAGCGCCAGACCTCGGTGCCGGTGCAGATCGGGCAGGAAGCTCGCCTCGTCGCGCTCGTCGAAGTCGGCGCGCCCCGTCAGCGGCTCGTGGTGCAGGCCCGCGTCGTGCACGCGCTCCTCGAAGGAGGAGCCGGTCAGCACGATCACGTGGTGACCCCGCTCGGCGAGACGCCTCCCGAGGGCGATCAGGGGTGCGAGGTGGCCGTACAGGGGAGTGCTGCAGAGCAGGATGGTGGCCACGTCGGCTCCTCGGTCAGGTCGGTTCGGGGTGGTGCTCGGGGGAGTGCGGGGGGTTCTCGGGAGATCCGGAGTGTGCCTCCGGGAGGAGCAGGCGGGTGAGGGCGTTCCCGAGGAACCGCTCGAGCTGCTCGGGGCTCCAGCCGCGGTCGAGGGCGAGCAGGTTCCACAGCTGCGGGCTGGCGAGGGCGTAGAGGATGTCGCCCGCCTCCTCGGGGGTCATGCCGTCCCGCAGCGGCCCGCGGACGAGTCGCGCGAACGCCTGCTGATCGGCGAGGCGTCCGGCGCTCTGCCGGGCGAGGTCCTCGCCGAGGGCCGGGTCGTCCTGCGCGGCGGCGGCCATCACGTTCCACAGCGGTGCGGCCCGCTGGGGAGCGTCGCGATCGGTGCGGCGCCGACGACCGCGGAGGAGGCCGAGCAGCCCGGGTCGCCGATGTCACTCCCGGCACCGAGGAGGGGATCCCCGACAGGACCGCGTGACGCGCCGCGACGTCAGCGGGCGGGCCGCCCGGAGCTGCGACAGGACGTGCCCGAGGGCCGGTCGACTACCGGGCGGTTCTTCCCTCGGGAGGAGGAGGCGTGAGGTGCACGGCGAAGAAGTCGGTGATCCGCTCGAGCGTCTCGAGGATCACCGTGCGATCGCGTCCGGCGACGAAGTCGTGGTCCGACCCGACGAACACGTGGTGCTCCGTGGGCACGCCCCCGCTCCGGAGCCGCGCGGCGAGCTCGGCGCCCTCGGGGGCGAGGGTGTCGTCCCCTCCGGTCAGCACGAGCGTCGGCGGCATGGCCGCGGCCAGCGCGCTGTCGCGGGACGGAGACGCGAGCGGTTCCCGCTGGCGCTCGGTGTCGGGGAAGTAGGCCCACCCGACGAAGCGCTGCACGAAGGGACTGATGGCCGGGCGGCGGACGCCCGATGTCCGGTCCGTGCGGATCACGTCCGTCACCGGGACGACGAGCGCGACGGCCAGGGGAGCCGGCAGCGCTGCGGTGTGCAGCTGCTGGCAGACGTTGATCGCCAGCTTCGCCCCGGCGCTGACGCCACTGAGCAGGAGACGATCCCCGGACCACCCCGCTCCGGTCTCCGCCTGCAGCCACCGGGCGATGTCGTAGGCCTCCTCCTCGGCGACCGGATACTGCACGCGCGGGCCGGTGTCGTAGTCCGGCAGCACCACGACGGCGCCGAGCCGATCCGCCAGCGCTCGGGCGATGTGCAGGTCCTGCTCGGGGTACCGGTTGACGAAACCGCCGCCGTGCAGCTGCAGCACGACCGGAGCGTCCGGGTCGTCGACGGCGGGGCGCTGCACCACCGCGCGGACGGAGCCGTGCCGCGTCGGGATCCGCAGGTCCGTCGGGGCGGGCAGCGGCGTGCTCGGGTCCGGGAGTCCGCGCGGAGATCCGACGCGAACGCGCGACCCTGCGTTCGCGAGGGCCCAGAACAGCGGGCTGAGAGGACGGCGGGCGGGCACGCCTCCACCGTACCGAGCGGGGAGAGGCGGAGCCGTCGCGGGGCCGAGTCCCGCTCCTGCGAGGCCGTCGAGCTCGCCTCGGACCCGCTGACGGTCCCCGACAGCGGCGTCGGCCGTCACGCCGGAGAAGCGTCGTAGCGCGGATATCGGCGTTCCGGCGAGGGAACGGAGCGCGACGACTCCGAGAGCGGCGACCGTGCCGTCAGCCCTCGGGCCGGGTTCCCGCATCCGGCGGAGCTTTCCGGCGGCGCGTGCGAACGGCGATGTCGACAAGAGTGATGGTGGCGCCCCGTCCGTTCACTCGCAAGCCCGAGAGTGACGGCGTGCAGACGAACTCGCTCAGGACCGCAGCGGTGATCGCGGGTGCCGTCACTCTCCTCGCTCTCGTCGCCGGCCTCGCTCTCGACGGGTTCGATGTCAGGTGCAACGAGTCCGCACCGCCGCAGTGCACGGGGTTCCACGTCGTGTGGCCGGCTCTTCTCCCCGTCGCCCTGGCGACCCTCCTTCTCGTGTTCGTCACGATGCGACTGAGCGCACATTCGGGTTCTCGGTGGGCGTGGATCCTGACAGCCGCGGCTCTCGTGGGCTCCATCACGAGCTGGGTGCTGGCGCTGAGGACCGCTCTGGTCATCGGTTGAGGCCGGATCGCGCTCCCCTCAGCGAGCGGCGTGGCCGCGCGCCGGAGACAACGACTGCTCCGCCTGCGGGAGTGGCAGCCAGGGCTCACTCGCGATCCGCGCCTGCTTCTCGCGGCATCGCGAGCCAGAGGATGTTCAGCCAGATGATGCTCATCCGGTCTGGCCGTGCGTCGTGGTCGCTTGCTCGCTGGTCGTCGTGATGACGGCGACTCCTGCTTCTTTCGCTTCGTAGGCGACAGCGGGTGGGACGTCCGGGAGGGTGACGATGGTGTCGAGGTCGCGGAAGGTTCCGAAGCGGTGGGCGGCGGTGCGGGTGAATTTCTCCGGTGTGGAGACGAGGACGACGCGGCGAGAGGATTCGATGGCCGCTCTCTTGACCTCGGCGTCGCCCCATCTAGCGACGGTGAGGCCGGTGTCGGGGTCGGCGGCGCAGGCACCGAGGATCGCGAAGTCGAAGCGCATCGCTCGGATCGCTTCCGCGGCGCCGGCGCCGGTGAAGGCGAGGTCGTCGTGCCCGACGGGTCCACCCGGGACGATGACCTCGTTGCCGGGGGTTCTCGCGAGTGCGGCTGCGGCGTAGAGGGAGAGCGCGAACGCGGTGATGCCGAGGCCGGCGAGTTCTTCGGCGACGGCCAATGCTGTGGTGCCGTTGTCGATGAGGACGCTGTCACCGGGCGCGATCATGGCGGCGGCCGTCCGCGCGAGCTCGGTCTTCTCGGTCGCGTCCTCGCTGCGCCGGATCGCGAACGGATACTCCGATCCGCGGCTGGTGACGGGCGCTGCTCCGCCCCGGACGCGCCGGAGCGCGCCCTGCTCGGCCAGCTCGGTCAGATCCCGGCGGATGCTGATCGCGGAGGCGCCGGTGAGGGTGACGAGCTCGCCCACTGACCGCTCTCCGGAGTCGACCGCACGAATGATCACTCTCTGACGTTCTGATCGTTGCACGTGATCATTCTAGTTCGTACGGTGCATCCCATGACGAGGACAAGCAGGGCCGGGCTCGCAGCTCCGGCGGGTGTGGGCATCATGTTCGCGAGCAACGGGGCGCTGTTCGCGGCGCTCCTTCCCTGGTATCCGCTGCTCACGCAGCGGCTGGGGCTGAGCGCAGCGGAGTTCGGGATCGTGGTCGCGTCGTTCGCGGTAGGTGCGATCGCGTCCTCCGCGCTGCCTGCCCCGCTGATCGCGCGTTTCGGTGCGACGTCGGTGGTCGTCGCGGGGGCGGTGCTGGTCGGTCTGGCGGTCGCGGGTGCCGCGTGGGCGACGTCGGGGTGGATGCTGGCCGTCGCGATCTTCCTGATCGGGTTCTTCGACGCGATCGTGGACGTCGCGCAGAACCTCGCCGGCATCCGCGTGCAGGAGCTCGCGGGCCGCTCGATCCTCTCCTCCCTGCACGCCCTGTGGAGCCTGGGCGGTGTCGCCAGCGGTGCGATCGCCACCCTCGCTGCGGCGAGCGGAATGGACGTGCGGCTCTTCCTCGCTGCGGCCGCCGTCGCGGGCGTCGTCCTGGTGATCGTCGGTGATCGGTTCGTGGGTCACGCGGCTGACGCTCCTGCCGCGGACTCCGCGGGGAGCGGGCGTGGAGGGGGAGCGCGGAATGTCGTGTTCCTGGCGGCTCTGCCGCTGATCGCGATCGCGATCGGCGGGACGATGCTCGAGGACGTCGCGAACAACTGGGCGGCGATGTCGGCAGTGCAGATCGGGAGGATGCCGGTCGCCCTCGCCGGGCTCGCGTTCACCGTCACGATCGGCAGTCAGTGCATCGGCCGCTTCTCCGGCGACCTCCTCATCGGCCGCTTCGGCCGCGCCGCGGTCGCCCGCGTGGGCGGCTTCCTCATCGCCACCGGCACGCTGCTCGTCGTCACCACCCACGAGCAGGTCGTCACGCTGCTGCTGGGCCTCGCCCTCGCCGGCTACGGATCCGCGACCCTCGTGCCCAGCGCGATGACCGCCGCCGCCGCGCTCCCAGGCGTCAGCGCCGGAGCCGGCGTCACCCTCGTCAGCTGGCTGATGCGCCTCGGCTTCCTCGTCACCAGCCCCGTCATCGGCGCCCTCACCGACGCGACGAGTCTGCGCTGGGGACTGTGCGTGCTCGTCGTCGTCGGCGTCACCGTCTCCCTCCTCGCCCAGAACCTCGCCGCCGCCCCGGCGCCCGTCCGCTCCCCGCGCCCCCTGGAGAACCACCGTGACCGTTGACGCCTCCCGCCACTCGCTGACCGCCTGGCGCAACGCGGTCATGGTCATGTTCGCCCTGGGAGGCGTGACCGTCTCCACCTGGGGACCTCGCCTGCCCAGCATCCGCGACTCCCTCGGCATCGGCGACGCCGTGATCGGCGTCGCCCTCGCCGGAGTCACCGTCGGCTCGATCACCGGGCTCAGCGTCTCCGCGCTGCTGCTCGCCCGCTTCGGACCCGTCCGCGCGATCCTCGGCGCGCTCCTCGTCATCGCCGCCGGCATCGCCGTCGTCGGCCTCGGCGCCGGCGTCGCCCAGTCGCTGCCCGCCACGATCGCCGGGTTCATCGCGGTCGGAGCGGGCGTCGGCTCGCTCGACGTGATAATCAACGTCCAGGGTGCCGCCGTCGAAACGGCGATCAAGAAGACCCTGATGCCCCTGCTGCACGCGGCCTGGTCCGCCGGCGCCATCCTCGGCTCCGTCATCGGCGCCGCCGCCTCCGCTCTCGGGGTGCGCTTCGAATGGCAGTTCTGCGCGGAAGCGGTGCTCATCGCCGCCGCCGGCCTCCTCTCCGTCCGCTACCTCCCCAAGGACGCGGCGGTCGGCCCGGCCGACATCGAGGCCCATGCGCCTGGCTGGCGCCAGCGCCTGCGCACCCTGGCCGATTGGCGGCTGCTGCTGATCGGCGTCGTCATGCTCGGCGCCGAGCTCGGAGAGGGCACCGCGAACAGCTGGCTGTCCCTCTCCGCCCGCGACGGCCACGGCCGGACCGAGACCGTCGCCGCGCTCTTCTTCACCCTCTTCGCCGTCGGGGAGACCATCGCCCGCGTCGTCGGCGGACCGGTCGTCGACCGGATCGGCCGAGTGCGTACGATCCGCATCACCACCTCCGTGGGAGTGCTCGGTCTGGTCCTGTTCATCCTCGGCGGACCCACCTGGCTGATCCTGATCGGCACGGTCTTGTGGGCGGTCGGCGTGTCGATGGGGTTCCCGCTGGGCATGTCCGCCGCGGCCGACAGCGGCCCGAACCCCGCCGCTCGCGTCAGCGTCGTCGCCTCTGTCGGCTACCTCGCCAACCTCGCCGGCCCACCTGTCATCGGCGCTCTCTCCGAGACCTTCGGACTGCTCAACGCCTTCTGGCTCGTCGTCGCTCTCCTCGCTGCAGCGTTCCTCGCTGCCGGCGCCTACGCGCCCCGCCGCACGATCACCCCGACCGACTGACCACCCGAAGGGCCGACCGCCATGCCTCGACCTCTCCGCCCGACCACCGACGACGCCCGACGACTCGGCGCACACCTCCGCGGCGCCCGCGTCGAACGCGGCATCCGCCAAGAAGACCTCGCCCGCTGCGCCGACATCGGCACCGCCACCCTCCGCCGCATCGAGACCGGCGGCCAGGACAACCCCAGCCTCTTCGTCATCGTCCGACTCCTCGATCAGCTCGATCTCCCCATGGCCACCCTCGACACGATCCTCCGCCACAGCAGCAGGACCGAGCACGAGGCGTACGAGAGCATCCCCGAGGGAGCCGGCCGGCTCGGGCCGTCCTCGAGTACGTCCGAGCCGTCCCGGTCCGATCAGGGGCAGCGATAGCCCTGGATCAGCTCGGTGGACGACTCCGTAGGGATGCACGGACGACTCGTGGAGCTCGACCACCTTCGCGGCACCAGATCCGGCCGAGCTCGGCGTGATGTCGGTGCGACCGCCGGCGCTGAACGAGATGGCGGCCGTGACGTCGATGGACGTCACTCCACCTGTACGTCCCTGCGTCGTGCGCGTCAGCGAAGCACTGGCGCTGCCCGCACCACGACTGCCGCAACCGTCATCAGATCGTCGGCGTCAGCGCCGGCGTTCCGGCCAGGCCTCCCATGCTCGGCTCCAGGGTGCGGACAGCTGCTGCCCGTCGTGGCTGGTCACCTGATGCACGCCCTCGTCATTGGTGTAGCCGCTCGACAGGCCGAGCTCACCGCCGCCTCCGATGCGGTAGCCGACGGTGACGCCGTCGTCGTAGGCGGTGATGCTCTCCTCGTACCGGCCTGCGACGACGTCGAGGACGGTGCGCTCGAGGTCGCCGGCGAGGGCGGTCCAGTCGTCGTCGCAGGCGTCGCATCCGCAGACGGGGTACTCGAACCGGTGCAGTGCGCCGGCGTGGAGGAGGACGCCGGGGAAGACGGTGGAGACGATGGTCAGCGGTGCGGCATCGGCCGACCGAGGGGTCAGGCGGACGGCGCGGGCGGCCCAGGAGATCTCGGCTTCGTCTCGGGAGGCGAGGGCCGGATCGTCCTCGATCGTGACGTCGTAGGTGCGCGCGAGGTGCTCGATCAAGGCGTCCGCGATCGTGTGGAGGGGCTGGAATCGCTCGGTGTTGCTGGTGACGGAGTAGCTCTCGTCCGGAGGTGATCCTCCTTCCCAGCGGTCGCCGTAGGGGATGGGCCGGCCGTTCTCGTCGGTGAAGACGCGGTCCTCGACAGCGGGTCGGGCGTAGTCCGTCATGGGGGAGAGAGTACGACCCGATCCGTCTCGCCGTGCGACCCGCTTCGTCCCGTCAGGGATGGGCGGCTCCTGTCGGGAGCCGCACTCGTCTTCCCTCTCGCAAGGCAGCCGATCGAGACGGGTGCGCTGCCGCTCTGCGACGGCAGAGGGCACGTCCTGCACTTCGGACCCGTCGACAGCGAGCAGTGCTCCGCGAGCAAGGGCTACTGAGACCCGCATGCTCAGCCGAAGGACTCCGACGACGGCCGCCGACACCCTCGCGACCCTCCTCGCACTCATCGGCGTGTTCAGCGGGCTGACCAGCACGGTCCTCGCCGCCGTCGGTACCGTGACGAGTCGGCTGTTCCTCGTCGGCTGCGCGGGCACCTTCCGCAGCGTTCTCCTCGAGGTGAACGACCCGCCGGTCGACTGCCTCGTGGGGCCTGAATGGTCGTTCATCTGGTGGTTCGCCCTCGTCGGCGTCGGTGCGCTTCTGACCTTCTCCGCCCTCGTCATCGGCTCCTACCGCCCTCGGTGGGCTGTGCCGGTCTGCGGCGTGCTGGCCGTCATCACCTCCGTGAGCGCCGTGCTGACCTTTCCGGGGAGCGGCGGGTAGCGCCTACCCGAGCAGGGACAGCGCCGACAGGCCGATGAACGGAACCATCACCAGGAAGCAGATGGCGGCGTAGTGCCGGAACCCGGAGAAGGAGCCCCGGCCACCGACGAGACGGCTGAGGACCCCCGTGACCAGGGGCGGGAGCAGGAACAACAGCAGCCACGGCGCCAGAACCGCAGCACTCGGCGCTGTCCACCCGGGGTGATCGTCGCGATCCAGAGGCGGGAGCCGCGTGAGGAAGAACGCCGCGGTGAGAAGGGTCGCCGGAATGACGGACAGGCAGGTGAGAGTGACGGCCGTGAACCGTGCACCGTCGTCACGGGCGTACCGAGCCCGATCCGGATCGACAGGTGCGTCCACGTCGGCCTCGTCGTCCCAGCCTGGACTTCTGAACCGGATCCGTCCCATGAGGTGATCATGCCCCTCTTGATCGCGGTCGTCGCTCTCAGCCCCTGCGGGGATCGCAGACCGGTCTCCTCACCAGCGGAGGAGATCTCTCTCGCATCCCGACCCTTTCGCTGTGGTGCCAGACTGAGGCCGACTCGGGAGGGAACCAGTGGTCACCGACGCAGCCCTCCGTCAGGCGTTGAGTCCTGTCTTCGGAAAGATGCTGACCGAGCGCGAATGCGCCTCGTTGCGCGTCTCCTTCACTCGCCTCTTCATCGACGGGTCGGAGCGTCCTCTTCATGCGGACGAACGCCTGGACGACGGCGATGTCCGCGTCCACTGGCAGATCCTCGGCGAGAGCGGATCGGCACGCGCTCTGCAGCCCGGTACCGACCTCGCCGACTTCGCACTCGCGGTGCAGAGCGACCTGCAGGACTTCATCGCGGAGAGCTCGTTCGGATGGGGCCTGCTGCGCGGTCCTCGGTCCTCACTCTGACGATCGGCGTCCGAACGGCCGCCCGCATCGCACACGCAGATTGTCGACCGAACGCCGACGAGGTATGCGCTACTCAGCCGGCCGACTTCGGCGGCCCGCCCAGAGGGTGACGAGCCAGGCCGCCGAGCCCAGAACCGGCAGCAGCACGACGACGACGGTCCAGCCGACCCGAGCAGCATCCGTGAGGGTCTTCGTTCTGATCAGGGTCACGATCGAGACGATGAGCAGAGCGACGCTGAGGATCGGGAAGACGGCCCAGACGACGTCGTAGTGAGCGGGAACGAGGATCACCGCGTCGTCAGTCAGAGCGTTCTGCTCCGCTGGTGAACCGAGGCGATAGTGCTCGGCCGTTCACGCGATCGGCCTCGACGCCATCGGCACACCATTGAGGCCAGACGCCGTGGTCATCACCATCCGGCGTGCGCGGATGCGACATCTGCCAGGGCTATGCCTGGGGAGGCTGGTCCGCTCGGCCGCGGGCGTCGCGCCTCTCGCGTCGGAGCTGCCGACCGCCGCCTGCGATCAGCGCGAGGGCGAGAGCGAGACTGCCGAGTCGCGCCGGCCAGGGCATGTCCGGGAACAGCGTCATCGGCAGGGCGGCGACGAAAGTCGCCCCCACGAAGTACCAGACCGCGAGCGGCGCGGTGGAATTCTCGTTCACGGCCATGGATCCACGGTAGCGGCGATGCGCGACATGAGCCTTCCACTCACGACCCGGATCCATCGAGCCGCGGCGTCTCGAACGGGCGGTGGTCGTCGCGCTCCTCTCCACCGCCGCCAGCGGGCGGACGATCGCGCCAGCCGCCCGTCCGGCGAGAGCGGGAGGGCGACGAGCGCGATCGCCCGGCCCCCGCCCCTCCTCGCTCAGGCCGCGCGCCGCAGCCCCGCGAGCGCGCGCCCGTGCTCGGTCGCGCGGCTCTCGGCGAGCCGCCTCAGGTCGTCGGCGATCTCGGTGAACCGGTCGAGCGCCGGATTCACGCCGACGAGCGTGAACTCGCGGGTCACGACCTCGAGGTCGAGCTGCCAGACGTCCTCGAGGATGCGCCGCATCCACGCGGTCGCGTGGTCCCAGCCCTCCCGCGGGGTGCCGGCGGCGTAGTTTCCGCCCTGCACCGTCACGAGGACGGCGGAGATGCCGCGCGTCACCGGCTCCGCACCGGGCGCCATTCTCGGGTCCGTCACCACGAGATCGACGTAGGACTTGAAGTGCTGCGAGACCCCGAAGTTGTAGAGCGGCACGGCGAACAGCAGCGCGTCGGCACCGGCGAGCTCGTCGGTCAGCTCGGCGGCCAGCGCGACGGCGGACCGCTGGCCGGGCGTGCGCTCGGACTCGGGCGTCATCGACGCCGTCACGGCGTCGGACCAGGCGGTGGCCGGCATCGGCTCGACGCCGATGTGCCGCCGGACGACGGCGGAGTCGGGGTGGGCGGCGCTCCACTCGGCCTCGACGAGGTCGCCCAGGGCGCGGCTCGTGGAGCCTTCGGTGCGGATGCTGGCATCCAGGCGGAAGAGGGTCATGGCGCTCCTTCGATCGGTCCGACCGCTGCGGCCGGGCTATGGTTACGATCGGTAACTCTGCTCGCCGGGTCTTCGTTACCGCAAACGAGCTCCCGTTACCCGGCGGTAACCGGAGGAGGACGGATGCCCCGGCACGAGACCGATGTCGCGCTGCACGAGCGGCTCAGCGCGTCGATGCCGACGATGGCCGAGCTCTGTACGAGCGACGACCCGGACCTGTTCCGGTCGCTCCTCTCCCGCATCGGCGACAAGTGGACACTGCTGGTGATCGGGGTCCTCGGGGACGAGCGGCGGAGGTTCACCGAGCTCTCGCAGATCATCCCCGGCATCTCGCGTCGCATGCTCACGGTGACCCTGCGCGCGCTCGAGCGGGACGGCCTCGTCGCCCGGACCGTCCACGCCGAGGTCCCGCCCCGGGTGGAGTACGAGCTCACCGCTCTCGGCGAGTCGCTGAAGACCGTGGCGCTCACCCTCGGGGACTGGGTCGGCGAGCACCAGCGCACCATCCTCGGCAACCGGCGCGCCTTCGACGCCGCCGCGCGCGGGGGAGCGGACTCCGACGCCGGATAGAGATCGCCGCTGTCGGTCCCGGGTGTGGTGGAGTGGAGCGCACCCCCGTCCCGACCCCGAGGAGCCACCATGCATGTCGTCGTCATCGGCGGGAGCGGCCACATCGGCTCCTTCCTCGTCCCGCGGCTCGTCCGCGCCGGGCACGAGGTCACGAACATCACCCGCGGCACCAGCACCCCCTACACCGCCGGCCCCGAGTGGGAGCAGGTGCGGAGCGTCGTCGCCGATCGGCAGCAGGAGGACGAGGACGGCGTCTTCGCCGCGCGGGTCCGCGATCTGCGTCCGGACGTGGTGATCGATCTGGTCTGCTTCACCCTCGACTCGGCGCGGGCGCTCGTCGAGGGCCTCCGCGGGCACGTCGGCCACCTGATCAGCTGCGGTTCGGTCTGGCGCTACGGACCCACCCTGAAGCTCCCGATCCGCGAGGGCGAGGGGACGCCCGCCATCGACGAGTACGGCAGGCAGAAGGAGGCGATCGCCCTCCTCCTCCAGGCCGAGACCGCGGCGGGCGGCCTGCGCACCACGTCGCTGCATCCGGGTCACATCAGCGGGCCCGGCTGGGCGCCGATCGGGCCGCTGGGCAACCTCGACCCCTCCGTCTGGGACACCCTGGCCACCGGCGGCACGCTGCGCATCCCGGGCTCGGGTGCGGAGTCCCTGCACCACGTGCACGCCGACGACGTCGCCCAGGCGTTCGAGCTGGCGGTGGCCCGGCCCGAGGCGGCCGCGGGGGAGGACTTCCACATCGTCGCCCCCTCGGCGCTGACCGTCCGCGGATTCGCGCAGATCGCCGCGGGCTGGTTCGGTCAGGAGGCGACGCTGGAGAGCATCGGCTGGGAGGAGTTCCGCCGGAGCGCGGGCGAGGACCTCGCCGGCGCGAGCTGGGGCCACCTGCACCGCAGCCAGTACTTCTCGATCGAGAAGGCGACGACGCTCCTCGGCTACGCACCGCGGTACGAGCCGGAGGCCGCCGTCCTCGAGGCCCTGGAGAGCCTCGTCGAGCGGGGCGAGCTGACCCTCCCGGTCGCGCTCCCGCCGCGAGCGCACTAGACCGAGCGTCTGGCGACTCCGACGGAACCTCGGGAGGTGGCCGCGCAGCCGACGGTCGCGCTTCGGGGAACGGACGTCGGAGTGGCGATGGGGCACGCCGAGGACTGCGTCCTCGTCGAGCGCGAGGCGGACGCCGTCACCCACGTCGTCGTGGCGCCGGTGCTGCTCCAGCCGGGCGAGCTCGGCTGCACCGCCGACACGGCTCTGAGCCCGTCCGAGTCGCTGCGCCCCCCGCACTGACCCGGCGTCGAGACGTCGAGCGCTGCGCGACAGGAAGCGGCGTCAGTGCGACACGCGGCGACCGGCCCGCCGGTTCTCGACCGCGAGGATCACGGCGGCGAGGAGCGCGCCGAGGACGGCGCCGATGGTGTTCATGAACCAGTCGTTCGTGTCGCAGGAGCGGCCGATCGCCGGGACGCTCGCCTGGACCAGCTCGATCACGGCGGACAGGCCGGAGACGGCGGCGGCGACGAGCACGGAGCGGCCGACCGCGACCGCGAGCAGCAGGGCCCCGGGGAGCAGGAGCGCGATGTTCGCGAGGGTGTCGATGCCGTCGAACGGCACCGAGAACTGCACGGTGCAGAAGACCGGCGGCGTGCCGTCCGGCGGGTACATCGTCAGCGCGATGCCCGCGAGGAAGGCCAGTGCGGCGAGGACGAGGAGGGTCCTCCTCGCGCCGCGCCGGTGCAGCAGCCAGGCGAGCGCCGTGACCAGCGCGACCGCGGTCCAGAAGCCGATCGGCACGAGCGCGGCGTGCTCGACGAGGAAGGTGCTGATCATGGCGCTCTGCTCTCGGGTGGCGGGGTAGCGGGATCGGAATCAGCGGGCGCAGGGACGGATGCGCGATCACCGACGGCGTCGACGCAGGGTGGAGCAGTCCGCGCAGCCCGCATCGAGCGCTCGGCGGAGGTCGTCCCCGGTGGTCGTCCCCGGAGGTCAGCTGCGGAGCGGAGAGCCCACGACGTCGAAGCGGTGGCCGCCGAAGGCGCCGCTGAGCAGCGGACGCGCCCGCGCGATCGCGGCCTGGACCTGAGGGAGGGCCAGGGAAGCCCGGTGCGCCTCGGCGCTCTCCCACAGCTCGACGACGAAGACGGTGTCGGGCTGCTCATCGTCGACTCCGACCTCGTAGGCCAGGCAGCCGGCGTCGACGAGGGCGTCGTTGTGCTCGGTGAGGAGGGCGACGAGCTCGTCGCGTCTGCCGGGTGCGGCCCTCAGGGTGCCGACGTTCGCGAAGGTCATGCCGCGAGGCTACCGGTGCCGGTGCCGCCTCCGCTCCTCGCCTCGATCCTCGGCGCCGGCGCTCGGCGGCCGAGGCCGGCGGCCGCCGTCGCGACCGCGGCGACGGCGAAGGCGACCGTGGCGCCCGGCCCGTCGAGAAGCGCTCCGAGGCCCACGGCGCCCATGGCCTGGCCCGCGATGAGCACCACGAAGAGCAGGGCCGTGCCGGTCGCCGCGCGGTCCGGGTCGAGCGCGGCGGTCCAGGCGATGAGCGCTCCGGTGCCGGCGGTGTAGCCCCAGCCGAAGAGGAGGCACGCCAGGAGGGCGAGCGGCGAGGCGGCCGTGAGCGCCAGGCCGAGTGTCCCTGCGGCGGCCGTCGCCGTGGTGATCGTCCAGGCCGTGCGCGGCGGCAGGGCGCTGGTCCAGCGGGCGGTGGCGACCGCGACGGTGCCGCCGATTCCGAGGACGATCCACGCGACGACCGACTCCGCGGTGCTGCTCCCGCCCTCGACCAGCAGGGTCCTGCCGAAGTTCCAGACTCCGGCGGATCCGGCGCCCAGCAGCGCCGCCGCCAGGATCGCCCCGCGATGCGCGCGCAGCCAGGCCGTGGAGAGCGCGGTCGGGGTCTCGCGGCGCGGGGTGGCGCCGTCGAGCACGGCGACCGCGAGGGCGGCCGCGACCACGACGACCGCCGCGACGACCCACACCGTGCGCCAGCCCGGGAGCAGCGTCAGGGCGAGGGCACCCGCTCCGACCAGTCCGGGGCCCGTCCCGGAGTTCACGATCGTCTGCGCCCGCGCCTGCAGTCCCGGGCCGACGCCCCGTCGGAGCACGTCGACCAGTGCGGGGGAGGCGAGTCCCGCGCCGACGGAGCTCACGACGGCGGCGATCGCGAAGGGGACGAACTCGTGGCTGAGCGCCATCCCGAGCGCGCCGACGCCCGCCGTCGCACCGGCGGCCAGCACGAGGACGCGGGCCGCGCGGGAGGCGAGCAGGAAGCCCGCGACCGCGCCGAGGCAGTAGGCGAGGGAGGCGCCGGCCGAGACACCGCCCGCCGTGGCCGCGTCGAAGCCCAGCTCGGCGCGCATCTCCGGCAGCAGGAGACCGTAGGCGAAGCGCACGAGACCGTAGGTCGCCGCGATGAGCCCGGTGGCGGCGACGACGAGGGGGACCGGCGGGGAGAACGAAAACGTGCGTTTCATATCGAGAGTCTAGGCTGGGGCCATGTCCACGCCGCTCCGAGCCGCCTCGATCAGGCCCCGCACCGAGGCCAAGCTGCTCGACGCGGCCGATGAGCTCTTCTTCAGCCGCGGGATCGCCGCGACTCCGATCGACGCGGTGCTGGCACTGGCCGGCGTCTCGGCCGCCACCCTGTACCGGGGCTACTCCAGCAAGGAGGCGCTGGTCGCCGCTGCCCTCGACCGTCGGCAGGCGGCCTGGCTCGAGGCCTGGGAGGCCGAGATCGCGCGGGCGGACTCGGACCGGGAGCGCCTGCTGGCCGTGCTCCCCGCGCTCGAGCGCTTCCGGGAGCGACCGCACGGCGCCCGCTGGTGCGCGTTCCTGGCGTCGTCGGCCGAGTACCTCGACCCGCCGGCCGAGCTCGCCGACGCGGTCCGCGCCGACACGGAGTCCCTGCGCGGACGGCTGACCGAGCTCGCCGAGCCGCTGGTGGGGGAGGAGGCGCCGCGGCTCGCGGAGGAGCTCCTGCTCGTCGTGACCGGCGAGCTCGCCATGCGTCTTCGCGGCGGTCCGCCGGGCGGGACGAGCGCGGCCGGGCGCGTGGCGGACGCGGTGGTGAGCACGTACCTGCGGGAGCAGGGCGTCCGGGCGGGGCGACAGCCCGTACCGCCGTCCCACTAGGACGCGGGACCGCTTCCGGGACTGCTCAGCTTCCGGGCTGCGTCGCGTTCCCCGCTCGCCCCGCGCCCCACGCCGCTCCGAGCGCGAACAGCCTGGTAGGGACGCGCCGCTGCGGTCGGGGTCGTCGGCTGTCCGGTGACCTCGCGGTCGTCGGACCTGGTGCAGGCACGGCGTCCCGCGGCACTCTGGACCCATGACCTCGCCGATGATCGATCCCTCCGTCCCTCCGAGCGGCCCCGGCTGCGTCGAGTGCGAGCAGTCGGGCTCGTGGTGGCTGCATCTGCGCCGCTGCGCGCGCTGCGGCCACATCGGCTGCTGCGACGACTCGCTCGACAGGCACGGGACCGCGCACTGGCGGGCGACGGGCCACACGGTGATGCAGAGCTTCGAGCCCGGCGAGGACTGGTTCTGGGACTTCGGCACCGACGACTGCACCGACGGTCCGCCCCTCGCGGACCCGCAGAGCCACCCGGCGGATCAGACGACGCCCGGACCGGCGGACCGCGTGCCCCGCGACTGGCAGGCCCTCCTCACCGAGCGCTGAGCCGCGCCGCGCGGCGTCGGGCCGGGCTGCGGGGCGCGGGCGCGACCCGCTGAGCCGCGCCGCGCGGCGTCGGGCCGGGCTGCGGGGCGCGGGCGCGACGCCGGGACCGCGCGTCGGCCGGTCCGGCGCCGGCGCGATCACGAGGCCCGCCGCCCCTCGACGCCGCCGCGGAACCGCACCAGCTTCAGGCAGAGGTGCAGCGCTGGAGGCCGTCGTCGAGGGCGGCCCGCACCGCCGGCGGCAGGTTCTCCAGCCGGTAGTAGAGCGTGGTGCGATGGATGTGCAGGATCGCGCACGCCTCAGGCCGCATGCAGACCGGTCCGGTCGATGACGACCTTCCGTCCGGCGACGGTGGAGGGACGGCGGCGCCGGAGCGGGCCCGGGGGAGTCCCGCGCGGCGACCGGGACCGGGCGGAGCATGACGCCCCGCCCGGATCAGCGGATCAGGCGTCCAGCGACCACCGCGGGCGGACCCAGTGGCAGGTGTAGCCGCCGGGGTGCTTGCGCAGGTAGTCCTGGTGCTCCTCCTCGGCGTCCCAGAACTCGCCGGCGGGCTCGACCTCGGTCACGACCGGTCCGGGCCAGCGGCCGGACGCGTCGATCTCGGCGATCGTCTCGCGCGCGACCCGCTCCTGCTCGGGGGAGAGGAAGAGGATCACGGAGCGGTAGGCGGTGCCGATGTCGTTGCCCTGGCGGTTCTTCGTCGTGGGGTCGTGCACCTGGAAGAAGAACTCCAGCAGATCGCGGTAGGAGGTCTGCTCGGGATCGAACTCGATCTCGACGGCCTCCGCGTGGTCGCCGTGGTGGCGGTAGGTGGCGTTCGGGGTGCTGCCGCCGGCGTAGCCGGCCCGGGTGCCGAAGACACCGGGCATGTCGCGGAGGAGCTCCTGGAGCCCCCAGAAGCAGCCGCCCGCGAGGATCGCGCGCTCCTCGGCCATCAGACGCCGACCTTCGTGGCGTGGCCGGAACGCGTCTCGTGCAGGGAATCAGTCATGGGATCAGTCCATCACGGACGACGACGTCCGAGCCCGCGTCGGAGGACTCTCCGAGCAGAGCGCAGCTGCCGGCCCGGCCCTCTGCGACGGAGGCCTCCGCCGGTCGGGCGGCGGGACCCTGCGAGGCGAAGTGGTCGACCGCGGCGGTCGGTCGGGGGCGGCCCGAGGCGACGGCTCCGTGATCGCGCTCTCCGCTCGAGCGTCGACCGGCAGGAGGACGGCGCCGGGTCACGACCGGTACGGCTCGGTCGCGCCGGATCGCGGGGGATCGAGCGGGATCGAGCGGGGGAGCGCGTGACGCGGAGATGCACCCCGGATCGACCGGGGTGCATCCGAGCGCCGGGGTGAGGCCGGCGATGTCGTCCTTCGGATCTATTTCTTGATGAACGCGAGCAGGTCGGGGTTGATGACGTCGGCGTGGGTCGTCAGCATGCCGTGCGGGTAGCCCTCGTAGATCTTCAGGGTGGAGTTCTGCAGCAGCTCGTGCTGCTTGAGCGCGGCGTCCCGGTAGGGCACGACCTGATCGTCGTCCCCCTGCAGGACGAGCACCGGGACGGTGATCGCCCGGAGGTCCTCGGTCTGGTCGGTCTCGGAGAACGCCACGATGCCCTCGTAGTGCGCGAGCGCACTGCCGGTCATGCCCTGGCGCCACCAGTTGTCGATCACCGGCTGCGAGACGGTCGCGCCGGGACGGTTGAAGCCGTAGAACGGGCCTGAGGCGACGGCCTGGAAGAACTCGGCCCGGTTGGCCGCGAGCGCCTCGCGGAAGCCGTCGAAGACGGAGATCGGCGTTCCGTCGGGGTTCGCCTCCGTCTGGACCATCAGCGGGGGGACGGCCGAGACGAGGACCGCCTTGGCGACGCGTCCCTGCGGCTGGCCGTGCTTCGCGACGTAGCGGGCGACCTGGCCGCCGCCCGTGGAGTGGCCGATGTGCACCGCGTCGCGCAGGTCGAGGTGCTCGACCACCGCGCTGACGTCGCTGGCGTAGTGGTCCATGTCGTGACCGGTGCCGACCTGGGTCGAGCGTCCGTGGCCGCGGCGGTCGCTCGCGATCACCCGGTAGCCGTGGGCGTGGAAGAACAGCATCTGCGCGTCCCAGTCGTCCGAGGAGAGCGGCCAGCCGTGGTGGAAGACGAGGGGCTGCGCGTCGGTGCTGCCCCAGTCCTTGTAGTAGATCTCCACACCATCGTCCGTGGTCACAAACGGCATGATTCACCCTCCTGGTCAGGCCGTTCGCGGGCTCATCCCGGATCGGCTCCGAAGTGTTCCGCTGTCCCGGGAGGGGCGGCGGAGTGGCTTCACGATAACGGCGGCGGTCCGCTCCGCAGAGGGCGGGCGGGGATCTTCCTACTTCTGTCGAGATCGTTCTCCGTCGGGATCGTTCACCGGGAGCTGGAGGACCCCGTCGAGCACCCGCGGCGACTGCCGGGCTGGATATCCGATAATGCACATTATGTCAGTACGGTGAGCGCAAGTCGGTGGGGAGCGCAAGATGCACGAACGGGCTCCCCTGCGACGAGTCGGCGACCGAGACGCTCTCGACGGAGTGGATGCCTCCTGCCGGGCCGTTCCTGCGTGCAGACGCGCGAACACGACGCCCCCATCGGCGCCGGAGAAGCGTCGCGCTCCTCGATGAGCGGCAGGACATAAGCTCGCACACATGGCAGCCGGCGCAGTGATGTACAACTTCGCGATACAGCTGGCTGATGTGGGCCGCGGCGTCTACGAGGACATCACGCTGCGGGCCGCTCGGCACCCTTCCGAGACCGACGCTTACATGATGACGCGCGTGCTCGCGTACTGCCTCGAATACGTGGAGGGGATCACCTTCAGCGAGGGGATCTCGTCGACGGCGAACGAGCCGGCGGTGCTGGTCCGCGATCTCACCGGCAGGCTCACCACGTGGATCGAGGTGGGCGCGCCGGATGCCGAGCGACTGCACTTCGGGAGCAGGCTGGCCGACCGCACGACGGTCTACACGCATCGCAACCCGGAGAAGGTGATCGCGGCGTGGTCCGGCAAGCGAGTCCACCAGCTCGAGCAGATCACCGTGCAGAGCTTCGACCACGGGTTCCTGGATGCCGCGGTCGCGGTACTCGAGCGCCGCAACACGCTGACCGTGTCGGTCGTCGAGGGGCAGCTGTATCTCGAGTTCAACGGCGTGACGATGAGCAGCGACATCCACGTGCATCAGCTGGGCTGAGCCGGCGCGCGGGACGGGCTCCGTCGTCGACCACTGAGCGGTGCACCGTGTGCGGCGTCGCATCCCTCGGAGTGCGACCCCGAGCTAGCGGGAGGCTCGGCGCGCGTCCTCCCGAAGGCGCATCCCGGCCTCGTCGTCGAGCCAGTTCGCCCCGGTGTTCTTGAGGAAGACCACGTACACCACCAGCGAGACGACGATCACGGCGGTGACGTAGCCGATGAAGGCCGGCACCTGCTCGGCGCTGAGCGCCCCCGCGTACAGCAAGGGCGCGGTGCCGCCGAAGATCGAGTTCGCGAGCGCGTAGCCGAAGCCGAGCCCGAGGGCGCGGATGTGCGTCGGGAACAGCTGCGCCTTCACGACGGCGTTGATGGAGGTGTAGCCGGTGAGGATCACGAAGCCGACCACGAGGATCGCGAAGGCGGCGAGAGGGTCGGTCTGCTCCGGAAGAGCGGTGAGGAGGAACCAGGTGTAGGCCACTCCCCCGATGCCGAAGAACACCAGGAGGGTCTTGCGTCCGACGATGTCCGAGAGCCACCCGCCGAGCGGCTGGAGGAGCATCAGTGTCGTCAGGGCGATCAGGTTGATGACGGTGCCCGTGACGACGTCGTCACCGGCGAACGCGCTCTTGATGATGTTCGGACCGGTCACCGAGTACGTGTAGAACGCGACCGTGCCGCCCATCGTCACCGCGAAGCACAGGAGGAGGGGCCGCCACTGGTGGACCAGGAGCTCGCGCATCGAGCCGTTCCGGCGGGACCGGCCCGCCTTGACCGCGTCGATCTGCGTGGTCTCCAGTGACTCGTCCATGGTCCGCCGGAGCCAGAACACGACGACCGCTGCGACGCCTCCGATGCCGAAGGCCACCCGCCAGCCCCAGGCGGAGATCGCGTCGTCGGGCAGCGTGGCCACCATGATCAGCAGCGTCAGCTGAGCGAGGACGTGCCCGCCGACGAGGGTGACGTAGTGGAACGACGAGAGGAAGCCGCGCCGGCCGGGAAGGGCCGCCTCGGACATGTAGGTGGCACTCGTCCCGTACTCTCCGCCGGTGGCGAAGCCCTGCAGCAGTCGTGCCAGGACCAGGATCACCACCGCTCCCCCGCCGATCGACTCGGCCGTCGGCGCGAACGCGACGATCAGTGAGCAGGCGGCCATCAGGGAGACCGAGATCGTCAGCGCGAGGCGGCGCCCGTGCCGGTCGGCGAAGCGGCCGAAGAACCAGGAGCCGATCGGCCGCATCAGGAAGGTGACCGCGAAGATGGCCCAGATGTAGAGGGTCGAGTTCTTCTCGCCGGGAGCGAAGAACTGCGATTCGAAGTAGAACGCGAAGACGGAGTAGACGTAGACGTCGTACCACTCGACGAGATTGCCCGCGGAGCCCTTCAATGTGTTGGAGATGGAGCGGCGGAGGCTGCTGGGGATCTTCGTCGTCGTCGTCGACATGATGGTCCGATCATCAAGGGTTTCCGGATGGGAAGGGGTCTCGGGACGATGAGGGAGCTGCGGCGTCGTCGCCGTCGGCGCTCCGCGTCGCCACGAGCCCAGGGGCATCTCTACCCCATTCCCGGCGGCGGATCCGGAAACCTAACGGTCTCCTGACGCGATCGAGTTCGAACCGCGACGAGGCCGGCTGTGTCTCGCGCCAGTCAAGCGGAGGTGCTGACCAGACGAGAACGCTCTCGCCACTCTGGGCTTCGCCGAGCGGACCGGCTCGGTCTCGACGGGCAGTGGAGCCGGGGTCGACGTCGTCGGGACCTTCGCGTCGTCCGATTACTTGTCCTTCCTCGGGTCGTCCGTCCTGGTCCCGATGCCTCCGTCCTCGACCGGGAGTATCGGCTCTCTGATCGTCATCGCTTCGGAACCCGAGATGATCCGCCCGCTGACGCGATCGATCGGCTCCCTTCTGGCTCCGGTGAACCCGCAGGGCGTCACCGTCACGACGAGCGCTCGGTACGCGGACCTGCGAGCCCTTCTCGGGGGCACTCTCGGCGGTTTCGGGAGAGATCTCGTGGTCCTCATCGCTGGCGCGGGCGCGGTCCTGGTCGGTGCGACGCAGTACGGTCTCGTCCAGATGCGTCGGAAGGACTTCGGACGTCGAAGGGCGCTCGGGGCCACCCGAGGCCTGATCGTTCTGCTCGTCGTGTGTCAGGTCCTCCTCGTCGCGACGATCGGCGCTCTTCTGGGCACGGTGGGTTCCGCCGTGTTCCTGGTGGCCGGCGGCGACCCGCTTCCCGGCCTCGACTTCCTGGTCGCCACGGGCGCCCTGGCGATCGTGGTCTCCGTCGTCGCCGCTCTCCTCCCCGCTCAGCGGGCGGCGAGCAGAGACCCTCTGCACGAGCTGAGAGTGCCGTGATCGCGGACGAGGGTTCGGGCTCGGCGCCGCCTCGACGAGGGCGAGCGGGCGCTCGGGCTCGCTCGAGCGGGCGCGGAATCCGGTGGTCGCTGCGAGGGCGGCGACGTACGGTGAGCGACTCCTTCTCCGCGCCGCCTCCGATCGAGCGTAGAGTTGCACACGCGTTGCAGACGGGGAGACGAAGGGTTGTGGCCATGCGCTCGAAGACAGTCGGGTTCGCGATCGCGGACGAGGACCAGGCCGAACTGCAGGTCCTCGTCGACCACTTCGGTCACGGCAACCGGTCCGAGTTCCTTCGGGTGGCGATGAAGCGGATGGCGCACGACATGTGGGCCGAGAAGATGCGCGGGCTGCAGGACCGGGCTCGCGAGGAGCTCGCCGGCCGGGTGGTCTCTCGTGAAGAGGTCACCGCCCTCGTGAAGAAGACCTTGGGCTCGAGTGCCTCCGCATGACGTCGGCCCAGCGGTCGTCTTCGACATCCACATCTACGTCAACGCGCTCGTAGGCCCTGGTTCCGAGTTTCCACGGATCGTCGAGGTGCCTCCCGGAACCGGCAACTCCGCGGCCGACTGCCTCTCCCTCGCCTTCGACGGCGATGATTTCCGGCTGTTCGTCTCGCCACACATCCTCCGCAACCTGACACGGGTCCTCAGTGAGCTCGGCCTCAGCGCCGAACTGATCGAGGGATACCTGCAGACCGTGCTCGAGCTCGTGGAGGTGTCGGGCGGAGCGACTCTCGATCCCCCGCGGAAGTGCTTCGACGTCGAGGACTACGAGGACAACCTGATCGTGGATCTCTCCCTGGCCTGCGACGCGACCCTCATCGTCAGCGACGACACGGACCTCACCGATCTGAGTCCCTGGCACGGACGCATGCCGATCGTCCGGCCGCACGTCTTCGTCGCCCGGATGGTCCAGGCCCGCCGGGGTCGCCGTCGCTAAGAGGTTGAGGGTAGTTTCATCTCCCCGTCGATTCCCCCGAGTTCGGCGGCTGCCGCAGAGTCCGGCCGAGACTGGCGACGGACCCTGCTCGCGAGGCGAGTCGTCCGGCGAGCATCCGATGGACGCGCTTCTCCGTTCGACAAGATGTGCTGTTCTGAACCCTGGTGAACAGCAGATCCTGTCGAATGGCGGACGGACTTCGCTACGCGGTGGTGGCCTGGGCGGCCCGGGTGCGCGTCCGCATCCGGTACAGGCTGGTGGTGGCGACGATGAAGAGGTCGGTGCCGTCCGGTCCGCCGAAGCAGACGTTCGCCACGACCTCCGGCACGGGCACGAAGAGCAGCTCGGCGCCGTCCGGGGCGAAGACGTGCACGCCGTCGCCGGCCGAGGACCACACTCGGCCGCGCTCGTCGACGGCGATCCCGTCGGGGAAGCCCTGCTCGGTCTCCGCGAAGAGCCGCCCGTTGCGGGTGCCGACTCCGCCGTCGACGACGTCGTAGGCGCGGATCCAGTGGCCCGGGCCGTCCTCGAGGCTCATCGCCGTGTCGGTCACGTAGGCGGTCGCGCCGTCGGGCGAGAAGGCGATGCCGTTCGGCTGCACCATGTCGGTGACGACCGGCGCGAGGCCGTCCTCCTCGCTCCAGCGGAAGACCCAGCGCGCGCCGTACTCGCGCTCGCCGGGGTGCCCCTCGGCCGGCAGCCGGATGCCGTAGTCCGGATCGGTGAACCAGTAGGAGCCGTCGGGAGCGACCGCGACGTCGTTGGGCGAGTTCAGCCTTCCGCCGTCCCAGCTCGAGACGAGCTCCTCGACGGTGCCGTCCGGCCGCTCTCGCTCCAGGCGGCGCAGTCCGTGCGAGCACTGGACGACGCTCCCGTCGGCGTCGAGGAGTCGGCCATTGGTGAACTCGACACCCTCGCGGTGCACCGAGGTCTCCCCGGTCGCGCTGTCCCACTGCAGGATGCGGTCGTTCGGGATGTCGCTCCAGCGCAGACGCCCCTCGGCCGGGATCCACAGCGGCCCCTCGCTCCAGACGGCGCCCGTCCACAGCCGCTCGAGTCCGCCGTCGCTGCGGAGGAGCGCCTCGTTGTCCGTCCTTCTCTCGTCCGCTGCCTGGTCGCTCATCGGCTCTCTCCCTCGGCCACCTGGCTCATGGGAACCACCTCCGCCTCCTATTCTTCCGGCGAGTCGCGTCCGAGCATGCGAGGAGCGAGCCTGCAGTCCGCGTTGGCGTGGCCGTATCGGCGTCGCGCCCCCGCTCGAACCGCCAGATCTGGCGCGAGATGACAGCCGGGACTGGTTGTCGCGGGTCGCCCCGAGTGCCAGGGTCGGCACAGGGCGAGTCGTGCAGGCGCCCGGTCGCTCCGCCCGTAGAGGAACCCGCTGATGCGTTTCACTGGTCGCCGTTTCGCCGTCCCCCGCAGTCTCGCCGTCGCCGTGCTGGCCGTCGCGCTCATCGTCTCCGGCGCTCCCGCCCAGGCCGCGCCCGCTCCAGCGCAGGCGGCGGCCGCAGCGGCACCCGTGGCCGGCCCGATCACCGGGGTCGCCTCGAAGCGCTGCCTCGACGTGCCGAACGGGTCGACCGCGAATCGGACGATCGTCGTGCTCTACGACTGCAACAGCGGCGCCAACCAGAAGTGGACGATCGCGACGACCGGCGAGATCACCGTCTACGGCGGCACGAAGTGCCTGGAGGTGCGCAACCGCGCGACGACGGCCGGCGCCGACGTGCAGATCTCGGACTGCGTCGGCGGAGACGGGCAGCGCTGGCGGATCGAGAGCGACGGCACGATCCGCGCCGTCGCCTCGGGCCTGTGCCTGAGCGTCAAGGACCGGAAGACGGCCAACCGCTCGTCCGTGCAGATCGCGGCCTGCGCCGGCGGGGACTGGCAGAAGTGGCGGACCACCGCGGCCGTCGCGGACAGCACCGCCCCCTCCGCGCCGACGAGCCCTCGGGTGACGAACCTGGCCTGCCGCACGGCGACGTTCTCCTGGGGCGCGTCCACGGACGCCGTCGGAGTGGCGGGCTACGACGTCTATCACGACGGGCAGTTCATGAAGTCCGTCGCCGGGAACGTCCTGTCGACCGGCCTCGACGTGGTGCCGGGTGCGCAGTGGGGGCTCTACGTGAACGCCCGCGACGCCGCCGGCAACGTCTCGCAGGCGAGCGCCACCGTCGCCGTCACCATCCCGCAGTGCAGCACCGACACGCAGGCGCCGACGAGCCCGACCGGGCTCACCGCGCGGGCGGTCGGCACCGCCGTCACCCTCACCTGGACCGCGAGCACCGACGACGTCGGGGTGCGCAGCTACACCGTCTTCCGCGGCTCCACGCAGGTCGGGACGGTCGCCGGCAGCGGCACGACGGCGCCCGTCACGACCTTCACCGAGAGCGGCCTCGCGGCCAACACCGCCTACTCCTACACCGTCGCGGCCGTCGACGCCCAGGGCAACACCTCCGCCCGCAGCGCCGCCGCCGCGGTGACCACGGGCGGGGCCTGCAGCACCGCGTTCTGCACCGTCACGCAGATCGCCACCGACACCGACATCCCCTGGGGGCTGACCACCGTCCCGGACGGGACCGTGCTCTACTCCCGCCGCGACGCGCAGGACATCGTCCGACTCAATCCCACGACGGGCGTGAAGACGAGCCTCGGGACCGTGCCGAACGTGCAGAGCACGGACGGCGAGGGCGGTCTGCTGGGCATCGCGGTGTCGCCGACCTTCGCCACCGACCAGTGGCTGTACGTGATGCACACGTCCCCCAGCGACAACCGGGTGATCCGACTCAAGCTCGTCGGCGACCGCCTCGACACGAGCACCGTGCAGGTCCTCGCCTCCGGGATCCTGCGGAACAAGTACCACAACGGCGGACGCCTGCGCTTCGGCCCCGACGGGAAGCTCTACGTGAGCACGGGCGACGGCCAGAACACCGCCACCGCGCAGAACCTGAACTCCCTCAGCGGCAAGATCCTGCGGATCAACCCCGACGGCTCGATCCCCGCCGACAACCCGTTCGGCAACGCCGTCTGGAGCTACGGGCACCGCAACCCGCAGGGGCTCGCCTTCGACTCGCAGGGCCGCCTGTGGGAGCAGGAGTTCGGCAACAGCGTCATGGACGAGACGAACCTCATCGTCCGCGGCGGCAACTACGGCTGGCCCGCCTGCGAGGGGACCTCCGGCAGCTGCGGCACCGCCGGGTTCATCGCCCCGAAGCAGACCTACCCGACCTCCGCGGGCTCCTGCTCCGGCCTCACGGTCGTCCGCGACGTCGTCTACATCGCCTGCCTCCGCGGCACCCGCCTCTACCGCGCCCCCATCGTCGGCGACGCGCTGGCGACCCCGACCTCCGCCTTCGTCGGCACCTACGGCCGCCTGCGCACCGTCGAGCCCGACGGCCAGGGCGGCCTCTGGATGACGACCTCCAACACCGGCGACAAGGACAGCATCCCGAACAACAGCGGCGAGAAGATCCTCCGCGTGACCCTCGGCGGTTGACCCGCGAGATCGGCCCGCAGACCCGCGTTCCGACGCCGGTGGATCTCGATACGCCCGCTGCGCGGGCTGCTCGATCAGCATGAGACGACCCGCCCCTCGCATGCTGGTCGAGCAGCCCCGCAGGGGCGCATCGAGACCTGCCGTCCCCATCCGCGCTGGTCGGCGAACGCCGGAGGGACCGCCGCGATTGACTGCGCAGTCAATCCGTGTTGTACTCGTCGCACAGCGTCGTTGACTGCGCTGTCAACTCCTCGGCAGAGGACGAGTGAAGGGGCTGCGACGTGGACGCATCGAAGGCCGTGCCGCAGCCGGACGACCGCGGTCGCCGGGTCTCCATGGCCGATGTCGCCCGCGCCGCCGGCGTGAGCCAGAAGACCGTCTCGCGGGTGGTCAACGGCGAGGCGCACGTCTCCCCCGAGATCGGCGACCGCGTCACCGCCGCGATCCGCGCGCTCGGCTTCCGGCCGAACGCCGCCGCCCGGGCCCTGGTCACCCAGCGCAGCCGCCGGATCGGCATGGTCACGATGGGCACGTCGCTCTACGGCCCGTCCGCGATCCTCGACGGCGTCGAGCAGGCCTCCCGCGCTGCCGGCTACTCGCTCAGCGTGGTCCGCACGGTGGAGAACAGCGGCGCGGAGCTGCAGGAGGCGGTCGACGCGCTCGTCGACCAGGGCGTCGACGGCATCATCCTCTCGGAGCCCGTCGACTTCGGGCACCCGCGCCTGCGCATCCCGGCCGACGTCACGGTGCTCAGCTTCGACCACCCGAGCGAGGCGCACCGCCCCGAGGAGCTCGTCGTGGGCACCGACGAGGCCGGCGCCGCCCGCAGCGCCACCGAGCACCTGCTCGCCCTCGGCCACGAGACGGTCTGGCACATCGCCGGCGCCAGCACCTGGTCGGCCACCCGCCGCCGCATCGACGGCTGGCGCGCCGCCCTCGCCGACGCCGACGCCGCCGAGCCGCCGGTGCTGAGCGGCGACTGGACCCCGCGGTCCGGCGCCGAGGCGATGGCGTCGATCCTGCACCGCCGGGACGTCACCGCCGTCTTCGCCGCCAACGACCAGATGGCCGTCGGGGCGATCCACGCCGCTGAGGCCGCCGGCCTGCGCATCCCCGAGGACCTCAGCGTCGTCGGCTTCGACGACGATCCGCTCTCGGAGTTCCTGCACCGGCCGCTCACCACGGTCAAGCAGGACTTCGCCGAGGTCACGCGCATCGCGATGCACCGGATGATCCGCACCCTCGACGGCCATGCGCCCACCGACCGGCACCGCTCCGTCCCCGCCCAGCTCATCGTCCGATCGTCCAGCGGGCCCGCGAACCCCGAGCGCGCGGCGCTGGCGCCCGCGTCGCCCGTCCCCGTCCGGTAGCTCCCCGTCCGGGCTCCCGGCCCCTCGGCTCCCCTTCTCCCTCGACCCGTCCCCTCCCACCGCCGTCCGTGCGGTCAGCACGAGCCGCCTCCGCGCGGTGCCTCCGGCGCGCCCGCCGGCCCATCCCTCCCCCTCTCCGAAGGAGCACCTCCATGCCTCCCCTCTCCCCCGCGCTCTCCCGCCGCGGGCTGCTCCGTCTCGGCGCCGCCGCCGGCGGCTCGGCGGCCCTCGCCTCCCTGCTCGCCTCGTGCGCCGCGACCGGTCCGCAGGCGGCCGTCGAGTCCGGAGCCGTCGATCTCTCGTTCTGGACGCACGACGACGGCTACGTCACGTTCTTCACGGAGGCGCTCGCGCTCGCCGACGCGCGCACCGACTTCGCCTACTCGCTCGACGTCACCAAGATCGGCGCGACCGACATCGTCACCAAGCTGATCGCGCAGGCGGTGGCCGGCTCCGGCACGCCCGACCTCGTCGGCATCGAGGTCGCGAACTTCGCGCGCACGCTCCGGGGCTCGATCGCCCCCGAGCTGCTCGTCGACCTCACCGAGGCGACCGCGCCCTACCGCGACGACCTCATCGCCGCGCGCGTCGACGCGTTCAGCAAGGACGGCGCCCTCTACGCGCTCGACTCCGACACCCCGCTGGCCGTCTACTACTACCGCGAGGACGAGTTCGCGCGCCTCGGCGTGCCCACCGACCTCGAGACGTGGGAGGAGTTCGCCCGCGTCGGCGGCGAGATCAGCGCGCGGGAGGGCGTGTCGTTCGGCGCCCTCTCCGTCGGAAGCGATCTGCCGCAGGTCGTGCAGGGCTACCAGCTGCTGCTGATGCAGCGCGGCGGGCAGCTCTTCGACCGCGACGGGAACCTCGACCTCGCGACCCCGGAGGCCGAGGAGGCGCTGCAGTTCGCGGTCGACGGGCTCGCCTCCGGCTTCTTCACGACGGTCGCCGACTACTACGGCCCGAGCATGCAGAGCGGCCTCAAGCAGGGCTCGATCCTCGGCGTCGACATGCCCACCTGGTACTCGAGCTACGGCATCAAGCCGAACGTGCCCGAGCAGGCCGGTCTCTGGCGGGTCAAGGCGCTGCCGCGCTTCGAGAACGGCGGCGGACGCACGGCCGTCGGCGGCGGCACCGGCTTCGCGGCGGTCACCGGCAAGGCCAACAGCGACGCGGCGGTCGAGCTCGTCCTCGCTGCGTACCTCGACCCGGCCCAGCAGGTGAAGCGCTACCGCGACCTCGGCTACCTGCCGACGCTCCGCTCGGTCTTCGACGACCCCGAGCTCGCGACGATCACCGACGACTACTTCGGCGGCCAGGCGCTCTTCGACGTCTACGGCGAGATCATCGACGAGGTCCCGTCGCTGTTCCAGAGCCAGGACCAGCAGATCCTCACGACCGTGCTGTCGGGCTACCTCCTCCAGGCCTACAAGGGCACCCTCTCCCCGGCGCAGGCGCTCCGCGCCACGGTCGAGGACTTCCTCGGCCAGGCCCGCAGCTAAGGATCGATGATGTCGACTCTCACCACGGCCGGGGCGCCCGCCTCCGCTCAGGACGGTCGCGGCGGCTCGCCGCTCGAGGCCCGGCGCGCCGCGAAGCGGAAGCGCCTGAACACCTCCGGCGGCCGGGCCCCGTACCTGTTCATCGCGCCGTTCTACCTGCTCTACGCGCTGTTCATGATCGTCCCGGTCGGGGCGGCGATCTCCCTCAGCCTCACGGAGTGGGTCGGCCTCGGCTCCCCCGAGTTCGTCGGGCTGGCCAACTACGGCAACCTGCTCGGCGACACGAGCTTCGGCGTCGCCCTGGTGAACACGCTGATCTACACGCTCATCGCGGTGTTCGTCATCGTGCCGTGCTCGCTGCTGATCGCGCAGGGCCTGAACGCCCGCGGGCTCAAGGCGCGGGACCTGTTCCGGCTGACCTTCTTCATCCCGATGGTGCTCTCGCCGATCGTCATCGCGCTGATCTACAGCCTGATCTTCGACCGCAGCTACGGTCTCCTGAACTCGCTGATCCGCGCGGTCTTCGGATTCGGCGACATCGACTGGCTCGGCGACCCGACGCTGGCCAAGGTCGCGATCGGCTTCGTCCTGCTCTGGCGCACGGTCGGCTACCTGACGATCTTCTTCCTCGCCGCACTGCAGGCCGTGCCGAAGGAGCTGTACGAGGCGGCCGAGCTCGACGGCGCCGGCGTGCTCGCGAAGTTCCGCACCGTGACGCTCCCCGCGATCCGCCCGGTGACCGCGTTCGTCGTCGTCACCTCCTTCATCAGCGCCGCCCAGCTCTTCGACGAGCCCTACCTGCTCACGCGGGGCGGACCGGGCGAGGCGACCCTCTCCGTCTCGATGTTCATCTACCGCGCCGCGTTCGAACGCCAGCAGTTCGGCTACGCCGCCGCGGCCGGAGTCGTGCTCTTCGTGCTCGTCTTCGCCGTCAGCCAGATCCTCAACCGCGCCCTCGCCATCGGGAGAACCTCATGACCGCCACCACGGGAATCGTCACCGCCGACGCTCCGGACCGCCGCATCCCGCGGAGGCAGCGCCGGGCGAGCGGCGGCGAGCGCGCCCGCCGAGGACTGCTCTACGTCACCCTCTCGGCCCTGCTGCTCGTCTTCGTGTTCCCGCTGCTGTGGGCGCTGAGCGGCTCGTTCAAGAACCGCGGCGACATCTTCTCCACTCCCCCGTCGCTCGTCCCGAACCCCGCGACCACCGACAACTACGTCAACCTGCTGACCACGCAGCCCTTCTGGGCCTGGTTCGGCATGAGCGTCGGCACCTCGCTGCTCGCGACCGCAGTCTCGGTCTTCGTCTGCGCGATGGCGGGCTACGGCTTCGCGAAGTTCGCCTTCCGCGGCAAGAAGGTGCTCTTCACGATCATGTTCTCGTCGCTGTCGGTGCCGTTCGTCGTGATCCTGGTGCCGCTCTTCATCCTGATCGTGAAGGCGGGGCTCTCGAACCCGTGGTTCGCGCTGATCGTGCCGTGGGTCGCGCCCGCGTTCGGGATCTTCATGATGCAGCAGTTCATCGTCCAGTCGATCCCGGACGAGATCATCGAGGCGGCCCGGATCGACGGCAACAGCGAGTTCGGCACCTTCTGGCGCGTGGTGCTGCCGCTGCTGCGCCCCTCCCTCGGAGCGCTGGGCGTCTGGGGCTTCCTGCAGAGCTACAACAGCTTCCTCTGGCCGCTCGTGCTGCTCTCGGACTCGTCGCAGTACACGATCCCGCTGGGCCTGAACATCCTGTTCGCGTCCGAGAACCGCTCCTACGACCTCGTCCTGGCGGGCGCGGTCCTCGCCTCGGTGCCGACGATCCTGGTGTTCTTCCTGCTGCGCAAGCAGCTGCTCGACGGGCTGACCGCGGGCGCCGTCAAGGGCTGACGCCCCCACCGCCCTCCTCCGCCACTCCTCTCCCGAACGTCCGAAAGGCCCTCCCATGCAGCACCTCACCGACCGCATCCTGTTCGGCGCGGCCTACTACCACGAGTACCAGCCGACCTCCCGGCTGGGCCGCCGCGACCTCGCCGAGGACCTCCGGCTGATGAAGGCGGCGGGCTTCACCGTCATCCGCGTCGGCGAGTCGGTCTGGTCGACCTGGGAGCCCGAGAACGGCGTCTTCGAGCTCGACTGGCTGCAGCCGGTGCTCGACGCCGCGCACGAGCACGGGATCGCGGTCGTGCTCGGCACGCCGACCTACGCGGCGCCGATGTGGCTCGCGCGGCTGTACCCCGAGATCAACGTCGAGCGCTCGAGCGGTCGGCCGATGGGCTGGGGTGCCCGGCAGGAGATCGACTACTCCCACCCGGCCTTCCTCTTCCACGCCGAGCGCCTCGTCCGGAGGATCGTCGAGCGCTACGCCGCGCATCCTGCGGTGATCGGCTTCCAGGTCGACAACGAGCCGGGCAACGAGATCTTCCACAACCGGCAGGTCTTCCAGCGCTTCGTCGACCACCTGCGCGCGCGCTACGGCACCGTCGAGACGCTGAACGACGAGTGGGGGCTGACCTACTGGTCGCACCGCCTGTCGACCTGGGCCGACCTCTGGACCCCGGACGCCAATCAGCAGCCGCAGTACGACCTGGCCTGGCGCCGCTTCCAGGCCTCGCTGACCACGGACTTCATCGGCTGGCAGGCCGACATGGTCCGGGAGATCTCCGCGCGGGCCGGCCGCGACGACCAGTTCGTCACCACCTGCCTCTCCTACGAGCGCCGGACGGTGCAGGACGAGGAGCTCGTGCGCTCCCTCGACATCGCCGCCGGCAACCCCTACTACCGGATGCAGGACGGGCTCGAGCTGCCGGACGCGCGGGCGTTCGACCAGCACTGGACGACCTCGGGAACCTGGGCGCTGTACGCCACCGCCGACCGGATGTACGGATCGAAGCAGGCGCCGTTCCTGGTGACCGAGACCGACGCGCAGGCGATCGGCATGCCGTGGTCGAACGAGCCCGGCTACGACGGGCAGTGGCGGCAGGCCGCCTGGGCCCTGGTCTCGCGCGGCGCGACGATGATCGAGTACTGGCACTGGCACACCCTCCACCACGGCGCCGAGACCTACTGGGGCGGGATCCTGCCGCACTCGCAGGAGCCGGGCCGCGTCTACGAGCAGATCGCCGCCCTGGGCGCCGACTTCGCTGCCGCCGGCGACCGGGTGACCGAGCTGACCCCCGACTCCGACGTCGCGATCCTGTTCTCGAACGAGAGCAAGTGGGCGCTCGAGGAGTACCCGTCGTTCAGCGATCCGACCCAGGGCACGAGCGCCGCCCGCGGCGTGCCCGTCGCCTCGACGCGCACCTTCCAGACCGTGTTCGACGCCTTCGCGCGCGGCGCCTTCGACGCCGGGCTGCAGTCGAGCACGGTCCACCCCTCGCAGCTGACCGCGACGACGCCGGCCGCCTCCGCGGCCGCGCATCCCGTGCTGGTCGCGGCGGCGTTCACCATCGCCGACGACGCGCAGCTGCAGTGGCTGGAGGCGTACGCGGCGGCGGGCGGGCACCTGATCGTCGGTGTGCGCACCGGCTACGAGGACGAGGAGGCGCGAGCCCGGCTGCAGCGCAAGCCGGCGTTCCTCGACGAGGCCGCGGGCGTGCACTACGACGAGTTCGCGAACCTGGCGGTCCCCGTGCCGGTGCTCGCGGAGTCGGGCTTCCCGCTGCCGGCCGGCGCTGCGGCGACCCTCTGGGCGGACGGCCTGCAGCCCGACGACGCCGAGGTGCTCGTGCGCTACGACCACCCGCACCACGGCCGCTTCGCCGCGGTGACGACGCGGCCGCACGGCGCGGGGCGGGTCACGACCGTCGGGACCGTGCCCGACCTCGAGTTCGCCCGGAGCCTGATGGCCTGGGCCGTCGGAGACGCCTCGACCGGCTGGCGCCGCGCCACGGCCTCGCAGACGGTCACGAGCGCGACCAACCGCCACGGCGAGCGCGTCCGCTTCGTGCACAACTGGTCGTGGGAGCCGTCGGTGTACCCGCTGCCGGCCGCCGCCACCGATGTGCTCTCCGGCGAGGAGCTGGCCGCCGGCGCCGAGCTGGCGCTCGGGCCGTGGGACGTGCGCGTCCTGGCCTCCGCCGACTGAGCGCGGCGGGACCCTCCCGCTCGGTGGTCGCCCCGTCCTCGCCCTCCGCAGGGCGACCACCCCCGTCTGTGGGTCATCCGTTGATGCGGTCGCCCTCCGCAGGGCGACCACCCCCGTCTGTGGGTCATCCGTTGATGCGGCTGTCAGTTCGTTCCCAGGGTGCGTCCCGTGCCGCTACGGTCGGGTCCAGGCGGAGCCGGATCGAACCGGCTCCCACGGGCACGGAGGGGGCACGATGACCGACGAGCAGTCGACGGCGGGAGGCGCTCCGTGCCGATGCCGACCGTGACCCGCCGCCCGCGCCGCCTCGCCGTCCTCGCGGCGATCGCCGCGGCGGCACTGCTCGCCGGAGCCGCCGCCGCGCCGGTCCTCGCCGCGGAGGCGGAGGAGCCGGCCACCGCCGACTCCGTCTTCTCCCCCGCGACCGGTGCGTACTTCGGCGCGAGCCTCGACTGGAGCGTCGACAGCGCCGCGTCCCAGGCGGACCGGCTGGGACGCTCCTCCGCCGTCCTCGAGCACTCCGCCGCGCTGCCGATCAGCGAGACCGAGACCTCGTACCTCGCCCAGTTCCTGCGGCAGGCCGAGGGCGAGGGCGCTCTGGCCGCGGTCTCCCTGCGCCCCGAGGGCGACCTCGCCGACTTCGACAGGGCCGACGCGGAGCAGGCGGTCGGCGCCCTCGCGCGCGCCCGCGCCGGCGAGGCCCTGCCGCTCTACGTGCGCTTCGCACCCGACATGAACGCGACCTGGGTGCCCTGGGGTCAGCGACCCGAGGAGTACGTCGACGCCTTCCGGATCTTCGCGCAGACGCTGCACGCCGACCTGCCCGATGCGGTGGTGGTCTGGTCGCCGACGGCCGGCGAGTCGTACCCGTTCTCCGCGGCGGCTCCGACCGGCTCGGCCGCGCTCGACACCGACGGCGACGGGCTCCTCGGCGCGGGCGACGATCCGTACGCCCCCTACTACCCCGGCGACGACGTCGTCGACTGGGTCGGCCTCGCCGCGTACCACGACCCGAGCGGAGGCGGCGCCCCGCGCAACGCGCTGCCCGCCGACGGCGAGCTCGCCGCCGACCTGAGCGGCGCCGGCGCCCTCGACTTCTACGGCGAGTACGCCGAGGCGACCGGGACTCCGATGCTGCTCGAGACCGCCGCGTTCTACAGTCCTGGTGCCGGCGGTCCCGGGGAGCTCGCCCTCAAGCAGGCGTGGTGGCGGCAGGTCATGGCGGCCGCCTCGGACGAGGAGTACCCGCTGCTCGACGCCGTGCTCTGGCGGGACTCGGCCGCGACCCGCGCCGTCGTCGGCGAGGTCGTCATCGACTGGAGCATCTCCGGATCCGGTGAGATCGCCGCCGCCTTCGCCGCCGACGCCGCGGCGAGCGACCTCGTCTCAGGCCCCGTCTACACGCCGTTCACGGCGGCGTCGGCCGGGCCGGCCACCGGCGGCACCCTCGGCGGGACCGCCGCCTGGATCGTCGTGGCGCTCACCCTCCTCGTCGCGGCGGGCGCCACGGCCTGGGGTCTCTCGCGGCGCCGCAGCACCGCGCTCGCCTACGACGGCCCGCCGAACCGCGATCTGCGGATCGATCTCCTGCGCGGCGTCGCGATCGTGTTCGTGGTGATCAACCACATCGCCCTGGTCTCGATCTGGCAGAACGCGACCCAGGAGGCCATCGGGATGGTCTCGGGAGCGGAGCTGTTCGTGCTCTTCTCCGGGGCCGTGCTGGGCCTGGTGCACCGGCCCAAGGTGCTCGGCGGCGGGATCGGCGAGGTCACCCTGCGGACCGGTCGCCGGGCGGTGACGCTCTACCTCACGGCGCTCGTCGTCACCCTCGTCGTCGGGCTCGTCAGCCTGATCGACGTCGTGCGGTCCACCCCGGCGACCACCTACATCGACCAGGGCACCGGTGCAGCCGGCAGTGAGGCGACCGGTCGCGTCTACGACCTCTACGAGAACATCGGGAGCCTGCTGCGCTATCCGGTCGACCCGTCGATCATCGTCGACCTCGCGGCGCTCCGGCTCGGTCCGTGGCAGGTCAACGTCCTCGGCTTCTACGTCGTGATGCTCGCGCTGTCGCCGCTGGTCCTCTGGGCGCTCTCGCGGGGCCGCTGGCTGCCGGTGCTGCTGGTGTCGTGGGCGGTCTACGCCGTGCAGGCCTTCCTGCGGCTGCGGGTCCTGCCGTCGCAGTTCGAGGACTCGTTCCCGCTGCTGACCTGGCAGGCGCTGTTCGTCACGGGCGTGGTCGCGGGCTTCCACCGGCGCGAGATCGTCGCCTGGTTCGCGACCCGCGTCGGCCGCATCGTGCTGGCGGTCTGCGTGATGGCGACCGCGGGCCTCGCGCTCTTCTCCTGGAACAACCCCTACCTCTCCAGCACCTTCGACCTGCGCCTCGGCCTGATCCCCGCCAACACCTTCTCGGACGTCTACTCGGCCGCGTTCGAGCGCACGACGCTGGATCCCGGTCGGGTGCTCAACGTGCTCCTCGTCGTCGTCACCGCCTACGCGGCGCTGACCGTGCTCTGGAAGCCGATCCACCGCCTGCTCGGCTGGTTCTTCGTCCCCCTGGGCCAGGCGACGCTCTACGTCTTCGTGATGCACGTCGTCTTCGTGCTCGTCATCGCCAACATCCCCGTCCTGCGCGAAGGGAACCCCGTGGTCGACTCGATCGCCTACCTCGTCGTCCTGGCCCTGCTCTGGCTGATGGTCAGGACGCGCTTCCTCTTCCGGGTGGTGCCGCGATGAGCCGTCCGTCGACGGGCGCCGGCACCGAGAGCACGCTCACCTCGCCCGGCCGCATGCTCCTGCTGCGGGTGATCGTCGTGCTCACGGTCCTCCTCGGTGTGAACTACGTCGCCTGGCGGTGGCTGTTCTCGCTGAACTGGGACGCCTGGTGGATCGCCGTGCCCCTGGTGGTCGCCGAGACCTACAGCCTGATCGACGTCTGCCTGTTCGGGATGACGATGTGGCGGGCGAAGGGCCGGCCCGCTCCCCCGCCGCCGGCCTCCGACGCGACGGTGGACGTCTTCATCACCACCTACAACGAGCCGATCGAGCTGGTCATGGCCACCGCCCTCGCGGCGCAGGCGATCCGGTTCCCGCACGAGACCTGGGTCCTCGACGACGGCGACCGCGCCGAGATGCGCGCGGCGGCCGAGGGTGCGGGGCTGGGCTACATCACCCGGTCCGCCGACTGGAAGGACCGCCCCCGGCACGCCAAGGCCGGCAATCTCAACAACGCGCTCGAGCTGACCACGGGCGAGTTCGTCCTGATCCTCGACGCCGACCAGATCCCGCGGCCCGAGATCCTCGATCACACGCTCGGCTACTTCCGCGACGAGAAGGTCGCCCTGGTGCAGACCCCGCAGGTCTTCTCGAACGTGGCGACCGGCGATCCGCTCGGCAGCCAGGCGCCGCTGTTCTACGGCCCGATCCAGCAGGGCAAGGACGGCTGGAACGCCGCCTTCTTCTGCGGCTCCAACGCGGTCCTGCGCCGGGAGGCGCTCATGCAGCTGGGCATCGTCGGCTACGTCCGCGAGCTCGACCGGAGGATCGGCAGCGCCCTGCGCACGGCCGCACGGGTCGTCGCGAAGGCGCGCTCGCACCCGGCGGCGGCGGACCCCGCGGTTCGGGCCGCACTCGACGAGGTGACGGGCGCGATCGCCGAGGCGCGCACCTCGATCGCGGCCGGCGGGCCGATCGGGACCGTCACCTACGAGCTGCACCGCCGCGTGGACGCGGCGAGCTACTCCCTCGTCGCCTCGGACGTCGCCGGACTCGAGAGCGACCTGGCCGAGATCCGGGCGTTGAACCGTGCGCAGGGCGGCGCGTCCGCCGACACCGTCGTCGACATCGAGGCGATCGTCTCGACACTGGCGGACCGGGAGCTCTCGCCCCTGAACGCGCTCGAGTCGGTCCAGGCCGTCCTGCAGAGCATCGCGGTCGACCGCCCCGGCGAGGCCCAGCCGATCATGCCGCTCGCCACCATCTCGGTCACCGAGGACATGGCGACCTGCATGCGCCTGCACGGCCTGGGCTGGCGGAGCGTCTACCACCACGAGCTGCTCGCCGACGGCCTCGCCCCGGAGGACGTCGGGACGATGCTCACCCAGCGGCTGCGCTGGGCGCAGGGCACGATGCAGGTGTTCCTGCGCGAGAACCCGCTGCTGCAGCGCGCGCTGAGCGTGCCGCAGCGCCTGATGTACTTCGCGACGATGTGGAGCTACCTCAGCGGCTACGCGGCCGTCGTCTACTTCGCCGCCCCGATCGTCTTCCTGGTGCTGGGCATCCTGCCCGTCGACTCGATCGCCGCGGACTTCTTCGTGCGCTTCATCCCGTTCATGATCGTGAACCAGCTGCTGTTCCTCGTGGCGGCGAAGGGGACGCCGACCTGGCGGGGGCAGCAGTACAGCCTCGCGCTGTTCCCGGTCTGGATCGAGGCCTGCTCGACGGCGATCAACAACGTGCTGCTGCGCATCCCGCTCGGCTTCGCGGTCACCCCCAAGACGCGGCAGGAGTCGACGGGGATCCCGTGGCGTCTGATCCGGGTCCAGCTGATCGTCATGGTCCTGCTGGTCGTGGCCGTCGTCGTCGGGGTGGTCCACCTCCTCGTGGACGGCGCGCAGCTCGTCGGCACCGGCGTGAACATCGTCTGGGCGCTCTTCGACCTGGTCGTGCTCAGCGTCCTCTTCCGCGCCGTCGCCTACCGGGGCTTCGACGCCGCCCCGTCCACCGCCGCCCAGAAGGAGCACGCATGACGTTCACCACCGAGAAGATCGACCCGGACATCGCCGTGGTGACCGCGTCGGGCAAGCTGAACATGGTCGCCGCCCCGCAGCTGCGCGAGACGGTCCGGCGCGCGATCGAGGAGAGCAGTCCCCGCATCGTCGTCGACCTCGGCGCCGTCGACTTCCTCGACTCCTCCGGACTCGGCGCCCTCGTCGCGTGCCTGAAGACCGCCCGCCAGGCCGGCGGCGACCTCAGGATCGCGGCGCCCAGCGCCCAGGTGATGATGGTGCTGCAGCTCTCCAACCTGGATCGCGTGCTCGCCCGGTTCGACTCGCCCGGCGACGCGTACCGTGACTGAGCGCAGCGTCCGGTTCCGCACTCCCCCGGACACCGTGGAGGTCGTCCACTCGATGCTCGCTCAGCTGTGGGAGGACCGGCCGGACGTCGAGGCGATGGACCGCTTCGCCTTCGAGACCGCCGTCGTCGAGCTCGCGGGCAACGTCGTCCAGCACGGCTCCTCCGCGACGGCGATCGTCTGCACGCTCGGCGTCACCATTGACGAGGTGTCGCTGCGCGCCCTCCTCGTCGACACCGCGGACCCGCCCGGGATCGACAGCGGCCCGCGGCAGATGCCCGACGTCCTCGCCGAGTCCGGGCGGGGCCTCGCCCTCATCCACGCCCTCGTCACGACCTTCGAGTACGAGCGCTCGGCGAGCCGCAACGTCTGGTCGCTCTGCAAGGACCGGAGCGCCGCGGCGGAGTGACGGCGGGGCTCGGCGCGCCGCTGTGCGCCCCTCCCGTCCGCGTGGATCCGCCAGGTCGCGCCGCGGGTGTTGACACCCGTTCTAACGCGCGTTAGCTTGATTTCTGGCGCGCGACAGGGAGGTTGCCGGATGACACGGAGAGCAGTCACCATGAGCGACGTGGCGCGCCACATCGGCGTCTCCCGCTCGGCCGTCTCGTTCGCCTTCAACGACGAGAAGCAGGTCTCGAGCGAGACGAAGGCCAGGGTCCTGGCCGCGGCCGCGGAGCTCGGCTACCGCCCGAACGCCGGCGCGCGCGCCCTCGCCGGGCGCACCACCGACCTCTTCGGCCTCGTCACCGACATCGTCTCGACGCCCTTCGCGGGCGAGCTGATCGCCGGCGCGCAGGAGTGGTTCTGGGAGCACGGCAAGTCGCTGATCATCGTCGGCACGCCGACGCCGGACCGTCCCGACCGCAAGTCGGTCGAGATGATGCTCGAGCACCGCGTGGGCGGTGTGATGATCGCCACGACCTACAACCGCGCCATCGAGATCCCGAGCGAGTTCGACGACATCGACATCGCTCTCGTGCACTGCTACGACGAGGCCGGGACGCATCCCTCGATCGTCCCGGACGAGCAGGACGGCGGCTACACCGCCACTCGGCTGATGCTCGACCGGGGTCGGCGCCGCATCGCGCTCGTCGGGATCGACGAGCACCTCGACGCCGCCCGCGGACGCCTCGCCGGCTACCGGCAGGCCCTCGAGGAGGCCGGCGTCCCGGTCGACCCCGAGCTGATCGTCGCCGGCGGCGCCGACGCGGCGTCGGGCTACGACGCCACGAAGGCACTGCTCGCCCGGGTGCGCCCCGACGGGCTCTTCTGCGGCAACGACCGCATCGCGATGGGCGCGTACGACGCGGCCCGCGAGGCCGGGCTGGGCATCCCGTCGGACCTCTCCATCGTCGGCTTCGACAATCACGAGGTCATCGCCGGATACCTCCGCCCGTCCCTCACGACCATCGCTCTGCCGTTCCGCGAGATGGGCAGGCTCGGCGCCGAGCTCCTCGTGCGCGGCTCCGGCGATCACGACGTGCCGCGGCTCACCGTCCGCTGCCCGCCGATCCTGCGCGACTCGGTCTGACCCGCGCCCCGGAATCCACCCTGAGTCCCTCCCCCACTTCCTCCGCCCCGGCGGAGGCGCACCATGGGCGCCGGGGACGCCGTCTTCACCACGGTGGTCGCGGCCCTCGTCGCCGGTGAGCGCGATCCCGCGGCGGCACTGACCCGCGCGATGGCCATCGCCGCGGCGACGATCCGCTCCCCGGGCGGGCTGCTCCGGTCGCCCGCCTGATCGTCCTGCGGCCGGGTCGGGCCGGGTCGACCGACCCGACCGACCCGACGCGAGCGGCCCCTTTCCTCCTCTTTGCGAAAGAGCATTCGAGTACTTCTCTGCGCAGAGCCAGGTCCGCTTATCCCTCCGTGATCTTTCGCAAAGACCACCTGTGATCCCAGGTCGTTCTTGCGCAAAGCGAATCAGTCGCCGAAGGTCGCACTTGCGCAAATCACGGCCTTCTCCCCGATATTCGGAGAAGTAGGCGAAACGTTTCGTTTTTCCATTGACATCCGTTTGTCCCGGTGCTTAGTGTCGTTCTCATTCCTCATCACCGGCGATTGGATGTCTCGACCATGACCACCCGACACGGGGCACGCGGCGCCTGCACGGCGACCCGTCCGCCCCTTCTCCCGACACCGGTCGGCACGGCATGGTGATGCCGCTGACCGGTGCCCCGGGGACGACCGTCCCCGGCGCGACCGTGCCCGGCTCCCCCGGCCCGGAGGAGCCCGTCCCCGGCGGATCCGCGACGATCCGCGGCCGCTCGAACGTCCGCGGCTTCCGTGCCGCGCGGCGCAGCTTCCGCCGGCACTGGCAGCTCTACCTGCTGATCCTGCCGCCGCTGCTCTACTTCATCGTCTTCAAGTACGTGCCGATGTCGAACGCGATCATCGCGTTCAAGGACTACAACGTCATCGACGGCGTCTGGGGCAGCCCCTGGGTGGGCCTGAAGCACTTCGAGCGGTTCTTCTCGAACCCGATCTTCTGGACGCTGCTGAAGAACACCTTCCTGCTCTCCGCCTATGTGGTGCTCGCGGGCTTCCCTTTCCCGATCCTGCTCGCGCTCGCTCTCAACGAGGTGCGCCTGCGCTTCTTCCAGCGCACCGTGCAGATGGTCACCTATGCGCCCTATTTCATCTCCACGGTCGTCGTGATCTCGATGACCATCCTGTTCCTCTCGCCCAAGCTCGGACCCGTCAGCGAGGTCACCTCCTTCTTCGGGCTCGGGGCGATCGACTTCCTCGGCGATCCGGACTTCTTCCGGCACATCTACGTCTTCAGCGACGTCTGGCAGACGACCGGCTACTCCGCCGTCCTCTACATGGCCGCGCTGTCGTCGATCGACACCTCGCTCTACGAGGCGGCCCGGGTCGACGGCGCGAGCCGGCTGCAGAAGATCTGGCACGTCGACATCCCCGGCATCATGCCCACGGCGATCACGATCCTGATCCTCGGCGTCGGCAACGTGATGGCGATCGGGTTCGAGAAGGCGTTCCTGCTGCAGAACTCGCTCAACCTCTCGCAGTCCGAGATCATCCCGACCTACGTCTACAAGGTCGGACTGCTCAACGCCGACTTCAGCCAGGCCGCGGCCATCGGACTCTTCAACGGAATGATCAACCTGGTGCTGCTCCTCGGCGTCAACGCGCTCGCGAAGCGGACCACGGGACAGGGGCTCTGGTGACCGCACTCGACACGCCGCCGACCACCGCCCCCGAGGGCCGCGAGCCCGCGAAGCCGACGCGCCGCCGCCAGCGCACCACACGCATCAAGGACCCGCTGGTCGACCGCGTCTTCATGATCGCCGTCTACGTCCTGCTCACGACGTTCCTGCTGGCGGTGCTCCTGCCGCTGCTGTACATCCTCGCCAGCTCGTTCAGCTCGCCGCTGGCCGTCTCATCGGGTCGAGTGAGCTTCTGGCCGATCGACTTCACCCTCGAGGGCTACGAGCGCGCACTCGGCGACTCGACGATCCTCGCCGGCTTCGCCAACTCGCTCTTCTACACGGCCGCCGGCACCTTCGTCAGCCTCGTGCTGACGGTCGCGATCGCCTACCCGCTCTCGCGGAAGGACTTCTGGGGCCGCGGCGGGATCACCCTCGGCGTGATCTTCACGATGCTCTTCGCCGGCGGCATCATCCCCACCTACCTGGTGGTGCAGCAGCTGGGCCTGCTCGACACGCGCTGGGCGCTCATCCTCCCCCAGGCCGTCGGCGTCTGGCAGGTGATCATCGCGGTCGTCTTCTTCCGCTCCTCCATCCCGGACGAGCTCTACGAGGCCGCGCAGCTGGACGGCGCGAGCGACCTGCGCTTCCTCTGGACGATCGTGCTCCCGCTCTCGAAGCCGCTGCTCGCGGTGGTCGCGCTGATGTACGCGATCTACCAGTGGAACTCCTACTTCGACGCGCTGCTCTATCTCCGCGATCCGAGTCTCTATCCGCTGCAGCTGGTGCTGCGGAACGTCCTGATCCTCAATCAGGCGACTCCGGGCATGGACGCGGCCGCGCAGATCGAGCGCCAGCAGCTCGCCGATCTCCTCAAGTACTCGCTGATCGTCATCTCGACGGTCCCGGTGATGGTCCTCTACCCCTTCGTCGCGCGGTACTTCAACAAGGGCATCATGCTCGGCGCCGTCAAGGGCTGACCCGCTCCCACCCCCGGAGCCGGCCCCGCGGGGCCGGCTCCTCCCTCCGTCGCGCGCATCCCCACGCGGCGTCCTCACCCATGGAAGGAAACACCTTGTTCTCTCGCACACAGCACGGCAAAGGCGCCGCGCGGAGTAAGCACCTCCTCGTCGGCGCCGTCCTCACCACCGCGATCATCGGGCTCACCGGCTGCACCGGCGAGAGCCCGGAGGCGGACCGCAAGGTCATCCGGATCTTCGGCGAGCAGGGCGCTCAGATCGACCTGAACACCAACTCCTTCACCAAGGTGCTGGAGGACGAGTTCGACGTCGACATCCAGTTCGAGACGACCTCGTACGGCGCGTCCGAGGCGACGGAGGCGCGGCAGATCTCGCTCGCCGGCGGCGACCTGCCGGAGGCCTACATGCTCGTGCCGTGGGCGTCCCAGTTCAGCCGCGCCGAGCTGCAGCGCTACGGCGACCAGGGGCTGCTCGTGCAGCTCGACGACCTCATCGACGAGAACGGCCCGAACATCAAGGCCGCCCTCGAGGCGGAGCCGGGCTTCAAGGAGCTCACCGAGACGCCGGACGGGAAGATCTGGGGCCTGCCCCAGTGGAACGACTGCTACCACTGCTCCTACCCCTACAAGTTCTGGATCAACACCGACTGGCTCGACACCCTCGGCCTCGCGGCCCCGACGACCCCCGACGAGTTCTTCGCGGTGATGCAGGCCTTCAAGACCCAGGACCCGAACGGCAACGGCCAGGCCGACGAGATCCCGCTGACCGGCAGCACCCAGCAGTCGCTGGTGCCGTACATCATGAACGCCTTCGTCTACAACGCGTTCAACACCGGCTCCGGCGCGAACGGCCAGCCCGTCTCGCTCGGGCTCGACGGCGACACCGTGCAGCTGCAGACCATGCAGGACGGCTGGCGCGACGGCCTGAAGTTCCTCCGCAAGCTGTGGGACGCCGGCCTGATCGACCCCGCCACCTTCTCGCAGGGCGGCGACCAGATGACCGCGACCGGCAACGCGGCGCAGGGCGTGCTCATCGGCGGCTTCACCGCCATCCACCCCGGCTTCGCGGTGACCATCGGCCAGGAGGACGGGCGCGACACGCAGTACGACCTGCTCCCGCCGCTGACGGGCCCCGGCGGCCAGAACGCCACCTTCCTGCTCCCGAGCGTCCCCGGCGCGACCTTCGTCGTGACCAAGGCGGCCGACGAGGTGGAGCAGAAGGTCATCGTCGAGATGATGGACTACCTGTTCTCGCCCGAGGGTCACGTCCGCGGTGAATTCGGCGAGGAGGGCATCGGCTGGCGCGCGCCCGAGGAGGGCGAGATCGCGCTCGACCAGAGCCTCGAGCCGTCCCTCGTCGACACCAAGATGGACGAGTCGAACGAGGCCGACTACAACGGCAACTGGGGCCCGATGGCCCAGGTGTTCGACACGGCCGAGTTCCGCGCCAGCCAGGTCCAGCCTCTCGACATCTACACCGAGGCGGGCTTCGAGCGCCGCCTGTTCGAGGCGACCGACCAGTACGCCGGCAAGGAGTCCGACGCGATGTTCCCCTACTGGAACATCTGGGTCCCCTCGGAGGACGCGAGCGAGCTCTCCACCCTCACCGCCAACGTCGAGAGCAGCGTCGCCACGGCGACCGCCGAGTTCGTCACCGGGGTCCGCGACCCCGGGAGCGACGCCGACTGGCAGTCCTACCTCGACGCCCTGACGAGCCTCGGCGCCGATCGCTACGCCGAGATCTGGCAGAACGCCTACGACCAGTAGCGGATCCCGTCCCCTCCCCTCGCCCCTCGACCGGGCGGCGGGAGGGGACTCCGCTGTCCGCCCCCAGCACCCAGCACTCAGCACTCAGCACGCACGACGCGGCACGCCGCACGCACGAACCAGCACAAGGAGCCCCGCATGACCCTCGCCCAGGAGTGGAACGACCCCGACGTGTTCGAGTGGGGCACGGAGCCGGCGCACGCCGCGCTCACCCCCTTCGCCACGCTCGACGCCGCACTGCAGGGGGACGCCGCGGGCACGCCGCTCGCGCACAGCCTCGACGGCGACTGGCGCTTCCACTGGGTGCCGGACCCGGCCGCCCGCCTGGACGGCTTCGCCGCCGAGGACTGGGACGACGCGCAGTGGCCGACCCTCCCCGTCCCGTCCAGCTGGCAGCTGCACGGCTACGACTTCCCCATCGGCACCAACCTCGTGCTGCCGTGGACCGGGGCGAACGGGCACCACGAGCAGCCGGACCCGCGCGGCGACTACCCGAACGCGCCGACGCTCTACAACCCGGTCGGTCAGTACCGGACGTCCTTCGAACTGCCCGACGGCTGGGCCGAGCGCCGCACGTTCCTCCAGTTCGACGGAGTGGAGTCCGCCTACTCGGTCTGGCTCAACGGGCACCGCCTCGGCTACCGCGAGGACAGCTACACGACCGGCGAGTTCGACCTGACGGAGCACGTGCGGGCCGGGGCGAACGTCCTCGCCGTCGAGGTGCACCGCTGGTGCACGGGCTCCTACCTCGAGAACCAGGACAACGTCCGGCTGTCCGGCATCTTCCGGAGCGTGCGCCTGCTCTCGCGCGGGCGGGCGATGATCCGCGACGTCACGGTGCGCACGCCGCTCGACGACGCGTTCACCGCGGGGTCGGTCGAGGTGTCGGTCGAGATGGACGGGACTCCGTCCACCTCCGGTCTGGAGCTCCGCGCCCGGCTGTTCGACGGCACCGGACCGGACGCGAAGCCCGGAGGCGACCTGACCGCGCCGGTCGCCCTCGGCACCGACGGTCGCGCGCAGAGCTCCGCGAGCATCCCCGTCCCGGCCCCGCGACTCTGGTCGGCCGAGACTCCCGAGCTCTCCACCCTCGTCCTCGAGCTGAGCGACGCGACCGGGGCCGTCCTCGAGCGCGTCGCGGTACGGGTCGGCTTCCGCCGCGTCGAGATCGTCGACGGCGTGCTGCTCGTCAACGGCCGGGTGGTCTCCCTCCGGGGGGTGAACCGGCACGAGTGGCACCCCCGCACCGGCCGCACGCTGAGCCGCGCCGACATGATCGCGGACATCCGCCTGATGAAGCAGAGCAACATCAACGCCGTGCGCACCTCGCACTACCCGAACGACCCGCTCTGGTACGACCTCGCCGACGAGTACGGTCTCTACGTCTTCGACGAGGCGGACAACGAGACGCACATCAACCGCGTCGACGACGACGGCCGGCCCTTCCTCCCCGGCGACCGCCCCGAGCTGCGCGCTCCCCTGCTCCAGCGGATGCGCAGCATGGTCGACCGCGACAAGAACCACCCGTGCGTGATCGCCTGGTCGATCGGCAACGAGTCCGGCGTCGGCTCGAACCTGCAGGCGATGCACGACTGGACGAAGGCCCACGACCCGACGCGCCCCGTGAGCTACCAGGACCCCGTCGGCTCCGGGACCTGGGTCGTCCCCTCCGGTCTCTCGGACTTCGACGGCGACTTCTACCCGCCGGTCGAGAAGCTCGTCGAGCGGTCGCAGCGCGACCCGCGGCCGTACGTGCTCATCGAGTACGCCTTCAGCCAGGGCAACGCCTCCGGCTACCTCGAGGAGTACTGGGCGGCCGCCCGCGCGGACCCGCGCGCTCTGCAGGGCGGCTTCCTGTGGGACTGGGCGGACAAGGGCCTGCACTGGCCGCAGCCCGACCGGCCCGGGGAGGAATTCCTCGCCTACGGCGGCGACTGGGGCGACGAGCCGAACCAGGAGAGCGCGCACATGAGCGGTCTCGTCCTCGCCGACCTCACGCCGACTCCGAAGCTCGAGGAGGCGAGGCTCGCGTACCAGCCGGTCACGATCACCGCGGTCGATCTGCGCACCGGCTCGCTCCTGGTCTCGAACGAGCACCTCTTCACCGGGCTCGGCGGCTGCGTCGTGCACTGGTCCGTCTCCGCGGACGGCGAGCCGATCGAGGAGGGCTCCCTGCCCGGCGCCGAGTGGGCGATCGGTCCGCAGCAGGAGGGTCGCGTGACACTGCCGTACCGCCTCCCGGAGGCGCAGGACGGAGCCGCCGAGTACCGCCTCGACGTGCAGCTGGCCCTCGCCGCCCCCACCGCCTGGGCGGAGGCGGGACACGTCGTCGCACGCGCGCAGTTCGACCTCCCGGTCGACGCCGACCCCGCCGGTCCTCCGCCGCGGCGGGAGGCGCCGCCGGTCGCCGTCGCCGAGGAGGGGACGACGATCGTCGTGCGCGGGCCGGCCTTCTCCACCACCGTCGACCGGGCGACCGGCCGCCTGACGTCGCTCCGCTACGGCGGTCGCGAGCGGCTCGCCGACCCGCTGCTGCCGAACTACTGGCGCACCCCGAACGACCCCGAGCTCTCGATCCCGGACATGCGGCCCACGCACCCCGAGCCGTCGCTGCCCTGGCGCGGGGTCGGCGAGCAGTGGGCGGTCGACCGGGTCGGCGTGGAGGAGCTGCCGGGTGCCGTCCGGATCACGGTCGACGGCACGGTGACCACGACGGTGCCGTTCCGCCCGGCCGGCCGGGTGACGACGTCGCCGCAGTCGATCGTCTACACGATCCACGGCACGGGGCAGGTGGACGTGCTCTCGACCTTCTCCCCCGTCCCCGGGACGCCGAATCCTCAGGTCGTCGGGACGACGTTCGGGCTCGTGCCGGAGCTCTCGACCGTGCACTGGTACGGCCGCGGTCCGCACGAGTCGGCCGCCGACCGCCGCACCTCGGCGTTCTTCGGCCGCTGGACCGGCTCCGTCGCCGAGCAGCCGACCCGCTACAGCCGGCCGCAGGACAGCGCGAACAAGGCGGACACGCGCTGGGCGGCGATCGTCGACGGCGGCGGCGCCGGCGTGCTCGTCGTCGCCGGTGCGCCCGGCGAGGGGATGTACGTCAACGTGCAGCCGAACAGCCCGGACGAGCTCGCCGACCGCCGCCACTGGCACGAGGTGCCGGCGTCGACGCGCACGGTGGTCCGGATCGACGCCGCCCAGGAGGGCCTCCAGGGCGGCAACTGGGACGTGCCGACCCGCCCCGAGAAGTACAGCAACACCGCGGAGAAGGGCCCCTACCGCCTGCTCTACCGCCTCCTCCCCCTCCGCAGCGGCGAGGCCCCGGCCGAGGCCGCCGCCCTGGCGGTCCACACCCCCTAGTGGACCGCTCCGCGGGCTGCTCTCCGAGGGGCGGCGGGCCGACGCCCACCCGCACCGGCCGGTCGAGCAGCCCCGAAGGGGGCGTCTCGAGACCCACCCGCTCGCCGCCTCCGACCGCTCCCCCGTCTGCCAAGGTGGACACGCACGCGAGCGCCGGAACCACCGGCGGCCGTGCGGAGGGGGCGGAGGACCGCATGAGCGATGCCGGCACCGGATTCCCGGCGGCGCGAGCCGAGGACGTCCTCCCGCTGCCCGAGGTGCTGGCCGAGCGGGGCAGCGGCCGCCCGGTGCGCGCGCTCCGGCTCGGCGTCGGCGGCGCCGGTCTCCTCCTCGCCCTGGTCCTGCTCGTCCCGCACGCGGCAGCGCTCCCGGCGCTCTGGCTGCCGTTCCTCGTGCTGCTCGCGGCGATGTGGATCACCGCGTCCTTCCGGCTCGAGCTCGCCTCGGGGATCGGCACCGTCACCTTCGGCGTCGGAGTGTCGGTGCTGGCCTTCCTGGCGCAGGACGTCCCGCGCATCGAGGCGCTGCTGCTGTGGGTGCTCGCGATCGCGGTGTTCCAGGTCGTCTCCCGGCGCCCCTGGGCCGTCACGGCCTACTGGACCGGGCTCGCCGCTCTGTCGGGCGGCGCCTTCCTCCTGGTGCTCGCCCTCTTCCCGCCCACCGGCTGGTGGCCCGTCGTCGCGGCGGTGCCGGCGGTGCTGGCCTACGCCCTGCTCTCGATCGGGGCCGAGTACCTGCAGGCGTGGCTGACGCTCGCCGACGTCACCGACGTGCCCCGGCCGGCGCTCCGGCCCGACCGCGTGCTGCTCGCACTCGGGCTCAACGTCGCGCTGGTGGCCCTCGCCTACGGCGCGCACCTCTCCGCCGGCATCGAGCGGATCGACCTCGGCGCCGGTCTCGAGATCCGCTCGGCGAACACCCTCCTGATCGTCGCGCTGGGCGTCGCCGTGATCAGCCAGTACCTGCGCCGCGCTCGGATCGAGCGCAAGCTGAACGGCCTGATCGAGGCGGCGCTCGCCCTGCCGTGGGGCGAGCAGGAGGCGATCCTCGAGACGCTCGAGCGGTCCGCGCGCACGGCGATCCCGTCGGCGAGCACGCGGATCTCCGCCACCCCCGGTCGTGCGTTCGAGCTGTCGGCGCCGATCACGACGCCGGGTCCGGGCCTGCGCCACGTCGTCCTGACGCGGCGCCCCGACTCCGGCGGCTTCACCGCCCTCGAGCACCGCACCCTCCTCGCTCTCGCGCACATCGCGACCCAGGCCCTCTACGACCGCCGCAACACCCGCGTCCTGCGCGACCAGGCCACGACCGACTCGGTCACGGGCCTCAGCAATCTGCGCGGCCTCTACGAGGAGTTCGCGGCGATCAGCGACCAGGAGCAGCGCGCGGTGCTGTTCATGGACCTCGACGACTTCAAGGCCGTCAACGACACCCACGGGCACTCGACGGGCAACACCGTCCTCCAGGAGGTCGGCCGCCGCATCCGCGAGAGCGTGCGCAGCGACGACGTCGTCGCGCGCATCGGCGGCGACGAGTTCGCCGTCCTCCTCGACTCCGTCACCGCCGGAGCCGTCGCGCTCCGGATCACACGCGCCGTCGAACGGCCCCTGGTCGTCGGCGACGCCGAGCTCCATCCCCGCATCAGCATCGGCGCCCCGGTCGCTGTCGACGGCGGCTCATTCGACCGGGTGATGCAGGAGGCCGACGAGCGGATGTACGAGACGAAGAAGGAACGCAAGGGCGAGGGACCCCAGGGGGTCGACCTCGTCGCCGAGGTCCGCGCCGCCGTGGCCGACGGGACCGTGAGGGTCGCCTTCCAGCCGGTGATCGACGTCGCCGAGCGGCGCATCGTCGGCTTCGAGGCGCTGGCCCGCTACACCCGGACCGACGGCACCGCGCTGAGCCCGATCACCCTCGTCGACATCGCGCGCTCGCTGGGCGTGCTGGACGAGCTGACGGTGCAGATCGTCGATCAGGCGGTCGCCTGCATGATCGAGTTCCGCGCGATCGACCCGTCGGTCTCGTTCCTCAGCGTCAACATCGAGGCCGAGCAGCTGATGCACGACAGCGTCACCGACGTGATCTGCGCCCACCGCACGGCCGATCAGGGCATCCAGCTCTGCCTCGAGCTGACCGAGGGGTCGATCGGGCACGTCGACGAGGCGGTGATCGAGCGGGTGCGCGCCCTCACCGAGGACGGCATCGCCATCGCTCTGGACGACTACGGGCAGGAGCACGCGGCCGCCGCGGCGCTCCTGACCGTGCCGCTGAGCATCGTCAAGATCGACCGCGTCTTCCTGGCCGACGAGGAGAACCCGCGGCACGCCACGATCCTCCGCTCGATCATCAACCTGGTCTCCGACCTCGACATGCACACGATCGTCGAGGGCGTCGAGACGCCGTCCGCGCACGAGCTGCTGACGAGCCTGCACGCCGACCGCGCGCAGGGCTACTTCTACGGCCGTCCCCTCTTCCCGGAGCTCGTGAAGGAGCGCCTGCTCGCCACCGGCACGGCGGCGATGCCGGAGCAGCCGACCGCGCCCTAGCCGTGCGGCCCGGCGGCGGACGGCACCGGACGCGTCGCGAGCTGCGGCCGGTTGCGCAGGATCGCGGGCGTCCACCGCAGGACGGCGACACTCCCGCCCCCGTGACGGTCCGAGAGTGGAGGGACCCCGTTCCCTCCCTCGAAAGGACCACCGTGTCGAAAGTCGTGATCGTCTCCGGCGCCTCGAGCGGCTTCGGAGCGATGACCGTCCGCGAGCTCGCCCTCGCCGGCCACCGCGTCTACGCAGGCATGCGGGCGATGAGCGGACGCAACGCCCCCGCCGCCGAGGACGCCCGCTCGTTCGCCGACGAGCACGGCGTCGATCTGCGCCCCGTCGAGCTCGACGTCTCGGATCAGGCGTCGGTCGACGCCGCCGTCGCGCGGATCGCCGAGGAGAGCGAGCGGATCGACGTGGTCGTGCACAACGCCGGCCACATGGTCCTCGGGCCGACCGAGGCGTTCACCGTCGAGCAGCTCGCCGAGGTCTACGACGTGAACGTGCTCTCGACCCAGCGGCTCAACCACGCGGTGCTGCCGATCCTCCGCGCGCAGGAGGAGGGCCTGCTCGTCTGGGTCGGCTCGTCCAGCTCGCGCGGCGGCACGCCCCCGTACCTCGGGCCGTACTTCGCGGCGAAGGCGGCGGAGGACGCGCTGGCCGTCGGCTACGCGGTCGAGGTCGCGCGCTTCGGGATCGACACGGTCATCGTCGTCCCCGGCTCGTACACCACGGGCACCAACCACTTCGCGCACGCCGGGCACGCCTCCCGCACCGAGGTCGCGTCCGCCTATGCGGACCGCTACCCGGGGCTGATGGACGACGTGTCGGCCCGGCTCGCCGAGCTCTCTCCCGCGGACGCCGACCCCCGGGAGATCGCCCTCGAGATCGCGCGGGTCGTCGACCTGCCCCGCGGCGAGCGCCCCTTCCGCGTCGTCATCGACCCGGCCGACGACGGCGCCGCGCGCGTCTTCGAGCTCGGCGACGCGGTGCGCCGCGAGTTCTACGAGCGGATCCGGATGCAGGACCTGCTGACCCCCACCGACACCGCCGCAGCCGCCGGCACCGACCCCCAGGGAGAGAACCGATGACCCCGCAGAACCCGCCCCGCACCGCCCTCGTCACCGGCGGCTCCGGCGGCATCGGCCGCGCCGTCGTCGAGCGGCTCGCCCGCGACGGCCTCTCGGTCGCCGTGCACTACTCCGGCAACCGCGAGCGGGCGGAGGACGTCGCCGCGGGCGCCCGCGAGCAGGGCGTCGAGGCCGTGGTCGTCGGCGGCGACGTCGCCGACGAGACCGCGATGGCCGCCGCCTTCACCGCGGCGGAGGAGGCCCTCGGCGGCCTCGACGTCGTGGTGAACACGGCCGGTGTCATGATCCTCGGCCCCGTGGCGACCTTCGATCTCGCCGACCTCGACCGGATGCACCGCACCAACATCCGCGGGCCGTTCGTGATCGCGCAGCTCGCGGCGGCCCGGCTGCGACCCGGCGGCGCGCTGATCACCTTCTCGACCAGCGTCACCCGGACATCGTTCCCCGGCTACGGCCCGTACGTCGCCTCGAAGGCGGCGGTCGAGGCGCTCACCCTCGTCCTCGCCCGCGAGCTGCGCGGCAAGGACATCACGGTGAACGCCGTGGCACCGGGCCCCACCGCCACCCCCCTCTTCCTCGACGGCAAGTCGGAGGAGGAGGTCGCCCGCCTCGCCGGCGCCGTCCCCCTCGAGCGTCTCGGGCAGCCCGCCGACATCGCCGAGACCGTCGCCTTCCTCGCCGGCCCCGGCCGCTGGATCAACGGCCAGACCCTCTTCGTCAACGGCGGCCTCGCCTAGGGCGAGCAGGGGCGCCGGGTCTCGGGACACCGCTGCGCGGCTGCTCGGACGCGCATCGAGATCGGTCCCGCAGCCCTCCACTCAGGGTCTTCCCCGATGCCTCCCGACCCGCGACCTCCGAGAATCGACTCATGCCTCCCGCCACCACCCGTCCGAGCGTGCTCCGCTCCCTCCTCGCCGCCCTGCTCGGCGGTCTGATCCTGGGCGGGCTCACGAGCGTCCTCCAGGGATCGCTGCCCGGCCCGGTGAACTCCTTCGCCAACTCCTCCGGCGGCTGGTCGATGCTGGTCTTCGCCCTGGTGCGGCTCGGCGGCGCCCGCCCGGTCGCGGCGGCGGCGCTCGGCCTCCTCACGTTCTGGGCGCTCCTCGAGGGCTACGACCTCGTGACCGCCGCGCGCGGCTTCGGCTACTCGCCGCCCTTCACGGACGTGTTCTGGCTGCTGGCCGTGCCCGCCGGCCCGATCCTCGGCGCGGCCGCCGCTCTGACGCTGCACGGCTCCACGCCCTGGCGCGTCCTCGCGGTCGCCCCGCTGTCGGGCGTCCTGATCGGCGAGGGCGTCTGGGCCCTGAGGAACGTCGCCGACACGACCAGCCCGGTCTACTGGTGGCTCGAGATCGTCCTCGGCGCGGTCTTCCTCGTCCTCGCGGTGGTCAGGAGACGCCCGCGGCCGCTCCTCGCCCTCGCGGCCCTCGCGGTCACCGCCGCGGCCGCCGTCGCCTTCGTCGTCGTCTACTCGGTCCTGTGAGCGCCCGCCTCGGGATCCGGAGCGGGTCCGCCGTCGTCCTCGCGGCCGTGCTCGCGCTCTCCGCCTGCTCCGCACCGAGCGCTCCCGCCACGTCCCCGTCGACGACGGCTGCCGCGTCCCCCGCCGTCCCCGCCCCCGCCCCGGCGATCGACGTCTCCGCCGATCTCACCGCGCTCGAGGCCGAGTTCGACGCGCGGATCGGCGTGAGCGCCGTCGACACCGGCAGCGGCCGGCAGGTCGCGCACCGTCGGGACGAGCGCTTCGGCTACGCCTCGAGCATCAAGGCCCTGGCCGCCGCCGAGTTCCTCCATGCCGTCCCCGCCGCCGAGCGCGGCGACGTCGTCACCTGGACCGCGGCCGACGTCGAGGCCGCCGGCTACTCCCCCGTCACGGGCGAGAGCACCGCCACCGGGCTGCCGCTGGCCCGGCTCGCCGAGGCCGCGGTCCGGCAGAGCGACAACACCGCACTGAACCTGGTGCTCGACCGCCTCGGCGGCCCGGCCGCGCTCGATCGCGCCCTCGAGGAGCTCGGCGACACGACCACCGACGTCGTCGACGAGGAGCCGCGGCTCAACACGGTCGTGCCGGGCAGCACCGCGAACACCACCACTCCCGCCGCCGTCACCGCCGACCTGACGGCCGTCGCCCTGGGCGAGCGACTGCTGGTCGAGGACCGCGCGCTGCTGCTGGACTGGATGAGCGGCAACGCCACGGGCGACGCCCTGATCCGCGCCGGCGCCCCCGAGGGCTGGAGCGTCGCGGACAAGTCCGGCGGGGCCGGCGGCATCCGCAACGACGTCGCCGTCGTCACGCCGCCGGGCCGGGCTCCGATCGTCCTGTCCGTCCTCACCGCACGCAACGATCCCGACACGGCCTACGACGACGCCCTGGTCGCGCGGGCGGCCGCTATCGTTCTGGGGGCGCTGGAGTAGCAGAACGTCCCCGGGCGGGGGACACAGGGCGCGCTGCGACGGCGGATGAAGTCTTCTCTGCCGATGTGGCCCCCATGGGAGTGGTACGTCGCGGAGCCGCCTGTCCCTATTCTGACGAAGCTGGAAAGTTGCTGAAACCTTCCACAGGCTCGGCAACCGCTCCGGAGGATCGTCCCTCGGAGGTCCGCGAGCACGCGATCCGCCCTCCCCCGGGAGAAGCGGCACGCGCCCACCCGACCCTCCGTTGCACGACTGCTCCCTGGCTCTCGCGCGGCGGCGAGGTCATCGCGGCATCGCCGCACCCCTGCCCGGAACGCAGCGACGCGTCCTTCGGAGCCGCTCCCCGCCGGGAACGACGCCGATCCGCCGCCCGCTTCGAGGCTCCCTCGTCGACGTGCTCCGGGCGACCCCTCCCCGCACAGCACGAGTCGATCGGACGACAGCACATGGCCCGGACCACCCGCTCCAGAACGGCACCGCCCCGCACCCGTCCCGTGAAGGACGTGGTCCGGATCCTGGCCGTCGCCGCCGCCGTGGCGATCGCCGTGACCGGAGTGTCGATCCCGGGCGCCCAGGCCGCAGCGGCCGCCGAGAGCTCCGCCGCCTTCGGTCCCGACGGCACGCACTACCCCTCCGACACCCCCGACATCCGCTCCGGAGCAGCCGGCTACACCGTCGTCGACGCGGCGGCGTCCGGCCCCGCGATCAGGAAGGCGCTCGACGCCCTGACGCGCACGCAGATCGCGGAGGGTGCGGTCATCCGGGTCGCCCCCGGCCACATCTCCGACCTGTCGGCGCTCAGCGGCTACCGGAACGCCGGGGACGAGAAGGTGCTGATCACGGCCCGCGACGGCTTCCAGTCGGTCACGGGCGGCAACTGGGCGCTGCGCTCGGTCACCGGCATCACCCTGATGCGCTTCGACATCGACTCCCTGGACGTGAAGGGCGCGACGCACGCGTCGTTCGCCTGGCTCCGGATCAAGAAGAACTGGCTCGGCCTCGCCGCCTCCGCGGGCGTCCCCGTCCGCGACGTCGAGCTCATCGAGGTCGTCGAGCCCGACTCGATGGTGAAGAGCGCCGACACCGCGCAGATCAAGGCGTTCGCTCCCGACGTGATGGGCGACGTGCTGGTCGAGGGCAGCTACATGGCGCCGTCGTACTACGTCGACGCCGTCTACGGCGGGTCGAACCCGGCGCGCCCGCACACGGACACCCTGCAGATCGAGGGCAGCGGCATCACCGGCCAGATCACCCTCCGCGACTCCGTCGTGTTCACCTCCAACAACAGCGCGGTCATCGTCGGCGGGGTGCGGAACGTGGCGTTCGAGGACTCCTTCATCGTCGGCGGCCCGCTCGCCATGAAGCGCTACCCGTTCCTCCGCGGCGGCGCCGGCTACGCGGGCGCCATCAACGGCGCGGGCAGCGTCAGCGCCGTCCAGGGCACCGGCGGCGGCAACATCGACGCGTCCGACTCGATCCTCGCCGGCTCGCTCCAGCCCAAGTGGGACACCGTCACGAACACCGTCACGAACATCGCGGGCAAGACCGCGACCCGGGGCGCATTCACCCTCGACACGACGCTGAGCTCGATGAGCACCGACGAGCTCGACGCCAAGAGCCCCCGCCCGACCACGGCTCGCCTGATCGACATCTGGGACGACGTCGACACGTCGACTCCCACGCCGACGCCGACCGCCACCCCGACGGCGACGCCGACCGCGACCCCGACTCCCACCGCGACCCCGACCGCGACCGCGACCCCGACGGCGACGCCGACTCCGACCGCGACCCCCGAGCCGACCACCACCCCGGAGCCCACCGCCACGCCGACGCCGACGCCGACTCCGACCAAGACCCCGGACCTCCCCGCGGAGACCCCTGACGGGGAGGACGGCGGCAGCGGCCCCGTCGCCGACACCACCGCGCCGACGGTCGCGATCACCTCGCCGTCGGCCGGCGCCGTGATCAGCGGGACGACGACCGCCACGGTCTCCGCGACGGACGACACCGCGGTCACCGGAGTGGCCTTCTACATCGGCAACCTGAAGGTCGGCGACGGCGTCAAGACCGGCGCGAGCACCTGGTCGCTGACCACCAGCACGGCGGGCATGCGCGGGACCTTCCCGCTCACCGCCCGGGCGACCGACGCGGCGGGCAACGTCGCCGCGAGCGCCCCGGTGACGGTCACCCTGCGCTAGACCCCCGCCCCTGAACGGGCCGGCCCCTCGGACACGAGGCGCCGGCCCTTCGGCGTCCCCGCCCGTGCCGGTCGAGCGGCACCACGGCGGCGTCTCGAGACCCCGCACCGGCGACCGAGCGGGTCTCGCCGCGCCGCGGCATAGTACGGTCCCCTCCGCCACGAGCGCCACAACCCCCATGAGAGGGACGCATCCTCTACGGTTGCGCGTGGGAGCACCGCGCCCCGCCCTTTCCCAGCGCGGCTCCCGCTCCCCCTTCCGCGCCTCATCCGCCCTGCTCTCCCCGCCCCCTCCGCCCGGACCGCACTGCCGCGGACCTCCGAGACCCCTCCCCAGGGCCTCGGGCACTCCAGCGCGTCGACCCCCGGGTCGCTGCGCGCTCCGGGCACCCCTTCCCCCGCTGCCCGACCCGATCGGAAGACACCCCCATGGCCAGAGCCACTCCCCCCAGGTCGTCCCCGCGCTCCCGAGCGAGGACCGTCCTCGCCCGCCTCCTCGCGATCACCGCCGCCGTCGGCATCGCCGTCACCGCGACGGTGATCCAGGACGCACCGGCCGCCTCCGCCGCCGTCGCGTCCACGACCTTCGGTCCGGACGGCACGCACTACCCCTCCGACACCCCCGACATCCGCAGCGCCCTCCCCCGCGGCACCACCGTCGTCGACGTCGCTGCCTCGGGCCCGGCGATCCGCACGGCGCTCGACGCCCTCACCGCACGCCAGATCGCGGGCGGCGCCGTGCTCCGGGTCGCCCCCGGCCGCCTCGTCGACGTCTCGGCCCTCGACGGCTACACGAACGACGGGGCCGTCAAGGTCCTGATCACCGCGCGCGACGGCTTCCGGTCGGTGACCGGCGGCGACTGGGCGCTGCGCGGCGTCACGGGCATCACGCTGATGCGCTTCGACATCCACTCGCTCGACGTGAAGGGCGCGACGCACGCGTCGTTCGCCTGGCTGCGCGTCGCGGCCAACTGGGTCGGCCTCGCCGGCTCGGCGGGTCTCCCCGTGCGGGACGTCGAGCTGATCGAGGTCGTCGAGCCCGACTCGACGGTCAAGAACGCCGACTCGGCCCAGATCAAGGCCTACGCGCCCGACCTGCTGACCGACGTCCTCGTCGAGGGCGGCTACATCGCGCCCTCCTACTACGTCGACGCGAAGTACGGCGGCTCCCGCGAGCCGCGCCCGCACACCGACACCCTGCAGATCGAGGGCTCCGGAGTGACCGGCCAGGTCACCCTCCGCGACACGGTGGTGTTCGCCTCGAACAACAGCGCCGTCATCATCGGCGGCGTCCGGAACGTCGCCTTCGACGAGGCCTTCATCGTCGGCGGCAGCACCGCGGCGCAGCGCTACCCGTTCCTGAAGGGCGGCGCCGGTTCCGCCGGAGCGCAGAACGGCCCCGGCAGCCTGAGCGCCGTCCAGGGCTCCGGCGGCGGCAACGTCGACGCGTCCGACTCGACCTTCGTCGGCTCGCTGCAGCCCACCTGGGACGCCGTGTCGAACACCCGCACGAACCTGCCCGGCAAGACCGCGCGCTCGGGCGGCTTCACGGTCGACCCGTCGCTCGGCTCGATGACCGCCGCCGACCTCGACGCGCGGAGCCCGCGGCCGACCACCGCGTACCTCGCCGGCATCTGGGACGACGTCTCCCTCGGCGGCAGCCCCGCGCCCGCGCCGACATCGACGCCGACCGCGACGGCCGCCCCTGCGCCGACCCCGTCCGCGCCGACCAGCCCGGCTCCGGCACCGACGACGGAGCCGACCGAGCCGGAGGAACCCGCCGAGCCGGAGACCCCCGCGGAGGACACCACCGCCCCGGAGGTCGTGATCACCGCCCCGGAGGCCGGCGACGTGCTCGGCGGACCGGCGACCGCGACCGTCACGGCGACCGACGACGTCGCGGTGACCGGAGTCGTGTTCGCCGTCGAGGGCATCGAGATCGGCGACGGCGTGCAGACCGGCGAGAACACCTGGTCGCTCAGCTCGGACACCGCCGGCGTGCAAGGCACCTTCGCGCTCACCGCCCGGGCGACCGATGCGGCGGGCAACGTGACGGAGAGCGCCCCGGTGCCCGTGACGCTGCAGTAGCCCGTGAGGCTCCTGTAGCGGAGCAGCGAGGGAGGGCCGCCGTGCTGGGTGCACCGCGGCCCTTCGTGCTGTGCCCGAGCAGCCCGACGTCCCGCGCCGTCCGCGCCTCCAGCACGGCGCGCCTGGGAAAGGGGTGTGATACTTCCTCGGTTCACTCGCTTGCTCCGCCGAGCCCCCTACAGGAGTCGCAGATGCACACTCGCCCTTCGCAGTCCCCGGCGCCTCGCCGATCGAGCGGCCGTCCGCTCGACGTCGCAGCGTCCCTCGTCCTCACCGTCGGCCTGCTCGGCTGCGCCGCGCCCGTCGCCCAGGCAGCTGAAGCACCGGCGGCGTCCGCCGGAAGCGCCTCGACCGGAGTCGCGCTGCCGCAGGGCGCGCCGTCGCCGCAGCCGACCTCCGAGCCCTCGCCGTCGCCGATGCCCACGCCGACGTCGACGACGACGTCGACGCCTGCGCCGACACCCGCGCCGAGCACCGGTGCGCCGACGTCCGGACCCACCGCTGCCGTCCCGGCCTTGACGGTGACCATCACCGGGACGTTCCTCACGGACCCGGGCGAGCTCGTGAAGGAGGGCACTCGCGTCGAGTTCTCCTACGACGTGGAGAACACGGGCGGCGTCGATCTGAAGGAGGTCCTCGGACGGAAGACGCTCGCGGTCGGCGAGTCGTTCCGGCTCACGACGACCGAGGCCGTGGTCAGTGCGCAGAACCTCCAGGACGGGTTCGTGCCGGCCGAGTCGAAGCCGGTCCGGGGCACCCTCCCGGACGGCTCCCGCGTGACGGTCTCGGCGCCGTTCGAGTACAGGCTCCCGATCCCCGAGAAGCCTCCGGTGGCGGCCGAGGCGCCGGATCTGGACGTGCAGGTGTCGGGCACGTTCGAGACGGAGGAGGGCGAGCCCGTCGTCGCCGGGACGAAGGTGCGCTGGGTCGCCGAGGTCACGAACACCGGCGACGTCGCCCTCCGCGACGTCCAGGTCGCGGACAGCGAGAAGCTCGCCGAGCTGCCCGTCGGGGAGACCGGTGTCGTCTCCTTCGAGAGCACCGTGACCGAGCGCGACGTCTTCAACCACTCGATCTTCGTCGCGTCACTCGCCACCGCCACCACGCCCTCAGGAGTCGCCTACACGGAGAACATCCTCGGCACCCTGACGATCCCCGCGGTGACTCCCGTCCCGATCGGACCCGCTTCGGAGCCGACCCCCACTCCGACGCCGGGAGCGGCGACCCGGCCGGCCACCGAGGTCTCGGTCCCCACGGCACCGGCCGGTGCAGCGGCCTCGGCGTCGAATCGGACGCCGGCGGGTCACCTCGCCTCCACCGGCTCCGACGCGGCCGCAGTGCTGCCCGTCGCCGGGTTCCTCGGACTCCTCGGTGCGGTCGGCGTCCTCCTCGGTCGCCGTCGCCGGCGCGCCGGCAGCGCCACCGAGTGAGCCGTCGTGCCGAGCCGGGGAGTGATGGCGGTCACTCACCGGCTCGGCACGGCCCGCGCACCCCGCCCAGCTCGGGCAGGAACCGCCGGAGTCGTTCCCCGATGACAACGTTTCCAGACAGACAGCACGATCCGTGCCACTTTCTGTCGATCGACCGGTCCGTCCGCATACGTTTCCGACCGTTGCTCAGCGCACGTCCCGGTCCGACCGGGTGCCGCCGCCCCACCCGTCCTCACGGAGACAGGGTGCGTGCGGCTCGGCCGTCGCTGTCCCGCCCGGAACGCACCGATGCGTGTCTCCGGGGCTCCTCCCCCTGTGCGAGGACCCCGGTCCGTCGCGCGCCTCGGGTCCTCGACCTCAGCGCCGGGCGATCCGTCACCCCGCCCTCCCAACGAAAGACACCGCCATGTCACGAATCCTGCCCGCCGCTCCGTCCGCCCGCCTGGCGCCCGCCGTTCTCCGCACCCTCGCGGTCACCGCCGCCGTGGGGATCGCCGTCACCGGCGCCTCGTTCCGGATCGCCCCGGCCGCCTCCGCCGCTCCGGCCGCCTCCGCGGCGAGCGCCTCGACCTTCGGTCCGGACGGCACGCACTACCCCTCCGACACCCCGGACATCCGCTCCGCGCTCTCCGGCAGCACCACCGTCGTCGACGTCGCCGCGTCGGGCCCCGCGATCCGCGCGGCGCTCAACGCCCTGACGCCCGCCCGGATCGCCGCCGGCGCCGTCGTCCGCGTCGCTCCGGGACGCATCGACGACCTGTCCGCTCTCGACGGCTACACGAACGACGGTCCGCTCAAGGTCCTGATCACCGCGCGCGACGGCTTCCAGTCCGTCACCGGCGGCAGCTGGATGCTGAAGGGCGTCACCGGCATCACGCTGATGCGCTTCGACATCGACTCGATCGACGTCAAGGGCGCGACGCACTCGTCGTTCGCCTGGCTCCGGATCGCGAACAACTGGGTCGGCCTCGCCGCCTCCTCGGGGATCCCCGTGCGCGACGTCGAGCTCCTCGAGATCGTCGAGCCGGAGTCGAAGCTCAAGAGCGGCGACTCCGCGCAGATCAAGGCGTACGCGCCGAACACGGTGAGCGACGTGCTCGTCGAGGGCGACTACATCGCTCCCTCGTACTACGTCGACAAGCCGTACGGCGGTGGCGCGAACCCCGCTCGCCCGCACACGGACAGCCTCCAGATCGAGGGCGCCGGCATCACCGGCCAGGTCACCGTCCGGGACACCGCCGTCTTCAGCTCCAACAACAGCGCCGTCATCGTCGGCGGCGTGAAGAACGTCCTCTTCGACCACGCGCTGATCCTGGGCGGCGACGTCGCCGCTCAGCGCTACCCGTTCCTCCCGGGCGGCGCCGGCTCCCCCGGCGCGATCAACGGCAAGGGCAGGGTCAGCGCGATCCAGGGCAAGGGCGGCGGCAACGTCGACGCCACGGACTCGATCTTCACGGGCTCGCTGCAGCCGGTCTGGAACGCGGTGTCCGGATCGCGCACGACGCTCGCCGGGAAGGTCGCCCGGAGCGGCGGCTTCTCCGTCGACACCACCCTCAGCGCACTGACCGCCGCCGGCCTCGACGCGCTGGCCCCGCGGCCGACGACCGCCTACCTCACCGGCGTCTGGGACCGCGTCGCCGTCTCCGGCGGCGCGACTCCCGCGTCGGCGAAGGTCGCCGCCCGGGCGACCGCCCCGGCGCCCACCGCCACCACCACCGCGACGGCGTCCCCTTCTCCGAGGGCGGCCACTCCGGCTCCGGCGACCACCGCGGCTCCGAACCCCGCTGCCGGCGAGCCCACCGTGACGCCCGTCACCACTCCGGCTTCCGCGTCCGCGAAGCCCGCCCAGAAGAAGGCGCCCGTCGTCGACAGCACCGCCCCCGCCGTCACGATCACCTCGCCGCGCTCCGGCTCCGTGCTCGGCGGCTCGACGACCGCCACCGTCACCGCGACGGACGACATCGCCGTGACCCGCGTCACCTTCCTCCTCGGCAGCACCGAGGTCGGCGACGCCGCTCAGAACGCGGACGGCACCTGGTCGCTGACCACCAGCACCGCGGGCGAGCACGGCACGTTCGCGTTGACCGCCCGGGCGATCGATGCCGCGGGCAACAGCACCGTCAGCGCGCCGGTGACGGTCACCCTGCAGTAGCGCCAGCCGTTGCGGACCGGCCACTGACCGGTGGGAGCGAGGAGCGTCAGCGGACGGGACGGACGCCAGCCCATCAGCCGAGGGGCGTTCTGAACACGATCGACGACCCGTCGACGCTGGTGGGTCTCGCCGAGCGACGTCACGGCATCCGTCGCGGCGTACAGGACGCCGACGGTCGGGTGGTCCCCCGGAGGAGGCGGGTGCGGGTCGAAGCGCACGACCGGTTGAGACGTTCACCGCGCGGCGGTGGCGTGCGGCGCCCCTCCCGTCACCGCCGCGGCGAGAGCAGCGTCCGCAGCGGCGGCGCGATCGACTCGCAGCGCAGCAGCGCGGTCGCCAGCAGGAGCAGCAGCAGCACCGATCCGCGGACGAGGCCCTGCCAGTAGAACGAGACGCCCAGCAGCACGAGGCCGTTGTTGATCAGGCCGAAGATCAGCACGCCGATCACCGTGCCGAGCACGTTCGGCCGCCCGTGCGCCGAGAGCGTCGCTCCGATGAAGACCGCGCCGATCGCGTCGAGCACGTAGAGCTGCCCGCTCGCCGGCGAGTAGCCGTAGCTGCGCGAGGCGAGCGCGATGCCGGCCAGGGCGCCGATCAGCGCCGCCACGACGAACGCGGAGGCGAGGGAGATCCCGACGCGGCGGCCGGCGATGCGGGTGGCTCCGGGCTGCTCCCCCGCCGCGGTGAGCACACGGCCCCAGCGGGTGCGGTCGAGCAGCAGCCAGACCGCGACGGCGACGGCGATCGCCAGCAGCACCGGCGTGCCGATGCCGAGCACGGTCGCGTTGCCCCAGGCGGCGAAGGCGTCGGGCGTCTCCTGGCGGCGGAGGTAGATCGGCGCGCCGCCGCCGGTGAGCAGCTGCTGCGCGCTGGTGCCGATGAACCAGACCGAGAGCGTCGCGAGGAAGGCGCGGATGCGCAGCACGATCACCAGCACGGCGTTCACGACGCCGGCGAGCATCCCGAAGCCGAGGCCGATCAGCACGGCGAACCAGGTCACGTAGCCGTCGGCGATCAGCGCGGTCGCCGCCAGCGCCGCGAGGTCGATCGCGATGCCGATGGAGAGGTCGATCCCGCCGGCGCGGACGACGAGCGTCATCGCGCACGCCGCCATCAGCAGCAGCGCGCTGGCGCTCGCCACGTTGAGCAGGTTGGTCGGCGCGAAGTAGCCGGGCACGCTCGTGCCGAAGACGGCGAGGATGAGCACGACCGCGGCGGGCGCGAGGAGCCTGACGGCCAGGGCGCGGCGCGACTCGGACACGGGCAGGGCGACGGCGGTCACGAGCGGACCCCTCTCTCTCGCAGGGCCGCGAGGCCGAGGACGAGCAGGATGAGCAGCCCCTTGATCGCACCGACCCACTGGCTGTCGACGCCGATCAGGGTGAAGCCGTTGCCGAGCGCCGCCACGAAGACGGCGGCGAGCAGCGTGCCGCCGATGGTGACGACGAAGCGGCGCGAGAACACGACCGACAGGTACGCGGTGACGATGATGTCGAGCAGGATCTGGTTGCCGATCCCGGGCACGGCGGCGGCGAGGCGGGCGGCGAGCAGCAGGCCCGCGATCCCGGCGAGGAGCCCGGAGAGCAGGTAGCTGGTGAGGACGTGGCGCCAGACGGAGACGCCCGCGACGCTCGCCGCGGTCGGGTTCTGCCCGACGGCGTAGCTGCGGGTGCCCCACGGGGTCCGCCCGACGGCGAGCGCGGTCAGCACCGTCACGACGGCGAGCACCGCGACCGGCGCCGGGACGCCGAGCACGCTGCCGCCGCGCAGCCAGTCGAACAGCGGATCCGCGACCGGCACCTTGACGTTGTCCGTGGCGAGGAAGACGACGGAGCCGACGATGCCGGAGACGGCGAGCGTGGCCAGCAGCGGGCGCAGGCCGAGCACGACGGCGGTGCCGCTGATCGCGCCGAAGCCGACCGAGACGAGCAGGGCCAGCAGCACGGCGGGCACGGCGCCGAGACCGGCGGTCAGCGCGACGGCCGCGACGACGCCGGAGAGCCCGACGATCGGACCGGAGGCGAGGTCGATGCCGCCGCGGACGACGTCGTCGCCGCCGGTGATCACGACGATCGCGAGGCCGAAGCCGGCGATCGCGGGGACCACGGCCTGGATCAGGATCGTCGCGAGGTTGCCGCCGGTGGCGAAGACCGGCGAGGCGGCGCTGAACACCGCGATCTCGAGGACGACGACGAGGTAGCCGATCAGGGCGAGGGCGCCGATGCCGCGGCGGCGGGCGCGCGGCAGCGCGGGCGCCTCCGTCGTCGCGTCGTCGGTCGGTGCGGTGGTGAGGGTCATCGGGCACTCTCCCGAGCGTCGAAGGCGGGTGCGTCGAGGGCGCCGGAGGCGAGCGCGAGCACGCGGTCGGTGCTCAGCTCGGTGCGGGGCAGCTCGGCGCGCACGGCGCCGCGGTGCAGCACGAGGACGCGGTCGGCGAGGCCGACGAGCTCCTCGAGGTCGAGCGAGACGAGGAGGATGCCGGCGCCCTCGTCGACGAGCCGGTTCACCAGCGCGTAGACGGCGGCGCGGCTGCCGACGTCGACGCCCGCGGTGGGCTGGTCGAGGACGAGCACGCGCGATCCGGCGGCGAGCCACTTGCCGAGGGCGACCTTCTGCTGGTTGCCGCCGGAGAGCGTGCCGACCACGGCCTCCGGATCGGCGGGCCGCACGTCGAGCGCGGCGATCTGCTCGAGCGCCAGGGCCCGGTCGCGCCGGCGGCTGGGCAGCAGGCCGCCGAGGCTGATCCGCCCGAGCGACGCGATCGAGAGGTTCTCCCGGACGGTGTGCGCCAGGAGGACGCCGTCGCGACGGCGGTCGCTCGGCACGTAGCCGCCGCCCGCGGCGACGAAGGCCCGGGCGGAGGCGGTGGCGGTGCCGGCCACGCGCACCCGTCCGCTGCGGCGGGCGAGGCCGACCACGGCGTCCGCGAGCACGTCGACCCCGGAGCCGACGAGGCCCGTGACGCCGACGATCTCGCCGGGCCGGACGACCAGGTCGAGGGCGTCGAGCGCGCCGGGCACGGTCAGCGCCTCGAGCTCGAGCAGCGGCGCGACGTCGGCGGCGACCACCCGGTCGGAGCGGAGGGCGAACTCCTCCACGTCGCGGCCGAGCATCAGCTCGACGATCCGCGCGCCCTGCTCGGCGTCGCCCTCGATCAGATCGAGCGCGCCGACGTCGGCGCCGTTCCGCAGCACGACCACGCGGCTCGCGACGCGCTGCACCTCCTGGAGGTAGTGCGAGATGTAGATCACCGCGACGCCGCGGGCCTGCAGCCGGCGGATCGAGGCGAACAGCGCCGCCACCTCCGCGGCGGCCAGGGGCGCGGTCGGCTCGTCGAGCACCAGGAGGCGCGGCTCGACCAGCAGCGCGCGGGCGATCTGCAGCTGCTGCTGCTCGGCGACGGTGAGGTCGTCGACCAGGGTGTCGCCGCGGACGACGAGTCCGACGAGCTCCGCGAGCACGGCCTCGGCCGAGGTGCCCCGGCGGCGCAGGTTCTCGTGGCCGAGGTAGAGCTGCTCCGCCACGGTCAGGCGGCCGGCGAGGTGGCGGTCCTGGTGCACCACGCGGATTCCGGCCCGCTCGGCGTCGCGCGGGGCGGCGATCGCCACCGGCGCGCCGTCGATGGCGATCGAGCCGCCGTCGGCCGAGTACAGGCCGGTGAGGATCTTGATCAGCGTGGACTTGCCGGCGCCGTTCTCGCCCACCAGAGCGACGACCTCGCCGCGGCCGACGGTGAGCCCGACGTCGCGCAGCACCGGCACTCCGGCGAAGGACTTCGAGATCCCCGCCATCACGAGGGCCGGGGGCTGCACGGTCGCGGGATCAGCCACCGAGACCGAGCTCCGCGGTCTTCTCGGCGATGTTCGCCTTGTCGATGAGCACGGGGGCGAAGTAGGTGGTCGGCGTGACCGAGTCCGCCTCGCCGCCGAGGAAGCGTGCCACGTTGTCGGCCGAGCCGGCGCCGATGGCGAGGTTCTGCTGCGCGACGGTCGCGGTGTAGGAGGAGTCGGGGTCGGCGATCAGGTCGAGCGCGCCCTGGTCGGCGTCCACGCCGTAGATCTTGATCTCGTCGCGGCCCGACGCGTCGACGGCCTGGGCGGCGCCGATCTGCGGGGTGTCCCAGCAGGACCAGATGGCCGAGATCTCGCCCTTCGGGTAGCGCGAGAGGGCATCGCCGATCTGCTGCTTCGCGTCCTCGATCGTGCCCTCGTACTTGTCCTGCAGCTCGGGCTGGAGGATCGAGATGCCCGGGTAGTCCTCGAGCACCAGCTTGAGTTCGTTGTAGCGGATGCGGCAGGGCGCGACGCCCGGGAAGCCGTTGAAGACCAGGATCTGCCCGGAGCCGCCGATGTCCTCGGCGATGGTGCGGGCGAGGGTCGAGCCGATCTGCCAGTTGTCGCTGGTGACGTTGTTCTCGGAGTACTCGGAGACGTTGTCGATGGTGAAGAGCGGGATGCCCGCGTCGTGCACCTCCTTCAGCGCCGGGGCGAGGGTCGTCGCGTCGCCGAGGATGACGATGATCGCGTCGGGCTTCTGCGAGACGAGGTTCTCGATGTCCGAGACATGCTTGTCGTCCTTGGCCTCGGCCTGGGTGGCGACGACGGTGCCGCCGAGCGCCTCCACGCGGTCCTGCACCGACTGGTACACGATGCGGGAGAAGTCGTGGACGATGTCCTTCGCCGCGACGCCGACCGTCTTGCCCTCGAGGCTCGGGACGTCGGCGGTCGAGGCCGCGGCGGTGGTCGCCTCGGCGGCGGCGGCGTTCGCGCCGTTCGCGCCGGAGGACTCCTCCTTGAGGGAGCAGCCGGTGAGGACCAGCGTCGCGGCGGCGAGGAGCGCCACCGCGGAGGTGAGGGAGCGGAATCGCATGGGAGGGCCTGCTTCGGGAGGAGAGGGATGCTGTGGGGCGCCGGATCCGCGGAGGAGCGGGTGGTGCTGCTGGACATCGTGGCGGTGGCGCGGCGGCTCGTCACGCCGGCCGGTCATCCACCGCAACGCGGCGTCACACGGCGCAACACGGCGGCCGTTCGTTACGCCGGGTTGCGCGCGCGCCGACACGGTGCCGGCGGTCCCTCCTAGGGTCCGAAGCGCACCAGCCCCGAACCGAACGGAATCACATGGCGTCCCGCATCGTCCTCAACGCCTTCGACATGACCTGTGTCGGCCACCAGGCGCCCGGCCTCTGGCGGCACCCCGACTCGCAGGCCGACCGCTACAACGACCTCGAGTACTGGATCGACCTCGCCAGGACGCTCGAGCGAGGCACCTTCGACGCGCTCTTCCTCGCCGACGTGCTCGGCGTCTACGACGTCTACCGCGGCTCCGTCGGTCCGGCGCTGATCGACTCCGCGCAGGTCCCCGTGAACGACCCGCTGCTGCAGATCCCCGCGATGGCCGCGGCCACGAAGCACCTCGGCTTCGGCGTCACGATCTCGCCCACCTACGAGCAGCCGTACGCGCTCGCGCGCCGGCTCTCCACGCTCGACCACCTCACCAAGGGCCGCATCGGCTGGAACGTCGTCACCTCCTACCTCGACAGTGCCGCGCAGAACCTCGGGCTCGAGCGGCAGATCCCGCACGACGAGCGCTACGACATCGCCGAGGAGTTCCTCGACGTCAGCTACAAGCTCTGGGAGGGCTCCTGGGAGGAGGGTGCGGTGCTGCGCGACCGCGAGCGCGGCGTCTTCACCGACCCGCGCAAGGTGCACCCGATCGGCCACTCCGGCACCCACTACCGCGTGCCGGGCATCCACCTCTCCGAGCCGTCGCCGCAGCGCACGCCGGTGATCTTCCAGGCCGGAGCCTCGCCGCGCGGCATCGACTTCTCGGCGAAGCACGGCGAGGCCGTCTTCATCAACGCGATCCGCCCCGAGCTCACCCGGCGGACCACCGACGCCATCCGCGACGCCGCGGAGAAGCACGGCCGCGCGCGCACCGATCCGAAGATCCTGATCCTCGCGACCGTCATCGTCGCCGAGACGGACGCCGAGGCGCAGGCCAAGTACGCCGACTTCAAGACGTACTCGTCCCGCGAGGGGGCGCTCGCGTTCTACGGCGGCTGGGCGGGGCTCGATCTCTCGCAGTTCCCGGCGGACGTGCCGCTCGACTACGTCGACACCGACGCGGTGCGCAGCGCGCTCTCGATCTTCACGAAGGCCGACCCCGACCGCGCCTGGACCCCCGACGACGTCGCGGAGTACCTCGGCATCGGCGGCATCGGCCCGGTGATCGTCGGCTCGCCGAGCACCGTCGCGGACGAGCTCGAGCGCTGGGTGGACGACGCCGGGATCGACGGCTTCAACCTCGCCTACGTGGTGACCCCCGGCACCTTCGAGGACTTCGTCGACCTCGCGGTTCCCGAGCTGCGGAGGCGCGGCCGGGTCTGGGAGGAGTACGAGGGCTCGACCCTCCGCGAGTACCTCCAGGGCCCAGGCAGCGCCCGCGTGAAGGACTCGCACCCCGCCGCCGCCTACCGCGGCGCCTGGACCGGCTCGCCCAGCGCCGCCGACGGGCTGCCCGACAGCGTCCTCTCCGTCCTGCCCGCCCTCGACCCGGAGCCCGTCCGATGACCCAGACAGCCCCCGCCCCGACCAGCCCCGAGACCCGCCAGGAGCGTGCGCGCTCGCACTGGGACCGCGTCGCCACCCCCGCCGAGCACGAGCACTGGGACGCCGTCGCCTCCGGCGTCGCCGAGACCCTCGCGGTGGACGTCCTCGAGCGCGACCGCGGCAACCTCGACCCGACCACGGAGCTCGAGCCGCTGCGGTCCTCGGGCCTCGTGAACCTGCTCGACCCGGCCGAGTTCGGCGGCGGCGGAGCGGTCTGGAGCACGGCGTTCCGGGTGATCCGGATCCTCGCCGCCGCCGACGCCTCGCTCGCGCAGATCCTGCTCTACCACTACGTCAACTCCGCCAACATCGCGTTCTCGGCCCCGGAGTCGGAGCGCGAGCGGTTCTACCGCGCGACGATCGAGGGCCGGTGGCTCTGGGGCGACTCGGTCAATCCGGTCGACCCCGACCTCGAGCTGACGCCGCGCGACGACGGCTTCGAGCTGAACGGGCTCAAGCGCTTCTCGACCGGTGTCTCCTCGGGCGACGCGGTCCTGGTCAACGCGGTGATCGCGTCCGGCGACCACTTCGGCGAGACGCTGACCTTCGTGCTTCCGCGCGACCGCGAGGGCATCGAGCCGCTCGGCGACTGGGACTACCTCGGCCAACGGCAGAGCGCCTCCGGCTCGGTCCGCTTCACCGGCGTGCGGGTGGACGCGTCCGAGATCCTCGGCGCGCTCGTCGACGAGCCGTTCGCGACCCTGATCACGCCGTCGATCCAGCTCGGCTTCGGCAACCTCTACCTCGGCATCGCGCAGGGCGCGCTGGCGAAGGGGCGGGGGCTGACCCTCGGCCGGAAGAACTCCTGGTTCCTCTCCGGCGTGGAGACCTACGCGCAGGATCCGTTCGTGCGCCGGCTCTACGGCGAGCTGGTCGCGCACACGGCGGCCGCGGAGGCGCTGGCCGACCGCGTCGGCGCGCTGCACGACGCCGAGGTCGCCCGCGGCGCGGCGGTGACGGCCGAGTCGCGCGCCGCGCAGGCGATCGAGATCGCGAAGGTGAAGATCGTCACGGACGCGCTCGCGCTCGACGTGACGACCCGCATCTACGAGGCGACCGGCTCCTCGTCCGCGAAGAGCTCGATCGGGCTCGACCTCTACTGGCGCAACGTCCGCACCCACTCGCTGCACGACCCCGTCGACTACAAGAAGCTCGAGGTCGGCGCGAACTACCTGACCGGCGACGTCCAGCCGCTCTCCCTGTACACGTGAGCGGCACCGGGCACATGAGCGGCACCGGGCACGTGAGCAGCACCGGACAGTCGGGTCTCGCGGAGGCGCGCGCCGCGTTCCGCCCGGTCTTCGAGGAGATCGCGGCGGGCGCCGTCCAGCGCGAGCTCGACCGCGAGCTGCCCTTCGAGCCGATCCAACGGCTGCGCGCGGCCCGCTTCGGCGGTCTGCGGGTGCCGCTCGAGCACGGCGGCCGCGGGCTCTCGCTGCGGGAGACCGCGTCCCTGCTGATCGAGCTGGCGACGGCGGACTCGAACGTCGCGCAGGCGCTGCGCGGCCACTTCGCCTTCGTCGAGGACCAGCTGTCCTTCCCGCCGTCGCCGGCGCGCGACGGCTGGCTGCGCCGGCTCGCCGCGGGCGAGCTGGTCGGGAACGCCTGGAGCGAGATCGGCACGGCCGCGGTCGGCGTCACGCAGACCACGCTCACCCGACGGGGCGAGGACCTGGTCGTGAACGGGACGAAGTACTACTCCACCGGCACGATCTTCGCCGACTGGACCGACGTCGTCGTGCGCCGCGAGGACGGGACGGACACCGCCGTGGTGGTCCGCGTCGACCAGCGCGGCGTCGTGGCGACCGACGACTGGTCGGGCTTCGGCCAGCGGCTCTCGGGCAGTGGGACCACCGTCTTCAGCGACGCGCTCGTCGAGCCCGAGCACGTCTTCGCCTCCGTCCTGCGGGCACCGCACCAGACGCCGTTCTTCCAGCTCGAGCTGCTCGCGGTGCTGGCGGGGATCGCCGCCGCGGTCGAGCGGGACGCGATCGCCGCCGTCCGCACCCGCTCGCGGGTCTACAGCCACGGCCTGGCCGATCACGGGCGGGACGACGCGCAGATCCAGGAGGTGGTCGGAGCGATCTCGGCGATCGCCTTCGGCGCCCGGGCCGCGGTGCTCGTCGCGGCGGAGGCGGTGGGCGAGGCTGCGGAGGATCCGGCGCTGGTGCCGGCCGCCGGCGCCGAGGTCTACCGGGCCCAGGTGCTGCTCACCGAGTCGGTGCCGCGCGCCGCGACCCTGCTCTTCGACGCGCTGGGCTCCTCCGGGGTCGCCGCCACTGCCGCCCTCGACCGGCACTGGCGCAACGCCCGCACCGTCGGCGCGCACAATCCGGTGATCTACAAGCAGCGGATCGTCGGCGAGTGGGCGCTGAACGGCACGCCGCCGCCCCTCGCCTGGTCGATCGGCGTCGGGCGGCCGCCGGGCTGAGCCGGCGCCGGGGAGCGGGACCGGCGGCTCAGCGCCCCGCCTGCACCGCGTGCAGCGTCGCGTAGCGCCCGCCCGCCGCCAGCAGCTCCTCGTGGCTGCCGGTCTCGACGATCCGGCCGCGCTCGAGCACGACGATCGTGTCGGCCGAGCGGATCGTCGAGAGCCGGTGCGCGACGACCAGAGTGGTGCGGCCGCGCATCAGGCGCAGCAGCGCCTCCTTGACGGCCGCCTCCGACTCCGGGTCGAGCGCGCTGGTCGCCTCGTCGAGCAGCAGCACCCGCGGGTCGCGGACCAGGGCGCGGGCGATGGCGATCCGCTGGCGCTGACCGCCGGAGAGGCGGGCACCGCGCTCCCCGACGACCGAGTCGAGGCCGTCCGGCAGCTCACGGACGAACTCCAGCGCGTTCGCGTCGCGGAGGGCGGCGACGATCCGCTCCTCGCCGACGCCGGTCAGTCCGTACGCCACGTTGTCGCGGATCGAGCCCTCGAAGAGCACCGAGTCCTGCGGCACGACCGAGACGGAGCGGCGCCAGGTGCGCAGGTCGAGCGTCTCGGCGTCGACGCCGTCCAGGAGGATGCGGCCGCCGGTCGGACGGAGGAACCCCAGCACCAGATTGAGCATCGTCGACTTGCCGGAGCCGGAGGAGCCGACGAAGGCGACCGTCCGGCCCGGCTCGATGTCCAGGTCGATGCGCTGGACGCCGACGCTGCTCGCGACGTCGGCGCTGCTCTCGGTACCGGCGCCGTCCGCGCCGTAGCGGTAGGTGACGCCCTCGAGGCGGATCCGGCCGCGCACCTCGGCCGCCTGCGCCTTGCCCTCGTTCTGCTCGAGGTCCGGGTCCTCGAGCAGCTCGCCGATGGAGCGGATCGACTCGGTGCCGCGGGCGATCACGGGCAGCAGCATCAGCAGGTTGGTCATCGCCCCGGTCAGCAGCGCGAAGTAGGAGCTGAGCAGGACGACCTGCCCGGGCGTGATCGGCAGCCAGCCGCTGATCGAGACCCAGGCGGCGAGCACGAGGCAGGCGATGCCGAGCAGCTGGAGGCTCACCCAGGAGAGCGAGGCGAAGCGGCCGTTCAGCAGATCCAGGCTGTAGCCGGCGGAGCGGACGCCCTCGGCGCCCGCGGCGACCCGGGCGACCGCGGTCTGCTCGAGGCCGTGCGCGCGGGTGATCGGGATCAGCGTGGCCATCTCGCCGACCCGCGCCGAGAAGTGCTCGACCTCGCGGCGGAACTGCTCGTTGCTCTGCCGGGAGCGGCGGCCGAGGAAGGCGCGCAGCAGCACCGCGAGCGGGATCGCGCAGGCGTAGACGGGGAGGAAGGCGGGCACCTCGATGGCGGTCATGACGATCGCGCCGATCGCCACCATCGTCGCGGAGAGCAGCGGATGGCCGACCTGCTGGTACATCACCTCGATGTTCTCGACGTCGCGGACGACCTTGGTCTGCACGACCGAGGAGCTCGCGCGGGAGTGGAAGCCGATCGAGAGGTTCTGCAGCCGGGCGGCGAGGGCGTTGCGCAGGTCGGTCCCGGTCTGGCGCACGGCGCTCATGTAGAGCCGGGTGTACATCACGTGGTTGGGGTAGTTCTGCAGCAGCGCGACCAGGGCGATGCCGGCCCACAGCCAGAGTGTCGACTCCGGACCGCCGGCGACGACGACGTCGACGATCGCGCCGGTGACGACCGGGAGCAGCCAGAGCGGCGTGTCCTTGACCGCGAAGAACAGCACGGCCACGACCACCCGCGGGCGGTAGCGGCCGAGCAGCCGGAGGGCGGAGCGCCCGGGGTGGCGGCGGTCGAGCAGCAGCGGGGCCTGCGAGGCGCGGGCTTCTCTCACGAGACGGTCGACTCCGATCCGAGCGCCCCAGCGCGGCCGGGAGCGGCCGCTCCGGCGGGGACGTGACCTCGACGCTACCCGGGGCCGCGTCCTCCCGGCAAGCGTTTTCCTGGCTAGGGTGCATCGGACCGACCCGCGCCGGGAGAGCCGGCGCATCCGACCCGGAGGACCCGATGATCGAGCCGATGCCCCTGCGCGAGGACGCCTTCGCCGTGCCCTACTGCGACCCCGTCTTCGACGGCCCGACCGACCCGGTGCTGGTCGCGGACACCCTCCGGGGCGAGTGGCGCCTGTTCTACACCCAGCGGCGCGCGACGCTGGATCTCTGCGGGGTCGAGTGGGTGCACGGCAGCGCCGTCGGAGTCGCGGTGTCGCGAGACGGCGGGGTCACCTGGGAGTACCGCGGCACCGCGGCCGGTCTCGACGCCGGGCTGACCGCGCAGCCGCCGACGCTGTGGGCGCCGGACGTCGTCCGACTCGGCGACCGCTGGTGCATGTTCCTCACCCGGATCGACGGGGCGCCCGGCGACTGGAGCGGGCGGGCGACGATCGCGCAGTTCGAGAGCGACGACCTCGAGAGCTGGCGCCTCCTCGGCGAGATCGACCTCGGCTCGGAGCGCGTGATCGACGCCGCCGTCGCGCGCACCGGCGATGGGCGGTACCGGCTGTGGGCCAAGGACGAGCGGCGCGATTCGAGCACCGTCGTCGCCGTCAGCGACGACCCCGGCGATCCCGCGTCCTGGCGGATCGAGGGCGTCGCCGTCGGCGGGCGCCCGCACGAGGGGCCGAAGGTCCTCCCGCTCGCCGGGCGGTACTGGCTGATCACCGACGAGTGGCGCGGGCTGGCCGTGCACCACTCCCCCGACGGCGTCGGCGACTGGCGCCGGCAGAGCGAGCGGTCGGGTCTGATCCTGACGGCGCCCGAGCGGCTCGACGGTGCGCCGATCGTCGCCCGGCACGCCGACGTGGTGCCCCTGGGCGGGGACCGCGCCCTGATCATCTACTTCACCCATCCGGGCTGGGACGGCAGCGAGCTCGCCTCGATGCCGCCGTCCGTGGAGCGTCGCCGCTCGCACGTGCGCGCCGCCGTGCTGACCGTCGTCGACGGCGTGCTGGTCTGCTCCGACACCCCGTCGGGCCCGTCGGCTTGACGTGCGCAAGTCGCCGCCGTATTTTGGGGCAAACGCTTTCCCGAAACGTTTCATTTCACTTCGGGGTTCGAAACGATGATGTTCTCGAAAGGACGACGATGTTCCGCTCACACAGCAAGCGCTACTCGGCGGTGGCCGCCGTGGCCGTGGCCGCCCTCGCGCTGACCGGCTGCTCCGGTGGAGGCTCCGGGGCTTCCGCCACCCTGGACCCCGACGAGGAGATCACCCTCGACTACACGTTCTGGGGCAACGACGACCGTGCCGCCCGCTACGACCAGGCCATCGCGCTGTTCGAGGACGAGCACCCGAACATCACCATCAACTCGACCTTCACCGACTACCCCGGCTACTGGGAGAAGCGCCAGACCGAGGCGGCCGGCGGCGGACTCCCCGACGTGATGCAGTTCGACTACACCTACCTCCGCCAGTACGGCGACAACGGCCTGCTCGGCGACCTGTCCGAGTACTTCGGCGGCGCGGTCGACGAGACCACCATCTCCCCCGAGCTGCTCGCCACCGGCGAGCTCGACGGCGCGACCTACGCGATCCCCACCGGCTACAGCGCCTGGGCGGTCTTCCAGAACCAGGACCTCCTCGCCGCGAACGGCGTCGAGCCCTACGCGGGCGGCGGCAGCTGGGAGGACTACGCGGCGTACGTCGCCGACGTCACCGCCAAGACCGGCGGCGCCGTCTACGGGGGCACCGACTACACCGGCCGCATCCAGAACTTCGAGCTGCAGCTGCGCGCGGACGGCAAGGAGCTGTTCACGGAGGACGGCGAGCTCGGCTTCACCGAGGACGACCTCGCCGCGTTCTGGGAGCAGGGCGACGAGATGCGCACGAGCACCGGCGTGCCGGCCGCGCGCCTCCAGGAGCTGCTGCCCAAGTCGGGCTTCGGCGCCGGCATCGCGACCAGCGAGATGAGCTGGAGCAACTTCCTCGGCGGCTACATCGGCGACAGCGGCGCGTCCGAGATCGTGATGACCGCCCCGCCGACCTCGGACGAGGGCAGCAAGGACCTCTACCAGAAGGTCGGTCTGATGCAGGCGATCTCGTCCGCCACCGAGCACCCCGAGGCCGCCGCGACGTTCCTCGACTTCCTGATCAACAGCCCCGAGGTCGGCGAGATCTTCGGCGCCACGCTGGGCATCCCCGCGTCCTCCGAGCAGCTCGCGGGTGCGAACCTCGAGGGCCCGGACAAGCAGGTCGCCGACTACCTCGACTCCGTCGAGGACCGCATCGGCACGGCTCCGGCCGCACCCGTCGCCGGCTACGGCGCCATCGAGGCGAACTTCCTCGACCTGGGCACCAGCCTCGGCCTCGGTGCCGTGAGTGTCGACGAGGCGGTCCAGCAGTTCTTCGACGAGACCGACGTCACCCTCCAGAACTGATCCGCTCCCTCTCCTACTGATCCCCTTCATCCAGGCCAGGAAAGGCATCACATGACGACGACGTCGACCCCGAGCGGCACCGCCGCCGACGGTCGCGTCACGCCCCTCGCCGACCGGACGAGCACTCCTCGTCCGGTCGGCGGTCAGGCGCGGCGGCGACCGAAGCGGGACACCCTGGCCGGCTACGCGTTCCTCTCCCCGTGGCTGATCGGCTTCGTCGGGCTCACGCTCGGCCCGATGCTGATGTCCCTCTACTTCTCGTTCACGGACTACAACCTCTTCCGGGCGCCGGAGTGGATCGGCACCGGGAACTTCGAGCGCCTGTTCGGCGACCCGAAGTTCCTCCAGTCGGTGCAGCTCACCCTCGCCTACGTCTTCATCGGCACGCCGGTCAAGCTCGCCGCCGCCCTCGTCGTGGCGATGCTGCTCAACTACAGCGCGAAGGGCACCGGCTTCTTCCGCTCAGCCTTCTACGCGCCGTCGCTGATCGGCGCGAGCGTCAGCATCGCCATCGTCTGGCGGGCGATGTTCTCGACCGACGGACCGGTCGACTCCGGACTGCAGATCTTCGGCATCCAGATCGGCGGCTGGGTCGGGGTCCCCGCCCTGATCCTGCCGATGATGATCATCCTGGCCGTCTGGCAGTTCGGCGCCCCGATGGTGATCTTCCTGGCCGGCCTCAAGCAGGTCCCGGCCGAGCTCTACGAGGCCGCGATGGTCGACGGAGCGGGTCCGTGGCGGAAGTTCCGCAGCGTCACGCTGCCGATGCTCTCGCCGGTGATCTTCTTCAACCTGCTGCTCGAGATGATCAACGCCTTCCAGGTCTTCGCCTCGGCGTACATCATCGGCAACGGCACCGGCGGTCCGGCCGGCGCGACGAACTTCTACACCGTGTACCTCTACACGCGCGCCTTCACGAACAACCAGATGGGCTACGCCTCGGCGATGGCCTGGGTCCTCCTCCTCTTCGTCGGCGTCCTCGCCTTCGTCCTCTTCAAGACCCAGAAGAGCTGGGTGCACTACTCGGGAGACACACGATGACGACCTTCGACACCACGCTCCCCTCGGCCGACACGCAGGCGCTGACCGAGCCCGCGCCCCGCCGGCGCCCGCGCCGCAAGCGCCCGAAGACCGCGACGCTGGTCTGGATCGCGGCGATGATCGTGCTCACCGCGATCGTGCTCTACCCGCTGATCTGGATGGGTGCCGCCGCGTTCAAGCCGAACAGCGAGTTCGGCGGGCAGACCTCGCTGCTGCCGCAGAACCCGACGCTCGACAACTTCGTCAAGGTGCTCGCCGGCGTCGGCGGAGTCCCGCTCTGGCGGTTCTTCCTCAACTCGACGATCCTGGCGGTCGGCTCGGTCATCGGAGTCGTGATCTCGTCCTCGATGGCGGCCTACGCCTTCGCCCGGCTCGACTTCCGAGGCCGTCCGCTCTACTTCGCGCTGATGATCGGCACGCTGCTGCTGCCGATGCACGTCCTGCTCATCCCGCAGTACACGATCTTCCGCACCCTCGGGATGATGGACACCTACTGGCCGCTGCTGATCGGCAAGTTCCTCGCGACGGAAGCGTTCTTCGTCTTCCTGATGGTGCAGTTCATCCGCAACCTGCCCCGCGAGCTCGACGAGGCCGCGCGGATCGACGGCGCCGGCCACCTGCGCATCTTCGGCTCGATCACGATCCCGCTGATCCGCCCGGCGCTGATCACCTCGTCGATCTTCGCCTTCATCTGGAGCTGGAACGACTTCCTCGGTCCGCTGCTCTACCTGAACACGCCCGACCAGCAGCCGCTGCCGCTCGCGCTGCGCGTCTACAACGACCAGACCTCGGCGTCCGACTACGGAGCGACCATCGCCGTCTCGGTGCTCGCGCTGCTGCCGGTGCTGATCTTCTTCATCATCTTCCAGCGCTTCCTGGTCGACGGCGTCGCCACCCAGGGCCTCAAGGGATGAGCCGCGCGTCACGAGCGCAGCGCGAGGCGCGCGCCGCCGCCGCCGACGGCACGGCGTTGCGCTGGCCGGGGGCGGCGAACCGGTTCGCGCTGTTCGCCGAGGTCCTCTTCACGGGGCTCCTCGTCACGCTGCTCGCGCTGCCGCTCGTGACGCTGCCGCTCGCCCTCGCGGTCGGTGCCCGGCACCTGCGCCGCTTCGTCCTCGACGAGCCGTCGCCGCTGCGGACGGCACTGGCGGAGGCCCGCACCGGCGTCCTGCGCTCGCTGCCGGTCGGTCTCGCGCTGCTGGCGCTCTCCGCGGTGCTCGGCCTCGATCTGCTGGTCGCCTCGACCGGCGCGCTGCCCGGGGCGACCGCGGTCGCGGTGGTCTGCGCGGCGCTGCTCGCGGGTGCGCTGGTCGTGGTGCTGACGGCGTCGGCGCTCTGGCTCCCGGAGTCGCACTGGCTCCCTCTGCTGCGCGAGGCGGCGGTCCTCGCGGTCCGCGACCTGCGCGGCTCCGGTGCGCTGCTGGTGGCGCTGGTGCTCGCCGGTGTGGTCACCTGGCAGCTGGTGCCGCTCGTCGTGCCGGCGCTCGGCTGCACGGTGTTCGCCGCGCTGGCCGTGCGGCTGTCGCGGACGGCGCCCGCGGCGCGCTGAGCGCGACCCCTCACGACGATCGTCTCCGCGATGATCACCACCACGACTCGATGACGACGACCACGGAAGGCGCACGGCACGGATGATCCACTACGGAGGCGACTACAACCCGGAGCAGTGGGACGAGAGCGTCTGGCCGGAGGACGCGCGGCGGATGCGCGAGGCCGGCGTCACGACGGTCAGCCTCGGCATCTTCGCCTGGGCGCGGATCCAGCCCGACGAGGAGACCTTCGACTTCGGCTGGCTCGACCGCGTGCTCGATCTGCTGCACGAGCACGGCATCTCGGTCGATCTGGCGACCGCGACCGCCTCGCCGCCGCCGTGGGCCACGGCCGCCTACCCCGGCATCCTGCCGCAGGACGAGAACGGCGCCACCTACTGGCCGGGCAGCCGCCAGGCCTACCGCCCCACCTCTCCGGACTACCGGCGCCTCGCGGCCCGGCTCGTCACCGCGATCGCCGAGCGCTACCACGACCACCCCGCGGTGGTGCTCTGGCACGTCAACAACGAGTACGCCTGCCACCTGCACCACGACTACTCCGACGACGCGGCCGCCGCGTTCCGGGTCTGGCTCGAGCGGAAGTACGGCGACATCGACGCGCTGAACCGGCGCTGGGGCACCTTCTTCTGGTCGCAGCGCTACGCGTCGTTCGCCGAGATCGTGCCGCCGCGGAAGGCTCCGTACAGCCACAACCCGGCCGGGCTGCTCGACTTCCGCCGCTTCACCTCGGACGCGCTGCTCGAGCTCTACACGATGGAGCGCGACATCATCCGCGCGTCGGGAGCGACGCAGCCGATCACGACCAACTTCATGGGCGCCTTCCCGCCGCTCGACTACTGGAAGTGGGCGGCCGAGGTCGACGTCGTCAGCGACGACAACTACGTCGATCCCGCCGATCCGGAGTCGTTCCGCACCGCCGCGTTCACCCGCGATCTGATGCGCTCGCTCAAGCCGGGTGTGCCGTGGCTGCTGATGGAGCAGGCGACCGGCGCCGTCAGCTGGCGGCCCTCGAACGCCGTCAAGGCGCCCGGGCAGATGGCGGCGCTGTCGATGCAGGCGGTCGGGCGCGGGGCCGACGGCGTGCTCTTCTTCCAGTGGCGGCAGTCGCGCCGGGGCAGCGAGAAGTTCCACTCGGCGATGCTGCCGCAGGCGGGCGTCGGGACGCGCACCTGGCGCGAGGTCGTCGAGCTCGGCCGGGTGCTCGGCGAGGTGCCGGAGCTCTCGGCAGCCGGCGGCGGTCCGACCGGCTCCGGCGCCCGGATCGCACTCGTGCTGGACTGGGAGAACTGGTGGGCGATCGGCAACCCCGACCACCCGGTGGTGCTCGACCTGCTCGAGCTCGTGCAGCGCTGGTACTCGGCGCTGCACCGGCAGAACCTCGCCGTCGACCTCGTGCTGCCGACCGCGGATCTGGCCGCCTACGACCTCGTCGTGCTCGCGCACTCCTACCTGCTCACCGATGCGGCGGCGCAGAACCTCACCGCGTTCGTCGAGCGGGGCGGGCGGCTGCTGGTCACCGCGTTCAGCGACGTGGTCGACGAGGACGACGCCTTCCGCGAGGGCGGCTTCCAGGTCGGGCTGCGCGAGGTGCTCGGCGTCACGGTCCTCGAGTTCGCCGGGATCGGGGCGGCCGGCGCGGAGGTCGCCGGTGCTCCCTTCGGCGTCCTGCGCGGCGAGCTGCTGGCGGAGGAGCTCGGGGTGCTCGTCGACCCGTCGGACGAGCGGCCGGTCGAGGTCCTCGGCCGCTACTCCTCCGGACCCGCGCTGGGCAGCCCGGCACTGACCGCGCGGCGCACCGGCACGGGCACCGCCTACCACCTCGCGACTGTCCCGGACGACGCGGGCATGCTCGCGCTGACCGCCTGGCTCGCGCAGGAGTCCGGCATCGCCCCCGTGCTGCGCACCGGGAGCCCCTGGGTCGAGGCGGCCCGCCGCGGAGACGTCCTCACGGTGATCAACCACGGCCAGGACCCCGTCGACGTCGCCGTCTCCGGCACCGACCTCGTCACCGGCCACCCCGTCGACACCGTGCACCTCGAGCAGTACGCCTGGGCCCTCGTCCGCGCCTGAGGCCCCTCCCCTCCCGCGAGATGCCAGGTGTGCACGCTTCTACCGGCGTGTCGCGCTCACAAGTGGCATCTCGCGGGGAGCGGAGTGGGCGGCAGCGATGTCGGCGGCGACCGCGTGCAGGGACGAGCGGACGAGACGGGCGGCGGGGTCGAGCTCGCCCGACCAGGCGACGCGGAGGGTGCGACCCGTCCAGCGCGGGCCGTCGACCGGGACGGCGACCACTCCGCGCGGCAGTCCGGCGATGGCGAGCGCCGGGACGGTGGTGACGCCGAGCCCCGCGGCGACGTAGCCGAGGCGGCTGCTCCAGCCGACGATCTCGGCGACCACCCGCGGCTGCGCGAGGGCCGGCCATGCGCCGAACTGCGGCTCGCCGCGCGCGCCCCGGCCGACCACCCAGTCGGCGTCCGCGAGATCGTCGGCGGAGAGCGCGCGGGCGTGCGCCCACGGGTGCCGCTCGCTCACGGCGACGTGCAGGGACGCCGCCGGCAGCGCCTCCGTGTCGATGCCGTCGAGGTCGTACCCGTCCGGCTCGGAGCCGACGGCGACGATCGCGACGTCCAGGCGCCCGGCGCGCAGCCGCCGCAGCTGCACGGGCGTCGAGGACTCGAGCAGGGAGACGTCGATCGCGGGATGCGCCCGGGTCACCCGGGCGATCGTCTCGGGCGCGAGGTGCATGGCGGCGGTCGGGAAGGCGCCGAGGCGCACGCGGCCGAGCAGCGGGCGGCCGAGGTCGGCGACCTCCCGGGCGGCGGCGTCGAGGTGGTCGAGGATCGCCGCGGCGTGCCGCGCGACGCCGACGGCGGCCGGGGTGGGGACGACGCCGCGCGGACCGCGCTGGAAGAGCGGCGCGCCGACCGCCTCCTCGAGCGCGGCGATCTGCTTCGAGACGGCCGACTGGGTGAAGCCGGTCTGCTCGGAGGCACCGGTGAAGGACCCGGTGCGCAGCACGGCGACCAGGGCGCGGAGCAGCTGCGGGTGCACGTCGAGGGTCATCGCCCCAGTATGCGCGCGCCATTCCTTCACGGAATGCTCGGCGTGCCGATCAGTCGCTACCGGAAGGATCGCGGCACGGGGAGAGTGGTGGCATGACGACTTCCCGAACCTGGTTCCTGACCGGCACGTCGAGCGGCTTCGGCCGGCTCTGGGCCGAGGCGGCGCTCGAGCGCGGCGACCGCGTCGCGGCCACGGCCCGCGACCCCCGCAGCCTCGACGACCTCGCGGAGCGCTTCCCCGACCGCCTGCTCCCGCTCGCGCTGGACGTGACCGACCGCGACGGCGTGCTCGCCGCGGTCGGCCGCGCCCAGGAGCACTTCGGCTCGATCGACATCGTGGTGAACAACGCCGGCTACGGGCACTTCGGCATGGTCGAGGAGCTGACCGAGCGCGAGATCCGCGAGCAGATGGAGACGAACTTCTTCGGCGCACTCTGGGTGACCCAGGCCGTGCTGCCGGCGCTGCGCCGCTCCCGGGGCCGGCTGCTGCAGGTGACGAGCGAGGGCGGCGTCCGTGCCTTCCCCGGCATCGGCGGCTACCACGCCTCGAAGTGGGCGCTGGAGGGACTGAGCGAGTCGCTGCGGCAGGAGGTGGCGGGCTTCGGCGTCCGGATCACCTGTGTCGAGCCCGGTCCCTACGCCACCGACTGGCTCGCACGCGGCTCGCGCCGGAGCGCCGAGCTGCCCGAGTACGCGGCAGTGCACGCGGACGGGCCGGACTTCTCTGTGGGCGACCCTTCGGCGACGAGTGCCGCGATCCTGCAGCTCGTCGACGCGGAGGACCCGCCGGCGCGGCTCATCCTGGGGACGGTCCTGCCCGCGATCGAGGAGCTCTACGCCGAGCGCCTGCGCACCTGGCGCGAGTGGGACGACGTCTCGGTGCGGGCGTTCGGCTCGGCGCAGTGACCGGCGGAGGGGAGGCTCTGACCGGTCCTGTCCCGGGCTGGAGCGGCGTGGCGGTGGGCGAGGTCGTCGATCCGCACGACCACGAGGTGTCCGCGCCGGCGTCCGACACTCTGCAGCTGATCCTGGTGACCGCCGGCTCCTACCTGATCGAGAGCGCCCGACCGCACGGCCGCTGGGCGCACGGGCACGCGGCGCCGGGACGCTCGGCCGCGACGGCGCCGGGGCGCGAGATCCGTGCGGCATGGCGCAGCACGAGCTCCGAGACGTTCCGCTCGCTGCACGTCACCGTCGCCGCGCCGCTGGTCGCCGGGGTGCTGGAGGGCGTCCCCGGAGCGTCCGCCGAAAGGCTCGACTTCCTCGCGGTCGGCGACGACTTCGTCCGCTCCGCGATGCTCGAGCTCGCCCGCGCCGCGCGGGCCGGAGCGCCGTCCCTGCTCGCCGACGCGGTGGGCACGGCGCTGGTCGCGCACCTGCTCTCCCTGCCGGAGCCCACGCCGGGCACCGCCGCGCTCTCCCGCGCGCAGCTCGCCCTGGTGACCGACCACCTCGCGGCCCGGCTCGCCGACCCGGTGACCCTCGACGAGCTCGCCGCGCTCGTGCACCTCAGCCCCTTCCACTTCCTGCGCCGCTTCTCCGCCTCGACCGGGTCGACGCCGATGCGGCACCTGACCGCCCTGCGGATGGAGCACGGCCGCGACCTGCTGCGCCGCTCCGACGCCCCCGTGGCCGCGATCGCCGCAGCCTGCGGCTACGGCACCCCCGCCGCGTTCGCCGCCGCCTACCGCCGCCACCACGGCGCCAGCCCGCGCGAGCACCGCCTGCCCCGCTGACGGCGGCCGGTGCTCTGCCGATCGAGCAGCGACCGGAGGGCGCGCGTCGAGATCCACCGGCCTCCCGCACGTGGGTCTCCTGGGAAGAGGCGCCCCCTTCATGCTGTTCGAGCAGCCGTGCAGCGGCGTATCGACACCCATCTCCCCCCTGGACGCCGGTCTCCTCCCCCGCCCCGCCCCGGCACCGCAGGCGCCTCTCCACTGGACAGACCGCGCCGCGGCCCCTCGGCCAGCGGCGCTCACCTAGCGGGTGCGATCCCCCGTCGTTCGGGGCCCCGGCGCTCCCGCCTTCCGCGCCACGGGTGCGTCGAGCCGCATCCTGGGCGCTGCGCTCGTCGAGTTCGGCGATCCGGGCCGATCGAGATGTCGCCGATGACGCGCTGACGGCGTTGCTGAACGAGGCGACCGAGACCGAGGCTCGGATGATCTACCGGACCATCGAGAATCTGCAAGGTGACGAGAACGTGGAAACGTCGCCCGGACCTCACGAGAATCGACAGTGGAGGTGGTCGCTGTGGCGCCGGTGAGCAGAGGGACGAGCGATCTGCAGCGGAGGATCGCAGAAGGCAGGGCTGAGCCGATCAGCGACCGCGAACGAGCGCAGCTCCGGGAGATGCGGGAGATCGACGTCCGCCGCTTCGGCAGGGATCCGGACGCGAGGCCCGCTGACAAGTCGAGGTAGGCGCGACGCCGCCGACCAGCGGCGCTCACCCGGCGAGACGTCCCGCCGCCGTCGAGGCGTCCTGCTCCGCGTGGACGCCTCGACCGCACCGGGACGCCTCGCCGTTCGGACGGAGGGTGACTCGGAGTCAGGCGCCTCGCCGCCGCGCGCGACTGCGCAGCGCCAGGACGGCGGCGGCGCTGAGCATCGCGCAGCCCGCGGCGGCGACGGTCACGGCGACGACGGTCTCCGTCCACGGGGTCGTGTCGAAGGACTGGTAGCCGGTGATCGCGGGCGCGACGACGAAGGTCGCGATCAGCAGTCCCGGTAGGGTGCTGCCGAGCAGGCAGGCGTACGCCAGCGCCGCCGACACCGACCTCCGGTAGGCCTTCGCGGCGAGGGCACCGAGGCCGACGACGGGCACCAGCCCGAGCATCATCTGCAGGAAGGGGAGCTGGAGCGGAGTGGGCGCGCCGATCAGCCCCGACAGCACCCCGTGCAGCCCGTTCAGCCCGAGGACGCCGGCGACCACGAGCGCCGTCAGTCGGAGGAGCGCGCCCCCGCCGATCGCCCGCGCCGACACCGGCAGGGCTACGGCGATCAGCAGCAGGCCGGCGCCGTGCACCTGCGCCGCCGTGCCGAGGGGCTCCCACGGATCCGCGGGGATCATGTAGTCGAAGAGATGGTCCTCGACCGACCGGTCCGTCCGCGTCCAGCCCTCGCTCGCGGCGACCCAGCGCTGCAGCGAGGCCTGCAGCTGCAGCAGCGCCGCCCCGAGCAGGAGCGCGGCGGCGAGCAGCGCCCCGCGCGGCGATCCCTGTCCGCTCCGCGCGTTCGGCGCGGACGTGCGCACCGTCTCTCGCTCCGCCATGGCCGGCACGCTAGCGCCGCCCGGCCAACGGCGGGAGAACGAGCGGTGCACGGCCCGGGAGGCGCCGGCCTCGTCCCCGCCCTGTGCCGGCGCGGATCCCGCGCGCCGAGGAGCGGTGACCGCCGAGCTCGGGCTCGCGGAACCTGCACCGGCTCGTCGGAGCACGCGGGTTCCACGAGCCCGGGCGGTTCCGACGAGCCGGACGTCCGCGGGCCGGTCAGCGCCCGTCGGCCGCGGCCAGCAGCTCCCGGACCGTGCGCGGCTCGCGTCCCAGCAGAGTCGCGAGCGTCGGGTCCGTCCCCGCGAAGAAGCCGGCCGCCGCCGCCTGGTGCATGCCGAGCAGGAACCGCGCCTGCGGCTCCGGCTGCCCGGCGGCGACGCGGCGCGCGAGCCACTCGTCGTCGCCGAGGATCCGGAACTCGATCGGCCGTCCCGCGACGTGCGCGGCGAGCTCCGCGACCTCCGCGAAGGTCGGGGCCTCGAGGGCGGTGAGGGTGACCGGTCCGTCGTGCGCCTCGTCCGCGAGCAGGAGGAGAGCGGCGGCCTCCGCCGCGTCCTCCCGGGCCGTCCACGAGACGGGGCCGTCGGACGGCACCTCGATGACGCCGGTCGAGCGCCAGTCCCCGAGGAAGAACGCGAGGCTGTGGGCGTAGAAGCCGTTCCGCAGCGAGGTCCAGGCGACTCCCGACTCCGCCAGCAGCCGCTCGGTCGCGGCGTGATCGCGGCCGGGGCCGAACGGGGTGTCGGGCGAGGCGCCCTGGTGGCTGGTGTAGAGGATGCGGCCGACCCCGGCCTCGACGGCGGCCTCGACCGCGGCGCGGTGCAGAGCCGGCGCGTCGGCCCCCGGGTCGTTCGAGGAGACGAGCAGCAGCTGGTCGGCGCCCGCGAACGCGCCGGGCAGGGACGCGGGATCGGCGTAGTCACCGCGCCGCACCACGACACCCTGGTCGGCGAAGCGCGCCGCCTTCGCGGGGTCCCGCGCGACGACGACGATCTCGCTGGCGGGCAGGGAGTCGAGGAGGTGGTCGACGGTGGCGCCGTTGAGCGCTCCGGTGGCGCCGGTGACGATGATCATGGAGGGCCTTTCGATGGGGGGGACCGCCGGGGTATCGGTGATACTGCTCGAACGATAACCCTGGAATACCAGCGATAGCAAGAGTGCGATATCGTCGATCCATGACCGCGCCCCCCACGGACACCCGAGCCCGCATCGTCGACGCGGCAGCCCGCCTCCTGCGCGAGGCCGGCCCATCGGCCGTCACCACCCGCGGCGTCGCGGAGGCGGCCGGCCTGCAGGCTCCGGCGATCTACCGGCTCTTCGGCGACAAGGACGGCCTGCTCGAGGCGGTGGCCGAGCACGTGCTGAGCAGCTGGGTCGCCGAGAAGTCGGCCGTCGTCGAGGAGGCCGCGGCCGGCGACGTCGACCCGATCGAGGATCTCCGCGCCGGCTGGGCGGCGCAGATCGAGTTCGGCCTCGCGAATCCCTCACTCTTCCGCCTGCTCAGCGACCCTTCCCGCGCGGCGGCCTCGCCGGCGGCGAAGTCGGGGAGGCGGGTTCTCGCGGCGCGGGTCCGCCGGGTCGCGGCCGCCGGTCGCCTCCGCGTCCCCGAGGAGCGCGCCGTCGGGCTGATCCAGACGGCGGGGACCGGCGTCGTGACGACCCTGCTCTCCTCCCCCGCGGCCGAGCGCGACGCGGGTCTCGCCGACGCCGCGTTCGAGGCCGTGCTCGCCGGGATCCTGACCGAGCAGCCGCCTGCCGCGGACGACGCGCCACTCGCCGCCGTCGTCGCCGTCCGCGCCCTCGCCGCGCGGCTCGCCGATCTCCGGCCCGCCGAGCGGGAGCTGCTGCGCGACTGGCTCGACCGCGTGCTCGACGGCGGCGTGCGGCGGCGGACCGCGGAGGACTGACAGGATCGCCGGGTGTCCTCCTCCGCCGTTCGCCTAGGCCGCGTGCTGCCGATAGCCGTGCTGATCGCGCTCTCGGTCGCCGGGTGCAGCGGCGCCGTGCCGATGGCGGCCGCCCCTGCCGCGGCCGCCGTCGACTGCGCCGAGATCGTGGTGCGCCTCCCCTCCGACGTCGTCGATCTCGCGCAACGGGAGACGGACGCCCAGGGCACCGGGGCGTGGGGTGACCCGGCGCAGGTGCTCCTGCGCTGCGGGGTGGCCGACCCCGGTCCCTCCGCCGAGTGCATCACCGAGCGCGACGTCGACTGGACGATCGACGACAGCGACGAGGCCGTCGTCACGGCGACGACCTACGGCCGGGACCCCGTCGTCGAAGTCGTGCTCAATGCCGGCCTGTCCGGTGGTCGCGAGATCCTCGCCGCCCTCGCGCCGGCGGTCTCCTCGGTGCCGGCGACACGGAGGTGCTCGTGAGCGGCGCACGACCCGGAGGCTCGGCCGACCGCGCACCCGGAGCCCGCGGGCGCGAGCACGCCGTCCGCGCCGTGCTGGGCGCGATGCTGGCGCTCGTGCCGCTCGCGATCGGGGCGCTCGTCGACAGCGCGAACGGGACGGCGCCCACTCCCCTGTCGGCCGACTCGTCCTTCGTCCTCCTCGCCCTCGGCGGGCTCGCCGTCTGCGCGGCGGTGGCGAGCCTGCCGGTCGGCGCCGCGACGTACCTGCTGGACCGCCTGATCGAGCGCGTCTGGACGAGCAGCGGAGGGCGCCTGGCCGCGCAGGTCGTGGCGAACGCCCTCGGCGGCGGCGGAGCCGGGCTGCTCCTGGGCGGACTCGTCGTCCCGTTCTGGCGTCCGATCGAGCGCGCACTCGTCTTCACCGGTCCGTGGGCGCTGGCCGCCGCCGCCCTGGTCCTCCTCTCGGCCGTCCTTCGGAGCCGCCGCCGCTGAGGCGCCTCCGGCGATTCCTCCGACCGGAGCGGGACTTCATGCTGATCGAGTAGCCCGCGCAGCGGGCGTATCGAGATCCACCACCGCCCGCACGAGGGCCCTTAGACCCGACGTCTCTGCGGTGGGCGGGTCTCGATACGCCCCTGCGGGGCTACTCGACCAGCATGCACTTGCTGATCGAGTAGCTCGCGAAGCGGGCGTATCGAGATCCACCCTTGTCGGTGCCGACTGCGTCGGTGTCGACTGCTCCCGAGCGACTGAGGCTCCGGTGCGGCTGCCCGGGCGGAGACACCGCCGCCGACTCCCTCTCTACCGATCGTCCCCCGCGGCGAGCGCCGCCTGCAGCGTGCGGATGAATGCACCGAGCGCGCCGGAGGCCAGGAGTCCCGGCCCGAGCGGACCGGACGGGTCCTCACCGAGCAGCGGTAGGCGCGCCAGAGCCGTCCGCACCGGGGCGCTCATCCCCGCCAGCTGCCGGTCGATCTCGGCCGCGCCGCCGTGCCCCGGATCGGCCAGCTCGGCCGCCTTGGCAGCGAACGCCGCGGCGCCGAGGGCGTGCGCGCCGAGGTGCGCGACTCCGGAGGCCTGTCCCGCCGACCAGGCCGCCGCCTTCGCCGCGGGCGACGCCGCCGACTGCGACGCCCGGCCCGCCTCGAACCGGCGCCGGATCTCCCCGGCCGCGCTCAGCTCGCCGCGGGCGAAGGCGCGTGCCCGCGCGATGCCGTCCCGTGCCCGGTCGTCGTCGGGGGCCTCCGCCTCGAACAGCGGGAGGACCTGCTCGGCGCAGTCGGCGGCCCAGGCGGCGACGAGCCGGCGGTCCTCCTCGGTCAGGGTCTGCGGAGAGGGCATGCCAGCACTCTGGCAGACGCGCGGCGGTCGCTCCGGGCGCGGATGCTCCTCCGCCTCTTGTCGTGCCGCGCGCTTCTGTGCAGTGTTGCCCGCATGAGCCTCTACCTCTCCTGCCCCGTCGCGAGCGTCGAGCGCGCCACCGCCTTCTACACCGCCCTCGGCTGGACGCGCAACGAGGCGATGTCGAACGAGAGCGTCGCCTGCTTCGCGATCGCGCCGGACCAGTACCTGATGCTCAGCAGCCGCGAGATGTACGCGAGTGTCGGCGGCACCGAGGAGCTGATCGGCGGCCCGGACACCCCGTCCAAGATGACCGTCTCCTTCGACCTCGGCAGCCGCGAGGCCGTCGACGAGCTGACCGAGCGCGCCGGCGCCGCGGGCGGCCGCATCGGCGACACCGACGAGTACCCGTTCATGTACCAGCGCCAGTTCGACGACCCCGACGGCTACCACTACTCCCCCTTCTGGATGAACCCCGACGCCTGACGCCCGCACCGGCGGCAGTCGAGGCGTCCTCGAACCGTCGAGACGTCCACCTGCACCGGGACGCCTCGACCGTTCGGGGACGCCTCGGCGCCGCCGCCGGGCATAGTGGGCACATGAGTGCTGCAGCCGACGTCCTCCTCAGCGGGCCCCGGGGGCGCCGCCTCTGCTGGGAGTACGCGACGGCGGCGGATCCCGCGCTGCACACTGCGGCGTTCCTGCTCGCGCACGCCGCGGGCGGCGGCGGGCAGTCGGTTCTGCTCTACGCCTCCGAGGACGGCGCGGACGCTCGCGATCTGCCCGTCCCCACTCTCGAGAGCCTCGCCGCGCTGATCGTGGCACTCCCGCCGACCCCCGCGCAGGACGACGCGGTCCGCGCCGCGTTCCGCAGGAGCGTCGACACCGCGTACTCCTGGCAGGAGCCCGACGCCGAGGACGTCCTCGCCGCACTGCCGGAGCTCCGCGCCGCGCTGCTCCCCGTCGCCGAGCGCGTGCTCGCCTCCCCTGCCGCGGCGACGTGGACGAGCCCCGCCACCGGGGAGCAGTGGGCCGTCGACTGGCGCGCCGACACGGCCCGCCCGCTCCCGACCGGCGCCGCCGCGCTCCTGGACGAGTGGTCCGCCGCCCGCCGCGCCGACGAGGAGCAGTCCGCGCGCGAGCGCCCGGCCGACCCGCGCGCGAGCTTCTCCGGCTCCTGGTGGTCGCTCCCCCTGCGGCTGCTGCGCACGCAGTCCCGGATCGAGGACCTGCTGGAGCTGGTCGAGGACGCCGCCGGACTCGACGCCGCGACCGTGATCCCGGTGACCGGCGCGGGCCGCACGCTCGAGCTCGACAGTGCCGACGACTGGGCCGCGCTCTGCCGCGCCTACCCCGCCGAGGTCACCGCCGCCCGCCGGCACGACTGGTGCCGGGTGACCGGCGGCGAGGGCCGCTGGCTGATCCCGGACTGGCAGCGCGTCGCCGCCGAGTGGGACGCCGTGCACCTCACCGCGCTCGGCTACCTCTCGAGCGCGACCCGGCTGATCCCGGTCGACGACGGGTTCGCCTCCGTGATCGCCGGCTGGGCCCCGGACAGCACCCTGTGGCTGACGGACACCGCGACGGAGTCGGACGGACCGCGCCAGCAGTGGCGCCGGAGCGGCCGGGACCACTGGGAGCACACCGGCTGACGGCGCGGGCTCAGCCGAGCTGCGTCAGCGCCTCCCGCAGGCGGTCGAGCGCGGCGGTGGCCAGAGCCGCCAGCTCGCCGTCCCGGCCCTCGGACCACTCGGCGAACGACTCCTTGAAGGCGAGCACTCCGAGCTCGGCGGCGGCATCGGCGACCGCCGGGGCGACCCCTCGCTCGCGAAGGGCGTCGGCCATCGCCGTCGCCATGCCGACCTTCTTCAGCAGGGCCCGCTGCTGCAGCTCGGCGCTGGTGGCGATCACCGCCTCGAGCCGCGGCCCGAGCTCGCGGTTGAAGGGCGTCATCGCGGCGGAGGCCGACACCAGCCCGGCGGCGACCGCCTGCATCGGCGTCGCCCCGGCCGGCGCCTCGCGCACCCCCTGCGCGAGGAGCGCCGAGAGCGTCTCCTGACCGGCGGCGAGCACGTCGCGCTTGTCGGGGAAGTGCCGGAAGAAGGTGCTCCGCGTCAGCCCGGCGCGGTCGGCGATCTGCGCCACCGTGGTCTCGTCGTAGCCCTGCTCGGTGAAGAGGTGCAGGGCAGCGGAGACGAACCGCTCGCGGGCGTCGGGTTCCCAGCGTGGCATGGGGAGATCCTACCGTGACGCGACAGGAGTCGCATCGCGGGGCTATGGTGATGGGATATCGGTCCCATCACTCAGAAGGAGTCCTCCCATGCGCATCTTCCTCACCGGAGCATCGAGCGCCATCGGCCTCGCCGTCACCGAGGACCTCGTCGCCCACGGGCACGAGGTGCTCGGCCTCGCTCGCTCGGACGCCGCCGCCGACCGGGTCTTCGCGGCGGGCGGCGATCCCGTCCGCGGCGAGCTCGGCGACCTCGACCTGCTGGCGGACCGCGCCCGTGCCACCGACGGCGCGATCCACCTGGCCTTCAGCAACGACTTCTCCGACCTCGATCGGAGCATCGCCGAGGAGGGCGCGGCGATGGACGCGATCGGCGCCGCGCTCGTGGGCTCCGGCAAGCCGTTCTCGCTCGTCTCGGGCACCACCTTCTCCGCGGGCGCGGTCGCGACGGAGCAGGATCCGCTGACGACGACCGGCCCGGTCGGCGGCCGCGGCGTCAACGCCGCCCGCCTCCTCGACCTCGCGAGCCGGGGCGTGCGCACGAGTGCCGTCCGCCTCCCCCGCTCGGTGCACGAGCGCGACGTCGCCTACGGCTTCGCCGGTCTCCTGATCCAGGCCGCGCAGAGCTCCGGAGTCTCCGCCTACGTCGGCGACGGCGGCCAGCGCTGGCCGGCGGTCCACCGCCGTGACGCCGCGAGCCTCTTCCGCCTGATGATCGAGCGGGGCGAGGCGGGCACCGCGGTCAACGCGGTCGCCGACGAGGGCGACACCATGCTCGCGATCGCCACGGTCATCGGCGAGCGCCTCGGTCTCCCGGTCGAGCAGGTGCCGACGGAGACGTTCGGCCCCCTCGGCGAGATCTTCGCGATGGATCAGCCCGCGTCCAGCGCCTGGACCCGCCGCACCTACGGCTGGCAGGCGACGCACCCGAGCCTCCTCGACGACCTCGCGACCGGCGACTACCCGTCCCGGAGCTGACTCGCGCCGTCCCGGACTCCGCGACAGCAGCGCGTCGCGGTCGGCGGCCGAGACTCCAGGCCCTACCGTGGGTGGTCGGTTCCGGGGAGGGCGTCGTGCGCAGCGCAGTGGTGGAGAACGGGGTCCGCGGGCGGACGCCGATGCGGGATCCGGACACGGCGTCGCGGGCGGTGATGACGCGTCGCGCCTGGTGGCTGCTCGGGCTCGGGCTGCTGATCCCCGGATCCGCGCAGATCCTCGCGGGCTCGCGGCGGCTCGGCCGCGTGGGTCTCGCCGCGACGATGCTGCTCTGGGCGGTCGTGGTCGTGCTGCTGCCGGCGCTCCTCGTCGCCCCCTCGCTCGTCTTCTCGATCGCCGCCCTCGACGGGACGCTCGCCGTCGTGCAGGGCGTCCTGTTCGCCTGCGCCGCGCTCTGGCTCGTGCTCGCGCTCGACACGCTGCGGCTGACCCGGCTGGTGAAGGTCGGGCCGCGCGCCCGCGTCGCACTCGGGGCGGCGACGGTCCTCGCGCTGCTCGTCTCGGTCGGAGCGGCGGGCTACGGCGGCCACCTGGTCGGGGTCTCCCGCGGCCTGCTGTCGACGGTGTTCGGCGATGGGAGGGCGGCCGACCCGGTCGACGGCCGCTACAACGTCCTGCTGCTGGGCGGGGACGCGGGCGAGGACCGCGCGGGGCTGCGCCCGGACAGCATCTCCGTCGCCTCGATCGACACGTCGACAGGAGCGTCGACGGTCATCGGGCTGCCGCGGAACCTCCGGTGGACGCCCTTCCCCGAGGACTCGCCGATGCACGAGCTCTACCCTGACGGCTATCCGTGGAAGGACTGCGCGGTCGATCCCTGCATGCTCAACTCGATCAACACCGAGGTCGAGCTGAAGAGCCCGGAGCTCTACCCGGACGCGGTGGCGGCGGGCAGCTCCCCCGGCATCGAGGCGACGCGCGACGCCGTCGAGGGCGCCCTCGGGCTGCGGATCCAGTACTACGCCCTTGTCGACATGCAGGGCTTCGCGAGCCTCATCGACGCGCTCGGCGGCATCGACGTCGACTACACCGGCGACGGCGACCTGCCCTTCGGCGGCGTCCTCGACGAGGACACCGGCGAGCTCGTCGGCGTGAACGCCTGGCTCACCCCCGGCGAGCACCACCTCGACGGCAGCAACGCCCTCGCCTACGCCCGCTCCCGCTACGGCTCGGCCGGCGGCGACTACGACCGGATGGTCCGCCAGCGCGAGGTGCAGGGCGCGATCCTCGCCCGCCTCTCTCCCGTGAACGTGCTGCTGAAGTTCCAGGACATCGCCGACGCTGGCGCGCGGGTCGTCCGCACGGACATCCCGCAGGGTGCGCTGGGCGGATTCCTGGAGCTCGCGCTCCGGACCCGCTCGCAGCCGGTCGGCTCGGTCGAGCTGACGCCTCCCGCGGTCGATCCGGAGGACCCGGACTACGACGCGATCCACGCGTCCGTCGCCGAGGCGCTCGCCGCGGCCGCAAGCCGCTGAGTCAGTCCGTCTGAACCCGCACGGTGTCGCCGTCGAGGGTGAACCGGAGGCCGGTGCCCTCGCCGAACTCGGCGACGAGCTCCTCCGGCATGCCGTTCCGCACGGTCGTCTGGGCGACGGCGGGGAAGGACCCGGCGCTGCAGCCGTTGACGACGAGGCCTCCGTCGTCCGACTCGGTCGGAACGGCGACGAGGCACTGATCGGGGCTCGTCGGCGGTCCGCCGCCCGAGCTGCGGAGCAGGATCAGTCCGTGGAAGTCCTCGGTGGCGACGACGTCCGCGAAGCCGCTCCCGGTCCAGCGGTCCGACGCGGACAGCGGCAGGACGGCCACGACGGGATCGGCGGAGCCGGTGACCCACACCGTGGCTGCGGACGCGACGACCGCCGTCGTCACGACGGACAGAGCCCAGAGGACGGTGACCCGTCTGCGGATCCGGCCGGCGACCGCGGGTGGCGGCGGTTCGGGGGACGGCGGTACAGGGGCCGAGGTCTCGGGCGCCTCTGCCGGCTCGCGGTGCGGCTCGTGAGGATCCGGGTGCGCCGGCCCCGGGGCCGCCCGCCCCTCCAGCAGCCGCAGCCGCGCCTGCTCGGGAGCCTCGAGCTCCGGGCCGGCCCCTCGCCCGTAGGCCCGCCTCCGCAGCTCCGCGAGCTCTCGCCGCTCCGACTCGTCCATCTGCTGCATCCTGTCAGCGCGCCCGTCCGGACGGAACACCCCGCCGCCGCAGCTCCGCGCCGGTCACTGCGCCGGCAGGTCGCGCTGGCGTGAGACGGAGGAGCGCCCTCGGCTGCCTGAGCGCGTCCTCACTCGGATATCGTGGATCAGCGACGACAGTCGAGTGAGGGGACGCCATGACGCGGATGACGGCACTTCTCCGGAGGCTGTTCCGCCGTGAGCCGCTCGTGCTCCCCGAGGATCCGTTCGGTGAGCCCGGCGGTCCTGTCGCCCGGACGCAGACCCCGGACTCCGTCGCCTTCACGCAGCTCCCCGTGAACACGATGCGGACCGGCTGACCGGCCGGCATCGGTCCCGTGGTCGTCTCGTTCGAGGTCGTCACCCGCTCGTCGCTGCCCGTCGCCGAGCTGTTCGATCGCGCGCGGAGCATCGACCTGCACACCGAGTCGCAGGCGGCGTCGGAGGAGCGCGCCGTCGGCGGGGTGGTCAGCGGCACCATCGGCCTCGGCGAGGAGGTGACCTGGCGGGCCCGCCACTTCGGCGTCCCCCTCCGGCTGACCAGCCGGATCACCGCCTTTGACGCGCCGCACTCCTTCACGGACGAGCAGACCCGCGGTCCGTTCCGCAGCTTCCGGCACGAGCACCGATTCGAGGCGGACGGCGGCGGCTCAGTGATGACCGACAGGGTCTCCTTCCGGGCCCCGTTCGGCGTCCTCGGCCGGATCGCGGAGCGACTCGTCCTCGCGCGCTACCTGCGCCGCCTGATCGAGGAGCGCGGCGCGTTCCTCGCGGGCGCGGAACGTCAGGAGTGACCGGCTCACGACGCGATACTCCCGCCGGTGGAGTATTGTTCCCGTCATGCCCGACGAGATGCGAGAGACGACCTTCTGGATCCTGACCGCGCTCGCGCTCGGGCGCCGACACGGCTACGCGCTGCTGCAGGAGATCCAGGAGGAGTCGGAGGGCCGCGTCCGCCTGCGGGTCACGACCCTGTACGCGGCGCTCGAGCGTCTGGAGTCGGAGCGCCTCATCTCCCCCGACGGCGACGAGCGGATCAACGGCCGCGTGCGGCGCTACTTCCGGCTGACCGACACCGGCCGATCCGCCCTGGGCGCGGAGGTCGCCCGGATGGAGGCGAGCGCCGCCCGAGCGCGGCTCAACCTCGGGCTCTCGCCGGCCGCCGCGCTCTGACCCGACCACCCTTCGAAGGAGAACGGTATGACGACGAACGAGGACGCGAGGCGCACAGACCGGTTCCGCCGAGCGCTGCGCTGGTACCCGGCCGCCTGGCGGAGCGAGCACGGCGAGGTGCTGCTCGGGATCCTGCTGGACGAGGCCGACGACCGGGGACGCCGCTCCCCCGGCATCGGGCAGCGGATCACCCTCGCGGTCGGCGGTCTGCGCCATCGCCTCCGATCGACGGCCGGGCGATCTCCGTCGACGGTCATCCCCCTCGCCCTCGCCACGGCGTTCTTCGTCTTCTCCACCGTCGTGAACCGGTCCCCCGGCATCAGCTACCCGGGTGCGATCGGGCCGTTCACCAATCCCTCCTTCGTCGCCGGAGCGCTCTTCGCGATCGCCCTCTGCCTGGCCCTCGCCGGCCGGACCGGCGCCGCGCGGATCACCGCGCTGCTCGCCGCCACCACCGAGCTGAGCATCGCGCTCGTCGCGGCGTCGGCCGGCTGGCTCGGTCCCGGCCTCTCGACGGCCGGGCCGGTGGCCGCGCTCGGCGTCCTCGCGGTCGTGCCGTGGCGCGGCCGAGTGTCGGCGGCGATGTCGGTCGTCCTGCTGGTCGGGCTGTCGGCGCTGCTGATCCTCATCGACGCCCTCGGCGCGACGGTTCTCACGGACGTCCCGGCCGCCAGGGCCGTCCTGCCGCTGCCCGTCATCGCCGCCGTGCTGGTCGCGCTCGCTCTGGCCGCACGCCGAGCGACGCGCCTCGAGCGGAGGCTCCCCGGCGGGCTCACCGCCTGACGGGCGCGCGAGGTGTTCCTGGACGTCGAGGCGGCCCGTCGCGCCATGACGTCTCGAAGGTTCGGGGACGCCTCGTCGTGGGCGACGCCCGCACGACCGGCGCGGTGCGCGAGACGGAGGACGAGCCGGTCGCACTCGCTCCTGCGGGCCCCGCGCCGACTGTCCGGCTCCTCCACAGGGCGGTTCGGCGGTCTCTCCTCGGAACGTGGCTGGGGCCGTGCGGGTGTCGGTGGTCTGCGTTCGAATACGTGTCGGCCGTTCATGCTGATCGAGTAGCCCGCGCAGCGGGCGTATCGAGATCCACCCTGCCCTGAGCCGGACCCCGGCCCGCGCTGCGCGCTGCAGGGCGGACCTGTGAGCGGCTGCGGCGACCGGATCTCGAAGCAGAACGGCAGGAGCGTGTCCCTCCACGCGGGCCGACCGCGACGACCAGCAGGGGTGCCCCGGCAGGGTGTTCCCTCCGTCCGCAGCGCGCTCGTAGCCTGAGCCCACCCGACGAGAGGACGACGACGTGAACCCGGACCTGGACGACCTGCTCGCCGCGCTCGACGCGCAGCAGACCATCGAGGGCGGCTCCCCGCTGCACGCGGCGATGCACGCCGCCAGCCAGGAGGCGCTGCGCATCACCGCCGAGCTCAACAGCGGCTACCACCGGCCCGAGCGCGTGCGCGAGCTGCTCGCGGAGCTGACCGGCCGGCCGATCGACGAGTCGGTGACGCTCTTCCCGCCGCTCCGCGCCGACTTCGGCCGGAACATCCGGCTGGGCGCGCGCGTCTTCCTCAATTCGGGCTGCGCCTTCCAGGACCAGGGCGGCGTCACGATCGGCGACGACTGCCTCATCGGGCACGACGTCGTCTTCGCGACGCTGAACCACGACCTCGATCCCGGCCGCCGGGGCGACCTGCACCCTGAGCGGATCGTCGTCGGCGCCAACGTCTGGATCGGCGCCAAGGCGACCCTGCTCCCCGGCGTCACGGTCGGCGACGACGCGGTGATCGCCGCCGCGGCGGTCGTCACGAAGGACGTCCCGGCGGGTGCCGTCGTCGTCGGTGCCCCCGCCCGCGTGGTGCGGAACGTGCGCGAGCACCCCGCTGCCGGAACAGGCGACTGACGCGGCGGCTCAGGCGGGCCTGCTCACCGAGCGCGAGTGCGGGTCGTGCGCGGTCCTGCGGTGACGGCGTCCGCATCCGACACGATCTCCTCCGCGACCGCGTCGACGGACCTGTCGTCGGCGAGGGCGTGCGCGCGCAGCAGCAGGAGCGCGTCCCGGGGCGAGGTGCGGTAGCGCGTGGCGAGGATGTCCGACGCGCGGCGCAGGCTCTCCGGCGCTCGCGCCTCCCCGAGGTCGTCGCGCCCGCTCGCGGGCACCACGGCGCTCAGGACCCCGAGCGACGTCCGCGCCGTCCTGGCGGCGAGCTCCTCGACCAGCCCCTCGCCGAGCGGGCCGGCCGTGCGGGAGTAGAGGTCGACGGCGCCCACGGGCAGCCCGGCGACGACGAGGGGGAAGGCGAACACGGCGCGGATGTCGATGGCGCCGACGGCCTCGCTGAAGACGGGCCAGCGGTCCTCGGAGCCGGCGTCGACCATCGCGACCGGGGCGGCGGCGGCGATCGCGTCCCAGCACGGCCCCTGCCGGAGCTCGAGCTGGATCTCGTCCAGGCGCAGCGCGAGGGGATCGCTGGCGGCGACGGTCGCGGCGCCGAAAGGACTGCCGATGGTCGAGATCGCCACCCCGTCGATCGGGCCGCACCGCAGGTACGGCTCGCAGAGCGCCGCGCCGTCCACGGTCGGTGGGCGGAGGCGCCGCAGCTGCTGCCCGACGTGCCGGGCGAGGCCGGGATGGATCCCGCCGGACGGGGAGAGCACGGCGAGCAGTTCGTCGATGACGGCGTCCGCGGGATCGCTCACGGTCGCACCCTTCCTGCCGAGGACCCGGGACGGACCCCTCACGCAGGGTCCGGGCGCGAGGAACGATCGGGAGAAACGTTAGAAGTGGCCGCGAATCGTGTCGAGGACATTGACAGGATCGTGTTTTCGACTATTCCCCGTGCGCCGGATCCGTGCGCCGTCGATCACTCGGACGGAACGGCGCAGGTCTCCTCGGCGGCGGTCTGCCCGGCGGCGTCGAGGGGGTCAGCAGCCGGGGCAGGCGCAGCCGGGGCAGGCCCAGCGGTGACAGGCGCAGCGGTGCCCGGATCGGCCGGCGCCTCGGCGGGCGGAGCGGGCTGCTCCTCCGCGGGAGTCGACGCGAGCGTCACCGGCTCGTAGTTCAGCACGCGGGCCATCAGCTCGCCGCCGAGGACCGCGTCGGGGACGACCTTGCCGGGCCGGTCCGGGTCGTCGAGTGCCGGGTACTGCACGAACACCATCTGCGCGAGATCGACGTCCTCGAGGGCCAGCGCGAGCGAGATCATCGTCGACGGGTTCGTCAGCGTGGTCGAGAGGTGGACGTTCGAGGACACGGCCTGCGCGAGTCCGTAGAGCTCCGGGACGTTCGAGAGCGTGTCGGCCGAGCGGACCGTGCGCATCAGCGAGGCCAGATACTGCTGCTGCGAGGAGATCCGGCTGAGATCGCTCTCGTCGCCGACGCCGTGCCGGGTCCGCAGGAAGGCGAGCGCGGTCGCACCCGAGACGGTGCTCGTGCCCGCGGGCAGGTCGACCCCGGAGTCGGTGTCGCGGATCGGCCCGGTGAGGCAGATCGGCACTCCCCCGACGGCGTTGCTCATCTCGATCACGCCGTTGAAGGAGACCCAGCCGGCGTAGGGCACGGTCAGGCCGGTGAACTGCTGCACCGTGTCGTTGACGCAGGAGAGCCCGCCGTGCTCGAAGGCGGAGTTGAGCGGCACGTCGGCGGTCGCCTCCGTGACCTCGCCCGTCTCCGGATCGGTGCAGGCCGGGCGGTCGAGCACGAGGTCGCGCGGGAAGCTGATCACCGTCGCGCTGCGGTGGTCGGCGGAGACGTGCAGCAGGATCGTGACGTCGTTGAGCGTGGCGTCGCGGACCCCGAAGGCGTCGCCCTGCACCGCGTCGTTGTCGGTGCCGACGATGAGGACAGTGAACCCGCCCTCGATCGCGCCGAGCTGCACCGCCTGCGGCTCCGAGGAGGGCGCGACGCCGAGCTCGACCGCGTTGCCCGCGACGTTGCTCGTGATGCTGGCCGTGGCGATCGCGACCAGGCAGGTTCCGCTCACCGCGAGGACCGCGACGGTCGCCGCCACGCCGAGCAGCAGACTCCGGAGGCCGGAGCGCGGCCTCAGCCGTCCGTGCCGCGCACCGCCCGTCGTCGTCATCCGTCCCTGCCACCCCCGCAGCTCGTGCAGCCGTCCGCGCGGCGGAAGAGCCGCGGTCGCCCGGTCAGTGTGCGGATCCGCCTGACACGGGTGGCGGACGGCGGCGGGTGACGCGCGCCGCGCCCGGTACGCTCGTCAGCGGATCCTGAGGGAGGCGACCGGTGCTGGAGACGATCCTGGAGGCTCTCTCCCTCATCACGCTCCCGCTGGGGCTGCTCTTCCTGTTCGCGGCGTTCGTAGGGCTGCTGATCGACGGGCGGTGGTCGACGACGACCGCCTACCTCGAGGACGGGCCGCCTCGCGCGCTGCACTGGGTCACCCGCGCCGGCGAGGTCCGGTCGAGGCCGCTCACCGCCGACGATCCGCTGACGCCGGTCGGCTCGGACCAGCGCGAGGTCTACTACCGCGAGGAGGACCCGGAGCGGATCCGGCTGCACCGCCGCGCCGATCCGGTGCGAGCGCTGCGGCTGACCGGTCTGATCCTGGTCGGCACCGGCGTCGTCTGCGGGATCGTCTCGACGGCACTGGCGATCCTCGGGAGCTGAAGCAGCGCCGCGTCTTGGGGCTCAGGCGGGCGCTCAGGCCTCCGGGCGCCGCTCGTCGTCGATGGCGCGACGGTGCGCCTCGTCCTCGCGGTCGAGGGCGGCAGCGCTCGACGGGGTGATGACGCCGGCCCGCCGCAGCGCGCTCGTCACGGCGGCGCGCACGACGAAGAAGACCGCGACGAGGACGAGCGCGAACCAGAACAGGTTGATCAGGAGTCCGGTGAGCAGGGTGCCGATGCTGGGTTCCATGCTCTCCACGGTAGCCGGGCGACTCGCCGGCGGCTCAGCGCCAGTGCGCGAGCGTCGCCTCCATCAGCAGCCGCGCGCGGGAGAGCTGCCCGCGGACGACCGTCGCGCTGACGCCGAGCTCCGCGGCGATGTCGTCGTAGCTGCGCTGCTGCAGCTGGCGGAGCTCCCAGCAGCGGCGCTGGAGCTCGGGCATCCGGCCGAGCACGTCCCGGGCCTCGGCGACGAGGGCGGCGCGCTCGGAGACCGCGGTCGGGCAGTGGTCGAGCGACTCGGGCAGGTCCTGCTCCAGCTCGGCGTGGTTCTGGTGATCGGTCGAGCGGAGCCGGTCGTAGCAGCGGCGGCGCACGGTGGTGAGCAGCCAGCCGACGATGGTCTCGCCGTCGATCACGCTGTCCATGTGCGTCCACGCGGCGAGGAACGTCTCCTGCACCACGTCGTCGACCTCGCTCGAGGCGCGCAGGATCCGCAGCGCGGTCGCGCGCAGCAGCGAGGTGTGCCGACGGACGATCTCGGCGAAGGCGCGGTCGTCGCCCGAGGCGGAGCGGATGACGAGCAGCCGGTCCGAATCCGGCGGGAGCAGCGGCAGGGCCGGGGCGGCGACGGTGGGTGAGCGGGGGGCGAGGACGGTAGCGAGCATGCGGGCTCCGGTCGTGAGGTTGATGTGTATGCATCATTCGGAGCAGGCCGGGGAGCGGATGGCGGAGGAGGCCGCCCTGGCGGGACGTGACGGCCCCGGCATCGCGTCGAGGCCGATCCTGTGGGCCTGCGCAGGCCCCGCCGATCGAGCGCACCGCGGGCGTCCGGGACGAGGCGGTCCCGCGGTGACGGTGGTCTTCTCTACGCTCGGGTGGTGCGCCCTCCTCGTCTCCACCAGCAGCGTCCCCGCCGGCCGCGGCTCCTCCGGCAGCTCGCCGGCACGCTGAGCGGGCAGCGTCCTGCCGCCCCGGTCAGCCGGCGCTCGCAGCGCGCCGTCCTCGCCGAGCAGACCGTGCGCGGCGTGCTCGAGCTGGCGGTGCGGCTCGGCGAGACCCTGCTCTCGCTGGGGTCCGCCGCAGCGGAGGTCACCGAGACCATCGAGCGCGTCTGCCGTGCCTACGGCATCGAGGTGCAGGTCGACCTCACCTTCACCTCGATCCTGGTCGTGCACGACGGGAGCGAGGACTCGCCCAGCGTGAGCGTGCTGCGCGTCGTGGCCTCCCGCAGCGCCGACTACGAGCGGCTCGCCCGGGTGACGGCACTGGTCACCGCGATCACCGACGGGTCCCCCGAGGTGCGGGTCGCCGACACCGTCGACTCGACCGCCGCGCGCGACGAGGCCCGGCAGCAGTTCGAGGCGGCGCACGAGCGGCTCGACGCGATCCTCGTCCAGCCGCACCGCTACCGGCGCAGCGTCGTCACGCTCACCCTCGCGGTGATGGCCGCGGGCGTCGCGATCCTGCTCGGCGGCGGACCGCTCATCGTGCTCCTCGCCGCGCTCACGACCGCCGCGATCGACGGCGTCAACCAGCTGCTCGGCCGCTGGGGGCTGCCCGCCTTCTTCCAGCAGATCGCCGGAGCCGCGCTCGCGACCGGCGTGGCGGTGCTGCTGCTCGCGGTCGTGCCGCAGCTGCCGGTCGAGTTCGCCGTGCTGCCGCCGGCGCTGGTGGTCGCCTCCGGAGTCGTCGTGCTGCTCGCCGGGCTCTCCTTCGTGGGAGCGGCGGACGACGCCATCAACGGCTTCCCGATCACGGCCGGCGGCCGGCTGCTCGAGGTCGGGCTGCTGACCCTCGGCATCGTCGTCGGCATCGCCGCCGTGCTCGACGGCGCGCGCACCCTCGGCGTCGAGCTGGTGCTGGTCGACTCCTACGCCCGCCCCTGGCCGGCCGGTGTGCAGGTCCTCGGCGCAGGCATCGCCGCGGGAGCCTGGGCGCTCTCGTCGCACACGCCCCCGCGGCCGGCGCTCGTCGCCGCGCTCACCGGCGCGGGAGCATGGGTCGCCTCCGACGCGCTGAGCGGGCTGGGCGCCGCGCCGCTGCTGGCCAGCGCCGTGCCCGCGATCGTGATCGGCCTGCTCGGCGAGACCCTGGCCGAGCGCTGGCGCGTGCCCGCCGTGGTGACCACCGCCTGCGGCATCGTGCCGCTGCTCCCGGGCCTCACCCTCTACCGCGGCGTGCTCGACCTCACCTCCGGCCGCGGCCCCGAGGGCGGGATCGAGCTGCTGCTCCAGGCGGGCATGATCGCGATCGGCCTCGCGGGCGGCGTCACCCTCGGCCGCATCGCCTACCGGCGGCTGCGCACTCCGGTCGTCCGCGCCGTGGCGCCGGTGCGCGCGCGCCACTCCCCGAGTCCGGAGCAGGCGCCGACCGCGGAGGAGCCGCTCGCGCGCACGGGCACGATGCCGATCATCAGCACGATCGGCGTGACCGAGCCGACGGAGGACGACCTCGCCGGCGGGGCTGCGCCGGCGAAGGACTGACGCCCGGCCTCACTTGCTCGCGATGCGGCCGATCGCTCCCTCCTCGAGGAAAGCCGTCCGCGCCGCCGCCCAGCTGCCCGCGTCGACGCCGAGAGCGGTGCGGAGGTACGCCGTGGTCAGCCGCTGGATCGCGGCCAGGCGCGCGGGATCCGCGTCCGTCGTCTCGGCGACCTCCTCGCCGACGATGCCGCCGAGCGAGTGCTCGCCGCCGTGCAGGGTGAGCAGATCGGTCGCGCCGGGGCTCTGCGCGTAGGCGTCGGTGAACCAGCCCGGCCCGCGCCGGGAGAGCCTCGACTGATCGCGGTCTCCCGCGACGACGAGGGTCGGCGTGCTCAGCTGCGCGAAGGAGGGGCGGAGGAAGGGGAAGGCCGCCTGCGCGAACGGCTCGAGGTCGTCGCCGGCGACGCCCGTCGTGGCGAGCAGGACGCCGGCGCGCACCCGGCCGTCGGAGCGGTCCGGGCTGAGGGAGTCGCCCTCCTCGACGATCCGGGCGCCGAGCAGCGTCTGCGCCGTCTGCGCGCCCCAGGAGTGCCCGGCGACGGCGACGCGGCTGCGGTCGACCCGCCCGGCGAGACCGGGCAGGGCGGCCTCGAGGACCTCGAGCCGGTCGAGCACGTGGGTGAGATCGGCGATCCGCTGCTCCCAGATCGTCGGGAAGACGGGGTGGTCGAAGCCGAAGCCGTTCCGCCGCGAGTCCAGGTGCGTCGGCTGGATCACGACGAAGCCGCGCGAGGCCCAGAACGCGGTGAGCGGCGCGTAGCCGTCGTGGTTCCAGCCGTCGCCGTGCGAGAAGAGCACGACGGGGAGGTCCGTGCCGGTCGCCGGAGCGGAGATCCGCACGGTGAGCGGGACGGGGCGGCCCGGAGCGTCGAGCTCGACAGGGGCGACCGAGACGACGGGGAGTGCCTCGGGGAGGATGGTGGGGAGGGTGCTGGTCATGCTGGTGCCTTCCGGTCCGCGCTCTGCGATACTGCTTATCGGAGCGACGTTCCGCAACGATACGGAGCGGCGTTCCGTTAAGCAAGTGGTGCGCACGAAGCAAGGAGCAGCAGTGACGGAACAGAACGCCACCGGCCCGGCGGTCCCCCGCGTGGGCCGCCCCCGGCGCGACTCCCAGGCCCTGCTCGACGCGGCCGCGGCGGTCTTCGTCGAGTCCGGCGTCGACGCTCCCGTTCGCGAGATCGCGACGCGCGCCGGCGTGGGGACGGGCACGATCTACCGGCACTTCCCCACCCGCGCGGATCTCGTGATCGCCGTCTACCGGCACCAGGTCGAGGCCTGCGCTGAAGCCGGGCCGCGACTCCTCGCCGAGAGCGACTCGCCCGAGGCGGCGCTCCGGGAGTGGCTGGCGCTGTTCGTCGACTTCCTGGTCACCAAGCACGGGCTGCCGGACGCGCTGCAGGGCGACGGCGCAGGCTCGGACGCCCTGCACGCGTTCTTCACCGACCGGCTGGTGCCGGTCTGCGCGACGCTGCTCGAGGCGGCGCTCTCGCCGGACGCGCCACCCGTCGAGGCGTACGGCCTGCTTCGCGGCATCGGCAACCTCTGCATCGGCGGCGCGGGCGACCCGCGCTACGACACGGACGCCCTCGTGCAGCTGCTCGTCACCGGTGTCCTGGCGCGCGGCGGCTCCTGAGGCGTGGCCCCTCAGTCGCCGAAGCGGGTCTCCTTGTGCGGGGCGCCGGCGCGGTCGTAGGTCGTCCAGACACCGATCCGGCGCCCGCGATCGAACGAGCCGCTCCGAAGCGGGGTGCCGTCCAGTCGGAACCACTGCCAGTGCCCGTGCATCTCGCCGTCGAGCGTCGCGCCGCGGGCGCGCAGGCTCCCGTCCCGGTGCAGGACCTCCTGGGGTTCCGGCTCGCGCCTCGGATCCGGCTCGCTCATCGGTACCGGCTCGCTCATCGGTCGATGGTCGCCATGTTGCCCTCGTCGTGACGAGCGCCGGCCGCGGGGGTGAGCCGGTCGAGCCGGTCGAGCTGATCGACGGTGAGGACGACGGCGTCGGCGGCGGTGTTCTCCTCAACGCGCGCGACGCGGCGGGTGCCGGGGATCGGCGCGATGTCGTCTCCGCGGGTGAGGATCCAGGCGAGGGCCGTCTGCGCGGGCGTCGCCCCGACCTCCGCGCCGATCGCGCGGACCTCGTCGACGATCGCGAGGTTGCGGGCGAAGTTCTCCCCGGTGAAGCGCGGGTTCGTCTTCCGCCAGTCGTCGTCGGCGAAGTCGTCCACGGTGCGGATCGAGCCGGTCAGCAGCCCGTGGCCGAGCGGCGAATAAGGGACGAAGCCGATGCCGAGCTCGCGCAGCACGGGGAGGATCTCGTCCTCGACGTCGCGGGTCCAGAGCGAGTACTCGGTCTGCAGCGCGGAGACCGGCTGCACGGCGTGGGCCCGGCGGATCGTCGCGGCGCTCGCCTCGGAGAGGCCGAAGTGCAGCACCGTGCCCTCGGCGACGAGCTCGGCGACGGCGCCGGCGACGTCCTCGATCGGCGTGTGCGGGTCGACGCGGTGCTGGTACCAGAGGTCGATGCGGTCGGTGCCGAGTCGCCGCAGCGACCCCTCGACCGCGAGCCGGATGTTCGCGGGGCTGCTGTCGATCGTGCCGGGACCGCCGCCCTCGTGCGAGACGAGGCCGAACTTCGTGGCGAGGACCACCTCGTCCCGGCGGCCGGCGACGGCGCGGCCGACCACCTCCTCGCTGTGGAACGGGCCGTAGATCTCCGCGGTGTCGAGGTGGGTGACGCCGAGGTCGAGCGCGCGGTGGATCGTCGCGATCGATTCGCTGTCGTCGAGGGCGCCCTCGGAGGTGTAGGTGCCGGCCATGGTCATCGCGCCGAGGCCGAGGCGGGAGACGGTCAGGCCGCCGAGTCGTGCGTTCTTCATCAGAGGGTTCTTCCTGTCGGAGGGGCGGCGGGGGTCGGTGAGGTGGCGGCTGCGTCGCCCTGCCGTCGGAGGGTCAGATTGGCCAGGAGCTGGAGGCCGTCGGCCGAGGCGGAACCGGGCTCGGCGCTGAACACGAGCACCTGGAGTCCGGGCTGGGAGGCGAGCTCGAGCGTCTCGAACGAGAGCGAGAGGTCGCCGACGACGGGGTGGTGCACGTCCTTCGTCCCCGTGCGGTGCTCCCGGACGTCGTGCGACGACCACAGCGCGCGGAACACCGGGCTGGCGGACGCGAGCCGTTCGAGGAGGGCGGCCAGCTCCTGGTCGCGCGGCGAGCGGCCGGCCTCGCGGCGCAGGACCGCCACGAGCTGCTCGGCGGTTCCCTGCCAGTCGCGGTAGAACGAGCGGGCGCGGGCGTCGAGGAAGACGAAGCGGGCGGCGTTCGCGGGATCCTCGCCCGCCGCGAGCATCGGGGCGAACAGCGCTCGGCCGAGCGCGTTCGCCGCGACGGCGTCGAGGCGGCGGTTCTGCACGAACACCGGCACCGTCGACATCGCCGCGATCATCTGCTGGGCGCCGGGGCTCAGGCCGTCGCCGGGCCGGGCCGGCCGCTCGCGCCGCGGCTGCACGGCGGCGTTCGCCGCGCGGACCAGGTCGTCGAGGTGCGCGCGCTCGGTCTCGTTCAGGCGGAGCGCGCGGGCGAGACCGCCGAGGACGGACTCCGAGACGCCCAGGGCCTGGCCGCGCTCGAGGCGGCGGTAGTAGCCGGGGCTCACGCCGGCGAGAGCCGCGACCTCCTCGCGCCGCAGCCCGGCGACCCGGCGGCGGCCACCGACGTCGGGCAGCCCCGCCTCGGCGGGAGTCAGCCGGGCGCGGCGAGAGGCGAGGAAGCCCGCGATGTCCTCGTGCGCTGTGTCCATGCTCCGAACCTACGTCGCCGACGCGGATCGAGAGGGTCCCTGCTCGTGCCCCGCTCGCGGCGCAGTCCTGAGCGGGTCCGCTTGGATGGACAGGTGAACACGCTCCTCGTCGCCGCCCACCCCGACCACGACTCGCTGACCCTCGCCCTCGCCCGGCGGCTCGCGGAGGAGCTCGAGCCTGCCGTGCTCGCCGATCTCGCGGCGGAGGGCTTCGACCCGCGCTTCGGTCCGGACGACCGGCGCAGCTACCGTGTCGGCGGCGAGTACCCGGCCGACGTGCTCCGGGAGCAGCGCCGGCTCGACGCCGCCGAGCACCTGGTGCTGGTCTTCCCCGTCTACTGGTGGTCGATGCCGGCGCTGCTGAAGGGCTGGATCGACCGCGTCTTCGTGAACGGCTGGGCGTTCGAGATCGATCCGGTCGACGGGATGCGCCGGAACCTCGGCCGCCTCACGGTCCACCTCGTGCCGATCGCCGGAGACAGCGTCGGAGTGTACGAGCGCCACGGCTACGAGCACTCCCTCCGCACCCAGATCGAGCACGGCGTCGTCGACTACTGCGGCGCCGTCCGCGGCACGACCGTCTTCGTGCACGACTCCGAGCAGGAGGACGACGCCGCCCGCGCCGTGAGCGTCGACCGCGCCGTGGCGGCCGTCGTGGCGTCCGTCCGCGGTCGGGTGCCGGGCTCGTCCCTGCCGGCCGAGTAGCCGCCTCGGGCCGCGCTGCATGCTGGTCGAGCAGCCGCCTCCGGCCGCGCTGCATGCTGGTCGAGCAGCCGCCTCCGGCCGCGTATCGAGACCCACCATCACCGGACGTCCGAGAGCAAGCCTCCTCCCCAGTCCCCGATCCGGCGGCGCTCTCCCCGATCGGCCCGATGTCCCGCTCCGGTGTCGGTGGTCCCTGATTCAATACTCGTATGTCAGAAGACGAGAACGCGGCAGCACTCGCGGAGGTGCGCGACTGCTTCGACGACGCCGTGGCCGCCGAGCGCGCCGCCTCGCCGACACGCC
>NZ_JABSNQ010000003.1:534259-571757 GCF_013266705.1 Rathayibacter sp. VKM Ac-2835 | reverse complement strand
GTCCCCGGCATCCGGGCCGAGGTGCGGCTCACCCTCGCAGCGCCCACCGCCGTCGGCCTCGACGATGCTGCCGCGGAGCTCGACGGCTACGGACCCGTCCCCCCGGACATCGCCCGCGAGCTGATCCGCACCGCCGCGTCCTTCACCCGCGTCCTCACCGATCCCGACACCCGCGCCGTCACCTCCGTCGGCCGCACCTGGCGCGTCCCGCCGTCCCAGATGCGCCTGCACCTCCAGCTGCGCGACCAGACCTGCCGCTTCCCCGGCTGCACCCGCCCCGCCGCGACCAGCGAAGCCGACCACACCATCGAGTGGCGCAACGGCGGCGAGACCTGTCTCGAGAACCTCGTCTCGCTCTGCACCTCGCACCACCACGTCCGGCACGGCGACCAGTGGACCTACCGGACGGAGAGCGACGGGACGATCGTGTGGACCACACCCACCGGCCGGCGCATCAGCAACCGGCCGCCACCGCTCCCCGGCCGTCCGCCCGACCCGCCACCGAAGCCCCGCTTCGTCGACCTGCCCGCACCGTTCTGACGGGAGGATCTCGATACGCCCGCTGCCCGAGCTACTCGATCAGCACGATGCGATGCCGTGCGCCGATGCCCCGCTGCGGTGCGCCCGAGACGGAGTGCCGCCCACACGCTGGTCGAGTAGCCCGCAGGGCGTATCGAGACCCCCGCGGTCGGCGTCAGCTCAGCCAGGACAGCCGGCCGCCGTGCGCCGCGGCGAACGCGAGCGGCGCGCCGTCCGCCGCGAGCAGGAAGGGCGTGTGCTCGGGCGCCGTCAGCGCGGCGGCGCGCTCGCGGAGCGACGGCAGCAGCGCCTCCGCCTCGAGCGTCACCAGGCTGGCGCCCGCAGCGTCGACCGCCGACAGCACGCGCTCGCGGGCCGCCCACGGCAGGTACACCAGCGTCCCGAGCGACACGACGACCGTCCGCAGCCCCCGCGGCACCGCGGCGAGCACGCCCGGCAGCGCCTCCGCCGCGTCGCCCGCGACGATCTCCGGCGGGTCCTCCCGCAGCGTCGCCACCGCGGCCCGGAGCCGTGCGGTCCGCTCCGGCCGGTCCGGCGGCAGCAGCGCCTCCAGCCAGGCGCGGTCCTCCGCCGAGCGGACGTCGAGCGGACGCAGGTCCAGCCCGCGCCGCCAGGCGACGACCGGCAACCGGGACGGCGCCGCTCCCCCGGTCACCGCGCACTCGAGCACCGGCCCGCCGCGCCCCAGCCGAGCAGTCCCCTCCGCCCCCGCGAACGCGTACGAGTACGAGTACGAGTACCGCTCCGGCGCCAGGCACAGCCCGGCCGAGGCGCCGATCTCGACCAGCGCGACCGGCTCCCCCGGCTCCGTGATCCGCTCCAGCGCCGCCACCAGCGGGGCGCAGCGCAGCGCCTCGTTGGTCTGGGTGAGCCGCTCCACCGCCACCGGCGCGACCCGCCGCCACTCCCGCCGCAGCCACTCCCCGAATCGCGGGCCGTCCACCGCCGGCGCCCCGAGCAGCCGCGCCACCGAGAACAGCAGCGACGGCTGCCGGTGCGCGGGCGGCAGCTCGTCGATGAGCGCCAGCAGCTCCTCGTCGGCCGCGACGGCGAGCGCCCACTCGACCTGCAGCTCGGAGGTCTGCGCCAGTTCGACGGCGGCGCGGCGGTAGCGGTCGGCGGTCGGCTCCATGCCTCCATCCTCCGCGACGGCCCATCCTCCGCGATGCCCCGCTCAGCGCTCCAGGCGCGGCGGGTGGTCGCCGTGCCGGTGCACGATCCGCCAGCCCTGCCCGTCGATGCGGCGGTAGACGTGGGTGACCCGGATGACCAGCGGAGTCGTCTCGCGCCCGTCGATCCGCGTCGCGCCGATCTCGCGGCCCACCGTGTAGGCCAGATCGCCGGCGACGTGGACGAGGTCGTAGTGCGGCGTCAGCCCGCCGCCGGCGAAGCGGCTCGCGACCCAGCCGAGCGTCTCGTCGATCGCCGCGCGGCCCCGCTCGATCGTGCCGAACGCGCCGTAGAGCGTGGAGTCGGCGGTGTCGGCCCAGCAGCGGCGGTACGGCTCCGGATCGCCCGCGGCCATCGCGGCCAGCGCCGCGCCGACGGCCTCGAGAGCGAGCACGAAGTCGGGCGGCAGCTCGGTGACGGCGGCGTCCATGCGCCGGACTCTACTCGCGCCGCGACCTGCCCTGTCGGTGGTCGCCGGTAGAACGGACGCATGTCCGGCACCCGTCAGCGCACCCTCCGTCAGCGCGCCCTTCTCGACGTCCGGCGCATCTACGCCGAGCCGGCCGCGCTCGAGCTGCCCCGCGGGCAGGAGATCGTCGAGCGGTGGCCGGCGGCCGAGATCGTGCCGGTCGACTCGCACTGGAACATCCCGGAGGTGCACGGCGACGAGGCGAACGTCGCGCGCTGGGTGCGGATCAAGACGGAGGCGCTCGTCGTCGGCGTCAAGAAGTCGCTCGTCACGCGGCCCAACGGCCGCTCCGCCGACTTCATCGCCCCGTCCTCCGCCAACGGCTGCGCGATGGCCTGCGTCTACTGCTACGTGCCGCGGCGGAAGGGCTACAGCAACCCGATCACGGTGTTCGCGAACATCGAGCAGATCCAGCGCCACCTCGCCCGCCACATCGCGAAGCAGGGCGTGAAGACCGAGGCGAACCAGTGCGACCCCGAGGCCTGGGTCTACGACATCGGCGAGAACAGCGACTGCTCGGTCGACGCGCTGCTGAGCGACAACGTCCGCGACCTCTGCGACCTCTTCCGGATGTCGCCGACCGCCAAGGCCTCGTTCGCCACCAAGTACGTCAACCGCGAGCTGCTCGAGTGGGACCCGCTCGGCCGCACCCGCCTCCGCTTCTCGCTGATGCCCGCCGAGACGGCGAAGGTCACCGACGTCCGCACCTCGCCGATGGCCGAGCGGATCGCCGCGATCAACGACTTCGTCGACGCCGGCTACGAGGTGCACGTCAACTTCTCGCCGGTGATCCTCACCGAGACCTGGCAGCGCGACTGGGCCGAGCTCTTCGAGCAGCTCGACGCGGCCCTGCACCCGCGGGCGAAGGCGCAGCTCGCCGCCGAGGTGATCCTGCTCACCCACAACGCCGGCCTGCACGAGGTCAACCTCGGCTGGCACCCGAAGGCGGAGGACCTGCTCTGGGCGCCCCGCATGCAGGAGTCGAAGGTCTCCGAGAACGGCGCCGTGAACATCCGCTACCGCCGCGACCTCAAGCGCGCCGCCCTCGACCGCTTCCTCGCCCTGCTCGCCGAGCGCCTGCCCTACTGCCGCGTCCGCTACGCGTTCTGAGCGCCCGGCACCGCGATCCTGGGAGTCCGCCCGCGGTGCCCGGGCGCTGCTTCGCAAAGCGGATAGCGGCCCCCGTTCCAGGGCCGCTCCCCGTACCTTCGGAGAACGGTCGTTCCTGCGACCACTCGCTCGACTCCCCCCTCCGCCCGGCACCCGGCAGAGGGAGTCGCCGCCAGGGCCCTTCGAGTCCGGCGGTGGGTCGGCATCCTCCGACCCGCACGACGTCCCGGCGCTCCGCCGGTTCCCCCACGTCCCGTCGCGGCCGACACCGCGACTCCCACACAGAACGGCGGCTCCGCACATGGGCGCTCTCCTCTACGGCACTCCGGCCACCTCGCACGACATCGACGACCGCGCTCTGGCGCACCTGCAGATCGTCATGATCAACAAGTTCCGCCGCAACGAGGCCTTCGCCTTCCAGCTGGACGCGTCGAGCGCGCACGGCACCGGCCGGCAGACGCTCTGGCTGCACCCGACGATCCCGCTGCAGTTCTCCTTCCACGGCAGCCGCGTCCCCTCCATCAACGCCGCCTGGGTGCGCGCGCTGATGGAGGAGGCCAACAGCGGCCGCGGCCTGCGCATCGTCCCCGAGCCGGCGCAGCAGCCGGACTCCGCCGTCGCCACCGCCGCAGCCTGATCCCGCCGCGGAGTCCGGGAGCGGGAGGGAGAGCAGGCGCATGACGACGACGACGCACGATCGCGACCTCTGGGCCCCCGACTTCCTCCAGCTGGCCGGGCCCGCCCACAGCAGCGCGGTCTTCGCGTGCTCCACGACGCTCCGCGGCGTCACCGGCTCGCTCTGCGTCACCGAGGGCGTCCTGGTCCTCGGCGGCTCGCAGCCGACCGTGCAGCTGCGCGCGGCCGACATCCGCTCCTGGTGGGACACTCCGGCGGGCGGCACGTTCTCGCTCGCCGTCGAGTCGGGTGCGCGGCACTCGGTCGTGCTGCTCTCGCAGTTCCGCGGCGCCACCGTGCACGCGATGACGCAGGCCTTCGGACCGCGCCGACGCCGGATCGCCGCCTAGCGCCGTCTCCGCCCGGCGCAGTGCCCGCCCGGCGCCGTGCCCGCTCGGCGCAGTGCCCGCTCGGCGCCATGTCCGCCCGGCGCCGTATCCGCCCAGCGAACTTCTGCGGAGCGACGCTCGACGTCGATGCGCACGCATGCGACGCTGGTCGCAATGGACGACTCGAACGGCGAGGTCATCCGCTCCGACATCGGCGGGCGGGACTTCGAGCAGGCACGCGCACTGCTCGAGTCGGTGTACAACGGCCACCGCTTCTCGGTGGAGCCGGGTGACGACTTCTCCTACCGCTACACCTCGGTCGGCGACGGCGACGTCACCCTCCGCGGCAGCCAGTTCGCCGGCTCGATCGAGGGCCGGATCCAGACCGAGGGCGAGTACGTCGTCTCCTGGCTGACAGCCGGCGAGGGCGTCACCGATCTCGACGGCGAGCCGATGCGGCAGGTCTACGGCCGCCCGACGATCTTCGTCACCGGCCGCCCGAACGCGTTCGAGTTCCACGACTACCGGCAGAACCTCATCCACTTCGACGGCGGCTACCTCGAGAGCGTCGCCCAGGAGGTGGAGGGCACGGCCGGCGGACCGCTGCTGTTCGACACCACCGCCCGCCCCGAGGGCGAGGCGCTGCGCCGCTGGTCGGCCACCGTCGCCGCGGTCGCCCGGGTGATCTACGACGTGGACAGCTCGCCGCTGCTGCGCCGCGAGGCCGACCGCGCCGTCGCCGTCGCGCTGCTCGAGACCTTCCCGCACGAGTCCCTCGCCGCGCCGACGGACCTCGCCGTCCCCCGCAGCGGGCGCCTGCGCACCGCGATCGAGTTCATGTACGCGCACGCCCACGAGCCGATCCGCACGGAGACGATCGCCGAGGCCTGCGGCGTCGGCCTGCGCACCCTGCAGTCGGAGTTCCGCCGCGAGTTCGGCTTCACCGCGGTCGACTACCTGCGCCGCATCCGGCTCGACGCCGTGCGCAAGGAGCTGCGCGCCAAGGAGTCGGGCCAGGTCAGCGTGACCGAGGTGGCGCGCCGCTGGGGCTTCGCGCACCTCGGCCGCTTCTCGGCGTCGTACGCGCACCGCTTCGGCGAGCGGCCGAGCACCACGCTCGAGAAGTGAACGGCGCCTAGAAGAAGTCCCCGCCGCTGTCGTGGTCCTCGCTGACGCGCGCCTCCGCGGTCGGGCGAGCCGGCAGCAGCCGCCGCGTCTTGTCGCGCATGGACTCGACCGCCTCGTCGTCGTCGAGGTCGGTGCCGCGGTCGAGGGCCGGGCTGGTGAAGAGCTGGCTCGCGGGTCCGAGCAGAAGGCGGGTCTCACCGCGCAGCCCCTCGTCGGACAGCCCCGGGACGACGACGAGGTCGGACTTCCCGACGTTCGCCAGGGCCTGGGCGTACTCGACGACCGCGGTGCAGACCGCGTCCCCCAGCAGCACGAATCCGCTCGCGTAGTACAGCTTCTGCATCGTGGTCCCCTCTCGCGCGCGCACGACCGCGCCGACTTCCGACGCTAGGACGCGGGGCTGGGCGCTCCCACCCCCTTGACGGAGGGCCCGAGGACTCCCCTCCCGCTACTCCTCCGCGCCGCCGACCGGCGTGCGGTTGAGCGTGTAGGCCTGCTCGCTGCCGGCCACGCCCGCGACGATCACCGTGATCGGCGCCGTGTAGGTGCCGAGCGGCCAGGTCAGCAGCAGGTCGGCGGTCTGCTCCTGGGTGCGGCCGTCGACCGGGACCCAGGCGATCGTCTTGCGGTACGAGCCGTCGGCGAGGTCGCGGTTGGTGCGCAGCAGGAGCGTCTGCGAGCCGTCGGCGCCGACGCTCGAGGAGACGACCGAGAAGTTCGGGCCGTCGGCGGCGGTGATGCGCAGCGGCGTCGCGCGCGAATCGCCGGAGCCGGAGCGGGTCATCCGCGGCGCGACGGTCAGGGTGACGAGCTCGCCGGCGGTGAGCTGCCCGGTGATCGCGATCGCGAGCGGACGGTTCACGTTGATCTGCTCGTCGCGGAAGCTCTCGGCGGTGAACGAGGTGTACTCGACCGAGCGGATCGACGGGGCGGGCGGCGGCGTGGTCGAGGCGGCGGCGAGCGGGGCGGCGGCGGCGACCGCGACGATCGGGACGCTCCAGGCGGCGGCAGTGGTGAGGGTGCGGCGGGGGACGGTGCGGCGGGAGGGGGCGGTGGTCATGTCGTCTCCAGACGTCGGCGGTCGCGTCCCCCTTCCGGGGACACGCGACTCACGCTAACCGACACCTGACGGTCAGCCGAGCCCCTCCGAGTCCTCTCAGCCGGAGTGCCACCCGTACGGGGGATCCGCCACGGGACGCAGCGCCGCTACTCCGCCGCGCGGGCCACCGCCTCCAGCCGGGCGACGTGCTCGGGCCACCACTCGGCGGGGACGGGCGGCAGATTGTCGCCCGGCGTCCGCAGCCCGACCCGCCCGTCGATCAGCTCGCGGACGAGGTCGGCGTGCCCCGCGTGCCGGTGCGTCTCGGCGGTGAGGTGCACGAGGATCCGGTGCAGCGTGACCTCGCGGGTCGTCCACCACGGCACGACGCCCGGGGCGTCGAGGTCGAGCGCGGCGACCGTCGCGTCGGAGTGCGCCCAGACCCGGCGGTACCGCTCCACCACCTGCTCGCGCGACTCCTCGGCCGTCGCCCACATGTCGGCGTTCGGCTCGGCGTCCTCCTCCATCCACGGCAGCGGCTCGGGGAACGGGCGGCCGAAGACGGCGCCGAGGTAGCCCGCCTCCGTCCCCGAGACGTGCTTCACCAGGCCGAGTAGGTTGGTGCCGGTGGGCACCAGCGGCCGGCGGAGGTCGTACTCGCCCAGGCCGTCGAGCTTCTGCAGGAGGGCGTCGCGGCCCTCCTGCAGGTAGCGGAGGAGAGTGGCCTTCTGATCGATGCTGCTCTGATCACTGCTCATCGCCCCAGCCTGGCCCGGCTGTCAGAGCACCGCCACCCGCGCGTCCTCGCGCACGACCTCGGTCAGCACCGTGCGCCGGGTCTCGGCGCCGATCGGCGACACCTCGCCCGTCAGCACGACCGAGGCGGTCGTCTCCTTCGTGGCGCAGTCCGGCCCGACCCAGAGCTCGACGAGCCCCGGCTCGACCGAGCGCACGCCGCGGCGGTCGGTGAAGGCCAGCCGTGCGGAGGGGACGTCGAAGCGCACGAGCGCCTCCTCCCCCGCCGCGAGCTCGACCCGCGCGTAGCCGAGCAGCTGCGCGACCGGGCGGGTGACGGAGGCGACCACGTCGCGCGCGTAGAGCTGCACGACGTCGACGCCGTCGCGATGGCCGGTGTTGCGCACCCGCACGGTCGCGGTGAACGCGCCGCCGGTCGGGGCCTCGCCCGCCTCGGGACCGGTCGACTCCAGTGCCAGCTCCGACCGGCTGAACGCCGTGTAGCTCAGCCCGTGCCCGAACGGCAGCACCGGCGTGCTGTCGGCACTGGTCACGTCGGAGGGCCCGCCGAGGATCGGGTGCAGGTAGGAGAACGGCTGCGCGCCGGCCGAGCGGGGCAGCGAGACCGGCAGCCGGCCGGACGGCGAGACGCGGCCCGAGAGGACGCCCGCGATCGCGCCGGCCCCCTCCTCCCCCGGGAAGAACGCTTGCAGCACCGCCGCGGGAGCGGAGGCGCCGCGGATCGCCCAGTCGATCGCGTAGGGGCGGCCGGTGAGCAGCACCAGGGCGACCGGCGTCCCGGTGGCGACGACCGCCTCGACCAGCTCGCGCTGACGGCCGGGCAGCTCGAGGCTCTCGACGTCGTTGCCCTCGCCGACGGTGCCGCGGCCGAAGAGCCCGGCCCGGTCGCCGACGACGACGACGGCGATCTCCGCACCGCGGGCGGCCTCGACGGCCTCGGCGATCCCTGCAGTGTCGTCGGAGGCGCTGTCGGCAGCGGGGTCGTCCCCCTCCACCGAGCAGCCTTCGGCGAGGAGGAGCTCGCTTCCGGGGAACTCCGCGGCGAGCGCCTCCCGCACCGTGCTGATCTCGAAGCCGAGCGGCACGCCCTCGTGGTGGGCGAGCACGTGGTTGGCGAAGGAGTAGCAGCCCATCAGGGCCGGCGCGCTGTCGGCGTTCGGGCCGATCAGCGCGATCCGGCGCGGCGGTGCCGTCTCACCCGGCCGGGCGAGCGGCAGCACCCCGTCGTTCGTCAGCAGCACGAGCGACTCCTCGGCCAGGCGCCGCGCGATGTCGCGGTGCGCGGGCGAGTCGAGGTCGATCGACTCGGGCGCGTCGTCGAAGCGGGCGTCGAGCAGGCCGAGCCGCTCCTTCTGCGCGAGCACCCGCAGCAGCGCGCGGTCGACGATCGCCTCGTCGGCGCCGCCGGAGCGGATCCGCTCGGCGAGCGGCGCGAGGAACGCGTCGCCCGTCGGCAGCTCCACGTCGATGCCGGCCTCGAGCGCGAGCTGGGCGGCCTCGCCGAGGTCGGCGGCGACGGCGTGCATGAGGTGCAGGAAGGCGACCGAGAAGTAGTCGGCCACCACCACGCCGTCGAAGCCCCACCGCTCGCGCAGCACGCCGGTGAGGTAGGCCGGGGTCGCCCCGACCGGGTCGCCGTCGATCTCCGCGTAGGAGTTCATCACCGAGCGCGCGCCGCCGTCGCGGATCGCCATCTCGAACGGCGGGAGCAGCACGTCCGCGATCTCGCGCGGTCCGGCGTGCACCGGCGCGTGGTTGCGGCCGCCGCGCGAGGCGGAGTAGCCGATGAAGTGCTTGAGCGTCGCGTCGACGCCCGTCGACTGCAGGCCGCGCACGTACGCGGTGCCGATCGTGCCGACGACGTACGGGTCCTCGGCGATGCACTCGTCGACCCGGCCCCAGCGCGGGTCGCGGATCACGTCGAGCACGGGCGCGAGTCCCTGGTGGATGCCGAGCTCGCGCATCGACCCGCCGATGGCCGCGGCCATCTCCTCGACCAGCTCCGGGTCGAAGGAGGCGCCCCAGGCCAGCGGAGTCGGGAAGGTCGCCGCCTTCCACGCGGCCAGCCCGGTCAGGCACTCCTCGTGCACGATCGCCGGGATGCCCAGCCGGGTCTCCTCGACCAGCCGGCGCTGCTCGGCCCACAGCCACTGCGCGCGCTCGACCGGGTCGACCGGGCGGGTGCCGTAGACGCGGGTGAGCTGGCCGATGCCCTCGCGGGTCGCGTCGGCGTAGCCGGTGGAGGTGGCCATCTCGCCGGCCAGCGGCGCGACGACCTCGCCGCCCTGATCGACCCAGTAGCCGACCAGCTGGGTGAGCTTCTCCTCCAGCGTCATCCGGCCGATCAGGTCGGCGACCCGGGCGGAGGGGGTGAGTGCTTCAGTCATGTCGGTCATCCCTTCACCGCTCCGGTGAGTCCGCCGACGATGCGGCGCTCGAAGACGCTGAAGAAGATCAGCGCCGGGATCATCGACAGCGACACGAAGGCGAGCACCTTCGCCGTGTCGACGGAGTACTGCGACGAGAAGGCCTGCACGCCGAGCGGCAGGGTGAAGCTCGACTCGTCGTTGAGGATGAACAGCGGCAGCAGGTAGCTGTTCCAGCTCGCGATGAAGGCGAGGATGCCCGTCGTGATGACGCCCGGCATCGCCAGGCGGACGACCATCCGCCAGAAGAAGCCGATCCGGCTGCAGCCGTCGATGAAGGCGGCCTCCTGGATCTCGTCGGGGATCGCCCGCAGGAACGGCACCAGGATGATGATCGTCGTCGGCAGGCCGAACGCGATCTGCGGGAGAACGACGCCGGCGAGCGAGTTCATCAGGCCGAGGCTCTTGATCACCAGGTAGAGCGGGGTGATCGCGACGGTCATCGGGAACATCAGGCCGGCCGCGAAGAGCGCGTAGAACACGCCCCGGCCGCTGAAGCTGTAGCGGGCGAGCACGTAGCTCGCCATCAGCCCGAGCACGACGACGCCGAGCGTTGTCGCCCCCGCCGCGATGGCCGAGTTGCCGACCTCGCGCCAGAAGATGCCGCCGGTGATCACGTCGAGGTAGTTCTGCACGTTCCACGGCGCGGGGAAGCCCGAGGGGTCGGTGGTGATCTGCGCGTTCGTGCGGAACCCGCCGATGATGATGTACGCGACCGGCGCGAGCATCAGCGCGATCACGACGATCGCGACGACGTAGGCGATGATCGTGCCGCGACCCAGCGGGCGGCGGCGCGGCTTCGGCGGCCGCGGCGCGAGCGGAGTGGTCGCGGTGGGGGGCTTGGTGCCCGGGGGCACGGCGGTCAGGGTGCTCATCGCACGGCTCCCATCAGGATCGATCCGGTCACTTCTTGTCTCCGGTCAGTGCGCCTTCGGTGTCCCGCCGGAGCACGAAGCGCTGGTAGAGCAGCGCGACGATCAGCGAGACGAGGAACAGGACCACGGCGACCGCGTTGCCGTAGCCGTAGTTGCCGGCGTTGCGGCCGTTGGTGACGAGGTAGGTCGCCATGGTCGAGGTGCCGGCGGTGGAGGACACGTACTGCCCCCAGATGATGTAGACGAGGTCGAACAGCTGCAGCGCGCCGATGATCGACAGGAACGCCCAGATCCGCAGGGTCGGAGCGAGCAGCGGCAGGGTGATCCGCCGCTGCACCTGCCAGTAGGAGGCGCCGTCGATCGACGCGGCCTCGGACAGCTCCTCCGGGATGCCCTGAAGGCCGGCGAGGAAGAGGATCACGGCGAAGCCGATGTACTTCCACGTGATGATCAGCATCAGGGTCCAGATGGCGATCGCCGGGTCCGAGAGCCAGTCCTGCTTCAGCGCGCCGAGCCCGACCTTCTCCAGGAAGCCGTTGACAGCGCCGCTGGTCTGGAGCATCAGGCTCCAGCCGGTGCCGACGACGACCTCCGAGATCACGTAGGGCACGAAGATCAGGACGCGGATGATCGACTGCCCGCGCAGCTTGCGGTTGATCAGCAGCGCGATCAGGATCGCGGCCGGCCCCTGCAGCACGAGCGAGAGCACCACGATCGTGCCGTTGTGGCTGAGCGCCTCGTGGAACGTCGGGTCCTGCAGGATCGTCAGGTAGTTCTTGAACCCGACGAAGTCGGTCGGGACGCCGTAGCCCTGCCAGCTGAAGAAGCCGTAGTACGCCGCCATCACGACCGGGAAGATCACGAAGGCGAGGAAGACGATCAGCGCCGGGCCGACGAGGATCGCCACCTCGAGGCGACCCGACCAGCCGAGGCCCCGGCGGCGTCGCTTCGCCGCCGGAGCCTCGGGGCGCGCGTCCTCGCGGAGCGCAGTGGTCGTCACGGTCAGGCCTTGGCCGCGGCGGCGTTGACGGCCTCGACGAGCTGCTCCGGGTCGCTCTTGCCGGCGAGCAGGTCGACGACGGCGACGTTCAGCGCGTTGCCGACGTTCTGGCCGTAGACGGTGTCGAGCCACTGCGAGACGTAGGGCGCCGAGTTGTACGCGGCGAGGATGTCCTTCAGGTAGGGCTCGGTGACGGCCTCCTGCGCGACGGTGTTCACCGGCGGCGCGTTGAAGGCGGCGTAGTACTCCTTCTGCACGTCGGAGGTCGCGAGGTAGTTCAGGAAGTCGACGCACTCGTCGGGTGCCGCGGCGGAGCAGGAGTAGCCGTCGACGCCGCCCATGATCGAGCCGGGTGCGCCGTCGCCGCCGTCCACCTCGGGGAAGGGGAACCAGCCGAGGTCGGGCAGGGGCTTCTCGTCGGGGGTGAGCGAGGCGATGACGCCGGGGTTCCAGGCGCCCATCAGCTCCATGCCGGCCTGGTGGTTGGCCAGGAGACCGGCCGAGGATCCGGCGCCCTGCTGGGCGGCGGTGGTGAGGAAGCCCTCGTTGAACGGCTCGGTGCCGGCGAAGGACTGCAGGTCCTCGCCCGCCTTCAGCCAGCAGTCGTCCGAGAAGTCCTTGGAGTCGGCCGCCTCGGCCATGGTGTCCGCGCTGCACTCGCGCAGGGCGAAGAAGTAGAACCAGTGCGCGGCGGGCCAGGCGTCCTTCGCGCCGAGCGCGATCGGCTGCGCTCCGGCGCCCTTGAGCGCGGTGACCGCGGAGTCGAGCTCGTCGAGCGTCTTCGGGGTCTCGGTGATACCGGCCTCGGTGAAGAGGTCCTGGCTGTAGAAGAGGCCGCCGGGGAGCACGGCGACGGGCATCGCCCAGACCTTGTCGTCGAGCGTGTTCGCCAGGAAGGAGCCCTCGGGGATCTCCGTGCGCGCCTGGTCCGAGACGCCGTCGGTGAGGTCCTTGACCAGGCCGCCGGCGACCATCGCCGCGAGCTTGCCGCCGCCGCGCTGGAGGAAGATGTCGGGCGCGTCGCCCGAGTTGAGCGCCGTCTGCAGCTTGCCGTCCAGGTCCTCGTTCTGGATGGCCTGCGACTCGATGGTGACGCCCGGGTTGGCGGCCTCGAAGTCGGTGATCGTCTTCTCCCAGAACTCCTGGCCGGGGCCGGTGGTGGAGTTCTGCCACAGGGTCATCGCGACGGTGCCGTCGGAGGATCCCGCGTCCTGGGCGGAGCAGCCGCTGAGCGCCGCCGCCGCGCCGAGCAGGGCCACGGTGGCCACCGCCGTCTTCCTGAATGCTGATCTCGTGAACTTCATCGTTCGAACCGTTCTCTTCGCTGAGAGGCGCCGCCAGGGAGAGCGGCGCCGGGGTGCACCCGTCCGGGGGCGGGCAGGCTCAGTCTCAGATCCGGCGCGGGGAACGGCAAACGTTTTCGAAACCATTTTCCATTTCACGAGAACGCGCTCTCATCGGCGTCCGCACGGGGCGGGGCGGCGGGGTCTATGGTCGAGCCCATGAGCCTCCGCCCGACCATCCACGACGTCGCCGCCGCCGCCGGCGTCTCGGTCGCGACCGTGTCGAAGGCGGTGAACGGCCGCTACGGCATCGCGCCGGCGACGGCGAACCGGGTGCTCGAGATCGTCCGCGAGCTCGGCTACGAGTCGAGCCTCGTCGCGAGCAGCATGCGCTCGCGGCGCACCGGCGTGATCGGCGTGCTCGTCGCGGGCTTCGAGCCGTTCAGCGCCGAGATCCTCAAGGGCGTCGGCTCGGTGCTGCGCCGGTCGCGCTTCGACCTGCTCGCCTACAGCGGCTCGCACGAGGGCGAGCAGGAGGGCTGGGAGCGGCGCTCGCTCAGCCGGCTCAGCGGCACCCTGATCGACGGCGCGATCATGGTCACGCCGACGGTGGTCAGCGCCCCGTCCGACATCCCGCTCGTCGCCGTCGACCCGCACACCGGCCGGGCCGACCTGCCGACCGTCGAGTCCGACAGCTTCGGCGGCGCGCTCCAGGCGGTGCGCCACCTCGTCGCCCTCGGTCACCGGCGCATCGGCTTCGTCGCCGGCCGCGTCGACCTGCGCTCGGCCCGGCTGCGCGAGGCCGGCTACCGCGCCGGCCTGTCGGAGGCGGGGATCGCGTTCGACGAGCGCCTGCTCCGGGTGGGCAGCTACCACCACGACACGGCGCGGCTGCCGGCGTCGACGATGCTCTCCCTGGCCGACCGGCCGACCGCGGTCTTCGCCGCGAACGACGTCTCGGCCCTGGCGATCATCGAGACGGCCGCGCACCTCGGGCTCGACGTGCCGCGCGACCTCTCGGTGGTCGGCTTCGACGACGTGCCCGAGGCGGCCCGCTTCGATCCGCCGCTGACGACGATCCGCCAGCCGATGCAGACGCTCGGCGCGACGGCGGCCGAGATGCTGATCACGCTGATGGCGGGCGGAACTCCCCCCTCGCTGCACGTGCAGCTGCCGACCCAGCTGGTGCGCCGCGCGACGACCGCGCCGCCCTCGATGCGGAGGACGCCGTGATGCCGGAGGACATGACACCGGGCGCCATGACACCGGGCGAGGCCGAGCCCCGCGACGCGCACGACGAGCTCTTCGACGCGCTGGTGTTCGTCGACCTCCCCGTGCTCGACGCACTGCTCGACACCCGCTTCGTGATCGAGCACCCGACCGGGCTCGTGCAGTCGAAGCTCGACTGGATGGACGACATCGCCGAGGGCCTGAAGGAGTACCACGCGATCGACCACGTCGAGAGCGCGGTCTCCGGCACGGCCGCGCATCCGGTGCTCGTCTCGCGCACGCTGACCGAGGCGACGATCGGCTCGCTGCATGCCACCTGGCGGCTGCAGCTCACCAGCCGGCTGGTGCCGGTCGGCGACGAGTGGGTGATCACCCGCACGACCGTCAGCACGTGGTGAGCGGGGCAGGCCTGGTGAGCGCTCGATCCGACCGTTCTCAGGCCTGCAGGATCACCGCTCCGTAGTGCGTGCCCGCGCCGGTGCCGACCAGAAGCACCGACTCGCCCTCCTGGACGCGGGCGCGGTGCAGGGCGAGCGGGATCGCCGCGCCGATCGTGTTGCCGACCTCGGGCAGGGTGATCACCATCCGCTCGCGACCCCAGAGCCGCGCCATGCCCTCCAGGCCCGCCTTGCTGGTCTGGTGCGGCACGACGCGGTCGACGCCCGGCAGGCCCGCGCCCAGGCCGGGCCGCACGCGCTCGAGGAAGGCCGGGAAGTGCCGCAGGGCGTCCACGAGCAGCGCGCCGCCGTGCATGTCGAAGCGGAAGTCGTCGAGACGCCCCGGGGCGTCCTCGATCCGGATGCGCGAGCCGAAGCCGCGGATCTCGGCGTGCCGGACGCCGCTCGGGCGGGTCTCGAAGCGCGAGGTGACGATGCCCTGCTCCGGCCGATCGGCCCGACCGAGGACGACGGCGGCCGCCGCGTCACCGAAGAGCAGCGCGCTCTCGGGCTGGCGGAGGTCGATGCCGCGGCTGCCGCCCTCGGTCGAGACGACGAGCACCCGCTCGGCGCGGCCGGTCGCGAGCAGGAAGCCGGCTTCCTGCAGCGCGAAGAGGAACGAGAGGCAGGTCGCGTTGAGGCTGTAGGCCGAGACGTCCTCGAGGCCGAGGCCTGCGGCGATCAGCGCGCCGCCGTCCGGGATCGCCTGCAGCTGGGTTCCGGAGGCGTTCAGCACGACGTCGACGTCGCGCGCGTCGATCCCCGCCGCGGCCAGCGCCCGCCGGGCGGCGAGCAGGCCGAGCTCGAGCGGGTCCTCGTCGTCGGCGAGCCAGTGCCGGGTGAGGACTCCGGAGCGGCGCGCCGCCTCGCCGGCGTCGATCCCGCAGAGCGCGGCGACCTCGCCGGTCGGGACCACGCGCGCGGGCAGGGCCTCGCCGGTGCCGAGCACGCGCACGGGCAGGAGGAGCGGGATCGCAGCGGCCACGGTCCTGTATAGCGCCGATGACGCCGCCCGTGCTCGCGCTAGGCTCCGGCGGGACGGAAGGGGGGTCTGGCTTGGATCGTGGCGCGTTCTGGGTGGTCGTGCCCTTCTACGACGAGGAGAAGCTGCTCGGCGGCGCCCTCGACGCCCTCGCCGACCAGACGGATCCCGGCTTCACCCTGCTGCTCGTCGACAACGGCAGCACCGACCGCTCCCGCGCGGTGATCGACGCGTTCCGGACCCGGCGGCCCGACCGTCCGGTCCTCGTGATCGACGAGCCGCAGAAGGGCACCGGAGCCGCCTCGGACACCGGCTTCCGCCACGCCATCGCGCACGGCGCCACGACGGTCGCGCGCACCGACGCGGACTGCCTGCCCGCCCCGGACTGGGTGGCGCGGCTCAAGGCGGACGTCGCCGGCGGCGCGCGCTTCATCGGCGGCCGGCTCGTGCCGCGCACCGACGAGCCGGTCTACCGCTGGTACGACGGCGTGATCGGCACGGCGATGATCCGCCTGATGGAGCACGCCCCCGGCGTCTTCTACCGCCGGCCCGGCCAGCGCTACCGGATGTTCATGGCGGCCGGCTCGAACCTCGCGATCGACGCCGCCCTCTACCTCGAGGTCGGCGGCTTCCCGCGCTCGAGCATCGACGACACCGACGAGGACCTGGAGCTGCACCTGAAGGTCTGCCGGGTGATCCCGCGCGCGCAGGCGCGGCTGGACCGGAAGGCGGTCGTCCGGATGTCGATCCGCAAGGGCAAGGCGCTCGGCTACCTCGGGATCCTGCTCTGGTACTGGGGCCGCAAGCGCTGGGGCCGCGCGGGCGTCGCGGAGGTCGTCGATGTCCGCTGACGCCCGGGATTCCGCTGAGCAGCCCGGGCCCCGCCGCGTCCTGATCACCGGGGCGACCGGCTTCCTCGGCGGCCACGCGGTCGCCGAGTTCCTGGCCGCCGGCGACGAGGTGCTCGCGACCGGCCGCAACGCCGCCGCACTCGCCCGGCTGGCCGCCCTCGGCGCCGAGACGATCGAGGCGGACCTCGCCGAGCTCGCGACCCGCGACGTCCGCGCCGACGTGCTCGTGCACGCCGCCGCCCTCTCCAGCCCGTGGGGCCGCTGGCGCGAGTTCCACGCGGCGAACGTCGCGGGCACCGCGGCGATGATCGACCTCGCCGAGCGCTGCGGGATCCGCCGGATCGTCTTCGTCTCCTCGCCGAGCATCTACTCCGCCCGGCGCCACCGGCTCGGCATCCGCGAGGAGGACGTCGACACCGGCAACCGGATGAGCCTCTACATCCGCAGCAAGATCGCCGCCGAGCGGCTGCTGCAGGAGGCGCACGCCGCCGGCCGGATCCCGGAGCTGGTGATCCTGCGGCCCCGCGGGCTGATCGGCGTCGGCGACCCGAGCCTGATCCCGCGGTTCGTCGCGGCGAGCCGGCGCCGCGGCGTCCCGCTCTTCGACGGCGGACGCAACCCGGTCGACATCACCTGCGTCGAGAACGCGGCCCTCGCACTCCGACTCGCCGCCGACGCCCCGGTCGCAGCCGGCGGCGTCTACAACATCACCAACGGCGAGCCGGCCCCGCTCGGCGACCTGCTCGACCGCTTCTTCGAGGCGTCGGGCGAGGAGCCGCGCTACCTGACGGTGGACCTGGGGGTGCTCAGCGCGCTCGCGGTCGTCCTCGAGCGCGTGTACGCGGCGCTCCCGGGCGGCGCGGAGCCGCCGTTCACCCGCTACACGGTCGCGACGCTCGCCTACGCGCAGACGCTCGACATCTCGCGGGCGCGCGCCGAGCTCGGCTACGCGCCGCGCGTGCCGCTCGCGGACGGCCTGCGGACGGTCGGCGAGCACTACCGGAGCGCGCATGAGTGAGCCGCGCCTCCAGGTGTTCGCCTGCGGCGAGACGAGCTTCCCGCTCTCGCGCGTCTTCCGCGGCGGCGATCCGGCCCGCCGCACCTTCCCCTCCGCCGCCTTCCTCTACACGCACCCGAGCGGCCGGCGCGTGCTCTTCGACACCGGCTACCCGCCGACGCTGCGCGGCACCGGCGCGGTCGGCGCGCTCTACCGGCGGATCCTCCCGGCCCGTGTCGGCGCCGACGAGACGATCGACCGGCGGCTCGCGGCCCTCGGCCTCGCGCCGTCCGACATCGACACGGTCGTGCTCTCGCACCTGCACCCCGACCACGTCGGAGGCCTGCGCTGGTTCCCCGACGCGACGCTCGTGCTCTCGCGCGGGCAGCTCGCGACGATCGAGCGGAGCCGGATCACCGACGGCGTGTTCGCGGCGCTGATCCCGACCTGGGCGGACACGGCGACGCTCGTCGACGACCAGCCGGTGGCGACGACTCCCAGCGGCGTCGCCGGCTACGACCTCTTCGGCGACGGCCGCTTCGTGATCGCCCCGCTGCCCGGGCACGCGAGCGGCCACCTCGGCGCTCTGGTCGAGGGCCGCGTGCTGCTGGCCGGCGACGCGGCCTGGGGCCGCGAGTTCCTGACCTGGTCCGACCGGCTGCGCTTCCTCCCCCGGCTGATCAGCCACCACGCGGAGGCGCACCACCGCACGTCGCTCGAGCTGGAGCGCCTCGAGGCCGCGGGGATCATCCTCTGCTTCAGCCACGACCCCTACCCGCACCGCGTGCTGCTGGCCTGAGGGGCCTGCACCGGGCCGCTCAGCTCGCGAGCTCCTCCGGCCAGCCGTGCTCGGCCAGCGAGAGCCGGACCCGCTCGATGTCCGCGTCGGACGGCAGCTCCGAGGTGACCCCGGCGATCGCCGTGCCGACGTCGACGCGGCTCGTGGCCAGCCCGCCCTCCGCGGCGAGGCGGGCCGCGACCTCCGCGACCTCCTCGTCGGAGAGCCGGCGGCGCAGCAGCGCGAGCAGCGGCACGAAGTCCTGCTCGGGCAGCCCCGAGGGGTAGCCTGCGCGCAGCCAGCGGACGACGCGGGTGACGAGTCCCGCGCGCTCGGAGGCCGGGCGCTCCGGCTCCGCGAGCTCCTCCGGGCGGGCCAGCGGCCAGCCCGCGCTCGCGAGCCGGGCCGAGACCCGGACGAGGTCCTCGGGCAGCGCGGGCCCGAGCAGCGTCTCCTCGATGCGGGCGCGCATCCGGGCCGCCGAGAACTCCTCGCCCGCGGCGTCGGCGCGCACGGCGTCGGAGAGCAGCTGCCGGACGACCTGCTCCAGCTCGTCGCGGGTCAGGCTGCGCTGGAGGAGGCCGAGCAGCGGCACGTAGTCGGTCTCGGGCACCCCGGAGGGGTAGCCCGCCCGGAGCCAGCTGACCACCCGCGCCACGACGCCGTCCGCGGGAGCGGAGTCGGGCGCTGCCGGGTCGGTCGCCGCCATGCTCAGCCCTTGGGGACGAACGTCGGGAAGACGTGCTCGAAGCTCACGGCCTGGCCGAGGCCCGTGGCGATGATGACGCTGAGGCCGACGGCCACGGCGCCCACCACGAGCACGAAGCAGAGCACGCCGAGCGCGCGGAGCAGCGGCGCGGGCAGGCCGCCGGGGGCCGGTGCCGTGCCGGTGGATCCGTCGGCGAGGGCGAACGAGCGGACGCCGACGGCGAAGAGCACCGGCAGACCGGCCCCGAGGATCAGGGCGACGACCGCCACCTGGCCGGCGGCGCTGAAGAAGAGGGAGAGCACGGATCGGTCCTTCCGAGTCGGTGGTGGGCTAGACGCCGGCGGTCTGCTTGGCCGCGGTGCCCGCGTCCGACCACTCGTCGTTGACGTTGTGGGCGCCGATGCTGTCGCGGCGCGAGCGGACGTAGATGAAGACGGCGACGGCGACGAGCACGGCGGTCATCAGGATGCCGCCCGCGGCCCCGCCGACCAGGTGGCCGATCCACCACATCACGGCGCCCATCAGGGCGGCGGCGGGGAGCGTGATCACCCAGGCGATCACCATCCGGAGAGCGACGCGCCAGCGGACCTGCGCGCCGGGCCGGCCGACGCCGGAGCCGAGGATCGAGCCGGTCGCGACGTGCGTGGTCGAGAGGGCGAAGCCGAGGTGGCTGGAGGCGAGGATGACCGCGGCGGAGGCGCTCTCGGCGGCCATGCCCTGCGGGGTGTCGATCTCGACGAGGCCCTTGCCGACGGTGCGGATGATCCGCCAGCCGCCGATATAGGTGCCGAGCGAGATGGCGAGCGCGCAGCTGAGCTTGACCCAGAACGGCACCGACTCGGTGTCGCTCCAGCCACCGGCCGCGATCAGCGCGAGGGTGATGACGCCCATGGTCTTCTGCGCGTCGTTGGTGCCGTGCGCGAGCGAGACGAGCGAGGCGCTGCCGATCTGGCCGATCCGGAAGCCGCGGTGGATGCGGCGGTCGGCCAGGTTGCCGATCACGCGGAAGACGAGCCAGGTGCCGATCGCGGCGACCGCGCCGGCGAGCACCGGGGACATCAGCGCGGGCAGGATCACCTTGCCGACGACGCCGTCGAGCTTCGAGCCGTCGCCCGCCCAGTTGACGCCGTTGAGGCCGAGGCCGGCGAGCGCCGAGCCGATCAGGCCGCCGAAGAGCGCGTGCGACGAGCTCGAGGGCAGGCCGAGCAGCCAGGTGAGCAGGTTCCAGACGATGCCGCCGATCAGGCCGGCGAGCACGATCAGCAGCAGCGCCGAACCGCCGCCCTCGAGCAGCGCCGGATCGGGCGCGCCACTGGAGTCCTGGATCTTGACGACCGCGTTGGTGACGGTCAGCGCCACCTCGATGCTGAGGAACGCGCCGACCAGGTTGAGGACGGCGGAGAGGGTGACGGCCACCTTCGGCTTCAACGCGCCGGTCGCGATGGACGTGGCCATCGCGTTCGCCGTGTCGTGGAAGCCGTTGGTGAAGTCGAACGCCAGGGCGGTGACGATGACGAGCGCGAGAAGGATGAAGGGATCCACGGAGGAGATCCTCCCGCCCGCACGGGCCGCTCGGAAGCGATCGCCGGGGCGTTCACCGGCTGTTCACCTCTCCGAGCGGCGCGCCGGGCTACCCTGTGCAGAATCTCAGGGTAGGGGCGTCCCGCGGGGTTCGCTCAGTTCGAGGAGTGCGGCAGCGGCGGCGTGAGATCCGGCACGTGCTCGGGGTCGGCGTCGGGGGCGGGCTGCTCCTCCGGAGCCTGCTCCTGGTCCTGGTCCTGGTCCTGGTCCCGGTCCTGGTCCTGGTCCTGGTCCTCGTGCGGCGCGCTGGGCAGCGGCAGCGTGAGGTCGGGCGTGACCGACGGGTCGGCCGCGCCGACGGCGACGTGCTCGCGCTCGACGACGTGCTTGGGCGCGGTGGGCGTGCTGCGCTTCTCGGCCTGGGCCGCCTTCTTCGCGGCCTTCTCCTGCCGGCGCTTCAGCTTGTCGGTCTGCTCCGCGAGCTTGCGGGCCTTCTTGCGCAGCTTCTTGCTGGAGTCGCGGACGGCGTCGTGGGCCGCGCGCACCGACTTCTCGGCCTTCGCCAGGGCCTTCTTCGCGCGCTTCTGCGCCGCCTTGTCGTCCTTCTTCTGCGACGACTTCTTCGAATCCGACTTCTTCTGCTGCGCCATGCTCGCTCCTCACACTCGTCGACCCGATCGGTCGTGGGTCCACCGTAGCGAGCGGGCATCGGACAGGCCTGGGCGGCGGAGGGCCTGGGCAGCCGGGCGGGAGGGGAGTACAACTGCCGCATGACCGATGCGATCTCCCCGCGCGACTTCCGCTCCGCCCCCGGCACCGCCGACTGGCGGGTCGTCGGCGACGGCGCCCGCGCCTACTTCCGCACCGGCGATCGCGGGGCCGGCTCCTTCGCCGCGGGGGCCGCCCTCATCGCCGCGATCGCCGCCCTCGCCGAGGAGGCCGGCCACCACCCCGACGTCGATCTGCGCTACGGCGGCGTCGGGGTGCGCCTCATCAGCCACGACGTCGGCGACATCAGCGAGCGCGACCTCGGCCTGGCGCGCGAGATCTCCGCCGCCGCCCGCGCGCTCGGCCTCGCCGCCGAGCCGGCCGCGGTGCAGAGCCTGCAGATCGCGATCGACGCCGTCGACGTCGCCGCGGTGCGCGCCTTCTGGCGGGCCGTGCTCGGCTACTCCCCCGTCGAGGACGCCGATCTCGCCGACCCGCGCGCTCTCGGCCCGGATCTCTGGATCCAGCGGATCGAGGAGCCGCGGGCGGAGCGCAACACGATCCACCTCGACCTCTACCTGCCCCGCGACGCGATCGAGGCCCGCCTCGCCGCGGCCCTCGCCGCCGGCGGCCGCGTCGTGAACGAGGAGAACGCTCCGGAGTGGTGGACCCTCGCCGACCCCGAGGGCAACGAGGTCGACCTCGCCCCCTGGCGCGACGACAGCGAGTGGAGCGCCTGAGGCAGCGTCTCTTCGAGGGGGGGTGGTGCAGGCTGGTCCTCATGGTCTTCACTCCGAACCACGGCGGCTACTCCGGCAGGCACGGGCTGCGCCGCCCGATGCGCGGCCCCAAGCGCGACCGCTGGATGTGGTGGCGCCTCGGCTCCGGCGTCGCTGCGACGCTCGCGGGCCTGATCGCCCTGCTGGTCTTCACGAGCGGCCGGTACTGATCGTGTCGCGCGAGAGGGTCACGGGCATCGGCGGCTTCTTCTTCGCCGCGCGCGACCCGGAGGCGCTGGCGCGCTGGTACGCCGAGCAGCTCGGCATCGACGAGGTGCCGATGGAGTACGGAGCCCCCTCGTGGCGCCAGGACGCCGGCACCACCGTCCTCGCCCCGATGCCGGCCGGCTCCGAGCCGCTCGGCCCCGCCGGCTGGACCCTCAACCTCCGCGTGCACTCGCTCGACGCGCTCGTCGCCCAGCTCCGCGCCGCGGGCATCACCGTCGAGATCGATCCCGAGACCTACCCGAACGGCCGCTTCGCCGACCTGCACGACCCCGAGGGCAACCGCCTCCAGCTCTGGCAGCCGGCGGGCGCGGACGCCTAGCGTCTCGCAGTCGCAGGTGCGTCAGGCGCGGTCGTGGAGGGTGATCAGGTAGCCGTCCGGGTCGGCGAAGGTGAAGGTCAGGCCGAAGGGGCCCTCGGCAGGGGCCGATGTGATCGGGACGCCGGCGGCGGCGAGGTCGTCGTGCAGGGCGGCGACCTCGGTGGCGTGCAGCCAGAGGGCGACGCCGCGGCCGGGCTCGGCGGGGAGCTCGGTGCCCGGCATCAGGTCGCGGATGGCGAAGGGGATCGGCTTGGTGTCGAAGACGACGGCGTGCGGCGGGCCGGGGCGGCGGGAGAGGCCGAGGCGGGTCTCGTAGAACTCGGCGGAGCGCTCGAGGTCGCGGACCTGGAGGGAGAGGAAGTCGGGGCCGGTGACCGTCATGGGAATGCCTTCCGTCGGTGGTGCGTGTCAGTTTCCTTACATCGAGCGTATGTCAGACTACTGACATGAGTCAAGACGGCGAGAGCACCGCGCGGATCGAGCTGGACACCTCCGTCGGCTATGTGCTGAAGGAGGCGTCCAGCGCCCTGCGCGTCGCGATGGAGGCGGCGCTGCGGCCGCTCGGGATCACGGTCACCGCCTACTCCTGCCTCGAGCTGCTGGCGCACCGGCCGGGCCTGTCCGGCTCGGAGCTCGCGCGCGGCGCCTTCGTGACACGCCAGTCGATGAACGTCCTGCTGCAGTCGCTGGAGCGCGACGGCCACCTGATCCGCGCGGAGACGGCGCCGAGCGGGCGGGCGCTGCCGACGCGCCTCACGGCGTCCGGCGAAGAGCTGCTCGGCGAGGCGAGCGCGGCCGTCCGGGCGGTCGAGGAGCGCATGCTGACAGGGCTCGACGGGGCTCGGATCCGGGAGCTGCACGCCCTGCTGCGCTCCTGTGCGGAGGCGCTCGCCTGACCGCTCCGGTTCGATACCGCGCACCGCTCGGCATTCTCCCAGTGGCGTTCCGGAGCTGCGCGGGTACTCTGGAGGGTCGCCGCGCGGCCCCCTGAGCCCCGGCTGTCAACCCCCTGAGCACCACCTGCTGAGCCCCGCTGAGCGCTCCGCCGCCCCCGACCCGCCCTGCCGCGCCCCCCGTTCCACCGCGGCGAACGACCCGGAAACCACGACTGCATGCACCACTCCGACCACGCCCCGGCCCCCGTCTCCGCCGCGACCGCGCAGCCCCTTCCGACCCGCCGGCAACTGCGCGAGCAGCGCGAGGCCGAGCAGGTCACCGCCCGCCGCACGGCCCGCGGCACCGCCGCCGGCCCCTCCTCGAAGCGCCGCTTCTCCGCCCTCGCCGCGATGACCTTCGTGGTCGGCCTGGCCGTCACCTCGACGATGCCCGCCTTCGCGGTCGGCGACACCCCGGAGTCCGCCGTCGCGACCGACACCGCGAACGCCGTCGCCGCGGCCCGCCCGCAGAGCTTCGTCGCCGCCGGAGTCGTCCAGCAGAGCGTCACCCGCGACGCCTTCGCCGCCGAGGCCAAGCCCGAGGTGCTCGTGCCCACCGCCTCGCTCGACGAGATCACCGCCGGCGCGGGCGAGTCGACGGCCGCGGCCGCCGGGGTCTCCGGCGCCTGGGTGCTGCCGATCTCCGGCCGCATCAGCAGCAGCTACGGCCCCCGTCCGGACCAGCCCGTGTCCGGCGTGAACCTCTTCCACAAGGGCACCGACCTCGCCGGCGCCTGCGGGACCCCGGTCCTCGCGGCCGCGAGCGGCACCGTCGAGGAGGCCGCCTACTCCGGCAGCTACGGCAACTGGATCCTGCTCGACAACGGCGGCGGCATCGAGACCGGCTACGCGCACAACACCGACCTGCTCGTCGACGTCGGCGACACCGTCGTCGCGGGCGAGGTCATCGCGACCCGCGGCTCGACCGGCGCCTCCACGGGCTGCCACCTGCACTTCGAGACCCGCGTCGACGGCGAGGCGGTCGACGCCGTCCCGTTCATGGCCGCCCTGGGCGTGCCGCTGGGCTGACCCCCGCGAGTGGACCGGCTCGCCCGCAGGGCCGCAGCCGCGAGTGGACGCCCCACGGGCTCCACGATGCTCGCGGGCCCCTGTCCGAGTCGATTCGCGCAGCGCCCTCGCTGCGAGTGGGCGCCGAACGGGGTTCGCGATGCTCGCAGGGCCCGGTTCGCGTCTGGTCGGACGGGGCTCGGGACGCGGAACCGGGGCCGGCGGGCGCTAGCCGAGCGGGACCGTGCGCGGGCCGGTCGAGACGGCGCCGGACCAGTGGGCGTCGGCGGGGTCGGTCGTCACGGTGATGCGGGCGTCCTGGTCGACGGCGATCTCCATCGAGCCGGTGTTGCCGCCGCCGTTGCTCGTCGTGCGGGTGGTGCCCGGGTCGTAGACGCAGGACGAGCCGGTCGTCATCAGGCCCTCGACCTCGACGGTCACCTCGGCGTCGGCGGTGTCGCAGACGACGGAGACCGTCACGTGCAGCGGCTCGCCGGCGAGGCGCACGGTCTGCGGCTCGACCGCGCCGGTCTCGTCGATCCACTCGACGGCGGCGGTCGCGCCCTCCGGCAGTCGCACCGGGCCGATCGGCCGGTCGCCGGGGCTCGCGGACGCGGTCGAGGAGGCGGCGGGCGCCTCCGAGACGGTCGGCGTCGCCTCCGCCCCGCTCTCCGCCGGGGCGGTGCAGGCGGCCAGCGCCAGCCCGCTCAGCGCCAGAACGGCGCCGGTGGTCATCGTTCTTCTGAAGCTCTTCACGGCTCCCCCTGCTCGTGTCGGTCCCTCCGGTCTACCCGAGGCGGCCGCCGAGCGGGACTGTCTCTGCGGCGGTTGCCAGGCACCGAGCGCCGGAGGCAGCACGGAGCCGGCGCCCAGATTCCCGAGCAGCACTAGGTATATCGTGGGGCTATGGATATCAGCAGCACCCGCTTCACCGATCGCGTCGTCCTCATCACCGGAGGCGGCTCCGGCCTCGGTCGCGCCACCGCCGTCCGCCTCGCCGCGGAGGGCGCGAAGCTCGCCCTCGTCGACGTCTCCGAGCAGGGACTCGCCGCGACCGTCGGGGCGCTCCCCGAGGGCACCGAGTCGCTCACCGTGATCGCGGACGTGTCGAAGGCGTCCGACGTCGACGACTACGTCGCGCAGACCCTGGCGCGCTTCGGCCGGATCGACGGCTTCTTCAACAACGCCGGCATCGAGGGCCGCCAGAACCGCACCGAGGACTTCACCGCCGACGAGTTCGACAAGGTCGTCGCGATCAACCTGCGCGGCGTGTTCCTCGGCCTCGAGAAGGTGCTGAAGGTGATGCGCGAGCAGGGCTCGGGCATGGTCGTCAACACCGCGAGCGTCGGCGGCATCACCGGCATCGGCAACCAGTCCGGCTACGCGGCCGCGAAGCACGGCGTCGTCGGCCTCACCCGCAACTCCGGCATCGAGTACGGGCAGTACGGCATCCGGATCAACGCGATCGCCCCGGGAGCCATCTGGACGCCGATGGTCGAGAACTCGATGAAGCAGCTCGACGCCGAGAACCCGCGCAAGGCCGCGGAGGAGTTCATCCAGGTGAACCCGACCAAGCGCTACGGCGAGGCCGCCGAGATCGCCTCGGTCGTCGCCTTCCTGCTCTCGGACGACGCCTCCTACATCAACGCGGTCGTGCTGCCGATCGACGGCGGGCAGTCGATCAAGTACTGAGGCCCCCCTGGAAGCCGCGGCGGCGCGAGAGAATGGTCGGATGAACCCCACCGGGCGCTTCCGCGCCGCGCGCGACACCCTGCTCCAGCACCGCACCGACGCGGCGGCCGCCGCGGACGCCTTCCGCTGGCCGGACGTCGGCCCGCAGTTCAACTGGGCCGTCGACTGGTTCGACGAGATCGCCATCGGCAACGAGAAGACCGCCCTCTGGATCGTCGAGGAGGACGGCTCGGAGACGAAGGTCTCGTTCGACGAGATGCGCTGGCGCTCCGACGAGGTCGCCGCCTGGCTGCACTCCGTCGGCGTCGAGCAGGGCGACCACGTGATGCTCATGCTCGGCAACCGGGTCGAGCTGTGGGAGTCGATGCTCGCGATCATGAAGCTCGGCGCGGTCATCCTGCCCACCACGACCCTCCTCTCCCCCGCCGACCTGGCCGACCGCCTCGAGCGCGGCGAGGTCGCGCACGTGATCGCCGATGCGACCGAGACCGCGAAGTTCGAGGGCCTGGCGAAGGACGTCGGTCTGATCGCGGTGGGCGGCCCCGGCGGTGCCGTACCCGACGGCTGGCTCGACTACGCCGACTCGATCGAGGCCCCCGGCATCGCCCCGGCCGTCGTCGTCGACAGCACCGACGCCTGCCTCGTCTACTTCACCTCGGGGACCACCTCGAAGCCGAAGATGGTCGTGCACACGCACGAGTCGTACCCGGTCGGCCACCTCAGCACGATGTACTGGCTCGGCGTGCGGCCGGGCGACGTGCACTCGGCGATCAGCTCGCCCGGCTGGGGCAAGCACGCGTGGAGCTGCTTCTTCGCGCCGTGGAACGCCGAGGCGACGGTGTTCGTCTACAACTACGGCCGCTTCTCGCCGGTCGCGCTGCGCGAGCAGCTGGACCGCGCCGGCGTCACCACCTTCTGCGCGCCGCCGACGGTCTGGCGGATGCTGATCCAGTCCGACCTCGGCGCCCGGCCGCGCGCGCTCGGCGAGATCCTCTCGGCGGGCGAGCCGCTGAACCCCGAGGTGATCGCGACCGTCGAGCGCGACTGGGGCCTCACCATCCGCGACGGCTACGGCCAGACCGAGACCACGGCGATCATCGCCAACCCGCCCGGCGCCGAGGTCGTCTCCGGAGCGATGGGCCGGCCGCTGCCGGGCGTCGCGATCGCGCTGATCGACCCGGTCACCGGCGAGCCCGCCTCCACCGGGGAGATCTGCCTCGATCTCTCCACCGAGCCGGTCAACCTGATGTCCGGCTACCTCGGTGACGACGAGCGCACCTCGCGCGCCCGGGCCGACGGCTACTTCCACACCGGCGACGTCGCCGTCCGCGCCGTCGACGGCACCATCACCTTCATCGGCCGCACCGACGACATCTTCAAGTCCTCCGACTTCAAGATCTCGCCCTTCGAGGTGGAGAGCGTGCTGCTGCAGCACCCCGCCGTCGCCGAGTCGGCGGTCGTCCCGGCGCCCGACCCGACGCGGCACAGCGTGGTCAAGGCTTACGTCACCCTGGCGGAGGGCTGGGAGCCGACCGCCGAGACCGCCGCGGCCGTCTTCCGCCACACCGACGCGCTGCTCTCGTCGTTCGAGCGGGTGCGCCGGATCGAGTTCCACGAGCTGCCCAAGACCATCTCGGGCAAGATCCGCCGCGTCGAGCTGCGCGAGCGCGAGGAGCAGGCCTTCGCCCGCGGCGAGGAGCTCGCGGCGGAGTGGCGGAGCGACCGGGTCTAGCGCCGGCACTCCGCCAGCGGCCTACTCCGCGGTCGGGCGGCGGCGCTGCTGCTTGGTGGCGGAGCGCTGCTGCTTGCTGGCCAGGTGGCGGCGGCCGGAGCCGCGGGTGGGACGGGTCGGCCGGCGCTGAGCGGCGGGCGGGGCGAGCGCCGCGGCGACCAGGTCGCGGAGGGTCGTGAGGGCGACCTCGCGGTTGCGCAGCTGCGAGCGCTCCTGCGACACCGTCGCGGTGATCGCTCCGGAGACCAGGCGCGAGGCGAGGCGCTCGAGCAGGCGCGCTCGCTGGTCCTCGGTCAGTGTCGGGGACTCCGCGACGCTCCAGGTGAGCTGCACGCGGCTGTCGGAGGTGTTGACGTGCTGCCCGCCCGGGCCGGAGGAGCGCGAGAACCGCCACTGCAGCTCGGAGGCGGGGATCGTCAGGCGCGCGGACACCTCGAGATCCGCACCCACCTCCGCAGCCATGCGGCAAGCCTGGCACGCCGGGCGCGGTCAGGCCGAGGGCGGGCGTCCACCCGCGCCGCCGCCTGCTCCGCCGCCGGCCGGGACGCTGCCGCCCGTCGGCTCGGTCGTCGTGTCGACGCGGACCGTGAGGGCGAAGCGGTAGCCGGAGGTCGCGTCGCCGGTCGCGGTCGCCAGCTGCAGCGCTCCGCCGTCGTCGCCGAAGACGTTGTCGTCGTCGAGGCTGACCCGGGCGAGGTTCTCGCTCGAGCCCTCGTAGCCGCTGAGCGCGTAGACCGCGGTGCAGGCGTCCTCGGGGACGGCCAGCTGCGAGGTCGCGACGGCGTTGCCGGAGTCGCTGATCGCGTCGACGTCGGGGTAGACCTCGAAGTGGATGTGCGGCCAGCGCCCGGAGTAGCAGGCGGGGACGATCGAGGTGTAGGCGACCTCGCCGTTCGCGTCGGCGATCTGCACACCGCGGAGGTAGGTCTCCTCGGTGATGCCGTCGGAGTACATCGAGTAGCCGCCCGCCGCGTCGCAGTGCCAGACGTAGACGGCGGCGTTCTCGAACGGGACGCCGCCGTTCGCGGTGTCCAGGATCGTCAGGGTGAGCGCCAGCGGCACACCCGCCGCCGTGGCGCCGCCGTCGATGCTCGAGCGGAGGTCGCTGCGGACGATGCCGGAGTCGCTCAGCACATCGGGGCCGTTCGAACCGTCGCCCGGGTAGGGGCCGGCGGTCTCGTCGGGGATCTCCCCGGTGGTCGCGGCGGCGCTGCTGCTCGCGGTGCCCGTCGCGGTTCCGGAGGCACTGCCTGCGGCGGCCGAGCAGGCGGCGAGCGCCGTCGTGGCGGCGCCGGCCCCGATCAGGCCGAGCACGCGGCGGCGATCGAACATCCGGCGTCCCAGCAGAGTCCGGACGTCGAAGGGAAGCCCCTGGTCGACGACCTCGTCGTCGGGGCGGTCGAGGGTGCGGCCCTCGTAGCGGAGGCCGTCGGCGGTGCGGTCGGGCTCGGGGATGCGGGTCATCGGGGGATCCTTGTCACTCGGGGGCTCGGGGAACCCCAGGGTGACCGGCGCGGCAGGCCGTCCCCTATGACTCGCCTATGAGCCTCCGATGTCCCGGCGCGACCGGCGCCACAGGGCCTTGAGCCGGTCGACCTGGCGGTCGGTCCACTCGTTGGACAGCGCGAAGGCCGCCGCGGCGGGATCGCCTCCGCTGCTGATCCGCTGGATCGCCTCGAGCGCCTGCTGGGCGGGGTCGCGGTCGTCGGGCGCGTGGGGATCGAGCGCGTCGGGATCGTGACGCGGCTCGGTCACGATCCGCTCTCCGGATACGGCGTGCTCGCGGCCGGCCAGGCCGATGCCGTCAGCTCGCCGCGCAGGCGGTGGTACTGCTGGACGGCGCTCAGCGAGTCCGTGCGGAACGCGATCGCGACGGCGGCGTCGCGCCAGTAGTCGTCCCAGCCGCCGTACTGCGCGAAGACGCGGGAGCCGATGGTCTCCAGCAGCTGCCAGGCGCGGTCGGCCGCGAGGTAGCCGGCGACGTAGGCGTAGCGGATCGCTCCGATCGTGCGCTCGGCGTCGCCGGCGAGCAGCAGCACCGGCGGGCGGTCGCCGATCGGCTGCGCGCGCTCGAGGAGGTGGAACTCGCTCTCGCCGGTGAGGGCGGCGATCCGGGAGCGCATCCGCTCGGCGTCCTCCGAGGCGGAGACCTCGGCGAAGCGCGTCGACAGCGGGCCGCCGGCGAGGACGTCGGCGACGAAGAGCTCGACGTCCTCGGCCGAGGCGATGCGGAAGTCGCGGTCGAGGGCGCCGCGCTGCTCGGTGAGCGCGGGCATCGGCAGCTCCGGCCAGGGCGAGCCCTTGGCACCGTCGGCGAAGCGGGCGCGGAGCGCGGCGGGCAGCTCGGCCCAGGTGGGCTGGAAGGCGAGCGAGGAGTTCCAGCCGCCGAAGGAGAAGTCGCTGACAGCGTCGAGGGCGAGCAGCTGCTGCTGGCGCAGGGTCGGCGCGGGCGTCCGCGCCTCGGCGCGGTAGGCGAGCTGCTGCCGGCGGGGCGCGCCGGCGTCGCGGATCTGGAAGGCGATGGACGCCAGGGCGAGCCCGAAGACGAGGCCGATGCCGAAGGTGAAGAGCGGCAGACCGGTGCTGCCGTCGGCGGTCGCCAGGCCGAGGACGAAGCCGACGATCCCGAGCGGAGCGGCGCACGCCGTCACCAGCAGCGCGCGGCGGCCGATCCCGCCGCCGGGAGCGCGCCGATGCGCGTCCGCGACGCGGGCGTAGCGCAGCCGGGAGCGCACGGGGAACTCCACGTCTCCGGGGTGATTCTGCAGCGGCACGATCGGCAGCCTAGACGGGCCGCAGGGATGCCGCGCGTGTGGTTGCCTGGAGTCATGAAGCTTGCCGAAGCACTCCTCGAGCGGGCCGATCTGCAGAAGCGGATCGAGGCCCTCCAGTCGCGGATCGTCGCGAACGCCTCCTACCAGGAGGGGGAGGAGCCGACGGAGGACCCGTCGGAGCTGCTGGCGGAGTGCCTGCGCGCGCTGGATGCGCTGGAGCGCCTCGTCACCGCGGTGAACCTGACCAACACGGCGGCGACCACGCCCGACGGCGTGCGGCTGACCGCGGCGCTCGCCCGGCGCGAGTCGCTGCGCGCACAGCACAGCATCGTCGTCCGGGCGGCCGATGCGGCGGCCGGCGACCGCGGCTACCGCCAGCTGCGCAGCGAGCTCCGGCGGCTGCCGGCGCTGCCGGTGCGTGAGCTGCGCGCGCGGGCCGACGTGCTCGCCCGCGAGCTGCGCGACCTCGACGCGGCGATCCAGCGCACGAACTGGGAGGTCGATCTGCTGCAGGAGTGAGCAGGAGCGCCCTGCGAGGCGCAGTCGGGCGGTGAGTCGGTAGGCGCACCGGAGCGAGCACACACCGTCGGGCCGGCGGTCAATCCGGTCCACTGTCACGCGGTGGGCAGCGTACGGCTCCGGCCATCACTCACAGCCCAGCACCGACGACCGGTGACCGCGCAGACAGGACATCTCATCACCACGTGCTGGCCGGTGCGCCGAGGGCGGGTTCGGGGACCTCACCGCCCGAGTGTGCGCAGTTGCGCCGCGAAGAAGGCCAGCGAGCGGTCGACCTCGGGCAGCGCGGGCGTGCGGTTGAGGTGGCCGTGCGGCATGCCCTGCGCGAGGTAGCCGGTCGCGGCGACGCCCGCCTCCGCGAGCTGGCGCAGCAGCAGCTCGGCCGAGCCGCGGAGCTCGTCGAACTCGTTGACGAGGACCGAGGTCGGCGGCAGGCCGTGCAGCGGCGCCGCGCCGGGGAGCGCGTGCGGGGGCAGATCGGAGAGGCGCCCGACGTAGGTGCGGACCATGCCCTCGATGCCGGCGGTCGGGAAGCGCAGCAGCGGCGGGAGCGGCAGCAGCTCGCGGATCACGGCGTCGTCGAGCGCCGGGTTGGGGAAGTGCGAGAACGGGTAGGCGAGCAGCACGTGGTCGGGGAGGCGGGTGCCGGCGTCGCGCTCGCGGAGGGTCGCGGCGAGGGCCAGGGCGGCGCCGGCGCTCGCCCCGCCGATCGCGACGGGCAGCGCCTCGAGGGTCTCGGCGCGGAGGTGGCGCCAGGCCGCCTGCACGTCGTCGAGCGGCACGGGGAAGCGGACGTCGGCGCTCGCGAGGCGGTAGCCGACCGAGACGACGCGGCTGCTCGCACGGGCGGCGAGCTCGGCCGAGACGACGTGCGACTCGCGCATGTCCAGGTCGCCGGCCTGGAAGCCGCCGCCGTGCACCCAGAGGAGCGCGGAGACGGGAGCGGCGGGCGCGTAGACGCGGACGGGGATCGGGCCGTGCGGGCCGTCGATCGAGGAGTCGGTGACCGTGACGCCCTCGGGGAGCGACCAGGGGCCGGGGTCCTCCTCGAACTCGGCGACCTTCGCCGCCTGCGCGGCGTCGAGCGGGTAGGCGACGCCGTCGAGCAGCGGCAGGCGGGCGGCGAGGTAGGGATCGAGCGGCAACGGTGCCTCCAGAAGGGGGTGCGGGGTACGGAGAACACGGTAGTCAGCACGGCGGCCCGCGGACTGCCGGGTGGATCGCGATACGCCCTCTGCGAGGGCTACTCGATCAGCACGAATCATCCCGGAGCAGTGAGCGCGCAGCCCCATGCTGGTCGAGTAGCGCAGCGCGTATCGAGACCCGGGCGTCAGAACGGGGGCGGTGCGTCCTCGAAGCGGGGGCCCGGCGGCGCCCCGGCCAGCGCGGGCGGACGGACGACGACGAGGCGGCCGGTCGGGGTGGTCCAGACGATGCTGCCGTCCGGGCGGCGGACGTAGGTCCAGCGGTCGCCGTGGCGGACGTGGTGGTGGCCGGTGCAGAGGGAGACGAGGTTGTCGAGGGACGTCTCGCCGCCGTTGCGCCACTCGAGGGTGTGGTCCGCCTCCGCTCGCGATGCGGTGCGGGTGCAGCCGGGGAAGCGGCAGGTCTCATCCCGGAGCTGCAGGTGCAGACGCATCTGGGGCGGCGGGACACGGTGGGTGCGGCCGACGGAGACGACCGCGCGGGTGTCCGGATCGGTGAGCACGCGGGTGAACGACGCGCCGGTGGCGACCAGTTCGCGGGCGAGGTCGGCGGGGACGAGGCCGTAGCCGTCGAGGTCCGCGGGTGCGTCGTCGAGACCCGCGGCGGTCGATGCGGCGAGGGTGAGCCGCACCTCGGCTCGGACGCCGGGGACGTACGTCGCGGACATCTCCGGACCGTCGCTCGCGGGTGTGGTTCCGGCGATGTCGCCGTCGAGGAGCAGGTCCCTCATCGCGTCGGCCTTCAGCTGCGCCAAGGTGCGCTCGTCGCCGCCCTCCCGGAGGGAGCGGGCGATGCGGTCGAGGCGATCCCCGATCCCCCTCGCGTCCGGCGCGGGCAGCAGCGCGCAGAGCGTGGCCATCCCGTCGACGTCGGGCGTGATCCACACGGCGCGGTCCTGGCGGGCGCGGGCATGGCGCTGGGCGAGCGGCTCCTCGTGCAGCTCGTCGCGGAGGCGGGCGACGATCCTCCTCAGCTGCGTCGGCGTCACCTCCGGGGCGACCTCGGCCGCGCGCTCGTCGTAGACGGCGCGGGAGGTGGCGGGCAGGGTCGCGGCGGTCGCGGAGATCACCTCGCCCGCCTCCCACAGCAGGCGGCCCGCGGCCAGCAGAGCGCGCGTGCACGGAAGATCCTCGACCAGCAGGACCGCGTGATCGAGCACCTTCGACGCCTCCCGCTCCGACAGGCGGAGCGCGACCGCGAACTCCGCACGGATCGAGCGCTCGACCAGGCCGCGCACCTCGCTCCGGGACAGGCTGCCGCCGCGGGCGAACTCCTGGGGAGCGGCGAGCGCCGTCCGATAGGCGAGATGAAGCGCCTCCGCACGCGTGAGCAGGAACCGCGCCGATGTCAGGCCGAGATCGGCGGCGACGCCGAGCACCGCGCCGACGGCGGCGGCCGGCCCGGGCCGTCCCTCCGCCGCGTCCGCGTCGCTGATCTCATCCATACGCGTATTCAAGCAGGGACCACCGACACCCGAGGGGCCGCTCGGGCCCACCCGACGACGACTCCTCGGAACCCGTCCTGTGGAGGAGCGACGGCGACTCCCAGCGGGTTCAGCGCGTCGAGACAGCCCGCCGCTCGAGGAGCAAGACCCCGTCGAGGAGGACGGTGTCCTCGCCGTCCGGGCCGGTCGCGGTCCGCTCGCGCGTCTCGACGAGCCGCGGCGTCCACTCGGCCGGATCGAGGGCGAGGGCGGCGAGCTCCTCCTCGGGCGAGGCGAGGACGGGCCCGCCCTCGTGCCGGTGCGAGTGCGCGGACCAGGGCGGCGCGGCGGCGTGCGAGACCACCGCGAGGACACCGCCCGGCGCGACGAGGCCGGCGGCGCGACGCAGGATCGGGATCCGCGGCAGCTCCACCATCGAGTGCAGGAAGCTCGAGGCGACCAGGTCGAAGACACCCTCGATCGGCCAGTCGGCGCCGAGATCGGCCTGGCGGACGTCGATGACGAGGCCCCGGGCGAGCGCCTCGGCGCGGGCCCGCTCGAGAGCGGTCTCGGAGAGGTCGAGGCCCGTGACGGCCCAGCCCTGCGCCGCCAGCCAGAGGACGTCGCCGCCCTCGCCGCAGCCCAGGTCGAGCGCGCGGCCGGGGGCGAGTCCGCCGACGATCTCGACGAGGGTCGCGTTCGGCCGGCCCGACCAGACGCGGTCGGAGTCGGAGTAGCGCGCCTCCCAGTGCTCCCGGGCACTGCCGCGCTCGGTGCCGTGCTCGGTGCTGTGCCCGTGCTCGCTCATGTCGTTCCCCTCCGCGAGCACGATCCGTCCGTCCGGCTCCGCTCGAGGATGCCGGACGACGCACTCCGGTGCGAGCCCTCGTGCCGCTTCGGCACGAGCTCCTCCCCAGGAGCCGCGGCCGGGCTCTCTCCACCGATCTCCGCGACCCCTTCCGCGACACCGCGGACGCCGATTAGCGTCGGCGGCATGAGCCTGAGCTTCGAAGAGATCATCGTCGACTGCACCGACTTCCGTGCCCTCGGGCACTGGTGGCAGGAGGCCCTCGGCTGGGACGTCGTGGACGAGGACGACGAGGGGATCGAGCTGCTGCCCGCCTCCGGTCGCGGGCCGAGCCTGCTCTTCCTCGACGTCCCGGAGAAGAAGACCGTGAAGAACCGCCTGCATCTCGACTTCGTCCCCGACGATCAGGCGGCGGAGGTCGACCGGCTGATCGCGCTGGGCGCCACTCGGATCGACGTGGGCCAGGGCGAGCAGTCGTGGGTGGTGCTCGCGGATCCGGAGGGGAACGAATTCTGCATCCTCTCCGCGCGCGACTGACGGAGGACGTAGATGCGTATGTATCGATAACGAGCTGAGAAAGTCAAGGGTAGAACGATCGTTCTCTGCGCCCTAGCATCGGCTTCGACGTGATCCCGACCGGGGCGCGCAGACCCGAGGAGAGACCCGTGAGCGCGAACGCCCTGCCCTCGACGTCGCCGTCCGCGACAGCGCAGTCCGCGAAGGCGCCGAAGGCGCAGTCCCCCGGGCTGAACCGCACGGCCGGGCTCTACGCCTACGCCTACCGGCTGACGCTCTCGGAGTCGATGTCCACCGCCGCCCTGCATCAGGCCGCCGTCACCCTCCGCTCGGGATCGCCTCGGATCGTCGACGAGCAGTCCGCCCTCGAGATCGCGCGGACCGAGATCGGCCGCCGGAGCGTCGGCCGCCGGGCGGCTCTCCTTCCGGCGAGCACGACGATCGGACTCCGCGAGGAGGACCTGGTGCGCAGCGGCTTCCACCGGCGCCTGCACGGCCTGCCCGCGCTCGAGCGCCAGTGCTGGCTGCTGCGTCACACCGGCGGGCACGACGTCGAGGCGATCGCCGGCCTCCTCGAGATCACGACCGCGCAAGTGCGATCGGCCCTCAGCGCCGCCGCGGCGATCCTCGTCGCGGGAGAGCTCGCCGAGTCCGGCGCGGAGGACCCGGAGAGCGCGGTGTCCTGACCCGGTCGACGCACCCGGCCCGCCGCGAGAGGGCCGGGCACGGAGAGAGCAGGAGAGGCCGGGCACGGAGGGAGCAGGAGAGAGGGAGCCCGAGGGACGCCGGGTCGAGCCGGCGGCGCCCCTCAGGCGTCGGGGACCGCGCAGGCGACACTCGCAGGGGAGCGCGTCCGGGCGGAGGTTCGGGTCAGTCGAGGTAGTCGATGTCGTCCCACGGCTCCTGCAGGTCGCCGGTGTCGCGGTCGTCGTCGGGGACCTGGACCTCCTCGAAGATCACCGGCACACCGGACGAGATCAGCACGCTGACCTGGCGGTTGCCGACCACGACGAAGTCGATGAGTCCGCCGCCGGCCTGGGTCGCGCGGGTCGCCGAGTCCTTGAGATCGGCGACGTCCGTGCCCTGGGAGAGGCCGTAGGTCTTGCCCTCGATGGTGACGGTGGTTCGGATCATCTGGCGCGCCTGCTCCTCGACTCGGTGCCCTCACCCTACGAATCGCGCCGAAGTGCAGCCAGGCCTTGCGGAGGAGGCGGCGGACTGCCACGCGCGCCCGGCACCGCCGCACGACGCGGTGACGGCGCACGCGCTCGCCGCCCGCGTCAACGGGGGTCACGTCGGGCTCGGCGGACCGTAGCGTGGCCGGTGCACGATCCGAAGAACCGCACTGATCACACGACGAGCACTGAGGAGGATCCGATGACGGACAAGAGCACTCCCGACACCGAGCCGGTCGACCCGGACGAGGTCGACCCCGAGACGGCGACCGACCCCGAGGGCGACCCGGTCGAGAACCCGTCCGGCTGAGCCGCACCTGCGCGGATGCCGCGCGGAACGAGAAAGGCTGAGAGCGCCGATCCCCCCGATCTCGAGGGGTCCGGCGCTCTCAGCCTTTCTCGTGCACGGGAGCCGCGATGCTGTCACCGAGGCTCCCGCGGGCGGGGCGGGGGCGGCTCGGAGCCGCCCCCGTCAGCGGCGGGGCCGCGTCGCGGTGATCAGCCGCGGTGGCGTCGTCGTGCTCGTCGCTGCTGGAGCAGCAGCAGTGCACCGCCACCCAGGGCGAGGAACGCGAGCGACAGACCCGCTCCGGTCTCGACCCCCGTGGAGGCCAGTCCGCTCGTCGGGGGCGTCCCGGACTTCGTCGGGATCACGGCCGTCGTCGACGCCCGCGGCGTGGGCTGCACCGTCGGCGACGGAGTGGGGGTCGGCGTCACGGCCGGCGGCGTCGTCGGCGAGGCCGTCGGCGGCGTGGTCGGCGGCGCCGTGGGAGGCGTCGTCGGCGGGGTCGTGGGCGGAGTCGTCGGCGGAGTCGTAGGAGGCGTCGTCGGCGGTGTGGTCGGCGGCGTCGTGGGCGGCGTCGTGGGCGGCGTCGTCGGCGGCGTCGTGGGCGGCGTCGTCGGCGGGGTCGTCGGCGGGGTCGTCGGCGGCGGCGTCGGCGGGGTCGTCGGAGGCGTGGTCGGCGGGGTCGTCGGCGGCGTCGTGGGCGGAGTCGTCGGCGGCGTCGTCGGAGGCGTGGTCGGAGGCGTGGTCGGAGGCGTGGTCGGAGGCGTGGTCGGCGGCGTCGTGGGCGGCGTCGGCGGCGGCGTCGTGGGCGGCGTCGTGGGAGGCGTCGTGGGCGGCGTGGTCGGCGGCGTCGTCGGCGGGGTCGTGGGCGGCGTCGTCGGCGGGGTCGTCGGCGGGGTCGTGGGCGGCGTGGTCGGCGGGGTCGTGGGCGGGGTCGTCGGCGGCGTCGTGGGCGGCGTCGTCGGCGGGGTCGTCGGAGGCGTCGTCGGCGGGGTCGTCGGAGGCGTGGTCGGAGGCGTCGTCGGAGGCGTCGTCGGAGGCGTCGTCGGAGGCGTCGTCGGAGGCGTCGTCGGAGGCGTCGTCGG
>NZ_JABSNQ010000003.1:0-534159 GCF_013266705.1 Rathayibacter sp. VKM Ac-2835 | reverse complement strand
GTCGGAGGCGTCGTCGGAGGCGTCGTCGGAGGCGTCGTCGGAGGCGTCGTCGGAGGCGTCGTCGGAGGCGTCGTCGGCGGCGTCGTCGGAGGCGTCGTCGGAGGCGTCGTCGGAGGCGTCGTCGGAGGCGTCGTCGGAGGCGTGGTCGGCGGCGTCGTGGGAGGCGTCGTCGGCGGCGCCGTCGTCGGCGCGGTGGTGGGCGGCGCCGTGGTCGGCGGGGCACAGGTGGACGAGACGAAGGTGTCGTCGTCGAGGGTCACGGCGCCGTTGCGGGCGAGGGCGCGGCCGTCGACGGTGACCGCGTTGGTCACGGTGATCGAGGTGAGCGCGAGGATCGAGCCCGCGAAGTCGGAGCCGGTGCCGAGGGTCGCCGAGCTGCCCACCTGCCAGAAGATGTTGCAGGCCTGAGCGCCGTTGATCAGCTCGATCCTGCTCCCGGAGCCCGTGATGAGGGTCGAGGCGGCCTTGAAGACGAAGACGGCCCCGTTCGCGCCCTCGGCGTCGAGGGTCACGGTGCCCGTGACTCCGATCGGGCCGGAAGCGGTGTAGACACCGGGGGTGAAGGTGCGGCCGACCAGGTCGCCGGCGACCGACTCCGTGGTCGCCTGCGAGGAGAGCTGGTCGTAGGCCTTGACCAGGTCGGACTGGGCGCCGATCGCGTCCGCGTCCGCGGCATGCGTCTCGCCGAGGACCTCGCCCGGCGGGAAGCCGGTGATCGCGGTGCCGGGGCTCACGCCCAGGTCGAGCGGCAGGAGCGTGTCGCCGGTGTTGGTGACGGTCGAGCCGCCGAGGACGGAGAAGTTCCCCGCCCTTCCGAGGGTGGGGGCCGTGGCCGCCTGGGCGGCGTTGGCGGAGAGGAGCCCGGCGGACAGGAGCAGGATCCCGGTCGACGCCGCGATCCCCACCTTCCATCGGGCCCGGTCTCGTCGGACGTGGGAAGGAGTTCCGTGCGGCATCGTTGCGCAGCGTTCCGCCCACGACAGCGTGGGCTCGTGACACCCGAGGTGAGTGGAGTCGAACCGTAGCCCCCGTCCTGAGCAGGAGTACAGGGCGCGATCGCCGACTCGGCGCGGATCTCCCGGGGATCCGGGCGCAGATCGACGGCTTGCCACCCTAAGGGGGGAGTTCGGGTCGCTGCACCGCTGTCCCCGGCAGCGGGACGGCAGCGGGACGCCGGCGGGCCGCGAGGACGCAGCCGCGGACGCTTGCTCCGCCCCCGGGCGAGTGGGAGCGTGAGCCGCAGCCGCCGACGCGAAGGAGCGCACCGTGGGAACCCTCGACATCGATCTGTTCAGCACGCTCGACGGAATCGCCCAGGCACCGGGCGGTCCGGAGGAGGATCCGAGCGGCGGCTTCGCCTTCGGCGGCTGGCAGGCGCCGCTGGTCGACGAGGTGGTCGGCGAGCAGGTCCTGAGCGGGATGGACGGCGTGGACGCCCTGCTGCTCGGCCGCCGCACCTACGACCTCTTCGCGGGCTACTGGCCGCAGCAGCAGGGGCCGATCGCGGAGCTGCTGAACCGGATCCCGAAGTACGTCGCCTCCCGCGGGACGCCGCCGCTCCCCTGGGCCGGCTCGATGCAGCTCGGCGCCGACCTGCCGGCCGCCGTCCGCGAGGTGCGCGAGCGCCACTCCTCCGTGCACGTGATCGGCAGCCTCGACCTGGTGCAGACGCTGCTCGCCGAGCAGCTCTTCGACCGCCTGACGCTGTGGCTGCACCCGATCCTGCTCGGCGCGGGCAAGCCGGTGTTCGGCGGCGGGGCGGTGCCGACGAGCCTGCGCCTCGACGGGCCGGCCGCCACCTCGCCGCGCGGAGTCGTGCGGCTGCAGTACACGCGGGTCGACGGGACGCCGGCCGTCGGGACGATGGGGCCCGACCCGCTGCCGACCGGCCGGTCGCGCGACGCTCCGGCATACTGACGGCGTGCAGGACGAGGACGACGAGCGCCAGGACCTCGAGCGCGCGCTCTACGCCCGCCCCACCGGGGACGACCGCGACGAGGCGCTGCGGGTCGAGGCGCTGCGAGTCGAGGCGCTGCGCATCGAGGCAGAGCGGATCGAGGCCCAGCGCATCGAGGCAGAGCGCATCGAGGCAGAGCGCATCGAGGCCCAGGGAGTCGCCCAGCGCGCGGAGGCGCGGCCCGCCCCGCGAGCCGCCGGCGCCGTGCGGACGTCCGGCGGATCCACGCCCGCCGCGCCCCCGGCCCGGTCGCGCCTCGCCCTCCTCGGCGCCGGGCTGCTCGTCGCCGGTCTCGTCGTCGGCGCAGCCACCGCCTCCGCCCTCGGTGCGGCGGCACCCGGGCAGGTCGCCGCCACCGGATCGACCACGCCCACGCCGCGCGGGATCGACCGGTTCGCCGCGATCGTCGAGGGCTGGGCGCTCACCACCGACATCCCCCCGGGCCTCTCACTGATCTCCGGCGGCGCCGAGGTCTACAGCCCGACCTTCGAGACCGCCCAGGACGACCGGCTGCTGCTCACTGCGCCCGACGACACTCGGATCTGCCTCGCCCTCCAGCGTCCGGACGGCTCGCTCTCCGCCGGCTGCACAGGTCTGGACGCCTTCTTCGCCGGCGACGCACTCGACGTCGTCGGCACGGCGACCGGCGACGGGACCCCGGTCTACACGCGCGTCACCCTGCGCCCCGACGGCTCCGTCGAGGGCGGCTTCCAGCTCGTCGCGACACCGGGGCCCGAGGCGTGAGCAGCGCCGCTTCCGCGCCGACGACCTCCCTCATCACCGACCAGACGTATTATTGTTGGTGAACACCAAGTTTTCTGAGTGAGGAGCGCATCGTGCGGACTCAGCGTCCACTCGCCGTCGTGACGCCCACCGTCGACGGCGATGTCCTCGCTGTCCTGGCCCGCGCCGACGACTGGTTCACCGTCGGCGATCTGCGCACCCGCATCGGCGGCCGCTCGCTCGAAGGAATCCGGCGCACGCTCACCCGCCTCGTCGAGGAGGGCATCGTGACGAGCCGGAGCGCCGGCCGGGCGACGATCTACCGCCTCAACCGCTCCCATCTGGCCGCCGGCGCGATCATGGAGCTCGCGCGCCTCGATGAGACGCTGCACGAGCGCCTCGTCTCGACTCTCGAGGGCTGGGCGGACCAGCCGGGCTACGCGGCGATGTTCGGCTCCGCCGCCCGCGGCGAGATGCGGGCGGGAAGCGATCTCGACCTCTTTCTCCAGCAGCCCGAGGCGCCGACGGACGCCTGGCACGAGCAGGTGTCCGCCCTCGTGCGCGACGCGAAGGCGTGGACAGGGAACGACCCCCGCGTCCTCGAGATGTCGGAGGGAGAACTGCGCGACGCGGCCGCGGACGAGCCGGTGCTCCGGTCCATCGTCGACGAGGGCATCCCCCTGATCGGCTCTCCCCTCGCCTTCCGCCGGCTCGTGGGCGCGCGATGACGGCCGATCGCGCTCACCGGGAGCTGCTCCTCCGCGCCCGGCGGTCCTGACGGCGCGAGCACCGAGCGCTGAACGCGCCTGTCAAGCCTGCGGAGGCGCTCAGAGAAACCGAGGGCGCGGGCGCCAGGATGCGGGGACACCGCCCGCTCCGCCGAGCGCCGACCCGAGAGGCCCCGCCGTGCCCGCCAGCACCCAGAACGCCACCGCCACCACCGATTCCGGCACCGCGCCCCAGGAGTACGACGTCGCCGTGATCGGCGCGGGCCCGGCCGGCACCGCCGCCGCCCTGCGCGCCGCCGAGCTCGGCGCGAGCGTCGTCGTGCTCGAGGCCGGCCGCGTCGGCGGCACCTGCGTCAACACCGGCTGCGTGCCCACCCGCGTGCTCGCGAAGACCGCGCGCATCGTCCGCGAGGCACGCACCGCCGGCGACTACGGCGTCGACGTCGGCACGCCGGTCGTCGACTGGGCGGCGACCGTCCGCCACGTGCACGAGCGGGTCGACAAGGTCCGCTCGATCAAGCGCGAGGCGCAGCGCTTCGAGGAGGCGGGGGTCGAGCTGATCCACGAGGGCCGCGCGCGCTTCGTCGACGAGAGCACCCTCGTCCTGGACAGCGGCCGGCGGATCCGCGCCCGCTCGATCCTGATCTGCGTCGGCGGCCACTCCCGCCGACTGCCGATCCCGGGCGCCGAGCTGGCCACCGTGCCCGAGGACGTGCTGGCGCTGCCGACCCTCCCCCGCCGCGTCGCGGTCATCGGCGGCGGCAACACCGGCGCCCAGCTCGTCACGGTGTTCAACGCCTTCGGCTCGGAGGTGACGCTGCTCGACCTCGCGCCGCGCATCCTGACCACCTCGGACGCGAGCATCTCGGAGCACGTCGCCGGTGCCTTCGAGCGCCAGGGCGTGCGCGTGCACCTGGGCATCGAGACCGTCGAGCGGCTCGACCGCGCGGAGGACGGCTCGATCGACATCACCTGGCGCGAGAACGGCGCCTCCCGCACCGAGGGCATGGACGCCGTGATCATGGCGACCGGCTGGCCCGCCGACGTCGAGGACCTGGGCCTGGAGAACGCGGGCATCGAGGTCGTCCGCTCGGCGATCCCGGCCGACCAGTACTTCCGCACCGTCGTGCCGCACGTCTTCGCGGTCGGCGACGCCAACGGCCGCGACATGCTCGTGCAGGCGGCGCAGTTCGAGGCGGAGGCGGCGGCCGAGAACGCGGTGCTCGGCGCGAACCGGCGCACCCCGCAGTTCCTGCTGCCGGCCGGCGGCTTCACCGACCCGGACTACGCGGGCGTGGGCTTCACGCAGGAGCAGGCGCGCGAGCGCGACCCGCAGTGCATCGTCGCCTCGGTGCCGTTCTCGAGCGTCGACCGTGCCGTGATCGACGACCGCGAGGGCGGATTCCTGACGCTGATCGCCGACCGCCGCCGCGAGCTGCTGCTCGGGGCGCACGCCGTCGGCGAGAACGCGATCGAGGTCGTGCAGTCGGTGACGACCGCGATGGCGGCCGGAGTCGACGTCGCGACCCTCGCCAACGTCCGCTTCGCCTACCCGACCTACAGCGCGGTGATCGGGATGGCGGCGCGCGCGCTGCTGGCCGAGCCGGCGCGGCCCGCCGAGCTGGACTGAGCGGCCCTACCCGATCCCGCGGCGCGGCGCCAGCCCTCACCGGATGCGGCGCCCGCTCCGAATCATGAAGGCAGGGCGACTCCGCCTTGCGCTCCCGAGAGGAACCACCGTGCCGATCCCCGCTGTCGACTACGCCCACATCCGCCTGACCGTCCGCGACATCGCGGTGTCGCGCGCCTTCTACGACTCCGTCTTCGGCTTCGACGTCGCCTTCGAGGCGCCGCCCGCCGACGCGCCCGCGGAGCAGAAGGAGCAGCTCGCGTTCCTCTTCGGCGGCGTGATCTACCAGTTCCCGGGCGGGCTGCTGGGCCTGCGCCCGGTCGCCTACGCGGGCGACCGCTTCGACGAGGACCGCATCGGCCTCGACCACCTCAGCTTCGCCGTCTCCGACCTCGACGCCCTGAAGGCCGCCGCCGCCGCACTCGACGAGCTCGGCATCGCGCACGAGCCGATCAAGGACGCCGGCGGCCAGAGCATCCTCGAGTTCCGCGACCCCGACAACATCGCGCTGGAGATCAGCTCGCCGAGCTGAGCGCTCGCATGCTGGTCGAGCAGCCCCGCAGGGGCGTATCGAGACCCGGCGTCTCCAGGACGGCGGATCTCGATACGCCCGCTCCGCGGGCTACTCGATCAGCATGAAGGGTGCGCCTGCTCCGTCGGCTGCTCGATCAGCAGGCGGCGGGCATGCCTCTCACGGGCGGCGCCACAGGTACGGGGTCGTCGTCGAGACCTTCACGAGGCCCGAGCGCTCGAGGATCGGGCGCGAGTACTCCGTCGAGTCGCTGTGCACGAGGGTGCGGCCCGCCGCGAGCGCGGCGGTGGCGCGCGCGGCCGTCAGCGCGCGGTAGATCCCGCGTCCGCGGTACTCCTCGAGGACGGCGCCGCCCCAGACGCCGACGACGTCGGAGTCCGCGACCGGCTCGAGCCGACCGCCGCCGACCATGCGGCCGTCGACCTCGGCGACCCACAGCTCCATGCCGTCGCCGCGGGCCAGCCGTGCGACCAGCGCGTCGGCGATGTCCGTGTCGACGTCCTCGCCGAAGGCGGCGTCGATCATCGCGCTGAAGGCGCGGACGTCCGGCTCGTCGACGACGCGGCGCAGGGACGCGCCGTCGGGCACCGGGGCGTCGCGGGTCAGCGCCTCGAGCGGGCCGATCATGATCGACTCGATCTCCTCGGCGACGAAGCCGTGGCGCAGCAGCGCCTCGTGCAGACCGGGCGCCCGGTCGTGGCCGCGGGTCTTCCACTCGACCTTCCGGATCTCCGCGTCGGCGTCGAAGTGCGCGCGGGCCGCGGCGACGAGGGCGTCGATCGCTGCCTCGTCCGCCCCGCCGAGGTCGCGGTAGGTGACGAAGCCGCGCCCGCCGGCGAAGGTGACCAGCCGGAGCGGCCCGGCGAGAGTCACCGCCACGGCGCTCGGCGTCTCGGCGTCGGTGCGGAGCTGCTCGTCGTAGACGCGCAGGTACTGCGCGCGGAGATCGTCGGTGGTACTCGTCATCCCACCACGCTACGGCCGTCGACGTTCGGTTCGAGCAGGGGTCCGACGTCCCTCCCGGCGCTCATCGCTCGGAGCGACCCTGTGCATCGCGCCATCGGCCCCTCCGACTTCATCGAATCAGGCCCTGTGAGGGTAATCTCGACTCATCACGATCGGCCCGCTCGCCTCACGGCTCGGGCCGATTTTCCTTTCCCCAGGTCCGCCACCCTGATCGTTCTTCTTCCGGAAGCGGGCCCGTGGAGTACACCAAGCCGTGGCTGTCGATCGACGAGCAAGTTGGAAGGCTCGTCGAGCGAGGCCTTGCGGTCGCCGATCGGCGCGACGCCGCCGAACTTCTCCAGGAGGTCGGGTACTACCGGCTGACCGGATATCTGCACCCGTTCCGCGAGTCGACGGCCTTCCACGACGAGCACGGTCGAAGCCGCGTTCGCGTGCTCGACCGGTATGAGGCGGGGACACGACTGGCTCAGGCCGAAGGCTTGATCGACTTCGACCGGAAGCTGCGCCTCCTCGTCCTCGAAGGAGTCGAACGCATCGAGGTCGCTCTCCGCACGCAGCTGGGCCACTCGATCGGAGAATGCTCCGCCTTCGCTCATGAGGACCGGGCCGTCTTCGTGTCGTCCTTCACAGAGCCGCGCTTCGACGGTGGCGGCGAGCGGCTCCCGAGCCGACATGAGGCCTGGCTCCAGCGAGCAGAGGACCGACGCAACAGCTCCGACGAGGCGTTCGTGAGGCACTTCCGCGCGACGTTCGACGGTCGGATGCCCATCTGGGCCCTCACCGAGATTCTCGAGCTGGGCCAGGTGTCACGGCTCTACGGCGGGCTGCGGAACGACATCGCTACGGAGATCGCTGTCCGATGGGGCGTTCCGACCAAGCGATTGCTGCAGAGCTGGATCGCCAGCGTCAACTACGTCCGCAACATCGCCGCTCACCACGCACGACTGTTCAACAGGAAGCTCGTCGTCGCTCCGAAACGCCCCTCGCCGGCCGACGTTTCCCTGCTCGCCCATCTCACTCAGAAGGACGCCCCGAAGGAGTTCGGCACCTACAGCACGCTGGCTGTGATGGCCTGCCTTCTCGAGGAGGTGCATCCCGGACGGGATTGGGCGTTGCGGGCTGCGGAGCTCCTCCGCGCCTTTCCCGCGACGGGCCGCGTGACTGTGGAGTCCGTCGGAGTGCGAGAGGCCTGGCTCGACGAGGACCTCTGGAGGAAGGAGGACCCGTCGGTCAGCCGGTGACGCGGGCGATCAGGTCCTGGAGGAAGGGGATGACGTCGCCGGCCTGGTCGACGCTCGCGAAGGCGGTGGCGAGCAGCGGCCAGAGCGAGCCGACGAGGGTCGCTACGACGGCGGCGACCGCGGCGACCCAGGCGAGGGCGGCGTTGCGGGAGACGAACGCCAGCGCGAGGAACGCCAGGGCGATCAGGTAGCTGATCACGATCGAGAGGGTGATCGTGCCGACCGGGACGTCGAGGACGCCCGCGGTCGTCGCGTCGGCCGCGCCGATCAGGCCGAGCACCGGCAGCAGCACGCCGACGACGATCAGGACGCTGACGACGACGCCCGTCGCGAGGGCGGCCCAGGCCGCGCGCGGCTTCCGGCGCGAGCCGTAGGAGCGGGTGCGCACGGGCTACTCCGACCCGCGGCGCTCGGCGGCGGCCGCAGACGCGTCGGCAGCAGTGACGTCGGCGTCCACCGGCTCGACCTCGACGCGGACGACGAACTCGGCGGCGGGAGCATCGGCGGTGACGACGACCGTCTCGACGGAGTCGTGCTCGGAGTCGTCAGCGCGCTCGACGACGGGAGCGTCGGTCACGGGCGCAGCCGGCCGGGTCGCGACCTCGTCGGACAGCGAGTCCGCGGCGGCGTCCGACGCGGCGGCGCGGTCGGCGGCCTCGTCGAGGCGGTCCGAGGCGTCGTCGAGCGCGTCGGCGGTCCGCTCGCGGGCGGTGTCGAGCGCTGCCGCGCCCTTCTCGCGGGCGGAGTCGAGGGCGGCGCCGCTCTTCTCGCGGGCGGAGTCGAGCGCGTCGCCGGCCTTCTCGACCAGCGAGGGGCCGTCCTCGCGCTCCGAGTCCGGCACCTCGATCGGGTCGAAGGGGCCGTGCACGTCGGTGACGTTGACATTGACGACGACGTGCTCGCGGGTCAGCTGCGCGGCGGCCTTGCCGACCTGCTCGCGGACGGCGTCGATGACCTCCTGGACGGGGCGCGGGTACTCCGACACCAGGTCGAGGTCGAGGACGAGGGCTCCGTCGACGCGGGCGATGCTCACGCCGGGGCTCGTGGTGGTGCCCAGGATGGCGCGGGTCGCGCGGTCGAGGGTGCGGGCGGCGGCGCCGCCGAGGTGATGGACGCCGGTGACACCGGCGGTGGTCTCCGCGGCGGCGGTCGCGAGCAGGCGCTCGATCGACTCGTCCTCCGGGTGCGCGCCGTCGATGGCGCGGAGGTCGTTCGTTCCGACGGGGTCGGTCATGGGGTGCTCCTCGGTGGTCTTCCGGCCCTCCCGAGCGGGAGGGCCGGATCGTACGGTGCCAGTGCAGCGCGGCACTGGCGGCGCGGCACGGGGGCGCCGCTACTGCACGCGGGCGCTGCCGCTCATCCTGGTGCGCAGTCCGCTGACGATCTGGATCACCACGGGGGTCTCCTCGCCGAGGACCGCGTCCCAGCTCTTCACGGCCTCGTCGATCGCGCGGCGCGTCCGCATCGGCGAGACGCCGCGGCGGGTGTGCGCGGTGAGGCGCAGGACGGTGCGGTGCTTGACCTCGAACGCGGTGACGTCGAGCGCGACGATCGAGGGATCGTGCGACAGCGCCTCCTCGAGGACCTGCTCGGCGACCTTCGCGTCGATGGTGAAGGAGCCGCCGGTCGGCGTGCCCGAGCCGGAGCCCGAGCCGACGCGCAGCAGGGTCGACGTGCGTCCCCGGCCCTGGCGCACGATGAAGCGCACCAGCAGGAGGATCAGCACGAGCGCGACCACGGCCGTGACCCAGAGGATCCACGGCTGCCCGCCGGAGAGGGCGTCGCTGGTGGGCTGCGTCGCGTCTTCCGCGCCGGTCGAGACCGTCTGCTGGATGTCGGGGAACAGCGCTCCCGCTGCGACGGCACCGCCGGCGAGCAGGAGCACGAGGCCCACGACGAACAGGAGGAGGCGGTTGAGGAACCGGTTGGTGGTGGTCATCGGACCGTCCCCTTCTCGGACAGGCGCACGCGGGCCGTGAGCGTCGGGCTGATGTCGTAGCCGGCGAGCTCGGCGTCGACCGCCGCGCGGATGCTGTCGACGTCGAGGCTGCGCCCGGAGGTGCGGCCGACGGTGACGCCGGCGGTGCGTCCGCCGATCGACACCGACACCTGGTCGGGGTCGACGTCGCCGGCGTAGGCGGCGGTGCGGGCGAGGCTCTGCGCGATCACGCGGTCGTCGATGACGGCCGCCGTGCGATCGGCGCCGGCGCGGCGGCGGCCGCGACGACCCGGGGAGAAGGACACGACGATCAGGACGAGCCCGATCAGCGCGGCGACCGCTCCGCCGGCCACGATCAGCGCGACGGGAGCGCTCGCGGCGCCGAGCACCGCGGCCGCTCCGTCCTGCGGGGCGACGAGCAGCGCGGGCTGCCCGAGGGCGGCGAGCACCGCCTCCGTGCCCAGCCACGCGAAGACGAGGACGAGCAGGACCGCCAGGAGGATCGCCGAGGTGGAGCGGGACGAGGTGATCTCGCGCCGGACGAGCCGTCGATAGGTAGCGGACACCGACGGTGAACCCGTGGAGCGGGTCCCTGAGGCTGCGGGGGTCGTCACGAGACTCTCCTTCGCTCGCGCAGGTCGGCCCCGGTGATCCGGAGGTCGACGCGCCCGATGGTGGACCCGGTCAGCTCGAGGCAGCGGGTGCGGATGGTGGACTGGGCCGTGCTGAGACGGCTCAGGAGGGTGCCGGACGACCGGCGGTCCGTCTCGCCGAGCGGACGGATGCGCAGGGGGGCCTGCGCGGTGACGTGCAGCTTCCCTCCGTCGTCGTCCAGCTCGACCGAGACGTCCGACGCGTCGACGTCGAGCGCCTCCGCGGTGACGGCCGACACGACCCTGCGCACGGCGCGCGAGGTGATCGTCGTGCGGCCGTGGCGGGCCTGGTCGGCCATCACCGCCGCGGTCACGAGGACCGCCGCCCGCGGAGGGTGTCGGCGAGCGAGCTCAGGTCGAGCTTGCCCTCGACGACGCGGCCGACGCCGTAGCCGACGGCCATGGCGAGGGCGACCCAGAGGAGAGCCCAGAAGCCGAAGACCAGGCCGGTGACGGCGAGGACGGCGCCCAGGATCAGGCCGAGGCGGGACGGAGTCACTTGACGCGGCTCTCGGTGTCCTCGTCCTTGTCGTCCGAGGGGATGTAGACGTCGGCGACGGTCACGTTGACCTCGGTGACCTCCATGCCGACGACCGAGGAGATGGCCTCGGAGACGGCGGAGCGGATGCTGTCGGCCAGCTTCTGCAGCGCGACGGGGTACTCGGCGACGACGGTGATGTCGGCGGCGACCTGCTTCTCGCCGACCTCGACGGAGATGCCCTGGCCGCGGTCCTGCGCGTTGATCGCGTTGCGGATGGCGCCGATGGCGCGGGCGGCTCCGCCACCGAGGTCGTGGACGCCGGCGACCTGGCGGGCGGCGATGCCGGCGACCTTCTCGACGACGCCGTCGGCGATCGTGTTCTTGCCGGTCGAGGTCTCGGTGCCGTGCTTGGCCGTGTTCGCGACGGTGGTGGGGGTGACGGTGGTCATGGTGCTCTCCCTGTTCGAAGGTGATGCGCGACTCGGTCGCGGTGACGACGATCCGTCGCACATGAATCAGACGTGCGGGGCTGCGGGATCGTCCCGTCGGATCAGCCAGTGCGCAGGAAGCGCGGAGCGACGACGCGCTCTGCGGCCACCGCCGTCCACAGGCCCGCGGAGTTGCGCGGCAGCTGTCGGCGAGCCTCGGGGAGGAGGCGGTGGGCCGCGTGCTCAGCGGCGCAGCGTGTGGCTCGGCAGCTCCTCGAAGCGGGCCTGGTAGGCGCTGGCGAAGCGGCCGAGGTTGCCGAAGCCCCACTCGCGGGCCACGGCGGCGACGGTCGTCGAGCAGGGGTCGCCCTCGACGAGGTCGTGGCGGGCGCGGTCGAGTCGGACGTCGCGCAGGTAGACGGACGGCGAGACGCCGAGGTGGCGCTGGGTGGCCTGCTGCAGGGTGCGAGTGTGCAGGCCGGCGGCGCGGGCGGCGTCGGCCGGGGTGATCGGCTCGTGCGCGTGGTGCTGCAGGAAGTCGAGGGCGACGCGGGTGCGCGAGGCCGAGGGGCGGCGCAGGACGGCGGGAACGTCCCAGGCGCGCCACGGGAAGAGCAGCAGCAGCGCGCGGGCCAGGTTGAGCTCGGCGGTGAAGCGGACGAGCGGGGCGATCGCGGCGCTCGCGAGCGCGGACGTGGCGTCGGTCACCGCGGTGCGCCAGCGGGCGAGGACGCCCGGGTCGGCGTCGGCCTCGTGGTCGAAGGAGACGGGCTGGCGCGGGCCGGAGTGCGACTCGGTCGCGACGTCCTCGAGGAAGCCGGGCGCGAAGTGCACGAGGTTCTGGCGGTGCGGCTGGTAGGCCAGGCCGAACTGGCGCTCGGCGGGCAGCAGGAACGGCGCGGACGCGGCTCCGGTGCGGGTGAAGGGCCGCAGGTTGAGCTGGCCGCCGCCGGCGCGGAACCAGCCGACGACGTACTCGCGCAGATGCGCGATCTCGCCGGTCAGCGCGCCGGCGCAGTCGGAGGTGCGGAGCGTGACCCGCTCGCTCCCGCGGTAGGCGTAGCGGAAGGAGAAGGCGTGCGCGCCGGGCTGCACCCGGAACGAGCCGCCGCCGTAGGCCTCGGCGTAGACGGCGGACGCCTCGGCGGGGTCGGCTCCGGCCGCCTCGAACCGGCGCTCGGCGCCGACGGAGGAGTCGCTCACCGGGGCGAACGGGCTGCCCATCGTGAAGGTCGAGCCGCTGGGTGCCTGGGCGGGCGCTGTCGGCGACGGGGAGGTGTGCATGGTCGGGCTTCTCTCGGGGTCTGGGAGATCAGGGGCGGACGGGGGTCGGTCTTCGCCTCGGTGCTCTACAGATACAGACGGGTCGACGGCCGGAAACGTCACGGATCCGGGCCGTGCTCGCAATCCGGCCAGCGGATTCGTCGGTGACGGAGGAGGCTGGTAGGCATTCGGAGCAGCGGCTGCCGAGAACGCGCGCAGGCGCGCAACGACGGCGGAACGGCGGGAGGTGGCGATCGTGGCGGAAGCGCTGCCCGACGAGGCCCGGCCCGACGAGGCCCGGCCCGACGACGTCCGGCCCGACGACGACCCGCTGCTCCGCGCCTCCGACGCCACGCTCGCCGCCCGGGCCGTGGACGGCGACATCGCCGCCTTCGAGCAGCTGGCCCGGCGCCACGGCGCGCTGATGCGGGTCTACGCCGCGAAGCTGCTGGGCTCCGAGGCGGAGTCGGACGACGTGGTGCAGGAGGCGTTCCTCACCGGCTGGCGCCGCCTCGGCGACCTCGACAGCCCCGCGCACATCCGGAACTGGCTGATGCGGATCGTCTCGCACAAGGCGATCGACCGGATCCGCGTCCGCCGCCGCCACGACGACATCGACGACTGGGATCCGCCCGCGCCCGCCGAGCACTCGCCCGAGCGGATCGTCGAGGCGCGGCTCCAGCTGGACGCCGTCTGGGAAGCACTGGACCGATTGCCTCCCGATCAGCGACGCTGTTGGCTGCTCCGCGAGACCGCCGGCTACAGCTACCAGGAGATCGCCGACGCTCTCGAACTCCCCGTCTCGACGGTCCGCGGCCTGCTCGCCCGAGCCCGCCGCTTCCTGCTCCACGAACTGGAGGCATGGCGATGATCGACGCAGACGACGCCCTGCCCGAGGACGGCACGCCCGAGAACGGCGCTGCCGAGACCTCCGCGCCCGGTGGCGCGGTGCCCGACGACGACCTCGACGGCCACACGCTGGAGGAGCTCGGCGAGTACCTCGACCGCGGGCGCACCCCGGTCGACCCCTCCATCGAGGGCTCGGCCGCCTGCCGCCTCGCGCTCGCGAACCTCACCCGCCTGAACGAGCTGTCCGCGAGCGCGCTGCGCCGCCGCGCCGACGCGGAGCCGGACCGCGACGAGGTCTGGATCGCCGGGCTGCTCGACGCGATCCGCTCCGAGGTGCGCTCCGGGCGCGACGTGCCGATCCGCCACCCCGACCCGACCCTGCGGCTCGCCCTGACCGAGGCGGCGGTGCGCGGGATGATCCGGCGCGCGGGCGACACGATGGGCGGCGTCATCATGGGCCGCTGCACGCTCGACGGCGACGTCGCGACCCCGGGCGCGGTGATCCGCATCGACGTCACCTTCGCGCTCGAGTTCGGGATCCCGGTCGCGACCGTCGCGGACCGCCTGCGCGAGCGGATCCGCTACGCCCTCGAGCGGCACACCGAGCTCGTCGTCGGCGCGATCGACGTCACCGTCGACGACGTGTACCCGAGCAGGGAGGACCAGCCGTGACCGACAGCACCGCGGCCGACAGCACCGGGACGGACGACAGCACTCTCGACGGCGCCGCTCACGACGACACCGCGCTCTCGCAGCGCCTCACCGCCGCGATCCGCGACACCGAGGGCGTCGCCGGGGTCTACCCGGCGCAGCCGCTGCTCGAGGCGGCCGCCGACGCGCTCGCGGTGAAGCTCGCCCTGCGGCAGCCGGACGTGCTCGTCGACATCGACCGCTCGGACGGCTTCACCACCGTCACCGCGCACATCGCGGCGACCGCGGCGCTCCCCGCCCCCGAGACCCTGCGCGCCGTCGGCGAGGGGCTCCGGCGCCTGCTCGACGCGGAGCCGTCGGTGATCGGCCCGCTCGCCGTGAACGTGAAGGTCCGGCTGATCGAGGACTCGGGGCGCGCCGCGGAGTAGCGCCGGTCAGGCGTCGATCGTGCGCTGCGCGCCGGGATCGGGGCTCGCACCCGCGTCGGCCGGCCCCCCGTCGGTCACCCTCACGTCGCTCGCCCCCACGTCGGTCGACGCGAGGCTGATCCGGCGCGGCTTCGCCTTCGCGGCGATGGGGATGCGCAGCGTCAGCACGCCCGCCGTGTAGTCGGCGTGCACGCTCTCGGTGTCGAGGGAGTCGCCGAGGACGAGCTGGCGGCTGAAGACGCCCCACTGCCGCTCGGCGGCGACGGGGTCGGCGCCCTCGGGGAGGTGGCCGGCGCGCTCGGCACGCACGGTCAGCACGTTCCGCTCGACGTCGATGTCGATCCGCTCGGGCTGGACGCCGGGCAGGTCGAGCTCGACGACGAAGTCGTCGCCCTCGCGCCAGGCGTCCAGGGGCATCACAGTCGGTCGGGCGGCCGTGCCGAAGACCTGCCGGCTGAAGCGGTCGAGGTCGCGGAACGGGTCCTGCTGCAGAAGCATCATGGTCTCCTCACTCGCTGGAAATCGGTCGCCACCGGGCCTTTCGCCGGTGACACACAAGTATTTACAACGGCGGGAGCGCTCGTGCAAGAGCGTCTCAGCGAACGCCGAGGAAGTCGCGCCAGGCGGGCTGATCGGGGTCGTGACCGGGCCAGACCTCGACCGGCCGGCCATCGACTCCGTGCTGCGCCGCGAGGTCCGCGAGCCGCTCGATCGAGCGCTGCGCGGCGTCCGCGTCCGACGGGCGGGCCGTCCAGCCGCAGGGGGTGCGCTCGTCGAGGTTGCGCTGCAGGTCGGCGGCGTCGCAGGCGAGCACGATCGAGCGGTCGGCGAGGTCGATCCGGAACGACTGGTGGCCCGGGGTGTGCCCGCGGGTGTCGAGCGCGGCGACGCCGGGGGCCAGCTCGGTGTCGCCGTCGAGGAGCAGCACCCGCACGTCGGCCTCGAGCAGGTCGGCCGGGACGACGGTCTCGCGGCGGCCGAGACCCTCGCCGAGCCACTCCCACTCCCGGCGCTGCAGGGCGACCGGGGTGCCGGCGGGAGCGAGGCGCAGCCCGCCGGTGTGATCGAGGTGCAGGTGCGAGAGGGCGACGAGGGCGAGGTCCTCCCAGCGCAGGCCGGCCGCGGCGATCCCCTCGGCGAGCGCGTCGCCGGGCGGGACGACGGCGGTGTAGCTCTCGTAGTCGTAGTGCGCGGCGCGCTGCGCCGGGTCGCGGACGCGGTCGAGGTGGAAGCCGCCGTCGATCAGGATCCAGGAGTCGCCGAGGTCGATCGCCGCGCCGGTGACCGGCTCGAGGAGGAAGCGGGCCGGGTCGCCGCCGCGGAGCGAGATCGACTCGGCGATCGGCTCATGACCGAGCACGAGCGGCACGAGGCGGTGGGGGCGATCGCCGGCGAGGGCGCCGGGCCAGTCCTCGGTGATCATGCGGTCCCCCTTCGCACTCGGATTGGATCCAATATAGTCGTAAATGAATCCACTGATCCACTCCCGCATGAGACGAGGGCTCGCATGACCGGCGCCATCCCGATCAACATCCCGATCACCACCGAGATGCTCCACTGGGGCCGGCGGCCGACGTACGAGATGGTCGAGCGGATCGTGGACGGCTACCCCTCCGACGTCTCGCGCTGGCTGATCGGCGCACACACCGGCACGCACGTCGACGCGCCGTCGCACTTCGTGCCGGGCGGCGCGACCGTCGACGAGATCGCGCTGGAGAGCGTGGTCGGGCCGGTCCGGGTGCTCGACCTGCGGCACGTCGCCGAGGAGATCACCGACGAGGACCTCGTCGCGGCCGGCGCCGAGGGGGCCGTGCGCGTGCTGTTCCGCACGCGCAACTCGACCGACGCGCTGACCCGCTCGGTGAAGTCGGAGACCTGGGTCGGCCTCGCGCCGAGCGGGGCCCGCTGGCTGGTCGAGCACGGCGTGCTCTTCGCAGGCCTGGACTACATGACGATGGAGGCGCCCGCGCACACCGAGGAGTGGCCGACCCACGTGATCCTCTGCGGCGCGGGCGTCGTGATCCTCGAGAACGCGGACCTCGCGCAGGTCGAGCCCGGCGACTACCTGATGGTCTGCCAGCCGGTGGCCTTCGAGGGCCGCGAGGCCGCCCCCGCCCCGACGGTCCTGCTCCCCCTCCCGTGAGTCACTCCCCGCGAGATGCCACTTGTGCACGCTTTTCACGGCGTGTCGCGTGCACAAGTGGCATCTCGCGGCAGGAGGCGGACTCGCGACGGGGGTCAGACTCCCGCGGGCTCGAGGGCTCCCTGCTGCTCGCGGTCGAGCTCGGTGCGGACGGAGCGCTCGCCCTCGAGCTCGCGCGGGGTGCGCGGGGCGAGGAAGCCGACCACGACGAAGGTGCCGAAGCCGATCGCGGCGGCGACGAGGGTGGCGTAGCCGTCGAAACCGGCGCCGATCAGGTCGTTCGGGACGTAGAGGATGTCGTTCGGCACGCCGTAGAGGGTCGGGGTGAGCGCCAGGAAGACCAGGCGGACGACCAGGCCGACGCCGGCCGCGGTGAGCGCGGCGACGACTCCGGGGCGCTTCCAGAACACGCCGAGCAGGAACGGCGCGGCGAGGGATGCCGGTCTGGCTGACTCGGATCGCGAGGAACGAGCCCAGGATCACGATCGGCACCATGGCGACGCGGGTCCAGCGCAGCAGCGGGTCGGGGCCGGTCCCGGAGTGGCGGCGGACCGAGAGCACGTTGCGCACGACGATCGCCGAGGTGGCGAGGATCGCGCCGGACGCCGTCGAGAACGAGGCGGCGACGACTCCGGAGAGCACCAGGATCGCGATGACCGGCGGCGCGTAGTCGTCGAGCAGCGTGAACAGCACCGGGCCGTCGGCGGCCGAGAGGCCCAGGACGGCGGTGGCGCTGAGGGCGACGATCGCGAAGATCGAGCCGATGGCCGCGGTGCCGACGGCGGCGGCGTAGCAGGCGCGGCGGGCGACCTCGGGCGACTTGGCGCCGAAGATCCGCTGCATGAAGTCGATCGCGACCAGGTCGCCGATGCCGAGGGCGACGAGGGTGGCCCAGTTGACGGGGGCGCCCATCGCCGGGTCGGTGAGCTGCTCGAAGTCGAACGGCCCCATGCCCTCGGGGATGACGATGCCGTAGGCGAGCGCGACCCAGACCAGCAGCGAGACCGCCGCGACGACCGTGATCACGGTCTGGATGGCCGCGGTGTACGCGTCGGAGAAGAGGCCGCCGGCGATCGTGTAGCTGAGCACCAGCGCGACCGAGAGGATCACGCCCCAGGCGTACGGGATGCCGGCGAAGCGCTCGAGCAGGAAGCCGCAGGCCACCAGGTTGCCGGCCAGCAGGATCGTGAAGGAGAAGACCATGATCACCGAGGCGACGACCTCGGTGGTGCGGTCGTAGCGCATCCGGAAGAAGTCGGCGAGGGTGAAGAGCTTCATCGCGTTCATCGGCTTGGCGAGGAAGAGGCCCGTGATCAGGAGGCAGATCGCCAGGCCGATCGCGAGCGAGGCGCCCGCCCAGAAGCCGAACTGCGAGGTGAGGTCGGTGTTGCCGACGGTGGCGTTCGAGTCGACCGCCGCGGCCGTGAGGCTGACGGCGACGAGCGGGATGCCGAGGCGGCGTCCGGCGACGAGGTAGTTGGCGCTGTCGCCGTCGATCTTGCGGGCGACCGCGATGCCGACGGCGAGGATCACCACGACGGTGATCCCCACTCCGAGGATGATCATGCGTGCTCCGAGCTGCTGGGTGGTGCGGCGGGGTGTTTCTATCGGTTGATAGACACGGATCCTGCCGCGCGCTCGGTCGCGGTTCTTTTCGGGCGTGGGTCGATCCTGTTAACTCCGGCGCGCGTCCCCCTCCGCGAGAACGCGAAAGTTGCGGTAGTCGGCCGCGACCACCGCAACTTTTGGATGATGGGCGGGGGCTCGGCAGGCTCGGCGGGCGGGGCGGACGCGGGGTCAGACTCGGGCGAGCAGGGCCGGGCCCGCGGCGAGCGCCTCGGCGACGGCGGGGCGCGGGAGGTCGAGGACGCGGAGGGCCGCGAGGGCGACCGCCTCGGGCGAGGTGCGCGGCTCGGCGGGCTGGCGGCGGCGCTGGAGGATGACGTTCTCGACCAGGGCGAGGACGAGGGAGGCGCCGGTCGCGGGATCGGCGGCGCCGCAGGCCGCGACGAGGGTGCGGTAGGCGGTCTCCAGCTCGGAGCGGCGGTCGCGGAACTCGGCGAAGCGCTCGTCGCCGAGCTCGGGCAGCAGGTAGAGCGCGCCGACGTTGTGCTCGCCGGCCGCGAGCAGGCGGGCGTCGGAGACGCAGAGCGCCCAGAGGCGCGCGGCCGGCGGCTCGTCGCGGGTGAGCAGCACGGCGGCGGCGTCGAGCGAGGGCTGCACCGTGCCGAGCAGCAGCTCGAGCAGCACCGCGTGCTTGCCGCCGAAGTGGTGGTAGAGCGAGGCCTGGCGGATGCCGGCCGCCGCCGCGATGGCGTGCGTGCTGGTGCCGCCGAAGCCCTCCGTGCAGAAGAGCGCCGCGCTCGCCGCGAGGATGTCCGCCCGCGTGCCCAGCCCGGTGAGCGACGCCCCGGAGGCGCGCGGCCGTCCGGGGGGTGCGCTGGCCATGCGCTCGACCGTATCAGCGCCGTCGAGCCCCGCCGACTCTCCAAAAGTTGCGGTAGTGGCGCGCGACTACCGCAACTTTTGAGGAGTGGGCCGGCAGACGAGGGGCGGGGGCGGGCGGACGAGGGGCGGGTGGGCGAGCAGGACGCGCGCGAAACACGATCGCAACGTCGGGGTCACGGGGGCGACACGGGGGCGCGGTTGACTTCCTGTCGAGCGATAGAAACCCCGGCAGCGACCGGACCAGCAGACGGAGCAGGCGCAGCATGACGACATCAGGCACCTCGACCACGGCGGGTGCGCGCGAGCACGCCCGCGCCCAGGAGGCGGCGGCCGCGAGCACGCGCCCCGCGCCGCCGGCGGACGTCTCCCCCGACGACCTGCGCTGGTCGGAGCGGATCGAGGGCGGCGGCTACGGCCACCGCGTCCTCGCCCGCGGGACGCGCCTCCGCCTGACCGACGTCACGGGCGACGCCTGCGTCTCGCTGCTGGTCTACAACGCGCTGGAGCCGCACGAGCGGCTGAACGTCGCGGACACCGTCAAGGTGCAGTGGCAGGTCTACACGGGCGCCGGCCAGCTGCTGCTCAGCGACCAGGGCCGGGTGCTCGCGAGCGCCGTCGCCGACGACTCCGGCCGCCACGACACGATCTACGGCACGACCGCGCTGGCGCGGAACGTCGAGCGCTACGGCGACGGTGCACCGCAGGGCCCGTCGCCGGCCGGGCGCGAGCTGCTGCTGCTCGGCGCCGCCAAGCACGGGCTGGGCCGGCGCGATCTGCCGCCGAGCGTCTCGTACTTCCAGGGGGTGCGGATCCGCGAGGACGGCAGCCCGGAGTGGCTCGGCAGCGCCGGGCCCGGCCGCTCGGTGACGCTGCGGCTGGAGATGCCGGCGATCGTCCTGCTGGCGAACACCGCGCATCCGCTCGACCCGCGACCGGAGTTCACGGTCGGCGCGGTCGACGTGCACGCCTGGGCGGGCGAGCCGGCGAGCGCCGACGAGCGCGACGCCACCCCGGAGGGCCGCCGCGCCTTCCTCCAGACGGACGAGTACCTGAGCGCGAGGGGCATCGCATGAGCACCACCGGCACCGACACCAGCACCGACACGACCAGCACCGGCACGAGCACCGCCGGCACCACCACCGCCTACGGCACCGAGATCCACCGCGAGACCGTCGCCGCCCGCGCCCCCTGGTCGCGCCTCCTGAAGCGCGGCGAGTTCCTGACCATCGTCGACGTCGACGGCAACCAGGCCGTCGACTTCCTCGCCTACGACGCGGAGGACCGCACCGCCTACTCCGCCGCCGCGACGCTGCAGGCGCAGGAGACGGTGTACCTCGTCACCGGCTCGGTGCTGCGCGACGCCGAGCACCGCCCGCTGCTGAGCGTCGTGGCGACCGACGTCGAGCGCCACGACACCCTCGGCGGCGCCTGCTCGAAGGAGAGCAACGCGCTCCGCTACGGCTTCCACACCACGGCGCAGCACGCCTGCGCCGAGAACTTCGTCGCCGAGCTCTCCCGGCACGGGATGGGCAAGCGCGACCAGGTCTCGAACGTGAACTGGTTCATGAACGTCCCGGTCGACCCGGACGGCGCCCTCGGAATCGTCGACGGCATCTCCTCCCCCGGCCTCAGCGTCACGCTGCGGGCCGAGCGGGACACCCTCGTCGTCGTCTCGAACTGCCCGCAGATCAACAACCCGTGCAACGGCTTCGACCCGTCGCGCGCGGAGATGATCGTGCACAGCGGGGCGGGCGCGACCGCATGACCTTCGACACCCTCCTCGTCGCCAACCGCGGCGAGATCGCGGTCCGCATCCTCCGCACCGCGAAGGCGATGGGCCTGCGCACCGTCGCGGTCTACTCCGACGCCGACCTCGGCGCCGCGCACGTCGCGCTGGCCGACGAGGCGGTGCGGCTGGGGCCGGCGCCCGCGGCGGACAGCTACCTGCGGATCGACCGGATCCTCGAGGCCGCCGCGCGGACCGGCGCCGGCGCGATCCACCCGGGCTACGGCTTCCTCAGCGAGAACGCCGAGTTCGCGCGCGCCTGTGCGGCGGCCGGGATCGTCTTCGTCGGCCCGACGCCCGAGCAGCTGGAGGTGTTCGGCGCCAAGCACACGGCGCGCGACGCCGCCGAGCGCGCGGGCGTGCCGCTGCTGGCGGGCACCGGGCTGCTCGACGACGCCGACCACGCGGCCCGCGAGGCCGACCGGATCGGCTACCCGGTGATGCTCAAGGCGACGGCGGGCGGCGGCGGCATCGGCATGCGCGCCTGCCGCGACGAGGCCGAGCTGCGCGCCGCCTGGCGCGAGGTGCGGCGCCTGGCCGAGGCCGGCTTCTCCTCCGCCGGCGTGTTCCTCGAGCGGCTGGTCGAGCGCGCCCGGCACGTCGAGGTGCAGGTCTTCGGCGACGGCGCCGGCCGCGTCGTCTCGCTCGGCGACCGCGACTGCTCGCTCCAGCGCCGCAACCAGAAGGTGGTCGAGGAGAGCCCCGCGCCGGATCTGCCGGACGCCGTGCGCGAGCGCATCGCGGAGGCGTCGCGCCGGCTCTGCGCCGAGGCCGGCTACCGCAGCGCCGGCACGGTCGAGTACATCTACGACCCGGTGCGGCAGGAGGCGGCGTTCCTCGAGGTGAACACCCGGCTCCAGGTCGAGCACCCGGTGACGGAGTCGCGCTACGGCATCGACCTCGTCGAGTGGATGCTGCGGCTCGCGCAGGGCGAGACCGCGTTCCTCGACGCGGTCCCGGAGCCGAGCGGTGCCGCCGTCGAGGCGCGCGTCTACGCGGAGAACCCGGATCTCGGCAACGCGCCGAGCTCGGGCACGATCACCGGGCTGCGCTTCCCGGACAGCACCTTCCCGGACGACGTCCGCGTCGACGGCTGGATCCGCCCCGGCAGCGAAGTCTCCACCTCCTACGACCCACTCCTCGCGAAGGTGATCGTCAGCGGCGGCACCCGCGAGGAGGCCTGGGCCGCGCTCGGCCGGGCGCTCGCCGCCACCCGCGTCGACGGCATCGCGACCAACGTCGGACTGCTGCGGGCGATCGCGGCCGAGCCGTCGGTGCTCGCGGCCGAGCACTCCACCGCGACCCTCGACGGGCTGCGCGACGCGAGTCCGCGGGTCGAGGTGCTGAAGGGCGGGATGCTGACGACCGTGCAGGACGCCACCGGGCGCCTGGGCTACTGGCCGGTCGGCGTGCCGCCGTCGGGGCCGATGGATCCGCTCTCGTTCCGGCTCGGCAACACGGCGCTCGGCAACCCCGAGGACGCACCGGGCCTCGAGATCACGATGACCGGGCCGACGCTGCGCTTCCACACGGCGACCCGCGTGGTGCTGACCGGGGCACCCGCGCCCGTCACGCTCGACGGCGCGCCGATCGCGCCGTGGGAGCCGGTCGCGGTGCCGGCCGGCGGCGTGCTCGCGATCGGCACGGCCGAGAGCGGCATGCGGATGTACCTGCTCGTCGAGGGCGGGCTCGACATCCCGCTCGTGCTCGGCTCGGCCAGCACCTTCGACCTCGGCGCGATCGGCGGGCACGCGGGGCGCGCGCTCGCCCCGGGCGACGTGCTCGGCCTGCGGACGCCGAGCACTCCGAACGCCGTGGCGGTCGTCCCGGCCGCGGAGCGCCCCGCGTTCCCGCACGCCTGGACGCTCGCCGCGCTCGAGGGCCCGCACGCCGCTCCGGAGTTCTTCACCGAGGACGACATGGCCGTCTTCTACGCGACCGACTGGGAGGTGCACTTCAACTCGGCGCGCACCGGCGTCCGCCTGCTCGGCCCGAAGCCGCACTGGGCCCGCGAGGACGGCGGCGAGGCGGGGCTGCACCCCTCGAACATCCACGACACCCCGTACGCGGTCGGCGCCGTCGACTACACCGGCGACCTGCCGATCCTGCTCGGACCCGACGGCCCGAGCCTCGGCGGCTTCACCTGCCCGGCGAGCGTCGCCACCGGGCACCTCTGGCGGCTCGGGCAGCTCCGCCCCGGCGACACGGTGCGCTTCGTGCCGGTCACCGCGGCGCAGGCGACGGAGCTGCTCGACGCTCCGCTCGACGAGCCCGCGGCCGGCCGCGCGGCTGTCGAGGACCAGGGCGTGCTGCACCGCCGGCCCGCGCACGACGGCGACCCGTCGCTCGTGCTGCGCCGCAGCGGCGACGCGAACCTGCTCGTCGAGATCGGCGAGACGATCCTCGACCTCGCCTCGCGGATGCGCGTGCACGCGATCGCCGAGACACTCGAGAACGCGGCGCTGCCCGGCGTGATCGAGCTGACCCCGGGCATCCGCTCGCTGCAGGTGCACTTCGACCCGCGGACGACCTCGACCGACGCGGTCGCCGAGGCCGTGCTCGCGGCCGAGGCGCTGCTGCCCGCGACGGCCGACCTGCGCGTGCCGAGCCGGACGGTGCATCTGCCGCTGGCGTGGGACGACCCGTCGACGCGCGAGGCGATCCGCCGCTACATGGCCGGCGTCCGCGACGACGCGCCCTGGTGCCCGTGGAACATCGAGTTCATCCGCCGGATCAACGGCCTGGACAGCGTCGACGAGGTCTACCGCACGGTGTTCGAGGCCGAGTACCTGGTGCTCGGTCTCGGCGACGTCTACCTCGGCGCACCGGTCGCGACTCCGCTCGACCCGCGGCACCGGCTGGTGACCACCAAGTACAACCCGGCGCGCACCTGGACGCCGCAGAACGCCGTCGGCATCGGCGGCGCCTACCTCTGCATCTACGGGATGGAGGGGCCGGGCGGCTACCAGTTCGTCGGCCGCACGGTGCCGATCTGGTCGACGCACCACCAGGCCGGAGCCTTCGAGACCGGCGTGCCGTGGCTGCTGCGGTTCTTCGACCGCATCCGCTGGTACCCGGTGGAGCCGGAGGAGCTGCTCGAGCTGCGCTCCGAGATGGCCGCGGGGCGGCTGCCGCTGCGGATCGAGGAGGGCGAGTTCGGGCTCGCGGAGTACCAGGAGTTCCTCGCGGAGAACGCGGAGTCGATCGCGGACTTCCGTGCGGTGCAGGCCGGGGCCTTCGGCGCCGAGCGCGCCGCCTGGGAGGCGTCGGGCGAGTTCGACCGGGTGGAGGCGGTGCCCGCGCCGCCCGCGTCCTCCGCCGTGGAGATCCCGGACGGCTGCGAGGGCGTCGAGGCGCCGTTCGTGGCGACGGTGTTCCGGATCGACGTCGCCGTGGGCGACGCGGTCGCGGCCGGGCAGACGCTGGTCGCCCTCGAGGCGATGAAGATGGAGGCGCCCGTGACGGCCCCGGCGGCGGGGCGCGTGGTCGCCGTGGTCGCCGAGGTCGGGGCGCACGTGGCCGCGGGCACGGTGCTCGTGGTGCTGGAGACGAGGGCCGAGTCGGCCGAGGAAGAGGACGCAGCATGATGGACGATCCCGTGCTTCAGGACCCCGCGGCGCACGTCGCCGAGCGCTACCGGCGGCTGGCCGCCCGGCCAGAGGCGTTCATCGCCCTGCGGCCCGAGGCGGAGGTGGCGGCCGAGCTCGCGGCCGTCGATCCGGCGCTCCCGCTCGCCGGGCTGCTGTTCGCGGTGAAGGGCAACATCGACGTCGCGGGGCTGGAGACGACCGCGGCCTGCCCGGCGTTCGCGTACGCCCCTGCCGAGGACGCGACCGTGGTGGCCCGGCTGCGTGCGGCCGGCGCGGTGGTGCTCGGCTCGGCCAACCTCGACCAGTTCGCGACCGGCCTGGTCGGCACCCGCTCCCCGTACGGCGCGGTGCGGCACGCGGTCGACCCAGCGCGCATCTCGGGCGGCTCGTCCTCCGGGTCCGCGGTCGCGGTGGCGCTCGGCGGCGCGGACTTCGCGCTCGGGACGGACACCGCGGGCTCCGGCCGGGTGCCGGCCGCGTTCCACGGGCTGGTCGGGCTCAAGCCGACCAAGGGCTGGGTCAGCGCCGCCGGGGTGGTGCCGGCCTGCCGGAGCCTGGACGTGGTGACGGTGATGGCGGAGGATCCGGCGATCGCCCGGCGCGCCCTCGACGTGATGGCGGGGCCGGACGGTCGCGACCCGCTCAGCCGCAGCGGAGTCGCCGCTCCGTTCGCCTCGACCGCGCGAATCGGCGTCCCCCGGCCCGGGCAGCTCGGCGAGCTGGCGCCCAACTGGGCCGAGGCGTTCGACGCCGAGGTCGCCCGCTGGAGCGAGGCGGGGGCGACGCTGGTCGAGCTCGACATCGAGGTGTTCCTCGAGACCGCGCGGATGCTCTACGACGGCGCGTTCGTGGCCGAGCGCTACGCGGCGGTCGGCGAGTTCGTCGACGCGCATCCGGACGAGGTGGATCCGGTCGTCGGCGGCATCGTGTCGCGGTCGCGGGAGCTGCCGGCCTGGAGGCTCTTCCAGGACCAGGAGCGGCTCGACCGCGCGCGGGTCGCCTCCGACGCCGTGTTCGAGCGGATCGACGCGCTGCTGCTGCCGACGACGACCGAGCACCCGACGCTCGCGGCCGTCGAGGCCGACCCGATCGGCGTCAACTCGCGGCTCGGGCGCTTCACCAACTTCGCGAACCTGCTCGACCTGGCGGCCGTCGCCTACCCCGCGGGAGTCGTCGACGGGCTGCCGTTCGGCGTGCAGCTGATCGGGCCCGCCTTCTCCGACCACCAGCTCGCCGATCTCGTCTGGAGCCGTTCATGAGCACCGCCGCGAACACCGTTCTTCTCGCCGTCGCCGGCGCGCACCTGCGCGACCAGCCGCTGCACCACCAGCTCGCGGATCGCGACGCGGAGTTCGTCGAGGCGACGACGACGAGCGCCGACTACCGGCTGTTCGCGCTGGCGACCGTGCCGCCCAAGCCCGGCGTCGTGCGCGTCGCCGAGGGCGGCGCGGCGCTCGAGGTGGAGGTGTACCGGCTGACCGAGGCGGCGTTCGGCTCGTTCGTCGCGGCGCTCCCGCAGCCGATGGCCATCGGCTCGGTGTCGCTCGCCGACGGCTCGCTCGTCAGCGGCTTCCTCGTCGAGCCGATCGCCCTCGCCGGCGCGGACGACATCACCGCCTTCGGCGGCTGGCGCGCCCACCTCGCCCGCTGACCGGCGCCGGATCTCGATACGCCCTCTGCGAGGGCTACTCGATCAGCAGGAACGCGCGCATCGGCACGCAGCGGCTAGATCGTCGGGAGGAGGATCTCGCGGACGAGGGCGTCGAGGCGGGCGTCGGCGTCGAGGAACTGGCGGAGGGTGCGGCGGGTGGCGCCGAACGAGCCGAACTCGTCGACGGTCATGCCGTCCTCGAGGTAGGCGCGGCGGAACTCGGGGAGCTCCAGCAGCGCGGCGAGGATCTCGGCGGGGACCGGGACGTCGATCTGCGCCGGGTCGACCTCGATGCGGTTCTCGTGGATCAGCAGCTGCCACTCGAACGGCGGCGAGACGACGAGGTCGCCGCCCACCAGCTCCGACCACTGCAGGTGGTTGCGGAAGGCGGCCGAGAGGATGCGAGAGCGGTAGCCGCGCTCGCGGAAGATCCGGTACGCCTCCTTGAGCGCCGCGACGCCCGCCCAGTCGAGGTGGCCGGGCTGCACGAGGCGGCGGTCGGCCGCGACCGACGCCTTGATCCAGTCGTCGAGCCGCCCGCCCATGATGGTGACGACGGAGCCGAACTCGTGGTCCGGCAGCCCCTCGGCCGCGCGGCGGTCGAAGCCGCGCTCGATCGCCTCGGCGACGGCCACGGCCTGGGCGACCGTGAACGACACGGTCGCGTTGATGCTGACGCCGCGGTAGGTCGCCTCCTCGATCGCGCGGATGCCGATCGCGGTGGCGGGGATCTTCACGATGATGTTCTCGGCCAGCTCCGAGAAGTGCACGGCCTGGGCGACGAGCGCGTCGGCGTCGCGGTGCAGGCGCGGGTCGGTCTGCACCGAGAGCCGCCCGTCGCGCCCGCCGCTCGCGCGGAACGCGGGGAGCAGGAGCTCGGCCGCCTCGATCGACATCTGCTCGATGGCCAGCCAGCCGAGCTCGCTCTCGCCCGCGGTGGGGTGCTGCTCGGCGAGCGCCGCGATCCGCGGACCCCAGACGTCGAGGTGCTTCTCGATCGTGGTGAGCGCGATGACCGGGTTGCAGGTCGCGCCGACCGCGCCGAAGGCGATCGACCGGCCGAGCTCCTCGAGGTCCGCGGAGTCGTTCCAGAGGCTGGTCGCCGTCGCAGCGCCGGCCCGCAGCGGCTCGTACGGGGCGGTCGCCGCGTCGGCGGTCACGGTGTCGGCGGTGACGGTGGCGCTCATGGTCTTCTCCAGAGGATCGGGCGCGACGGCGCCGGTGGCGGATGTGCTCATCCTAGACGTTTTCTGTGCAAATGTCCTGACATTAGCCGGTCGCTCTCGGTCGTCGCGCTCAGCCGAGCAGCGGCTTCTGCGCCGCCCGCTGCTCCATGTACTCCGCGTACGCGCGCTGCGTGCTCGGCAGCTCCGACACCTCGGCGACGGGCACGTCCCACCAGCCCTCGCCGCTCGGCGCGTAGAGCAGCGGGTCGCTGTTGATGTGGATCAGCGTCGTGCGGTCCGACGCCTTCGCGGCGGCCATCGCGGCGCGCAGGTCCTCGATCGAGGACCCGCCCGGTGCCACCTCGATCACGTCGACGCCGTAGCTGCGCGCGTTCGCGGCGAGATCGAGCGGGATCTCGCGGTCGTCGAGCCCGCGGTACTTCGTGCCGTAGCGGCCGGAGCCGACCGTCTCGGAGAGGTGCCCGATCGAGGCGTAGCCGTGGTTCTGGATCAGCACCACGATGATCTTCAGCCCCTCGGCCACCGCGGTGACGAGCTCGGTGTGCAGCATCAGGTAGGAGCCGTCGCCGACCATCACGACGACGTCGCGGTCCGAGCCCGACGCCTCCGCCCCGCGCTTGACGCCCAGGCCGCCGGCGATCTCGTAGCCCATGCAGGAGAAGGCGTACTCGACGTGGTACCCGAGGCTGTCGCGCACCCGCCACAGCTTGTGCAGGTCGCCGGGCAGCGAGCCGGCCGCCTGCACGACGACGTCCTCGGGCGCGGTCGAGGACTGCACGGCGCCGATGATCTCGGCCTGGCCGGGCAGCGCGAGGCCGGAGGGGGCGAACGCGGCGTCGACCGTCGCGTCCCACTCCGCCTTCTCGCGGCGGATCCGCTCCGCGAGCTCCTCGGACACGTGGAACCGGCTCAGCTGCTCGCGGAGCGCCTCCAGCGCCTCGCGGGCGTCGGCGACGACGGGCAGCTGCGAGCCGTGCTTGTAGGCGTCGAAGGCGGCGATGTTGACGTTCACGAACACGACGTCCTCGTTCTGGAAGACGGTGCGGCTCGCGGTGGTGAAGTCGCTGTAGCGGGTGCCGATGCCGATGACGACGTCCGCGTCGGCCGCGAGGCGGTTCGCCGCGGTGGAGCCGGTGGCGCCGATGCCGCCGAGGTACTGCGGGTGGTCCCAGGCGAGGGCGCCGCCGCCGGCCTGGGTGGTGGCGACGGGGACGCCGGTGGCCTCGGCGAGCGCGCGCAGGGCCTCCTCCGCGCCGGAGTAGATCACGCCGCCGCCCGCGACGACGATCGGATTCCGCGCGCCGGCGATCGCGGCGACGGCGCGCTCGAGCGCACCGCGCTCCGGGACCGGGCGGCGCAGGTGCCACTCGCGCTCCTGGAGGAAGGCGACCGGGACGTCGAGCACCTCGGCCTGGACGTCCTCGGGCAGGGCGATGGTGACCGCGCCGGTCTCGGCCGGGTCGGTCAGCACGCGCAGCGCGGCGAGGGCGATCGAGTAGAGCTGCTCGGGTCGCTGCACGCGGTCGAAGAAGCGCGAGAGCGGCCGGAACGCGTCGTTCACGGTGATGCCGATGTCGTGCGGCAGCTCGAGCTGCTGCAGGACCGGATCGGCGACGCGGGTCGCGAAGGTGTCGCTCGGGAGCAGCAGCGCCGGGAGCCGGTTGGCGGTCGCGAGGGCGGCGCCGGTGAGCATGTTGGCCGCGCCCGGGCCGACGGAGGCGGCGCTGGCGTAGGTGCCGAGCCGGCGGTGCATCCGCGCGTAGCCGACGGCCTGGTGCACCATCGCCTGCTCGTTGCGCGCCTGGTGGTACGGCATCAGGGTCGGATCGAGGGCGTTCGACTGCGCGAGCGCCTGGCCGATGCCGGCGACGTTGCCGTGCCCGAAGATGCCGAACATCCCCGGGATCGTGCGCTCGCGGTGGTCGCCGTCCACGGTCCACTGCCGGGCGAGGAACTCGACGAGCGCCTGGCTCACGGTCATCCGCTGGGTCTTGTCGGCCATCAGTGCTGTCCTCCGGTGGTGCTGGTCGTGCTGTCGGTCGTGTCGGGTGTGTCGCTCGTGTACGGGAGTCGGGGGTCGATGTCCTGGTCGTCCCAGGTGCTGCGGATCCAGCCGTGCGCCGGGTGGTCGCTGATCAGCCAGGCGCGCTCCTCGCCCGGGCCCGCCATCACGTTGAGGTAGTAGAGGTCGTAGCCCGGCGCCGCGACGGCGGGGCCGTGATAGCCGAACGGGACGAGCGCGATGTCGCCGGTGCGCACGGTCGCGTCGATCGCGATCTCGCCGGCGGGCGAGGAGGAGGTGCTGAACATCCCGAACGGCTCGGCGCTCGCGGGCGCTGCGACCCCGCGGCTGACGGCGGTCTCGAAGTAGTAGATCTCCTCGAGCCGCGACTCGTGGCCGGGGACGTCCTCGTCGTGCTTGTGCGCGGGGTAGCTCGACCAGTTCTCGGCCGGAGTGATCACCTCGCAGACGATGAAGCGGTCGGCCTCGAGCGCGGCCGGGGTGCCGAAGTTGTGCACCTGCCGGCTGGAGCGGCCGGCGCCGCGGAGCTCGACGGGGACCTCGGCGCGCGGGACGTAGCGGCTCGGGTGCGCGGTCGCGGCGGGCGCCTCCGCGATCGCGACGCGGCCCTCCCCCGACACCGTCGCGGAGGACAGCGTCGAGAGGTAGAGCACGTCGCTCGGGCCGTCGAAGACCGAGGCCCGGCCCGCGAGGACGGTGGTCTCGGCCGGGCCGGTCGCCCCGTGGCGGACCGTGAAGGAGCCGGAGAGCGGGACGACGAGGCGCTCGACGCCCGCCGCGGGGAGCGCGAGCTCGTCGCCGGGGGCGAGGTCCGCGACGCGGAGGCCCGTGTGCCGCCAGCCGGGCAGGCCGGCGTCGACGACGGACTCCCAGCCGTCGCGGGCGAGCGCGCCCCTTGGGAACAGCCACTCGTTCTGCGTGGTCATCTCAGGCCTTCCGTGTCTCGGTGCGGGGGTGCTGGCGGGGCGGGTCTCGATACGCCGCTGCGCGGCTACTCGACCAGCATGAAAGGGCCCCATGCTGATCGAGTAGGACGCGGAGCGGCCGTATCGAGATCCACCCTCCCGGTGAAGGGCCTCAGTTCTGAGGGAAGCCCAGGTTGATGCCGCCGTGCGACGGGTCGAGCCAGCGCGACGTGATCGCCTTCTGCTGCGTGAAGAACCGCACGCCCTCCGCGCCGTGGGCCTTCGTGTCGCCGAAGAGCGAGGACTTCCAGCCGCCGAACGAGAACGTCGCCACCGGCACGGGGATCGGCACGTTGATGCCGATCATCCCGACCTCGACCTCGTTCTGGAAGCGCCGCGCGGCTCCGCCGTCGTTCGTGAAGATCGCCGTGCCGTTGCCGAAGGCGCCGTTGTTGATCAGCTCGACGCCCTCCTCGTAGGAGGCGACGCGGACGATCGAGAGCACCGGTCCGAAGATCTCCTCCGTGTAGGCGCGCGAGGTGGTCGGCACCTTGTCGAGCAGGGTGGGTCCCAGCCAGAAGCCGTTCTCGTCGCCGTCGACCTCGATCCCGCGGCCGTCGATGACGACCTCGGCGCCGTCCTGCTCGGCGATGCCGATGTAGGAGGCGACCTTGTCGCGGTGCGCCTCGGTCACCAGCGGGCCCATGTCGCAGCCGCGACGGCCGTCGCCGATGCGCAGCTGCGACGCGCGCTCCTGGATCTTGCCGATCAGCTCGTCCGCGACGGGCTCGACGGCGACGACGACCGAGATCGCCATGCAGCGCTCGCCGGCCGAGCCGAAGCCCGCGTTGATCGCCGAGTCGGCGACCAGGTCGAGGTCCGCATCCGGCAGCACCAGCATGTGGTTCTTCGCCCCGCCGAGGGCCTGCACGCGCTTGCCGTGCTTCGTCCCGGTCTCGTAGACGTACTGCGCGATCGGAGTCGAGCCCACGAACGAGATCGAGCGGACATCCGGCGAGGTCAGCAGCCCGTCGACGGCCTGCTTGTCGCCGTTCAGCACGGTGAAGACGCCGTCGGGCAGCCCGGCCTCCTTCCACAGCTTCGCCAGCCAGATCGCCGCGGTCGGGTCCTTCTCGGACGGCTTGAGGATCACGGTGTTGCCGGCCGCGATCGCGATCGGGAAGAACCACATCGGCACCATCGCGGGGAAGTTGAACGGCGAGATGATCCCGACCACGCCCAGCGGCTGCTTCGTCGAGTACACGTCGACGCCGGTCGAGACCTGCTCCGAGTACTCGCCCTTCAGGTGGTGCGCGAGGCCGGTCGCGAACTCCACGACCTCCTGGCCGCGGGTGATCTCGCCGAGTGCGTCGGAGATCACCTTGCCGTGCTCCGAGGTGATGATCTCGGCCAGCTCGCCCTTCTTCGCCTCCAGCAGCTCGCGGAAGGAGAAGAGGATCTGCTGCCGCTTGGCCAGCGAGAGGTCGCGCCAGGCCGGGAACGCGGCCTTGGCCGAGGCGATCGCCGCGGCGATCTCGGCCTCGTCGGCCAGCGCGACCTCCTTGGTCGCGACGCCCAAGGCGGGGTCGTAGACCGGTGCGGTGCGGCCCGAGGTCGACGGCGACTCGCGCCCGTCGATCCAGTGCGGGACGACGGCGAGCTGGTGCAGCGGGGTGGTTCCGATGGTCTCGGACATGGTTCCTGTCTCTGTTCGTGGGAGAGGGGGTTCGTGGGAGAGGGGCTTGTCGGGAAGGGAAGCGGTCAGCCGTGCACGAGCGCGGCGGCGGTGTCGACCGCTGCCGCGACGTCGCCGTCGGCCGGGTAGAGGAGGGTGCGCCCGACGACGAGGCCGCGGACGCCGGGCAGCGCGAGGGCAGCGCCCCACGCCGCGTAGGTCTCGTCGGGGCTCCCCGTCGGGTCGCCGCCGAGCAGCAGGGTCGGCAGCGTGGTGGCGGCCATCACCCGCTCCATCTCGCCGACGACGGGCAGCTTCATCCAGGTGTAGGCCGAGGACGAGCCGAGCCCGGAGGCGATCGCGATCGAGGTGATCACGGCGTCGGCGGAGAGGTCGTTGACGACGGCGCCGTCGACCCATTCGCTGAGGAACGGCTCGAGCATGATCGGCACCCGCGCGGCCGCCGCCGCGGTCACGGCCGCCGCGTTGGCCTCGAGCGTCGCGACCGAGCCGGCGTCGGCGAGGTTGATCCGCAGCAGCGTCTTCGCGAAGTCGAGGCCGTCGCGGACGATCCCGTCGATGTCGTAGCCGGTGAAGCGGTCGTCCATCTCGAAGGACGCGCCGCGCAGGCCGCCGCGGTTCATCGATCCGACGACGACCTTGTCGTCGAGCAGCCCGAGGAGGGCGAGGTCGTCGATGATGTCGGGCGTGCCGAGCACCCCGTCCACTCCCGGCCGCGAGAGCGCGGTCGCGAGGCGGTCGAGCAGGTCGTAGCGGTCGGCCATCGCCATGCCGTCGCGGCGCACGCCGAGCGCGCCGCGGGCGGGGTGGTCGGCGGCCACGAGCAGCAGCCGGCCGTTCCCGCCGAGCAGCGGACGGCGGCGGCGCCCGGCGAGCGCCCGTGCGACGGCGGCCGGGTCCTCGGCGCGGAGCCGGCGCAGCTCCGCGACATCGCGGTCAGAGAGTGACATCGGTGCGCTCCTCCAGGAAGGCCTCGACCTCGGCCGTGCTGGGCATCGCCGTCGAGCACTCGCGCCGTGAGGCGACGATCGCGCCGGCGACGTTCGCGAAGCGGAGGATGCGCTCGAGGTCCCAGCCCTCGACGAGGCCGTGGAGGAGCGCGCCGCCGAAGCTGTCCCCGGCGCCGAGGCCGTTGACGACCTGGACCGGGAAGGGTGCGACCTCGACCGTCTCGGAGCGGGTCTTCGCGAGCACGCCGCGCGGCCCCTGCTTGACGATCGCGAGCTCGACGCCCCGGTCGAGGAGCGCGTCGGCCGCGCGCGACGGGTCGGTCTCGCCGACGGCGACCTCGCACTCCTCGCGGTTGCCGACCGCGACGGTGACCCACTCGAGGGCCTTGGCGACCTCCTGCGACGCCCGCTCGGGCGACGGCCAGAACATCGGCCGGTAGTCGAGATCGAGCACGGTGAACGGCCGGCGGTCGCGCGCCTGCCAGGCGACGAAGTGCGCGGACCGGCTGGGCTCCTCCGTGAGCCCGGTGACGGTCGACCAGTAGACCTTCGCCCGGACGATCGCGTCGAGGTCGAGCGACTGCGCCGTGATCGCCAGGTCGGGCGCCTTGGGCTTGCGGTAGAAGTACAGCGGGAAGTCGTCCGGCGGGAAGATCTCGCAGAACGTGACCGGCGTGGCCAGGTCCGGCTCGGTGCCGACGAACTCGTCGGAGACGCCGAGCCGGACCAGCTCGCGCTTCACGTACCGGCCGAACGGGTCGTCGCCGGCCCGCGAGATCAGCGCGGCGGAGTGCCCGTGCCGGGCGGCGGCGATCGCGACGTTCGCGGCGCTCCCGCCGAGGTACTTGCCGAAGGTCTCGACGTCCTCGAGCCCGAGGCCGTCCTGCAGCGGGTAGATGTCGACCCCGACCCGGCCGATGGTCAGGACGTCGTAGGGCGCCGGCGCGTCCGTCACTCCGGCCTCGCGGCGGCCTCGTGCGCGAGCTCCGCGGTGACCGCGGAGTCCGGCATCGAGCGCTCGAGCTCGTGCGCGAGGGAGGCGAGCTCGGCGCCGCCGGCCATCAGGCTGGTCAGCTCGCCGAGGGTGATCTCGCTCTTCTCGAAGTTGCCGAGGCTGGTGCCGCGGTTGAGGAGCAGGAAGCGGTCGCCCACCGGGTAGGCGTGGTGCGGGTTGTGGGTGATGAAGACCACGCCGAGCCCGGCGTCGCGGGAGCGGGCGATGTACTTGAGCACCACGCCCGACTGCTTCACGCCCAGCGCCGCGGTCGGCTCGTCGAGGATCAGCACGCGGGCACCGAAGTAGACCGCGCGGGCGATGGCGACGCACTGGCGCTCGCCTCCGGAGAGGGTGCCGATCGGCTGGTCGACGTCGCGCAGGTCGATGCCCATGTTCGCCAGCTCGCTCTGCGTGATCTCCTTCATCCGCTTCACGTCCAGGCGGCGCAGCGGCCCGCGCCCCTTGGTGATCTCGGAGCCGAGGAAGAAGTTGCGCCAGACCGGCATCAGCGGCACGACGGCGAGGTCCTGGTAGACGGTCGCGATCCCCGCCTGCAGCGCGGCGCGCGGCGACGAGAAGGTGACCGGCGACCCGTCGAGGAGCAGCTCGCCCTCGGAGGGGGTGTGCGCGCCGGCGAGCATCTTGATGAACGTCGACTTGCCGGCGCCGTTGTCGCCGAGGACGCAGGTGACCTGGCCGGCGTTGACCGTGGTCGAGACTCCGGCGAGCGCGTTGACGGCGCCGTAGCTCTTGCCGATGTCGCGGACCTCGACGATCGTCGTGCCCACCGGGGTGCGGGGCGCGGCCGGCTGTCCGGTCGAGGGGCCGCTCGTCGTGTCGGCGCTCATCGTCCGCCTCCTGCTCGTGTCCGGACGAAGTTGTTCAGGAGCACCGCGGCGAGCAGCATGCCGCCGAGGACGGTGCGCAGCCAGTTGGTGTCCCACTGGGCGAAGGTGATGCCCTGGAAGACCATCCCGTAGATCAGCGCGCCGAGGGCGGCGCCGATCGCCGAGCCGTAGCCGCCGGTCATCAGGCAGCCGCCGACGACGGCGCAGATGATGTAGATGAACTCCTGGCCGACGCCGGTGTTCGCCTGCACCGTCGAGGTGCGGAAGAGCGAGATCATGCCGACGAGCCAGGCGGCACCGGCGGTCCCCATGAAGAGGCCGATCTTGGTCTTCAGCACGGGGACGCCGACCTGGCGCGACGCGGTCTGCGCCCCGCCGACGGCGAAGATCCAGTTGCCGGCGCGGGTGCGCAGCAGGATCCAGGTCGCGACGGCCGCCACCACGAACCACCAGAGCACCGAGACGTAGAAGGTGCCGCCGCCGATGCCGGCCGACGAGCCGAACAGCGGCTGGATGCCGTCGTAGCCCGGGACCTTGGTCATCCCCTGGATCGCGACCTGGCCGGTGATGATCTTCGTCACCGCCAGGTCGATGCCGGCGAGGGCGAAGAAGGTGCCGAGCGTCACGATGAAGCTCGGCAGCCCCGTCTTCATCACCAGGATGCCGTTGAGGGCGCCCACGCCGAGGCAGACGACCAGCGAGACGAAGACCGCCACCCAGATGCTGAGCCCGTAGTGGGTGGTCAGGATCCCGACGATGAGGGCGGAGAAGCCCGTCATCACGCCGGCGGAGAGGTCGAACTCGCCGCCGATCATCAGCAGCGCGACGGCGACGGCCATGATCCCGAAGGTCGAGGCCGACTCCAGCCAGACCCCGGCGCCGGCGAAGCTCAGGAACTGCGGGGTGTAGAGGGAGAAGAACACGAGCACGGCGAGGGCGGCGACGAACGCGCCGGTCTCGGGCCGGGCCAGGATCTTGCGGAGCGGACGGCGCTCGAGGCGGGGCCTCGTCGCGATCGTCACGATGTCTGTCGTCGTCACTGCTGACTCCTGTCGGGGGACGGGCGGGGCCGCTAGCGGGTGCCGTTCGCGGCGAACTCGGCGACCGCGGCCGCGTTCTCCTTGGTGACGAAGGCGGGGCCGGAGTAGACCGGCTGGCCGCCGCCGATGACGTTGCCGTTGGTCGTGTAGAGCTGGAGCGCCGTGACGCCGAGGAAGCCCTGGACGTAGGGCTGCTGGTCGACGGCGAAGGCGATCGTGCCGTCCTCGACCGCGGTGACGACGTCCTCGGAGAGGTCGAAGGTGCCGACCTGGGCCGAGCTGCCCGACTCCGAGACGGCGCCGACGGCGTCGATCGCGTACTGGCCGCCGAGGGTGAGCACGCCGTCGATGGACGGGTCGGCCTGCAGCTTGGACTTGATGGTCGCCTTGACGTCGGCGTCGTTGGTGCCGTCCACCTGCAGGTTGCTCATGCTGCCCCCGAAGGTCGACGCGGCCGCCTTGCAGCGCTCCTCGAGACCGACGTTGCCCGCCTCCTGGATGACGCAGAGCGCGTTGGTGGCGCCGGCCTCGGCGAGCTTCGTGCCGACCGCCTCGCCGGCGACCGTCTCGCTCTGGCCGATGTGGGTGAGGGCGCCGAACTCGGCGGAGCGCTCGATGCCGGAGTTGATGGTGACGACGGGGATGCCGGCCGCGACGGCCTTCTCGACGCTGTCCTTGACGCCGTCGGGGTTGGCCATCGAGACGACGATGCCGTCGACCTGCTGGGCGACCGCGTTGTCGATCAGCTGCGACTGCTTCGCCGGGTCGGGGTCCGCGTTGTAGGTGATGGTCGCGCCGTAGTCGCCGCCGGCCGCCTCGGCGCCGGACTTCACGCGGTCCCAGAAGGCGTCGCCGGGGCCGGAGTGGGTGACGACCGCGTAGGTGTAGTCGCCGCCGCCGCCCGCGCCGCCGCCGCCGCCAGCGGTCGCGGCGGGCTCCTGACCGGTGCCCGTGCACCCGCTGAGCAGCAGGGCCGCCGAGGCCGCGAGGCCCAGGCCTGCGAGGAATCGCTTCTTCATGGAGAGCTCCTTCTCTGCGGACGGCGTCGTCTCTGACGGTCCGGAACGTCGTTGTCGGGTCGAGTATGAAATCGCGCGTTGCAAATGTCAATACATATTGTCATTGCGCTACGCTCGGAGCGGCTCGTCGGTGAGTGGCACCGGGTCGTGAGCCGCTGTCAAGAGCATGGAGGAGCGCGCAATGGTGCACCGTTTCGGAGTGGGTCTGGTGTCGGTCGGCTGGATGGGGCGCCTGCACACGCGGGCGTACCGCGCGGTCCCGGAGCACTACCCGGACCTCGGCGTCGCCGTGGACCTCGTGTCGGCGGCCGACACCGATCCTGGCACGCGCTCGCTGGCGGAGGACGTCCTCGGCTACCGCCGGACGACGGCGGACTACCGGGAGGTGCTCGAGGACCCGGAGGTCGACATCGTCTCGATCTGCGCGCCGAACTTCCTGCACCGCGAGGTCGCGCTCGCCGCGGCGGCGGCCGGCAAGCCGTTCTGGATCGAGAAGCCGATGGGCCGCTCCGCCGCCGAGTCGTCCGAGATCGCGCGCGCGGCCGCCGACGCCGGCGTCGTCACCTCGGTCGGCTTCAACTACCGGCACGCACCGGCCCTGGCGCAGGCCCGCTCCCTGATCCGCGACGGAGCGATCGGCCGGGTCACCAACGTCAGCGTGCGCCTGCTCGCCGACTACTCCGCGGATCCGCTCGGCGCCCTCACCTGGCGCTTCCTGCAGGCGCGGGCCGGCTCGGGCGTGCTCGGCGATCTGCTCTCGCACGGCGCCGACCTGGCGCAGTACCTGGTCGGGCGGATCGACTCGGTCTCCGCGCTCACCGAGACCTTCGTGCGCGAGCGCCCGCTGCCCGGCTCGGCCGCGGCGGGCCACTTCAGCAAGGGCACCGAGGGCGGCGAGCGCGGCGCGGTCGAGAACGAGGACTACGCGGCGGTGCTCGGCCGCTTCGAGTCCGGCGCGGTCGCGGTGCTGGAGGCGAGCCGGGTCGCGGTCGGGCCCCGCGCCGAGTACACGCTCGAGGTCTACGGCACGAAGGGCTCGCTGCGCTGGGACTTCCAGCGGCTGAACGAGCTGCAGCTCGCCGACGACCCGAGCGGCTACCGCACGATCATGGCGCAGCCGGGCTTCGGCGACTTCTCCCGCTTCCAGCCGGGCGCCGGGACGAGCATGGGCTTCGACGACCTCAAGACGATCGAGGCGTCGCTCTTCCTGACCTCGGTGCTGGAGGGGCGCCAGCTCGCGCCGTCGGCCGCGGACGCCTGGTCGGCCGCCGAGATCGTCGAGGCGGCGCTCCGCAGCGACCGCTCGCGGGCGTGGGAGAGCGTCGGGACGGTCAGCGGAGACGTCACCTACGACGCCTGAGCCGTCCGACGCCCCCGTCCGACGCCCCGCCGCGGGGCGGCCTTCAGAGCGCGAAGGCCGCCTCGAAGGCGTCGAGCGCCGCCTCGGAGTCGGTCGACGGCCACGCCTCGAGGCCGACGACCCCGTCGTAGCCGAGGGCGCGCAGCTCCTGGGCGACGGCCGGGTAGCGGATCTCCCCGGTCCCGGGCTCGCAGCGGCCGGGCACGTCCGCGACCTGGATCTCACCGATCCAGGGCAGGCACCGGCGCACGAGCTCGAGCAGGTTCCCCTCGCCGATCTGCGCGTGGTACAGGTCGAGGTTCAGCCGCAGACCCGGGCGGTCGACCGCGCTGACCAGCGCGAGGGTGTCCTCGGCGCGGGCGAACGGCGTGCCCGGGTGGTCGACGACCGTGTTGAGGTTCTCCAGGGTGAAGACCCGGCCGCGGTCCTCGCCGAGCGCGGCGAGCCGGCGGAGCGTGTCCTCGGCGCGATCGCGCTCCTCGGGCGTCACCTCGGTGCCGGGCCGGACGGGCAGCCCGCCCGGCGCGAGACCGGTGCCGTGCAGGTTCAGCCGCGGGCTGTCGATGATCTCGGCCGCCGCGAGCGAGAGCTCGGCCGTCCGGAGCGTCTCGGCGATGCCGTCGGGCGTGATCAGGTCGCCGGTGAGGTAGCCGGTCATCGACGAGAACGTCGCGCCGGTCGCCGCGAGCGCGGGCAGGTCCTTGGTGGACCAGTCCCAGATCTCGACCTCGAAGCCGCGCTCGTGCAGGCGGCGGACGCGGTCGACGAACTCCAGCTCCGGGAAGAGCATCTCCGCGGAGGCGGCGAGACGAACGGTCACGGCCGGTGCCCTACAGCTCGACGCTCACCGAGACGCGCTCGACCGCGGAGCGGGCGGCGGCATCGGCGAGGACGAGGGCGGCGCGGCCGTCGGCGAACGTGGGGCTCGTCGACTCCTCGCCGCGGGCGAGCCTGATGAACTCGGTCAGCTCGGCCCGGTAGGCCACGGCGTAGCGCTCGAGGAAGAAGTCCTGGTACGGCGGCTTCGCCTGCACGCTGGTGCCGTTCGAGACGCTGACCAGGCTGGTGAGGGCGTTCGCGACCTCGATCGAGCCGTCGGCGCCGAAGGCCTCGAGGCGCTGGTCGTAGCCGACCGAGCTGTGCCGCGAGTTGGTGATCGAGACGAGCGCACCGGAGGCGGAGCGGAGGGTGACGACGGCGGTGTCGAAGTCGCCGTGCGCGCGCGCGCCGGGGTCGAACGTGGTGGTGCCGGTCGCGGTGACCTCGACGATGTCGGGGAGGAAGAAGCGCGCCATGTCGAAGTCGTGGATCGTCATGTCGCGGAAGATGCCGCCGGAGACGCCGATGTAGGCCGCGGGCGGAGCGGCGGGGTCGCGGCTGATGATCGAGAGCTGCTCCAGCGCGCCGATCTCGCCGGCGGCGACGCGGGCGCGCGCCTCGGCGAAGGCCGGGTCGAAGCGGCGGTTGAAGCCGAGGGCGATCGGCACTCCCGACGACGTGACGCGGGGCAGCAGGGCGTCGACGCGCGCGATGTCGAGGTCGATCGGCTTCTCGCAGAGCGCGGGGATCCCGGCCGAGATCGCGGCCTCGAGGAGGTCGATGTGGGTCGCGGTCGGCGAGGCGATCAGCACTGCGTCGATCTCGCCGGACGCGAACATCTCGGCGGCGTCGGTCGTCACGGTGCCGCCGTAGCGGGCCGAGACGGCGTTCGCGCCGTCGACGAACGGGTCGCAGACCCAGGCGAGCGTCGCCTCGGGGTCGGCGGCGATGTTCGCCGCGTGCACCTGGCCGATGCGGCCGGTGCCGATGAGTCCGAAGCGGAGAGGGGTGTCGGTCACGGCGATGTCCTTGCTGCCCGGGGGCGGTCTGAGGGGTGGGGTTCGGGAGGGGCGCGGTCAGGCCCAGGCGCGCAGGGCCTCGCGGTTGACGGCCTGGTCGTCGCGGCGCTCGTCGCGGAACGCGGTGATGTCGGCGTCGGGCGCGTTGAGGACGTCCTGCTCGACGACGACCCAGCCGTCGTAGCCCTGGGCGTCGATCGCGGTCATCACGGCGTCGAGGTCGATGTCGCCGCGGCCGAAGGCGACGAACGATCCGGAGGACCAGACCTCGCGCATCCCGCCGCCGGCCGCGAGGACCCGGCGCAGCTCGGCGACGTCGACGTCCTTGAGGTGCAGGTGGTTGATCCGGGAGCCCCAGCGCTCGACGGCCGCGACCGGGTCGCCGCCGCCGATCAGCAGGTGACCGGTGTCGAGGGTGAGGCCGATGTCGACGGCGCCGAGGAAGCGGTCGATCTCCTCGGGCGACTCGATGTACGTGCCGGCGTGGTGGTGGAAGGTCGGCTCGAAGCCGGCTCCGCGGACGACGGCGGTCGCGCGCTCGACGTTGGCGACGAGCCGCGACCAGCGCGCGTCGTCCAGCGGATCGGCCTCGGCGCCGCGCCCGGGCGAGGAGCGCCGGGCCGCGGAGCCGTCGTCGGCGAGGGTCGGCAGCGGGAGCCGCGCGGGGCCGTGCTCGGACGCCTCGGCGAAGAGGCGGAGCGCGGCGTCGAGCTCGGGGAGTGAGGCCGCGAAAGCCTCGTCGTCAGAGAAGGGCAGCTGGATCCAGCCGCCGGCGATGTCGAGTCCCGAGCGCTCGAGGCGGTTCCGCAGCTCGGCGCCGCGGCCGAGGTAGCCGGCCGGACCGAGGTCGACGCCGGTGTAGCCCGCCTCGGCGAGCACATCGACCAGATCGTCGGGCGAGACGACGTCGGCGCCCTCCGGGGTGAGCTCGAAGACGCCGAAGCTGACGGGGGCGCCGGCGACCGCGGCCTTCATCGGGCCGCTCCGGGGGCGGCGTGCTCGGGGGCGGCGCTCGCGGGGGCGCGGAGGATCATCTGGACCATACGACGGTGTACAACTCCTCGAGAGGGCGGTCTGTAATGTCGTTACAATAGCACAATGGGACGGTCTGCCGTGCTGCTGACCTGCGCTGCATAATGGGGTGACGCCGACGGGTGTCGATCATTCCCGGCGGAGAGCCGGCGGGCGGAGGGGGACGACATGGCGCTGCAGGAGGAGCACGCCCTGCCGATGGACCTCTTCATGGACCTCGACCGCTCCGGGCCGATCCCGCTCTACCACCAGATCGCGACGCGACTCGAGCGGGCCATCCTCGACGAGACGCTCCCGGCCGGCTCGCGGCTCGAGAACGAGGTGTCGCTGGGCAACCGCCTGGGCATGTCGCGGCCGACCATCCGCCGCGCGATCCAGGACCTCGTCGACAAGGGCCTCCTCGTGCGCCGCCGCGGCATCGGCACCCAGGTCGTGCACGGCAGGGTCACCCGCAACGTCGAGCTCACCAGCCTCTTCGAGGACCTGCAGCGCTCGGGCCAGAGCCCGACGACGAGCACCCTCTCCTCCACGGTCGGCACGGCCGACGAGAAGACCGCCGAGGCGCTCGGCGTCGAGGTCGGCTCGCCCGTCCTGCACCTCGTACGGCTGCGGTCGGCGGACGGGGTCCCGCTCGCCGTGCTCGACAACACCCTGCCGGCCGACTTCGTCGACCTCGACCTCGGCGCCCTCGAGACGCACGGCCTCTACCAGCTGCTCCGCGCCCGCGGAGTGGCGATGCGCGTCGCGAAGCAGCGGATCGGCGCCCGCGCCACGACCCCCCGCGAGGCGCAGCTGCTCGACCTGCGCAAGGGCGCCGCGGTCCTGACGATGACCCGCACCGCCTTCGACAACTCCGGCCGCGCCGTCGAGTACGGCCAGCACTGCTACCGCCCCGACCTCTACTCCTTCGAGATCACCCTCGTCGACCGCTGACCCGCCGCACAGCACGGGTCGGGCCGAGCGCGCTCCTTGCCTGCTGGTCGAGCAGCGCGCAGCGCGTATCGAGACCCGGCCCCTGCACTCGGTGGATCTCGATACGCCCTCTCAGAGGGCTACTCGATCAGCATGAAGGCGTCAGTTCCCGTCGCGGCGGAGCCGGGCCTCGCGGCCGGCGATGTGCACGCCCAGGCCGATGATGCCGGCGGCGAACGCGACGATCACGCCGAGCATCCCGTGGACGCTGCCCGCGCCGGCGGCGAACGCGCCGACCAGGAGCGCGATCGAGGCCAGCACGACCAGGACCGCGCCGGCGATCTCGCCGGCGCTGAATCTCCTCAGCACGTCTCGCATGCCTCCAGACTGCGGCGCGCGGCACGCCCGCCGCAAGGCTTCCGAGATGAACGGAGCACGAGAGCCCGCCGCCCGCTAGACGGCCACCCGCCCCGCCGCAAGCCCGAGAGACGCCGAGCCTCCGCGACCAGACTGGAGGCATGCAGCAGCTGACCTACGCCTCCAAGAGCATCGTCACCACCGACGCCGTCACCGAGGCCCTCCTCGACCTCGTGACCGCGATCGACCGGCAGGAGCACTCGGAGGCCGTCAGCGTCCCCGCCTTCACCGACGACGGCGTGCTGATCGAGGCGAAGATGACGCTCGACGCGAGCAGCGAGCTCGTCGCGGTGCCGGTCGAGCGGTCCGTGCACGACGAGGCCGCGACCGAGGAGGCCGTCGCGAAGGCCGTCGAGGACATCCGCTCGCGCATCAAGGACAACCGGCGCACCGTCGCCCGCCCCGTCATCGAGCCGGACCCGGAGCCCTACAACTACGAGGAGTACTAGGCCCGCCTAGCCCAGGCGCCCGTCGAGGTCCTTGACCACGCGGCCGGACTGCAGCACCACCCGCACCGCCGACGGGTCGGCGAGTGCGGCGACGTCCGCCAGCGGATCCGCGTCGGTCAGCACGAGGTCGGCGAGCTTGCCCGGCTCGACCGAGCCGAGCTGCGCGTCCAGGCCCAGCAGGCGCGCGCCGCCGAGCGTTCCGGCGCTCAGCGCCTCCAGCGGCGTGAGCCCGACGGCGACCAGCTGCGCCAGCTCGGCGAGGTTGCGGCCGTGCGGGTGCACTCCGGCGTCGGTGCCGAGCGCGAGAGGGATCCCCGCCGCGACGGCCCGGCGCACCGAGTCGAGACCGCGCTCGCGCAGGAGCTCGCGCTGCCGGAGCCGCTCGGCGGTGGTCGTCGCGGGATCGAACGCGCGGACCAGGATGCTCAGGGTCGGCACGAGCGTCGTCCCGCGCTCGCGCATCAGCGCGATGGTCTCGTCGGAGAGGTCGTAGCCGTGCTCGATGCTCGTGGCGCCGCCCAGCACCGCGGCCCGCGCGGCGTCGTCGGAGAGAGCGTGCGCCGTGATCGGCCGGCCGCCGCGCTCGGCGAGCAGCTCCGCGATCAGGGCGACCTGCTTCTCGGTGATGCCGACGTCGCGCGCGTCGTCGTTGGGTGAGCCGAGCCCGCCCGAGGTCGCGACCTTGATCACGTCGGCACCCGTGCGCACGAGCGTGCGGACCATGCGGACGACGTCCTCGTCGGTGTCGACGAGCCCGGGTGCGGGCATGCCCGGGCGCACGGCCCAGGCCGGCAGGCTGCCGTTGCGGTGGTGCGGATCGGCGTGGCCGCCGGTCGGTGAGAGCATGGCGATCGCGAGGTGCAGGCGCGGGCCCGCCACCGCGCCGCGTGCGACGGCCTCGCGGTAGCCCGGGGAGAGCCCGTCGAGGTCGCGCGCGGTGGTGACGCCGGCGTCGAGCGTGCGGCGGAGCAGCCCGGCGATCTCGAGGACGTCCTCCTCCGGGAAGCGCTCGCGCGCCGCCTCCGGGGCGACCGGCACCATCGCGAGGTGCACGTGCACGTCGACGAAGCCCGGCAGCAGGAACGCGCCGGAGACGTCGACCGTGCGCCCCTCGGGACCGGTGCCGGAACGCCGCGGCCCGGCGTACGCGATCACGCCGTCGCGGATCTCCACCTCGGAGTCCTCGAGCGGCGCCGCGCCTGTGCCGTCGACGAGCGTCGCGCCGACGAGGCGGAGCACGCCCTCGCCGACGGGTGTGGCGGGCAGTCGGGCCGTCATGCGCTCTCCTTCGCGGGGACCGCCGCCGGGCCCGAGAGGCTGAAGCCCGGCGAGCCGGGGTCGGCGTCGAGCAGGCGGCGGGTGTACCAGTGCTGGGGGTCGGCGTAGATCCGCTCGACCGGGCCTGCCTCGACGACCTCGCCGCGGTAGAGCACCACGACCTCGTCGCTGACGCGCTGGACGACGGCGAGGTTGTGCGAGATGAACATCATCGTCAGGCCGAGCGACTCCTTGATGCCGGCGAGCAGATCGAGGATCTGCCCCTGCACCGAGACGTCGAGGGCGGAGGTGATCTCGTCGGCGATCACGAAGGTCGGGTCGATGATCAGCCCGCGGGCGATCGCGACGCGCTGGCGCTGCCCGCCGGAGAACTCGTGCGGGAACCGGTGCCGCATGTCGGCGCTGAGACCGACGCGCTCCAGCCAGGCGACGATCAGCTCCTCGTTCCGGCCGACGCGGGCGCGGACCGGGTCGATCGCCTCGGCGAGGGTCTGCGCGATGGTGCGCCGCGGCGAGAGCGAGGAGTACGGGTCCTGCGGGATCATCTGCGTGCGCCGGCGGTAGGCGTGCATCGCCGAGCGGTTGGCGGCGACGATGTCGACGCCGTCGACGCTCGCCGTGCCGGCCGCCGCGCGGACCGAGCCGACGAGCACCTTGGCGAGGGTCGACTTGCCGGAGCCGGACTCGCCGACCACGCCGACGGTGCGGCCGCGCTCGACCCTCAGGTCGACGCCGTGCAGGACCTTCGCGTGGCCGAAGACGACGTCGAGACCGCGGACGTCGACCATCGCGGAGGACGCGGCGGCGGACGACGCGGCGGCGGGCGAACCCGTGGCGGGCGAAGCGGCGGCGCCGCTCACGAGCGCACCTCCGGCGGCGTCGGCACGGTCACGACCGGCGTCGCGGCGAGCAGCTGCCTCGTGTACGGATGCGTCACGGTCTCCTCCGAGAGGTGGGCGATGTCGTCGATCCGCTCGACGATGCGGCCGTCCTTCATCACGAGGACGCGGTCGCAGAGCGCCCGGACGACGCCGAGGTCGTGCGAGATGAAGAGCACGGCGGTGCCGGAGTCCTCGTTCATGCGCTTCAGGACGCTGAGCACCTCGCGCTGCACGGTGACGTCGAGCGCGGTGGTCGGCTCGTCGGCGATCAGCAGGTCGGGCTTCGCGCTCATCGCCGAGGCGATCATCGCGCGCTGCTTCATGCCGCCCGAGAGCTGGTGCGGGTACTGCCGCAGGCGCCCCTCCGGATCGGAGAGCATCACCGAGCGGAAGCCGCGCAGCAGCAGGTCGAGCGCGTCGCGGCGGGAGTGGCGCAGGCGGATCCGCAGCACGTCGGAGAGCTGCGTGCCGAGGACCATCGCCGGGTTCAGCGCGGTGCCCGGGTCCTGGTAGATCAGGCCGATCTTCGCGGCGAGCACCCTGTCCGGGACGGGGCCGAGCAGGTCGGTGCCGCCGAGCTCGAGCCGGCGCGCGGACGCCTCGAGGCCCTCGCCGAGCAGCTTCGCGACCACCGAGGCGGTCAGCGACTTGCCCGAGCCGGACTCGCCGACGATGCCGAGCACCTCGCCGCGGCGGATGGTGAAGGAGAGGTCGGAGACGAGCTCGCGGCCGGTCGCGCCGTGGCGGACAGTGATGCCGTCGGCGACGAGCACGGCGTCGGCCGGGGCGGGCGCGGCGGTCGAGGAGCCGGTGGCCCTCGTCATCCGGGCCCGCGTCGTGTTCGAGCGCGGGTTCGCCGCCGCCGCCAGGCCGTCGCCGACCAGCAGCGCCGCGAAGGAGGCGACCGTGAGCGCGAGCGCCGGGCCGAGGATGACGACCGGGTTCACCGAGATCCGGCTCAGCCCGTCGTTGAGCAGCGTGCCCCAGTCGAAGGCGGGCGTCTGCGCGCCGAGGCCGATGAAGGAGAGGCCCGAGATCTCGACGAGCGCGCCGGAGAAGGCGCCGGCGACGAGGATCAGCGTCGGCTCGGCCATGTTCGGCAGCACGTGCCGCAGCGCGACGAGGTGCGTCGGCACGCCGGTCAGCCGGGCGGTCGTGACGTACTCGCTCGCCGCGATCTTGGAGGCGAGGTTCGCCGTGAGCCGCGCGAAGCCGGCGATGTTGGCGACCGCGATGGCGACCACCACCTGGACGACGCCCTGGCCGAGGATCGCGGCGACGATGATCGCGACGAGCATCGTCGGGTAGCTGACGGCCAGCTCGATCGCGCGCAGCCCGAGCTCGCGGACCCGGCGCGGGGCGAGCCAGACGCCGATGCCGACCGCGATGCCGACGATCGCGGAGAGCACGGTCGCGGCGAGCGCCATCAGCACGGTCGAGCGGGTGGCGACGAGGGTGCGGGCGAGCATGTCGCGGCCGAGGGTGTCGGTGCCGAGCGGGTGCTCGGGGGTCGAGCCGAGGCTGGGGCTGCCGCCGAGGCCGGTGGCCTGGCCCTCGAGCGCGATCGGGGCGATCAGCGCGGTGAGCGCGATCACGCCGAGCAGGCCGAGCCCGATCACGAGCCCGGGGTTCCAGGCGAAGGTGCGCGCGCCGGCGGGCTTCAGGCCGCGGACGGCGGTGAGGGACTCAGCCACGCTGCTCTCCGAGGGTGCGCGGGTCGATCAGACCCAGGATGACGTCGATCACGAGGGTGATCACGAGGGAGATGAGCCCGATCACGAAGACGGCCGCGCGGATCACCGGGTAGTCCTTGTCGATCGCGATCGCCTGGACGATCACGCCGCCGAGGCCGGGCCAGGCGAAGACCGCCTCGGTGATCAGCGCCGAGCCGAGCAGGGCGGTGAGGATGATGCCCGAGAGCGTCAGCGCCGTGGTCAGCAGGTTGGGCAGCATGTGCTTGGCGTAGAGCGTCAGCGCGGGCAGCCGCCAGCCGCGGGCGGTGCGCATGTAGTCCTGCTCGAGGATCACCGCGGTCTCGCGGCGGACGATCCTCGCGACGGAGCAGGTGCCGCCGACGGTGAGCGAGGCGATCGGCAGGATCGCGGCGGTGCCGAAGTCGTAGGCCGGCGAGTAGGCGGGCGGCAGCACCTTCAGCAGCACCGCGAAGACGACGACGAAGCCGGTCGCGAGCACGTAGGTGGGCACCGAGGAGATCAGGCCGGTGACGGTGCTGAACACCGCGTCGAGCCAGCGGCGGCGGTCGCCGCGGGTCGCGACTCCGACCGCCATTCCCAGCGCGATGCCGAGCACGAGCAGGAGCAGCACCGCGGAGATCGTGATGGTCAGCGTGTACGGCACGGCCGTCATCACGAGGTCCATCGCCGGGATGGAGTAGCGGTAGGAGGCGCCGAAGTCGCCCTGCAGCACGCCGACCAGGTAGGTCCAGAGCTGCGCGGGCAGCGGCTGGTCGAGCCCGAGCTGGGTGCGCACCAGCTCGACCTGGTCGAGCGAGGCCGCCTCCCCCGCGATGGCGATCGCCGGGTCGCCGGGGATGAGCTGCACGATCAGGAAGGTGACCAGCACGAGCAGCGCGAGGTTGACGAGCAGGCCGAGGGCCCGGCGGAGGAGGAACCTCCGCCAGGCCCCGCCGAGGGTGCCGGCGCGGACGGCGCCCGGGCCGGGCGCCCCCGCGCCGGACGACCCGAGGCCCAACGATGCAGCGGTGGTGGCGGTCGTGGTGCTCATCGCGTCGTCTCCTCGTGTCGTCCGGCTCGGGTGGGCTGCTCAGGTGTTCAGGGCGTCAGCGGATCAGGACAGGATCCGCATGGCCGAGATGTCCCAGTAGCCCGAGAACACCGAGGTGGCGAAGCCGGAGCGGGCCACGTAGCGGTGCGTGTCGGTGATCAGCGGCGTCATGTCGACGCGCTCGAGGATCGTCTTCTGGGCGGCGAGCAGGTTCTCGCACTGCGTCTCGGTGTCCGAGGCGGCCATGGCGGCCTCGTAGTACGCGACGCCCTCGGGGTTGTCGCTGGAGGAGACGTTGGTACCGCCGTCGGCGTAGGTCGGGCCGAGGTAGCGGGCGATCGTGGTGTGGATGAGGCCGGGGCCGGCGTTCTCCGCCGCGATCGCGACGTCCCAGGTGGCGGGCTCGGTGCGCATGGCCTTCGACCAGTCGGCCGGGTCGAGCGCCGAGACGGTGACCGTGGCGCCCGCGGCGCGGAGCGACTCGGCCAGGTAGTCGGCGGCCGGGTCCCAGTTCGACATCATCAGCAGGCGGATCGACTGACCGGTGAGCTCGGGCGTCGCGGCGGCGGGGTCGTACGTCTGCACGAGCGACTCGTCGTCCAGGGCGCAGCGGTAGCTGGCCGCGTTGACGGTGTACTGCGGCACGCCGAGGCCGTCGAGGCCGGCGGAGTTGAAGCCCTGCGTGTCGATCGCCTGGGCGACCGCGGCGCGGAGGTCCTGCTTGCCCTCGAAGATCGAGCCGGAGCCGGGGGCCTCGTTGAAGACCAGGTTGTAGGCCGAGCTGGCGAAGGTGACGGTCGTGTAGGCCGGGTCGTCCTCGAAGCGCAGCGCGTTGGAGTCGTAGAAGCGGGCGAGGTCGACGCCGCCGGACTCGAGCAGGTTGGCGCTCGTGTTGGAGTCGGACTGCACGGTCAGGTTGATCGTCTTCGCGGGCTCGCCCTCGACGTCCTGCCAGTCGGGCCAGGCGTCGTAGTCGTCGCGCAGCGTGTAGGCGGCGCTGACGCCGGCGGAGAGGTCCGACAGCGTGTACGGGCCGGACCAGGCGCCGTCGACGGTGCCCGCGGCGAGACCCTCGGGGTCGGCGAGACCGGCGGGGCAGATGATGCCGGTGCCGGGGCGGGTGACGCCGCCGAGCAGCTGCGAGTAGGGCTGGCTGAGCGAGATCGTCAGCGTGCCGGCCGCGTCGTCGGGGGTGAAGGTCGGCTCGCCGGAGCCGAAGGCCTGGTTCTTCCAGGTCACCGCGCCCGAGTCCTCGAGACCGGTGAGGTAGCTGAAGGAGTCGGCGACGACGGTCGGCGTGATCGCGGTGCCGTCGGCGCAGGTGGCGCTGTCGCGGAGGGTGAACGTGTACTCGGAGGCCGAGACGGCGTTCCACTCGGAGGCGAGGCCGCCGATGTAGCCCTCGGTCTCGCCCTGGCGGAGCAGGGTGTCGAAGCCGAGGCGCGCGACGGTCACGTCGGCGTCGGCGGAGGCCTTCGCGGGGTCGAAGGTGGACGGCGCGTACCAGAGCTCCGCGTTGATGGTGTCGGTGGTGCCGGCGGTGCCGGTGGCGCTCTGCGGGGCGCTGGTGGTCCCGCAGGCGGTGAGCGCGAGGCTCGCGACGGCCGCCAGTGCGACGCCGGCGAGCAAGCTCTTCCTGACCATGGTGCTGTCCTCCAAGGGGTACGGGTGGTGCATCGGGGCGGGGCGGAGTTGCTCGGGGGGCCGCTCAACTTGGATCCAATCTAAGGCAATGCGGATCCCATTGTGTTTCGTCGGGATTACATCTCCCGGGCGTCCCCCGCGGGCCGGTCGTGGACCGTCCGCCCGCCGACCACGGTGCGCAGCACGCGCGCCTCGGCGAACTCCTCCGCCGAGCACTCCCCCGGGTCGACCGAGAGCAGCACCAGATCGGCGAGGAACCCGGCCCGGAGCATCCCGCGGCGGTCCTCCGCGAAGGCCGCGTGCGCCGCTCCCCGCGTGTAGCCCTCGACGGCCTCGAGCACCGTCAGCGCCTGCTCGGCGCCGAGCGGGTCGGGCAGGCGGCGCATCCGACGGCTCACCGCGGTCGCGACCACCCGGCGCGGGTCGAACGGGAAGTAGGGGGCGTCGGAGCCGAGCGCGATCACAGCGCCGGAGTCGCGCCAGTCGCGCATCGGGTTCACCGGGTCGGCCCGCGCGCCGAGCCGGGCCGTCAGTCCCGCCGCGTTGCTCCAGGCGATCGAGGGCTGCAGCGAGGCGACGACGCCGAGCCGGGTCGCGCGCTCGCGGCTCTCGGCGGAGGGCTCGAGGTAGGCGTGGATCAGCTGGCAGCGCAGGGCGGCGATCCGCTCGGGCGAACCCGCCGCCTCGAGCGCGTCGAGCACCTCGGCGACCGCACGGCTGCCGACCGCGTGCACACCCAGGCCCCAGCCGCGCTGGACGCATTCCGCGGCGAGCCGCGCGAACTCGGCCGTCTCGATCCGCTGCACGCCGTGACCGCCGTCGGGCCAGGGCTGCTCGAGGAGCGCCTGGCCCTTCATCCCCTCGCCGTCGTAGTAGACCTTGATCGGACCGAGGCGGAGCAGCTCGTCGCCGTCGCCGGTGGTGCCGTCGATCGAGTCGAGCACGGCCAGCGCCTCGTCGATGCCGGGGACCGCTTCCGTGCCGAGCTCGGGGTACGGCATCGCGACGACGCGCAGCGACAGCTCGCCGCGCGCGTGCGCCGCGCGGTAGGCGACGAGCTCGTCGAGCGTGACGGCCGGGTCGACGACACCGGTGAAGCCCAGCTCGTGCAGCAGCGGCTGGATGCGGAGGAGGGCCGCGCGGCGGTCCTCGGGGGTGGGCAGGGTGTCGCCGAGCCAGTCCGGGGCGTCCGGATCGGCGTCGGCGTCGGCGAGCATCGCGGCCGAGAACGCGTCGGCGCCGGCGTCCGCGTCGAGCAGTTGCAGGGCCTTCAGGCCCGCGCGCTGGGCGTGCGAGTGCGCGTCGATGAAGCCGGGGAGGAGGGTGCCGTCGAGGTGCTCCTCGGGGGTGCCGGCCGGGGCGGCGGCGCGGACCTCCTGCAGGGTGCCGACCGCGGCGATCCGGTCGCCCCCGATCAGGAGCGCCTCGGCGAGCGGGTTCGCCGGGTCCATCGTGCGGACGCCGGCGACGAGGAGGCGCGCGGCCGGGGCCGCGTGGACGTCAGGCATCGGGCGGGGGTCAGGCATCGATCGTCTCGCGGCGGTCGAGCCAGTCGTGCACGTCGGCCGCGGTGACGAGGGCGTCGCGCTGGAGGTACTCGATCGCCTCCAGCGTGGCGGCGTGCGCGCGCTCGCTCGAGCCGGCGACGCAGTCGGCGAGCACCCGGACGGCGTAGTCGTGCTGGTGCGCGTCCGCGGCCGTGTAGTGGATGCAGACGTCGGTGAGGCCGCCGACCAGCAGCAGCGTGCCCGCGCGGTACGCCTTCAGCACGATCTCGAGCTCGGTGCCGAAGAAGGCGGAGTAGCGGCGCTTGCGGATCACGAACTCCTCCGGCCGCGGCTCCAGCCAGGACGCCAGCTCCGTGCCCGGGTCGCCCTCGAGGCAGTGCGGGCCCTCGGCGCCGTCGAGCTCGCGGCCGATGTCGATCAGGTCGCGCTTGTGCACCTCCTGCACGAAGACGACCGGCACGCCGGCACTGCGGCAGTGCGCGATCAGGTCGCGCACCCGGGGCGCGCGCTCCGCCCGGCCGCTCATCACGGGGATGCCGGGGGTCGGCAGGCCCGAGGCGGCCCCGCCCTGGATGTCGACGACGAGGAGGACGGGAGTGCCGGAGACGGCGAGCATGCGGGTGGATCCTTCCGGGTGGTGCGCGGGTCGGGTGAGGTGCCCCCACGACCCCGGCGGCGCGAGGGCCGGGGCCCGTCGTCCGCCCGGCAAGTCTGGCCAGGCGATCGTTCGGGCGGGGGTCGGCCGTGTTTCCCCGGGGTAAAACCTCGGGATGCTCGGCTTGTGGAGGAGAGTCGGGCGCGGGCCACTCCATCTGCGCCCCCTGATTCCTCAAAAGTTGCGGTAGTCGCGCTCGACTACCGCAACTTCTGGAGATTCAGCGAGCGGCGGAGGCGGAGCGCGGCGGGCCTGTGGAGAACGCCGCACTCCCCCGCGTGTGGAGGAGCGCGGCCGGACGTCATTCCTCAGAAGTTGCGGTAGTCGCGCGCCACGACCGCAACTTTTGGAGAGTCGGGGGTCGGGCGCGGGTCGGGTGGGGCGCGCGGGGCGGGGCGGCCGTCAGACCGGGCGGGCGGCGCGGCGGCGGCGGTGCGGGAGCAGGGTGGCGACGTCGACCGGGGCGAAGGCGTCGGCGACGGCTACCCAGACGGAGGCGTCGGGGGCGTGGTCGCCGAGCAGCTCGGCGCAGACTCCGCAGGGCTCGATGAGGTGGCGGGAGCCGGCCGGGCGCTGCAGCACTCCGACGATCGAGACGACCGGGGAGCCGGCGACGACCGCGGCGCTGAGGGCTGCCGACTCGGCGCAGACGGAGGCCCGGCCGGCGCTCGCCTCGACGTGCAGGCCGGTCACGATCCGGCCGTCCGCGAGCCGGAGCGCGGCCGCGACCTCGTGCACGCCGGTCCGGTAGCGCGCGTCGAGGATCGCCGACGCGGTCTCGAGCAGCTCGCGGTCCGGCGCGGACATCCCGGCCGGAGGCCCGTCGAGCACCGGCCGATCGAGCACCGGGCTCTCCGGCACCGACGGCTCCGACGCCGCCCGCTCGGTCACGACCAGCCCAGGATCCGCGCCATGTTGCCGCCCTCGACCAGCGCGCGGTCGGCCTCGTCCGGGATGGCCTTGGCGATCTTCATCCGCTCGAGGTCGAAGTCGCTGCCCGGCCACTCCGAGCCGAGCAGGATCTTCTCGGCGCCGAGCCGGGCGTAGGCGCGCTTGACGTCGGACATCAGCGTCGCCGAGGTCTCGAGGTAGACGTGCGGGTTGCGCTCGGCGACGATGATCGCCTCGGGCACGTTCCAGACCGCGCCCATGTGGGCGATGATCGTCGGCACCCCGGGGAAGCCCTTGGCGATCTCCTCGATGGCGAACGGCGCGCAGAACGCGTCGTCGAGCGCGTTGATCAGCACGGGCAGCCCGAGCTCGTCGCAGACCGCGAACAGCGGGTCGAGCAGCCCGTGATCGGCGACGTGGTAGCCGTGCAGGCTGGGGTGCAGCTTGAGCCCGACCAGGCCCGCGTCGGCGAAGCGGCGGATCTCGTCGGTCGCGTTCTCCCACTGCGGCATGACCTGGCCGAAGCCGAAGAGACGGTCGGGGTGCGCCTTCACGAGGTCGATCAGGAAGTCGTTCTCGATGCCCTGCGCGAGGGAGCAGACCATCGCGCGGTCGACGCCGGCGGCGTCCATCCGGTCGAGGATGCGCTTCGGGTCGAACGGGGTGTAGGCCGGGGGCTGCTCGCCGGGGCGGACCCCGCTGAGGTAGTCGCTGCGGCCTCGGCGGTCCTGCGTGGTGTTGTACGCGTCGATGATCATGCGGCGTCTCCTTCTTCCGGTGTGGTGCGGGGGTGTCGTGCGCGGGTGGGGTGTCGTTCGAGGGCTGGGATGCTCAGCCGACCGCGGCCATCGCGCCCATGGCGACGAGCGCGGCGAGGGAGGCGAGCCTCCGGGTGGTGTCGAGGCGGCCGGGGCGACCGGCGAGGGCGACGCGGAGCGTGCACGCCGCGTAGACGGCGACGGCGGCGCCGAGCGGCAGGGCGAGTCCGCCGCCGTGCGCGTGCCCGGCGCCCGCGAGAGCACCCGCGGCGGGCGCGGCCTCGGCGAGGAGCACGAGGACGGCGGCGAGCAGCATCCCGACGGCGTGCAGCGCGTCGGCGCCGTGGCGTCGGACTCCGCGGCCGCGGCGCACCCGGTCGACGAGGGCGGCGACGAGCGCGCAGCCCGCGAGCAGAGCGGACCAGAGCGGCGCCGGCAGGAGGTGCAGGGCGGGCAGGTGCACGTCGAGCATCGCAGCGAGCATGGCGCCCTCGGCGACGAGCCAGCCGCGGCCGACTCCCCGCCAGCCGGCGAGACCGAGCGCGAGGGAGGCGGCGGCGCCCGCCACCATCACGACCAGCAGCACGTCCACGCCGGCCTCCAGACCTCGATCGGTCGCCATGGCGGGCAACATTGGATCCAATGTATGGCCGGGCGGATCCAAGGTCAAGCTCGGTCTGGTCCCGCACGCCCGTCGATCGACGCCCCGGCCGCCGCGTGGGATCCAATCCCTGCCATGATTGGATCCCGGCCCGCGTGCGGCCGCTGATCGGAGGGGATCATCGCGTGACGACCCAGGGCGACAACGCACTCGTGGACGATCTGGCCGCCCGGATCCGGGCGAAGATCATGTCCGGTGAGATCCCGATCGGCGCCCCGCTGCGCCAGGCCGAGCTCGCGACCCAGTTCGGCATCAGCCGCACCCCGGTCCGCGAGGCGCTGCGGCAGCTGCAGACCGGCGGGCTGATCGAGGTCGTCCCGAACCGCGGCGCCGTCGTCCGCGTGCCGGTGCCGTGGGAGGTGCGCGAGGCCTACGAGGTGCGCGCCGAGCTCGAGTCGCTGGCCGCCCGCCGCGCGGTGGACCGCCTGGACGACGCGACGATCGCCGAGCTCCGCTCCGTCAACACGGCCATGTACGAGCGCTCGCTCGCCGTCGCCGCCGGCACCGCGGCCGAGCGCGACGGCAGCGCCAACGACCAGTTCCACGGCCTGATCTACCAGGCCTCCGGGAACACCCGCCTCAGCCGGATGCTGATCGAGATCAACGACGCCTTCCCGCGCAACGTCTCGGGCCTGGTCCTCCGCGAGAACTCGCGTCACCGCGAGGAGAACTTCCGCGAGCACGAGCAGATCGTCGAGGCCTTCGTCGCCGGCGACCGCGATCGCGCCGCCGGCATCATGCGCGAGCACGTCCTCCGCGCCGGCGAGCACCTCGCGCACTGGTACGAGCGCCGCTCCTCGACGGTGTTCACGGGCTGAGGCGCGCCGGCCCGCGCACGACGTCAGCCAGGAGTCGCCGTCATCGCCCATCGGCGATGAACACGGCTCTCAGCTGATGTCGTGCGGCGGTGTCAGCTCCGCGGCGCCGTCGACCCGCGGATCAGCAGCTCCGTCGGCAGCAGGGTCGCGCGCGCGACGTCCTCGCCGGCCAGCAGCCGCACCAGGACCTCGGCCATCGCGTCGCCGAGGCCGGCGGCCGGCTGCCGGACGGTCGTGATCGGCGGCTCGGCCGCCTCGGAGGAGTAGTCGCCGTCGAAGCCGGCCAGCGCCACGTCGCCCGGCACGGACAGCCCGCGCTCGCGCAGCACCGCCAGGGCGCCGGAGGCCATCTGGTCGTTGGAGGCGAAGACCGCGTCGATCGGGCGGCCGGAGTCGAGGAGGCGCCGCATCGCCTCGGCGCCGTCGCGCGGCGAGTAGTCGCCGATCTCGACGAGCGAGGCGTCCAGGCCCGCCGCCTCGACGGTCGCGCGCCAGCCCGCCAGCCGGTCGATGGCGCCGGGCATGTCCTGGCGGCTGGCGATCATCGCCGGGGCGCGCCTCCCGAGGCCCAGCAGATGCTCGGTGACCTGCCGCGCCGCACCGACGTTGTCGACGTCGACGAAGTGGCTGTCGTGGTCGTCGAGGCTGAGCGGGCGGCCGCCGAAGACGAGGGGGACGCTCGCGCCGATCCGAGCGTAGGAGTGGTCGCCGCTGTGGTGCGAGACCACGAGGGCGCCGTCGACGTTGCCGCCGAGGAGGTAGCGGCGGGTCTTGTCGGGCGTGGCCTCGGAGGCGATCACGATGTTGAGCATGTAGTCGGTCGCGGCGAGGCGGGTCGCCGCGCCCTGCACGACGGCGGCGAGGAACGGGTCGCCGAAGACCTTGCCGATCGACTCGGGCACCAGCAGGGCGAGGACCTGGGTCCGCCGGCTGGCGAGCGAGCGCGCCGCCCGGTTGGGCACGTAGCCGAGCTGCTCGATCGCGAGGCGGACGGCGGCCTGCGCCTCGGCCTTGACCTTCGGCGAGTCGTTGACGACGCGGCTGACCGTCGCGCGCGACACTCCGGCGAGCGCGGCGACCGCCTCGAGCGTGGGTGCGGCCGGTGCGGTGTCGTGACTCATGCGTGCCTCTCGAGCGGTGGTCCCCGGGCCCGAGAGTAGCCGAGCGGGCGCGCGGGGCTCGAGACGCTCCCGGGGGTCCGCTCGCACTGCGGCCACAGCGGGCTTCCCCTGCCGATCGAGTAGCCCGCGCGGTCGGCTCCTCATGCTGATCGAGCAGGTCGCGCAGCGGGTTTCCCTGCTGATCGAGTAGCCCGCGCAGCGGGCGTATCGAGATCCGCCGGCAGGAGGAGCGCCCGGGGGTCAGCCCTTGACCGCGCCGCCCATGATGCCGGCGATCAGCTGCTTGCCCGCCAGCACGAAGAGCACCAGCAGCGGGACGATCGACAGCACCGCACCGGCCAGCACGATCGAGTAGTCGACGTAGTAGCCGGACTGAAGCTGCGACAGCGCGGTCTGCAGCGTCGGGTTGGTCGGGCTCAGCACGATCAGCGGCCAGAGGAAGTCGGTCCACGCCATCATGAAGGTGAACAGCGCGAGGATCGCCATCGCGGGGCGCGCGGCCGGCACCGCGACGGTCAGGAACGTCCGGAACTGGTTCGCTCCGTCCACCCGCGCCGCCTCGATCAGCTCGTCCGGGATCACGTCGACGAGGTACTGCCGCATGAAGAACACGCCGAACGCGGTGACCAGCGTCGGCACGATCACGGCGCCCAGGGTGCCGGTCCAGCCGAGCTGCCGCATCAGGATGAACAGCGGGATGATGCCCAGCTGGGTCGGGATCGCCATCGTCGCGATCACGGTGATCATCAGCCCGTCCCGCCCGCGGAAGCGCAGCTTCGCGAAGGCGTAGCCGGCCAGGGTCGAGAACGAGACGACCGAGAGCGTGATGATCCCCGAGACGATCACGCTGTTCAGCAGCGCCGTCCAGAACGGGATCGCCGTGAACACCTGCGCCGCGTTGGCCAGGAAGTTGCCGCCCGGAATCAGCGGCAGCGTCTCGCCGCGGGTCGCGTTGCTCCCGCTGGCCACCACGAACGACCACCAGAGCGGGTAGGTCGAACCGAGGATGAACGCGCTGAGCAGCCCGTAGGTGAGGAAGCCGGGGCGGTCGACGCGGCCGGCCCCGGAGGAGCGCGGGCGCCTGGTGCGACGCTCGGGCTCGGCCGCGACAGGGGCGGCGGCGGGAACGGTGGGGATCGTCGCGGTCATCGGTCGCTCGCTTTCTGCGCCGGTCGGCGCGTGCGCGTTCTCACGCGGTTCTCGACGGACGCGATCCTCCGCGAGATCGCGAAGTTCACCAGTCCGATCAGCACGATCAGCAGGAACAGCAGCCAGGCGACCGCCGCCGCCTCGCCGAAGTTCTGCCGGAAGAACGCCATCTCCCAGAGGTAGAGGACGGTCGTCTGGAACTGGCGGTCCGAGCCGCCGATGCCGCCGGCGTTCGAGACGTCGAACAGGCGCGGCTCGGCGAAGATCTGCAGGCCGCCGATGGTGGCGGTGATGATCACGAAGATCAGGGTCGGCCGGATGCTCGGGATCGTGATCGAGGTGAAGCGGCGGAACGAGCCCGCCCCGTCGAGCGCGGCCGACTCGTGCAGATCGCGCGGCACGGCCTGCATCGCGGCGAGCAGGATGAGCGCGTTGTAGCCGGTCCAGCGCCAGTTGACCATCGAGGCGATCGCGATGTGGCTGGCGAGGCGGTCGTTGGTCCAGTCGATCGGGGCGATGCCGACCAGGCCGAGCAGATTGTTCGCCAGGCCCTCCTGGTCGCCGAAGATGCTCGAGAAGATCAGCGCCACCGCGACGGGCGAGACGACGTAGGGCAGCAGAACGCTCATCCGCCAGAAGGTGCGGGCGCGCAGCGACTGGTCGAGCACCGCCGCGAGCACCAGGGCGACGGCGAGCTGCGGGATCGTGGAGAGCAGGAAGATGCTCAGCGTGTTGCCGATCGAGTTCCAGAAGAAGCGGTCGCCGAGCACCGCGGCGAAGTTGCCGAGGCCGACGAAGTCGCCCTGGCCCTGCAGCAGCTGCCAGTCGTAGAGCGAGACCACCAGCGTGTAGACGAGCGGGAAGGCTCCCGTGATCGCGAACAGCAGGAAGAACGGCGAGATGTAGAGGTAGGGCGACGCCTTGACGTCGAAGCGGCTCATCCGCTGCTTGGCCGTCAGCGGCAGGCGGGGCGCGGGGCGGCGGCCGGGAGGCGGCGCGGCCGACGCGGTCGGCGGGGTCAGGGTGCTCGTCATGGGTCGCTCTCGTCGGTCGCTCTCGTGGGGGACTCGTTCGTGGGACGCGTCGTCGGACGCGTCACGGACGCGTCGTCGGACGCGTCATCGGGAGGGGAGGGAGGGCCCCCGCCCGGCCTGCTACCGGACGGGGGCCCTGTCTGAGGGGAGCGGGTCAGTCGACCAGCTCGTCGAGGAGCGAGAGCGCCTCGTCCCAGCCCTTGTCGCCGTCGAGCTCGCCGCGGTCGACCTTCTGCAGGACCGGGCCGAAGACGTTCTCCTGGATCAGCGAGTCGTCCGGACCCTTGTACTGGGCGACGACGCCCTGGGCGCGCTCGGCGAGGATCGCGCCGGTCGGCGAGCCGTTCAGCGCCGGGTCGGGCGCGGCGGCGGAGGCGAGCTCCTCCTGGGCGGAGACGGTGCTCGGGAACGGACCGGTCGCGTCGAACGCGGCGATCTGCTGCTCCGGCTCGCTCAGCCACGAGGCGAGCTCCGCGGCCTCGGCGGGGTGCTTCGACTGCATCGGGACGGAGAGGAACGAGCCGCCCCAGTTGGCCGCGCCGCCGGGGAAGACGTCCGCGAAGTCCCAGCCGGTGGCCTCGGGGTCGCCGCCGCCGGCCTCGACCTGCGCCTTCACCTGGCCGAGCATCCAGCCCGGGCAGACGAAGGTCGCGAAGGTGCCGTCGGTGAACGACTTGCCCTTGTTCCAGTCCCAGGCCTTCTGCGCGGCCGAGAGCCCGGAGGCGGCGCCGTCGGTGATCCAACCCCAGCGCTCCTGCAGCTCGGCGTTGCCGTCGATGTTCAGCTCGCCGTCGGCGGTGTAGTAGCCCTCGGGGAGCTGGTTGACCATGGCGTTCCAGACGAAGCCGGACTGGTCGTACCAGGCCTTGCCGGTCGCGTCGTGGTACTGCTTGCCGGCCGCGAAGTAGTCCTCCCAGGTCGCGTCCGCGCCGCCGAGCAGCTCCGCGACGGCGGCGCGATCGGTGGGCAGGCCCGCGGCCTCGAAGGCGGCGGTGCTGTAGCAGAGGCCCTCGGGGCCGATGTCGGTGCCGTAGCCGATGACGCGGCCGTCGGGGTCGACGGCCTGCTCGTACTTCCAGTCGACCCAGTCGGCCTTGCGGTCCTCGATGCCGTGGTCGCGCAGGTCGACGAACTGGTCGGAGACCTCCATGATCGAGCCGAGCCAGCCCTCCTCGATCGCGACGACGTCGGCGAGGCCGGAGCCCGCGGCGAGCTTGGTGAACGCGTCGGTCCGCGCGTTGCCGCCGGTGTCGATGTTGTTCGGGACGATCGTGACGCCCGGGTGGGCCTCCTCGTACTCGGCGTAGAGGTCGTCGAACCCCATGGCGCCGAATGTGGTCACGGTCAGTTCGATGTCCCCGCCCTCGGCCGCGCCGGATCCGGACGAACATCCGGAGACGAGCAGGGCGAGGGTGGCGGCGCCGGCGATCGCCGAGGCGATTCTGGCGCGTCGTGATTCGAGCACGGTCACTCCTTCGTGATGGGTGTCAGGGCACCCCTGGGGGCGCTCTCACGTGCTGTGCTGCCGTGTGTGAGAGCGCTCTCACGAGGTGTGAGGCGAGCATACGGAGCGGGTCGCGGGGAGGTCAAGGGTTTTGTGAGAGCGCTCTCTTCGAGCGGGTCCGGGAGGAGGTCCGGCGCGCGGGATCGGTCTCGGCTCGCGGAATCGGGCCGGAATCGCGAGCCGGCACACGCCCGGCACGGTTCCGACACGCGGAACGGCCCTCGGCACGCGGAAACCCGGCAGAACTGCGAGCCGGAGGTGATCCGACGAGCCGGAGTCGGCCCAAGGCGCCTCCAGCACGCGGAATCACCCTCGGCACGGAGAAACCCGCGGAAACGACGAGCCGGAGCCGACCTGGCGAGCCGCAGGTGACTCCGGAGCGACTCCGGCTCGTGGAAGCCGGGTGGGACAGCGAGCCGGAGGTCGGCTCACGAGCCGGGGGCGGCTCCCGCGTCGATCGCGGCGTCTCGGGTCCGCCTCTTGACGTGGAACTTGTTTTTCACAAGCATGAGCGCAGACGCCGCAATCCGCAGCATCGCCTCGAAGGAGAGACCGCCATGACCTCGATGTTCGTCAACCTGCCCGTCACCGACCTCGAGCGCGCGAAGGCGTTCTACGTCGCGCTCGGCTTCTCGATCAATCCGGCGTTCTCCGACCACAACGCGGCCTGCGTCGTGGTGGAGGAGGACCACAACTACTTCATGATCCTGGTGCGCGAGTACTTCCAGACCTTCAGCGATCTGCCGATCGGCGACCCGGCCGTGAACCCCTCCGTCTCGACCGCGATCTTCCTCGACACCCGCGAGGCCGTCGACGCCACCGTGACCGCGGGGCTCGCCGCGGGCGGCTCCGAGTCGCGGCCCGCCTCCGACTACGGCTTCATGTACCAGCGCCAGGTCTCCGACCCCGACGGCAACCTGCTCGAGTTCGGCTGGATGGACCCGGTCGCCGCGGCGCAGGGCCCGGAGGCGTTCACCGGCGAGCAGGCCTGAGGGCGATGGCCGCACGCGACTACGGGCAGTACTCGGCGCTCACCCGCGCGGTCGAGCTGGTCGGCGAGCGCTGGGCGCTGCTGATCGTCCGGGATCTCCTGGTCGGGCCGCGCCGCTACAGCGAGCTCGCGCAGGGGCTCGCGCGGATCCCGAGCAACGTGCTGGCCGGCCGGCTGAAGGAGCTGCAGGCGGCCGGGATCATCCGGCGGGCGCCGCGCTCGCGCATCATCGTCTACGAGCTGACGCCCTACGGCCGCGAGCTCGAGCCGATCGTGCTCGCGCTCGGCGCGTGGGGGTTCAAGGCGCTGGGCGATCCGCGCGAGGAGCAGGTGATCACCCCCGACTCGATGACGGTGGACCTGCGGACCGCGTTCCGGCCGCAGGTCGCGGCCGAGCTGCCGGCGACGGTGTACGCGGCGCAGGTCGGGCCGGCCGGGCTGCTGATCCGGGTCGACGGCGCGGCGCTGGACGTGTCGCGCGGAGAGGTGCCGGGCGGCGAGGCTCCGGTGGATCTCGCGTTCTCGACCGGCGCGGACATCCGGCTGCTGCTGTCGGGCGAGCTCGCGCCGGAGCGGGCGATCGCGACCGGCGCGGTCACGGTGCTGCGCGGGCGGGACGCGCTGCTCGGGCGCTTCGCGAGCACGTTCCACCTGGCGGCGTGAGGGAGCGGTGCCGCGGTCGCGCACCCGCGGAGCGGGCCCCCTGCATGCTGATCGAGTAGTCCGCGCAGCGGACGTATCGAGATCCGCCGTGTTGCGAGCGGTGGGTCTCGATACGCCCCTCCGGGGCTACTCGACCAGCATGCAGGGGCCCCTCCGGGCCTGCTCGACCAGCATGGAGGGGCTGCTCGACCGGCATGCAGCGCTGGCCGCTGAGCGAGGGGCGGCTGGCCGCGCAGGGCGCCTCCGGGGGCGTGCGGCCGGGAGCCGACTGGGCGCGCGGCTCCCGCGGCGCCCGCGGGTGCTGGAGTGGCCGTTGCCCTCGCGCGCCGCGGGGCCGTCCACGACCCGCGGAGGAACTCCCATGCCGTCATCCAAGCCCGCCAGCCGCACCACGAGTGAGCAGCGGAAGGAGCACGCCGAGCAGTACTCCGCCGCGGCGCGCTACGCGTCCGAGGCGTTCGGCACCTTCCTGCTCGTCGCGGGCGGCGTGGGCACGGCGATCTTCGCCTCCGCCTTCCCGGACAGCGGCAACGCACTCGGCGTCGGATTCCTCGGCGTCGCGCTCGCCTTCGGGCTCACGCTGGTCGCCGGGATCTACGCCGTCGGCCACATCTCGGGCGGGCACTTCAACCCGGCCGTCTCGATCGGCTTCGCCCTCGCGGGGCGGACGGAGTGGCGGCACATCCCCGGCTACATCGTCGCCCAGCTGATCGGCGGCATCGCCGGCGCCGGAGTCGTCGCGCTGATCGCGGCCGACGGGCCGGCCGGCTACTTCGACGCCGCCCGCGACTCCGGCTTCGCCTCGAACGGCTTCGGCGCCGCCTCCCCCGGTGGTTTCGGGCTCGGCGCGGTGATCCTGGCCGAGGTCGTGCTGACGGCCGTCTTCGTCGGCGTGATCCTCTCCGTCACCTCGAAGAGCGAGTACAAGTCCGTCGCCCCGCTCGCGATCGGCCTCACGCTGACCCTCGTGCACCTGATCAGCATCCCGATCAGCAACACCTCGGTGAACCCGGCGCGCTCTATCGCCGCGGCGGTCTTCGCCGGCCCCGACGCGCTCGGCCAGGTCTGGGTGTTCGTGCTGGCGCCGGTGCTCGGCGCGGCGATCGCCGGCCTCGCCTCGAAGACGCTGCACCGCAGCCGCTGACGCGCGGGGCCCGCCGGTCGCCGCGTCGACGACGCAGAAGTTGCGGTAGTCGAGCACGACTACCGCAACTCTGGAGGAATGGGGGCCGCCCGGCGGGCGGGATCTCGAGACGCCCGCGAGCGGCTGCTCGATCAGCATGGTCGGGGGCGGCGGTCGTGAGAGACATGCTGGTCGAGTAGTCCCGCAGGGACGTATCGAGACCCACCCTCTGCAGGACGGTGGATCTCGATACGCCCGCGAGCGGGCTACTCGATCAGCATGCTGCTGCGAGCAGCACCGCTGGGGCGAGCGGGCTGCTCGATCAGCAGGGGCGTCAGCCGACGAGCATCGCGAAGCCCTGGGCGGGGAGGGTGACCGGGGTCGGGCCCGTGGCGGGGGACTCGCTGACGAGGGCGCCGTCCTGCGTGTAGACGCGGAGGGTGCCGGTGCCGTCGACCGTGGTCGGCTGGGGCGACGCGGTCGAGTTGCGGACCAGCTCGGTGCGGCCGGTGTCGCCGACGAGGACGAGGCGCGAGACGACGGGGCGGACCAGCAGGGCGTCGAGCTTCGTCTCGCCGGAGAGGGCGCGGACCTCGACGGTGGTCGCGCTCGCGGGGAGGGTGCGGCGGAGCTTCTGCGGCAGCAGGATGCCGGACGCCTCGGTGACGCCCTGCGCGCCGACGGTGCTGGTGAGCACGTCGAGCGGGCGGCGGCCGGAGTTCCAGAGGCTGATCGGGGTCTTCTCGGTGCCGCGCTCGGCGGCGAAGATCACGGCCTCGACCAGGCGGTCCTGGGTCGCGGAGCCGACGGGGATCGTCGCGGACCGGCGCCAGTTCGAGAGCGACAGGTAGGAGCCGCTCCAGCCGGACTCGCCGGTCCACGCCGACTCCGGGGTGACGACCGTGCCGCCGCGGGCCGATTCGGCCTCGACGAGGCGGAGGCCGTCGCGGCTCGCCTGGGTCGTGACCGCGGTCGCGCGGGCAGCAACCGACGGGTGCGCGTCGAGCGCGAGCATCGACAGCAGTCCGTGGATGGTGCTCTCGGCGCCGCTGTTGCGGTTGACGCTGCCGTCGGCCTGGACGCCGTCGTAGGTGACTCCGGTCGCCGGGTCGTAGACGGGGGCACCGCTGAGGTTGAGGCCGAAGAACCACGCGCCCTGCACGCCGGCGAGGTCGGTGTAGGCGCTGGATCCGGTCGCGTCGGCGAGGGCGAGCGAGTTCTGCAGCCGCGAGTCCGCGCCGTAGGCGATCTGCACGCGGTCGGTCGGCGTCGGGTTCCAGCCGTTGTCCGGGCCGCCGGCGGTCAGCAGCTCGGGGGCGAAGCGGGCGGCGTCGACGACGGCCGGCTCGAGGAGCGACGCGTCGCCGAGCGCGACGGACGAGGCGGCCAGGCCGCCCGCCATCTGCGAGGACCAGGAGTGCCAGAGCGAGCGCGACTTCGTCCAGGGCAGGATCGCGCCGTACGGCCAGGAGGTGGTGTCCGCTTCCGTCGTGGTGCGGGCGTAGGCGGCGACGCCCTCGGCGAGCTTCGCGGTGCTGGCGCGCACGGCGGCGTCGTCGGGCGCGGCCACGACGTAGGCGGAGAGGCCGAGCAGCGCCTCCGCGGTGGCGTCGGCTCCGTCGACGATCAGCCAGGCGGGCACGTCGACGCCGTCGGCGACCGCGTACTCGCCGTAGCGGGTGAGCACCTCGCGGTCGACGGCGGAGACGCCGAGGCGCAGGCGATCCTGCAGGAAGGCGGCGAAGTCGGGGTCCTCGTCCTGGAACGCCGCGTAGCCCTCGCCGAGCGCCCAGAGGGTGCGGGCGAGCCAGTAGCTGTCCTCGGAGTCGCTCGGGTCGGGCAGCTCCACGGGTTCGGCGCTGGGGTTCAGGTCGCCGTCGGGCTGCATCCAGAGGACGACATTGCCGGCGTCGTCGCCGTCGGTGGTCTGGAAGTAGGCGAGGGAGCGGAGGGTCTCGTAGGCCTTGTCGCGGCTCGCCGTCGAGCCGGTCTGCTGCCAGTGCCGCAGGTAGACGACCGCCGCGCGCGAGACGTCGTCGGTGTTGTAGGCGCCCTGCGCCCAGTCGCCGGTCGCCGGGTCGAGGGGGCCGCCGCCGACGCGCTCGAAGGTGCCGCCGTCGCGGGCGTCGGCGTAGGTCCACGGGAGCACGAGGTCCGGCTCCTCGGCGAGGCGGTAGGTGCTGTGGCCGACCTGGGGCTCCGGAGTGGCGGTGTCGAGCAGGAAGTCGAGGTGCGCGGTGTTCGTCAGCGGCTCGGCGGCCTGGGCGGGGGCCGCGCCGACGGCGAGGCCTCCGGCGGCGAGGGCGGTCGCGGCCAGGACGGCGGCGGCGCGGGGTCTGAAGTTCGTCATTGAACTCTCTCCTTGAAGGGGGGGGTGGTGGCTGGGGGTGGGGGATCTCGATACGCCCGCTGCGCGGCCTACTCGATCAGCATGAAAAGGCTGGCTCGGGGGGAGTGATCGCATGCTGGTCGAGCAGCCCCGGAGGGGCGTATCGAGACCCGGCGCCTGCAGAACGGCGGATCTCGATACGCCCGCTGAGCGGGCTACTCGATCAGCATGAAAAGGCGCCCGCGGCGCGGGCTCGGTGGGGCGCCCGCAGCGCGGGCTCGGAGGCGCTACTCGTCCGTGCGGACCAGGCGGGCCGCGCCGATCTTGGAGTCGGCCATGCCGTAGAAGACGTAGTGCCGGCCGTCGATCTCCTCGATGGCGGTGGGGAAGACGACGTTGGGGACGATGCCGCTGCGCTCCTCCTCGGTCTCGGCCTCGAGCAGGGGCTCGGAGGTGCGGGCGATCACCTTCGAGGGGTCGTCGGCGTCGAGGAGGATCGCGCCGGCCGCGTAGTTGACGTGCTGCTGCTGCGAGAAGGCGCTGTCGATCGTGCCGGTGACGCCGTGATGCAGCAGCAGCCAGCCCTCGGGCACCCGCAGCGGCACGGGGCCGCCGCCGACCTTCAGCTCCTCGAACGGGAACTCGGGACCCGCGACGAAGCGGTGCCGGGTCCAGCGCGTGAGGTTCGCCAGGTCGCGGTCGACGTCCTCGACCGGCACGTAGCTGATCCAGATGCTCTGCCGCGGGTCGTCGACGCCGGCGGGCAGGCGCACGCCCTCCCCCGGCTTCGTCTCGCCGAGGTCCCACATCGGCCGGTGCAGCACCGCGAAGCAGCGCGTGCCGTCGGGCGCCGCGACGATCTCGGGGAAGAACACCGTGTCCTTGTTGTGGAAGAGCCCGAGGTCGATGTCGAGGGCGTCGTCGTAGGCGAAGGTCACCGGGCCCAGGCGCCGCCACTCGCGCAGGTCCTTCGAGACGGCGAGCGCCGTCCGCGGCCCGAGCGGCCCGTAGGCGACGTAGGTCATCACGTGCAGCCCGAGCGCCTCGACGAAGGTGACCCGCGGATCCTCGACGCCCGAGTTCACCGCCCCGCGCTCGAAGCCGCGGTCGGGCGCCAGCACGACGCCCTGGCGCACGACGCCGACGGGGACGCCGCCCTCGACGAGCACGCGGGCCAGGCCGATCCGCGAGACGTTGCCGGCGGCGACCATCCGGGGCAGGAGGTAGAGCTCGCCGTCGGGTCCGCGCCCGCTGCCGGGGTTGAGCACCCCCTCGGCCTCGAGCGGCTCGCCCGCGAGCGGCTCCATCACGACGCCGACGCGCTCGAGGCGGTAGGGGACGGAGGTGCGGGTGGTGGTGGCGGTGGTACCGGGGGTGGGAGTCATGGTCATCCTTTCACTCCGGATCCGAGATCCGTCGAGACGAAGTAGCGCTGGAACACGATGAAGAGCACGACGACGGGGGCGGCCAGCACGACGGCGCCCGCGAGGATCGCGCCGAACGGGTTGTCGGTCGACGACGCGACGTTGGAGATGTAGTTGGCGAGGGACACGGCGAGCGGCTGCAGCGACGCGTCCTTGGTGATCAGGAACGGCCAGAGGAACTCGTTCCAGGGGCCGATGAAGGTGAGCAGCACGGCCGTCACCAGCGCGGGGCGCACGAGCGGCAGCGCGATGTTCCAGAGCAGCTTGATCTCGCCGGCCCCGTCGATCCGCGCGGCCTCGAACAGCTCCTTGGGCAGCTGCAGGAAGTACTGCCGGAAGATGATCACCGCCGTCGAGTTGATCGCGAACGGCAGGATCATGCCCAGGTGGCTGTCCGCGAGGCCGTAGTCGCGGGCGATCAGCACGTAGAGCGGGATCTGCAGCAGCTGGAACGGGATGACCTGCACCAGCAGCGCGAGCGCGAAGACGGCGTTGCGGCCGCGCCACTCCAGCATGGCCAGCGCGTAGCCCGCCAGCACGCCGAAGACGACCGTGCACAGCAGCACGCCGCCGGTGAAGATCCCGGAGTTGACCAGGCCGGTGAGCAGGCTGATCCGCTCGTTGACGTTCACGTAGTTGTCGAGGGTGAGGTTCCCCGCCTCGGGGATCGCCCCGGCCAGGGTGGGGTCGGGGTCGGTCTGCAGCGAGCCGATCACCATGTAGTAGAAGGGGAACAGGAAGACGATCGCGCCGAGCGCGAGCACCACGCCGCGGAGGATCACGGCCGATCGGCTCGAGGCCGGGCGCTTCCGCCGGGAGGTGACGGGTGCCGGCACGGCCGAGGTCGCGCCTCCGGCACTGGCGAGCGTGCTCATGAGTTCCTCTCCCCGGCGAAGCGGTTCTGCAGGTAGGCGATGACGAGCACGAGCAGCACCAGCACGACGCCGATGGCCGAGGCCACGTCGGGCTGCCCCTGCTGGATGCCCAGCTGGTACATCAGCAGCACGGGTGAGGCGGAGGCGCCGTTGGGCCCGCCGCCGCCGGTGAGCAGGTAGGGCTCGGTGAAGAGGTTCGCGCCGGTCACGGTGGAGACGAGCAGCACCAGCAGCGTCGCCGGCCGCACGCTCGGCACGGTCACCGACCAGAACTGCCGGATGCGGCCCGCGCCGTCGGTCGACGCCGACTCGTAGAGCTCCTTCGGCACGTTCTGCAGCGCCGCCAGGTACAGCAGGATGTAGAAGCCGAGCTGCTTCCAGGTGACGTAGAGCGCGATGATCGGCATCGCGAGCCTGTCGTTGATCAGCCAGGACGGGTCCGGCGCGAGCGGCCCGAGCAGGCTGTTCACGAGGCCGTTCCCGTTGAAGAGGAACAGCCAGACGCCGACGACCGCGACGCTCGCCGTGACGTAGGGCACGTAGAAGCTGACCCGGAGGAACGTGCGCAGGTGCACGACCTTGTCCAGCGCCGAGGCGAGCAGCAGCGAGAGCACCACCGTCAGCGGCACGTTGATCACCAGGAAGATCCCGATGTTGCCGAAGGAGCGGATGACCTGCGGGCTCGAGAACGCGGTGACGAAGTTGCCGAGGCCGACGAACGGGCGCTCGACCTGCACGCCGGGGGCCGCGAAGAAGAAGTCGTGGAAGGCGATGTAGACGGAGTAGCCGACCGGGAACGCGAAGACCGCGAGCACGAACAGCAGGTAGGGGCTGCCGAGCAGCAGCCCGAACGGCTGCGGGCCGAGGACGCGGCGGAGCAGGCTCCGCTTGTCCTGCGGCCGCGGGGCTCCGGCGCCCTGCGGCGCCGGAGCCTTCGGGGCGAGGGTCGTCATCTCACTGCCGTCCGGCGTCTCACTGCTGGCCGGCGAGCCCGGTGACGGTCTCCGCCGCCCCGTCGAGCGCCGACTGCACGTCGCCGTCGCCGAAGATCACGGTCTTGCCCCAGGCGTCGCGGATCGCCTGCAGCATCTGCACGGTGTTCGGGCCCGAGGGCACCTCGATGGTGCGGCTCGCCTGGTCGCCGAAGCGCTGGTAGGCGGGGTTGGCCTCGAAGTAGTCGGCGTAGGTGGTCTGCAGGTCTGTGCGCAGCGGCATCTGGCCGGTGGTCTCCAGCAGCGAGCGGTCCTGCTCCTCACTGGTGGCGAACTTCAGCACCTCCCAGGCGGTGCCCTTGTTCTCGCAGGCGGAGTAGAGGCCGACGTTCTTCGCGTCGCTGAAGGTCCAGGTGTCCTCGGCGGGCGTGCCGTCGGGGGTGGGCACCGAGACGGAGCCCCAGTTGAGGTCCTCGTAGACCGAGACCGCCCACGGTCCGACGATCGACATCGCGGCCTGGCCGTCGGCGAACGCGTCGCCCTGGTACTGCTCGCGGCCGGCGAGGCCCTGGTCGTAGAGGCTCTTCCAGAAGTCGGCGACCTGGTAGCCGGCGTCGTCGGCGAAGGTGGCCTTGCCGTCCTCGACCAGCCCTGTACCTCCGGTCGCCGCGGCGTAGAGCGGCATGAAGTCGAACTGGGTCTGGAAGAACTCGCTGGTCGGCGCGGGCTGGATCGCGGCGGGCGCGGCTCCGGACTCGACGAGGGTCTTCGCGGTGGCGGTGAACTCGTCGTAGGTGGCGAGCGAGGGATTCTCCGGGTCGAGACCGGCCGCGGTGAAGACGTCCTTGTTGTAGAAGATGACGACCGGGTTGCTCTTCCACGGCATCTGGAAGTAGTCGCCGTCGGCGTTCTGGTACTGCTCGGCGAGGTCGCCGCTGCGGGTCTCGATGTAGTCGACGCCGTCCTCGAACTCGGACAGGTTCACGAGGCCGCCCTGGCGCTCGAACTGGCCGACCGCGCTGGGCGCCGTGTTGAAGACGAGGCAGGGCGCGTTTCCTGCGGTGATCGCGGCGCCGATGACCTCCTCGCTGCTCTTGCCGGCCGGGATCTCCTGGCCGGTGATCTGCTCGTCGGGGTGGTCGGCGTTCCAGGCGTCGACCATCGACTTCCCCCACTGCACCTCCTGCTCGTTGTTCGAGTACCAGATGGTGATCGGGCCGGTCGCGGTCAGGTCGGTGGAGGCGCCTCCCCCGCCGCCACTGCAGGCGGTCAGTCCGAGGGTCGCGAGCGAGGCGATGCCCACTCCGGTCAGCCAGCGTCTCTTCATCGAGGCCATGGTGTTCTCCTTGTTCTGCGCGTGCGCGGCGGTGCGCAGGCGCGTCAGTGGATCGGGTTCAGGGGGTCGGGGTCAGTGGAGTCAGGATTCGGGACCGCGGCGCGGCGGTCGAACGGCGGACCACGAGTCCTGCGGGCTCGAGGTCGACGTCGGGGGCGGTGCCGTTCTCGATCAGGTCGAGGAGGGTCCGCGCGGCCGCCTCGCCCCAGCGCGCGGGGCGCGTGCGGGCCGAGGTGAGCGACGGGTAGACGTGCGCGGCGATCTCGGAGTCGTCGAAGCCGGTGATCGAGAGGTCGTCCGGCAGGCGCAGCCCGCGGGTGTGCGCGACGCCGAGGCCGGCGATGGCCATCGGGTCGTTGGCGAAGACGATCGCGGTGGGCGGCACGGCGGAGTCGAGCAGGGTCTCGGTGGCGCTCGCGCCCTGGCCGGCGCTGAAGTCGGTGGCGACGACAGGGCCGGGCTCGAGGCCGGCGTCGGCGCAGGCGCGCTCGAACGCCTCGCGGCGGCGGAGGGAGTGCAGCAGGTGCCCGGAGCCGGCGACGTGAGCGATCCGGCGGTGGCCGAGCGCGGCGAGGTGCTGCACGGCGCCGGTGATGCCGGCGGTGTCGTCCATCACGACCGCGGGCGAGGTCGAGCCGTCGAGGCGACCGAGAGTGACCGCGGGCAGCCCGAGCTCGGCGAGCAGCGCCGGGCGGGCGTCGGCCTCGCGGAGGTCGCTGAGGAAGACGCCGTCGACGCGGCGATCGGCCGCGAGCGTGCGGTAGACCGCCTCCTCCGAGGCGCCCGGGTCGACGACACTGAGCACCAGCACCCGGCCGTGCTCGGCGAGCACCCGCTCGACCCCGGAGATGAAGGCGGGGAAGAACGGGTCGGCCGCGATGACCTCGGGGTCGCGGGCCACGACGAGCCCGACCGCGAACGAGACGCTCGTCGAGAGCGAGCGGGCGGTGAGGCTGGGGCGGTAGCCGAGCTCGGCGGCGACGCGGAGGATCCGCTCGCGCGACTCCGGCGAGACGCCCGGCCGGTCGTTGAGCGCGAAGGAGACGAGCGCCTTGCTGACGCCGGCCACGCGGGCGACGTCGAGGATCGTCGGTCGTGCCGCCATGGCCGCGCCTCCTGCTCGTCGTCGAGTGGTCTGAACCGGTTTACTTAACCGGTTCAGGCACCGTAGCAGGCGTGGGCGGGCGGGCGGAAGTGCCGGCGTCGCACTGATCCCCGGATCGAGACCTGCGCCCGCCCGAACATGCTGGTCGAGTAGCCCCGAAGGGGCGTATCGAGACCGAACATCGCCAGCAGGGCGGGTCTGCAGACTCGCGTTCTGACGTCGATGGATCTCGAGACGCCCACTCCGCGGGCTGCTCGATCAGCATGGGGGCCCGCTGCGCGGGCACCTCGATCGGCATGCTTTCGCCAGCGGACCCGCGATGGGGCTCGCGCCGCGAGCAGGCCCCCGCCCGCGTCCACTCACGAGCGCCGACCTACGCGAGTGGACGCCTACTGGGCCCTGCGCTCCAGCAGGACCCCGTTCCGGGTCCACTCGCCGTACATGCTGGTCGAGTAGCCCCGCAGGGGCGTACATGCTGGTCGAGTAGCCCCGCAGGGGCGTATCGAGACCCGACGTCGCCGGCAGGGCGGGACTGCGGACTCGCCTTCGGGCGGTGGTGGATCTCGATACGCCCGCTGCGCGCGCTACTCGATCAGCATGGGCCCGTCCCCGCGGGCACGCCGATCGGCGTGGAGGCCCGCTGCGCGGGCTACCCATCAGCCGGGAGGCTCGCTCCGTGGGCTGCTCGATCAGCATGCAGGGGGCCCGAGCCGTCGGCACGTCGAAACCCGACAGTTGCCGGAGAAGGTCTATGCATACGCATGCACGATGTGAGAGGGTCGGTTGTCGCGACAGGCAACCCGAAACTGCCGTCGTGACGAAGACCTGAGCGGCACGGGCATCCCGAGCGGCGCACCTCGCGTGCGGCGCTGCCCCGCCGCTCTCACGCCCGCCGCCGGCCCGCCTCCTTCCGGAGCGCCCGGGCCCGCGCTCCTCACCCCCAAGGACACCCTGATGAACGACACCCGCCTGCGCTCCACCCTGCCCACCTCGCCCACCCTGCCCCGCCGCAACGTCCTCTCCGGCGCCGCCTGGTCGGTCCCCGTGATCGCCGTCGCGATCGCCACGCCGGCCGCCGCCGCCTCGACCGCCCCCGAGGCGGACAAGGGCCCGATCACCGGCACCATCGCCTTCACGCCGGTCCAGTACCACGGCACGCGCGCCGGCGACCGGGTCGACTTCCCGGTCCTGACCGGCGTCGTCACGATCTCCCGCGGACCGCTGCCGACGAAGGTCTTCCTCAACTTCTCCGAGGTCAGCGAAGGACGCGTCGACCTCCGCCGCGACGCCGGCCGGTACGTCGCGGTCGACCCGGCGACGGGCCGCTTCGAGGTCCACGGCGTCTACAACGCGATCGTCGGCGGCGACAACCCGTTCGGCTTCGTCTACGCGGGCGTCGAGGCGGAGGACGCCGACGGCGCCGTCTTCGGCTACACGGTGGCCGAGCTGATCGGCTGATCGGCTGACCGGCCGGGCCCGTCGCCGACCCGCGGGCCCGCCTGGACTACTTTGAACCGACGGTGCTCCCGAGGCACGCGTCGAGGAGGAGCAGCCCATGCCGCCCGAGGGCCAAGGATTCTCGCCCGAGCCGCTCCAGAACATCGTCGAGCGCCTCGCCGGCGTGCTGGGACGCTCGGTCGCCGTCGACGACGCGGAGCTCCAGCTCCTCGCGCACAGCGCGCACTTCGGCGACGAGGACCAGGGCCGGGTCGAGTCCCTGGTCGGCCGCTCCGTCTCGCCGGAGCGCGCCGAGTGGGCGCGGCGGGCCGGCGTGCTCCGCGCGACCACCGCGTTCTTCACCGATGCGGCGCCGGAGCTGGGGCTTCGGCGCCGCTACGTCGCCCCTGTGCGCGTGGACCGCGAGCTCGCCGCGGTGATCTGGATCATCGACGACGAGACGCTCACCGAGGCCGACTTCGCCGCGGTCGACCGGGCCGTCGACGACATGCGCACCGTGCTCGTCCGCCGCGCGATGACCTTCGACGACGGCCTCCAGCAGGTCGAGGCGCAGGTGCTCGCCCTGCTCTCCGATCGCTCCGACGACCGGATCGACGCGGCCGAGGAGATCGCCGCGGGCGGCCTCTTCCGCGGCTGCGTCGCCTATCAGGTGCTCGGCCTCGTGCTCGGGACGGGCGAGGGCGACCGCCCGATCGGCGCCCCGGTCCGGGTGATCGCGCGAGCCGTCGCCCCGCACAGCTCCGGGGTCGCCGTCGCCCGCACCGATCAGGGGGTCGTCGTCCTGGTCGGCTACTCGGTCGCCCCCGCCGACGACCGGATCGACGCGCTCGTCGACGCGCTGCGGCGCGGGCTCGAGAGCGCCGGCATCGCAGCCACGCTCGGCGTCGGCGCGCTCGTCTCGGAGCTGGGCGACGTGCTGCTCTCGCACGAGCAGGCCGAGTGCGCGGCCCGCGTCGCCGGGGTGACCGGTGTCGGCGGGACCCGCTGGGACCGATCGGGCCTGGACGGCATGCTCGCGGCGCTGCTGCCGGCCGGGCTGCCCGCGCACCTGGTGCCGCCCGAGCTCGGGCGCGCGATGCAGGACCAGTCCGAGGACAACATCCTCGCCGTGCGCACCTTCCTGGCGAACGCGGGCAACGTCGTGCAGACCGGCGCGGACCTGCATCTGCACCGCACCACCGTCTACTACCGCCTCAGCCGCTTCGCCGAGACGACCGGGCTCGACCTCGCCGACGGCGACACCCGGCTGATGCTGCAGCTCTGGTTCCGGATGGCGCCGTACGTCCGGATCGACGAGGCCTGACTCGCCGAGGGGGCTGACGGGCCGAGGGCTGACTGGCCGCGGGAGGCAGGCGACACCGGCGCTCCGACAGCCGTCGAGCCGGATCCGCCGACCCTTCGACAGCAGCACGTGACCCCGCGGCGCGCCCTCTGCCTACCATCGGGCATGCCTTCGAATCCTGGACCCGTCTGCGTCGTCGGCGCGGGCATCATCGGCGCCTCCGCCGCCCTGCACCTGATCGAGCTCGGCGCCCGCGACGTCACCGTGATCGACGCCGGCTCGCCGCTCAGCGGCACCACACCGGCCGGTGCCGGCTTCGTCGCCCGCTACGGCGCCGACAGCAACCGCCGCATCGGCACGCACGCGATCCCGCTCGAGGAGTACGGCCTCTCCTTCTACCGGGGCCTGCACGACGACGGCGTCGAGATCGAGTACTCGGCCAACGGCAACATCGCGATCGCCCGCACCGAGCGCACCCTGACCACCCTCGTCGAGGGCATCGTCCGCCACCCGCTGGCGTCCCCGGGCACCCGCGCGCTGAGCGCGGACGAGGTCGCGGCGATGACCTTCGGCGCGGTCGACCCGGCGAGCGTCGTCGGCGGCGTGCTGCTGCCCGACGCGATCCAGGTCACCACCGGCCTCGCGCTGCAGGAGGTCCTCCGCCGGGCCGAGGCGCTGGGCGTCCGCTTCTCCTGGGGGACCGAGGCGACCGGGATCCGGCGCGACGGCGACCGGGTGACCGGCGTCGAGACGACGGCGGGCGTCGTCGACGCCGCGACCGTCGTGCTCGCCGCGGGAGCCTGGACCCCCTCGCTCCTGGGCACCGTCGGCCGGGCGCTGCCGCTCATCCCCACCGTCGCGACCCGCTTCGTCTCCGAGCAGGCCGGCCTCTCACCGTTGATGCCGACCGTGCAGAGCCTCGACCTGGGCCTCTGGCTGCGCGAGCTGCGCGGCGCCTTCTCCTGGGGCGGCGGGTTCGCCTACCGCCGCGTCTCGGTGCTCGAGCGCGAGGAGGGCCTGGAGCGCGCCTTCGACCGCCCCGTCTCGCCGCAGCTGATCGAGGCGCAGCGCGAGTACCAGGCGGCCGTCGCCGAGGTGTTCCCCGCGCTCGCGGGGCTCGGCACCGCCGAGATCATCCAGGGCATGCCGGTCTACTCCGTCGACGGCGGACTGTACGTCGGGCCCGTGCCCGAGTGCGACGGCCTCTGGGTGCTCGCGGGCGACAACGAGTCCGGAGTCACGCACGGGCCCGGCATGGGCCGCCTCGCCGCCGAGATGATCACCGGGACGGAGCCGTTCGCCGATCCCGACCCGTTCCGCCTCGATCGCGTCGACCCCGCGCTCTACCCGGACGAGGCGTCGATGATCGCGGCGATGGCCGGCGACCGCGTGCTGAAGGCGATGCGCTGACACGCGGACCGCGCTGACGTCCTCTCCGCGCCAGGATCCCCTCCGCACCGGCCGGCCGCCCTCCCGCTCCGCGGCGGGGGCGGCCGCTCGTCGTCGTCAGCTCCGCGGCAGAGCGAGGGCGGTGAGGATCGCCGTCTCGGCCGCGACGGCCCGGTCGAGCTCCCGCAGGTCGACGTTCTCGTCCGGTCCGTGCACGCGCGAGTCGGCGTCGGCGATCGCGGTGATGCAGACGACGGACGCCGGGAACGCCGCGGCGAGCGCGCTGACGACGGGGATCCCGCCGCCGCCGCCGAGCAGGTCGGGCGCCCGCCCCCACGCCTCGCGGAGGGCGTCGACCACGACGGCCGAGATCCGGGCGTCGCTCCACGGCTCGCTCCGGCTGACCTCGTCGACGCGGACCTGCGCGCCGAACGGCCGCTGCGCGAGCAGGTGCGCCCGGAGCGCGTCCGCCGCGTCGGCGGTCGGCAGCCCCGGCGGCACCCGCAGCGACAGGCGCGCGCGCACCCACGGGAGGAGCACGTTGGCCGACTCCGCGACGGCGGGCGCGTCGATCCCGAGCACGGAGAGAGCGGGCGACGCCCAGAGCGCGGTCGCGAGGTCGTCCGCGACGTGCACGCTGTCGAGCAGCCCGAGGCGCACCCGGAACGCGGCGGGATCGACCCGGGCGGTCGCGGGGCCGGCGATGCGCAGCCCCGGCACGGCCACCTCGCCGCGCTCGTCGTGGAGGGAGGAGACGAGCCGGCAGAGCGCGGTCAGGGCGTCGAGCACCCCGCCGCCGTTGATGCCGCTGTGCGCGGGCTCGGTCATCACCGCGACCTGGACGTCGACCGCGAGAAGCCCCCGCAGCGACGTGGTCAGGGAGGGGGTGCCGCGGGTCGCGTTCACGCCGTCGTTGACGAGGACGAGCGCGGGCGGCTCGTCGAGCGCGAGGCCCGCGAGCAGCGCGGGAGCCCCGGGCGAGCCGACCTCCTCGCCGCCGTCGAGGAGCACGATCAGACCGAGCGCGCGGTCGGCGTCTGCGTTGGAGTCCAAGGCGTCGAGCGCGTCGATCGCCGCGAGGTGCGCGACCACGCCCGCCTTGTTGTCGGCGCTGCCCCGGCCGGCGAGGACGTCGCCGCGGCGGACCGGGACGAACGGATCCGTCGTCCAGCCGGCGCCCGCGGGCTGCACGTCGTGGTGCGCGTAGAGCAGAGCGGAGGGGACTCCCGGGCGCAGCCCCCGGGTCGCCGCGACGGACGGGCGGCCGGTGCCGTCCTCGACGAGCCGGACCTCGAAGCCGCGCTCCCGCAGCATCCCGGCCAGCAGCGCGGCGCTGCGGTGCAGGTCGGGCAGGCGCGCGGGGTCGGCCGAGACGGTCGGCAGCGCGACCAGCTCGCCCAGCAGCCGGGCCCGCTCCTCGCGGTCCAGGAGACTCCAGCGCGCCGGCTCGCCGACCATCAGGCCACCGCCCGCACGTCGTCCTCGGTCGCGACCTCGGCCAGGGCCGCGGCGAGCCGGTCGACCGCGGTCCGCGGGACGCCGGCGAGGTTGATCCGCCCCGAGGGGAGGCCGTAGGCGCCGAACTCGCTCCGGAGCCGGTGCATGGCCGCCGCCGACAGCGGGAGGGAGAGGAACAGACCGCGCTGCTCGCGCAGAGCGGCGAACCGCGAGGGCGCGCCCGCCGCGAGCGCGCCGGCGACCAGGCCGTCCCGGAGCCGGGCGACCCGGTGCCGCATCCGCTCGAGCTCGTCCCGCCACGACCGCTCGAGCTCCTCGTCGCCGAGGATCGTGGCGACGATCGCCGCTCCGTGGTGCGGGGGCTGGGAGTACGCGGCGCGTGCGATGCCCTCGAGGGTGCTCATCGCGCCCGGTGTCCCGCTCGGGTCCAGGAGCAGGAGGGCGCAGCCGACCCGCTCGCTGTAGAGGCTGAACGCCTTCGAGCAGCTGACCGAGACCACGGCCTCGGGGACGCGGGCGAGCAGGCGGCGCATCCCGGCGAGGTCCTCCTCGAGACCGTCGCCGAGGCCGTAGTAGGCCTGGTCGACGAAGGGGATCACGCCGGCGCGGACGATCTCGTCGGTCAGCCGGTCCCACATCGCGGTGGTCAGTGAGGCGCCGGTCGGGTTGTGGCAGTTGCCCTGCAGCAGCACCGCGTCGCCCGGGCGGGCCGAGCGGAGTGCCTCGATCGTGGGCTCGAGCCAGGGCAGCCCGGACTCGTCCACGAACGGCACCGCCTGGACGGCGAGGCCCGCGGCCCGGAGCACGGGCGCGTGGTTCACGTAGGAGGGCGCGCCCAGGATCACCCGGCGCCCCGGCTCGAAGTGCGCGAGGAACTCGGCCAGCAGCCGCAGCGCCCCGGTGCCCGCGACGGTCTGCACGCTGATCGCCCTCTGCGCGAGCTCGTCGCCGAGCAGGAGGGCGCTCATCCGCGCGGTGAACTCGGGGTGGCCGCTCGGACCCCGGTACTGCTTCGACTCGCGGCGCTCGAGCAGCCGGCGCTCGGCGGCGTGCACGGCGTCCATCACCGGGGCCCGCAGGCTCTCGTCGCGGTAGACGCCGAGGGTGAGATCGAGGCGATCGGGCCGCGGGTCGGCGGCGTAGCGGCGGGTGAGCTCCCAGACGGGGTCCGGAGCGAGGCTGTGCGCGGTGACGATCATCGGGGACTCCTGGTCGGGGACGGGCGGGACGGGGTGCGTGACGGGGTGCGGGACGGGGACGGGCGGACCGGGGACGGGCTGCGAGGAGGAAGGGCGGCGCCCGCGGGGACGGCGCGCGGCGCCGCGTTCGCGACGATCACGCCGAGCACGATCACGGCGAGTCCGATCAGCTCGCTCACCGGCGGCACCTCGCCGAGCAGCGGCAGGGCGAGCAGAGCGGTGACCACCGGGCTCAGCGAGCCGAAGGCCGCCGCGCGCCCCGCCCCGAGCGAGCGGACGGCGACCGTGTAGGCGAGCGCCGCGACGACGCCGACCCCGATCCCCTGGACGAGGCCGAAGACGGCGACGGCGCCCGGATCCGCCGAGCCGGAGAGCAGGGTGGTCGGCAGGGCGCCCGTGACGGCGGCGAGCAGGCTCAGCAGGAACGACGGCAGGCAGACCGCGACCACCACGGAGACCGGCGTCAGCCGCGTCCGCCGCAGCCCGAGCGTGTACACGGCCCAGAGGACGCCCGCGCCGAGCAGGATCGCGATCCCCAGGGTGACCGAGGCTTCCGAGGTGAGCAGCACGATGACGACGACGCCGACCACGATCGCGCCGAGGCCCGCGAGCCGGGTGCGACTCGGGCGCTCGCTCAGCAGCAGCAGTCCGAGCACGGCGACGAAGACCGGCACCGAGCCGGGGATCACCAGGCCGACGAGGGCGGCGCTCGTCAGGCTCCCGCCCGCGGCCGCCGTCAGGAAGTAGGGCAGCCCCGCACCGAGCGCGAGGCAGGCGACCGTGAGCGGCGACTCGCGCCGGATCGCCCGCAGGGCGCCGGGGATCGCCGGCGCCAGCACCAGCAGCGGCACGCCGAAGCGCAGGAGGGCGACGTCGCCCGTGCCCAGCCCCGATCCGCCGATGCCGCGGATGCTCAGGGCGAAGCCGGCCCAGGTGGCCACGGTCGCGATCATCGCGAGGCTCCCGACGAGCGCGGAGCGCGGGGGCGGGGTCATGACGGTCCTCTCGGCGGGCCGGCGGATCCCGGCTCCTCCGAGGCTAGATCGCGGGCCCCGGCGCACGATTGCGGATTCGAGCGCAGAAGTGGCCTGCAGGAGCAGGATCTGCCACAGTCAGCGACATGGACGACATCGACGTGCGCATTCTCGAGGAGCTCCAGCGGGACGGGCGCCTCAGCAACCAGGACCTCGCCGACAGGGTGGGCCTCTCCCCCTCGCCGTGCCTGCGCCGGGTCCGCCGGCTCGAGGAGGACGGCGTGCTGATCGGCTACCGCGCCGTCGTCGACCCCCGCGCGGTGGGCCTGGCGATCACCGCCTTCGTGCGGCTGCGCCTCGAGAGCCACAGCCCCGAGATCGTCGAGCAGGTCGAGGCCGCCATCCGCGGGATCCCGCACGTGACCGAGGCGTACCTGATGGCAGGCGACAGCGATTTCCTGCTCAAGATCGCCGTCGAGGACCTCGAGGGCTACGAGACGCTGGTACGCACGAGGATCCGGATGATCCCCGCACTGGCGTCGATCGAGACCTCCTTCGCCTACGGAGTGACCAAGCCGCAGTCCCCTCTTCCCGCGCGCCGGTGAGCGCGCGAGGCGCCGTCCGGCCGTTCAGACAGCTGTCGGAACGGCCGCCCCGAGAACGCGAATCCTGACGGGGAGGGGCGCGGGACGCACTGCCTAGCGTGAGACGGGCCGGATCGACCGGCGCTGCCGGAAGGAGCCCCGTGTCCGTCTCCCTGCCCCTCGTCCTCCCCGGGCGTCGCGGCGTGAAGAGCGCCTCGAACCCCCTCCTGCGCTATCTCTTCCTCCGATTCCTGCTGATCGTGCCGACGGTGCTCATCCTCGTCACGATGGTCTTCTTCCTGATGCGCCTGACCGGCGACCCGATCACGGCCGCCCTCGGCGGTCGCCTCTCGGCCGCCGAGCTGGCCACCCGGGTGGCGGCGGCCGGCTACGACCGCCCCGTGATCGTCCAGTACGTCGAGTACCTCGGCGGCGTCCTGCGGGGTGACTTCGGCACCACCCTCAGCGACAACCGCCCGGTCACCGAGGTCCTCGCCGTCTACGGCGCCGCGACCTTCGAGCTGGCCGGCTACGCGCTCCTGGTGGCCCTGATCGTCGGGGTGCCGCTCGGCGCCCTCGCCGCCCGCCGGCGCGACCGGATGCCCGACATCGTCCTGCGCGTCCTCGCGATCCTCAGCTACGCGACCCCGGTCTTCTTCGCCGGGCTGCTGCTCAAGCTGGTCTTCGGCGTCGTCCTCGACCTGGTGCCCACCGCGGGCCGCTCGAGCACCGGGACGGAGCTCCTGCTCTCGACGATGCCGCAGCCGACCGGGCTCTTCCTGGTCGACGCGCTGCGCACCGGCGACACCTCCGCGGTGACGGACGTCCTCGCCCACGCCGTCCTGCCGGGGCTGACGCTCGGCCTGCTCACCGCCGGCACGTTCCTCCGCCTCGTGCGCACCAACATGATCGGCACCCTGCAGGCCGGCTACGTCGAGGCGGGCCGCTCCCGCGGCGTCTCCGAGGGGCGGCTCGTCTCCCGGCACGCCTTCCGACCCGCCCTGATCCCGATCATCACCGTCATCGGCATGCAGATCGCGATGCTCCTGGGCGGCGCGGTCCTCACCGAGACGACCTTCGAGTGGCGCGGCCTGGGCTTCATGCTCGGCCAGTACCTCGCCGCCCGCGACTTCGTCGCCGTGCAGGGCATCGTCGCCGTGCTCGCGATCATCGTCGCCGTCACCAACTTCGTCGTCGACGTCCTCGCCGCCCTGATCGATCCCCGAGTGAGGTTCTGAGATGACCACCGCCGTCGCCCCGCCGCGCCTCCTGCGCGACCGCCTCCCCCTCGTCGCGCAGGTGCGCAGCAGCGCCGGGTCCCAGCGCGCGATGCTCCTGATCGGGCTCGCGCTGGTCGCCGCCCTCGTGATCGTCGCCGCGTGCGCGTCACTCCTGGCGCCGTTCGGCTACGACCAGCTGTCCGAAGGCGGCCGCAACTTCGGCGCGCAGCAGCCGCCCGGTGGTCAGCACCTGCTGGGCACCACGGTCGGCGGCTACGACGTCCTCTCCCGCACCCTGTGGGGCGCGCGGACGGCGGTCCAGGTGATCGCCCTGTCGCTGCTGACCTCGGTCGCGGCGGGCGTGCTGCTCGGCGCCGTCTCGGGCTACGTCGGCGGCTGGCTCGACAAGATCCTCGTGGTGCTCGCCGACGCCGTCTACGCGTTCCCGAGCCTGCTGCTCGCGATCGTCCTGTCGATCGTGATCTCCGGCGGCCAGTCGAGTCTCTGGGGCGGAGTCGTCGCCGCGGCGATGTCCATCACCGTGGTGTTCGTCCCACAGTACTTCCGGGTGGTCCGGGCCGAGGTGCTCCGGGTGGTCTCGGAGTCGTTCGTGGAGTCGGCCCGGGTGATGGGCGCGCGCGACCGGCGGATCCTGCTGCGGCACGTGCTCCGCAACTCCACCCGCACGCTGCCCGTCATCATCACGCTGAACGCCTCCGAGGCGATCATGACCCTCGCCGGGCTCGGCTTCCTCGGCTTCGGCATCGAGCCGACCTCGGCCGCCGAGTGGGGCTACGACCTCAACCGCTCGGTGCAGGACGTCACGAGCGGGGTCTGGTGGACCTGCGTCGCTCCCGGCGTCGCGATCATGATCGTCGTGCTCGGGATCACCCTCGTCGGCGAGAGCCTCAACGACCTGTCCGACCCCCGCCTGCGCGTCCGCCGCCGCAGCCAGAGAAAGGCCCGGCGATGACCGCCGTACTGAGCATCCGCGACCTCCGCGTCGTCTTCGACACCGATCACGGCCCCGTCGCGGCGCTCGAGGGCGTCGATCTCGACGTCGCGCCCGGGGAGATCGTCGCGCTCGTGGGCGAGTCGGGCTCGGGCAAGACCGTGACCGGCAAGGCGGTCCTCGGGCTGCTGCCGGAGTCGGCGATCGTCTCGGGCAGCATCCGGCTGCGGGACGGCGACGGCGACGTCGAGATCGTCGGCGCCCCCGAGAGGACGATGCGGCGGCTGCGAGGCGCGGCGGCCGCGATGGTGTTCCAGGAGCCGTCGACCGCCCTGAACCCCGTCTTCACCGTGGGCTGGCAGATCGTCGAGGGGATCCGCGCGCACACCTCGCTCGGCCGGCGGGCGGCGCGGGCCGAGGCGGTCCGCGTGCTCCGGACGGTCGGCATCCCCGACCCCGAGAAGCGGATCGACGACTACCCGCACCAGTTCTCCGGCGGCCAGAAGCAGCGCATCGTGATCGCGATGGCGCTGATCCAGGGCGCGCCGCTGATCGTCGCCGACGAGCCGACGACCGCGCTCGACGTGACCGTGCAGGCCGAGATCCTCCAGCTGCTGCGCACGCTGCGGCACGACCTCGGCGGCTCGATGCTGCTGATCACGCACAACATGGGCGTGGTGGCCGATCTCGCCGACCGGGTGATCGTCATGAACGGCGGCCGGATCGTCGAGAGCGCCGACGTGCAGTCGCTGTTCGCGGATCCGCAGCACGAGTACACCCGCTCGCTCCTGGCCGCGGTGCCGCGCATCGGGGCGGGCGACGCCGGGGAGCCGGCGGCCGTGCCGGAGCCCTCGGCCGAGGCGCCGCTCGTCGCCGCGGAGCACCTCGAGATCGTCTACCCCGGGCGGATGGGCCGCCCCTCCTTCACCGCGATCGCGGACCTGTCGCTGTCCCTCGCGTCCGGCGAGGTCCTGGGCCTGGTCGGCGAGTCCGGCTCGGGCAAGACGACGCTCGCCCGGGCCATCGCCGGGCTGGTCCCCGCCACCGGAGGATCGCTGTCGGTCCTCGGCGCGGAGCTCGTCGGCCGCCGCGCGGGTCTGGGCGCCGCGGCGCGCGCGGACCTCGGCTTCGTCTTCCAGGACCCGGCGACCAGCTTCAACCCGTTCCTGACCATCGGCGAGTGCATCGCCGAGCCGTTCGTCATCCACGGGCGCGCCGAGTCGACCGCCGCCGTGCGAGCCGAGGTGCACGAGCTGCTCGACGCCGTGCGCCTGCCCCGCGGCTTCGCCGATCGCTTCCCGCACGAGCTCTCGGGCGGTCAGCGGCAGCGCGCCTCGCTCGCCCGGGCGATCGCCCTCCGCCCGCGACTGCTCATCGCCGACGAGCCCACCAGCGCGCTCGACGTCTCGGTGCAGGCGACCGTGCTCGATCTGTTCGCCGAGCTGCAGAGCGCCCTCGGCTTCGGCTGCCTCTTCGTCAGCCACGACCTCGCCGTCGTCGATCGGATCGCCGGCCGGGTCGTCGTGCTGCGGCAGGGCGCGATCGTCGAGCAGGGCCCGACCCGCGAGGTGCTGCGCGCGCCCCGCGAGGCGTACACGCGGAAGCTGCTCGCGTCGCTCCCCGTGCCGGACCCGGTGCTGCAGCGGGCCGCCCGCGAGGCGCTGGCGGCCGCGGGCTGAGTCCGCGCGCGGCGGGCCAACTCCGCCGGCCGACTCCGCGCGCTGCGGCGCCGGGCCGCGCCCGCGGGCGGTGCGGCTCGGCGCGGCGCGGCGCGGCGCGGCGCGGCGCGGCGCGGCTCGGCTCAGGCCGCCGCGAACCGCCGCGGGGCCGCGATGCCCGCCGTCAGATCCGCGAGCACCCGGCCGATCGCCGGGGTGAACTTGAAGCCGTGGCCGGAGAAGCCGGCTCCCACGACGACCGGTCCGCTGCGGTCCAGGACGAAGTCCTCGTTCTCGGTCATCGTGTAGGTGCAGCTGATGACGTCGCAGACCTCGGCGTCCGCGCCGGGGATCCACTCCGCGACGTAGCGGCGCAGGGCGGCGAGCTGCTCGGGCACCGGCCGCCGGGTGCGGCGGTCCGGGTCGACGCTCGCGCCCACGCCGTGCCAGCCGACCTTGAGGCCCTCGCCGGGCGTGAGCATGCCGTAGACGGGGCTGAGGAAGAAGGAGTGGTCGGAGCGGTCCGGGTCCGGCGTGTGGTTGAAGCTCGGCCAGACCGCATCGGGGGTCCGCAGGCGGAAGTGCGCGGGGTGCTCCTCGGAGACCCGGAGCGGGCGCAGCGGCACGGTGCCGGCGAGCAGGGGCCGCGTCCAGGCGCCGGCCGTGACGACGACGCGGCGCGCGTGGTACTCGGTGTCGTCGGTGGTGACGACCACGGAGTCCGGGCCGACGACGTCCAGCCCGCGCACCGGCGAGTCGTAGCGGAACCGCGCACCGCGGCGCTCGGCGCCGGAGCGCAGCGCGGTCAGCGCATCGGCCGCGCGGATGCGCCCGCTGCTGGGGACGTGCAGCACCTCGCTCTCGAAGCGGAGCGCGGGCCAGCGGTCGCGGGCCTCGGCGGCGGAGAGGAAGTCGCTCGCGACGCCGTGGGCCTCGTGCGCACGGCGGACCGCGCGGAGCGGCTCGACGGCCCCGTGGTTCACGAGGCCCACCCGGTCCAGCAGCGTCACGCCCTCCTCCGCGCTCAGGCGCTCCCAGAGCTCGGACGCCTCGTCGAGCAGCGCGAGGTAGTCGTCGGAGGCGTAGGCCTGATTGAAGTTGCGGGTGCGACCGTGCGACGCCCCGTGGGAGTGCCCGGGGGCGAACTGCTCGAGCAGGACCACGTCCGTGCCGCGCTGAGCCAGCTGCCAGGCGGTGGCCGAGCCCATCGCGCCTCCTCCGATGACGACCGTGTCGACGTTCTCGCGCACCGTGACCTCTCTCTCCCGGACCGACCCGCGCGGAACGAGGAGACCTCCACTCTGGCGGCCGGCGCCGACCGCGGCCATGGACAGCTGGCGAGCCCGGGGGCCCCGCGACTCAGCAGACGTCGAACCCGGCCGGACGCGAGCGGGCGCCGGACGCGAGCGCGGTCCGACAGATGTCGCAACTCGGCCCCGCAGTCCCCGACGACTACTCGACGCCGGACGCACGCTCCCTCGCCACCATGGAGCCAGCGCCCCGACGCGCTCCTCCCTCCCCCGCCTCCCCGGCCGACCCGCAAGGAGTTCCCATGAGACCTCGACCACTGGCTCCCCTCGTCGTCGCCGGCGCGGCGGTGGCCCTCGCCCTCACCGCCTGCTCCCCCGGCACGAGCAGCCCGCAGGCCGCCCCCGGGATCCTGCTCGGCACCACCGACAAGGTGACCGCCCTGGACCCGGCCGCCTCCTGGGACCTCGGCTCGGCGACGCTGCAGAACCAGGTCTTCTCCTGGCTGCTGACCTCCGCCCCCGGCTCCACGGACCCCGTGCCGGACCTCGCGGCCTCCGCCGAGTTCACCGACTCCACCCACTACCGCGTGGTGCTGCGCCCGGACGCGACCTTCGCGAACGGCAACGCGATCACCGCCTCCGACGTCGTCTTCTCCTTCCAGCGCCAGCAGGCGATCGCCGCTCCGAACGGGCCCTCCTCGCTGCTCTCGGACCTGGTCTCGGTCGAGGCGGAGGACGACTCCACCGTCGTGTTCACGCTGGCCACGCCGGACAACGCGCTCTGGCCGCAGATCCTCACCAGCCCGGCCGGAGCGATCGTCGACGAGGACGTCTTCTCCGCCGACGCGGTCACCACCGACGACGACATCGTCGCCGGCGACGCCTTCAGCGGGCCCTACTCGATCACCAGCTACTCGCTGAACTCGCTCGTGCAGCTCACCCGCAACGACTCCTACGACGGCCTCCTCGGCGCCCCCGCCAACGAGTCCGTGATCGTCCGCTACTACGCCGACGAGAGCAACCTCAAGCTCGACATCCAGCGCGGCGAGATCGCGGTCGCCTACCGCACGCTCAACGCGACCGACATCGAGGACCTCCGCGGCGAGGACTCCCTGACGGTGCACTCCGGCCCCGGTGCCGAGATGCGCTTCCTGGTCTTCAACCCCGAGACCATGCCCTACGGCGCCGCGACCCCCGAGGCCGACGCCGACAAGGCGCTCGCCGTCCGCACCGCCGTCGCCGATCTGATCGACCGCGACGAGCTGTCCGAGCAGGTCTACCGCGGCACCTACGCGCCGGTCTACTCGATCGTCCCGAGCGCGCTGACCGGCTCGACCCCCGCCTACGAGCAGGCCTTCGGCGACGGGAGCGGCGGTCCCAGCCCCGACGAGGCGGCGTCCGTGCTGCAGGCGGCCGGCATCACCGGGCCCGTCGACCTCAAGCTGCAGTACAACACCGACCACTACGGCTCCAGCACCTCGGACGAGTACGCGCTGATCAAGAACCAGCTCGAGCGCACCGGGCTGTTCACGGTCGACCTGCAGTCGACGGAGTGGACGCAGTACGTGAAGGAGAAGGCGACGTCGTACCCGCTGTACCAGCAGGGCTGGTTCGCCGACTACCCGGACTCGGACAACTACCTCAACCTGCTCTACGGGACGGACGAGGCGCCCTCGATCCTCGGCGCGGCCGTCCAGGACGACGCGTACAACGAGGTCGTCCTGCGCGAGCGCAGCCTCGCCGCCGGCGACGAGCGCACCGCTGCCATCGAGGAGGCGCAGCGCCTGGCCGCCGAGAAGGCGATCACCGTGCCGCTGCTCGAGGGCACGGAGACGGTCATCGCCTCGAAGGAGATCTCGGGGATCGACGAGACGCTCGACGGCTCCGGGCGCTTCCGCTTCGGACTGCTGAAGAGCGAGTAGGCGCGCCGGTCCGCGGATCCTCGTCGAGCCGGCCGCCCTCGCCCGTGACCACCGTCACCGGGCGAGGGCGGCCAGCTCGGCCCGGTTGCGCGCGCCGGCCTTGCGCAGCAGGTTCGACACGTGGAACTTCGCGGTGTTGCCGCTGATGCCGAGGTCGTCCGCGATCCGCTGGTTCGATGCGCCGAGCGTGATCAGGTTCAGCACCTCGCGCTCGCGGGCGCTCAATTCGGCGAGGTCCAGTCCGTCCGGCTGAGCCGGCGGGTCCAGCGGCAGGCGGATCGACAGGGTCGAGCCCCAGCCCGCGGTCGACGCGATCGAGAGCTCGCCGTCGAGACCGCGGACGCGCTCGGCGATCGGGCGCAGCGCCTCGTCGCGGGTGGTCAGCTCGCCGCGGCCGTCGTCGCGGATCTCGACGAGCAGGTTCAGTCCGTCGCAGTCCCACTGGATCCGCACGCGACGCGTCTGCTCCGACTCCACGAACGCCAGCACGGCGCTGCGGACGATCGCACGGGCCGCGTGCGCGACCTCGCCGGGCAGGGCGCGGCCGGTGGCCGGCGGCTCGACGAACTGAACGTCGAGGTCGCCGAACCGCACGAGCGGGCGCAGATCGCGCCGCAGCCGGGCGAAGGCGCCGACGACCGGCTCGAGCATCGCGCTTCGCTGCTCGTCGGAGGCGGTGCGCAGCTCGACCAGCGCGTTCGCGGCGATGTCGATCGCGACGGTCCGGGCCGCCCGGTCGTCCAGGCGCTCGGCGCGCAGGGCGGCGAGCACCGACTCCAGCGCCACCGCGTGCCGGTCGGCCTGCTCGGCGACGGTGCGGGCGTGCTGCTGCAGCAGCGAGCGGGAGGCGGGGGTCTCGGCGGGCTCCATGCTCCGAACCTACCCGTCCTACCCGCGCGAGGCGCGACCCACCCGATCGGGTAGGCCGACCCGTCCCATCGGGTGGTGGGAGCCGCTCTCCCGTGAGCGCAGGCTGGCCGCATGCCCGCCACCACCGACGTCACCACCGACCCCGCCCAGGCCCTCGCCGCGATCGTCGCCGAGGTGTCGACAGCGACCGCCGCGCTCACGACCGACCGCCTCGAGCCGGTCGCCGAGCTGCTCGCGGGCGCCGAGCGCGTCTTCGTGCACGGCGCCGGCCGCTCCGGGCTCGCGCTGCGGATGACCGCCATGCGCCTGATGCACCTCGGTCTCGTCGTGCACGTGGTCGGCGACGTCACCACACCCGCGATCCGCGAGGGCGACGTGCTGCTCACCGCGAGCGGCTCCGGCACCACCGGCGGCATCGTCCGCGCGGCGCAGTCCGCCGTCGACGCCGGCGCGCGGGTCGCCGCGATCACCACCGCCGCCGGGTCCCCGCTGGCCGAGCTGGCCGCCGCCGTCGTGATCGTGCCGGCCGCCGACAAGCTCGACCGCTCGGGCGCCGCCTCGGCGCAGTACTCCGGCGGGCTCTTCGAGCAGGTCGTCGTGCTCACCGGCGACGCCCTGTTCCACGCCCTCTGGAAGCGCGGCGGCGCGAGCGCCGACGAGCTCTGGCCGCGCCACGCGAACCTCGAATGACGACCGGCCCCACCCTCCTCACCATCCCCACCTCGACAGGAAGAAGCACCCCGTGAAGCTCCAGTTCGCCATGGACACCCTCAGCACCGACGCCGCCCTCGAGCTCGCCGCCGCGGCCGCCCCGCACGTCGACATCCTCGAGCTCGGCACCCCGCTGATCAAGAGCGCCGGCCTCTCGGCCATCACCGCCGTCAAGGAGGCGCACCCCGACAAGACGGTCTTCGCCGACCTCAAGACGATGGACGCCGGCGAGCTCGAGGCCGACATGGCCTTCAAGGCCGGCGCCGACCTGGTGACCGTCCTCGGCGTCGCCGGCGACAGCACCATCGCCGGCGCGATCGCCGCCGGCAAGAAGCACGGCAAGGGCGTGGTCGTCGACCTCATCGGCGTCCCCGACAAGGCCGCCCGCGCCCGCGAGGTCGTCGCACTCGGCGCCGAGTTCGTCGAGATGCACGCCGGTCTCGACGAGCAGGCCGAGGAGGGCTTCACCTTCGAGACGCTCCTGCGCGACGGCGAGGCCTCGGGCGTCCCGTTCTCGGTCGCGGGCGGCGTGAGCACCGCCACCATCGAGTCCGTGCAGCGCGCGGGCGCCGTGGTCGCCGTCGCGGGCGGCGCGATCTACGGGGCGCCCGACGTGGGTGCGGCCGCCGCCGCGCTGCGCGCCGCGATCGTCTGATCGCCGCCATCGCCTGATCCCCCCGGGGCGGCGCCGCGCTCACGCGCAGCGCCGCCCTTCCTTCTGCCACCACTCCGACGCGATCCCGCCACCAGGGAGGCGGCCGGCCTCAGGTCGCAGATCCGGGACAATTGCGGGATGACTGGACGCGACGTCGAGCTGCCGACCGGCTACGAGCCGTTCTTGCGTTCGCTGGCGTCGCGCGTTCAGGATGCGCAGCTGCGCGCTCAGCGCACCGTGAACGCGCAGCTCGTCAGCCTGTACTGGGAGCTCGGCCGCGCGATCCTCGACCAGCAGGCCAAGGAGCCGTGGGGCACCCGGGTCCTCGACCGGCTCGCGGAAGACCTGCGCCGAGAGTTCCCGGCGATGACGGGTCTGTCTCGCAGCAACCTCTTCTACATGCGCGCCTTCGCCGCCGCCTGGCCCGATCGGGAGAAAGTCCCACAGGCTGTGGGACATCTGCCCTGGGGCCACGTCCGCCTGCTCCTCGACAAGCTCTCCACCCCTGACGTGCGCGCGGCGTACGCCGCCGCCGCGGCCGAGAACTCGTGGACGCGGTCGATGCTGCTCACCCACGTGAAGAACCAGACCCTGGAGCGGTCCGGTCGGGCACCGTCGAACTACGTCGACCGGCTCGCGCCCGCCGACTCGGCTCTCGCTCGGGAGATCGCCAAGGACCCCTACGTCTTCGACTTCCTGAACCTCAGCGCGGACGCTGCCGAGCGCACCATGGAGAACGCCCTCCTCGACCGCATCGCAGAGACGCTGCAGGAGCTCGGCACCGGGTTCACCTTCGCCGGCCGCCAGGTGCATTTCGAGGTCAGCGGCCGGGACTTCTCCCTCGACCTGCTCTTCTTCCACACCGAGCAGCTCCGGTACGTCGTCGTCGAACTCAAGAAGGGCGACTTCGAGCCCGCGTTCACCGGCCAGCTCGGGTTCTCCATCGCCCTCGTCGACGAACGACTCCGACGGCCGAGCCACGCTCCGACCATCGGCATCCTCATCTGCGGCGACAAGGACGAGCACATCGTCCGCTACGCCCTCAGCCAGGCAGCATCGCCCATCGCCGTCGCGACCTACACCTACGACGCGCTACCCGACGCCGAGCGTCTCGCGCTTCCCGACGAGCAGCGCATCATCGCCGCCATCGACGCCAGCGGGGTCGTCGACGAATAGTCCCACAGACCGTGGGAATATTGATGATTCCTCACTACATCGCCCTGGGTGCGGCCGACTCACTGGGACACCGTGCTTCTCCGCGGCGCCGAGACGAGCGGACTTCTTCGGCGCCTTCTCGCGAATCCTGGGCGCGAGGTCGCCGCCACCGCCGCGCTGCGAGCCGCCATCCTCTGATTCCGGCGCGGCGCCGGGCGCCTTTCTCCAGGGCCACTGCTCGCCATCGCGCCACGCCTCCGACTTGACCCCTCCCGCCTCAGCCCTCCATACTCGTCAAAACGAACTTTGAGTTCACCTAGTGAACTCCGCATCCCTCAACGACGAGCGGAAGGAACACCCCATGGGGTTGGCTGTCTGGGCCCTCATCGCGTACATCGCGGTCATCGTGATCTGGAGCGTCGCGCTCAAGCGCGGCATCGGCGAGGCCATGGTGGTCGGCTTCCTGGTCGTCTGCGCCTTCGGCGGCGGCGACTTCCTCCGCCTGGTCCTGGTCGGCATGCAGTCCGCCTTCGACCAGGAGATCGTGTTCGCCGCGCTGGCCTTCACCTTCATCGGCTTCCTGCTCGCCTCCACCGGGGTCATCGACCGGCAGGTCGACCTGCTGAACTCGCTGCTCGGCCGCCTCCGTGGCGGGGCGGGCTACGTCGCCACCGTCGGCTCGGCGCTGTTCGGCGCGGTCGCGCACTCCGGATCCGCCAACGCGGCGACCATGGGCTCGGTCGCGATCCCGTGGATGAAGCGCTCGAACTGGCCGCCGCACGTGGCCGCGACGCTGATCGCCGGGAACGCGGGCAACGGCACCGTCATCCCGCCGAGCGCCTCGTTCTTCATCCTGATCGGCACCGCCACCGTCGCGCCGTACATCTCGATCGACCAGCTGCTGCTCGCGATGTTCGCCGCCGCCGCCTGGTGCATCCTCTGGCGCCTCATCGTCGTCTTCTACTTCGTCCGCAAGTACAAGATCGGCCGCGTCGCCGCCGCCGACATCCTGCCGTTCGCGAAGTCGTTCCACCGCGGCTGGACCTCGCTGCTCGTCTTCCTCGGCATCGTCATCCCCGTGGTCGTCACTCTCGGCCCCACCGGCGAGGCACTGATCGGCGTGCTCGGCGCGGACGTCATGGACACGGTCAGCATCATCGTCTGGATCCCCGTGCTGCTCGGCCTCTTCGCCGCCGCGCTGGGCTGGCGCGGCCTGCCGAAGTCGGGCCGGGAGTGGTACGGCTTCGTCGCGAAGACGGCGCCCCGCTACCGCGACATCGGCGCCACCCTGGTCTTCGCCTTCGCCGGCGGTGCCGTGCTCACCGAGCTCGGCCTGGCCGAGCAGCTCTCCAGCGTGCTCAACGGGCTGAACGCCTCGCCCGTCGTGATGTCGGTGATCGTCGCCGTGATGGTCGTCCTGGTCGCCGGGCCGCTGAGCTCGACGGCGACCATCGCCACGATCGGCGGGATCGGCTTCAGCGTCCTCGTCGCCTCGGGCGTCGATCCGGTGCTCGCCGCGTGCGTCGTCCTCGTCGCCGCCTCGACCGAGGGCGCCTCCCCGCCCGGTGCCTCCGCGATCTACATCGCGACCGGCATCGCGCAGGTGAACCCGGTGAAGACGTTCGTCCCGCTGATCGTGCTCTACGTCCTCCCGATCCTGCTCATCGCCGCCCTCATCGGGCCGGGCTGGCTGCCGGTGCCGCACTGATGCGCGCCCGCCTCCGCTCCCGCGTCCGTCCCGCCGCCGTCCCGCCCTCGTCCTGGAGACACTGATGTCCGAAGAAACCGCCCCCCGCGACTCCCCGCACGGCCCCGGCCGTCAGCGCGTCATCTCCGTGATGACCACCGTCTTCGTGGTCCTCCTCGTCACGATGCTCGTGCTCGGCACGATCCTCGTCCTGCTGCAGATCGCCGGCCTGATCGTCGTGAACGGCGGGCTGATCTCCGGCGCCTCCGCCGCGCTCAGCCCGTGGACGTTCGGCGTCGCCGGCGTGCTCGGCATCTGGACGCTCCTCCTCTCCTACGCCCACGGCTGGAAGCCCGCCGACTAGGCGGCGCCCCCTCGACACGGAACGAGAACGACATGACCGACAGATCCCTCCTCGAGCGCTTCGCCGCCCTCCCCGTCGCCAACGTCGGCGACTCGATGGACCGCCTCGGCGTCGTCGACGCCGCGATCCGACCCGTCTGGCGCGGCGCCCGCCTCGCCGGCCCCGCCTTCACGGTGGAGGTCGCCGGCGGCGACAACGCCGGCATCCACGAGGCGATCGGCCGGCTCAGCCCCGGCGACGTCCTCGTCGTCAACGGCCACGGCGTGCAGGACCGCGCGCTCGTCGGCGAGCTGATCGGCGAGCGGCTGCGCAAGGTCGGCTGCATCGGCATCGTGATCGACGGGGCCCTGCGCGACGTCGACGACCTGGAGGAGATGGGCTTCCCCGCCTTCGCCCGCGCGGTCAGCCCGGCCGGCCCCTACAAGAACGGGCCGTTCCGGATAGGCGTGCCCGTCGCGATCGGCTCGGTCGTGGTCTCCCCCGGCGACCTCGTGCTCGGCGACTCCGACGGCCTCGCGGTCGTCCCGGCCGGCGAGGCCGAGGCCGTGCTGGAGCGGGCGGAGGCCAAGCACGCCACCGAGACCGCGACCCGGAAGAGCATCCTGGCGGGGCCGTGACCGGGGACAGCAGCGCCGCCCGTGACGGCGCCGCCCGGGACAATGGTGGCCATGGCCCAGACTCCCGCGGACGCGTCCGCCTCGACCGTGCGCAGCGTCGACCGCGCGCTCGACCTGCTCGAGCTCCTCGAGCGCAGCCACGCCCCGCTGCGGCTGGTGGAGCTCAGCCGCGGCTCCGGCCTGCAGAACGCGACCGTGCTGCGGATCCTCGGCTCGCTCCAGCACCGCGGCCTCGTCGCCACCGAGAACGGGCTCTACCGGCTGGGGCCGGCGGCGCTCGGGATGGGGCACAGCTACCTCGCCACCGACCCTCTGATCGCCCGGGCTCGACCGGTGCTGCAGCAGCTGGCCGGCAGCACCGGTCTGACCGCCTCGCTCTACGCGCGGATCGGCGACTCCCGGATCCTCACGGTCCGCGTCGACGGGCAGGACCCGCTGCGCTACCAGCTCCCGCTCGGCCGGCGACTCCCGCTGCACGTGGGCGCCGGGAAGAACATCCTGGCCGCCCTGCCGGAGGACGAGCGCGACCGGATCCTCGAGGGGCTCGGCGACACCGACACCGCGGCCGGCGAGCGGATCACGGCCCGGGAGCTGCGCGAGCAGCTCGAGCAGGTCCGCCGCGACGGCTTCCACATCTCCATCAACGAACGCGAGACCGGCGTCGCCGCCGTGAGCGTGCCCCTGCCGGGCGCCTCCGGTGACGTGATCGCCGCGATCTCGGCCTCGGGCCCCCTCGAGACCACCTCCCGCGCCCACCTCGAGGCGCAGGTGCCAGAACTGCGCCGAGCGGCGAACGCCCTCCAGCGCTGATCAGCCGGAGCGCACGAGCGTCCGGCGAAGGAAGGACGCGCGATGCGCATCGGATTCATCGGACTCGGCGAGGCCGGAGCCCTCTACGCGGCGGCCGCCGCGGCCCACGGCGACACGGTCTCGGGCTACGACCCGGCCGCCCCGACCACGCCCGAGGGGGTGGAGCGGACCGCGGACCTGGCGGGCGCCGTCTCCTCCGCCGACCTCGTCGTCGTGCTGACGGCGGCGTCGCTGAGCGAGCGGATCGCGGCCGACGCCGCCCCGCACCTGCGCACCGGCGCCGTCTACGCCGACTTCACCACCGCCTCCCCCGCCACGATGGAGGCGGTCGAGCGGGTGATCGACGCCGCGGGCGCCCGCTTCGCCGACGTCGCGATCCTCGGCCCGGTGCCCGCGAAGGGCGCGCGGACCGAGACCATCGTCAGCGGCGCCGCGGCGGCCGACGTCGAGGCCTGGCTGTCGGCGCTCGGCGCCGAGGTCGAGCGGATCGACGGCCCGGCCGGCGTCGCGACCTCGCGCAAGCTCCTGCGCAGCGTCCTGATGAAGAGCCTCGCGGCGGTCGTCGTCGAGGCCGTCACCGCCGGCCGCGCCGCCGGCTGCGAGCCGTGGGTGCGCGAGCAGATCGCCGCGCAGCTGTCGGGTGACGTCGAGGCGAAGATCGAGCGCTACGAGACCGGCAGCCGCAAGCACGCCGTCCGCCGCAGCCACGAGATGGCGTCCGTCGTCGAGTACCTCACCGCGCTCGACGTCCCGGCCGAGATGTCGTCGGCGTCGGAGCGCTTCCTGCAGCGGCTCGCGGACGAGGAGGCGGGCGGGCGCTGAGGCACGCGGGCGGGCCGACGGATTCCGGCGGTCAGACCCCGAGCCAGTCGAGCGCCCGCCTGAGCAGCCGCAGGTGTCCCGCCGAGGAGTAGGACGCCGCGTCGTGCCCGAGCGCGTCGTACACGGTGCGGCCGCCGCCCTCGCGCGCGAGGGCCCAGGCGATCGGGTGCCGCTCCCCCTCGTGCTCGTGCGTCGCGAGGATCCGCGCGGCCGGCGCGACCTCGAGCCAGGAGTAGCGCTCGTCGTCCACCTCGAAGTCGTCCAGACCCTCGGTGATCTCGTGCGCGTCCTCGGCGATCGCGATGCGCGCGGGCCCGTAGTCCGGATGCAGGGTCGTCCCGCGCACGCAGCGCCCGCCGAGGAGCGCCGCCCACTCCGACGAGTCGCCGAAGCTCGTCGCGCTGACGTGCACCCCGAGCACCGGCACCGCCGCCCGGTCGAGCAGCGCGAGCGCCGCCGCGCCCTCGGCGAGCGGGCTCGCCCCGCCGTCCCGCGGCTGCCCGACGTCGACGACGAGCAGCCCCGGCAGCGGGACCCGCCCGGCCCCGAGCTCGGCGAGCGCCCGGTCGACGTCGCCGCGCACCGCCACCTCGCACCCGCGCGCCGCGAGCAGCCCGGCGAGCGCCGCCGCCGTCTCCTCGAACGGATGCCACGGATCGGCGTACCGCCCGTCCCCCCGCAGCAGCAGGGCGGTCCCGGGCGCACCCCCGGTGCGCGTCGACTCCGTCACGGCTCCCCCTTCCTGCGATCCGCGCAGCGCGCGGGATCGTGCCTCCTCCGAGTCGACCACATCCCGCGCAGCGCATCGCGTCAGTCCGCTCCGTCCCCCTCCCGACATCCGGCGCCGACGCTCCCGCCTCGGGGCCGCCGAAGCCATGGGGCTGCCTAGGGTTGCGTGATGCCTGGGCGTCTCGATCGGATGATGTACGTGGACGACTCGGGCCATCCCGCCTCGGGGCTCGTCGTCTACGGCTGGATCGAGTTCGCTCCCGACCACTGGGCCGGAGTCCTCCGCACCTGGCTCGACCTGCGCAAGCGGCTGTGGCGGGAGTTCGGGATCCCCCACGTGCAGGAGCTGCACACGACCGAGTACGTCAACGGGCGGGGCCGCATCTCGAAGCGGATCCCGGAGAGGCACGTCCACTCGGGCGCGGAGTACTGGAAGGACTTCGGCCGCGAGGTCGCCGTCGAGTGCCTGCAGACCCTCCGATCGATCGAAGGACTCCGGGTCGGAGCCGTCTGGCGGAGAGGCCGGGCGCAGGACATCGCCCGCACGCGGCAGGACACCTACGCGGCACTCGTCACCCGGGTGGAACGAGAGCTCGCCGCCGAGCAGTCCCTCGGCATCATCGTGATGGACGGGAACGGCAGTGACCCGAGCTATCGGTCGACCCATCGGAGCCTGAAGCTCTCGGAACGCCGAGTCATCGAGGATGCGATCCATCTGGACTCCCGCGCGTCCCAGCTCGTTCAGATGGCGGACCTCGTCGCCTGGTCCGCGTACGCCCACATCGAGCGGCACCCCCGCAACCGGTTCGCGTGGAGCTGGTACAGCGATCACCTGAGCGAGCGTGATCCGTCGAGGGCGCCGTGCGAGGTGTAGCAGGTGCCGCGGGAGGCGGACTTAAACAGCGAGACCCCCTTATCCACGTGTGCGGGGGGGTCTGCACCGACGATCATAGATCGCCCGCCGACCACTGTCGAGCCGATGGCCAGGACGACGCCGCCCCTGGCGCGCCGTGCGCCCGGGGTCCCGGTTCGTTCCGGCGCCGGTGATCTCGATGCGCCCGCCGCGCGGGCTACTCGATCGGCACGGGCTGTCAACGCCCTGATGCCGGCGGGGCGGGGCGGCCTACCGTCGTCGGATCCGGGTGAGCGCCCGGGTGCGGACGAGCAGGAGGCGGCATGAGCGCGTACACGGGCGGACGGCGGCGCGGGGGCCCGAGCCTCCACCGGCACGAGGTGGAGGGGGTGCACCGGCTCGAGCACGCGTTCACCAACCTGTTCCTGCTGGAGGAGGGCGGGCGGCTGACCGTCGTCGACGCAGGGCTGCCCGGGACCTGGCCGCACCTCCTCCGGACGCTGCACGTCCTCGGCCGCGGGCTCGCCGACATCGACGCTCTGGTGCTCACGCACGCGCACTTCGACCACCTCGGCTTCGCGCGGCGGCTGCGCGAGCGCGGCGTGCCGGTGTGGCTGCACCCCGCCGACGCCCGGCTCGCCGCGCACCCCTACTCCTATCGCCGGCAGCGCACGCCGCTGCTGTACCCGCTGCGCCACCCGTCGGCCGTCCCGGTGCTGGGCGCGATGGCGCGGGCGGGCGCGCTGCGGGTCCCTCCGCTCACCGGCACGACCGCCCTCGAACCGGGTGCCGTCCTCGATGTGCCCGGCTCGCCGGTCGTGCTCGCGACGCCCGGGCACACCGACGGGCACGTCTCGCTGCACCTGCCCGAGCGCGGCGCGGTGATCGGCGGCGACGCCCTGGTGACGCTCGACCCGTACTCCGCCCGGACCGGTCCGCACCTCGTCGCCCGGGCGGCGACCGCGGACACGGCGGTCTCGCTCGCATCGCTCGACGTGCTGGCGGCGACCGGGGCGGCCGTGCTGCTGCCGGGGCACGGGGTGCCGTGGCGGTCCGGAGTCGCGCAGGCCGCGGACGTCGCCGCGCGCCGGCCGATCGCCTGAGCTCAGTCCTGCGCCCAGCTGGCGAGGTAGGGCAGCCGCCGCTCGAGCGCGAAGACCCGCGACGGCGTCCTGCTCAACGGCGGCGCGATGAGCATGGACCCGCGCGCGGTCACCGAGGACGGGCTGCCGCTGCTGCTCGGCACGCACGTCGCCGCCAGTGCGCGACTGGTCGCGCGGCTGCTGCCCGCACTCGCGGCCACCGCGGCCGAGCACGGCGGCCGGAGCCGGATCGTGCACACGTCGACGGGATTCGTCCAGCAGTTCCCGATGCGCGTCGACGACCTGCGCCGCGTGCCCCGGCTCGGCATCAGCGCCTACACGAAGGCCAAGACGGCGACGGAGATCTGGGCCTTCGAGCTCGACCGCCGGCTGCGGGCCGCGGGGATCCCCGTCGCGTCGATCGTCACCCGGCCGGGAGTGGGCGTCGACGCGAGGACGCCGGAGCGCCCGGGGATCCGCGACGCGACCACCCCCTCTCAGCGCAATCCGTACACGCCGTGGGCGCAGGGCAAGGACACCGCCGCGTGGTCCGCCGTCCGGGCGCTCACCGATCCGCAGCTGCAGGGCGGCGAGTACGTCTCCCCGCGGGGTCGGCTGCGGGGCGCGCCCGTCCTCGTCGCGCCGCCGACCCGGACCGCCGCTCCCCCGGCGGACGCGGCAGACCGCCTCTGGCGCCAGGTCGAGCAGCTCGCGGGGGTCGCGGTCGGCCTCTGAGGCGGCGCGACCCGCACGACCTCGGCTGAGCGTGACGAGCCGCTGCCCGAGCCGGGCCGGCGATCAGGCGGAGAGGCGCGGGTCGATCCCGTACTGGGGCGGGACGCCGAGGTTCTCCCGCAGCGTGGCTCCCGGGTACTCGGTCGGGTAGAGGCCGCGCTGCTGCAGCAGGGGCACCACCTCGTCGACGAAGGCGTCGACGCCGTCCTCGTAGACGTCGGGCGAGATCCAGAAGCCGTCGACCGCGCCGGCCTCCAGCCACTCCTGGATGTGGTCCGCGTGCAGGGCGCCCGGGCCGACGACGGTCGGGTGGTAGTCGATCACGCCGTGCGCGAGGACGTCGCGGGGGGACCAGCCCCGGCGGGCGACGTCGAGGGCGATGCCGGAGCGCGGATCGGCCGGCGACGGCCGGGCCGCCGCGAGCTCGCGCTCGGAGAGCGGCTCGTCGATCCGGTCGGGCGAGAGCGGCACGCCGATCATCGCGCCGAGGTGCGAGAGGCGCGCCTCGATCACGTCGCCGGCCAGCGCGATCCGCCGATCGAGTCCCTCGCGCACGGTCGGCGCGACGGTCGTCATGAGGCCCGCGAAGTACTTGATCTCGTCCGGGTCTCGGCCGGCGTCCTGCGCGGCCCGACGCACGAGCTCCCGCTGCGCGCGGGCCTCCTCGATCGTCCAGACCTCGGCGATGAAGCCGCTGGCGTAGCGGCCGGCGATCGACAGCAGGTGCGGGCTCGGGCCGCCCGAGGTGAACACCACGGGCTGGCCCTGCTCGGACGGCGGGATCGCGAGCGGCCCGCGGGAGGCGACGTGCCGCCCCTGCAGGTCGATCGGCCGCAGCTTGGCCGGGTCGAGGAAGCGGTTCCCGGGCTGGTCCTTCAGCCAGGCGTCCTGCTCCCAGCTGCCCCAGAGCGCCTGGGTGATCTGGATCGCCTCGTGCGCGCGCTCGTACCGCTCGTTGCGCTCCGCGACCGGACGGCCGTAGTTCGCCGCGACCGCCGGATCGCTCGTCGTCACCGCGTTCCAGCCGGCGCGGCCGTGGCTGATCACGTCGAGCGCCTTGAACTGCCGGGCCAGGTTGAACGGCTCCTGGAACGTGGTCGACCCCGTCGCGACGAAGCCGATGCGCTCGGTCGCCCGGGCGATCGCCGTGAGCGAGACGATCGGGTCGAGGACGTTGCTGATCGTCGAGTGCTCGAGGTCGCCGCGCACGGCCGGGAAGTCGGGCGTGAAGAGGAACGCGAAGAGGCCTCGCTCCGCGGACCGCGCGTACCGGATGCTCACGTCGATGTCGGCGTAGGCGCCCGGGTCGACCCCGGGCGCCCGCCACGCGCCGTGGAGGTTGCCGTAGCCGTCGGTCAGGGTCATCCCGAGGAGGACGTCGCGCCCCGTCAGGCGAGTGCTCGCGGAGAGGTCGGGGGTGGTCACTCCGACTCCGTTCCGGAGGGAAGAGAGGTCGCGGTGCGGGTGTGCCGCGGGAGGAGGAGCGCGAGCACGAGGGCGACGACCGCGAGAGCGGCGCCGACCGTGAACGCCGCTCGGGCGCCGGCGGCGATCGCGGCGGGATCGGCGCCACCGGCGGTCGCGCTGAGGACCCCGATGAGCACGGCGAGACCGGCCGCGCCACCGAGCTGCTGGATCGTGTTGAGCGCCGCGCTGCCGTGCCCGGCGAGGGAGCCGGGCAGCGCGCCGAGCGACATCGTGAAGATCGCGACCCAGGCGAACGCCTGCCCGGCGCAGATGATCACGAACGTGGCGAGGACCACCCAGACGGACGTGTCCTCGGTGAAGGTCGTCAGGAAGCACCATCCGGCGGCGACGACGAGCGCCCCGGGGATCGCGAGCCCGCGGGCTCCGAGCCGGTCGTAGCAGCGGCCGACCAGCACCGACACGATCCCGATCGTCGCGCCGCCCGGCACCATCAGCAGTCCCGTCTCCAGCGAGCCGAGGCCGAGGGACTCCTGCAGCACGAGCGGGAGCACGGTGGCGAGGCTGAACGCGCCCATCACCAGGAACACGAAGACGATCACGGGTCGGGTGAACGCGGCGTAGCGGAAGATGCGCAGGTCGAGGACCGCGGCGTCGCGGCGCTGCAGCCGCAGCTGCCGCCAGACGAACGCGGCGATGCCTGCCACGCCCAGGGGGAGGGCGATCCAGGTGGCCGCGGAGACGCCCTCGCCGGCGGACTCGCCCGCGCTCGCGAGTCCGTAGACGAGTGCGCCGAAGCCGATCGCGGAGAGCAGCAGCGACAGGGAGTCGAACCGGGTGCGCCGCGGCGTGGTGAGGTTCGGCATCGTGATCGCGCCGAGGACCAGGCCGAGGATCGACAGCGGCAGGATGAGGAGGAACAGCCACCGCCAGCCCAGCTGCGCCATCACCAGACCGGAGAACGCCGGGCCGAGGGCGGGCGCGACGGCGGTCACGGCGGTGACCAGCGCCATCATCCGCCCCCGCCGGGACGGCGCGACGAGGCCGATGGACGTCGTCATCAGCAGCGGGACCAGCACGGCCGTCCCGAGCGCCTGCACGATCCGCCCCGTGAGCAGCAGCTCGAAGCCGGGTGCGACGGCCGCGATCGCGGTGCCGAGGGTGAACAGGCCGACACTGACGAGGAAGATCGTCCGCAGGTGGAAGCGCTGCATGACCCAGCCGGAGGTCGGGATGAGCACCGCGAGGGTGAGCGCGTAGCCGGTGGTGAGCCACTGCCCCGTCGTCGCCGTGATCCCCAGGTCGACCATGATCTGCGGCAGCGCGACCCCGATGACCATCTCGGACAGGAACGCCACGAACGCGGAGAACACCAGGACGGAGATCGTCAGGATCTCGCCGCGGGACAGCCGCGTCGCCGGCTCCGCCCCGGTGCGGTCCGGAGGGACGGCGATCGAGTCCGTGTCGGGGGTGAAGTGGACGTCAGTGGTCATGAGGGGTCGGCTCCGGAGCAGTCGCGCGGACGTTCGGCGGGACGCCCTCCTGAGGACCTCCCGGATCGAGCACCGCTCCGTCGGAGCGCTCGTCAGCGACCAGTCTGAACCTTCACACTAGTGAGAAGGTCAAGCCGGGCGGCGGATCCGATTCAGCTCGCCTCGCGCTGCGACGACAGGACTCCGGCCGCCGTGAGGGCCTCGAGATAGCTCGTCAGGGCGTCGCGGTTGTGGGTGAGGAAGTCGATCTTCTCGCTCATCCGGTCGCGCTCGGTCTCGAGCAGCTCGACCAGGCCGGGCTCGGCGTTCTCCACGACGATCGTCTGCGGCTGCCCCAGGCAGGGGAGGATGCTCGTCACGATCCGGGTGGGGATGCCCGCGTCGATCAGGCCCCTGATCTTGCCGACGCGATCGATCAGGTAGTCGTCGTACTCCCGGTAGCCGTTGTCGAGTCGCCGCGGGGTGATCAGGCCCTGCTCCTCGTAGTAGCGGAGCATCCGGGACGGCACGCCCGTCCGCTTCGAGAGCTCTCCGATGCGCATGCACCCTCCTCCGTCGCCTTGACCTTCACACTAGTGCGAAGGTTCATCATGGAGAGCATGTCCATCGAACGAGAAGAAGAACGTCTGAAGATCGGGATCATCGGCGCCGGCTCCATCGGCTCCACCATCGCCCGCCGGCTCGCCCGGCGCGGGCACGACGTCGCCATCGCGAATTCGCGCGGCCCGGAGACCATCGGCGACGCGGCCCTCCGGACGGGAGCGCGAGCCGTCACCGCCGCCGAGGCCGCCAGGGGGGTCGACGTCCTGATCGTCTCGGTCCCGATGAACCGCAACGCCGACATCGCGGAGCACGTCCGCTCGGCACCGGAGCGTGCGGTGGTGATCGACACGTCGAACCACTACCCGGTGCGCGACGGCTCGGTGCGGGAGTTCGAGGAGGGCGTCCCCGAGAGCGTGTGGCTGTCGGAGCTGTTCGGCCGCCCGGTCACGAAGGCGTGGAACGCGATCACCTCGCAGTCCTTCGACGCGAAGGCGACCGAGGCCGGCGACCCTCGTCGTGTCGCGATCCCCGTGGCGGCCGACCGCGACGACGACCGCCGGCTCGCGATGCGGCTCGTGGAGGAGACCGGCTTCGACGCCGTCGACGCCGGGGTGCTCGCCGAGTCCTGGCGCCAGCAGCCCGGCTCCCCCGTCTACTGCACCGACCGCACGCGCGCCGAGATGCCGGACTGGCTGGCGGCGGCCGTGCAGGAGCGGGTCCCCCAGCGCCGCGACCTCGCGATGGCCGTCATCGGCGACTACATCGAGGCGGGCGGCGACGCCACGGACGGCAGGTTCCTGGTGGCCGTCAACCGCGCCAGCTACAGCTGAGGCTCCGGTAGCGGCTCTCGGAGGGGCCGCGGCTCTCGGAGGGCCCGCCTCAGAACGACGGCGTGCGGGCGATCCACCCCGTCGCCTCCTCCAGGGCGCGGGTCACCGCCAGCAGCTGAGCCTCGCGGCCGTGGCGGCCGACGACCTGGACGCCGACGGGGAGGCCGTCGGGGGTGAAGCCGGCCGAGGTGACGACGACCGGGTGGGCGGTCAGCGTCAGGCGGTTCGCGAGCATCTGCCAGGTGAAGTAGCGGTCGAAGGCGCGGCCGTCGACCGACGGCACCCACTCGAGCTCCGCGGGCGGCGCGACGACGGGGGTCGCCGGCAGGACCAGCACGTCGTGCGTCTCGAGGACGCGGGCGGTGTCGCGGAAGAGGCGGGTGCGGCGCTCGTAGGCGTCGGCGAGCTGGGTCGCGGTCGTCGCGCGGCCCTGCTCGACGTTGCGGACGTAGTCGGGGCGGAAGCCGGTGGCCCCCGCGTCGACGGCGTGCCGGCCGCCGAGGAAGAACTCGAAGGTCTCGATGGTCTCCCAGGCCTCGTCGGCGCCCGCGAAGTCGGGCTCGTCGGCCTCGAGCACGGCGCCGAGCCCGGCCAGCTGCGCGGCGAACGCGGCGTGCACGGCGCGCACCGCGGGGTCGATCGGCAGCCCGCCGGCGTCCTCGCTCCAGGCGATCCGCAGGCCGTCGACCGCGACCGGGCGCGCGGCGTGCACGGGCAGCGACGACAGCGGCCAGACGCCCTTCTCGACCGAGAGCGCATCGAGGAAGAGGGCGGCGTCGGCGGAGTCGCGGGCCATCGGCCCGGTCACGCCGTGCGGGGTCCAGGCGTTGCCGGTGCGCCCGCTCGCCACCCGGCCGGGGCTCGGCCGCACGCCGACGACGTTGCAGAACGCGGCCGGGTAGCGCAGGCTCCCGCCGCTGTCGGAGCCGTCGGCGATCGGCAGCATCCGCGCGGCGAGGGCGGCGGCCGCGCCTCCGCTCGACCCGCCGGCGTGGCGCGAGAGGTCCCACGGGTTCACGGTGGTGCCGAAGACCGGGTTGAAGGTCAGCACCCCCTGGCCCATCTCGGGGGTGTTGGTCTTGCCGATGATCAGGGCGCCGGACTCGCGGAGGAGCGTCGCCAGGACGCTGTCGTGCGCGGCGGGTGCGGCGTCGGCGAAGGCGGCCGAGCCGTTCGTCGTCGGGAAGCCGGCGACGTCCATCAGGTCCTTCACCGCGGTCGGCAGGCCGTGCAGCGGGGGCAGCGGCTCGCCGGCGGCGAGCGCCTCGGCGGTGCGCCGGTCGGCGGCCTCCGCGGCGGCGAGCGAGACCGAGTCGGGCTGCTGAGAGACGACGGCGCGGATCGACGGGTTGCGCTCCTCGATCCGCTCCAGGTGCGCGCGCATCACCTCGACGGCCGAGACCTCGCGGGAGGCGACGGCCGCCGCGAGCGCGACGGCGCTGCTGTCGGCCAGGTGCTCAGCCAGGCCCGCCATCAGCGCCCGCCCTCGTGCCCGTGCTGCTGCTCCGCGTGGTCGTGCCCGCCGTGGGCGTCGGAGGCGGCGTCCGTGTGGCACGCATGCGCCTCGCCGGAGCCCCCCGGCGCGCAGTGCGCCGACTCCGACGCCGGCACGTCCAGCGACGGGTTCCGGTCGAAGAAGCCGTCCGGCTCGAGCCGCAGGCTGATGCGGTCGACGGGCATGATCGGCCACTGCTCCGGCCGCGGGAAGTGGTGCACGCCGAGGACCGGCCAGAGCACGAGGCGCTCGTTCTCGAGCGAGCGGTCGGCCTGCTGCCAGATGTGCACGCCGTCGTCGCCGAGCTCGCCCTGGTTGGGGTACTCGCCGGCGATGAAGCGCTGCTCCGGATCGAACGCGCTCGCCCAGAGGTGCTGCCCGACGAAGGGCGCCTTCCGCTCGACGACGCTGCCCGGGCGGGCGTAGAGCTGCGCGGTGTTCTGCAGCGCCAGGCGGTAGGCGGTCGCCTCGCCGTAGCGGTTCTGCGCCGACTCGCTCTCGATCCGCCAGTGCAGCGCGCGCGACGGGTCGGCGCGGCGGGCGGCCACCGACTCCGAGGCCAGCGGCGTCTCGACGGCGAGGCAGGCGTTGCCGTACGGGTTGGTCGTCTCGTCGGGGTCGGCCTCGGCGTGCACCTCGACCAGGCGGTTGAGCGGGCCGTCGATCGCGGTGTCGAGGCGGACCGCGAAGTAGTGCTGGTGGATCGGCGCCTGCACGTTCGGCGCGACCATCCGGCCCGAGCGCGGCGACTCGCCGTCGGCGATGCCGCTCACCGACATCAGCCCGGTCAGCTTCACCTCGAGCTCCACCGAGCCGTCCTGGTAGAGGGACCAGTAGAAGCCGTAGTCGTAGTTCGCGACGGTCGCGAAGCTCGAGATCACCAGGCGGCGGCTGCGGCGCACCTCGGCGCTGCCGGTGCGGGTGTTGACGTGCTTCCAGAGGATCGAGTCGTCCTCCTCGTGCAGGCAGATGCCGTTGACGATGGTCTGCGGCTCGCCGTGGCCGTCGAGGTAGTCGACGTCGAAGTAGCGGATCTCGCCGAGGCAGTCGCAGCCCAGCTCGAGGCTCGCGGTGAGCGGGCCGGCGCCGTACTCGCCCCAGTCGAAGAAGTTCTTGCGGTAGGCGGTCGGGTCGCTGTCGAGATACGGCACGTACATCTCGTTGACGGCGGCGCGCGCCAGCACCGGGCGCTCGACGTCGCCGTCGCGGTAGGTCAGCTCGTGCAGCACGAGGCCCTCGCGGTGGCTGAAGCCGACGCGGAACGACCAGTTCTGCCACTCGACGCGGTGCCCCTCGATCGCGAAGCCGGGGCCGTCGGCCTGCACGATGTCGAGCTTCGACACCTCGCGGTCGGGGCCCCAGGTGCCCGCGGTGTAGACGCCGGTCTCGCTCGCCATCGGGATCACGCCGTGGTCCTCGATCCGGATCACCTCGAGCGTGTCGAGGTCGAGGATCGGCACGAGGCCGGCGACCGGGCGGGCGTAGCCGTTGTCCTCGGGGAACTCGCGGTACCAGACCGTGCCCCAGCTGAGCCGGCGGTCGGCGAGGTCGTCGGGGACGAAGCCGGTGATCGACTCCGGGTCGACCCAGACCAGCGAGGTGTCGGTGATGCCGCGGAGCGCGAGCGCCTCCTTCAGCAGGGGCGAGTTCCGGGCGGCCTGGGCGATCAGGCGCGCCTCGTCGCTGGAGACGCCGGGGCGGCGGTGGTCGACGTCGGTCCAGACCTCGACGATCGCCGGACTGTCGGGGCCGGCGGTCCAGCCGCGCACCTCCCAGGCCGCGCGGGCGTCGGGGTCGAGCACGACCAGTCGCACGGGTCGGGCGCCGCCGGGCGCGATGCCGCGGGCCTTCTCCTCGTCGAGGCTGATGCCCCAGAACCGCGGCCGGGCGCCGATGCGGTCGCTCGCGCGGACGGCGGCGACGAACGAAGCGATCTCGGCGGCGGCGAGGGGGTCGAGCACGTGGGAGTGGGTGGTGAGGGTGGCGGTGGTGCTCATGGCGGCGGCGGTCCTTCGGTTCGGGGCGTCAGGCGTGCGGAAGAAGAGGGGAGTTCAGAGGGAGGGGAAGACGAGGAAGAGCGGTCAGCCCGCCCCCGCGACGAGCGCGCGGCCGTCCGCCCGCGGATCGCTGGCGGAGTCGAGGCGCCCGTCGCGATGCAGCCGCACGAGCTGCACGTGCCCGGCCTCGTCGATCGGCCCGGAGGCTTCGGCGACCGGAAGCCCGAGCTCCCGTGCCGCCGCGACCGCAGCGGGCACCCCCGGCTCCGCGACCAGCGTCAGCTCCTCGTGCCCGAGGTCCCGCGCCCCGATGACGAAGCGCGGCCGCTCGAGCACGGCACCCGGATCCGCGACGGGATCGAGCAGCTCGCGCACGAGCTGGGCGAGGATCCACGGCTGGGCGCTGCCGCCCTGGCAGCCGAGACCGAGCAGGAGGTCGGCGCTCTCGGCGATCACCGGCAGCAGGGTGTGCGGCGGGCGCAGGCCCGGGCCGACCCGGCCGGGGTGTGCGGGGTCGGTGCTGAAGGCGGAGCCGCGGTTGTGCAGGACGATGCCGGTGCCGGGGTCGAGGATCCCGGAGCCGAAGAGCTGGTAGACGCTCTGGATCAGGGTGACGACGGTGCCGTCGGTGTCGGCCGCGGTGACCGCGACCGTGTCGCCGAGCGCCCGCCCGGCCCGCGGCAGGGAGCCGCGCGAGAGGGAGCGGGGGTCGAGCATCGCGGCGACGTCGATCGCTCCGCCGCGCGGGTCGCCGAGCGCGGACTGCCGCACGAGCGCCGCGTCGCGGACGGCCTCGACGAGCTGCGCGGTGTCTCCGGAGAGCGCCTCGGGCAGGACGCCGAGCAGCACCACGCCCTGGCTCGGCGGCGGGGCGACCCACCAGCGCACGCCGCCCTCGCGGGAAGCGACCGGCTCGACCAGCTCGGCCTCGTGCGCGGCGAAGTCGGCGGGGGTGTGCGCCCCGCCGAGCGCGGCCAGCCGCGCGGCGAGGGAGTCGGCGATCCGGCCGCGGTAGAGCGCTCCGGGGTCCTCGGCCAGCTCGGCCAGCGAGGCGGCGAGCGCGGGCTGCACCAGCGGGTCGCCCTCGCCGAGGAGCCCGCCGTCGCCGTCGCCGAAGACCCCGCGCATGCCCTCGTCGGCGAGCAGCTCGTCGCGGCGCAGGGCGATCGCGCGCCCGAGCCCCGCGGAGATCGGGAAGCCGTCGGCGGCGAGCGTCGCGGCCCGGCGGAGCGGCGTGTCGAGGCCGAGCCGCCCGCCGAGACCGGCGATCGCGCGCCAGCCGGCGACCGCTCCGGGGATCGTGACGGTCTGCGCGCCCTGGCGCGGCATCCGCTCCTCGCGGGAGAGCGCCGCGACGTCGATGCCGGCGGGCGCGGCTCCGGCCGAGAGCACCGCGACGACGTCCTCGCCGGGGCGGCGGACCAGCGCGATCAGGTCGCCGCCGAGTCCGCACTGGTGCGGGTAGACGACGGTGAGCGCGGTGGCCGCGGCGAGCGCGGCGTCGATCGCGTCGCCGCCGTCGGCGATGGCGCGGGCGGCCGCGTCGAGCGCGGCGGGATGCGGCGCCGCGACGGCGACGCGGGCGGGCGGAGGGAAGGAGGTCATGCGGTCACCGTCCGGTCCGGGCTGAGGAATGCGAGGTCGGGGCGGGCGACGCCGTCGACGAGGTCGGCGAGCGCCTCGCCGATCGCGGGGCCGAACTTGAAGCCGTGGCCGGAGCAGGCCGCGGCGACCAGCACCTCGGGCCGCCCGGGCAGCGCGCCGACGACGAAGCGCTTGTCGGGGGTCATCGTGTAGAGGCAGGCGACGGCCTCGCCGCCGGCGGTCTCGATCCCGGGGACGAAGCGCTCGAGGAGCGAGGCGAGGTGCGCGATCTCCGCCTCGGTCGGCGGGGCGACCGGCACGGCCGGGTCCCAGACGGGTCCCGCGTCGACGCCGATCTTGGCGCCGGAGCCGGCCGCCTCGGGCAGGCCGAAGACGAGCCCGTCCGGCAGATCGACGGAGAAGCAGCCGAGCGCCGGCGGCTGCGCGACGCTCTGGCCGGCCGGGACGGTGAGGGTGAGGATCCGCTGCACCTCGAAGAAGCCCGCGGTCTCGGGCAGCAGCCGCGCGACCCAGGCGCCACCGGAGACGACGAGCCGCCGGGCGCGCAGCTCGCCGGCGGAGGTGCGGACGGTGACAACGCCGGGGCTGTCGCCGGTGCCGACGCTCCAGTCGAGCACCTCCTCCTCGAAGCGCAGCTCGGCCCCGGCGGCCGTCGCGGCGGACTGCGCGAAGGCGAGCGCGCGGGCCGCCTCGACGACGCCGGCGTCCGGATCGTGGACGACGCCGTAGTCGGCGGGCGGAGCGAAGGCGGTGTCGGGCACCGGCACCGGCCGGCTGCGCCCGCCCTGCAGCGCCGCCTCGCCGCGGTGCGCGTAGAGGCCGCCGGTCGGGTGCACGAACGGCGCGCCGGCCGCGGCGGACCAGCGGTCCCAGCTGCGGAAGGCGCGGTCGACGAGGTCGTTCCAGACCGGGCTCGGGTAGGCGCGGCGGATCATCCGGGTCGCGCCGTGCGAGGAGCCGCGCACGTGACCGGGGCCGAACTGCTCGATCCCGACGACATCGCGCCCGCGCAGGGCGAGCTCGTAGGCGGTGGCGGAGCCGTGGATCCCGAGGCCGACGACGATCGCGTCGTGCACGGTGTCGTCGGAGACCGTCATGAGCTCACTCCCGCGACCGCCGTCAGCAGCGCCTCGACGTCCGACTCGTCCGTGTACACGTGCGGCGACACCCGGACGACGCTCGCGAGCCCGCGCGCACCGAGGTCCCACTGCGCGTGGGAGGCCGGGACGGCGAGCGAGTCGACGGCCGCCTCGCGCAGCCGCGCCGAGACGGTCCTTCCGGGGACGCCGTCGACGGTGAACGTGACGATCCCGGAGGGCGACACGGGCGGATCCGCCACCGTGACGCCGCCGATCGCGGACAGCTCGGTGCGCAGCCGGGCGCCGAGCGCGACCAGGTGCGCCTCGGTCGCCGCCGTGCCGCGCTCGTGCGCCTCGCGCAGCGCCTCGCCGAGTCCGAGCCGGAGGGCCACCGACGACTCCCAGGTCTCGAGGGCTCGCGCCGTCCCGTCCATCGTCCACTCCTGCTCGCTCGTCCACTGCGAGCCTCGCACGTCGGGCGCCCAGGCCCCGATGCCGTCGAGCAGACCGCGGCGGAGGAAGACCAGCCCGGTCCCGCGCGGCCCGCGGAGGAACTTGCGCCCGGTGGTGACCAGGGCGTCGCAGCCGATCGCGCGGACGTCGATGTCGAGCTGGCCGACCGACTGGGTCGCGTCGAGCACGGTGATCGCGCCGTAGCGGCGGGCCAGCGCGCCGATCGCGGCGACGGGCTCCACGAGTCCGGAGGAGGTGGGGACGTGCACGGCGCTGATCACGGTGCGGCCGCTGGAGGTGGCGAGGGCGCTCTCGAGCGCCTCGACGTCGAGGCCGCCGCTGGAGTCGTTGGGGAGGAGCGTCAGCCGGACGCCGTCGTAGCGCTCGAGCGCGAGCAGCCGCAGCGCCTGGCTGACGTAGCTCGAGCGCGGGGCCAGCACGGTGTCGCCGGGGCCGAGGCGCAGGGCGTCGAAGACGGCGCGGAGCCCGGTGGTCGCGCTGTCGAAGAAGGCGATCTCGTCGGCGTCCGCGCCGAGGAGGGCGGCGGCCGCCGTGTACGCGGCGTCGACCCGGTCCGCGACGTGGTTCGCGGCCTCGTAGCCGCCGATCCGCTGCTCGAGGCGGAGGTGCGCGATGACGGTCTCGAGGACGGAGTCGGTCATCAGGCCCGCGCCGGCCGCATTGAAGTAGTGCCGGCCGGTCGTCCCGGCGGTGCGCGCGCGCTCGGCGGCCACATCGATGGACGTCCGGGCGGGGGCGCCACCGGTGAGGCCGATCGTCATCTGCAGGTCCCTTCTCGCGGTCGCCGTACCGCCGACCCCTGAATGGATCCCATCGTACGCAGGTTGTATCCATTCTGGCTACCGCCGGATACGCTGGCTGTATGAGCCACTCCGCCGATGAGCACTCCCCCGAACGGCGGGCCCGCGAGCTCGGCCTCGCGATCCCCGACTACCTCGACCCTCCCTACGGCGGCCGCTACGGCGGGAGCACCTTGCGGGCGTTCCACCGCACCGGCGACCTGCTCGAGCTCAGCGGCATCACCCCGGAGTCGCGCGACGGCGCCCTGCTGCACCCCGGCGCGGTCGGCGTCGACATCACCCTCGAGCAGGCACGGGAGGCGGCCCGCTACACCGCGGTCAACGCGCTCGGCATGATCCGCGCAGCCCTCGGCTCGCTCGACGAGGTCGTCGCCCTCTCCCGCGGCCTCTGCTTCGTGCTCTGCCCGCCCGGCTTCGAGCGCCTCAACGAGGTCTCGAACGCCGCGAGCGACCTCCTCCTCGACGTCTTCGGCCCCGACGCCGGCCGCATGGGCCGCGCCTCGATCGGCGCCACCGCCCTCTCCCGCAGCGCCTGCTTCGAGCTCTGGCTCAGCCTGGAGTGCCGGCCCCGCTGACGCGGCGGGGTCTCTGCTTGCTGATCGAGTAGCCCGCGGAGCGGGCGTATCGAGATCCACCCGCTGCAGAACTCCGGCAGCCGCACCCCCCGATGGCGGCGGGTCTCGATACGCCCTGCGGGCTACTCGACCAGCATGGGCGGGCCCGCGCCGACACACCCCGCACTCCCTGCACGCCGGAACGCCCCGCACGCCGGCGGGCACACCGACGCACCCAGCGCGCCTCCCATGCTGATCGAGTAGCCCGCGGAGCGCGGCGTATCGAGATCCACCACCGTCAGAACGGCGGCGGCATGTCGACGAAGTGCGGTCGCCGGGGCGGATCCGGCGGCCGCCCCGGCAGCGGGGGCGGCCGGTTGCTGACACGGCGCCCGGTCGGCGTCGTCCACACGATCGTCCCGTCGTCGTCCTTCGTGTACGTCCACCGGTCGCCGTGACGGAGGTGGTGGTGGCTGGTGCAGAGCGAAACGAGGTTCTCGAGGGAGGTCTCGCCGCCGTTGCGCCACTCGAGCGTGTGATCCGCCTCGCTGCGGGCCGCGGTGCGCAGGCAGCCGGCGAAGCGGCAGGTCTGGTCCCGCAGCTGCACGTGCAGGCGCATCCGGGACGGCGGGAGGCGCTGGGTCCGACCGACGGACACGACGGCTCCCGTGTCCCGGTCGGTCAGCACGCGCGTGAAGGAGGCCGCCGTCCGGATCAGCTCCCGCGCGACAGCGGCAGGCACAGGACCGTAGCCGTCGAGCTCCGCGGGCTCGTCGCCGAGATCCACGGCCGTGGACGCCGCGAGCGTGAGCCGCACCTCCGCGCGGACACCGGGAACGAACGTCGGGTCGGGGCGGTCCTCGGCGTCGGGAGTGGTGCCGAAGATGTCGCCATCGCAGAGGAGATCCACGGCGACGTCCGCGCGTAACTGAGAGAGCGTGCGCACATCCCCGGCATCGCGCAGGGTGCGTGCCATCCGGTCGGCGCGGTCGTAGGCACCCATCACGGCAGGCGCGGGGCCGTAGACGCAGAGCGTCGCCATGCCGTCCACGTCAGGCGTCACCCAGACGGCCCGGTCCGCTCGGGCGCGGGCGTGCCGCGCCGCGAGGGACTCCTGATGCAGCTCCTCCCGCCAGCGGCGCAGGGAGCGGCGCAGCTGCGTGAGCGTCATCGACGGCGCCGCCTCCGCGGCGCGCTCGTCGAGGGCGGCACGGGAGGACTCGGGCAGGCTGCCTGCGGTGGCGCAGATCGCCTCCCCTTCCTCCCAGTGCAGGCGCGCCTGCGCGAGCAGGGCGCGGGTGAGAGGCAGGTGCTCGAAGAGGAGCTGCGCGTTCTCGAGACGGCGGGCGATCACCTGCTCCGACAAGCCCTCCGCGACCGCGAGCTCCGCGCGGATGGAGCGCTCAACGAGGTCGCGGGTCTCACCGGGGGTCGCGCCGCGGGCGAACGCGTCCGGGTGGGCGAGGGCGGTGCGGTGGAAGTCGTAGAGGTATCGGGCCTCGGCGAGACGCGGATGGGCGGCGGCGCGGGCGCTCGCGGCGGCGCGATCGCTGAGTGCGCGCAGGTGCGCGAGCACCTCTTCCGTCGATCCGAACTCTGTCATACGAGTATTGAAGCAGGGACCACCGACATCGGGGCGCGGTTCGGAGCGACTAAGGGACAGTGCGGTCGGATCGGAGGTTGTGGAGGAGGCTCGCTCCCGGACGTCCGGTGATGGTGGGTCTCGATACGCCGCCGGAGGCGGCTACTCGACCAGCATGAACGCGCCGCGGAAGGCGGAGATTCGACCTGCATGACGGGCCGCCGAAGGCGGTAGCTCGACCAGCATGCAGGGCCGCCGAAGGCGGTTGCTCGACCAGCATGGAGGGCCTGCGCTGATGCGTCGTGCGGGCGCCGGGCATGCTGATCGAGTAGCCCGCGGAGCGGGCGTATCGAGATCCACCCGAAGCAGAACCTCGGCAGCCGCACGCACGATCGTGGTGGGTCTCGATACGCCCTCCGGGCTACTCGACCAGCATGTGGCGACGCTGCGGGCTGCGCGACAAGCATGCGGCGACGCTGCGAGCCGCTCGGCCGGCATGCGGTGACGCTGCGAGCCGCTCGACCGGCATCTGGCGGCCGCTCGACCAGCAGGCCGCCCGTCCGCGGCGCCGCCCTAAGCTCGAGGGCGTCGGTGGTCGGTGCAGCCCAGCAGGAGGACGAGTCGTGGACGTGGTTCTCGGAGTCGACGTCGGCACGTCTAGCACCAAGGCGATCCTCGTCGGCCTCGACGGCCGGGTGGTCGCCGAGGCGGCCCGCGCGCACGTCGTCGACCGGCCGCGGCAGGGCTGGGTGGAGATGGACTCGGGCGTCTGGTGGTCCGAGTTCCGCAGCCTCGTCGCCGAGCTGACCGCCGCCGCGCCGCACGGGGTCGTCGTCGCGGTCAGCGTCAGCGGCATGGGCCCATGCGTGCTCCTCACCGACGCGGCCGGCGACGAGCTCCGCCCCGCGATCCTCTACGGCGTCGACACCCGCAGCGTCGGGATGCTCGACGAAGTGACCGCGCTGCTCGGCGGCGAGGAGGCGATGCGCGCCCGCACCGGCTCCGGGCTCTCGGCGCAGGCCGCGGGCGTCAAGCTCGCCTGGGTCGCCCGCCACGAGCCGGAGCTCTGGCGCCGCGCCGTCCGCTTCACCATGCCCTCCTCGCGGATCGTCGAGCTGCTCACCGGCGAGTACGTGCTCGACCACCACTCCGCCAGCCAGTGCACGCCGCTCTACGACGTCGCCCGCGAGGAGTGGATCGACGAGTGGGCCGCCCTGCTCGCCCCCGGCCTCGCGCTCCCCCGCCTCGGCTGGCCCGGCGAGACCGCCGGCCGCATCACTCCCGAGGCGGCCGCCGCGACCGGGCTGCCGGCCGGCGTTCCGGTGGTCTTCGGCACCATCGACGCCTGGGCCGAGAGCCTCAGCGCCGGGCGCCGCCGACCGGGCCGGGTGTTCCTCCAGTACGGCACGACCATGTTCCTGGTCGCGCCGATGGCCGCCCCGACCCCGCTCGGCGGGATGTGGACGACGGTCGGCGCCGCCCCGGGCGAGCCGACCGCGGCCGGCGGCATGGCCACCTCGGGCGCCGTGACCGACTGGCTGCGCCGGCTGACCGGCGCCTCCTGGGCCGAGCTGCTCGACGAGGCCGCGCGGTCCGGACCGGGCGCCGGCGGGCTGCTCGTGCTGCCCTACTTCGCGGGCGAGCGCTCGCCGTTCGCCGACTCCGACGCGCGCGGCGTGATCGCCGGGCTCGGCGTCGGCTCCAGCCGCGGCGACCTCTACCGCGCGGTCCTCGAGGCCACGGCCTTCGCCGTCCGGCACCACCTCGAGGTGCTCCGCGAGCACGGCGTCCGGGTCGAGGCGCTGGTCGGCGCGGGCGGCGGGGTCGCCGCCGAGCTCTGGCCGCAGATCGTCAGCGACGTCTGCGGCCTGGAGCAGGTGATCCCCACGGTCTCGGTCGGCGCGGCGTACGGCTCGGCCGTGCTCGCGGCGGGCCTCGTCACCGACGTCGACATCGAGGAGTGGAACCCCGCGGCGACGACCCTCGTGCCCGATCCGGCCGTCGCCGCGCTCTACGACGGGCTGTACGCGGACTTCCGCCGGCTCTACCCCGAGACCCGCGCCACCGTGCACCGCCTGGCGCAGCGGAGCCGGGATCTCGGGGCAGGCGGCTGATCTCTAGGCGTCCACGCCCGCCGGCGCGCTGCCGTCGTACCCGCAGATCGCCGCGACCTTGCCCGCCGACGCGCTCGACGGGTCGAACTCGTAGCCGAGCCACTCCCGCGCCATCCACCGCGCCACCTCGAGCCCGATCACGCGCTGGCCCAGGCAGAGCACCTGCGCGTTGTTCGACAGCACCGACCGCTCCACCGAGTAGGAGTCGTGCGCCGTCACGGCGCGCACCCCCGGCACCTTGTTCGCCGCGATCGCGACGCCCAGGCCCGTGCCGCAGACCAGGATCGCGCGGTCCGCGGACCCGTCGGCGATCATCCGCGCGGCCGTGACCGCGATGTCCGGGTAGTCGATGTGGCTGTCGGCGTCGACGCCGACGTCGGTGACCAGCGAGACGCGGTCGTCCTTCATCAGGTCGGCCTTCAGCGCCTCCTTGTAGTCGTGGCCCGCGTCGTCCGATCCGACGACGACCCGATAGGTGGTGGTCATTCCGCTCCTCCTTCTGTGGTGGCGTGCGCTTCTGTGGCTGCCTCCGCACCGGCGCGCTCCGCGAGGACGTCGCCAACCGCGGTCAGGATCATCCCCATCGACGTCGCGCCCGCGTCCGGTGTGCCCAGGCTCTTCTCGGCCAGGGGTCGCGCGCGGCCGACCTTCGGCCGCAGATCCGCCGTCGCCGCGGCGCGCTCGACGGCGACGCCCGCCGCCTCCCGCCACGCCTCGACCAGCGACGAGCCGCCCGCCACCCGCTCCCGCAGCACGCGGGCGAACGGCAGCAGCGCGTCGAGCATCGTCTTGTCGCCCTCGCTCGCGCGCCCGAGATCCACGATCGACTCCGCGAAGGCGTCGACCCCGGCCACGACGTCCGCCGCCGTGTACTCCTCGCGCCCGTCGGTGAGCGAGGCGCCGATCGCCTCGAGCGCCGCGCCCCAGAGCACCCCGGAGGTGCCGCCGGCCTGCTCCGCCCAGGACTGCCCCGCGCGCGACAGCAGCCAGGCGCCGCCCGCGCGCTCCTCGATCCGGTCGAGGCGCCGCGTCGCCGCGCCGATGCCCTTGAGCATCCCGCGGCCGTGGTCGCCGTCGCCGGCGACCGCGTCGATCCGCCCGAGGGTCTCCTCCTCGCGCTGCAGCAGCTCGTGCATCCGGGCGAGGGCCGCGCGCACGGTCTCGCCGAGCGCGACGGCCGCGTCCGTGGCGGTAGGAGCGGACTCCTCCTCACCCGCCGCCGCGTCCTCGCCCGAGGGCGCCAGCAGCGCCGCGACCGGCGCCGCGACCCGGCGGTAGGCCGGCGTATAGGCGTCGGCGCGCCAGAAGCGCTCGAGCTCGTCGTCGAGCCACTGCAGCGTCAGCGAGACGCCGCCCATGTCGAGGCTGGTGACCAGCTCGCCGACCTCGGGCTCGACCGTCTGAAGCCCGGCCTCCTCGAGCCGGCGCGCGACGTGGCGCCAGAGCAGGAAGAGCTCCTCGTACTTCGTGGTGCCGAGCCCGTTGAGGATCGGGGCGACGCGCGTCGTGCCGCCCTCCGCCCCGGCGCCCTCGGGGAGGTCCGCCAGCAGCCGGTCGACGAGCAGGTCCGCCAGCTCCGCCGCGCGCAGCAGCTCGACGTCCTGGATGCCGGGCTCGCCGTGGATCCCGAGCCCGAGACCCAGGTGACCCTCGGGCACGCTGAACAGCGGCTCCTCGGCACCGGGCATCGTGCAGCCCGAGAACGCGACGCCGAGCGTGCGGGTCGCCGCGTTGCTCGCGTTCCCGACCCGCTCGACCTCGTCGAGCGACAGCCCCTCGGCGGCAGCCGCTCCCATCGCCTTGAACACCGGGAAGTCGCCCGCGATCCCGCGGCGCTTCCCGATCTCCTCCGCCGAGGCGATGTCGTCCGTGACGACGACGATCCGGGTGTCGATCCCCTCCTTGCGCAGCCGCTCGGCCGCGATGCCGAAGTTCATCGTGTCGCCGGCGTAGTTGCCGAAGCTGAACACCACTCCGCGACCCTGATCGGCCGCCTTCGCGACCGAGTAGGCCTGCGCCGCCGAGGGCGAGGTGAAGATGTTGCCCACCACGGCCCCGGTCGCGAGGCCCGGGCCGACCGTGCCGCTGAACGCAGGATAGTGCCCGGAGCCGCCGCCGATGACGACCGCCACCTGCGGCTCCGCGCCGGCGGTGCGGTGCGACACCACTCCGCCCGGCACGCCGCGCAGGCGGTCCGCGTAGAGGGAGAGGAAGCCGGCGAGCTGGTCCTCGGCGAACTCGTCGGGGTCGTCGTAGATCGTCGTCATGCCGGTCAGCTCCGGGCGTCGGCCGCGACGACCGCCTCGGTCAGAGACGGCACGATCGAGACCTTGACCGACCCGCCCTGGCTGTCGGCGACGAGGTCGAGCGCCTCCTGGAACTGCTCGAGCGGGAACTGGTGCGTGCAGATCTCGTCCATCGGCAGGACGCCGCTCTCGAGCAGCTTGATCGCGGCCGGCCAGCAGTTCGGGCCGAGGTGGGCGCCGAGGACGTTGAGCTCCTTGTCGTCGCTGATGATCGACCAGTCGACCGACGCGTTCGAGCCGAAGACGGAGTACTCGACGTAGGTGCCGAGCTTGCGCAGGATGTTGAGGCCCTGCGAGACCGCGGACGGGTGGCCGGTGGCCTCGATGTAGACGTCGGCGCCGTAGCCGCCGGTGAGCTCCTTGACGACGGCGACCGCGTCCTGCTTCGTGATGTTGATGACGAGGTCGGCGCCGGCCTTGGTGGCGAGCGCGAGCTTCTCGTCGCTCATGTCGAGCGCGATGACCATCTTGGGGTTCTTCTGGCGGGTGCCCGCGATCGCGCCGAGGCCGATCGGGCCGGCGCCCGCGATGACCACGACGTCGTCGAACTGGATGCTCCCGCGCTCGACCGCGTGCATGGCGCAGGACAGCGGCTCGCTGAACGCGGCGACCTGCGGGGCGAGGTCGCGGCTGACGGGGTGGGTGAGCGCGCGGGTCGGGACCAGCACGTACTCGGCCATCGCACCGTCGAAGCCCTTGAAGCCGAACATGTCGTGCGGTCCGCACATCCAGTAGGCGCCCATCAGGCAGTAGCGGCACTCCCAGCACGGCACGATCTGCTCGCAGGCGATGCGGTCGCCCAGCGCGACGCCGCGCTTGGCGAGCGCCGCGTCGTCGCCGGCCACGACGGTGCCGACGAACTCGTGGCCCGCGATGCGGTCGCGCTCGGCCCAGGCGGGGCGGTTCTCGTCGCCCCAGAACTTGGCGGCGCCGTGGTAGCACTTCAGGTCGCTCGCGCAGACGCCGACCGCGTCGACGCGCAGCAGCAGCTCGCCGGCGGCGGGGACCGGCACGGGCACGGTCTCGAGGCGGTAGTCCTCCGGGCCGTGCACGACGACGGCGCGCATGGACTCGGGCACGTCGGAGCCGCCGGAGTGCCGCGACTGCGGGGCCGTCTGCGGGGAAGGAGTGGTGATGGTCATGGGGAGCCTCCGAGGGGTTCGCGGGGCCGCTTCGTCGCGGCCTTCCCGAACCTACCCCGTCCAGAACACTTGTCAAGAACGGAATTTCTGTTCTCCGCGGGGCGTGGCCGATCCGCCGCCAATTCCGTCGCAACCCTTGCGGAAATTCTGTGTTGAACATAATTTCTTCTCCGGAGGCGGTTCGCCCACCTCCCGCAGCGACGGTGCCGCCCCCGGGGGACGCCGTCACGAGCACCACCACGACCAGCACTCCCGACCAGCGAACGGACACCGCGATGACGCGTGCACTCCCTCCCACCACGAGCAGGCCCCCGATCGGCGCCTCCCGGAAGCGCCTGATCCTCGCCGCGGTCGTCGTGGTCGTCCTCGCCGCGATGGCGTTCAGCACCAAGGTCGTCGGCGCCGACTCCGACCTGGGCGCCGGACCCGCCGAGTTCTCGGCCGAGTCCTGGGCCGCCGAGAACTTCCCCGTGATCCAGGAGGGCATCGCCGACCGCGCGGTCGACGCCGCCACCCTCGCCACCGCGATCGCCGCCGACAGCGCGGGAGCCGCGACCGAGTACGGCGTCCCCGGCGGCACCGGCCCCGAGTTCGCCACCACCTTCACCGGCACGGTCGGCGCCGGCCAGAACGGCATCTACCCCGTGACCGTCGAGGGCGTCCCCGGCGACGTCCTGATCCGCGTGCAGACCGGCCCCGCGATCAACGGCACCGACCTCCGCGACGCCACCGGCACCGTCGAGTTCGGCCAGTTCACCAACCAGATCGACTACCAGGACGCGGCGAGCGCCCTCAACGAGCAGCTGAAGACCACCGTGCTCGGCGCGGTCGACACCACGGCGCTCGAGGGGAAGACGATCCAGGTCACCGGCGCGTTCCAGCTGATCAACCCGGCCGGCTGGCTCGTCACGCCGTCCGAGCTGGTGGTCCAGTGAGCACCGCCGAGGCCCCGGTCGCCGGCATCGGCGAGGTCGTCCTCGAGGCCGTCGACGTGGTCAAGACCTACGGCGCCACTCGCGCGCTCAAGGGTGTCGGCTTCTCGGTGCACCGCGGCCAGGTCACCACGCTCTTCGGCGAGAACGGCGCCGGCAAGTCGACGCTGATGAAGATCCTGTCCGGGGTCGAGCAGCCCACCTCGGGCGAGATCGTGCTGAACGGCACCGCGGTCGCCTTCGAGGACACCGTCGACGCCCGCGAGCACGGGATCTCGATCATCCACCAGGAGCTGAGCCTCGCCCCGAACCTCTCGGTGCGCGACAACATCTTCCTCGGCCGCGAGATCACCGGCCCGTCCGGCGTCGACTACGCCGAGGAGGCGCGCCAGGCCCGCGCGGTGCTCGAGGAGCTCGGCGAGGACATCGACCCGCTGACCCTCGTCGCCGACCTGCGGCTCGGCCAGCAGCAGCTGATCGAGATCGCCCGCGCCCTCTCCGTCGACGCGCGGATCCTGATCATGGACGAGCCGACCAGCGCGCTCAGCGCCGCCGAGGTCGAGGTGCTCTTCACCGTCATCCACGACCTCACCGCCCGCGGCGTCTCCATCGTCTACATCTCGCACCACCTGGAGGAGGCGCTGGAGATCACCGATCACGCCGTCGTCCTCCGCGACGGCTCGGTCACCGCGACCGCCGTCGCCGCCGACATCGACCTCGCCTGGGTCGTCCGCGCCATGGTCGGCGAGGGCTTCGACCTCGGCTCCCCGCCCACCGGCTACCCGTTCGGCGACGTCGCCCTCTCGGTGCGCGGCGTGAGCGTCGCGGATCCGTCGATCCCCGGCCGCGACGTGGTCGACCGCATCGACCTCGACGTCCGCGAGGGCGAGATCGTCTGCCTCTACGGGCTGATGGGCGCCGGCCGCACCGAGCTGCTCGAGGCGATCGCCGGCCGCACCGCCGTCACCGCCGGCACGATCTCGAAGAGCGGCCGCGACCTGGCCGGGATGTCGATCGCCGAGCGGATCGGCGCGGGCCTCGGCCTCGTCCCCGAGGACCGCCAGCGCGACGGCCTGGTGCAGACCATGACCGTCGGCCGGAACCTCTCGCTCGCGAGCATCGGCTCCTTCGTGAGGGGGCTGTTCCTCTCCCCCCGCCGCGAGGTCGACCTCGTCACCGACTCGATCCGCACGGTGCACGTGAAGACCGCCGGCGGCGAGGCGATGATCGGCTCGCTCTCCGGCGGCAATCAGCAGAAGGTCGTCATCGGCAAGATGCTGGCCACGCAGCCCGACGTGATCCTGCTCGACGAGCCGAGCCGCGGCATCGACATCGGCGCCAAGGCCGAGGTCTTCCGGCTGCTCTCCGAGCGCGCCCGCGACGGCCTGGCCGTCGTCTACACGACCTCCGAGGTCGGCGAGTGCCTCAGCATCGCCCACCGCATCATCGTGCTGAGCCGAGGCCGGATCGCGGCCGAGTTCGGCTCGGACGTCTCCAAAGAAGACATCATGGCCGCCTCCGGTGAGGCCGTGATCTCGTGACCACTACGGAACGGAAGCCCTCAATGACCTCCACCGCGACCGGGCAGCGACGCCCCGCGCTCTTCAAGGACGGTTTCGACCTCGGCCGCCTGCTGCTGCAGGGGCGCGCGTTCTTCGCGCTGATCGCGATCATCGTCGTGTTCTCGATCCTCTCGCCCAACTACTTCACCGTCGGCAACATCCTCACGATGTCCTCGCACGTGGCGGTCTACGCGATCCTCGCGATCGGCATGCTGCTGGTCATCCTCAACGGCGGCATCGACCTCTCGGTCGGCTCGACGCTGGGCTTCTCGGGAGTGATCGCCGGCTTCCTGATGCAGGGCGTGCAGATCGGCGGGAGCACCCTCTACCCCGCGCTCTGGGTCGTCGTCGTGCTCTCCTGCGGGGCCGGCGCGCTGATCGGCCTGATCAACGGGATCCTGGTCGCCCGGTTCAAGGTCGCCCCGTTCGTCGCGACCCTCGGGATGCTCTACGTCGTCCGCGGCGTCGGGCTGCTGATGACCGACGGCCTCACCTACAACGACCTCGCGGGGCAGCCCGAGCTCGGCAACACCGGCTTCGACTGGCTCGGCTTCAACCGGCTGCTCGGCCTGCCGATCGGCGTCGTGATCATGATCGTCGTCGCGATCGTGGTCAGCCTCCTGCTCAACCGCACGGTGTTCGGCCGCTGGCTCTACGCCTCGGGCGGCAACGAGCGCGCCTCGGAGCTCTCCGGCGTGCCGGTGAAGCGGGTCAAGGTCCGCGTCTACGTGCTCTCGGGCCTGTTCGCCTCGATCGCCGGGCTCATCCTCTCCTCCGAGCTCACCAGCGCCAGCCCCACCGCCGGCAGCTCCTACGAGCTCACCGCGATCGCCGCCGTCGTCATCGGCGGCGCGGCCCTCACCGGCGGAGTCGGCACCGTCCGCGGCACGCTGCTCGGTGCGTTCGTCATCGGCTTCCTCTCCGACGGCCTCGTCATCATCGGCGTCTCGTCGTACTGGCAGACCGTCTTCACCGGCGCGGTGATCGTCTTCGCGGTCCTGCTGAACGCGGTGCAGTACCGCGGGAAGCCGCGCAAGGGCGGCGGCTCCGGCCCGCGGCCCGCCTCCGAGGCGGGCGCTCCGGCGCCCGTCCCCCAGACATCGGGCGCCCCGGCCGCCTAGGCCGGCCTCCCGAGAGAAGACCTCGGTCGGCCACCGCCGATCGGACCACAGTGAAAGGAACAGACCAATGAACCGCAAGCTGGCAACGGTGCTCGCCGCGGGCGCGGGGCTCACCCTCGTCCTGTCCGGATGCTCCTCCGACGCGGGGACCGCGGGAGAGGCCGCCGGCACCCCGGGCGCCTCCGAGGGCGGCCTCATCTCGATCATCGTCAACGACCCGGCCAACCCCTACTGGCAGACCGAGGGCGACGTCGCGTCGGCCGAGGCCGAGGCGCTCGGCTACACCGCCAACGTGGGCGCCTCGAAGGGCGACACAAACACCGAGAGCACCCTGATCGACACCGCGATCACCAACAAGTCGGTCGCGATCATCCTCGACCCGGCCAACGCCTCCGGCTCGGTCGGCGCCGTGAAGAAGGCCGACGCGGCGGGCATCCCCGTGATCCTGGTGAACGCCGAGATCAACGAGACCGGCCTCGCGAAGGCGCAGCTCGTCTCCAACAACGCCCAGGGCGCGGCGCTCGGTGCGCAGCAGTGGGTCGCCGACGTCGGCGACACCGCGAACTACGCGGAGCTGTTCGGATCCCCCTCCGACAACAACGCGCAGACCCGCTCCAACGGCTACGCGACCGTCATCTCGCAGTACCCCGGCCTCGTCGAGGTCGCGAACCAGGTCGGCAACTGGGACCGCACGCAGGGCCACGACAAGATGCAGTCGATCCTGCAGGCCAACCCCGACGTCACCGGCGTCATCTCCGGCAACGACGAGATGGCGCTCGGCGCGATCGCGGCGCTGAAGGAGGCCGGCAAGCTCGACCAGGTCAAGGTCGGCGGCTTCGACGGCTCGCCCGACGCGGTCGACGCCATCAAGGCCGGCGAGCTGCAGTACACCGTGCTTCAGCCCGTCGCGACCTTCGCCAAGGAGGCCGTCCAGCAGGCCGACTCCTTCCTCCGCACCGGCGAGACCGGCGCGTCGGAGGAGAAGCAGGCCTTCGACTGCATCCTCATCACGAAGGACAACGTCGACAAGATGACGGCGCCCTTCACCCTCTCCGAGTAGCCCGCCCCGCCCCTCTCCCCTCTCCGCGAGATGCCACTTGTGAGCGCCTTCCACGGCGTGTCGCGCTCACAAGTGGCATCTCGCGGAGGGGGAGGGGACCTGCACGACGCCGAGGAAGAGGGCACAATGACGCACGTGACTCCGCCGCCCAGCGCCCCCCGGCGCGCCGAGACCGTCAGGTTCCCCCTCGACGTCGTCTACCAGGCGGCGCGGATGTACTACCTCGAGGACGCGACGCAGGTCGAGATCGCCGCGCGGCTCGACGTCTCCCGCCCCACGGTCAGCCGCCTCATCGCCGAGGCCCGGCGCCTGGGCCTCGTGCAGATCAGCGTGATCGACCCCTTCGTCGACGAGAACACCGGCCTCGCCGACGCCCTCCGCGAGGCACTGGGCCTGAACGCCGTGCACCTCGCCCCGGTGACGCACGCCTCCACCCTCGGCCGCGACCTCGCCGTCCCGGTCGCCGCCGCCCTCGCGGACATGCAGCTCGGCGTCGGCGACGCCCTGCTGATGTCCCTCGGCCGCACCGTGCACGACCTGGTGAGCTCGCGCCTGCTGCCCCCGCTGCCCGGCGTGACGATCGTCCCCGCCGTCGGCGGCCAGGCCGAGCCGCAGTCCTGGTTCCAGACCAACGAGATCACCCGGATGGCCGCCGCGGCCACCGGCGCCCGCTCCAGCTTCCTCTTCGCGCAGGCCCTGCCCAGCCCCGCGATGCGCTCCGGCCTCGAGGCCGACCCCGAGTTCCTCCAGGTGATGGACCTGTGGAGCAGCGCCAAGGGCGCCCTGCTCGGCATCGGCGCCCCGACCGCCACTCGCCACGAGCTCTCCGCCGGCCTCCCCAGCGATCGGCACCTCTTCGACGAGGCCGCCGGCGACGTCTGCCTCAACTTCTTCCGCGCCGACGGCTCGGCCGTCGAGTTCCCCGGCAGCGAGCGCATGGTCCGCGTCTCCCGCGCCGACCTCGCCGCCCTCCCCCACGCCGTGGGCGTCGCCGTCGGCGTCGACAAGGCCCCGAGCATCCTCGGCGCCGTCCGCGGCTCCCTGATCAACGCCCTCGTGACGGACGCGGTGACGGCCCGCGCGGTCCTCGCGGCGGTCTGACGCCCGGGATCGCACCCGACCCTCCGCCGCACTGACGACGGCGGGTCTCGAGACGCCGCTCCGCCGCTCCTCGACCAGCATGCGGAGTTCGGATCCACTCGCGGAAACCTGCTGACCGAGCAGAGCGCGCGTTCACGTCGCGCGCAGCCCACTGGTCCCGTCGCGGAATCATGCTGAACGAGTAGCGCGCACGACGCGCGTATCGAGATCCACCACCGCACGAACGCGTCGGGCTCGAGACGCCCCTCCGCCGCTACTCGAATGGCAACAGCCTGTCGCGGCGCTCGCACCGGCATCGACCCGCGCCCCTCCGCCCGAGGAGCCGGCCGCTGAATATGCGACCGCCGGCCGCATCGGTCGCCGGCCCAGTGAGTCTTTGTGAGAGACCTTGCCCTCTCTCTGCGGGGCAAGGGCCGAATACCCGCAGTGTTAACGTCAGCCGAACCGTCCCGCTCGTCGCAGTGCGAGGCCCGAAGCCAGGACAGCACCGGGGGCACCATGAGTTCTCCACGATCGTCTCACCGAGTCGGAACAGCAGGAGGGTTTCTGGCTTGCGTCCTGCTCCTGTTCCTTTCGGCTTGCGCCGGCGGAGAAGGCCCATCGGCTCCGAGCGGCGATACTCGATCAATGACGATGGGCGACGCGGACTTCCCGGCTCGCGCAGCCTCGTTCGTCGGGCGTGGGTCCGTGAACCCGGCCTCCCTGACGACGACCGCCGCTGAGGCCGATCACCCGGTGAGCATCGAGCTCCTGCAGCCCATCGCGGGCGACGCATCCTCCTATGCAGCTGCCGGAATCGACCTCGTCACCCTCGAGCTGGGGTGGGACGCCTACCAGCCCATCGCGACCTCGACCAATCGGGACTACGTCGCACGCCGTCTGGCCGAGGCCCGCGGCTACCGGAGTGCAGGCATCGAGGTCGTCCTGGACCTGGGCCTGCAGTACCCACCGGCCTGGGCGTGGAAGCTGCCCGGCAGCACCCGGTTCACGAATCAGTACGGAGAGCAGTGGCGCGGAGACATCGGCAGCGACGCACTCGACGCGGTCTGGAACCCGGCGGTCCGGAAAGCGCAGAGCAGCTACGTCTCGGCGGTCGCCAGGGACTTCGCCGGCGTCGTCGATCGAGTCCGCGTGGGCGGCCTGCTCTCGGGCGAGCTGCGACTTCCGCCGGCACACTCGGCCGCACGCGTCGACAGCCTGTGGGCGTTCAGCCCTGGGGCTCTCGCGGCGGCTCCGGACCCGAGATGGCGACCGGGGTCGGGGACGGCTACTCAGTCGCGCCAGTGGCTCGAGTTCTATCTCTCGTCGGTGAGCGGATACGGCACGTGGCTCACCCGGACAGTCGGCACCGCCTTCCCGCGTGCCCCGATCGACGTCCTGCTCCCGGGATGGGGCGTGCGTCCCGGCGACATCGATCGAGTGGCGAACGCGCGGGTCTCCAGCTCCGCGGTCGCGAGCACCGGCGATGATCTCGCCGGTGGGATCGACTGGCCCCGACAGCTCCGTGCGATCGACAAGCTCGGGCTGAACGTCACTGCCGTCACCACCTGGCTGGATGCGCCGTCCTACGGCACGGCCCCGCGGGACCTCGCGCCGGCCGACTACCTGGCGCCGCTCGTCCGCGAGCTCGGGATGCCGCTGAGCGGGGAGAACACGGGGGGCGGGGGCGACGCTGCAGTCGACCGAGTCGTCTCGCAGGTGAATCGTCTCGATCTCGACCGTGTCACCTGGATGCCGGACAGGGCGGGCGCCCTGCCGCCGCAGACTCTGTTCGCGGCGTTCCCGGACTAGAGCGCATCGGAACAGCGCCGCCCGGTTCCCGTCTCGGTCACCCGGCGATTCTTCCGGTCGACGCCGATCGCCCGAGCAGGACCCAGGCGCACAGCACGACGCCTCCCGTCGCCGCGACCCACCAGAGCCACCCGATCTCCCGGCCGACGGTGGCGAAGACGAGGACGAGGAGCACGGCCCCGACATCGACCCTGCGCACGAGCGACCACGGCTGCCACGAGCGCAGGTCGACAGCGAGAACGGCGACTGCGAGGACTCCGAACACTGCAGCGGTGGCTGCGAAGCCGACCGCCCCGGCGCCGTCTCCCACTGCGAAGAGCGCGAACGGCTGCACGGCCACCAGCGGAACGAGAAGCGCGAAGAGCCGTCCGTATCTCCTTCGAGCTTGGCGAGCGCAGGCCAGTACCGTCGCCACAGCGACGGAGAACCCCGTGATCGCCGTCAGCGGGAGCAGTCGGCCGACCTCGACGGACCGCTCCGGAGAGATGATCTCGAGCGCCCACGCCGGGGTGGTGGCGATCAGGATCGACACCGGAGCGGCGACGACGACGATCAGACGGACGACCCGGCGGAGATGACTCCTCGCCTCTTCTGCAGAGACCGCGCCGGCGATGATCGGGAAGTAGGTCATGGCGAGGGCAGTGCCGAGGTACAGCGGCACGCGTCCCAGCAGCGCGGCCACCTGGTAGTCGCGGGCGTCGATCGCCGACATGCCGGTCATCGCGATCACGACCGTGTCGGCCGTGCCGAGGGCCGCCAGAGCGAGCTGGGCGACTCCGAGCAGGACGCTGTGCCGGAGCAGTCCGCTGTAGGTCGTGAGCGCCGCACGGCGCAGAGGAAAAGCGACCCGGCATGCGATGAGTGCGGCGACGAAGAGGACGGCGTTGCCGGCGATGAAACCGACGACGGGAGACAGCGGATCCGCTGCCACGAGAAGGAGCAGCAGCAGGGAGAGCCCGATCCGCACCACCATCTCGACCAGACGGAGAGCGGAGATGGAGAGGAAGCGGCTCTGTCCCTGCAGGAGTCCGAGCGGCGCGGCGATGACGGACAGCGCGAAGGCGGCGGCTGCCGTCGCCGCTCCGAGTTCGACGCCCGAGGTCGGCGTGACGAGCGCGAAGGCCAGCCCCGCGAAGACGACGCCCTGCAGCACTGAGGCGACGAGGCCGAATCCCAGTGCTTCGCTCACCGCTCGGGTCGTCCGAGCAACAGCGACATGCCGGGCGACAGCCCAGGGGATCGCGGCCATGCCTCCCGAGCCGAGCACCAGGAGCAGGCTCTGCGCGGAGGCGTAGGCGACGTAGTCGGGCGCCGTCAGCAGGTGGATGAGGACGAGCGAGAAGGCGTAGTTCGCGATCGAGACGACCAGAGTCGTCGCGGACACCACCGCGGACTGCCGCCGGACCCTGTCGGCGTCGGCATCGACGGTCGTCGGCTCGTCAGCGCGCAGCTCCCGGTCGTGGGCGCCGTTCATCGTCTCTCTCACCGAGAGGCCTCCGCGGAGACTCGGTCGCGCACAGCAGCGCGGTAGAGGTCGCCCTGCTGCTCCGCCGCGTTGTCCCAAGTCAGGGATGCGACGTCCGCCGCACCGCCTCGACCGAGCGACGACCGCAGTTCAGGATCCGCGCCCAGCTCGAGGAGAGCGCGAGCGTAAGCCTCGACGTCGTACGCCGCCACCCGCCGTCCGGTGCCGTCGTGCACCAGGTTGCGCAGGCAGTCGATGTCGAAGGCGACGACCGGAGAGTGCACCGCCATCGACTCGGCGGCGACCATCCCGAACGTCTCGTAGCGGCTGGGCATCGCGACGATCTCGGCCGCGGCGAGCCACGCGAAGCGGTCCTGGTGTGCCACCGGCCCGACGAACTCGATCCGATCAGCGATCCCGAGGTCGGCGGCGAGCGCCTCGAGCGCGATGCGATCGGGTCCCTCGCCTGCGAGGAGGAGGTCCTGCTGGAGGCCGGCTCGCGCTGCGCTAGCGAAGGCGCGGAGCAGCAGGCTGATCCCCTTCTGCGCGTCCTCGAGCCGACCGAGGTACCGGATTCCGCGACGTCGACCGAGGGTCGGGGTGGCGAACGCCTGCGGCGGCAGGGCGTTCGGCACGACATGCACCGCAGCTCTGCTGTTGCGCTCGCGCAATCGCGCGCCGAGGTCGTCCGAGACGGCGATCAGGGTGCGGTGCGCCGCGAGACCGTACTGCTCGAGGCGATCGAACGGCAGGTGGTACTGCCGAGCCTTCTCCGCAGCGAACAACCACTGAACGACGCCGATGACGGGGACCGACGTCGTGCGCGGAAGTCCCCAGGTCGAGATGGGGGCGCCGAAGTCCTCGACGACGAGATCCGGCGCGTAGCGGCTCACCGCGCGGCGCTGCGAGGCGAAGTAGGTCGCAGCGGCGACGTCGCGGCCCGTTCCCGCACCGAGGTGCACGTAGCGGACTCCGTCCTCCTCGTACGGTTCGCAGCCGGCGAAACGCGCGCACGCGACGACGATCTCGAAGTCGTCGGCGAGACGCTTGTTCATCTCGAGGGTGCGCACCGATCCACCACCGGCGCCGGGCTTGCGAGGATCCTCGTAGCCGAGGTGCAGGATCCGCGGTCGAACGGTCGTCATGATTCATCTCCTGACGGTGCGGTCGAGTCGACGGCCGAACCGGTCCATTCGCGGACGTCGTAGAGCTGGAGGTCGTTCTCCCGACCCTGGATGGAGAGGACGCGCGTGCCGTTGGCGCGGACCTCGGCGGCGAAGTCACCGTCAGCGAGTCCGTACCCGTACTCGACGAGGCGGTCGGAGAGCAGCACGTAGTCGACCGCGTTCGCTTGGAGGTCAGGCACTGTCACCCACTGACCGAGGTCGTATCCGGTGAGGACGAATTGAGCGGTCTCCTCGGTCACCGCGATCGTGCTGTCGGGCGCCACGACTCGAGGGAGCTGCTCGAGCATCTGGGAGTACACGTCATCTCGTGCGGTGTGCACCGAGAACCAGGCGAACGCCTGCGCGAGGAGAATGAGGGCGATGCCGAAGGCCGCGATGCGGCGCACAGAGCGGCGAGCGATCGCGGATCGGATCATCAGCGCGGCGCCGCACGGCACGGCAGCGATGTAGAACATCTGCTCTTCGAGCGAGCCGAACACGACGGCGTAGCCGACGTAACCGCATGCGCAGACCGCCCAGATCGCGACGATCCGCGCGGCGGATCGGCCGGTGGGCGGGAGCGTCGTCACCGTCTCGTGCCGACGGAGGACTCTCCAGAGCAGGGAGAGGGCGCTCAGTCCTCCGAGGACGAGCACCGCGTAGGTGCCGCCGAGTTCAGCCCCGTTCGGGAGCACTCGCTCCCAGAACGAGTGCTCGACTCCCTCCGCCTTGAATCCCGTCGACTGCTGCAGACCGAGCAGCCGCATGAGGCCGTCGGTCCGCATGTGCCACCACAGCCCTAGTCCGGCCCAGTCGATCATGGCCACGTTGACGAGCCCGTACCCGAGCAGCGTTCCGCCGACGGCGGCCAGAGGCCATCGACGCTGTCCTCGCGTTGCGGTGAGAGCGACGAGGACGAGAGTGACGAGGACGACGATCCCGAAGGTCTCCTTCGTCGCGATCGTCGCCGCGCCTGCGACGGCGGTCAGGAGGGACCATCGTCCGCGTGAGGCCGGCGGAGCCGTGACCGCCCGGACGGCCGCGGCGATCGCGAGTACCGCGAACAGCTGCGCGAAAGCCTCCAGCATCACCCGGCTGTCGAAGCTGACGATCAGCGGGTCGAGTGCGACGACGGCCGCGCCGACCAGGGCGTACCGCCGGAATCCCGACTGACGCAGCACCAGATACACCAGTGCCGCGATCAGCGCCCCGGTGACCGCCACGAACGGCCGCAGTCCGTCCACCAGTGCGGCGGTGTCCTGCGTGGCGAGAAGTCGTGCCGGGCCCGCCAGCAGCAGGAGCGCCAGCGGAGGATGCAGAACGAACGGCATCCCGTGCAGCAGCGGGCCGGCACCTAGGGTCGTGTCCCTCGCGATCGCCGTGTAGGTCGTCTCGTCGATGAACAGGTCGTAGGAGGACGCGAGATGGAACAACCGGAGGAACAGCGCAACGGCGAGGACTCCGAAGGCGGTCGCGACGGTCGTGACCGGTCGTCGACGGGGACGCTCCTCCCGATGCCTCGCGACGTGCGCTGCAGCGGACACGGGGAGGCGGATGCCGGCGGCATCCGGGGCGATCGTCGTGCTCACTGGTCCGCCAGCGCGTTCCGGACATCCGCCCGCTTCAGGCTGAGGTAGTCGCGGGTGCGCGCGACCTCGATCGTCACTCGAGCTCGCTGAGGCGAACCGATCGCCAGACCGAGCGACTGGACGAGCTGCTCCGCTGCGACGACGTCCGTGTCGAGGCAGAGGATCCGGACGTCGTCGCCGTCCCGGATCCACAGATCGGAGCGGCGCAGACGCTGAGTCCACCCCGCCGGCAGCACCTCCGTCGGCAGCGTGAGCACCGTCGCCGCATCGGACAGCGTTCGCGCTCCCTCACCGGACGCGTTCAGCCGGTCCTCCTCGACGTCGAGCGCGAGCAGGATCCGGTCGGCCATCGCCTCCCAGGTGAAGGTCGCGGCCCAGTCGCGGGCCCGGCGAGCGTACTGCGCTGCCGTGCGAGCGTCGTCGAGTTCGTCGAGCCGGTCCGCCAGGGCGGCGGCGAGATCGCCGCCCTCGTCGATGAGCCAGCCGGTCTCACCGTCGACGATGGAGTCGCGCAGGCCCCGCCGACGGAACGCGAGCACCGGGACTCCCTGTGCGTTCGCCTCGACGACCGACAGGCCCCATCCCTCACCCTCCGAAGCATTGACCGACATCCAGGCGCCGGCGAGGGCACGGTCGCGGGCTTCGTCGTCCAGGTCTCCGCGGATGTCCACCGCATGTGCGACTCCGAGATCCTCCGCCAGGCGCAGGAGCCCCTCACGCTCCGATCCGCGCCCGATGAAGGTCACGGTGAGAGCGGGGTGCCGTTCGAGCACCGCCGGCAGCGCGGAGATGACCTGATTGACCTGCTTGTGCGGCACCAGGCGTCCGACGGAGACGACGGACGGATGCTCCGAGCGCGCGACACCTCGGGCACTGTCCACCGCCAAGCCGGGCGGCGCGACCCACAGGCTCCCGCGCAGGCCGAGCCTCCGGCGGGCATCCGTCCGCGTGGAGGGCGATACAGCGACCACCGCGCGCCGACCGTAGACACGTCGACTCGCGCTGCTCTCGAGCCAGCGGCCGAGTGCCGCCACGGGTGCAGAGAAGTACGCACCGAACTGGTCCTGGTGCACGTGATGCAGGAGCATGACGATGGGAGTGCGCGACGCGACCGCCAGCGGGGTGAAGAACGGGATGCCGTTCTGCGAATCGATGACCGCGCCCACCTCGCCGTGGTGCCGCAGCAACCACGCCAGGGCATGCGCGTAGACGGTGAACCGTCCCCCGCCGCGAACGATCCGGTAGCCGTCGCGTCGCTCGTGGCGCGGACGACCCGCCACCGAAGCGGCGAGGACGACGACGTTCTCGCCGCGCTCGGCGAACCGTGCGGCGAGCTCCTGACAGACGAGTTCGGCCCCACCCGCCTCCGGGTGGTCCAGGTCACGCCAGTTGGCAATGACGAGGAGACCCGTTCTGCGGTCGCGCCGGCCGTCACGCGACACGAGCGAGCTTCCTGGTCAGGCGGTGGACGCGAGCGATCTCGCGGAAGGACGCCGTCCCGTGCCTCATCAGGGAGAACGACGAGCCCGGGCTGTCCGTCCACGTCACCGGCAGCTCCATGAGCTTCATCCCCGCGGCACGAGCACGAGCGAGGATCTCCACATCGAACGCGAACCCGTCGACCCAGGCCTCGGCGAAAAGGTGCTCAGCCACCTCGCGTCGGAACATCTTCATTCCGCACTGGGTATCGCTGAGCGGCCCGACCACTGTGCGAGCTGCGACATTGAAAGCACGGCTCCCGAGCCTCCGGACCAGCGGCTGAGCGACGGCGTACTTGCCGCCGAACGCACGCCGCGACCCGATCACGCCGTCCCACCCGTGCTCGAGCAGGGACAGACCGGTCGCGAGGGCATGGGGCGGCACCGAGGTGTCCGCGTCGACGTAGGCGATGGAGCCCGCGGTCGCGTGCGCCACTCCGGCTCGGACCGCTGCGCCCTTCCCCGGCGTCCGGCAGTTGACGATGTCGATCCGCACGCCTGAGCGCCGCACGCTGTCGACGGCCTCGACCGTCGCATCGACGCTGCCGTTGTCGACGACCAGCACACGGATGCGCCCGGGCTGCGAGGAGAACTCTCGAGAGAGCGCCTCGAGTGCCTCGCCGATCCGGGACTCCTCGTTGAAAGCCGGAATGATCACGTCGAGGTCTGCGGGATCCTCGGGTGCCGCCGCGACCGGCTGCGGAGCCGCCACCCGTCTGAGGAGAGCGTCTCGGGGCGCTCGCGGAATCGGGACGGACCGTTCCTGCAAGGAGGCTTCGGTCAGTTTTCGGCGTCGATGAATCAGCGCTTCGGGCATAGCACTCTCCAGAAATTGATGGCGCGCTTTCGGGTCGCACCGTCATCAAAATGATCGAGCACGTCATCGGGCTCACTGCGCTCCCGCGCAGCTGCCAGCGGCGCCTCTCGGCCTCGCTGGATCGATGGAGCAGAGGAAGTTCCGGAATCCGGGTACTGATTCCGGGCTTCGCGTCGACCGGGTACGTCGCCGCCCTGCTCCGATGAGTCGCGCTCACGACGTTCCACGAGCGAGACGTCCCCGAGGAGCGCAATGGAACCGATCAGGGAATCGGGCGTTGCGCGCACACCTCATCGGCAGGGTGACCGGAGGGGGGAGTGCCCCACATCGGGTGAGGAGCACGCTCGGAACAGTATCCGACATATGTGTTTGTATCCACAGGGTCGCAAGAACGAAGCGGATCTGGAGACATTGCGTCTCATTCACAGGCGCTGCCGGCCGGTCCTCTCGGGTCGATGCCGTTGTCCTCCGCCGTCGCTTCACCAGCACGCAGGCCCGAGCACTGTCAGCTCGGCGGCCCCGTGAGCAGCGTGACGGCGCGCTCGAGCGGCGGCGGCTCCAGCACGCGCACCCCGGCCTGGGCGCAGGCGGCAGGGCCGTCCAGCTCGCGCGCCGCGTCGACGGCGAAGTCGTCGTTCCCGCCCTTCGGCGCGAACAGGGCCCAGGAGTTCGGCCCGGCGGCGCTCGTATACCGGGAGGAGTACCGGATCCCGTCGAAACCGGCGGTGTGCAGGGCCGTCGCCCACGCCTGAGTGACGTCGTAGTCGGTCATCGTCGTGAGCTCGCGCGTGACGCCGTGCTGGTCCGCGTCCCGGGACGTGACAGCGGCGTACGTGCACCCCGCCGGAGGAAGGACGGCCGACACGCGGAAGGCAGCGGCGGCGGCCGGCGTGATCACCTGGTCGGGGACGACCCGGTCTCCGAGGCTCTCCCGCACGGCGGTCCGGACGTCGTCCGCGACGTAGCAGGTGCCGTCCGCACCGCTGTCGGGCAGGTCGAACCGGCCGCGGCCGCTCGTGCTGAACCACCACGCCGAGAGCTCCGCCGAGTGCGCCCGCCACCGCCACTCGGGCTCCGGCTCCACCGCCGGGAACGCCGTGAGGTCCTGATCGGCCCCCGGGCGCCGCTGAGCGACCTCCGCGCGACTCATGACGTCCAGAGCGCGCCGGCGCTCCTCGCGTGCACGAGAACCTCCTCGATGCGACCCTGGCGCAGCGCCTGAGCGGGAGTCGCCCCGTCGAGGTACGGCATCGGGCTGTTCAACCAGAGCGCGTCACCCCACTCGTCGATCGATCGGGGGTCCAGTGCGGCGAGAACGGTGCGGAGCTGCGGCAGCAGCGCTCCGCCGGGACCCTCGAACTGGAACGCCGGGTACAGCCGATGACCGTCCGCCGTGCGGACGCAGAGGAGATCGCGTCGCTCGATCTGGCCGTCGATCGACTGCCGGGTCACCTTCCGCCACGCCCGCAGACCGGCCGTGTCGTAGAACGGCCCGATCTTGGCGTCGTAGTGGTTCGCGCCGGGAACGCTCGCGAACATCCTCGAGACGACGCCCTCCATCCCCCCGCTCCGACCGGCGACCAGATCGAGGTCCAGGCCGGTCGCGTGGCGACGCACCGCCTCCAGGAGAGCGCGCAGCTCCGGTTCCGCTTCGTCGATCGATTCGCCGGTCCGGTTCTGCCTGACGGTTCGATCACTCGAGGCATCGTCGGGCACGACGGACGCGGTCGGCACGGCTCGGTCCGAAGGGCCTCCGCCTCGCGCTCGCAGGACTCGCCCCGCTCGCGCGACACCGAAGACCCCGCCGACGCCTGCGGCCGCCCGGAGGCGATCCGCCCCGCTGAGCTTCCGCCCGCGCGCCCGACGGAACGCCGCACCGCCACCTCGAACCCGCCCGCCCATTTCTCGACCCTTCGTCAATCGCGTCAGGTCAGAATTCTACCGGCGTCAGTCACGTCAGGTCAGTGAGGAGGATCAGTGGCGCGGGACGTCGGGCAGGACACTCCGCATCAGCAGCCCGCCCACCGCACCGGCGGGCGGGTGCCCTGCTGGGGAACCCCTGGCGGCGCGGCCCCGACCTAGCGTGGTGGGCATGGAGCACCCCCGGCCCGCCGTTCCGGAGCAGCGTGTCCCCGAACAGCGCGTCCCGGGACAGCCCGCGTCCCCGCGGCGCACCCTGTTCCTCGCGTCGCTGGGGTTCTTCCTGATCACGCTCGACATCCTCATCGTCAACGTCGCCCTCACCCGCATCAGCGACGACCTCGGCGGCGGCACCACCGGGCAGCAGTGGATCATCGACGGCTACACGCTCCTGTTCGCCTCGCTGCTGCTCTTCGCCGGGAACCTCGCCGACCGGATCGGCGCCAAGCGCGCCCTCGGCACCGGGATCGCCCTGTTCCTGCTGTCGTCCATCGCCTGCGCCCTCGCGCCCACGGTCGGGGCCCTCATCGCCGCCCGGTTCGTGCAGGGCGCCGCGGCCGCCGCGATGCTGCCCTCCTCGATGGCGCTGATCCGCGAGGCGTTCCCCGACGCCCGCGAGCGCGCCCGCGCCCTCGGGATCTGGGCCGTCGGCGGCGCGGTCGCCGGCGCCGTCGGCCCGCTCCTCGGCGGCCTGCTGACCACGATCGACTGGCGGCTCGTCTTCCTCATCAACATCCCGGTCTGCGCGGTCATGCTCGCCCTGCTGCGCCGGGTCGCCCCCTCCCCCACCACCTCGCCGCCGTTCGACCGGGCCGGCCAGGCCCTCTCCCTCACCGGACTCGGCGCGCTGATGTACGGGCTGATCGAGGGCGGCGCGATCGGCTTCGACGACCCGCTCGTCCTCGGCTGCCTCGCCCTCGCCGTCGCCGCGCTGTCCGGCTTCCTGGTCGTGCAGCAGCGCGCCCGCCATCCGATGATGCCGCCCGACCTCTTCCGCGGCCGGAACATGCGCCTCGCCCTCCTCGTCGGCTTCGCGTTCATGGTCGGCAACTTCGGCTCGGTCTTCGTCGTCAGCCTCCACCTCCAGCAGCACCTCGGCCTCACCCCGCTGCTCGCCGGGCTCGCCTTCCTGCCCTCCGCCGTCTTCGCGGTCGTCGGGAACCTCGTCAGCGGCCGCCTCGCCAACCGCTTCGGACCGCGCCTGCCGATCGTCGGCGGACTCGCCACGATGGCCGCCGGTCTCGCGGGCCTGCTCGCCGCCGCACCGCTCGGCTCCCCGCTCCTCGTCAGCGGCCTGCTGGTGCTCACCGGCGTCGGCGGCTCGGTCGCCATGCCCCCGGCGACCGCCGTGGTCCTCGCGAGCGTCCCTCCGCACCGGGCGAGCACCGCCAGCGCCGTCTTCAACACCTTCCGCCAGGTCGGCGGCGCCGTCGCCATCGCCGTCTTCGGCGCGCTCCTCGCCGGCAGCGGCGACTTCGTCACCGGGATGCAGACCGGCATGCTGATCGCCGCCGCCGTCCTGCTCGCAGCAGCGACGGCGGCGGCCTTCCTCAGCACCCGCGAGGGGAGCGCCTAGCTCCCCTGCCGAGACCGCCCCTGCTCGCCCGCCTCGGCCTCGCGCGCCGCCCGCCCGCCGACCACGGCCCCGTGCACCACGAACCCGAGGATCGCGAGACACCCGACGAGCACCGAGACCAGCACCGCTCCGATCGGCACGGGCAGCACCGCGGGCACCGCGGAGACGATCGCGCACACGCCGGCCGCGAGGGTCGACCGCTCCGCGCGCCGATGCGCGGCGAGCCAGGCGGCGTCGCTCGCGAGCGTCGACGCCGTGCGGATGCCCGCGACCTGGTTGCGCCCCAGCCGCCCGCTCGCCGCTGCCCGCGCCGCCCACAGCACCAGCACCCCCGAGCCCAGCATGACCAGGCCCAGCACGATCCGACCGATCACGTCCTCGTTCATCCTCCGAGCCTAGGAAGGCCCGTCCGCCACCGCGTCGACCCGATGGCGCAAAACGACAGATGGCGGATATCGCCGCGGAAACCTACTGTGGAGGGGCGGCCGAGGAGTGGGGGCTCCGCCGACGCCGCGAGGCGGACCGACGAGGACGTCGGTGCCGAGGTGCTCTCGGCCGCATCGGGGGACTGCGGCCGAGAGCACCGGCCCCGATCAGTGCGCCGCGTCGTACGCGGCCTGCACGTCCGAGGGCACTCGGCCGGAGCGCGGGACCTCGTAGCCGTGCCGCCGCGCCCAGTGCCGGATCGCGGCGAGCATCTCGGGGCTCTTGCGCCCGGCGCTCGCGGCGATCGGCGTCACCCGGGACCGGGCCGGCGCCTCGGACAGCGGCCGGGCCGCGTCCACGAACGGCGCGAGCGCCCGGTGCAGGTGCCCGATGTTCGCCGCGGACAGGTCGATCTCGTACGCGTCGTCCCCGACCGAGAAGGACACCGTCCCGCCGCGTCCGGCGGCGATGGGCGCCCCGGTGAGATCGTCCACGAGTACGAGCTGGGAGACCACGGGTTCCGACGACCTTTCCTCGAGCGGCAGCGCGCCGCCGATCGGAGGCACGCGCACGTCCATCGAACCAGATGCGGCCGCGCAGGGCGCGCGGTCGTCCTCTCCGGATCAGGTCGAGGTGCCGCCGATCCGGGTCCACGTCGCGGTGCGGCCGGCCCCGTCGGACCGCACGACGCCGGCGACGCGGAGCTGGTCGAGGGCGAGGCGGATGGTCTGATCGCTGACGCCGGGCAGGGCGGCGCGGACGTCGGCGATGCGGAACGTCGGGGCGGCGTGATTCGTGACGTAGTCGCGGACGCGGTCCTGCTTGCTCCCGGAGGAGCGGTTCGCGGCAGTGACCGCGGCGAACCGCTCGTAGGAGTCCTTCAGGACGGCGACGAAGTAGCGCAGCCACGGCCAGGGGTCGTGCCGACCGTGAGGGCGGAGGAGCGGCACCCTCGACGCTCAGGGTCGGAAGACCGCGCGCACGCACCCGTCGGTCTTCTCCTTGAACATGGCGTAGCCGGCGGGGCCGTCCTCGAGCGGCAGGACGTGCGTGGCGAGGTGCTCGGTGACGATCTCGTCTCGCGCCATCCTCTCGAGGAGCATCGGGATGTACCGGTGCCCGTGCTGCTGAGCCGACCGGAGCGTGAGGCCCTTGTTCATCACCGCCCCCAGGGGGAACTTGTCGACGAAGCCGCCGAAGACGCCCAGCACGAAGACGCTGCCGCCCTTGCGCGCGGCGAAGATCGCCTCACGAACGGCGGTGGGTCTGTCCGTCTGCAGCCGCAGCTGCTGCTTCAGCTGGTCGTAGGCGAAGTCGGGACCGTCGCGGTGCGCCTCCATGCCGACCGCCTCGATGCACACGTCGGGGCCGCGTCCGCCCGTCAGCTCGCGGAGCTCTGCCGTCACCTCGCTGGTCTCGTAGTTCATGGTCTCCGCGCCGATGACCTGCTCGACCTGGGTCAGCCGCTCCTGGAAGCGGTCGATCACGATGACGCGCTCGGCGCCGAGCAGCAGCGACGCGCGCGCCGCCATCTGCCCGACACCGCCGGCGCCCCAGACCGCGACGGTGTCTCCGGGCCGGACGCCGCCGAGGTCCGCTCCCATCCATCCGGTCGGAGCGGCGTCGGAGGCGAAGAGCGCCCGCTGGTCGCTGATCCCGTCGGGAACGGGGAAGGCGCCCTGGTCGGCGTACGGCACGCGGATGTACTCGGCGTGGCTGCCGGCCCATCCGCCCAGCGCGTGGGAGTAGCCGTAGCAGCCGCCGGGCGCCTGGCCCCAGAGCATCTCGGGGATCCCCGCGTTCGGGTTGCCGTTGTCGCACAGGGAGTAGAGCTCGTTGCGGCAGTACCAGCACCTCCCGCAGCTGATGAACGAGCAGACCACGACACGGTCGCCGACCCGGTGCTTCGTGACGGCCGATCCGACCTCGACGATCTCGCCGATGAACTCGTGCCCGAGCACGTCGCCCGCTCGCATGGTCGGGACGTACCCGCCGAGGAGGTGGAGATCCGAGCCGCAGCTCGTGCTCAGGGTCACCTTGACGATCGCGTCCTGAGCATTGAGGATCCCGGGATCCTCGACGGTCTCGACCGAGAGCTCGTTCACTCCGGTCCAGCACAGAGCCTTCACAGCACACCTCCGCCTTTCGCCTCGTCCTCTGCTTCGTCGACCGCGCCACCGAGCAGGGTGCGCGGTCGTTCTCCGTGCGGTCTCGGGGTCGCCCGCAGGACCTCGCCCGTCTCGAAGATCTGCTTGGCGTCGCGCAGAGCCGCGCGCAGCGCCTTGCCCGGGTCGTCGTCCACCCCGGGATCGGCACCCTCGCGGACTCGGGCGTGCACCTCGAAGCCCTTGTCCCCGGGGGCCGGATCGATCCGGATCTCGAGCGACTCCGCCAGACGCGCCAGCGGCTCGGGATACCCGCCGCTCTCGAAGTCCCGGGCCTCGCCCAGGACGGTGACCGCCTTCCACCCTTCCGGGTGCGGCCCGTCCCCGTCGGACTCCCGTTCCTTCTTCACGAGGGAACGGGCGACGAGGCCCACCGCGACTCCTGCGATGCCGACTCCGACTGCCGCAGCCGCTCTGCCCGCCATGATCACGCCGCCTTTCCCGGCTTGAGGACGACCTTGGTCCAGCCGTCGTCCCGATTGTCGAAGTGCTCGTAGGCGTCCGGTGCCTGCTCGAGCGGCAGCTGGTGACTCACGATGAAGGACGGCGTCGCCTTGCCGGCGGCGATCAGATCGCGGAGCCGGCGGTTGTACTTCTTGACGGGCGCCTGCCCGGTTCCCATGGTCTGGCCCTTGAACCAGTGCAGTCCCGCATCGAACGCGATGCGCCCCTGCTTCGCGAGCTCGTCGGGGCCACCGGGGTCCTGCGGCACGAAGACGCCGACGGTGCCGATCCGCCCGGTGAAGCGCACCGACTGGACCAGGCGGTTCAGCGTGAGGTTCGGCTGCTCGTCGCCGCCGGGGTCGTGCGCCTGGTAGCCGACGCACTCGCAGCCGTTGTCGGCGCCGAGCCCCATGGTGTACTCCAGGACGGCCTCCACAGGATCGACCTTCGAGTCGTCGATGGCGATCGCGCCGAGGGACTCCGCCAGTCGAAGACGGTCCGGATGCCGATCCACGACCATGACCTTGCTCGCACCCTTGATGGTGGCGGACAGCGCGGCCATCAGTCCGACGGGGCCGGCACCGTAGATCACGGTCTGGTCCCCGGGCTTCACTCCCGCCATCTCCGTCGCGTGGTACCCGGTCGGGAAGATGTCGGCGAGCATCACGTAGTCGGCGGCCTTCTCCTCCGCGTCCTCTCCCAGCCGGAGGCAGTTGAAGTCGCCCCACGGCACCCGCAGCAGCTCGGCCTGGCCTCCGGCCCACGGTCCCATGTCGGCGAAGCCGTAGGCCGCGCCGGCCCATTCGGGGACGGGCTGAGCGGTGAGGCAGTAGTTGGTCAGCCCGCGCTCGCAGTTCTTGCAGTGCCCGCACGCCACGTTGAACGGCAGGACGACGTGATCCCCCACCGCGACCTTGTCGACGCCGTCGCCGACCTCGATCACCTCGCCCATGTTCTCGTGACCGAACCACCGCCCGGTCTCGAAGCTGGTGCGCCCCTCGTACATGTGCAGGTCGGACCCGCAGATGTTCGTGGTCGTGATGCGCACCAGCACGTCGGTGGAGCGCTCGATCCGCGCATCCGGGACGTCTCTCACCGCGACTGTGCGCGGCCCCTCGTACACCACTGCTCTCATGCTCGTTTCCCTCCCGTGCGTGACGTGCTCTCGAACGTTCCGCGGCCCGGGTCGACCGCGCGACACGCCCATGTCACGCCCTGCGGAGAGGGGAGCGCCATCGGCAGACCTGCCGATGCGATCTGCCGTCGAGGGGGTCCCCGTGAAGGGGCTCCTGGTGGTACCCCAGTAGCACCGGTCTTCGGACAATCCCTCCGTTTCCCCTGCCCCTGGTCCTGAGGTGGTCGAGTCCCGTGTCACGAACTGCTGCGCTCCAACTCGCCGAGACGGCCGCGCGCCCCGGCCCGGTCCGCGAGCGGGCTCAGGCGATGCTGGACGAGCTGCACCAGCACATCCCCTTCGACGGCGCGTGGCTGGCACTGGCCGAGCCGAACGGCACGGGGTACCGCTCGGTCGCGAGCACCGACCTCGACGAGTCCTGCGTCCGCTACCTGAGCGGTCCGCAGATGGCGCTCGACATCGAGAGGACCGGTGCGGATCGCGATCGGCCCCCCACCAGCCTGTCGGACGTGCCCTACTCCCCGAGGGACCTGCAGACCTGGGCGGAGTGCCTGCTCCCCGCGGGATTCCACGAGACCCTGTCCGTCGCTCTGTTCGAGGACGGGGGCCGGCACGTGGGCTTCATGACGGTGCTGTTCCGGAGCGCGGAACCGCCGTCGCCGGCGGTCCGCCGACGCCTCGCTCGACTCGTGCCGACGCTCACGTCGGGCATCGACCCCGTCCGCTCGCTCGCCGCGTCGGCCTCGGTCGTCAACGGAGCCGGAGCAGGCGTGGTCCTCCTGCCCGACCACGGCGTCGCCTCCCTTCCGGGCCTCTCCGCGGACGAGCTGCTCGCCGCCGATTCGGCTCTGATCGACGCTGCGAGGGACGCCCTCGCCGAGGGGCGGAACTACGCCTCGTTCCTGTGGCCCCGCGGACTCCGGCAGTCGCCGGACGGCTACGTGCGGGTGACGGTGCTGGCCTGCGAGAGAGACCTCGCCGCAGTGAGCCGCGGAGTCGTCGTGCTCTCCCCCGCGACACGCCTGCGCGGCCTGACAACGCGGGAGCTCGAGGTGCTGGGCCACGTGATCGAGGGGTGCTCCAATCTCGAGATCGCCCGGGCGCTGAGAGTCGCTCCCCGCACGGTCGCGGCCCACCTCGAGCACATCCTGGTCAAGCTGGACGCCACATCGCGCACGCTCGCCGCCGTCCGCGCCGAGCGCGCCGGCCTCTACGTCCCCCTCTCGCGAGCCCGGGCCCGATGAATCCGCCCCGGATGAGACCGCCCCGGATCAGCTCGGCGCGGAGCATCACGGCACTCCGCGACCGGACGACGAACCACCGATCGGAAAGGAACCGTCATGTCCCACCTGTCCGTCAAGGCCGGTGTCGCCGCACTCGTCGGCGCAGCCGTCGCGGCGATCGCCGCGCTCCTCGGTGTCCCCGATCTGTCGCCTCTGCTCGGCTGGGCGATCGCCGCGGCGGTCTTCCTCGTCTGGGCCTGGTCGACGGCGTGGCCGGCCGACCCGGAACGCACCCGCGACCTCGCCCGCCACGAGGACCGGTCCCGGAAGCTGGTCGACTCGCTCATCATCGCCGCCACCTTCCTCAGCCTCGTGCTCGTGGTCATCGCGCTCCTCCGCAGCCAACAGAAGGACCCGGTCGGATCCGCGGCCGCGATCCTCGCGGTCGTCGGGGTCGTCGCGGCCTGGGCGCTCATCAACACCGTCTACGCCTTCAAGTACGCGCGCATGTACTACCTCGACGACCACCACCGCTTCGACTTCGACCAGGACGAGGAGCCGTCCTACAGCGACTTCGCCTACACCGCGTTCTCGATCGGGATGGCGTACAGCGCGAGCAACATCACCCAGTCCTCCACCCCTTCACGCCGCATCGCCCTGGCCCACGCTCTGCTGTCCTACTTCTTCGGCACCTTCGTCGTCGCCGTCGCCATCAACCTGATCACCAGCCTCACCCAGGGAGGGTGAGGAGCGCGGCACATCGTCCGTCTCGGGCCGCGTCCGCGAACCTCGTCGGAAGCGAGCACCGGATCTCCACACTGCGGGAAGCATGCTGGGCGGTGCATCGCATCGGGCGGCGACCCTCAGCCCGCGGTGGCGCCCGGAGGGGTGGTGACGAGCAGGTAGCGGGCCGGACCGTCGGCGTCCGCCGGCACCGACCAGCGGTGCGGGCGCGTCGTCTCGATGGTGATCGATCCGCCGGCCGACACCGCGTGCGAGGCGCCGTCGGCGTAGGTCAGCACGGCGGTGCCCTCGGTGACGAAGACGAACTCCTCGCCCTGGTGCGCGAAGTCGACGTCGTCGGACTGGCCCGGCTGCGCGGTGAAGAGGTACGCCTCCGTCCGCCGGCCAGGTCCCCCCGCGACCAGCCGGGCGCGCGGGGCGTGCGGCGCGTCGCTCGCGCGCAGGTGCGCCTCCGGCGTCGTGTCGTCGGAGGAGGCGATCGCCGGCACCAGCTCGGCCGGCGGCACGTCGAACGCGGCGGCCAGCGCGTAGAGGGTGGAGAGGCTCGGCAGCAGGCGGCCGTTCTCGAGCTTGGAGAGGAACGGCTGCGAGACCCCGGCCTCCGCCGCGAGGGCGCGCATCGAGAGTCCGCGCGCGGTGCGCAGGGCGCGCACGAGCAGGCCGATCTCGGAGGCGAGGGCGGGGGCCTCCGCGGCGTCGTCGCTCATCGGTCCTCCCGGCGGTGCTCTTGCGGCAGGTGATTACTCCTGGTTATCATCGGCCACGGTGATAACGCCAGGTTATCAGCCCTCCGATCGGGAGCATCCGATCGCCGTCGAAGGGCAGCACCGTGACCAAGCAGATCTTCCTCGGCGCGTTCGAGGAGTTCACGCCGAACTTCATCAGCAACGCCTGGCACCACCCGCGCGGCGACACCCGCGACTTCGCCACCCTCGAGTACTGGCAGGACCTCTCCCGGAAGCTCGAGGACGCCGGCTTCGACTTCCTCTTCCTCGCCGAGGCGCTGGGCTACCCGATGAGCGGAGACGACGTCCCGGAGGTGGTGATCCGCGAGGCCGTGCAGGTCCCCGTCCACGATCCGCTCGCCCTCGTCGGCGCTCTCGCGGCGACCGTCGACCGCCTCGGCTTCGTCGTCACCGCCTCCACCACCGCGCAGCAGCCCTACCTCAACGCCCGCACCTTCACCACGCTCGACCACCTGACGAAGGGCCGCATCGCCTGGAACATCGTCACCTCCGACAACCAGGTCGCGCTCACCAAGCTCCTCGGGCACGACGGAGTCACGCCCCACGACGAGCGCTACCGCCGCGCGACCGAGTTCGTCGAGCTGTGCCTGAAGCTCTGGGAGGGCGCCTGGGAGGACGACGCGGTGATCTACGACAAGGCCACCCGCACCTACGCCGACCCCGCCAAGGTGCACCGCATCACCCACGAGGGCGAGTACTTCCGCTACGACGGCTACTTCCCGGCGATCCCGTCGGTGCAGCGCACCCCGCTGCTGCTGCAGGCGGGCACCTCCTCCGCCGGCCGCGCCTTCGCCGGCCGGTACGGCGAGTGCGTCTTCATCCAGGACCGCGACCTCGGCAAGGCCGCCGCCACCGTGGCCGACCTGCGGGCGAGGGCCGAGGCGAACGGCCGCGACCCGCGGCACATCACGGTCCTCCCCTCCGTCTCGATCATCGTCGGCGACACGGAGGAGGAGGCGGCCCGCCTGCGCGCCGAGCTCGACGCGACGCCCTCGCGCGAGGCCGCCGCCGCGCTGTTCATGGGGTGGAGCGGCGTCGACCTGATGTCGTTCCCGCTCGACGCGACCCTCGCCGAGGTGACGACCGAGGTCGGGCAGACCATGCTGGCGATGTTCCAGCAGCCCGAGTACAGCCCGACCGTCGCCGAGATCCTCGACGTGATCACGTCCTCGATCGGCGGCATGCGGGTCACCGGCACCGCGGAGTCCGTCGCCGATCAGCTGCAGGAGATCGTCGACCGGACCGACGTCGACGGCTTCCTGATCGAGTACACCTACGGCTCGTGGGAGACCTACCGGGACTTCGCCGAGCAGGTGATGCCGCTGCTGCGCGAGCGCGGAATGCTGCCCGGGACGCCCCGCTCCGGATCGATGCGCGAGCGGATCCTCGGCCGCGGCGTGCCCACGCTGCCGGCCGGGCACCCCGGCTCCGCGTTCCGCGCGGGCGAGGCGCGGTGACCCGCCTCGTCCGCCGCTGAGCCGGGTCCCGGCCGGCGGCCGGCGGACGCGCGCTCGGCTGGACCGTCACCGACGAGCGAGCCGCTCCCCTCCGGCGCGGGCCGGCGGCCGGACGGTCACGGTGCGGGTCCGAGCCCGGCCTGGAGGCGCAGCCCGTCGAGCAGCAGGTCGAGTCCGGAGCGGAACACGTCGAGGTCGTCGTGCGTCGCCATCTCGTCCGCGACCTGGTGGGTGAAGGGGAACTCCTCGGGGTCGAGGGCCCGCCAGCGGACGGCGAACAGGGCCAGGAACTCCAGCCGGTCCAGCCCGCTCTCGAGGAACTCCTTGGGCGGCGGCTGTGCGAGGTCGATCGCGACGCCGACGACGTAGCTCACGATCGACGACGCCGCGTGGAAGCGCTGCCGCGGCGTGAGGTCCAGCCTCATCAGCTGCTGGCCGATCCGCTCGTGCATCGCCATCGAGTTGGGCTGCAGGCCGTTGTTGCGGAGCATGAACTGGCCGAACCACGGCCGGCGGACGAACTCGTCGAACAGCGCGAGGGCCAGGGCGCGCAGGTTCGCCACGGGGTCGGCACCGTGCGTGAGCGGCTCGCTGTCCTCGAGGACCCGGCCCATCACCTCCTCGGTCGCCCGGTCGAGCAGCTCGTCGCGGCTCGAGACGTACCAGTAGATGCTCGCCACCCCGCCGCCGAGCCGTGCCGCCAGAGCCCGGAAGGTCAGCGCCGGCTCCCCCGCTTCGTCGAGGATCGCGATCGCCTCGGCGAGCACCGTGTCGAGCGAGTGCGACGCCCGCCGCCGACCCCGCGCACGGTCGGGCGGCGCACTGCCGCGCTCGGTCTCCTTCGATCGATCCGCAGGCATGTCTTGCATCTTATCGAACGTGGTTCTATGTTATCGAACGTCGTCCGATTCTCGTACGGCGTTCGATTGAAAGGTCCGCCATGAGCTCCCTCGTCGCCGTCTCCACCAAGCCCCCCGCCTACACCTCGCTGCGCGCCGCGGCGCTCCCCCTGGCCGCGCTCTGCCTGGCCTTCTTCGTCGAGATGGTCGACAACACGCTGCTCTCGATCGCGCTGCCTACGATCGGGCGATCGCTCGACAGCGGGACGGCCGGACTGCAGTGGGTGACGGGCGCCTACTCCCTCACCTTCGGCGGTCTGCTGCTGGTCGCCGGCTCGGCCGCCGACCGGTTCGGCCGGCGGCGCGTGCTGCTGACCGGCCTCGCGGCCTTCGGCCTGATCAGCCTGGCCGTCGTGTTCGTCACCGACATCGGCCACCTCATCGCGCTGCGGGCGCTGCTCGGAGCCGCCGCTGCGGCCATGGCGCCCGTCACGATGTCACTGATCTTCCGCCTCTTCGACGACGAGAAGCTGCGCATGCGCTCGATCACGATCGTGATGATCGTCGGCATGTCCGGATTCGTCCTCGGCCCGATCCTGGGCGGCACGGTCCTCAGCCACTTCAGCTGGCAGTGGCTCCTGGTCGTCAACGCGCCGATCGCGCTGATCGCCTGGATCGGCGTCCGCGCCGGCGTGCAGGCCGACCGGCGCGCCGATCTCACCTCCGAGCGGCTCGACCTCCCCGGCGCCGCCCTCGCCGTCACGGCGATCGGGCTCGGCTGCTACACCCTCACCAGCGGCGTGCAGGACGGCTGGCTCTCGCTCGTCACGATCGCCTGCGCCCTCGGCACGGTCGCCGCGATCGTCGGCTTCGTCCTCCGCGAGCGGCGCGCGGCCTCGCCGATGCTCGACCTCGCGCTCCTGCGCACCGGACCCGTCCGAGGCGCGGCGCTCACGCAGCTCGCCGCCTCGATCGCGTTCGCCAGCGTCCTGTTCGGTCTGATCCTGCACTTCCAGTACGCGTACGGCTGGAGCCCGATGCAGGCCGGCCTGGCGAACCTGCCGATCATCGTCACGATGATCGCCGCGACGCCGATCGCGGAACGGCTCGCCGCCCGCCTCGGCCACCGCCTCGCCTGCCTCGTCGGCACGGCACTGCTGGTGGGCTCGCTGCTCGGCCTGGCCTGGGCGGTGGACCACGGCTACCTCGCGATCGCCGCGATGATGGTCCTGCTGACGATCGGCCTGCGGACGATCATGACCATCTGCGCGGTCGCCCTGATCGAGGCGATGGACGAGAACCGCACCTCCCTCGGCGCCGCCCTCAACGACACCTCCCAGGAGCTCGGCACCAGCCTCGGCACCGCCGTCGTCGGCACCCTGGTCGCCGCTCTGGTCACCGAGGCCCTCCCGTCCGGCGCCTGGAGCTCCGACCTCGTCCAGTCCTTCTTCGCCGGCGAGCGGATCATCTACGCGGCCGTGGCCGTCCTCGTCGGCGTGATCGCGACGATCGGCTCGCTCTCCCTGACCGACTCGCGGGCCACGGAGGAGCCGGCGCCGTCCGAGACCGCCCGCACCGCGGACTGATCCCGGACCGCGGCGGCTCCCGACCGCTCGGACCGTCAGCCGCGCTGAGCCAGCGCCGCGGCCAGGGCGGAGCTCGAGGCCGCCGAGCTGCCGATGCGCCAGTCGACCTCCTTGTCGTGATCGAACCAGACCACGCCGGTGACGTCGGGCTGAGCGCCGAGGTAGGCCACGAGCGCCGAGTTCCAGGCGGCCTTCGAGCCGCCCGACTCCGCGGACGCCGTCTCCGCGATCAGGATCGGCACCCCGGGCGCCAGTGCTCGGAGCTGAGCGAGACCGTCGCCGAAGAGCGCGGACGGCTCGGTCCAGCTGCTCCAGGAGGCCGCGGTGCCCCAGTTGTACCCGTCGAGCGCCACCACGTCCACGTACGACGCCCCGGGGTAGAGACCCGGGAGCGCGGTCGAGCCGGCGTACGGGATGTTCGGGCTCCACACCCACGACACGTTCGAGGCGCCCTGCGCGGAGACCACGTCGTGCACGTGCCTCCAGGCGGCCGCGAAGGAGCCGGGCGCATTGCCGTTCACCCCCTCCGACCACGGGTACCAGTCGCCGTTCATCTCGTGCGCGTACCGCAGGAGCACCGGCTTCCCCCACGAGGCGAGCGCCGCACCCCACTCCCGGAGGAAGGGGTCGAAGTCGCCCGCCAGGATGCGGGCGTTGGAGTACGCGGGCTGCGCGACCCCGCCGCCCCAGCGCCAGGGCTCCCAGGTGACCAGGCTCGTGGCGCCCCGGCTGGCGACGCTGTCGAGCCCGGCGATCGGAGGCGCCTGGCCGAAGTCCTGATAGGAGAGGACGATCGACGGGCTCTCGCCCACGAGCCGGGCGACGGCGTCGAGCTCGCTGTTCGCCGCGGCACCTCCGGGGGTCGAGACGCCGAAGCGCAGGCGCGAGGTCCGCTGCGGAGGGACCGCCGTCGGCGTGCTCGTCGTCGCTCCCGGACCGGCCGTCGTCGAGGCCCCGCTCTCGGTCACTGTGAAGGGTGCCGAGGCGACGCGCCCCGCGACCGACGCGGACACGGTCAGCACTCCCGCGGTCGTCGCCGGGACGACGACGATCGCGGAGAACGAACCGGCGGCGGTCGTGCTGAAGACCGTCCTCGCGGATCCCGCGGACACCGCTCCCTGCGTCTTCTTCGCGAACCCGGTGCCGGAGACCGTCACCGAGGTGCCGACCGGTCCGCTCGAGGGCGACAGCGAGAGCGTCGCGGTCGCCGCCGAGGCGGGAGGGGCGGGGACCGTCAGCGCGCCGAGCAGCACGAGCAGGCCGAGGAGGAGAGCGGGAAGAGCGCGCGGAACGGCCATGACGTCTGGCTCCTTCGGGCAGCCGATGGTGGTCCTTCGAACCCTAGGGACGCAGCGCTCGCCCCCTCGGCGGCGAGCACCCCGCGTGCGGGGACCGGCGACCGGGAGCATTGCTCCGCCGCCGTCTGCGGCGCGGCGCCGCCGTCACAGGGCGGGCAGGGCGATCCGGGCGTCGTCCCTCCTCCCGGCGTGCAGGCGCTGCACGAGGGTGCGGAGGATCGTGGCCGTCACCAGCCGGTCGGCGACGCCGCGAGCGGCCAGTCCGAGGCGCGTGCGGGGGTAGGCGAAGCGGACGAGAGCCCGGGGCGTGCGTCCGACCCGGTCGGCGAGGGGCCGCATCCACTGCTCGTAGGCGGCGAACGCGGCCGCCGGGTCGGCTGCCGCGGTGGGCGCCGCGAGCGCGGCGGCGAGGGCGTAGCCGCCGATCAGCGCGAGGGAGGCGCCGCCGCCGCCCATCAGGGTCACGCACCAGGCCGCGTCGCCGACGAGGGCGACCCGGCCGCGGTGCCACCGGTCGACGCGGATCTGAGTGAGCTGGTCGAAGTAGAGGTCGTCGGCGTTCTCGAAGGCGTCGAGGACCCGGGGCGCCTGCCAGCCGACCCCCGCGTAGCGCGCCCGCACGCGGGCGAGGGCCTCCGCGCGGTCGACGCCGAGGAGGTCCTCCCCCGGCGCGTAGGCGAGGATCGCGCGGGTGGTGCCGTGGTTGTCGGGACGCAGGTGCACCGATCGGCCGCCGATCGCGTTGAACCAGCGCCACGTCCGATCGTCCGACGCGGTCCGGGGGATGGTCCCCACCGCCATCGTGATGCCGAGGTCGCGGCGGTGGATCGAGGCGGCGGGGAAGAGCCGGTCGCGCGTCGTCGACCGCGCGCCCTCCGCCACGACGAGGACGTCCGCCTCCAGGCGCCGCCCCGCCGTCGTGGCGATGCTCACCCCGGTGGCGTGCTCCTGGACGTCCGCGACCGTGTCCGCGTAGACCACCTCGACGTCCTGGACGGCGTCGAGGACGATCCTCGCGAGATCGCCGCGCAGCACCTCGAGCTCCGCCGTCGCGCCCTCCGGACCGTCGGAGGGGAGGGTCGCGCGCACAGCTCCGTCGGCGTCGACGACGACCGTGCCCGTCTCGGTCGTGGTGGCCGCTCGCACGGCGTCGAGGAGCCCCATCCGCTCCAGGACGTCCTTCGCGAGTCCGCGGACGTCGACGTTCTGCCCGCCGTCGCGGAACCGCGGCGCGCGCTCGAGGACGATGACGTCCCAGCCCGCCCGCCGGAGCCAGAACGCCGTGGACAGTCCGGCGATGCTCGCTCCGGACACGACCGCGCGGGGGCGGGTCTGCTGGTCCGTCATGGGGATCCTCTCGCTCGAGCCCGGCTACTCAAAGCGAACACCGGTGCTGTTTGCGACACTAACAGACCGGATACGCTGTTTGCATGCCTCGGCTCAAGGACAGCACCCGCCTGGAGCGGCGCCGCCGGATCGCGGCGGCCGCCCTGGACTGCTTCGCGGAGAACGGCATCGCCGGCACGACGATGGCGGACATCATCCGGGCGTCCGGCCTGTCCTCCGGAGCGATCTACTCCCACTTCGACAGCAAGGCCGATCTGCTGCGGTACGTGATGTCGACGATGCTCGAGGAGCGCTTCACCGCGATCGGCGACGCCCCGGAGGCCGCGCCCGCGCCCACGCCGGAGGCGCTCGTCGCGCGCCTGCTCGACGGGGCGGCCGCCGACCGCTCGCGGACGTCCGTGCTCGTGCAGGTCTGGGGCGAGATCGCGCGGGACGGCGACCTCGCCGCCGTGGCCGAGGAGAACCTGGCGCACCTGCGGACGCTCCTCGTCGGCGGCCTCCGGCCCTGGGCGGAGCAGCGCGACGGCGCGGAGCTCGGGCTCGCGACGGCGACGCGGACCGCCGACCTGGTGATCGCCGTCTCGTTCGGCTACGCGACGCTGCTCGCCCTGCGGCCCTCCGTCGACCCCGAGGAGCTGCGCGGCCACCTCCTCGGCGCCCTCCGCCTGTCCGGCTGATCCCCCGCCGGCGCGGCGTCCTGCCCGGCCGGCTCCCCGGCGGGCCAGGAGCGGCGGGCGAGGACGGCCCCGAGCAGGGCGAGGACCAGGAGCGCGGCGGCGGCGCCGGGGAGGCTGACGGCGCCGATCCAGCCGGCGAGGGGGTAGGTGATGAGGAAGCAGGCGTGGGAGAGGGAGAACTGCGCGGTGTAGATCGCGCTGCGGTTCTCCTCCGTCGCCGCCCGCATCAGCAGTCGCGAGGAGGGCGTGCCGATGAGGGAGTTCCCGGCGCCGAGGACCGCCCAGGTCGCCAGGAGCAGCCACCAGGCGCCCGGCCACGTTGCGGAGAGGAGGGTCATCGCGATCGCGAGGGCGAGGCCGGTGATCGCGAGGACGCTGCCGGCGAGCATGACCCGCCGGTCGCCGTACCGGTCGATCAGCCGCGGGACGTTCAGGGCGACGAGGAGGGAGCCGCCGCCGTAGCAGGCGAGCGCGAGGGCGAGGCTGGAGTCGCCGAGCGCGAACACGTCGCGGGCGTAGACGACGGTGTTGACGAGCACGAGCGCGGTCGCGGCGCCGACGGTGAGGTTCAGGCCCATCAGGAACCGCAGCGACGGGGTGCGGGCGAACACGCGGACGCCGGCGGTGGTCCGCTGCCAGAGGTTCCCGGGGGCGGCGACCTCGGGCCGGCCCGGCAGCCGTGTCGTCACGACGAGGATCGCGGAGCAGAGGAAGCCGATGACGGTGCCGAGGAAGAGGTTGCTGGAGCTGATCACCGTCAGCAGGACCGCCGCGAGGATCGGGCTGACCAGCGCCTCGAGGTCGTAGGCGAGTCGGGAGAGGGAGAGCGCCTTCGTGTACTCGCGCTCGTCCGGAAGCACCACCGGGATGAGGGACTGGAACGCGGGCGTGAACGTCGCGGACGCGGCCTGGAGGACGAACACCAGGACGTAGATCTGCCAGACGTCCGTCAGGAACGGCAGCGACAGCGCGACGGCGGCGCGGATCAGGTCGGCGCCGACGAGGACGACCTTCTTCGGCAGGCGGTGCACGAGCGCCGCGATGACGGGGGCGACGCCGACGTAGGCGACCATCTTGATCGTCAGCGCCGTTCCGAGGACGGCGCCCGCCTGCGCGCCGGCGAGGTCGTAGGCGAGCAGGCCGAGCGCGACGGTGAGCAGACCCGTCCCGATCAGCGCGATCACCTGAGCGGCGAACAGCGAGCGGTAGGCGCGGGAGCGCAGAACGGACAGCACGCGAGGACTCCTGACGTCGGGACGCCCCAGCCTATACCTGCACGATCGTGAAGGTATGCAGGTTCGCAGCATCATCCGCAGGCACCTCGGGAGAGGGCAGGATCCCCACCGGCACCCGTGACAGGATCGGCACATGAAGGACGACCGCGCCCCGGACGAGCAGGACAGCCAGTACGTCGAGCTCGCCGTCGAGGTCTTCGCGATGCTCGCGGACGCCACCCGCGTCCGCATCGTCCTCGCGCTGAGCGACGGCGAGCGCTCCGTCACCGAGCTCGCGACCCTCGTCGACAAGAGCCCCACCGCCGTCTCGCAGCACCTCGCGAAGCTCCGCCTCGCCCGCATGGTCACCACCCGCCACGACGGGACCCGCGTCTTCTACCGCCTCGTCGACGAGCACGCCCGCCGCCTCGTCACCGACGCGATCCACCAGGCGGAGCACTCCGTCGAGACCCTCCCCCGCCACCACCGCGCCGGCCCCGGTGCGAGCGCCGACGCCGACCGGCGCGCCGGGATCGCTCGACCCGTCTGAAGCCCCGCCGCTCGTCGACTCGCGGCGTCAGTCTCCGCGCACCAGTGCGTGCAGCGACCGCGTCATGCTCTCGACGAAGGCGTCTCGGGTGGCGTCGTCCACGAGGGCGAGCGAGAGGTACGGGTTGAGGTCCTCCAGTTCGACGAGCAGCAGCTCGCCCTCCCGGGTGCGGCAGGCGTCCACCCGCTGGACGCCGTGCTCGACGTCGTTCCAGTCGACGAAGCGCTGCGCGAAGTCCCAGTCGGCTCGGGTCGCGTCGTACGGCTCGAGTCGCCAGCGCGCGGCCGGATCCGGAGCGAAGAGCGCGTACTGCGGTGTCCGGTCCACGAAGCAGAACGAGATCTCGTGCGCGAAGTCGATGCGGGGCTGCAGGAGGCGGCCCTCGAGGTCGAGCCCCGGAAGGTCGTCGCGCGTCACGAACGCGAGGCCCAGGGAGTCGGCGCCGAACCGCGGCTTGACCACGAACTCCTGCACCGCCGGCAGCCGGTCCAGCTCGCTCAGGTCGTCGACCGTGGGGATGACCGGGTAGCCGGCGGTGAACAGGTCGAGCAGGTACTGCTTGCCGATCTGGTCGGCCTTGCCGCGGAGGTCGGTGAACACCGGGACTCCGCTCGCTCGGATCGCGGCCCGGAGCGCCTCGTACCCGGCCAGGTCGTGGATCACCGGACCGCTGTTGCGGACCACGACGAGGTCGAAGCGGTCCAGGAGGCGGCGGGCGGCCGAGGGGTGGCAGATCGCGACGTCGAAGTCCCCGCCGAGGCGCGCGGACAGGTCGATGTCCTCGTCGCAGTACCGGCGCCCCTCGGCCTGGTAGCCCAGGTCGCTGACGTAGAGGAGGCGGGGACGGGTCGCGTCGGTCACGAGCAGCAGCTTCCTCCGGCGGATCCGATGTCGGTGGAGCACACGCCGGTCTCGGGGAGCACGAGCTGCACCCGCCGAGCCGCGGCGTGGTCGCCCGCGAGCTCGTCCGCGATCGAGCGGACCTGCTCGTAGCCGGTGACGAGCAGGAACGTCGGCGCTCTGCCGTACGACTTCATCCCGGCGATGGAGAAGTTCGGCTCGGGGTGCGCGAGCTCGGCGACGCCGTGCGGGTCGACCGTGCCGCAGGAGTGCAGGTTCGGGTCGATCAGCGTCGCGAGCGCGCGCGGCGCCTCCACGATCTCGTCCAGGGAGACGCGGATCTCGCGCAGCATGCCGAGGTCGGGCCGGAACCCGGTGGCCTGCACGACGACGTCGGCCTCGATGCTCTCGCGCTCCTTCCGGCGCCGCCCCATCACGGTGACACCGCCGGAGGGCGCCTTCTCGAGGCGGTCGATCTCGAAGCGGTCCAGGAGGCTGATCGCACCGTCGCGGACGAGCCGGTGGAGCGGGTGCGGTCCATGCCCTCGCGGGTCACGGCGGTCACCCGGGAGCGGTAGCGGATGACCGGGGCGAGCTGCGGCGCTCGTCGGCGCGGGGTGGGACGGTCAGGAGCATCGCCATGGCGGGATCCTCGGCTCGTCGGGTCAGCGGCCGGCGGGCAGCAGCTCGGCCAGCAGCGCCTCGACGCGGGCCTTGATGTCGTCGCGGATCGGACGGACCTCGTCGAGCGACTTGCCCTTGGGGTCCGTGAGCGACCAGTCCTCGTAGCGCTTGCCGGGGAAGATCGGGCAGACGTCGCCGCAGCCCATGGTGATCACGGCGTCCGACTCGCGCACCTGCTCGGTGGTCATCAGCGTGGGCACGGCCTGCGAGATGTCGATGCCCTCCTCCGCCATCGCCGCGATCGCCATCGGGTTGATCTGGTCGCCGGGCTCGGACCCGCCGGAGAGCACCTCGACAGCGCCGTTCGAGAGGGCGCGCATGTAGCCGGCGGCCATCTGCGAGCGTCCCGCGTTGTGGATGCAGACGAAGAGGACGGTGGGGGCGGTCATCGGAACTCCTGGGCGTCGACGGAACGGGGCGGCCGCATCGATCTCCGTCGATGCAGGCACGGCCGACTATATCGACACGCGTCGATCCATGGGAAGATGGGGCATGGCCGTTCTCGAGATGCTCCCCCTGACGGACGTCGCCGCCTGCTGCGCACCGCTGACCCGCGAGGCGATGAGCACGGAGAACGCCGAGAAGCTCGCCCGCTCGCTGCGCGCGATCGCGGACCCCGCGCGGCTGCGACTGATCTCGATGATCGCCGCCCACGACGGCCAGGAAGCGTGCGTGTGCGACCTCACCGAGCCGCTCGGACTCGGCCAGTCCACCGTCTCGCACCACCTGAAGGTCCTCGTCGACGCCGGGATCCTGACCCGCGACAAGCGGGGGACCTGGGCCTACTACCGCCTCGTCCCCGGCGCCCTCGACTCCCTCGCGGCGCTCATCGCCGCCGCCTGACGTCGCGGCGATGCGACCCGGAGCGGCGTGAGAACGCCGCCCCCGCGCACCTCGATCCAAGGCGACCTCGTCGGGCTGGTGACGCTCGTCCCGCCTCCCCTGGTCGGGCTCCTGCCGCAGTGATCGCAGCGGCAGTGGTCCCGGCCGTCCGATTCCGGACATGACCGCTAGAGGGCATTGCCCCCGCGACCGGCACCTGTCACGGTCGCAGAGCGACCGACGACGGTCCACCGACGCGAACGACCGGAGTTCTGATGAGCGATCCCCTCCTGACCGACGACAGCACGAGCGAGATGACGCCCGAGGTGCTGGCCGCGTTCAGCGACGCCTGGAGCCGCCACGACCTCGAGGCGCTGATGAGCCACGTCACCGACGACTGCGTCTACGGCGCGTCCGTCGGTCCCGAGCCCGGCCGGACCTGGTCCGGCAAGGAGCAGGTCCGCGAGGGCTTCGCGCTCATGCTCGCCTTCGACACCGGGCAGGAGCGGCACGAGGAGGGCGAGCCCCTCATCTCCGGAACCCGCGGGGCCGCCACCTGGTCCTTCACCGGGACCGGACCGGACGGCGCACCCCAGGTCACGCGCGGCTGCGACATCTACGAGTTCCGCGGCGGGAAGATCGCCCGGAAGGACGCGTTCCGGAAGGTCTACCAGGCCGACGCGCCCTCCGACTGACGCAGGACGCGCCGTCCGGCTGACGCGTGCAGGGCGGAGGATGGCCGGGTGAACCGCACCGATCGTCTCTACGGCCTCGTCGAGGAGCTGCGGGCGGTCTCGCCCCGGCCGCGGAGCGCGCGTCGCCTCGCCGAGCGGTTCGAGGTGTCGGTGCGGACCATCGAGCGGGACCTCTCCGCGCTGCAGCAGTCGGGTCTGCCGATCTGGGCGGAGCCCGGCCGGACGGGCGGGTACGTCATCGACGCGTCCGCGACACTCGGCCCGGCGGGATTCACGCTGGACGAGGCCCTCGCGGTGCTGATCGGCCTCGGTGCGCTGCAGCGCAGTCCCTTCCGTCACGCCGCCCGGAGCGCCGCCCGCAAGGTGCTCGCGGTCATGCCGGAGGGGGACGCCGCACGCGCGGGTGCGGTCGCGTCGCGGGTGTACTTCCTCGAGGGCGGAGAGGACGCGGCCGTTCCCGCGGAGTTCGCGGCGGCTCTCCGAGCGGACCGGGTCGTGCGGCTGCGCTACCGGGACGGCAGCGGCGCGGAGTCCGTCCGCGACGTCGAACCGCTCGGCTCGATCGGGAAGGACGGCCAGTGGTACCTGATCGCGTGGTGCCGGCTGCGGGACGGGGTGCGGGCGTTCCGGGGTGACCGGATGCTGTCGGTCGAGGTGACCGGGGAGCGGCCTCCGCAGCGCGCCCTCCGCGTCGAGGACCTCGCGATCCAGGACGGGCGGCTGCGGTCCGTCCTCGGCGACTGACGCTGCGCCGGCGAGCTCCCGGAAACACCGACAGGACGGTGTCGCGACGACCGGCGAGGCTGGGGCCCTCCCGTCATCCGCTCCCGTCACCGGGCTCACCGAAGGAATCCCATGTCGTTCGCCTCCGTCCGCATCATCACCGACGACCTCGACGGCCTCGTCGCCTTCTACGAGCGGGTCACCGGCCGGCCCGCCGAGCGCCCGGCACCCGTCTTCGCGCAGTTCAGCGGACCGGGTGGAACCCTCGCGATCGCCGCCGCGGGGACCGTCGCGATGCTCGACGGAGCCCTCACCCCCGCGACGAACCGCTCCGTCCTCCTCGAGTTCGAGGTGGCCGACGTCGACGGCGCCTTCGCCGCGCTCGGACTCTCCGGCGAGGACGTGGTGCTCGAGCCGACCACCATGCCGTGGGGCAACCGCTCCGCCCTCGTCCGCGATCCGGACGGCACGGTCGTGAACCTGTTCAGCAGGCCCGCCCGGTCTTGACTCCGACGCTGCGTCAACCCGCGGCGCCTGATCGATCCTCCGCGCAGGAGGACCGGCGACCCGCGACGGGGATGATCGCCCGAAGCAGCCAGCGGAGTCGCGGGCGACCAGCGTGTCATCGCGCTCCAGACAGAGCCTGCCTCCGGCCGCTCCGATGGCGACGACGAGTTGCTCCAGGCAGCGTCGGCGACGGACGACCTCCCCGCCGAGACCGCGCGGAGCTCGGAAGATCGTCACCGTGAGCTCGAGCGTGCAGAACGTGTCGAGGAGGAGCCGCTTGCGCGACTCGTTCTCCTGCTTCATGTGGAGGCGATGCTGTCCAGGAAGGAGCAGGGAGCGGACCGCGCGTCGAGCTTCCACAGCACCTCGGGGGACGATCGCCGCCGCTCTGAGGAGGTAGTCCTTCGCCTTCGATCCGTCGACGAAGAAGGAGGCGGCGCTCACGCCCCGTCCTCGGCGGGAGACGGCCCGCCGCAGCACCTCAGCGAACGGCGATCACAGCCCCCGAACCTCGTCCCCGACACGAACGCACTCTCTCGCCCGCCCGAGCAGATCGGAGATCGCAGACACAGAAGCGACGAAACGGCACAGCAGAAACATCGACGTCACGCCCCGGACCACCGCAACCCGAGAAGAAACTCGCCGCCCCGATGAACGCCGACCCCGATGCGCCGGTACACCTCTGCGAGTCGCCGATCGCCGGCGACCGAGAGTCTCAAGGAGTACCCGATGAACAGGACGTTCAAGGTCGGCATCACCGCTGTCGCCGTCGCGAGTGTGATGGCCGTGGCCCCCGTGCTGGCCGGTGCGAGCAGTGTCGCTCCCGCCGTCGCGACCAGCGATTCCAGCAGCGCGCTGGTCAGCGCCGCCCGCTCGGTGGCCGCCAAGCTGCGCGTCGTCGGTCTCGCCGACGGCGGCACGACGCTCGTGCAGTTCAACCCCACCAAGCCCGGAACGGTCACCGGCAGGGTCGCCGTCACCGGTCTCACCGGCGGCGACACCTCGCTCGTCGGCATCGACTACCGCGTCCAGGACGGCAAGCTCTACGGCGTCGGGAACACCGCGGCGAGCGCCGGCGTCTACTCCATCGACACGTCCACGGGCGTGGCCACCCCGGTCACCCGGCTCACCGTCACGCTGAGCGGCTCGACCTTCGGCGTCGACTTCAACCCCGCCGCCAACGCGCTCCGCGTGATCAGCGACACCGGCCAGAACCTCCGCCAGCCGTTCGCCACCCCCGGTGCCGCGACGGTCGCCGACGGCGCGCTGAGCTACGCCGCGCCCGCCGTCGCCACCGGCGTCAACGGGGCCGCGTACACGAACAACGATCTCGACCCGAACACCGCGACGACCCTCTTCGTCCTCGACACGGCGCTCGACCAGATCGCGATCCAGTCCCCCGCCAACGCCGGCACGCTGGCGCCGACCGGGAAGCTCGGCGTCGATGCCGCGGGTGTCACCGGCTTCGACATCTACTCCGTCCTCCGCAACGGCGGCTCCATCGCCTCGATCGGCCTCGCCGCCGTCAACGGGTCGCTCTACGAGGTCGGCGTGCTCAACGGCACGGCCACCCGACTCGGCACCATCGGCGCGGACGTCACCGACATCGCGATCCCGCTCGTCCAGCGCTGACCCGGACCCGGCGGCGTCCTGATGATCGGCCTCGGCGGCACCCTCGCGCTCACGGGGTCCACGAGCTGACGGGGTCCACGAGCCGATCGCCGCGATCCTGCTCCCGCCCGGTCCGGGCAGCACGAAGGCCCGCTCCCGAGTCCGGGGGCGGGCCTTCGTGGTCGGGAGCGTCCCGGGGCGGTGGCTACACGCCGCGGCTGGCCCAGACGGCACGGCCGAGTGCGTCGTACTCGACGAGGTTGCCGTCGTTCTGCATGACGAGGCGGAAGGGGCCCCCGCCGAAGAACGCGGGCTCGGTGCCCCAGTGACCCTTCCCCTCGCCGGACTCGGGCGCGTAGATGGTCAGGTAGCCGTCGAGGTCGAGGCCGAGGACGCTGTCGGGAATCGAGGTGCCGGAGGACCAGTCGGCGCCGCGGGGTCCGTAGACGACGAAGTTGCCGTCGCGCTGCATGACGGCCCGCCAGGCGCCGCTCGTCGAGGTCAGCTGCTCATCGATGAGAAGGAAGCCCTCCGGCAGGGTGTCGCGCCGGAGCTGACCGTCACTGCTCCAGATCATCTGGCGGGGCGACGCGATGACGAGGTTCCCGCCCGGGTTCAGGTTGAGCGTGGCGCCGGGGTTGCCGGCGGTTCCGGAGGACCACTTCACCGAGCTGTCGCCGCCGTAGATCACGGCATTGCCGTCGGTCTGCATGACGAGGGTGTTGCCGACCCCGCTCGTTCCGGTCGACCACAGCACGGAGCCGCCGCTGTAGACGACGAAGTTGCCGTCGGCCTGCAGGATCGCGCGGCTCGGTCCGGCGGTGAGCTGCTCGTCGGCGAACAGGGTCTGACCGGATCCGAGGGTCGGCGCGTCGGGAGCGGCGATGCGGCCGTTCACGCTGCTCGCCCAAGCGGGGGAGCCGCTGTAGCGGTAGACGACGAGGTTGCCGTCGTCCTGGATCCACAGCGAAGAACTGAAGTCGTTCGTGCCGGTGAACCAGACGGGGCGGCCGGCGGCGTCGTAGATGACGAGGTTGCCGTCGGTCTGCATGACCAGGCGCTCACCGCGGCCCTGGGTGCCGGAGCTCCAGGTCGCGCGGCCGGCGCTGTAGACGACCGCGTTGCCGTCGTCCTGGAGGACGAAGCGGACGGCGCCGTTCGCGGAGAGGAGTCCCTGTCCCTTGACGAGCTCCGACCCGGGGCTGAGGCTGGCGGGCTCGTAGACGGCCGCCGAGACGGCGGCCTCCGTCGACAGCGGCGCGGTCGCCGCGAAGGCCGGGGCCGCGCCGGCGAACAGGCTGCCGGTCAGCGCCAGCGCGGCGAGTCCGGAGACGAGGGGACGGGAGAGGGAAGGCGTCATCGCGATGCTCTTTCGGTCGGTGGTGGGTGGTGGGAGACGGGCGATCGAGCGCCGATCCCCACCTGCCCCGGTCCGGCGGGGCCGGACGGAGGAGCGCGGTCCGCGGGCTCGCAGCACAACTGTCCGATGTCTATCAGCGCGGCGCCCGGGGGCGCATCCCCCGTCCGGCGGGCGCCGGTCTCAGGCGCGTCACGACCGCGGCACGGCGACGACCCCGAGACGACCGGTTCCGGCGCCCGGATCACTCGCGGTCGAGCCAGTCGGTGATCGCGCCGACCACCCGGTCGAGATCGGACTCGAGCAGGAAGTGCCCGCCGTCGACGAGCTCGACCCGTGCGTGGGGCGCGTCGCGCGTGAAGGCCTGAGCGCCGGCCGCGGCGAAGATCTCGTCGTTGCGCCCCCAGACGGCGAGGACGGGGACCCCGGATGTGCGGAGCCAGGCCTGCACGGCGGGGTACAGCTCGCGGTTGGCGGCGTAGTCGCGGAAGAGGGCCAGCTGCACATCGTCCTGCCCGGGGCGGGCGAGGAGCGCGAGGTCGTGCTCCCAGGCGTCCGGATCGACGGCGGTGGGGTCGGTGACCCCGTGGGTGTACTGCCACTCGACGGCCTCGCGGCCGAGGGCCGGCCTGAGGGCCTCGCGCGTCGCGTCGGTCCGCTCAGCGGCGTCCGCCCAGATCGGGTCCCAGAAGCCGGGGACGAAGCCCTCCTCGTAGGCGTTGCCGTTCTGCGAGATCACGCCGACGACCGCCGCGGAGTCGGCGAGGGCGAGGCGCCAGCCGACGGGGGCCCCGTAGTCCTGGACGTAGATCGTGTACCGGGAGACCCCGATGGTCTCGAGGAAGCGGCCGGTCGTCTCGGCCAGGGCCGCGAAGGTGTAGTCGAAGTCGTCGACGGAGGGCGCGGACGAGCGTCCGAAGCCGAGGTGGTCCGGCGCGATGACGCGGAAGCGCCCCGCGAGGGCGGGAATCAGGTGGCGGAACATGTGCGAGCTGCTCGGGTATCCGTGCAGCAGCAGGAGGACGGGGGCGTCGACGGGCCCGGCCTCCCGCCAGAAGACGTCGAGCCCTCCCACGGAGACGGTGCGGTGATGGACGGTGACCATGGCTAACCCTTTCAAGTAGATTTACTGGTTAGCAGGACGCTAGCATGGACGAACGGGCCACTCGGCGCGGGAGAGCGGGGAGCGATGGACCGGGACGAGGAGCTGCTCCTGGCGGTGCTGAACAGCGCGCCCGTGGTCGACGGCCGGCCGACGGACGACCTCGGTGACGCGTCCGGGCGGGAGCTCGCGCGACGGTGGGGCGGCGTCGGCACCGAGCACGAGCTCGAGCGGCTGCGCAGTGCCCGCGACGCGCTCCAGGCCGTCGTGCGCTCGGGCGCACCCACGGCCGTGGCGGAGCTCTCGGGCGTGATCGCCGAAGCCGTGCGCACCCCGCGCGTCACCGCTGAGGGTGTCGAGTGGGAGCTGAGCGCTCCCGAGGCCGATCGCCTCGCGGTGGAGGCGGTCCTCGCCTGGTCGACCGTCAGCGCCCGGTTCCCGGGGCGGCTCCGCGCGTGCGCGAACGACGAGTGCAACCTCTTCCTCCTCGACCGCAGCCGGCCCGGCACCGCGAAGTGGTGCTCGATGGCCACCTGCGGCAACCGGATGAAGGCCCGCGCGCACGCGAACCGGTCGCGGGGCTGACAGCGGCCGTCTGCACCGGCACCGGGCGCGGCGTCGGGCGAGGACGACCACCGGCCGCGCCCGAGGCGGACGGGGCTGCGTGATCGAGGGCTACCCCGACCTGGCCTTCGCCGACCAGAACAGCAGCACCGTCGACGTCGACCTCGTGCGCGGCGGCTCCTTCATGACCGAGGACGCCGGTCCGGTGCGGGTCGAGATCCCGGCGGGCGCGGAGGTGGCCGTGACCGGCTGGGCGCTGCGGCCGATCGGCGAGAACACGACGCCGTGAGCCGCCGCGCGGGCGGACGCCCGCGGCGGATCGCGCGGCCTCAGTCGTGCAGCGTCGCCCGGGGGTACTCGCCGAAGCGGCGCGCGTAGGAGGCGGAGAAGCGGCCCAGGTGCGCGAAGCCCCACCGGTGCGCGACCTCCGCGACGGAGAGGACTCCCGCCTGGCCGGCGCGGAGCTCCTCCCGGACGCGGTCGAGGCGGATGCGGCGCAGGTAGTCGAGCGGGCTGAGCTCCAGCTCGCGGCGGAAGAGGGCCTGCAGGCCGCGCAGGCTCAGCCCGGCGGCCGCGGCGACGTCCTCGACGTGCAGGGGCACGTGGGCGTGGGCGTGCAGGTACTCGATGGCGGCGCGCAGCTTGGCGGTCGAGGGCAGCGCGATCTCCGCGGGGACGGCGAGGGCGACGTGGGGGAAGGTCTCGAGCAGCGCGATCGCGGCGGTGCGGTTCGCCTCGCGGCGCAGCAGCTCCGGGCTGTCGGCGCTGTAGACGATGCGGGCGACGGTCGCGACGGTCGCTCCCCACCTCTGCAGGGCGTCGCCGGTGGGGCGGGCGCGGGTGTCGAACAGCAGCGGACCGGTGGCGCCCTCGTGCTCGGCGGCGACGCGCTCGAGGAAGGCGCCGTCGAAGTGCATCAGGTTCTGGCGGTAGTCGGTGAAGTCGAACTCCGCGGGCCGGTTGTTCACCAGCACGGCCGGCTGCCCGTGCGCGAGGAGCACCGCGTCGCGGCCGAGGTCGGTCGCGCCGGAGCCGGCGGTGAGCCAGGAGACGATGTACTCGCCCTCGGTGAGGATCGAGCCGTGGACCGAGCCTGCGAAGAGGCTCCCGCGCAGGGTCAGCTCGTCGTCGCCGATGGAGGAGTAGCGGTAGGAGAAGCTCGGCACCGTCGGCTCGACGCTGAATCCGGCGCCGTTGTACTCGCCCTGCAGCAGTGCGCGCGCCTGATCGACGTCGGTGCCGGTCACCTCGGAGCGCCGCACGCGCCCGCAATCCTCGTTCATCGGGGTCAGTTTTCCACGTCGGCCGACGCCGCCCGCCGCCCGTGCGTTTCTCGGACAGTCGGTCGGTCAGCGCTGCAGGGTACGGCTCGGATACTCGCCGAAGCGCGCGGCGTAGGCGCCGGAGAAGCGGCCGAGGTGGGTGAAGCCCCAGTCGCGGGCGATGTCGGCGACGGTGGCGTCCGCCGGGTCGGCGAGCAGCAGATCGGTGCGCGCCCGGTCGAGGCGCACGTCGCGGAGGTACTGCAGCGGCGTCGTGCCGAGGACCCGCTGGAAGGCGACCTGCAGTCCGCGCACGCTGAGGTGCGCGGCGGCGGCGATCTCGAGCGGACCGAGCGCGAGGTGCGCGTTCTCCTGGACGAACTCCGCGGCGGTGCGCACGCTCGCGTTCCGCGGGGCGAGCAGCACCTCGGGCAGCACCGCGGCCTCCGGCGGGTACAGCTCGAGGAAGGCGGCCGCCCCGCGGCGGGAGAGGCGGTCCCAGAGCAGCGGCGTCACGCGCCAGGAGCGGACGGCGGTGGAGATCTCGGTGATCGCGGCGTGCCAGCGGTCGGCGGCCGCCGGGTCGACCGGCCGGAGGTGGTCGAAGCGGAGCGGCCCGCGCAGGCCCCGCTCGCGGGCGATGCGGTCGACGTGGTCGCGGCCCAGGTGCACGAGCTTCTGGTCGTAGTCGGTGAACGAGAACTCGAACGACCGGTAGGCGGGGAACAGCAGGGGGACGCCGCGCCGCTGCGGGATCGCGTCGCGCTCGACGTCGACGACCGAGCTGCCGGCGACGAGCCACTGCACGATGTAGTCGTCGCCGACGGGGATGTCGCCGACGTTGGTGCCCTGCATCTGCGAGGTCCGCAGGGTCATCGCCGCGTCGCCGAGAGCGGCGTAGCGGTACGAGAACGGGGCCGCGGAGGGGGTCACCGTCCAGTCGGTGCCGGCGTAGAAGCCGCGGAGCACGCTCGGCGCGCGCTCGACGTCGCTGCCGACGGCCTCGATGCGGATGCCGCCCTGGTCCTCGAGCGGGGTCGTGGGCGTCGGCTCGGGTGTCACGACGCCGCCTCGAGCGCCGGTCGACGCCGCCGAGCCGTCGGCTCGCACCCGAGTCGCTGCGACATCCGATCTCCCCCTGCGCTGTCCCACCGGGAGAGCCGACCTCCCGAACGCGGGCGGCCGGCGGGGTGCGGCCGACGGACAGCCGGCCCGAGCAGGAGGGTGAGCGACGATTTTATCCCGTCCCGCCGACGAACGGCTCACCGGGGGGTGGGGGCGACGCCGGGCCCGGGCCCGATCTCGCAGGCCGAACCGCCCGGCGCCTAGGCTCGCGGAATGGCGAGGCGGAGGGTGTCGGAGCGCGCGCAGGCGCTCCTCCTCGCGCGGCCGTGGACGCTGGCCGTGCTCAGCGGGGTGTTCGTGGCGATGATCGTCGTCCTCGGCTCGGACGTCGGCTGGGATCCGACCGCGGTCGTCGGCGGCGGCCGGCGGCACGCGCCGCTCTGGCTGGTGGCGGGCATCGGGCTGCCGTTCTTCGGCGCCGGAGTCGTCGTCGGCGTCGGCGTCGTGAAGCAGATCGGTCTCGTGCGGAGGCGGCGCGCCGCACACCGCGCGCCGAGCCCCGACGCCGAGCGGCTGCGCCGGGACGGACCGGGCTGGCTGAGCCGCCGCGAGGACGAGGCGCGCGAGCGAGCGGAGGCCGCCCCTGCCCGCAGCCGGCGCGCGGGGCGAGCAGCCCGGCGCAGAGGCGCAGAGAGAGCAGGCAGCAGCCGGCGCTGATCGCGTCGCCCGCGACGGCGCCCCACGCGGAGTGGCCGTCTCGAGATCGACCCTCCGTCAGAACGGCGCGGGCGCGTCGTCGAAGCGCGGCCGCGGCGGCGGGTCGGGCGGCCGCCCGGGCAGTGGCGGCGGCCGGTTGCTGATGCGCCGTCCGGTCGGCGTCGTCCAGACGATCTCCCCGCCGTCGCCCTTCGCGTACGTCCACCGGTCGCCGTGCCGGAGGTGGTGGTGGCTGGTGCAGAGCGACACGAGGTTCTCCAGCGACGTCTCCCCGCCGTGGCGCCACTCGATCGTGTGATCGGCCTCACTGGTGCTGGCGGGACGGGTGCAGCCCGCGAACCGGCAGGTCTGATCCCGCAGCTGCAGGTGCAGGCGCATCTGCGGCGGCGGGACGCGCCACGTCCGCCCGACGGAGACGACGGCGCCGGTGTCCGGATCGGTGAGCACCCGGGTGAACGAGGCGGCGGTCCGGATCAGCTCGCGGGCGATGACCGCGGGGACGGGGCCGTAGCCGTCGAGGTCCGCGGGAGCGTCGTCGAGGCCGACGGCGGTGGACGCGGCGAGCGTCAGCCGCACCTCGGCGCGCACACCGGGGACGGACGTCGGATCGGGGCGGTGCTCGGCGTCGGGAGTGGTGCCGAGGATGTCGCCGTCGCAGAGGAGGTCGACCGCCGCGTCGGCGCTCAGCTGCTGCAGCGTGCGCGGGTCGCCGTCGTCTCGGAGCGTGCGGGCGATGCGCCGCAGCCGGTCGTACGCACCCGTCACTGCCGGTGCGGGAGCGTGGAGGCTGAGCGTCGCCATCCCGTCGACGTCCGGGGTCACCCAGACCGCGCGATCCTCCCGGGCTCGTGCGTACCGCTCGGCGAGCGGCTGCTCGTGCAGCTCCTCCCTCCAGCGGCGCAGGGCTCGGCGCAGCTGCGTGAGCGTCATCGACGGCGCCGCTTCGGCGGCGTACTCGTCGAGCGCGGCGCGGGAGGCTTCGGGGAGGCTGCTGGCGGTGGCGCAGATCGCCTCGCCCTCCTCCCAGTGCAGCCGTGCCTGGGCGAGCAGCGCGCGCGTGAGCGGCAGGTGCTCGATCAGCAGCTGCGCGTTCTCGAGGCGCCGGGCGATCACCTGCTCGGGCAGGCCCTCCGCGACCGCGAGCTCGGCGCGGATCGAGCGCTCGACGAGATCGCGGGTCTCGCTGCGGGTCGCGCCGCGCGCGTACGCGCCCGAGTCGGCGAGGGCCTCGAGGTGGCCGGCGTAGAGCTCTTCCGCCTCCGCCAGGCGCAGCGGCGCGGCGGCACGCGCGAATGCGGCGGCGCGGTCGCCTCGCCCGCGCACGCCGGCGGGTGCCGCGTCGTCCGATCCGCTGTCCGTCATACGAGTATTGAACCAGCGACCACTGACACCGGGGGCGGCGAGCGACTCCGGCGGGACGATCGGGGCCTGAAGTCGGCGTGTGGAGGAGCCCTGCGCTCGCGGGCGGGTCTCGAGACGCCCCTGTGGGGCTGCTCGACCAGCTCGCCCCCTCCACCCGGACCACGGGGAAGGGGTACGCGAGCAGATCGGCAGGCTGACGACCTGACGAGTTGAGAAGCGGAGGCCGACCGCTACCCCTGGAGCACCGTGAGATCGACCGCGTGCGCGGGGACGTGCCGGCCCCGCGGCTCGGCATCGACGAGCTCGCCCTCCTCCAGCACGATGCGGCCCCGCACGAGGACGGTGACCGGGCGGCCGACGACCTCGAGGCCCTCGTAGGGCGTGTAGTCCGTCGCCATGTGCAGGTCGTCCGTGGTGACCGTCCACCGGGCCTCCGGATCCCAGATCGCGATGTCCGCGTCCGAACCGGGCAGCAGCGCGCCCTTCTGCGGGTGGATCCCGTTCACTCGCGCAGGATTCGTGGCGGTGAGCTCCACGAAGCGGCTCGCGCTCAGTCCGCGCTTCGACACGAACTCGCTGAAGATCACGGGCAGGCGCGTCTCGACACCGGGCAGCCCGTTGGGCATGACCCGGACGTCCTCCGGGTGCTCCTCCTTCTGCGCGGTGTCGTAGCAGCAGTGGTCGCTGCCGATCGTGGTGATCTCGCCGTTGAAGAGGTAGCCGCCGAGCGCGTCGACCGTCGCTCGGTCGCGCAGCGGCGGGCAGCAGACGAAGCGCTCGGGGTGCTCCCCCTCGTAGCGGGAGTCGTCGAGCACCAGGTGGTGGGCGACCGACTCCGTGAACGCGGCGACTCCCCGGCGGCGCGCATCGGCCACGAGATCGACGGCCTCCGGGGTCGACTGGTGCACGAAGTAGACCGGAGCGCCGAGGGACTCCGCGAGCGAGAGCACCTCCGCCACGGCGGCCGTCTCGGCGAGGCTGCTGCGCGTGCCGTGCATGTGCCCGGCGTCGATCTCCCCGCGCTCGGCCGCCCGGCGCTGGTCCTCCTCGATGATCGGGTTCGACTCGCAGTGGACGACCACCATCCCGCCGACGCCGGCCAGCACCTGCATCGTCCGGAGGATCGTGTCGGCCTCCGCCATCGACTCGCCGCGGTAGGTGGTGAACATCTTGACCGTGACGACTCCCTCGGCGGCGAGCTCGGTCAGCTGACCGGGGACCGTGTCGTCCCACTCCACCACCGAGGCGTGCAGGGCGCTGTCGCAGAGCCCCTCCGCCGCCTTCGCCCGCTGCGCCCGCGCCACCTCGATCGGCACCTCGCCGGGTCGCGGGATCGCGAAATCGACGATCGTCGTCGTCCCGCCGTGGACGGCCGCGGTGGTGCACTCGCGGTAGTCGTCGAGCGACGTGAACTCGCCCGAGGTGAAGCCGACGTGGCAGTGCGGGTCGACGCCGCCGGGCAGGACGAGGCGGCCGGTCGCATCGACGACCCGCGGGTCCCCGCTTCCGGCGGGCAGCGGCGTGCCGGGGGCGACGACGGCCAGGACCCGCCCGTCGGCGACGAAGAGGTCCGCGGGTCCCTGCCAGGAGGACTCGACGAGGGTGCCCCCGCGGACGACGAGATCGACGGTGCCCACGGGATCGGCGGTGCTCGCGGATGCGACGGTGCTCACTGAGACTCTCCTCGGGCTGCGGCGGTGCTGTGGAACCGCGCGCGGCGGGCGCGCTCGGCGACGGGGTCGGGGACGGGGACCGCATCGAGCAGCTCCCGCGTGTAGGGGTGGCGCGGATCGCCGTAGATGCTCTCCCGGGAGCCCTGCTCGAGGATCCGGCCGCCGTTCATGACGGCGACGTGGTCGCAGAGGTAGCGCACGACGGCGAGATCGTGCGCGATGAAGAGCAGCGCGAGATCCAGCGTGCCCCGCAGATCGGCGAGCAGGTTGAGCACCTGCGCCTGCACCGAAACGTCGAGGGAGGAGACGGGCTCGTCGCAGATCAGGACCCGGGGGCGCACCGCGACCGCGCGCGCGATGGCAATCCGCTGCCGCTGCCCACCCGAGAACGAGCGCGGATAGCGCTGGAGGTGCTCGGCGCCGAGTCCCACGGACTCGAGGGTCTCGACGACCCGGTCGCGCCGTGCCCGCGCATCCGGCAGGACCCTGTGCACGATCAGTCCCTCCTCCACCAGCTCGCTCACGCGCATCCGCGGGTTCAGCGAGGCGAACGGATCCTGGAACACGAACTGCAGACTCCGCCGCGCCTCGCGGAGAGCGGCCCGGGACGCGCCGACGAGCTCGGTGCCGTCGAGCAGCACCGATCCGGCGTCGGGCTTCAGAAGGCCGGCGACCAGCCGGGCGGTCGTGGACTTGCCGGAGCCGGACTCCCCCACCAGTCCGAGCGCACTGCCGCGCTCGAGCCGGAACGACACGTCCGCGACGGCGGGTGCGTCGCGGCCCGGGAAGCGCTTGGTCAGTCCTTCGACCTCGATGATGCTCACGGGAGTCCTCCTCGGTCGGACGGTGCGGCAGGAGCGGTCGCGTCCTCCGCTTCCAGCGCGGCCACCGAGCGCAGCGGCACCCCGGGGTCGGAGTCGAGCCGCGGGATCGCGCCCAGCAGACCGCGGGTGTACGGGTGCTGCGGCGCGGCGTAGAGCGCGTCGACGGCGTTCGACTCGACGACCTCGCCCCGCCGCATCACCGTCACCTCGTCCGCGAAGCCCGCCACGATGCCGAGGTCGTGCGTGATGAGCAGGACGCCCATGCCCCGCTCGTCGGCGACCTCGTGCAGCAGCTCGAGCACCTGCGCCTGGACCCGGACGTCGAGCGCGGTGGTCGGCTCGTCGGCGATCAGGAGCTCGGGCTCGGCGATGACGGCGATCGCGATGACCACGCGCTGCCGCATCCCGCCCGAGAACTGGTGCGGGTAGTCGTCGAAGCGGTCCTCCGCCCCCTGGACGCCGAGGCGCTCGAGGAGCGCGATGCCGCGGCGGCGCGCCTCCTTCTTCGCCGTGCCGCGCAGGACGAGCGGCTGCATGATCTGCCAGCCGATCGTCATCACCGGGTTCAGCGAGGTCAGCGGGTCCTGGAACACGAGCCCGACCTGCGAACCGCGCACGGCACGGACGGCGCGCGCGGGAGCGCCGATCAGCTCCCGGCCGGACAGGCGGATGCCGCCCCCGAGGCGCGCGTCGGGGTCGAGCTGCAGCACGGCGCGCGCCGTGACGGACTTGCCGGAGCCGGACTCGCCGACGAGCGCCACCTTGCGGCCGCGCGGCACGGTCACGTCGACACCGTGCACCACCTCGACGTGGCCGTCGGGCGCCGGGTAGGACACCCGGAGGCCGCTGATCTCGAGCAGCTCGCTCATCGCGATGCTCCTTCCCGGAGAGTCGGATCGCGACGGACGCGGAGCCAGTCGCCGGCGAGGTTGAACGAGATCGCCGTCACGGCGATGGCGAGACCGGGGAAGAGCAGCGACCACCAGCCGTTCACGACGTTGTCGCTGGCGGCCGCGATCATCGCTCCCCACTCCGCCGACGGGACCTGGGCGCCGACGCCGATGAAGGAGAGCCCGCTGATCACGAGCATCACCGCCGCGACGTCGAGGGTGACCTGCACGTACATCGAGTCGAGCGAGTTCGGCAGGACGTGCTTCGTGACCAGTCGCCAGCGGCTGACCCCGAGGGCCGTCGCCGACTCGACGAAGTCGGCGTGACGCGTCTCGCGGACGACGCTGCGGACGAGCCGGGCGTAGCCGGGCCACCAGGTCGCGGCGATCGCCACGACGGCCGATTCGAGGCCGGGCCCGAGCGCCACCGCGAAGCCGAGCGCGAGGATCAGCGACGGGAGCGCGAGGCCGATGTCGGTGATCCGCATCAGGACCTCGTCGAGGACACGGCCGCCGAGAGCGGCGAGCGTCCCGACGACGACGCCGATGACGAGCGTGATCGCGAGGACGATCCCGGTCGCGGAGAGCGTGACGCGGGCGCCGACCAGGATGCGGCTGAGCACGTCGCGGCCGTTGACGTCGGTGCCGAGCCAGTGGGTGGCCGACGGCGGCTGGAGGGCGAGCGCGAGGTCGACGCGGTTCGGATCGAAGGGGGCGATCCACGGGCCGATCACGGCGAGGAGGATCATCACGGCGACGACGACGAGGGCGACGCGCTCGGCGATCGGGGAGCGGCGAGCGCGCCCGCGCGCGGTCGGGCCGCTGCGGCGAGCGCCGGTGAGGCTGCGGAGGGCGCTCATCGGACGCCCCCCGTGGTGCCGACCTGCCGGGCGACCGGGATCCCGGCGGTCGGTCGGCGGCGGACCCAGGCGGCGTCGCGCAGCCGAGGGTTGATCCAGAGCTGGACGAGGTCGACGGCGAAGTTCGTGACGATGAAGACCACTCCGATCACGATGATCGAGCCGATCACCGGGTAGAGGTCGGTCTGGAGGACCGCCGTGACCATGTACGCCCCGATGCCGGTGCGGTTGAACGTCGACTCGACGAGGACGGTGGCGCCGAGCATCCAGCCCAGCTGCATCCCGAGGATGGTGCTCATCGGGATCAGCGCGTTGCGGAGTCCGTGGCGCACGACCACCCGGAACTCGCTCGCCCCCGTCGCGCGGGCGAGGGCGACGTAGTCGGCGTCGAGCGAGGTGATCATGCTCGAGCGGACCGTCCGGGCGATGACGGCGATGAAGGACGCCGACAGGGTGACGGCCGGGAGGAGCAGGTAGAGGAGCGCGGAGCCGAACGCGGCCGCGTCGCCGGCGAGCAGCGCGTCGACCGTGGTCGCGCCGGTGACCGCGGGGACGGTGAAGCCGAAGCCGAGCTGCCCGTAGAGCGGAAGCCAGCCGAGGACCACCGAGAACAGCAGCTGGAGGAGCAGGCCGAGCCAGAAGACGGGGAGTGCCGCGCCGAGGAGCGCGATCAGGCGGGCGGCGGCGTCCGCGGCCCGCCCCCGCCGATAGGCCGCGAACACGCCGAGCGGGACCGCCACGACGACGTTGATGATCATCGCCGCGACGACGAGCTCGAGACTCGACGGGAGCACCAGGGCGATGTCCTCGAGGACCGGGCGGTGCGTGAAGACGGAGGTGCCGAGGTCGCCCTGCAGCACGCTCGCGAGGTAGCGCCCGAAGCGCACGGGCGCCGGCTCGTCCAGGCCCAGCGCCGTCCTCGCCGCCTCGACCTGCGAGGCGGTGGCGTTGCGGCCGGCCGCGGCGCGGGCGGGATCACCGGGGAGGACCTGGACCATGACGAAGGCCATGACGAGGAGTCCAGCGAGCACGACGACGGCCAGCGTCAGTCGTTGCGCGAGGTAGCGGAGCACGGGACGTCCTTCGATCGAGGCGCGGGGCGCGCACGGGAGTGGAGGGGGAGGCGTGCGGTGCGGGCCGGAGCCCGCACCGCACCGGAGATCACTCCAAGAGGGTGATCGCGTACACGTCGACCGTCTGGTGATGCGAGGGCTGGTAGGTGAAGCCCTGCACGCGGTCGCTCATCACCGCGACGGTGTTGGAGTTCGCCAGGTTCAGCGCCACGTCGTCCGCCACCACGAGCTTCTCGGCGTCCTGGTACTGCTGGCAGCGGGTCGCCTGGTCGGTCTCGACCTGCGCGGCCCGGACGAGCGTGTCGACCTCGGGGTTCGAGTAGGCCGCCCAGTTCTGCCCGGTGCCGATGAACTGCGAGTCGAACAGCTGGGACATGATCGCGCTCGTGTCCGGGAAGGCGGGGAACGCGTAGATCATGCCCATCTGCGGGCGGGTCTCGTCGCTCGCGTACAGCTCGACGAACTGCGGGTAGGTCACCGCCTGGAGCTCCAGGGTGATGCCGATCTGCGCGAGGTTCGACTGCAGGAGCGTGGCGGCCTGCTCCATCTCGGCGGTCGCCTGGAGGTAGACCATCGAGAGGGTCGTCCCGGCGAGGCCGTTCTCGTCGACGATGGCCTGCGCGGCGTCGAGGTCGAAGACCGGCTGGCCGATGTCGCCGGTGGCCGCGCACTGCATGCCGCCGGGCACGGGGCCGTTCACGGTGCTGCCGTCGCCGAGGAGGATCGAGTCGACGTGCTGCTCGTAGTCGTACGCGGCCGAGACCGCCTCACGCAGCGCCGGGTTCCCCGTCGTCTCGTCCTGCATGTCGAAGAAGCTGTAGAGGACGACGTTGGTGGGCGAGGAGTCGACGGCGAAGCCGTCGCGGTCGAAGCCCGCGCGGTCGGCGGGGGCCACGTCCATGGCGATGTCGACGTCTCCCGACGTCAGCGCCGAGGACTGCGTCGACGCCTCCGCGAGGTAGCGGAACTCGATCGACTCCGCCTGACCGTCGAAGCCGCCCCAGTAGTCGGCGTACTGGTCGAACGACGCCGCCTGGTTCGCGGTGTACCCGGTGACCTCGTACGGCCCGGAGCCCGCGTCGTTGGTCGCGAGCCAGGACTGCCCCTGGTCGTCGCCGGCGTTCTCCTCGACGAGCGCCGAGTTCAGGATGTAGACGCGGGACAGCGCCGCGAGGAACGGCGCGTCGGCCTGGCTGAGCGTGATGGTGAGGTGCGTGTCGTCCACGGCGGTCGCCGAGTCGTACGAGGTGATCAGCGAGGCGACGCCGATCCCGAGGGCCTTGAGGCGGTCGAGGGTGTAGACGACGTCGGCGGAGGTGAGCGCCGCACCGTCGTGGAAGGTGACGTCGTCGCGGAGGGTGACGTCGATCCGCGTTCCGGTCTCGTCGACGGACCACTCCGTCGCGAGCTCCCCGGTCAGCTGGGCGTCGGCGTCGTAGCTCACGAGCGTGTCGTAGGCCGGGATGACGACCTCGTCGACCGTCGAGTTGTCGGCCTGGGCCGGATCGAAGGTCGCCGGCGGCTCGTTCTCGGCGATCACCAGCGTGCTGCTGCGAGCGGACGAGCCGCCGCCGCCCGACGCGGGCGCGGTGCAGCCGGCCAGCAGGGCGGTGGCGCCCAGCAGGGCGACCGACGCCAGGAGGGTGCGGGTCCGGAGCCGGGAGGAGCCCGGCGCGTTCTGAGGAAGCATGTCGGTACCTATTCCTGTGAAGTGGAGCGGGTGGCACGGTCCGCGGTGGGGGTCCACGAACCGTCGGGGTGGACCTCGACGCCGTAGAGCTCGCGAGCGGCCTGGGCGCTCACGTAGCCGTCGAGGACGTCGTCGACGACGGAGCCGGGCTCGCGGTCGAGGGGATCGCCGTAGCCTCCGCCGCCGGCCGTGCGGTTGATGAAGCGCTCGCCCTCGGCCATCGATGCGCGGTACATGCCGACGCGCTGGGCGCGGTCGGTGTCCGGCCAGATCACCATCTCGCTCGGCTCGGGCTCGTGGCCGCCCTCGAGCGCCCACGGCCTCGTCTTGGTCTTCTTCTTCATCGAGAGCACCTCGCCCGGCGCGGTGTAGAGCACCTGGCGGAGCACCCCGACGCCGCCGCGGTGCCGGCCGGCGCCCGCGGAGTCCTGGATCAGCTCCAGCCGCTCGTGCAGGAGGGTCGCCTTGTGCTCGAGCACCTCGATCGGAGTGTTGCGGACCGTGGTCTGCGACGGGTGCTGCTGCGCGTTGCCGCCGTCGTGGTCCCTCGTCGCTCCCCAGCCGATGCCCTCGTTGTTGCTGACGACGAAGTCCTGACCGGTGCGCGGGTCGTGCCCGAGGGCCATGAACCCTGGCTCGTCCCCACCGGAGGAGGCGGGCATCTCGGCGATGACCTGGGCGAGGGCCTTGTGCATCAGCTCGGTCGCGACGATCGCGCTCCACTGGGTGAAGGTGGCGGAGGGGTAGACCGCGTTGAAGATGCTCCCCTCCTCGGCGATCACCTCGAGCGGGCGGAAGTGGCCGGCGTTCGAGGGCTCGTCCGGCGTGGTCAGGCTCTTGAAGCTGGCCTTCACGATGCCCTCGGTCGAGCCGATCGGCAGGTTCACCGGACCGAGCACGGCCGGCGAGGAGCCGGTGTAGTCGGCGGTCAGCCGGTCGCCCTCGATCGTGACCCGCACCGTGATCTCGATGAGGTCGTCCGTGATGTTGTCGTCGTCGATGTAGTCGGTCGCGCTCCAGCTGCCGTCCGGCAGGGCGAGCACGGCCTTGCGGGCGATCGCCTCGCCGTGCTCGATCACCTGGCGGATGGCCTGCTCGACCGTCTCGATGCCGAACTTGTCCCAGATCTGGTGCAGGCTCCGCTCGCCGACCCTGAGCGATGCGAGCTGCGCGTGGAAGTCGCCCAGCGTCAGGTCCGGGAGGCGGGAGTTGAAGCGGATCAGCTCGGTGATGTCCCGCACGACCTCGCCGGCCCGGACGATGCGGGTGCCCGGGAAGATCAGGCCCTCCTGGTGCATGTCGGTCGAGTCGAGGACGTAGCCGGGCGACTTCGCGCCGAGGTCCATCCAGTGCGCGCGGACCGCGAGGAACGCGGCGGGATCGCTGCGCCCCTCGGCGAACACCGGCGCGAACAGCATCGCGTCGTAGGCGTGCGCGCCGCTCCAGTAGGGGTAGTTGAGCAGGAACACGTCGCCGGGTCCCATGTTCTCGACGCCGACGTAGCGGCTCCCCTCGACGAGCGCGCGGTCGTTCGCGCCGAGGAAGTGGGTGATGCCGCTGGCCTCCGCCATCAGCTCCTGCTGCCCGTTGTAGATCGAGATGCCGAAGTCGAGGACGTCGTAGATGACGGGGTTGAAGGCGCTGCGCACGAGGGTGCGGCGCATCTGCTCCGCGGCCGAGACCACGTAGTTGCGGATGACCTCGACGGTGGCACCGTCGAGTCGCTCGGGTGCGCTCATCGGGCACCGCCTCCGTTCGGGATCGTGGCGTCCAGCCGGCTGATCGCCAGGTGGCCGTACTCGTCGACGGTCAGGGTCTGGTCGCCGAAGAAGACGGTGGTGGAGGTGCCCTCCTCGACGATCGCGGGACCGGCGATCACGTCGCCCGCCCGCAGCCGATCGCGCTCGTGCACCGCGAAGTCGCGCCACGAGTCTGTGGCGACGTCGAACGCCGAGCGCACGCCGACCGGCTCCGGAGCGGCGCCGTCGGTCGCGGCGATCCGGACCAGCGGCGGCTTCGGCTGCACGCCGACGGCCTTCAGCCGGAGCGAGAGGATCTGCCCGGGCTCCTCCATCGCGTGCCCGTGCAGAGTGACGTGGCGCTCGTTGAAGGCGGCGAGGACCTCGGCGGCGCTCGCTCCCTCCTGGTACTCGACGGGGAGCGCGTGCTCCTGGCCGCGGTAGCGGATGTCGAGGGTGCGGAGGTACTCGCGGGCCTCCTCGGGCACGCCCTGCTGCTCGAGCACGGCGACGGCCCGCTCGTGCAGCTCGGCGAAGACCTCGTCGAGGGTGCCGAGCACCTCGTCGGAGAGCGGCTTGAGCGCCGTGGCGGCGAACTCGAACTCGAGGTCGGACATCAGCATGCCGAAGGCCGAGAACGCGGCCGGCACCCGCGGGACCAGGGTCGTGCGGATCCCCATCTCCCGCGCGAGCATCGGCGCGAGCAGCGGCCCGGCGCCGCCGAACGCGAGGAGGGTGAACTCGCGAGGATCGAGGCCGCGCTCGATCGTGATCTCGCGGAGGGCGCCGACCGTGCGGGCGACGACGATCCGCAGGATGCTCGCGGCCGCCGTGGTGCCGTCGAGCCCGAGCGGCACCGCGACCTTCTCCTCGATGGCGGCGCGCGCCGCGTCGGCCGAGACGCTCATCCGCCCGCCGAGGAACGCGGACGGGTCGAGGTAGCCGAGGGCGAAGGAGGCGTCGGTGACGGTCGGCTCGGTGCCGCCGTTGCCGTAGGCGACCGGACCCGGGACGGAGCCGGCGCTGCGCGGGCCGACCTTCAGCAGCCCGGAGTCCATCCAGGCGATCGAGCCGCCACCCGCGCCGATGGTGCGGATGTCGAAGATCGGCAGCAGCAGCGGGAGCCCGTCGATCTCGGCCTCGTGCACCTCGGTGGGCTCGCCGTCGACGACCACGCAGGAGTCGACGCTCGTTCCGCCGACGTCGAAGGAGAGGACGTTGGCCAGGCCCAGCTCGCGGGCGAGGAAGGTCGTCCCGACGACTCCGCCGGCGGGACCCGAGAGGACCGTCATCAGCGGAGCGTCCTTGGCGAGCTGCGCCGTCATCGCGCCACCGCCGGAGCGCATGATGTGCAGCGGCGTCGCCAGCCCGCCCTCGTCGAGGCGGGACTCGAGCGAGCCGATGTAGTCGTTCAGGACGGGGCGGATGTACGCGTCGAGGGCGACCGTGCTCGTGCGCTCGTACTCGCGGTACTCGCGGGTGAGGTCGCTCGAGACCGACACGGCGACGCCGGGGAACGCCGCACGGAGGATCTCGCCCGCCCGCTGCTCGTGCCGGGTGTCGGCGTAGGAGTGCAGGAAGCAGACCGCGAGCGAGCGGAGCCCGCGCTCCTCGACGAGGACGCGGCCCGCCTCGAGGACCCCCGCCTCGTCCAGCGGAGTGACCTCGTCGCCCTGCGCGTCGAGCCGGCCGCGCACGCCGAGGCGATGCCGGCGCGGGACCAGCGGCGCGGGGCGCTGGAAGCTGAAGTCGTACATGTGCGAGGAGGGGATGGCGGCCCGCGCGATCTCGAGCAGGTCGCTGAAGCCCTCGTTCGTGATGATGCCGACGTCCGCGCCGTTGCGCTGCAGGATCGCGTTGAGGCCGAGCGTGGTGCCGTGCGCGAAGGACTCGATGTCGGAGATGTCCGCGCCCACCTCCGCGAGCAGGCCGGTGACGCCGCCGAGGACGCCGGCGGCCGGTTCGGCCGGGGTGGTCGAGACCTTGTGGACGGCGATCTCTCCGCTCGTCGTGTCGTACGAGATCGCGTCGACGAAGGTGCCGCCGATGTCGACCGCGACCTTGAGCCGTGGGGCGTTCACAGTGCTCCTCCCGAGGGGGTGAGGGTGGAGCGGACGAGTCGTCCGCCCTGGATGACGGTGCCGATGGTGCGCAGGGCCGAGACCGTGAGGGTCGGGTCCTCGTCGGTCACGACGAGGTCGGCGACCAGGCCGGGGGCGATGGAGCCGAGGCGGTCCTCGGCGCGGAGCAGCCGTGCCGCCTCCCAGGTGCCCGCGCGCAGAGCCGCGCCGACGGGCAGCCCGGCCTGCTCGAGGTACTCCATCTCCTTGACCGCGCAGGACGTGCCGTCGTGCGGCTCCCCCGGCAGGTAGTCGGTGCCGGCGACGATGCGGATGCCGGCGCCGTCGAGGTCCTCCGGCGCGGTGACTGCCCGGGAGAACGCGCGCCGGATGCTGGCGAGGTGCATCGGGTGGACGCGCTGCGCGAGCTCGATCTGCCACTCGGTGAAGGAGTGGTCGCGCATCCACTGCGGGCTCGAGGTGACGGAGAGGGTCGGCGTCAGGTAGGCGCGGGCCGCGGCCATCTCGTCGACGGTCGCGTCGTCGAGGTCGTAGCCGTGCTCGAACGCGGTGATGCCGACCGTGAGCGCCTCGCGGATCGCCTCGCCGCCGCCGGCGTGCGCGACGACGTAGGTGCCCTGCTCGCGCGTCGCGCGGACGACCGCCCGCATCTCGTCGGTGGTCATCTGGGCACCGCTGACCGACTCGTCGGCGTGCGCGATCCCTCCGGTGATGAAGACCTTGATGTGGTCCGCCCCGGCCTCGAGCTCGGTCCGCGCGGCCTTCAGGAACTCGTCGTGCCCGTCCGCGTAGACGCAGGCCATGCCCTTGCCGTGACCGCCGGTGATGCCGATGGCCCGGCCGGACGCGAAGATCCGCGGCGCCTCGAGCCAGCCGCCCGCGACCGCTCTGCGGATCTCGATGTCGGCCTGGTTCTGCTCGTCGAGGGTGCGGACCGTGGTCACGCCGGCGTGGAGGGCGTCCCTGGCCCGGCTCGCTCCGCGGAGCACGCTCTGGGCCGAGGACTCCAGGACGTCGGTGTCGTCGAACGGGTACACGATCGTCAGGTGGGTGTGCACCGACACGAGGCCGGGGACGAGGTAGCGGCCGCCGAGGTCGAGCGTGGGAGCACCTGCCGGCGGCGCTTCGGTGGTGACGGCGTGCAGGAGCCCGTCGCGCACCTCGACGTTCGTGTCGTGCAGGACGCGGGTGCCGACGACGTCGACGACGTGCCCGCCGATCAGCCAGAGCGGATCGGGACTGCCCGCCGTGCCCGGGGTGGGCGGCGGGACGTTGCTGTTGCGGATCATCGTGCTCCCTGAGCGGTCGGGTCGGTCGGGGCGGGCGAGAAGGCGGGAAGGGTCGGAGAGGCGGACCCGAGGAGGCGCGCGGGCCCGAGGTCGTCGACGTCGTGCAGCGGCGCGACCCCGGTGATCCGGTCGGCGACGGTGCGCGCCCAGAGCGGGGAGAAGGTGAAGGCGTAGGTGCCGCCCTCCACGTAGAGGCCCTCGAGACCGGGCACCTCGCCGACGACGGGCATCTCGTCGGGGGTCGCCGCGAGCGGACCGCTCCACGCGCGGGCCAGGCGGAGCCCGGCGATCTCGGGGACCACGCGGACCGCGTCGCCGAGGTTCCCGGCGACGCTCTCGTCGCGGACCGGCGTGATGCCGCCGAGCTGCAGCTCCGACGCCGGCCAGCCGCCGCCGATGACGACGCTCCCGGAGAGCACCTGCTTCACCGAGAGCCCGATGCCGATGTGCTGCACGAGGTGCGGCAGGAAGCGCGGGGCGCGCACGGTCTCGAGCATCTGGATCGCGAGCGGCGCCATCCGCAGGCCCACCCCGGCGAGAGCGGAGACCTGCTGGATCCACGGGCCGGCGGCGTTGACGACGACGGGTGCCGAGACGACTCCGAGAGGGCTCTCGACGCGCCAGGCCCCGGACTCGCGACGGAGGGCGGTGACAGGGGCGTCGGTGTAGATCCGGGCCCCGCGGGCGCGCGCCGCCGCCAGGTAGGCGGGCGTCGCGAGCAGCGAGTTCGCGTAGCCGTCCCACGGGCACCACGTCGCCCCGAGCACGCTCGCGCCCAGCTGCGGCAGCGCGGCGCGGGCCGCGTCGCCGTCGAGCACCTCGGTCGGGATCCCGGCGGCGGCCTCCCAGACGGCCTTCGCGTGCAGCTCCGCCAGGTCGTCCTCCGTCTCCGCGACGGTGAACCCGCCCGAGCGGACGATGCCGACGTCGCGGCCGAGGCGCTCGGCGACCGTGCCCCACAGCTCGCTCGCCGTCCGCTGGAGCGGCACGAGCCGGCCGGCGTCGACCGCGACGTCCTGGTCCGGCCGGCGGGAGTGGATCGCCTGGATGTGCAGGTTCCCCGCGGTGGTGCCCGAGCCCTGCCGACCGGGGAGCGCGCGCTCCAGGAGCACGACGTCGAGACCGCGCTCGACGAGCTCGAAGGCGGTCGCCGCGCCGAGGACGCCGCCGCCGACGATGACGACGTCGGCGGTCGCGATCACCACGTCGCCCGCTCGGCCGCGACCGCGGCCTCGTGCTCGGTCGAGACGGGCAGCTCGCCGTCGCGGAGGATCTGCGCGACGGCGGCGATCGCCGCGGGATCGGTGAGCTCGAGCAGCGGACGGCGGACGCGGCCGCCCGGCTGGTCGAGAAGGTGCATCGCGAGCTTCAGCTGCGCGATCGGCGAGGCGAAGCGGCCGCTGTAGTCGCCGGCGATCAGGCGACCGCTGATCGCCTGGTACTTGTCGACCCAGAACCGTGCCAGATCGAGGTCGCCGGCCTGCGCCGCCTCGTAGAAGGGCACGCCGTAGGGAGCGGCGACGCTGCCCCCGTCGATCGCCCCGTCGCCGCCGAGACCCGCCATGATCGCGAGCCCCTTGCGGTGGCTGAAGCTGCCGAAGACGCGCACCTCGGAGGCGACCTCCTGGGTCGTCGCGACCATCGCGTTCCAGTCGCCGGTGGAGTCCTTGATCGCCGCGACCTGGGGCAGCGCGGCCAGACGGGCCATCAGCCCGGGCACCTGCGCGAGGTCGACGGCGACGCCGCGCGGCCAGTTGTAGACCATGAACGGGAGCGCGGTCGCGCCGCTGACCTCGGCGTAGAACGCGACGGTCTCGTCGGGAGACGGGTGCACGTACGGCGGAACCGTCGCGAGCACGCCGTCCGCCCCCGAGGTCTCCGCGTGGCGGGCCAGATCGACCGCTTCGGCGGCGGTGCTCGCAGTGACCCCGACGACGACCGGGACCCGGCCCGCGACGGCCTCGACCGCGATCTCGGCGACGCGACGGCGCTCGGCGGGGCTCTGGCTGAACCACTCGCCCGTGCTCCCGTTGACGAGGATCCCGTGCACGCCCTGGCTCACCGAGAGCTCCATGAGGGCGGCCAGCATCGGCTCGTCCAGGGATCCGTCGGCGCGGAAGGGGGTGGAGGCGGCGGGCCAGTATCCGGCCCACTCGACGTCGTGGCGGTTCATCGTGTCCTTCGGTGCGGGTGCCCGACCGGCGAGGCCGGATCGGATGGGTCGTCGTGCGATCGTTTGCATCATCTTGCGGATGTCGACGGCGGGATGACGGGTCCGAAACGAGATCTTCATGCGCCGAAACATGCGGGTAACGGGTGCAGAATCGGTCGGTTCCCCGGGAATCCCCCGGTCACGCGGACGATCCTCGAGCCGGCCGTCGTGCAACCTTTCCGTGCGATCGATTGCACCCGGTTTGCAGGCCCCTAGGATCGGTCCAGACCCCACCGGAGGATGCGATGCCCGTCACTCTGCGCACGGTCGCCGAGGCGGCGAACGTGTCCCTGAGCACCGCGTCCCGCGCGCTCAGCGGCTCGCCCCTCATCTCCGAGGGCACCCGGACGGCTGTGGGAGAGGCCGCGGCCGCCCTGGGCTACCGCCCGAACCGGGCCGCCAGCACCCTGCGTTCCGGACGCTCGCGCCTCATCGGCCTGGTCCTGAACAACTTCGTCAACCAGACCTTCCACACCGTCGCCGACGTCGTGCAGCGCAAGCTCACCGCCGAGGGGTACCAGCTCATCCTCTCCACCACCGACGCCGATCCCCGCGCCGAGAAGAACCTGCTGCTGACACTCGCGGACCACGGGGTCGACGGCATCATCGTCATCGGCACCGGCCAGAACGCGAAGAGCACCAACGCCTTCCTGACGCAGGAGATCGCGGTGGTGAACCTGATCCGGTCCTCGGCCGACAGCATGGCGCCCACCGTCCTTGCGGCGGACCGCGACGGCGCCTACGAGGCCACTGAGCACCTCGCCGGGCTGGGCCACCGCCGCATCGGCTACATCGGCGGCGTGGACTCGGCCGACTCCGGCCGCGAGCGGCACGCGGGCTACGCCGACGCCCTCGCCCGCCACGGCATCCCCTACGACGAGGACCTCGTCCTCCGCGGGCCCTTCACGCAGGAGTTCGGGGCGGAGGCGGCCGCCGCCCTCCTCGACCGCAGGACCGGGATGACCGCCCTGTTCGCCGCGAACCACGAGGCCGTGTTCGGGATCCTGCCCGTCCTCGTCACCCGCGCGGTGCGGATCCCGGAGGAGCTGTCGCTGGTCTGCTTCGAGGACATGCCGCTGCTGCAGATGTGGAACCCGCCCGTGACCATCGTCGACAACGGCGCGGCCGCCCTCGCGGAGCTCTCCGTCGACCTCCTGCTCAACCAGATCCGCGCGATCGCGAACGAGGGGACCACCCCCGAGCGCCTGCGCCGCCTCACCCGCACCTACCGCGTGGGCGCGCAGCTCGTCCACCGCGCGTCCACCCAGCAGCTCCCGCCCAGGAAGGCCGCCCCGTGAGCCCCGTCGTCGTCACCATCGCCCGCCCCAGCCTCGACTCCCCCGCGGGGGACGGTCCCCTGCTGCGCGTCCACCCCTTCGACGAGCCGGTCGTCGACGCCATGAACCTCGGGATCACCCGCGGCGACGGCATCTTCGAGACCGTCGGGATCCACCGGGGCCGCGTCCACGCCGTGGAGGAGCACCTCGCTCGCTTCGCCCGCTCCGCGCAGATCATGGAGCTCCCCGCCCCGGACCTCGAGGCCTTCCGCGCGGCCGTCGACCTGGGCGTCCAGCACCTCGGCGACGTCGAGGACGCCTACTGCAAGTACGTCTACACCCGCGGGATCGAGAGCCGCTCCTGGGATCCGACCGGCTACGCGTTCCTCGACGCGAACCCGGACTGGACGCAGCAGCGGACGGCCGGCATCTCGGTCGTCACCCTGACCCGCGGCTACCCGCTCGACATCGCGCAGACCGCCCCGTGGCTCCTGCAGGGCGCGAAGACCCTCTCCTACGGCGTGAACCGCGCGGTCCTCCGCGAGGCGGCGCGCCGGAACGCGGACGACGTGGTGTTCACCACCACGGACGGCTTCGCCCTCGAGGGGCCGACCTCGACGCTCGTCCTGCGCTTCGGCGACCGGATCGTGACCCCGTCGCCGGAGCACGGCGTCCTGCTCGGGACCGCGCAGCTGGGCGCCTTCGACTTCTTCGCGAGCCGGGGCTTCCCGACCGAGTACCGGGACGTCCGCGTCGAGGAGCTCGCAGAGGCGGACGCGCTCTGGCTCACCAACAGCCAGCGGCTCGCCGCGCCGATCCACCACCTCGACGGCCGCTCGTACGCCATCGACGCCGCCCTCACGGCCGAGCTGAACACCGCGCTGCTCGAGCGCTGAGGCGCAGCCGGCGACTACCCTCGGGCGCATGACAGCGGAGCGGACCCACGGCATCGAGCGGACGGTCGAGGTCCCGGCATGAACGGCGTCGGCCCGCTCGACGTCGCCTTCACCGCGCCGATCGGCGTCACCGTGAAGGGCGACCTCTGGTCGTGCGTGGAGGTGCCGGACTCCGTCGCGCTGTTCGGCACCGGCAAGGCGGTGAAGGTCGTCGCGACCGTCGACGGCGAGCCGCTCACCGCAGGCCTGATGCCCACGGGCGCCGGCGGCCACATGCTCTCGATCAGCGCCAAGCTCCGCACGAAGCTCGGCAAGGACCTCGGCGACGAGGTCGCCGTCCATCTGACGGAGCGCCTGACCTGACGGCCGGCCTTCTGACCGGCGGCGGATCTCGATACGCCCGCTCCGCGGGCTACTCGATCAGCATGGGACGGCTACTCGATCAGCACGGGGATCACGGCAGGACGCCGTCCGGGCTCCGCCACTCCGGGTGGCGGGCCTCGACCGCGTCGGTGGTGGCGTACTGGGTGTCCGTCGTCAGGGCGAACGGGCTCTGGACGTCGAGCTGCACGTAGTCGAGGCGGTCCCGGACGGAGACGTGCCAGTCGCCGGGCGAGTCGCCGTCCCAGGTCGCGGTGCCCTCGGCGCCCGGCCGGGTGAACCACAGCTCGGCGCCCTCGCCGGTCTCCGCGGCGTCCCGCGTCAGCTCGTCCGCGACCCAGCCGTCGGCGAGCAGCTCGCTCTCGATCGCCTCCTGCATCTCCCCGCTCGCTCCAGGCCCCGCCCCCTGCGGCACCAGGCGCAGGAACAGCTCGACCCAGCGCTCGTCCTCGCGGCTCACCGAGGGCTTGCCACCGCGCACCGACACCCGGAGGTCCGCACCGATCAGCACCGGGTGGAGCGACTCCGCGGCGGTCACCGCCGTGTCGCCGAGCTCCTCCGCGGCGAGGATCTGCTCGTCGACGCCCGCCGTCGGCCCCGTCGCGCACCCGGTCAGCAGCCCGAGCAGCACGGCACCCGCGACCGCCGCCCGCCTCGATCTCATCCGCCCACCGTATCGACAGGTGCAGTCGGGCCCCGCGGGGGCTAAGGTTCGCGAGACGCGACCCGACGCGGATGGACGGATCCTGGCCGGCCACGATCGTCGGTGCGCCCGCATCCGGAGACCCCATGGACGCTCGACGACGCCTGCTGGTGGTGGCCGGGGCGGTCGCGCTGCTGCTGGTCGCGGGGGCTCTCGTGCTCGACGCGACCGCCGGCGGCCCCGGCGACGGCAGCCCGACCGGCGCGGGGGCGACCGGATCCGCGGGCACCTCGCCCCCCGGCGCCACCGCCTCCCCTGGCGCCTCCTCCCCGAACACCACCGCCTCCGCCACCCCGGGCGCGACCCCCGACGGCGCCACCGTCACCCCGCCCGACCCGTCGAACCCCGCCGCCGTCGCCGACCCCTCCGCCCCGCTCGAGGTCTCCGGCCCCGCCCCCGTCGACACGGGCCTACCCGACTCCACCCCGCGAGCCGCCCTCGTCTCCCTCCCGCTGCCCGCCGCCGCGAGCGCCACCCGCGCGCTGGTCGCCGGCTACCCCTCCGCCGTCGTCGCCCCGCTGCCCGATTCGGTCGTCGCCTCGAGCTCGGTCGAGCCCGCCGGCGACGCCCTGCGCTCGGGCCTCACCGCGACCGTCGCCCTCGACGCCGAGCAGATCGTCGAGAGCTACCGCCGCTCGCTCGCCGCGCAGGGCTTCGCCTCCGCCGCCGTCGACGCGCCCGCCGACGGCGCCGCGATGGTCTTCACCGCGGGCGAGGACACCGTGAGCCTCTCGGTCACGCCCACCGGCACCCCGCGGATGAGCTACTCGCTGATCGCCGTCCTGCACCCGAGCGGCGGCTAGACGTGTACATCTCCCTGTCCGACCGGCCCGAGGGCGCCGCGGAGCAGCCCGCGCGCGGCACCGGCCCGTCGCGCATCGCCCCCGCCGTCATCGCCCTCGGCATCGTCAGCCTCTTCACCGACATCTCCTCGGAGTCGACCGCCGCGATCCTCCCCTTCTACATCACCGCCGCGCTGGGCATGTCGACGCTCGCGTACGGCTTCCTCGACGGCCTCTACCAGGGCGTCAGCGCCTTCGTCCGCATCGGCGCCGGCTGGACCGCCGACCGCACCGACCGCCCCAAGCTCGTCGCCCTCGCCGGCTACGGGTTGTCTGCGATCGCGCGCCTGGGCCTGCTGGTCGGCAGCGGCCCCGCGGCCCTCACCGCGGTCGTCACCGTCGACCGCCTCGGCAAGGGGATCCGCACCGCGCCCCGCGACGCGATGATCTCCGCCTCCTCCGAGCCCGCGTCGCTCGCCCGCTCGTTCGGCGTGCACCGGATGCTCGACACCGTCGGCGCGACGATCGGTCCGCTCCTGGCCTTCGTCGTGCTGCTGCTCGTGCCGGACGGCTACTCCACGGTCTTCGTGCTGTCGGCCGCGTTCGCGACGCTCGGCGTGGTCGTGCTGCTGCTGTTCGTGCCGGACGTGCGGACGCGCATCGCGGGCGGCGCGGCGCGAACGAGGCTGCCGTGGCGCCGCCTCTGGGACCGGCGTCCGCGCCGCCTCCTGCTCGCCGCCGGCCTGCTCGGGCTGCTCACGGTCGGCGACGGCTTCGTGTACCTGGTGCTGCAGAGCCGCAGCGGCTTCGCGGCGCAGTGGTTCCCGCTGCTGTACGTCGGGACGAACGCCGCCTACCTCGCCCTCGCGATCCCTTTCGGCCGCCTCGCCGACCGCTGGGGCCGCGCGCAGATGTTCGCCGCCGGCCACGTGCTGCTGCTCGCCGTCTACGTGCTCGCGGCGTCGCCCGCCTCCGGGCTCGCGGTGACGATCGCCTGCCTGCTGCTGCTCGGCGCCTTCTACGCCGCGACCGACGGCGTGCTCGCGGCCGTCGCCGGGGCGAGCGTGCCCGCCGAGATCCGGGCGAGCGGGATCGCCGCGGCCCAGACGGTCGTCGCGGTCGCGCGGCTGTTCGCGTCGGTCGGCTTCGGAGCGCTGTGGCTGTGGCTCGGCCGGGAGGACGCGATGATCGCGGTCGCCGTGGGTCTCGCGGCGGCGCTCCCCGTCGCGGTGCTGCTGCTGCGCGAGCGCTTCGCGGAGAAGAAGGCATGACGGACTCGTCCCGCCGTCTTTCGGACCGCGCGCGCTGGATCATCGCCGTGGTGGCCGCCGTCGCCCTCCTCGGCGGCGCGGCTGTGTACGGGGCCGGCGCCTGGGCGCGGTACCAGGCGCGCGCCTCCGCCGACTCGGCTGTGGCGGTCTCGACAGGCGCCCCCGTGGACGGCGACCGGATCGTCTTCCGCAACACCGCGAGCGGCCAGGGCTACGGGCTGGTCGCCTCCGTGCCGCTGGCCGACCCGGGCGCCGCGCGCACCCTCACCGACCGCGCCTGCGACCGCGTCGCTGCGACCGAGTCGATGGAGCTCTGCCTGCGCACCGACCGCGGCGTGCTGACCACCTTCGAGGCCGTGCTGACCGGCGCCGACGGCGAGACCCTGCAGACGTGGCCGCTGCCCGGCATCCCCAGCCGCGCCCGCATCGGCGACGGGATGCTGAGCACCACCGCGTTCGTCACCGGGCACTCGTATGCGCCGACCACCTTCTCCACCCAGACCGTCATCCGCTCGCTCGACCCGGCCGTGCCGGACCCGGGCGATCTGGAGTCCTTCGCGCTCAGCGTCGCCGGGGCTCCGCTGACGGCCGCGGACCGGAATCTGTGGGGGGTCACCTTCGCGGACGACGGGGACACGTTCTACGCGACCGCGGCGTCGGGGTCGCGGACGTGGCTGGTGCGCGGGAGCATGTCGGCGCGGACGATGACGGCGATCCACGACACGGCGGAGTGCCCGTCGCTCTCGCCGGACGAGACGCGGGTCGCGTACAAGAAAGACGTCGGGGACGGGGTTCCGGACTGGCGGATCGCGGTGCTGGATCTGGCGTCGGGGGTGGAGACGGCGCTGCCGGAGGAGCGGAGTGTGGACGACCAGGTGATGTGGCTGGACGACGACACCCTGCTCTATGGGCTGACGCGGGAAGAGGCGGCGGGTGACACCGACGTCTGGGCGATCTCGGCCGACGGCGGGGGCGACCCGGCGGTCTTCCTCGAGCACGCTTGGTCACCGGCGGTCGTCCGGCGCTGACGCAAGGCCCGCGACGTCGACTTGTAAAGCCCATTCGAGCCCCCTTCTTGGACAGAGTGGGACGACAAGAAATGTTGAGACGGCAGGACCACCGTCGTCACGGCCAAGGCAGACTTCGGATGAACTATCAACAGCGGTCCCAGAAAGCGAATGTTCCTCACCGCCAACGGACGACGACCAGCGACCGCGAACATTTGCGACCAAGTCCCGGATGGTCCGCATGTGCACGCGAGCAGGAACGCTCGTGCGACGAATACGAAACCACACACATGGGTGATAACACCACGAAGCGAAGAAGGTTCCGACGCCGTCGCCATGGAATACTCGCCTCCATGGTCGATTTCACGCCAGATAGCCTCCCCGCCGCCATCGCAACGCTGTTCCGTCAGAACCACCACACGGTTGGCGGCCCTTTGAAAATCAACGGTGCTGAGATTGACCTTGTTGCGACACCAATCGGCAACCCGTTTGCTTCGAAGGTATATATCGAAGCAACGGTGCAGTATGTAGACAACACAAAGTACGGAAAAGATCTAACCAAACTATCGATGGTTCACATGATCGACCCGGGGGCCATTTGCCTAATCGTGAGTTCAAACGGGTTCACACCTGATGTCCGAGAGCGTGCGGCTAAGACGCGCATCGAAACGTTAACGTATTCCGAGTTATTCGAGAAATTCGAAAAGTTCCAGCCCTACGTGGAGCTGATTACGGGCGACACCCAAGTCGCCGACCAGATACGCGAGCTTTCTAGCGTATACGAACATCCGAAATTCGTGGATGCGCACGGCTCTGACAACGCTCTTGAATGGATGGACAAGTGGCTTCATGACCACGACGCCGCCAAATCTTGGCTGCTTGTGGTGGGTGAATACGGCACCGGTAAATCAGCGCTTACACGAATGCTGCAGAAGCGTTGGCTTGAGAGCTACAAGCAAGATCCAGGGGCTGCGATACCTGTTCGCATCGAACTTGGGGCTTTCACAAAGCAGTTCGATGCACAGGGCCTCCTACACCACTTCCTTGACCATAACGGTCTGAGCCATGTTCCTATAGAGTTCTTCTGGTCGCTTATACGTTCCGGGAGGGTTGTGCTGATTCTCGATGGCTACGACGAGATGGCACAGTACCTGAATCAGCGGGAACGGCGAGCGACGTTACAGGCCCTTGCGGAGCTATCGAGCGATGGAGTTCGCGGACTTCTAACTAGCCGGCCCAATTACTTTTCTGAGACTGAACAACTGGCGCTGTTTGATCACCTTTACAAGCAGATTTCACTGCGATCCAAGTACGCAATCATTGCGGGAGAAAAGATATCTCAGCACGAGTCCCAGATCGACGACCTGATCCAGAGGAGCATTCTCGACAAGTTCGAGCGGTCACTAATGGACCTTTCGCCGGATCAAGCCAAAAACCTTGTTCGAAGAATGTTGACCGCGACGCCGGAAGCGGCGGAAACTGTGATCGCAGTCCTCGACCGTGTATTTCGGGCCACCGGCGAAGGAACGGAGATTGCACTTTCTGGTAAACCAGTGATTATCAGCTACCTCATCGAGGTTGCAAATGAGCTGGACGAGACCACTGCGACTCGCCTGACGGAGTGGGAGGTTTATACATTGATTGTCGATAAGCTCGGGCTCCGAGACTTGGGCCAAGCCGCGCATGTCGGAACCGACGATCGCCGAGTCTTCCTACAGCAACTCGCGATCCACTTAACCACGACCGGCCAGACCCAGGTTGACGAGGACCAGTTCCGTTCGCTCATCGAGGTTGTCTTCAAGCGTCAACTGCGGAGGCATACTGGGAGCTCGCGCAGCAACGAGGTCGACTCGATGTTCGAAGACCTAAGACGGTCCGGCACTCTTACACGCGCGGGAAGCACCATTGGAGTGGGCTGGCGCTTCTCGCATAACTCGCTTCGCGAGTTCCTTGTGGCCGAGTCAATGGTGGACGACATCCTTCGCGGCCGTCCACTAAGGTCGGATCCTCCGATCTCTGACGCCATGCGGGCATTCACGGCCTCAGCCGGATACGATCCCCAGCTTCTCGTGTCAGCGCTAGTAAAAGCGAAGTCTGATATGAGTTCCAACCTAGCCCTCGGGAGCTACATCGCTCTGATTTGGGACGGCTTGCCTCCCGTAGTCAGCGGCGCTCCACGATTGCAGTCGATCGCGGGAGAGCCGCCGCGCGTCGATCGCGTGCACTTAGCCTCGATGGAACTGACCGTTACGTCAGATGAGCGCGGATACGAAGGTTCCTCATTTAGAGATTGTACACTTCTCGACATATCATTCCGCTCCGCGAACCTTCGCTCAGCCGATTTCAGCGGCAGTGCGCTTGAGGCAGTCATTCTGGATGAAGCGGACCTCTCAGCAGCAACGTTCCACGGTGCGTCTTTGGTGGACGTCTCTGTCACTGATGCCATTCTTGAGGGCGCCATCTTTACTAACCTCAACGAAGACATATCATTGATTTTGGACGTGGGACGCAGTCCCAAGCGAGTAGAAGGAAAGCAGGCGCTCGGGTACCTGGCGTACTGCGGAGCGGTTGTCGACCCTATAGATTCATATTTTTTCTGGATGAATCATCCGCGATTCTCGATTGTCGAGAAAGTGGCGAGCAAGCTAGTGGAGGGCTCTCGCCGTCAGCGTAGGGGCTTGGAGCAGCGCGGCGCGGCCGCGCTGGACCCCGCCTTTGCTCGCAGTTTCGTCGCTAAGTTGGAGTCGCTTGGTTACGTACAGACCCCACTCGGCCGGTCAGAGCTAGTCGAAATAACGGCTTCGGGTCGATCCGCCCTGGGATCGATGCAGTCCGGGAGGGAACTTCCGTCTGTGATCGCAGAGTTCCTCGCCGAGAGCTGAGTCCGCACGGGATGACAGTTCCAACTTCAAGTGTCGCGAACGGGTACCAGCGGAATTTTTTGCTGAACCGGGCGGCGTCCTTCGGCCGTCGCAACCACGCGCCACCGTCACCTCTTGGGACTGCTCGGAGCGAAGCCCGAGCTAAGGCAACGGAGACATCCTCGATGTATCTCCACGACCGGAGCGGCCTACCCGAGCGGAACGACTCGACACCTGACCATTGGACGCAGGGTGCACCTTGGAACAAGGGCGGCAAGAGTGTGCCAAATAATCTGCGAATGCTCTACCTGTTCAATTGGAACTCGAAAAGCAATAAACAAACACGCCTCCGGGCCAGCGAGGGATAAGCAATGACGCTAACCGACACCGAGTCCGCACCTGAGGACGGGATGTCCGACTACAGCATTACAATTTGCGACTGCAACAGCATAGATAAGGCGGTAATTGCGCTACGTCGCGGCGCCCTCAACATCAAGTACGGCCCTAACGGCATCGGAAAGAGCACTATTGCCCGCGCACTGACTCTGCGCGCAGAAGACAGCGACCAGCTCTCCGAGAAATTGACGCCGTTCAAGTACAAAGATAAAAAGAATGCTCCGCGTCCTTCAGTGCAAGGCGCAGAAGACATCGCAAAAGTGATGACGTTCAACGACGACTATGTCTCTACGTTCGTGTTCCGTCCTGACGAGGTCGTGGAGAACAGCTTCGAGATCTTCATCAATACCGAGGAATATCGCGCTGGAGTCGAGGAAATAGCTGCGCGCTTTGACTCGCTTAAACAGACCTTCACCGACGAGCCCGAGTTTGACGCCGCTCTGTCAAGTTTCGAGGAGCTTCGCGACGCATTCAATGTAACCAAGGGCGGCGCGCTCGCCAAAACGAGCAAGGCCTTCAAGGGCATCGGCGTCGGCGGCAAAATGTCTCAGATACCCGAATCGTTGCAGGGCTATAAAAGCTTCATCGAAAGTGACGACCCCGCCACCTGGATAAAGTGGCAAGCAACGGGCAAGACATACTTGGGCCTGTCAGACAATTGTCCCTTTTGTTCCACATCTGACGTTGACAAGACCGTGGCAGCGCAGCTCTCCGACGAATATGACTCCGCCGCGGTCCGTAACCTTAGCAACCTGCGTGCCGTCATTGATCGCGTGGGCCAGTACATCGCTCCCGATGATCTTCAAAAGCTTAGGGAGCTCACAAAATCCATCTCAGGACTGACGTCCGAGCAGGAGTCCTTTGTGGTGTCTCTGCGGGGCGCGGTCGTGACTCTACTCACGAAGCTTGCAGCTGCGAAGAGCCTGTCTTTTCAAGCCCTCAAAGACGAGAACAATATCGCACCCCTGCTTAACGATCTCAAGATTGATCTCAATTATCTCTCCGTACTCGACTCGGAGGCGACTCAATCAGTCGTTCAGCTCATCAATGAAAAGCTGTCTGCTGCAATCAGTGAAATCAACGAAATCAATGCGCAAATAGGGAAGCAGAACTCGCGCGTTAAGAAGCTCATCCGCGAGAATCAAGGCGCAATTAACTCATTCCTGACGTCGGCAGGCTATCGCTACGCAGTTCGCATCGCCCCGAGTGATGGAACCTACAGGATGTTGCTGGAACATGTTGACTTCTCTGGTCATATCAAGGCTGCTCACGAGCACTTAAGTTACGGCGAGAGAAACGCTTTCGCGTTAGTCCTCTTCATGCATGACGTTCAACACAGGAAGCCTGATCTTGTCGTACTGGATGACCCGGTGTCGAGCTTCGATAAGACAAAGAAGTTCGCGATCCTCCATCAGTTATTTCGCGGCGAAAATAGCCTTCGCGGCACGACTACTTTGCTTCTCACTCACGACATAGAGCCCGCCATTGACATGGTCCGGACAAGCACAGCCAAGAAGTTCCAAGCAGCCAAACCGGCGGTTCACTTCCTTAGTGGCAAAAAGGGAATCGTGACGGAAAGGCCCGTGGCACCAACCGACATCGCTACTTTCACCGAGGTGTGCGAAGCGAACATTTCGTCTGTCGAAGATACGATTATCAGGTGCATTTATTTACGGCGACTTTCTGAGGTCCATGGCTTGAAAGGCGTCGACTATGAACTCCTATCTAGCTTGCTTCATGCTCGTGAAATTCCCAGTCGGATTATTGCCCTGGATGAGTTTGAACCGCTCACAGCAGCGGAGGTTAGAGCGGCTACTGATAGAATCCGCAAGTACATTAGCGATTTCGAATACAGCACGGTACTAGGGGAGATGAAAGAGACGGGATCACTTCGGAATCGGTTTGACGCGACTTCCGTGGGCTACGAGAAAGTTCAGCTGTTCCGAATCATGCTTGCGCTCGACCCAGAGATGATGAAGGGTGATGAGGTCTTCGCGAAGTTTGTCAATGAGACTTACCACATCGAGAATGAGTACGTTATGCAACTAAACCCTCGCGACTTCGACGCCGTGCCAGAGTTCGTTATTGCCGCCTGCAGTGACCTCGTAGAGAAGGCCGCAACTGCGTAATTTGCCAGTTGTATCCTCTCGGTCCACCAAAAGCGATCGCGTGGATCGCTTGCCGATCGTGACCGTATCCCGCACAGCACAGCGTGCATCGCGGCCCTTTGCAGCGACTAACTGCCGGATCACCACGACGCTCCGAACACCCCACACAGCCTCGACACCCCGTAGCGACACCCACAGATTCGTCGCCAGTCGAGCCGTCCCTCAGAGCAGTTGAGCTCGCCGCTGCCCGGGGACGTCCTCACCCGTCCTGCGCCCGCCCCAGCACCAAACAAAAGGACCCCCACACATGAGCATGGAAGGCGTCGCCTGGAGCTCCCTCTACCGGATCTCCTCCGCCCAGAGCGGCAAGCACGGCATCTCCCGCGAGTCCGTGCGCCGCATCATGACCTTCGCGGTCCCCTACCGCGCCCGCCTCCTGCTCTTCATCGGGCTCAGCGTCGTCGGCGCGTTCCTCGCCGTCGCGACGCCGGTGCTCGCCGGACGGGTGGTCGACACCATCGTCGCCCGGGGTGCCGTCGGCACGATCGTGCAGCTCGCCGTGGTCATCGCCGTCGTGGCCGTGGCCGACGCCGGGGTCTCCCTCGTCACGCGCTGGTACTCCGCGCGGATCGGCGAGGGCGTCATCCTCGACCTGCGCACCGCCGTCTTCAACCACGTGCAGAAGATGCCGATCGCGTTCTTCACCCGCACCCGCACGGGCGCCCTCGTCAGCCGGCTCAACAACGACGTCATCGGCGCGCAACAGGCCTTCAGCGGCACGCTCTCCGGCGTCGTCACGAACGTCGTGGCGCTGGTCCTCACCCTGATCGTCATGCTCAGCACGTCCTGGCTGGTCACCGTCCTCGCGGTGATCATGCTCCCGATCTTCCTCATCCCCGCGCGCCGGATGGGCAGCCGCCTCGCCGCGCTCCGCCGCGAGGCCGCCGACCACAACTCCGCGATGAGCACGCAGATGACCGAGCGCTTCTCGGCCCCCGGCGCCACCCTGGTCAAGCTCTTCGGCCGGCCCGACGAGGAGGCGGAGGAGTTCCGCGTCCGGGCCGCCCGCGTCCGCGACATCGGGGTCCGGACGGCGATGCTGCAGCTCGTCTTCGTCACCGCGCTGACGCTCGTCTCCGCGCTCGCCCTCGCGCTCGTCTACGGGCTCGGCGGCGTCCTCGCGCTCGGCGGGCAGCTCGACACCGGCGCGGTCGTCACCCTGGCCCTCCTCCTCACCCGCCTCTACGCGCCGCTGACCAGCCTCGCGAACGCGCGCGTCGAAATCATGAGCGCGGTCGTCAGCTTCGAGCGCGTCTTCGAGGTGCTCGACCTCCAGCCGCTCATCCAGGAGAAGCCCGACGCGGGCACCGTGCCCGAGGGCCCGGTGTCCGTCGAGTTCGACGACGTCCGCTTCGCCTACCCGTCCGCGGACAAGGTGTCCCTCGCCTCCCTCGAGGAGGTCGCCGTCCTCGACACCCGCGGCGGCGAGGAGGTGCTGCACGGCCTGTCCTTCCGGATCGAGCCGGGGCAGACCGTCGCGCTCGTCGGCACGTCCGGGGCCGGCAAGTCGACGATCGCGCAGCTGCTCTCGCGCCTCTACGACGTCGACAGCGGCGCGGTGCGCCTGGCCGGCACCGACGTCCGCGACGTCACCTTCGCCTCCATGCGACACACGCTGGGCATGGTGACGCAGGACGGCCACCTCTTCCACGAGACGATCCTGTCCAACCTGCGCCTCGCCCGGCCGGAGTCGACCGACGACGAGGTGTGGGACGCCCTGCGCCGCGCGCGGCTCGAGCCGCTCATCCGCTCGCTGCCCGATCAGCTGGACACCCTCGTCGGCGAGCGCGGCTACCGGCTGTCCGGCGGCGAGCGCCAGCGGCTGACCATCGCGCGGCTCCTGCTCGCCCAGCCGCGCGTCGTCATCCTCGACGAGGCGACGGCCGCGCTCGACTCCACCTCGGAGGCCGCGGTGCAGGCGGCGCTCAGCGAGGCCCTCGAGGGCCGGACGGCGATGGTGATCGCCCACCGCCTCTCCACCATCCGCAGCGCCGACCTGATCCTCGTGATCGAGGACGGCAGGATCGTCGAGCGCGGCACGCACGAGGAGCTGCTGGCCGCGGCGGGTCGCTACGAGGAGCTGCACCGCACGCAGTTCGCGGTGCAGAAGGACGTGGCGGCGGAGGAGGAGGCGCTCAGCGGGGCCTAGTCCATGTTGGTCGAGTAGCCGCGCAGCGGCGTATCGAGACCCGCCGTCACCAGGAGGACGGGTCTGCAGACTCAGGTTCTGAGGGTGGTGGATCTCGATACGCCCGCTCCGCGGGCTACTCGATCAGCATGGGCATCGCCCTGCAGGCGAGGCGATGCTCGCCGGGCGCTGCGGCGGCCGATCCGCCCGCGGACCGATAGCCTAGATTCGAGGCATGGTGAGCGCAGCAGGGTCGGCACCCGGGCCGAGCCAGCTGCTCGTCCTCTCCAAGATCACGGACATCCTCGATGCGTTCACGCTCGAGGCCCCCGCCCTCACACTCACGCAGATCCGCGAGGCGACGGGGCTGCCCGTGTCGACCACGCAGCGGCTGGTCGTCAACCTGGTCGCGCAGGGCTTCCTCGACCGCGACGGCGACCGGTTCCGCATCGGGCTGCGGATGGCGTACTGGGCGGCGCCGGCCGTCCGCGGGATCCGCGCGGTCGACGTCGTCGCGCCCCTGCTGCAGGAGCTGCGCGACGCGACCGGCGAGACGGCCAGCCTCTTCCGCTCGGAGGAGGACTACCGCGTCTGCATCGGGCTCGAGGAGACGCACCACGAGCTGCGGCAGGACAGCTACGTGGGCAAGGTCGCCCCGCTGACCGTCGGCTCCGCGGGCCGCGTGCTGCTGGCGTGGAACGACGAGCTGCGCGCGCAGGTGCTGGGCCGGCCGATCCCGGACCTGGCGCACCGGACCATCACCGACCCGGCGGCCCTCGCCGAGGCGCTCGCGGAGACGGCGCGGCGGGGCTACGCGATCACCGGCAACGAGCGCGTGGACGGGCTCACCGGCGTCGCCGCCCCGGTCTTCGACCCCGACGGCCGCGTCCGGATGGCGATCAGCGTCAGCGGCCCGGTCGCCCGCATCTCGCCGGACGACCTCGACCGCTGGACGCCCCTCGTGCGCGAGGCCGCCGACCAGGCGACGCGGCGGCTCGGCGGGCGCGCGCCGGCCTCGGTCAGCTGACGTCGGCCGGGACGACCCCTTCAGCCGGGACGACCCACGGGAACGCCTCCGCCGTCGACCGCGCACCCTGGCGCGCCTTCGACCGGTTGGGCTCGCCGAGGTCCTCGAGCAGGCTCTCCGACTCGCGCACGAGCTGCGCGAACGCCGCGGTGTCGAGCCACTCCGGCCGCATCGCGAAGAGGAGGTCCTCGGACGCGGTGTTGCCGCTCGCTCCCGGCGCGAAGGGGCAGCCGCCCAGCCCGCCGAGGGCGCCGTCGACGACCGTCGCGCCGGCCTGCACGGCGGTGAGCGCGTTGACGACCCCGGCTCCCCAGGTGTCGTGGCCGTGAAAGACGATCTCGCGCGGGGGCGTCTCCGCGGCGACGCGCGAGACGAGCGACGCGACCTGACCGGGATGCGCCTGCCCGAGGGTGTCGCAGATGACGATGTCCTCCGCGCCCTCGGCCCGCGGGTCGTTCGCGATCGCGAGCACGCGCTCCTCCGGCACCATCCCCTCGAACGGGCAGGTGAAGGAGGTCGCGATGCACAGCTGGATCCGGCCGCCGACGCCGTGCGCCAGCGCGACCGCGTCGGGCATGGCGTCCAGGCTCGCCTCGGTGGGCCGGCCGATGTTCGCCCTGTTGTGGGAGTCGGACGCCGAGAAGCAGTACTGGAAGTTGCGCGCCCCGGCCGCCGCGGCCTTCTCGATGTGCCGCGGAGTGGCGACCCACACCCAGCTCTTCTCGAGCTCCTCGGGGGTCAGCGCCTCGATCACCTCGAGGGTGTTCGCCATCGGCGGCACCACGTCGCCGCGTGCCATCGAGCCGATCTCGAGCTCCGGCACTCCCGCGGCGAAGAGCGCGCGGGCGAGGCGCACCTTGCGCTCCGTGGAGAGCATCCGGCCGGTGAGCTGGAGGCCGTCGCGCAGGGTGACGTCGCGCAGCCGGGCTGCGGATATCGTCGCGACGGAGGCCGTCGGGGCCGCGGCGGTCATCGGGCGTCCGCCTCGGTGGCGCGGGTGGTCGGGGTACTGCTCTGGAGCATCGCCAGAACCTCCTCGGTGTCGTGCCCCAGTGCCGGGGCGAGGGTCTGGATGGGGAGGGATCGACCGCCGAGCACGGGGACGACGCCGGGGAAGCCGACGTCCTCGATCGTGCCGGCGCCGGTGTCGACGTCGAACTTCTGGATCATGTCGCGCGCGGCGTACTGCTCGCTGGAGCTGATGTCGGCGGCGGTGTAGATGGGGCCGGAGGGGACGCCGCACTCGTCGAGGATCGCGAGCGCCTCGGCGGACGTCCTCGTCGCGGTCCAGGCGCCGATCGCCGCGTCGAGCTCGTCGCGGCGCTTCCAGCGCAGGTCGTTCGTGGCCAGCCCCTCGTCGGCGGCGAGGTCCTCGCGCCCGATGATCCCCATGAAGCGCTGGAAGATGGCGTCGCCGTTGCCCGCGATGACGATGCTCGACCCGTCGGAGCAGGTGTAGGCGTTGGTGGGGGCGATGCCCTCCATCCGCCCGCCGACCCGCTCGCGGACGATGCCGTGCGCCTGGTAGTCGGGGATCAGCGACTCCATCATCGAGAACATCGCCTCGTTCAGCGCGACGTCGACGACGCGCTCCTCGAGCGGCGCCGGCCCCAGGCCCGCTGCGCGGCGCGTCTGCCGCTGGAAGAGCGCCATCATCACTCCGTAGCCGGCGTAGAGGCCCGCGATCGAGTCGCCGATCGAGACGCCGACGCGCACGGGCGGCCGGTCGGGGTCGCCGACGAGCTCGCGGAACCCGCCCATCGCCTCGGCGACGGCGGCGAAGCCCGGCCGCTCGGAGAGGGGCCCGGTCTGCCCGAACGCCGAGATGCGGCCGATGACGATGTCCGGGTTCGCCTCGTTCAGCACGTCGGGTCCGATCCCCCACTTCTCCAGGGTGCCCGGGCGGAAGTTCTCGAGCACGACGTCGCACTCCGCGGCGAGGCGGCGGACGGCGTCGCGCCCCTCCTCGGTGCGGAGGTCGAGCGTGATCGACTTCTTGTTGCGGTTGATCGTGTGGAAGAGCATCGAGGTGGTCGAGCCGGCGTGCAGGCGCCACTTCCGCAGCTCGTCGCCGGTGCCCGGGCGCTCGACCTTGATCACCTCGGCTCCGAAGTCGGCCAGCAGCCGGCCGGCGGTGGGCGCGGCGATGAAGTTGCCGAGCTCGAGCACGCGGAGCCCGTCGAGCGGGGCGATGCGGGGTGCTGCGGGCGGTGTGGTGGGAGGTGCGGTGGTCACGATCTGCCTTCCGATCGGGTCAGATGAAGATGCTGAGAACGAGGGTGACGCCCAGCGCCACGACCGAGGCCACCGAGACGCCGATGGTGCAGGTCTTGAGCGTGCCACGCGTGGTCTGGCCGAGGAGCGACTGGAGCAGCCAGAACGTGTTGCTGGTGACGTGGACCGCGAAGAGCGAGCCCGCACCGGCGGCGAGGGCGATCAGGATCGGGTCGAGTCCGATCACCGGCGCGATGGGGGCGAGGATGCCCGCCGCGGTGATCGCCGAGATCGTCACCGAGCCGACCGCCACGTGCAGCACGGCCGCGATCGCCCAGACGATCAGCAGCGGGGCGAAGCTGTTGGCGCTGAAAGCCTGCCCGAGGATGTCGCCGAGCCCGGTCGCGGCGACGACCGCGGCGAGGGAGCCGCCGACGCCGGTCAGGATGAGGATCTGCCCGCTCTCGCGGAATCCGGCGACCACCGACTTCTCCACCCGCGGACGTCCGACGGTGAAGCGGCCGACCGCGCTGGTCCCCAGCACGGCGAGGAGCAGCGCGACCACCGGGTCGGTCACCAGATCCAGCGGAGCGATCGACACCTCGGCGATCTGCAGGATCGCGCCGGTGGCGATGAGGGCCAGGCAGAGCAGGAGCGGGGCGAAGAGGAGGATCAGCCGGGGCTCGGTCCGCACGGCCTCGCGCTGCGCCACCGCGATCCCCCGCGGCACTCCGCCCACCTTGCTGAGCCGCTCGGAGACGGGCAGCGAGGACGTGTCGAGCGGCACGGGCTCGGAGGCGGTCTCCTCCTCGAAGGGCGCCTCGTCCTTCTCCGGGTTCCAGAACCCGAGTCGGAAGAGGGTGCTCATGATCAGGATCGAGATCAGGATGGTGGGCACGACGACGATCAGCCCGAAGAGCAGCATCGTCCCCAGCGGGACGCCGAGGACACCGGCGAGGGCGAGCGCGGCGACTCCGGGGACCATCAGCACGATGCCGCACTCGAGGCTGATGGCCATCGCCGTGGCGATCCGCGGGACTCCGTGCTTGCCGATCTGCGGCGCCATCCTCCGGGCCAGCGGCGCGGAGATGACCAGGAGCACGTCGAGGAAGATCGACTGCAGCAGCGTCCCGATCGTCAGGCCCATGGCGTAGGGCAGTCCCTTCGCGCCGAAGATCCGGAGCAGGTGGGACACCAGCCGCTGGATGGCGTTCATCTCGCTGAGCATCGAGCCCAGCAGCACGCCGAAGGTGATGAGCAGGCCCACCTCGGTCATGATCGAGCCGAAGCCCCCGGTGACGGTGCTGATCGTCTCGGCGGGGCCCAGGCCGATCGCGAGGCCCAGGAAGACCGAGCCGAGGACCAGCGCCACGACGGGGTTGAGGCGGAAGCGGGTGATCAGCACGACGACGCCGAGGATGGCGACCGCCGTGATCACGAGGGTGAAGGTGTCTGACGTCATCGTCGTCCCATCAGGTGAGTGCTCCCGGTCCTGCGCTGTCGCGCCGGGAAGCGATTCCTAGATTATGGACATGAACCCACGATGTAGGCAAGGGTGAGGGGCATGACGCGCTCTCCTCTCACGGTCTCGGTCCCGAGCCCCGCCCTGCTCGACGCCCTCCGACCGGGCGACGGCTCCTACGAGCTCGACCTCTGGGACCTGGCCGGCCCGCCTCCCCGTGCGGCCTACGACATGGTCGTCCTCCCCTATCAGGGCGACCCGGCGTTGCTCGACGCGCTGAGGACGGTCGACTGCCGGCTCGTGCAGGCGCAGACGATCGGCGTCGAGGGCGTCCTGGCCGCTCTTCCGCCCGGTGCGCTGCTCGCCAACGCGAGCTCCGTGCACGAGTCGTCCACCGCCGAGCTCGCCGTGGGTCTGGCGATCGCTTCGCTGCGAGGGATCGACACCTACGTGCGCGCGGCGGAGACGGCGACCTGGCGGCAGGTCCCCGGCGAGAGCCTCGCCGACCGGACGGTCGCGATCATCGGCTCCGGCGGGGTGGGGCGCGCGATCGAGCGGCGCCTGGCGGGCTTCGAGGTCGACGTCCTGCGCTTCGCCCGGACGGCGCGGGAGGACGCCGAGCGGCCGGTGCATCCGATCGCCGCGTTCGCGTCCTTCGCCGCCGAGGTCGAGGTCGAGGTCGTCTTCCTCGCCGTCCCCCTCGACGCGTCGACGCACCACCTGGTCGACGACGCCTTCCTCTCCGCGCTCCCGCCGGGCGCGCTGCTCGTGAACGTGTCGCGAGGGGCGGTCGTCGACACGGACGCCCTCGTCGGGCATCTCGAGCGGGGACGGGTGCGGGCGGCGCTGGACGTCGTCGACCCCGAGCCGCTCCCTCCCGCGCACCCGCTCTGGAGCACGCCGAACACGATCCTCACGCCGCACGTCGGCGGCGCCTCCTCAGCCATGACGCCGCGGATCCTCGCGCTGCTCCGCCGGCAGATCGAGGCGCTTCTGCGCTCGGAGCGGCCCGCGAACATCGTCGGGGAGGGGTGAGGGCGGTTTCGTCCGCGGTGCAGGAGGACTCGGCGGGGGAGGCGCTCAGCGGGTCGTGAGCGCTCCTCCCCCGCCGCGGCTCAGAACAGCCGGACCGCGTCGGCCGGTTCGTCCAGGCCGCGCACCAGCGTCGGGATCCGCTTCTTGAAGGCGAAGAACCCGCGCGAGGCCGACGGCCACGCGGAGCCGTCCCAGCGGCGGCGCGCCGTGACGAGCGCGATGCCCTCCTGAGCGAGGGCGGAGCGGAGCGCGTCCAACCGCTCCTGCACGGGGCCGACCGGCGCGTAGGGGACCACCACGGTGTCGAGCCGCTCGGAGGCCGCCCAGTCGACGACCGTCGCGGGCAGCGCATCGGCCAGCACCCGCGCCGGCCGCCCGCCCTTGTCCGACGTGTGCTCCGCGGCGTCGGCGATCGCCGCAGCCGTGAAGTCCTGCACCGCCTCGGAGACCGCGAACGGCGAGCGCTCCCCCGGGTCCGCGAAGACCGCGGTCGCGATCAGCCGCTCCGCGAGCCCGGGCTGCTCGGCGAGGAGGCTCCCCGCGTCGAGGTCCTCCTCGTGCAGCAGGAGTCCGGGCCGGGTGCCGATCGTGCCGTCGACGTCGTCCGGCTCGATCGGCGTCCGGGGCGGGAAGTGCTCCTCGCTGAGCGCGGGCGCCGAGGTGGCGAGGCCCTGCGGCGAGAAGCGGCCCTCGGTGTACTTGGCGATGTTCGACGCGGTCGCGAGGTAGGTCTTGCCCGGGGTCTGCAGGCCGGCGACCCAGCGCCAGGAGAGAGTGTTGGAGGCGGCGTCGCCGTCGAGCAGGTGCCGGTAGAAGAAGTCGGCGCCGAGCTGCCAGGGCAGGCCGAGGGTGAAGACCCAGATGCTCGCGAACCACATGCGCGTGTGATTGTGCAGGTAGCCGGTCTCGACGAGTTCGCGCACCCAGGCGTCCATCGCGTCGATGCCGCTCCGGCCCTCAATCGCGTCGCGGTAGCCGGTCGGGAGGTGACCCTCGAACTCGCTCACCTCGCGGCGGTAGCGGCGCCACACCTCGGGGTTCTGCTCGAGCCAGCCCTTCCAGTAGGTGCGCCAGAACACCTCCTGGACGAACTTCTCCGCGGCGGTCAGCGTGTGGCGGGAGAGAACCGCGGCGACGACCTCCCGCTCGGTGACGAGCCGGTGGCGGAGGTACGGGGAGAGCCCGGACACGTTGCTCCGGGACGGTCCGTGGTCGTGATTGCGCTCACGCGTGTAGGCGGAGCCGGCACGCGCGACGAAGTCGTCGAGCGCCTCGAGACCGGCGGCTCGGGTCGGGATGAACATCCCGCCATCATGCGACGCTCTCCGGGGCGGGGGCTGACAGCGGCGAGCTCAGAGAACTGAGACGCGGACGCGTTCCAGCCGCCGCAGCGGCAGGCCGTCCGTGGCCGATGCGCTGATCGCGGAGACCTCGGCCGGCGACGAGAGGCTCGGCCGAGGGCGGCGTCGGATGCTGATCTCGTCGAGAACAACGGCAGGCAGGATCTGCTCGTCACCAGTGTGAAAGCCCCACTTCATGTGGGGCTTCTGCAGTCTCCGGGGTAAGCGATGCCGCGGGGGAGAGGCTCGACGGGCGGCTGGGCCGGGGTGCCACTCCCACCCCTCCTGCCCCGCCCCTAGGAGACGGGCCCCTCCGCCGCTACGCTCACGACATCCGGGACGGACTCGAGACGGGGGTTCCGATGAGAAGCACGCGCGTAGCGCTGGGGGTCGCCGGCGTGCTGCTCGCGGCGGGCGCGGTCGCGGCCACGACGACGGCCACGACGACGACAGCGACGAGCGTCTCCGCTGCGAAGGCCGGCGAAGACGCCGTACTCGGTATCGAGCAGATCGCCCACCACGATGCCGCGGGCGGCGAGCCCACGATCTCCCCGGAGGAGGCCCTCGCGGAGCGGGTGGCGAACTTCCCCGCTCTGCAGCCGTACGACACGACCGAGCCCCTGGTGCCCGTCTCCGAGCTCGTCGGCTCCCTGCGAGCGGGCAGCGACGACGGCGCCGAGAAGATCCCCGTCTTCGCCGCCGCCCTGGCCTACGGGGATCTGCAGAGGATCAGTCCGCGCCTGGGCTCCGACGTGCAGATCGCCGCGGACCGCCCGGTCTGGGTCCTGACGGCGCACGACACCGTCCAGAACTACGGCGCGATCTCCGGCACGGTGGCGAAGACCTGGGACGTATACACGGTCGTCGTCGACGGCCCCTCGGGCGACATGATCGAGTCCGGGACCGGCCTGGACATCGAAGCGCTCGGCGTCGAGGGGGCGTACGTCGACTAGCGGCCCGGAGGAGGGTCTCGACGCACTGCTCCCGCGCCCCTACCCCTTCGCCTGGAAGTAGACGTCCACGAAGTAGTTCGTGGCGTTGTACGACGACGACGGCATGACCCCGCCGGATCCGTAGCGGTACACGCCGTTGTCGCCGGAGGCCGAGGTCAGCGGGCCGTTCGTGACCGGCGACGCCAGCCCGGCTCCCGTGGCGGCGTAGTAGCCCGCCGGCGCGAGGTACGACACCGTGTAGCGGGCGCCCGGCACGAGCTCGACCGGCGTCGCGAAGGCGGCGCTCTGCCAGCCGGTGGCGGTCTCGCCGGTGAAGGTCACCTGCGCGATCCGCGTGCCGGAGGCGTCCCACAGCGAGCCGACGTGGGTGCCGGTGTTGCGGGAGCCCTTGTAGAAGGCGATGCCCGTGGCGCTGCCCGCGGCGGAGGCGGTGAAGGCCATCCCCACCTCGACCGAGGACGAGTCCTCCACGGAGGCGGTCGCGGGCGTCGCGTCGGCGAACAGGCGCGTGCCCGCTGGGGTGGTCGGCGTCGGGGTCGGGGTCGGCGTGGGAGCCGCCGACGGCGTGAAGGAGACGTCGACCAGGTAGTTCGTGGTCGAGCGCTGCCCCGCGAAGCCGCCGGAGTAGGTGTAGGCGCCGGAGTCGCTCGCGGTGACCAGCGGACCGCGCGTGGATCCGGAGCCGAAGCCGTTGATCGTGGCGGAGTAGGTGCCGGTGGTCGACGTGTAGGCGGCGACGTAGTCGGTGCCGCCGGTCACGGCCACCGGAGTGGCGAAGACGACCTGCTGCCAGCCGGCCGTGCTCTCGGCGGTGAAGGTCGCGCGGCCGATCTCGGCGCCGGTGTCGGCGTTCGAGAGGGTGCCGATATGGGTGCCGGTGTTGCCGGGGCCCTTGTAGAAGCGGAGCGAGGTGACGGTGCCGTCGACGAGCGGGGCGAAGCGGACGCCGAGCGTGACCGGGGTGCCCTCGGCGACCTGGGCGATCCCGGGGGTCGTCGAGTCGTCGAAGAGCCGACACGGGCACGCTCCCGCGACGGTGTCGGGCGCCTGCGTGGTGAAGGTCCAGCTGCCGCCCGAGGTGACCGCTCCGCCGCCGGTCGCGGTGCCGGCGAGGGTCGCGGTGTAGCCGGTCGACGCGGCGAGCGGGGAGGTGGGCGTGAAGGTGGCGGTGCGGGTGGTGGCGTTGTACGCGGTGCTGCCCGCGACGCTCGCGCCGGCGGCGGTCTTCAGGGTCATCGCGACGGAGGTCGCCGTCACCGCCTTCGAGAAGACGGCCGAGACCTTCGTCGACGGCGCGACGCTCGAGGAGCCGGCGAGCGGCGTCTGCGAGGCGACGCTCAGGGGCGTGGCGTCGACCGTGCTGTAGACGGCGTCGACGTAGTAGTTGTTCGCGCGGTAGCTGTCGGTCGGGAAGCCGCCGGTGGTGCTGTAGACCCCGGCGGGCGTCGCTCCGAAGCCGCCGGCCACCTTCAGCGGGGCCGCGTCGTAGCCGGCGCTCGACCAGAACCAGTCCGCGGCCGAGTAGCGGCCGGTCGTGGTCGTGTACGAGACGACGTAGGTGGTGCCGGCGGTGACGGCGACGGGCGCGCCGAACGTGGCGGTCTGCCAGCCGCTCGCCGTCTCGTTCGCGAAGGCGACGGTGGCCAGCTGCCGGCCGTCGACGCTCCAGAGGGCGCCCGTGTGCGGGCCGGTGTTGCCCGCGCTCTTGTAGAAGCGCACGCCCTGGACGAAGCCGTCGGCGGTCGGGGTGAAGCGCAGGCCGAGGGTGGCCGGATCGACGTCGCCGGAATCGGCGGTCTTCGGCACCTCGGCGCCGAACACGGTGGCCGTGCCGGTGATGGTGACGGCGCGGCTGGTGACGGCGCCGATGTTCGCGCTGTCGTCGACGGCGCGCACCCGGATCGTGCCGGTGCCGGTCCCGTGCTGGACGTAGCTGTAGGTCCAGGAGGTGGTGCCGGAGGCGGGGTGCCAGGTGCTGCCGTCCGTCGAGACCTCGACGCCGGCGACCTTGCCCGCGGCGTCGGACGCGCTGCCCGAGACCGTGACGCTGCTGCCGTTGGCCTTGCTGGTGGCGCCCGAGGGGTTCGTCACCGAGACGGTCGGGCCCGCGGTATCGGTGCTCTTCGTCGCGGCGACCAGGCCGCTCATCAGCGTGGTGGGCTGCACGCCCATGTCGGCGAAGAGGTTCACCTGCGCCTGCTGCATCCGGAGGTCGGCGGCTGCGCCGTTGCCGTCGTGCTCCTGGTCGAGGCCCCAGGTCCACTGCACGGAGCCGGCGGAGAACACCAGCGCGCCGCTCGACGCCTTGTAGAGCGTGAGGTTGTGCCGGGTGGTGCCCGCCGCGACGGTGGTGCCGAAGTCCTGCAGGTACTCGGGGACGGCGCCGGTCGTCGTCGAGAGGCGGATCAGGCCGGACGGGCGGGCGCCGTTGTCGACGTCCTCGTTCGACTCGTAGCCGATGGTGTGCGGGGCCAGCGCGGCGCGGCTGCCGGTGGCGAGCCCGGTGAGCGAGGTGTTGCGCCAGAGCCGCAGCTTCCCCTCCGCGGCGCTGACCGTCACGGGCAGATCGGAGTAGTTGACCATGTAGAGCGTGCCGGCCAGGGAGTTCTCGGGCCGGCCGCCGCCGTTCGCCACGGAGGCGAAGCGCGGGTCGCGCCAGGTGCCGGTGGACTCGGCCGCCGGGTCGGTCTTCGCGTTCGCCCAGGTCTCCTTGTAGGTGACGACGGTACGGTAGTCGGCGCCGCCGGGGGTCTGCGACGGCTCGTAGCGGGTGCGCCAGTAGTTCTCGTTGCCGGAGAGGAACTGCAGGTTCACCCCGGCGTCGCGGGCGGCCGTGACGTTCGCACGCTGGGCGCCGGACCAGTACTCGTCGTGGCCGACCGAGAGGAAGGTGCGGTGCTGCTTCAGCGCCGAGCCGAAGCGGTCGGTGTCGATCCCGGAGAAGTAGCTGACGTCGTAGCCGTTGCGCTCGAGGAAGCGCACCAGCGGGTACTCGTTGGCGAAGTAGAAGTCGCGGCCCTGGTTGTCGCCGCGGGTGGTGACGGGGCGGTTGTAGCTGAGCTTGTAGGCGCGGCCGTTGGCGCCGCCGCTGTAGAAGTTCGAGCCGCCGTAGGTGTTGTAGGCCTGCCAGGTGGGGTCGGAGGTCTGGAAGAGCACGGCCGAGGTGCTGGCGGTGTCGCGCACGATGAAGGTGATCTGGCTCCGGCCGCCGGTGTCGGCACGGGTCAGCAGCGCGACGTAGACGCCGGAGACGGCGGTGCTCGGCACGTCCCAGCCCGCCGAGACGGCCCAGGTGCCGCAGTCGTAGAGCTCGGTGGTGACGTCCGAGAGGCACTCGGGCTGGATCTGCGGGAGGGCCGCGGTCGGGGTCACCGAGGTGATCAGGCGGGCGCCCTTCCCGGCGTACCAGCCGGTGCGGTAGACGTCGATGGAGTACGCCGCGGCGTCGGTGTCGATCTTGAAGTCGATCCGCTGGCCGACGTCGACGCTGATGTCGGTGGAGTAGCCCTGGATGGACGGGTCGCCGGCCCCGGAGACGTCCCAGACCGACGGGTCGGTGCCCGGCTTCGCGTTCTCGCAGACGATCGCGTTCTGCCCGGGTGCGCACGCGGTCTCGGCGCTCGCGGTGGGCACGACGACGCCGACGACGACGAGGGCGAGCACGGCGGCGACCGCGAGGAGCGAGGCGCGCAGCCGGCCGCGGCGCGCGGGTCTCGGAGGGACCTCCGCGGAGGAGCGGAGCGGGGGTCGCAGGGGCGTGCACGGGTCGATGTCGGGGTCCATGAGGACGCCTTTCGGGGGGTCGTCCCCGCGCCGGGTACGCGGGAGCCGGCGTCGCGGTGACGTCCGGGGACGCGCCGCACCCGGGTCCCGCGGGGGTCCGTGCGCTCCCCCGCCAGGATTCGGGGGAGAAGGGACGCCGGGCGGGTGGACCGGGAGAGCCGAGCGTCTCGAAACTACCGGAATCCCGGGGCGATCGGGGTCTCGATCCGGCGTCGGACCCGGTCTCAGCCGGCGGAGTCGGCGACGGCGACGTGCTGCGCGTCGTTCTCCGCGCGGCGGTAGTGCCGGTTGCGGACCGAGAGGATGCTGCCGCCGATGAGCGCGGCGAGGAACGAGCCCGCGAGCACGCCCACCTTCACGTGGTCGTCGGACTCGCTGCCGGCGCCGTAGGAGAGCTCGCCGACCAGGAGCGAGACGGTGAAGCCGATACCGGCGACGAAGGCCATGCCGAGGACGTCGATCCAGCGGATCGTCGGGTCGAGCGAGATGCCGCGGAAGCGGGTCAGGAGGAAGGTGCTGCCGGTGATGCCGATGGCCTTGCCGAGGACGAGTCCGGCGATGATGCCCACGGCGATGGAGTCCTGGAACGACGCGATCAGGCCCGAGACGCCGCCGACGGTGACTCCGGCGGAGAAGAAGGCGAAGACGGGGACGGCGAACGCGGTCGAGAGGACGCTCCACCGGTCGGCGAAGTGGGCGGCGAGGCCGTCGTAGAGCGGCTTCCCGGCCTGGTCGGTGCCGACCTGCACGCGCGCGCGCTTCGTGGCGACGACCGGGACGACGAAGCCCAGCAGCACTCCGGCGACCGTCGCGTGGATCCCGGAGGCGTGCACGAGCGCCCAGGTCGCGACACCCAGCGGGATGAGCACCCACCAGGCGCGGACGCCGCGCTGCACGCAGACGGCGAAGACCGCGAGCGGGATCAGGGCGAGCAGCAGCATCAGCACGTCGATGCCGGCGGTGTAGAAGACGGCGATGATCGTGATCGCGATCAGGTCGTCGACGACCGCGAGGGTCAGGAGGAACGTGCGCAGAGCGGGCGGCAGGAACTTCCCGACGACGGCGATGACGGCGACGGCGAAGGCGATGTCGGTCGCAGCCGGGATCGCCCAGCCGTCCAGCGCCGCTCCGCCGCGCGGGAGGTTGATCGCAACGAAGATCAGCGCGGGGACGACCACGCCGCCGGCCGCGGCGACGATCGGCACGACGGCGGTGCGCGGATCGCGCAGCTTGCCGGCGACGAACTCCTCCTTGAGCTCGAGGCCCACGACGAAGAAGAAGATCGCGAGCAGGCCGTCGGCGGCCCAGGAGCCGACGGAGAGGTCCAGGTGCAGCGCCTCCGGGCCGAAGCGGAAGTCGCGGACTGTCTCGTAGAGGCCGGAGGCGGGGCTGTTGGCGATGATCAGGGCGAGCAGGGTCGCGCTCAGGAGGAGGGCTCCGCCTGTCGTGTCCTTCTGCAGGGTCTGGCGGAGTCCGCGCCAGATCGAGTGCGGGGCCTGGTCGGCGGGCAGGGGGTGATGCGGCATGAGTGCTCCGGTCGGAGGAAGAGGGGACGCGGGGACGCGCGACCGCAGGCTCCTTCGGAGGGACGGTCGCGGGTCAGGCGCGCGGCGGCGGGCAGCCGGCGATCTCGCCGTGCGCGTTCGTGCCCCAGAGGCTCATCCAGCCGTTGGTCCCCGAGGTGCGCTTGGTCAGCAGCAGCCGCGTGGGGAACGCCGCCGGCACCGCGGCGCGGGCGCGCGCGGAGCGGACGACAGGAGGAATCACCCGGTCAGGGTAGCGGAGCCCGCTGGGCGGGGGCAGGGACGCCGACGACGGGCCGCCCCGTGATCGAGGCCGGATCGTTACCGAGAGAGCGCTCTCCTGAGACGTACGCTGGCCAGACGCAGCTGGGGGGCTCCTCCCCTCGTCGCACCATCACTCAACGAGGAGGAACCATGCGGTCATCCCTGCACCGTCGTCTCACCCTTCCGGTCGCCGTTCTCGCGGCCGCCGGTCTCGCGCTCGCGGGCTGCTCCAGCAGCAGCGACCCCAACGACCCGAACGCCGGCGGCGGCGCGAGCTCCGGCGGCGCCGCGGGCGACGGCTCGGTCACCGTCTACGGCACGATCAACGGCGACGAGGCGACCCTGCTCGAGGAGTCCTGGGCGGACTGGGAAGAGGAGTCGGGGATCGAGATCGACTACACCGGCGACAAGGGCTTCGAGCAGCAGATCGGCATCAAGGTCCAGGGCGGTGACGTCCCGGACCTCGCGATCTTCCCGCAGCCGGGACTCCTCGCCGACACGGTGGCGTCGGGCAAGGTGAAGGAGCTGCCCGAGGGCGCTCTGGCGAACGTGAAGCAGAACTGGTCGGAGGACTGGCAGAAGTACGGCCAGGTCGACGGCACCCAGTACGGCGCTCCGCTGATGGCGAGCGTCAAGGGCTACGTCTGGTACTCCCCGGCCAAGTTCGCGGAGTGGGGCGTCTCGGTCCCGACGACCTGGGACGAGATGGAGGCGCTGGGGACGACCATCGCCGAGAAGTCCGGCGGACCGTCCTGGTGCGCGGGCTTCGCCTCCGACGCCGCGTCGGGCTGGCCGGGCACGGACTGGATCGAGGACGCCGTCCTCCGCGAGGCCGGCCCGGACGTCTACGACTCCTGGGTCGCGGGCGACACCCCGTTCACCGACCCCGAGATCAAGGCCGCGTTCGACCGGGTCGGCTCGATCCTGCTCGACCCGACGCTCGTCAACGCGGGCTACGGCGACGTGTCCTCGATCAACTCCACGGCCTTCGGCGACGTCGCGCAGAACATCGCGAACGGCTCCTGCGCGCTGACCCACCAGGCGTCCTTCTTCGAGGGCTTCATCACCGGCGCCGACGCCACGGTGGCGGAGGACGGCGACGTCTGGGCGTTCCTCACCCCGCCGATCGCCGCGGACGACGACCAGGCCGTCACCGGTGGTGGCGAGTTCGTCGCCGCGTTCTCCGACGACGAGGACACCGCGAAGGTCCAGGAGTACCTGGCCAGCGCCGACTGGGCCAACAGCCGCGTCTCGCTCGGCGGCGTCATCTCGGCGAACACGGGTCTCGACCCGGAGAACGCGAGCAGTGACGTGCTGAAGGACTCGATCGCGATCCTGCAGGACCCGAACACGACCTTCCGCTTCGACGCCTCCGACCTGATGCCCAAGGCCGTCGGCTCCGACAGCTTCTTCAAGGGCATCGTGGACTGGATCGACGGCTCGAGCACCGACCAGGTCCTCGACACCATCCAGGCGGGTTACACCTCGTAGCGGCCGGGCCTGCATGCTGATCGAGCGGCTCGCGCAGCGGATGCTGATCGATACGCCCGCGCAGCGGGCGTATCGAGATCCACCGTCTCCAGCAGGGCGGGTCTCGATACGCCGCCTCCGATGGCTACTCGACCAGCATGGGGACCTCCACCCGCAGGGTGGTCGGCTTGCTCCTGCCGCAGCGTCATGTGGTCTGCTCGAAGCACACGCCGTCCCGCTTCGAGAGGTCCGCCATGCACCCGTTCCCGACCCCGCCCCGTGAGGTCCTGATCGGCGACGCCGCGGCGTTCGTCGGCGTCACCCCGCGGACGATCCGGCACTACCACCAGATCGGCCTGCTCCCCGAACGCGAGCGGGGCGGCGACGGGCGCCGCCGGTACGGGCACGCGGAGATCGTCCGGCTGCTCTGGATCCGCCGCACGGCCGACGCCGGGATCGCCCTCGACGACATCCGCGACGCCTTCGACGGCGCCGATGCCGCCACCGCGGACGGCGAGGACGGGGTCGCCGCCGTCCTCGCCAAGCTGGAGGACACTCTCGCCGCGCAGGAGGCCGAGCTGCAGCGGCAGCGGGTGTCGGTGCAGCGCATGCGCACCCTCGGCAGCCGGCTGGGCCTGCTCGACGACCTCGTGTCCGGCCGACTCGAGGGCGCCCCCGAGGGCTCGTTGCGCCAGGACGACCTGGGCGTCCTGCTGGTCACCGAGCGGGTGTTCGGCCCGCTCGGCGCCGCCATCCAGGCGGGCCGCTTCGCCGCTCTCGCCGCGCACCCCGACCTGCGCGCCGAGTCCGACCGCGTCGACGCGGCGGAGGAGGCCCTGGACGACACCGTCGCCGTCGACGATCCGCGGGTGGCGCAGGTGGCGGCCGAGCGGCACGCCTTCGAGACGGAGCTGCTGCGCGTCTGCGTGGAGTCCGGCCAGCTGGAGGAGGACGACGCCCTCGCCGAGGCCTGGGACGAGCGGCACCCGCCCGAGGACGACGAGACGCGCGCCCCCGCGGCCGGTCCGCGCGCGAGGAGCGCGGCGGACGTCATCCGCAGCCTTCCCTACGACTTCTCCCCGGCCCGCGTGCGCTGCATGGAGCTGGCGGTGCAGCTCGGCGCGGAGGAGCCGCCGGCGTCCTGACCGCTCGGTTCAGCCCGCGCGGATGCGGTCGACGAGATCCTGCGCGTCCTCGACGCCCGGGAGGATCTGCACCGAACCGCCCTCGATCGCCTGCAGGACCGCCACGGCCGAGACGACCACGTCTCGACCAGCATGAGGCGGACGCGCGAGTGGACCCGGAACGGGCTCCGGCCCAGGCGCAGAGCCCGACGCGCGTCCACTCGCGCGAGCCGGCCTCGCCGAGGGGGCGCGCACAGGGGCCTGCTCATGCCTCGAGGCCCGTCGCGGGTCCACTCGAGAAGTCATGCTGATCGAGGAGGCCGCCCAGCAGGCGGACGCCGGAGCAGTCCTCCGGTGGTCGAGCGCTTGCCGACGTTCGGCCAGGTCTGGTCGACTGGCGTCATGCCTGCCGACACGCTCCCCGCCAGCCGCATCGAGGCCGTCGTCTTCGACGTCATCGGGACGCTCGTGGACGAGGACTCGGCGTGGGCGAGCGCGGCGGAGCGCCTCTCCGCCGCGGCGGGGCTCGGCGATCCTGCGGCCCTGCACCGGCGCTGGGCGGGGCTGCTCGACGAGCGGATGAGCGAGGTCGTCGCCGGACGGGCGCCGTGGCGGCGCCATCGGCAGCTCGTCGTCGACGCGGCGCGCGACGCGATCACGAGCTGCGGCGGGACGCCGGACCCAAAGGCACTGGCGGAGGTCGCGGAGCTGGAGGACTCCTACCCGGCCTGGCCGGACGTCGCGGCAGCGACTGCAGCATTGCGCCAGGACAGGATCGTGGCCGGCGTCAGCAACGCCGACCTCGACGCCCTCGCCCGGCTCGCCAACCGCAACGGCATCGCCTGGGATCTCGCGCTCTCGACCGCGTCCGTGCGGACTTTCAAGCCGGCGCCCGCGGCGTACGAGTACGCGATCGTTGCACTGGGCAGCCCGCCCGAGCGGATGCTCTTCGTCGCCGCGCACCCGTGGGACCTCCGCGCCGCCCGCGAGCACGGCTTCCGCACCGCGTACGTCGCCCGGCCCGGCGCCGAGCGCCCTGCGGAGGACGACGGCTTCGACCTCGTGCTCGACGACCTCTCGACGCTGGCCGGACGCCTGGGCTGACGGGCGGGTCTCGATACGCCGCCTGCGGCGGCTACTCGACCAGCATGTGGCGGGCGCGCGAGTGGACCCGGAACGAGGCTCGACCGAGGGCCAGACCCCGACACGCGTCCCCTCGCGCACCTCAGCGCCTCCGACTGGACGCGCACCGGGGCCTGCTCCGAGCGCGAGACCCCTCACTGGTCCGTTCGCGAGTCATGCTGATCGAGCAGCCCGAGCAGCGGGCGTCTCGAGATCCCCGCACCCGGCACAGGCGCTCCACGGCCGCGCCGCTCAGGGGATCAGCCGCCGGTCGCGGAGGTCCTGGAAGAGGCGCAGGAACATCGCCTCGGTGTCGACGTACTCGTGGAAGCCCGCGCGCCGCGACTTGGAGGTGTCGGCGATGACGTCGTAGTCCCAGCCGAAGACGAAGTCGCCGAACCGCCAGGACGACACGTCCTCGTACGGGGTGGGCACGAGCCCGTGGCGCTCGATCATCGCCTGCCAGAGGGCGCCCTTGTCGGCCATCACCTCGGTCAGGCTCATCGGCAGCGGCGGGGCGACCTCGAGATCGAAGAACGCGGCGATCCTCGGCCACATCGACGACCACCGGAACAGGTCGCCGTTGGTGATGTTGTACGCCTGATCGCGGCTGCCCGGATCGGTCGCCGCCCAGACGGTGGCCTTCGCGAGGAGATCCGCGTCGGTCATCTCGATCAGGCTCGTGTACGCGCCGGGCGCCCCGGGGAAGCGCAGCGGGATCCCGAGCTCCCGGCTCATCGAGGCGTAGACGGCGATCACCATCGCGAGATTCATCGGGTTGCCGAGGCCGACGCCGGCGACGACCGACGGGCGCAGCGCGGACCAGGACCACCGGGCGCCCGCCGACCGGTTCTCGAGGAAGCGCTGCTGGTCGACGTTGAACTCCGGCGGCATGTGCGGCGGGTCGTCCTCCCTCGCGGGCGTGGCGAACGGCCCGAGGTGCGCTCCGTAGACCTTGTAGCCCTGCATCAGCGAGACGTGCTCGAGACCCGGGGCGACGGGCTCGATCGCGTCGACGACGTGGGTGAGCATCGCCAGGTTGGGCGCGACCAGCTCCGCCCAGGTCGGCCGGTCCTGATACGCGGCGTAGAAGACGTGCGTGACCGCCGTCTCCTCCGCGAGGGCCGCCGCCGTCGCCTCCCGGTCGAGCAGGTCGACCGCGATCTGCCGCACCCGAGCGGTGTCCGCGCCGCCGCGCCGCGAGACGCCGACGACGTCCCAGTCGCCCTCCTGCTCGAGGTGCCGGATCAGATTCCCCCCGATCACTCCTCGCGCTCCGATCACCAGTGCTGTCCTCGTCATGCGGCTCTCTCCTCACATCGTGTTTTCACGATGCCCTGTCTAGCAGACATCGGGATATCGCGATGTGGCGATAAGCTGGCGGCATGACGGAGCTGAGCGACGAGGAACTGGTGACGGCGTTCAAGGCGCTCGGGCATCCGACGCGTCTGGCGATCCTCGGCTGGCTGAAGGAGCCCGGCTCCTTCCCCCCGCAGGACAGGCCGGCCGAGGAGGTCGGCGTGTGCCTCAAGCACATCCAGGCCCGCGCCGACGTGTCGCAGTCCACGGCGTCGCAGTTCATGGCGACCCTGCAGCGGGCCGGCCTGGTCACCTGCACCCGGATCGGTCCGTGGTCGCACTACCGGCGCAACGAGGAGACCCTCGCCGCCCTCGGCCTGGCCGTGCTCGACGGCGTTCAGGCCTCCTGACGACGCTCGAGTCGCGTCGCCAGCGCGGCGGCGGCCGCCACGCCGACCGTGTCGACCGGCTCCCGGCCGAGGAGTGCGGCCAGGTCGCCGCCCGGCTCCCCGAGGAAGCCGTGGCGGACCGCCGTGTGGATCGACATCAGCATCGCGGGCTGGAACGGCTTCAGTCCCGCGGACCCGTACGACGCCCGGCGCTCCGCGAGGCCGAGGTCGTCGAGCGGGACGCCCAGCCGCTCGGCCACGTCGCCCGCGGTGATCGCCGGTCCGACCAGGTCGTAGGCGCGGTCCTCGTGCTCGCCCGGCGCTGCGGCCACCGTCGCGGCGACCTCCGCCAGGTCCTCGCGGGCGACGGCGGCGAGCGCTCCCTCGCCGAACGCCGAGACGAGCCGGGGCCCGGACCAGGTGAGGAGCGAGCCGAAGAGGTCGGCGTAGAGCCCGTTGCGGAGGACCGTCCAGCGGAGGGACCCGCGGGCGAGGCGGCGCTCGGTCCAGCGGTGCGCGAGGGCGAAGGCGAGGTGGTCGCCGGCCGCGGTGACGCTCGTGTAGACGACGTGCCGGACGCCGTCGCGCTCCGCCGCGGCGAGCGCCGTCTCGTGCCGCGCGACGACGACGTCGTCCTCCGCCTCGCCCGCCGAGACGAGGACGAGGGTGTCCACGCCCGCGAAGGAGACGGTCGACGGATCGTCGAGGTCGATCCTCCGCAGACCCGGCCTCTCCTGGCGGCTGCTGCCGATCGCGGGGACTCCGCGCCGGAGGAGGGTGTCGAGGATCGCGGAGCCGAGCTGCCCGGTCGCGCCGGTGACGAGGATCACGGTCTCACCTTTCGTGGTTCTGCGGTATGACTACGCTCTGATCGTGCTGCGCCCCGTCAGCCCCGACAAGGAGGCACTCTCGTGTCACTCACGCACACCGGAGTAACCGCCGACCTCGAGCCCTGCGGCCGGGAGGACCATCCCGACTGCGGGATCCGCGACGTCCTGACCCGGGTCGGCGACACCTGGTCGGTGCTCGTGATCGTCGAGCTCGCGAGCGGTGAGCGGCGCTTCCGCGAGCTCCAGCGCGCGATCGACGGGATCTCGCAGCGCATGCTGACGCTGACCCTCCGCCGCCTCGAGCGGGACGGCCTGGTCGCGCGGACCGTCTTCCCGACCGTGCCGGCGCAGGTGTCCTACGCCCTCACCGCCTCCGGCAGCAGCCTCACCCACCTCGTGAAGGCCCTCGCCGACTGGTCGCTCGAGCAGCGGCCGGCGATCGCCGCGGCCCGCGACCGCTACGACGAGCAGAACCCGGGGCACGCCCTCCGCTGACACGCTGCCCGGGGAGGAGAATGGCCCGGTGGACATGCGGACCGTCGAAGTGCTGAAGGCGCTGGGCAACCCCACCCGCCTGCAGATCATGGAGTGGCTGCGGACGCCCGAGGCCTCCTTCAGCGAGTACGAGCCCATCGCCGACCGCGCCTCGGGCCCCTTCATGCTGATCGAGTAGCCCGCGCAGCGGACGTATCGAGATCCACCGTCGCCAGGACGCCGGGTCTCGATACGCCGCCTCCGGCGCCTACTCGACCAACATGGAAGGCACCGCCGGAGGCGCCTACTCGACCAGCATGCGGGCACCGCCTGAGGCGGTTACTCCGCCGGCAGCAGCTCCGCCACCAGCGCCTGCACGCGGGCGCGGATGTCGTCGCGGATCGGGCGGACCTCCTCGAGGGGGCGGCCCTTGGGGTCGGCGAGGTCCCAGTCCTCGTAGCGCCTGCCCGGGAAGACCGGGCAGACGTCGCCGCAGCCCATCGTGATCACGACGTCCGAGGCCTGCACCTGCTCGGTCGTCATCAGCTGCGGGACCGCCTGCGAGATGTCGATGCCCTCCTCCGCCATCGCCGCGACCGCGACCGGGTTGATGCTCTCGCCCGGCTCGGAGCCGCCGGAGCGCACCTGGACGGCACCGCCCGAGAGCTCGCGCAGGTAGCCGGCGGCCATCTGCGAGCGGCCGGCGTTGTGGATGCAGACGAAGAGGACGGTGGGGGCGGTCATCCCGGGCTCCTGAAGGTGAGGGGGCTGCCCGCGTCGATCGACACCGGCGCGACCGAATCTACCGACAGCGCCCAACGTCTTCGCGTTCACCGGGGCCCCAGCGGTGACGCGCCGGCGGGCTCCGCCTCCTCGCCTTCGCAGAGTCGCCGGATCTCGAAACCTTATTTATTTAATTTCTTCATTTGGTCTCGATCCTCAGGCGGCATGGAGGGCACGGGACGACCTCGGGCGCCGCCGTGGACCAGCGCGCGCCCGCGCTTCTGGAGTCGCGCGCGCCCGCCCGCCCGGCGCACACTGGCCGGGCCCCCTCCCGCGACGACCCCTCGGACGGATCACCGTGCTCACCGGACTCAGCGCCTTCCCCCTCACCCCGCTCCGCGACGACGCCGTGGACGAGCCGGCGTTCGCCGCGCTCGTCGAGCGCCTCGCCGCGGCCGGCGTCGACTCGATCGGGGCGCTCGGCTCGACCGGCTCCGCCGCCTACCTCGATCGCGGGGAGCGGCGCCGGGTCGCCTCGCTCGCCGTCCGGCACGCGGGCGCGGTGCCGGTCGTCGTCGGGATCAGCGCGCTGCGCACCTCGCAGGTGCTCACCCTCGCGGAGGACGCGCAGGAGGCGGGTGCCGCCGCAGTGCTCCTCGCCTCGGTGAGCTACCAGCCGCTGACCGACGACGACGTCCTCGGCCTCTACGAGGACGTCACCGCGCAGCTGTCCGTGCCGCTCGTCGTCTACGACAACCCCACCACCACGCGAGTCGCGCTGACCGACGAGCTGTACGGCGCGATCGCCGACCTGCCCTGGGTCGCCTCGATCAAGATCCCCGGGGTCCCCGCCGATCCGGCCGCCGCGGCCGAGCGGGTGGCCGCGATCCGAGCGCAGGTCCCCGCCGGCGTCACGATCGGCGTCTCCGGTGACGCGTCCGCCGCCCGAGGCCTGCTCGCCGGCTGCGACGCCTGGTACTCGGTGATCGGCGGCACGCTCCCCGGCCCCGCTCGCACGATCCTCCGAGCCGCGCAGTCCGGCGACCACGCCGCCGCCCAGGCCGAGTCCGCTCGGCTCCAGCCCCTCTGGGACCTCTTCGCCGAGCACGGCGGCAGCTACCGGGTGATCGCGGCGATCGCCGAGCAGCTCGGCCTGGCCGCCCCGGACTGCCTGCCCCGCCCGATCCGCGGCCTCGACGCGCGAGCGCGCGCCCGGGTCGCCGAGGTCGTCGCCGCCCTCGACCTCGGCACCCCCGCCGGCTGAGCTCACGGCGCGTCCGTCACCTCCGGCGCATCCAGCACCACCCGCCCGTCCAGCGCCAGCCGATCCAGGAACGCGTCGTCGTGGCTGACGACGAGGAGTCCGCCGCGCCAGGCCCGCAGCACCTCGACCAGGTGGTCGGCCGTCGCCAGGTCGAGGTCGTTGGTCGGCTCGTCGAGCACGAGCAGCTGCGGCACCGGGCGCGCGAGGACGACCCCGGCGAGCGCCACCCGGAAGCGCTCCCCGCCCGAGAGCGTCGACGCGGGTCGGTCGACGATCGCGCCGCGCAGCAGCAGCCGCGCGAGCGCGTCGCGCAGGGCCGGGATCGGCAGGTCGGGTGCGGCTCGCGCGACGTGCTCGAGCACGGTGCGGTCGTCGTCGAGCATGTCCTCGCGGTGCTGAGCGAGGTAGCCGACGCGCTCGGTGAGCGCCCGCGCGTCCGTGCCGGGGACGGGATGCGGGCGCGGCGGCTCCGCGCCGACGAGCCGCTCGAGCAGCAGGGTCTTCCCGGTGCCGTTGGCGCCGATCAGGCCGAGGCGCTCCGGCCCCTGGAGCACCGTGGTCCGGCCGCGGACGGTCAGCTCGGCGAGCCGCCGGGTCGCGGGAACGCCCGGGTCGGGCAGGTCGAGCCGCACCGCGTCGTCGTCGCGGCGCCGCCCGGACGCCTCGTCGACCCGGTCCTTCGCGCGCGCCTCGGCCTCGGCGTGACCCGAGCGGAGCCGTCCGGCGGTCCCCTCCGCGCGGCCGCGGCGGAAGTCGGCGGCGCCCTTCGGCATCGACCGCCCCGACTTCTCCCCCGCCTTCGTGCGGCGGGCGATCGTGGTCTGCGCCTCGATCCGCTGGCGCTTCTCGGCGCGCAGCACCTGCTCGGCCGCCCGGACGTCGCGCTCGACGGCCGCGCGCTCGACGGCGAGCCGCTCCTCGAAGTCGGAGAACGTGCCCGCCGAGGTGCGCAGGTCGCCGTCGCGCAGCTCCGCGATCTCGTCGACGTGCTCGAGCAGCTCCCGGTCGTGGCTGACGACGACGAGGGTGCCGCGCCAGCCGTCGACCAGCGCGAGCAGCAGCTGCCGGGAGCGGCGGTCGAGGTCGTTCGTCGGCTCGTCGAGGACCGCGATCGGCCGGCCGCGCAGCACCACTCCCGTCACGGCCGCGAGGACCGCCTGCCCGCCGGAGAGCATCGAGACGGGGCGGAGCAGGTCGGCGGCGTCGAGGTCGAGGCCGGCCGTGCTCAGCGCAGCGACGGCCCGGGCCTCGACGTCCCAGTCGTCGGCGAGGGCCTCGAAGCGGTCGGCCCCGGCGTCGCCGGCCAGGATCGCGTGCAGGGCGTCGAGCCGGCCGCGGATCCCGAGCAGATCGGCGACCGTGTCGTCTGCGCCGCGCGGCAGGCGCTGCGGCAGCAGGTCGACTGCGCCGGTCGCGCTGACGGTTCCGGAGGTCGGCGCGAGGTCGCCGGCGACGAGCCGCACGAGCGTCGACTTGCCGGCGCCGTTGGCTCCCACGAGCGCGGTGCGGCCGCGGCCGAAGGCGGCGGTGACGCGGTCGAGGACGATCGAGCCGTCGGGCCAGGCGAACGAGCAGTCGGTGAGGACGAGGGACGGAGGGGTCGGTGAAGTGGAGAAGGGCACGGTGCTCCCGGTGGTCGCGTCGGCGCACGACGACCACCGCTCTCCGCCGGGGCGGGAGCGCGCGTCCGCCCGGTTCAGCGGGCGGGAGCAGGGGTCGTCAGTGCGAGGGCAGCTGCTGCGTCGTGGACGCAGTACCGGTGCTGGTGCGCACGAGACCGTCTTTCCTGCGGGGAGCCCCCGTGTCCGCGAGCCGATCGGCCGGCCGGTGAGGTGGCCGCCCCGACGTCGCGGCTCGCGACGAGGTACACGTCGACGCTACGCGCGGACCGGGGGCGGCCGCAAGGGTGGGGCGTGACGGCCGCCCTATCCGCCGACGACCAATCGGCCAACAGCCTGTTGGCCGATTGTCGCGTCGCGGATCTCCGCTACTGCACCAGCGCCAGCAGCGCGCGGATGTCCGCGGCGAGCAGGTCCGGCTCCTCGTGCGGGGCGAAGTGGCCGCCGCGGGGCATGGCCGTGTACCGGACGACGTCGTAGCTGCGCTCGGCCCAGCTGCGCGGCGGGTGCGTCAGGTCGAAGGGGAAGACGGCGAGCGCGGTGGGCACGGCGACCCGGCCGACCCGCGCCGTCCGCCCGGTCGCGTACTCCCAGTAGGGCCGGACCGACGTGGAGATCGAGTCGGTGAACCAGTAGAGCGAGGCGAGGGTGAGCAGGTACTCGTCGTCGAAGCGGGTCGAGAGATCGCCGCCGCAGTCGCTCCAGGCCCGGTGCTTCTCGAGGATCCAGGCGAGCAGGCCGACCGGCGAGTCGGACAGCGCGGGCGCGAGGGTGAGCGGCCGGGTCTGCTGCTGGTGCTCGTACGCGCCCTCGTCCGCGAACCAGGTGCGCTGCTCCTCGACGTGCGCGCGCTCCTCGGCGGTGAGGGAGTCCTCCTCGACGTGCCGCGGCGAGGCGACGGCGAGCAGGTGGATGCCCGCGACGGCCTCCGGGTGGCTCTCGGCCAGCCGCGAGGTGATGCCGGCACCCAGATCGCCCCCGTGCGCGGCGTAGCGGGCGAACCCGAGCTCCTCGGTCATCAGCCGGTGCCAGAGCTCGTGCGTCTGCTCGTCCAGCCCGGGCCGCTGCGGCGAGAAGGGGAAGCCCGGCAGGGCGGGCACGACGACGGTGGCCGCCTCCGCCGGGTCGCCGCCGAAGCGCGACGGCGTGGCGAGCCGCTCGGCGAGCGCCACCAGCTCGAGCGCGGTGCTGGGCCAGCCGTTCGTCAGGACGATCGGCAGGCGACCGGGTGTCTCGGCCTCGAAGCGGAGGTAGGCCACGGGCGTCCCGTCGAGGTCGGCCTGCGCCCAGGGCAGCGCGCGCATCCGCCGCTCCTGCGCCGGCCAGTCGAACCCCTCGGCCCAGCGCCGAGCCAGCCGCCGCAGCTCGGCCTGATCGGTCCCGGCCGCCCAGCCCTCGACCGGCCAGTCGGGCGACCAGCGGGTCCGGCGGACGCGCTCGCGGAGCTCGGCCCACTCCTCGGCGGTGACAGCGGGGACCGGAGAGGTGGGGCGGGACGGGGTCATCGCTCGACCGTAGCGGCGGCGGCCGACATCAGAACAGGTCGGGGCCCTCCTGCTCCTGCGCCGTCGACGACGCGACCTCGACGGCCTCGTGGCGCAGCGACGCGGTGACGTCGCGGGCGCCGGAGACGGACTCGACCCGGAGCGTCACGCGCTCGACGGGGACGACGGTCCGGACGACGTCGATCCGCTCCTCGTGCAGGACGACGACGATCGACTCCTGCGGGGCCGCCGTGATCGCGTCGGGCAGCGGCGGCCCGTCGAGGATCGGCTCGCGGGTGACGCGCAGCTCCTCGCGGCGGACGTCCACGGTGATCGTCCGCTGCTCGGTCACGACGACCCGCCGGACGCGGACGCGCTCGGTGGCGTGCCTGCGCGTGCCGACGAGGAGGCGCTCCTCGTGCAGGACCACCTCGGCGGTCGGCGCCGGTCCCGGCTCGGACGCGGTCGGCTCGGACGGTGTCGCGCTCATGGGGTCCCCTCGGTCTGACGCGGACGCGGCCGGCCCTGCTCGGAGCGAGCGGAGCCGGCCGCGGATGGTGCGGGTGGTGCGGTCGTGCGCCTAGCGGGGGCGGCGCGCGGTGGTCGCCGGGGCGGCCTGCTTCGCCTGGTCGGCGGCGCGCTTGGCCTGCTCGGTGACGGAGGGAGCGTTCTGCGCCTCCTGCTGGATCTTCGGCGCCTCCTCCTCGGCCTTCGTGAGGATCGCCTCCCAGCGCTGCTGCATCGGCTTGATCAGGCCGCCGCCCGCGCCGACGATGATGACGCCCGCGATGATCGCGAGGACGGCGATGAGGATCGGCGTGGTGACCGTGGTCGCGACCTCGATCTGGTTCAGAGCCGCGGTGACCCCGAGGAAGAGGATGAACACCGCGACGATGTTCCCGAGGACCTTGCCGTAGGAGAGGCCGCCCAGGGTGTTCTGGATCAGGCCCTTCGCGCCGGCGGCGATCGCGGCGGCGAGCACGACGATGATGATCGCGACGATGATCTTCGGCAGGAAGCCGATGATGCCCTGCAGCAGATCGCTGACCGGGTTGGGGCCGAAGACACCGAAGGCGAACTGCAGCACGAAGAGCACGAGCGTGTAGTAGATGATCTTCGACACGATGTCGGACGCGTCCAGCGTCGAGTTCGCGAGGGCCTTCTTGATGCCGCCGCGCTCGACGGCGCGGTCGAAGCCGACCTTGGTGAGCAGGCGCGAGAGGCCCTTCTCGATGAGCTTGGCGACGATCAGGCCGACGATGAGGATGAGCAGGAACAGCAGCGCGAGCGGGACGAACGCGATGACCGCGGCCAGTCCGTTCTGCAGAGCGGCGGGGAGATCCATGGGGGAGCCTTTCGGGCACGGTCCGGAGCAGGACGGGTGAGGGTGGTGCAGGGGGTCGTGCGGGGTGGTGCGGGTGCGGCGGCCGGCGAGCGGTGCTGCTCACCGGCCGCCGCGGGTCCCGCTAGGAGCGCGCGTCGCGGTCGGCGACGGTCTCCTCGGCGCCGGAGCGGGTGCCGGTGCGGGTGTCCTCGGGCTCGACGAGCTCGATCTCCTCGTGCGAGACGTCGGCGTCGACGGTGCGCTGCTCGGTCACGGTCTCGGTGCCGAGCGACACGCGCTCGACGGGGACCGTCTCCTTCGCGGTGACGACGCGCTCCTCGGTGAGGACCACCTCGTGCTCCTCCTCGCTGAGGTCGGGACCGGCGAGGGCGTCGCCGGCGTTCGCCTCGGTGATCGGCTCGCGGGTGAGGGTGACCTCGTCGTGGCTCACCGGGACCGTCTTCGAGACCTGCTCGGTGACGATGTGCTTGCGCAGGCGGGCGCGGCCGGCCTCGACGCGCTCGGTGCCGACGCGCAGGCGCTCCTCGGAGCGGGTCATCGCGTCGTCGGTCGTCGGGCCCGACGTGTCGTGGCCCTCGGTGCCGCGGTCGCGGTCGATGCCGGCACTGCGGTCGACGTCGCGGTCGGCGTCGGCGCCGCGGTCGGCGTCCTGGTCGTAGAGGGGCGCCTCGGTCGGCGCGGCAGCGGTGCCGCCCAGGCCGTAGTACGAGTAGAGGGCCTGCTCCTCGTCGGCGGAGAGCTGGCCGTCGTCCTCGATGCGCGGCGCGTCCTTGACGAAGGACTTCTCGTAGCCGACGCGGAGGACGCCGCCCTCGTAGCTCGCGTCCGCGAGGGGCGCGAACGACTCCGAGGAGCCGAACAGGCCGGTGCGGACGGTGACCCAGGTCGGGGTCTGCGTGCTGTCCTCGACGTAGACCTGGCCGACGGTGCCGATCTTGGCGTCGTCGCTGCCGTGCACGTCGGCGCCGATCAGGCTGTCGATGCTGCTGCTGTCGATCATGGTGCTCTCTCTTCTCTCCCGGGACGGTGCCGCGGGGATCGCTGGTGCGGGGGTCGCTGGTGCGGAGGCGAAGCGGAGCCGCGCCGCCTGCGCAGCGGGTTCTGCGGGGCGGCGGGTGCTCCTCGGGGAGGCGGACCGGCGCGGGATCCGCGAGGGGCACGGTCCGGCAGCGGCACACTTACAGCGTAAGCCTCGTCGGAGCTTACGGCGTAAGCGTTGTTACGGTGGAAGTGCTTGCCTTCGCGGCACCGCACCTGGTATCCGGGCGGGCGAGCACTGCAGGAAGGCGCGGTGCATGACCGACAGCGACACGGACTCCGGCGGCGACGGCGGCAGGACCGACGGCGGCAGGGCCCGCGGTGACAAGCCGAAGCGGAGCGGCTCCCCCGCCCGCAAGCTCAACCGCGACCTCATCGTCGAGACCGCTCTCGCGATGATCGACCGCACCGGCCCCGAGGCGCTCTCCATGCGCACCCTCGCGCAGGAGCTGGGCGTCGAGGCGATGTCGCTCTACCGCTACGTGCACGGCAAGGAGGACCTCCTCGAGGGCGTCATCGCGCTGCTCATGCGCGAGCTCACCGTGCGCCTCGACGAGGCCGAGAGCCGGCACTGGCAGGAGTTCCTGCAGACGGCCGCCCACGAGGTCCGGCGCATCGCGACCGATCACCCGAAGGCCTTCCCGCTGGTCGCGACCCGGCACCCGGCGGCGCCCTGGCTCCGCCCGCCGCTGCGCAGCATCGAGGCCGTGAACACCTTCCTCCGCTCGCTCACCGGCAGCGGGCTCACCGACGCGCAGGCCGTCGGCGCCTACCGCTCGTTCAGCAGCTTCCTGCTCGGCCAGCTGCTGCTGCAGGCCGTGGTGCAGGGCGCCGAGACCTCGCCGACCGACCTCCCGCTCGACGAGGGCGACGCGACCATCCCGCAGGGCGACGGGAACGTCTCCCTCGACGTCGCGCCCGAGGTCCGGCGGCTGCGCGGCCTGCTCAGCGAGGACCATAGCGACGAGGAGTTCGAGATCTCGCTCGAGGTGCTCCTCGACCGGCTCGACCGGGAGCTCTCGCAGTAGCCCTCGCTGCTCCGCGGGGTGCAGCGACCCCCAAAGAGCCGTTTGACGGTCCGCCGGGCGCCGCGTGACGATGGCCGCATGTCCACTCTCGAGGAGCTGCGCGCCACCGCCCACCCGATCCGGCTCCGACTGCTGTCCCTGGTGACCGGTGCCGCGGCGAGCGCAGCCGAGGCCGCGCGCGAGCTGGGCCTCTCGCAGGCGACCGCGAGCTACCACTTCCGCGTGCTCGAGCGGGCCGGGCTGGTGCGGGTGGTCGAGACGGTGCGGCTGCGCGGCGGCGAGGCGAAGCGCTACCGGCACGAGTCGTCGGGTCGGCCGTTCGACGTGACGGCGGCCGTCGAGGCCGGGCCGGCGGAGGACCGGCAGCTGCACCTGGAGGCGCTGATCGAGGAGCTGCGGCGCCGATCCGCGGCGCGCGCCGACGGTCCGCAGCTGTCGACGGACGCCGAGCTCTGGGTCGATCCGGAGACCTGGCGGCGGGTCGTCCGCCACGTCGGCGAGGCGTCGGCGCTGCTGCACGCCGCGGCCCGGCCGCCCCGGAGCCCGGGCACGGTGCCGGTGTCGATGACGACCGCGCTGTTCCCGCTGCGGCGGCCGTGACTCCGCCGCCCGCGGCCCGGGCGCCCAGCCCTCTCGCGCACCGTCCGTTCCGCCGGCTGCTCGCCGCCCGGACGACCGCGGTGCTCGGCAACGCCGTCGCGCCGATCGCCCTGGCCTTCGCGGTCCTCGACCTGACCGGCTCGGCGACCGACCTCGGCCTGGTCGTCGCCGCGCGCTCGCTCGCCAACGTCGCCGTGCTGCTGCTCGGCGGCGTCCTCGCCGATCGGCTGCCGCGCTCCGTGATCCTGGTCGGCACCTCCCTCGCCGCCGCCGGCACCCAGGCGGTCGTCGCCGCCCTGGTGATCAGCGGGACCGCGAGCATCCCCGCCCTCGTCGTGCTCGGCGTGCTGAACGGCGCCGTCGCGGCCGTGAGCCTTCCTGCCGCGTCCGCCCTCGTCCCGGAGACCGTCCCCGTGGGCGAGCTGCGCCCCGCGAACGCGCTGCTCCGCCTCGGCCTCACCGCCGGGACGATCGTGGGCGCGTCGGGCGGGGCGGCCGTCGTCGCGCTCGTCGGGCCGGGGTGGGGGCTCGCGATCGATGCCGCCGGCTTCGCACTCGCCGCGCTCCTCTACTCCGGACTGCGCCTGCCCGCGGCGACCCGGTCCGGCGCCCCCGGCTCCGTGCTCGGCGACCTCCGCGACGGCTGGCGGGAGTTCTCCGGCCGGCGCTGGGTCTGGATCGTCGTGGCCCAGTTCACGGTGCTGAACGCCGCGTTCGTCGGCGCGACCACGGTGCTCGGGCCGGTGATCGCCGACGGGTCCTTCGGCCGCGCGGCCTGGGGGCTGGTCGTCGCCGCGCAGACCGTCGGCCTCGCGCTCGGCGCCGTGATCGCCCTGCGCTGGCGGCCGCGGCGGGCGCTGGCCATCGGCGTCGCCCTGATGGCGGTCACGGCCGTCCCGGTCGCGGCCCTCGGACTCGTCCCCGCGCTCCCCGCACTGATCGTCGCCTTCGCGCTCGGCGGCGTCGCGCTCGAGGTGTTCGCCATCGCCTGGGACCAGTCGCTGCAGACCCACGTGCCGCGCGAGGCGCTGGCCCGGGTCTACTCGTACGACATGGTCGGCTCGTTCCTCGCCGTTCCGCTCGGCGAGGCGCTCGTCGGACCGCTCGCGGACCTCGTCGGCACGCGGGCCGTCCTGCTCGGCTGCGCGGCGGTGATCGTGGCGGCGTCGCTGCTCGCCTTCGCCAGCAGGAGCGTCCGCGGCGTGGGCAGCGCGCCGACGGACACAATGGCGGGCATGGACCCCGAGAACAGCCCGGCCGCGACCGAGACCAGCCCGACCGCCGCCGCCGCCGCGACCGGCCGCTACGCGCACGGCCACCACGAGAGCGTCCTCCGCTCGCACCGCTGGCGCACCGTCGAGAACTCCGCGGGATACCTGCTGCCGCACCTCGCGCCCGGCGTCTCGATCCTCGACGTGGGCTGCGGCCCGGGGACGATCACCGTCGACCTCGCCGAGCGGGTCGCCCCCGGCCGGGTGCTCGGCGTGGACGCGTCGGCCGAGGTGATCGCGCAGGCCGCGGCCCTCGACTCCCCCGCGGAGTTCGCGGTCGCCGACGCCTACGCGCTGCCGTTCGCGGACGACTCCTTCGACGTCGTGCACGCGCACCAGGTCCTGCAGCACTTGACCCGCCCGGTCGACGCGCTGCGCGAGTGGGGCCGGGTCGGCCGGCTCGTCGCCGCCCGCGACGTCGACTACGCCGGCGTGCTGATCCACCCCTTCACCGAGGGCCTGCAGGCCTGGGCCGCGCTCTACCAGCGGGTGCACCGCGCCTCGGCCGGTGAGCCCGACGCGGGCCGGCGCCTCAAGGCCTGGGCGCGGGAGGCCGGCTTCGAGAGCGTCGAGGTCACCGCGTCGCTCTGGGTGTTCGAGAACGCCGAGGACCGCGCCTGGTGGGGCGGCATGTGGGCGGACCGGGCGGTCTCCTCCTCCTTCGCCACCGTCGCCCTCGAGCGCGGCCTCGCCACCCGGGCCGAGCTCGAGGCGATCAGCGACGCCTGGCGCGCCTGGGCCGCCGACGAGGACGGTTGGCTCTCGATGCCCCACGGCGAGCTGCTCGCGCGCTGAGCCCTGTGCGCCGGTCGTTGCGCTCGCGGCGGACAGCGCTGCGGAGCGGAGCGGTGATCCGGTTCAGTGGGGGCATGCGCAGAGTCCTGGTCCTGGGTGGCAGCGGATGGCTGGGGCGCCGTGTCGCGGAACGGGCGATCAAGGCGGGGGACGAGGTCACCTGCGTGGCCCGCGGCGAGGCGGGAGCGGTGCCCGACGGTGCGCGACATCTGCGCGTCGACCGGCGCGATCCGAACGCCTACGACGGACTGCGCGGCGAGTGGGACGAGGTCGTCGAGCTCGCACACGCACCCGAGCTCGCCCGGCCGGCTCTCGACCGCCTCGCGCCCGCGGCCGCGCACTGGACGCTCGTCTCCTCCGTCTCCGTCTACGCCGACGTGGTGCGGCCCGACGCCGACGAGTCCGCCGCGCTGGTCGAGCCGGCCGACCCGGAGCAGTACGCGGACGCGAAGGTCCTGGCCGAGCGCGCCGCCGCCGACGCCCTCGGGGACCGGCTGCTGATCGCGCGTCCCGGGCTGATCGCCGGGCCCGGCGACCCGAGCGACCGGCTCGGCTACTGGCCGGCGCGCTTCGCCCGGGGCGGCACGGTCCTGGCGCCCGAGACCGACGGCCGGTTCGCGCAGGCGATCGACGTCGACGATCTCGCCGACTGGCTGCACGGGGCGGGCTCGGCGGGAGTGACCGGAGCCGTCGACGCCGTCGGCCCGGCCGTGCCCCTGGGCGACCTCCTCGCCACCGCCGCCGAGCTCGCGGGCTTCCGCGGCGACGTCGTGCACGCCGACGACTGGGCCCTGCTCGCGCACGGCGTCGGCTACTGGGCCGGCCCGCGCTCGCTCCCGCTGTGGCTGCCCGCCGAGGCCGTCGGCTTCAGCCGGCGCAGCACCGCCTCGTACCTCGGCGCCGGCGGCCGCCACCGCCCTCCGGCGGAGACCCTGCGCCGCGTCCTCGACGACGAGCGCGCCCGCGGACTGGACCGGCCCCGCAGGTCCGGCGTGGAGCCTCGGGACGAGCGGGCCGTCCTCGACGCACTGCGCTGAGCAGCGCCCTCGGCGGGCCCGTCCCCTCGCCGCCGCCGCACAACGTCGGCTGAGTCGGGTGGGCCTCGCCCCACAGAGGAGGCCCCCCTTCTCAGCTGACGTTGTGCGCGGACCCCGCCCGCCGCGACTCCCTTCGCCGACAGACGTCGGCGAGATCCAGCGGATTCGCGAGGATCGGGCGCCGCGAGCGCCTTCTGTTACGGCGAGCGTCGGCCGCCGTCGCGCCCGCCCGCCGCACCGCGCCATCATCATCAGCACACCGACGCGGACGCCGTCTCCGAGCACTCCGCGCTCCCTCTGCCCCTCAGCACCGGGCGCTCTCCGGCGCGCCCGCGAACCCTCCTGGAAGGACCGACGCCATGATCCGCCTCGAGCAGCTCACCAAGGTCTACGGGCAGGGCGCCGACGCCGTGACGGTGCTCGACCGCCTCGACTTCTCGGTCGGCACCGGCGAGATCTTCGCCGTCGTCGGACCGAGCGGCGCCGGCAAGAGCACCCTCGCCGCCTGCGTCAACCTGCTCGAGCGGCCCACCTCCGGCACCGTCGTCGTCAACGGTGACGCGCTCTCGCAGCTGTCGGAGCGGGAGCTGCGGGTCGCCCGCCGTCGCATCGGCACGGTCTTCCAGTCCGACGGCCTGTTCAGCCGCCGCACCGCGGAGCAGAACGTCGCGCTCCCGCTCGAGTACCTCGGCGTGACCGCGGCCGAGACGAAGCGCCGCGTCGCCGAGCTGCTCGAGCGCGTGGGCCTCGGCGACCGCGCCCGCTATTACCCGCACCAGCTCTCCGGCGGCCAGCGCCAGCGCGTCGGGATCGCCCGCGCGCTCGCGCTGCGCCCCTCCGTCCTGCTCTCCGACGAGGCGACCTCGGGTCTCGATCCCGCCTCGACCACCGCGATCACCACGCTCCTGAAGGAGCTGCGCGACGACCTCGGCCTGTCGATCCTCTTCATCACGCACGAGATGGAGACGGTCCGCCAGGTCGCCGACTCCGTCGCGCGCCTCGATCACGGCCGCATCGTGGAGTCGGGCCGCCTCGTCGACCTGCTGCGCGACGCGTCCTCGCCGCTCGGCCTGGCGCTGAACCCGGTGCGCCCCTCGGTGCTGCCGGGCGCGGGGCTCGACGAGTGGGTCGTCGGCTACGCCCGCGACGGAGTTCCGGCCGACTGGGTGACGCGGCTGTCCGACGCCGTCGGGCCGGTCGCGCTGCTCGGCGCGGCGATCGAGACGGTCGACGGGCGGGCCGTCGGGCACGCGACCATCGGCCTCGGACCGGTCGAGGAGCGCCGGCTCGCGCGGGCCGCCGACGCTCTCGGGCTGTCGGTGCGGCGGGGCGCGGTCCGCTCGGACGCACTCGTCGAGGAGGCGGCGGCATGAGCGCGCTCGCGGGTGCCGTGCACCTCCACGGTGCCCACGCCCTCGGTGCGCTGCACCTCGACACTGTGCTGGCCCTCGGTGCGCTGCACCTCGACAACAAGGTCCCGCTCGCCGACATCCCCGCGCTCGTGCTGCCCGCGCTCGGCGAGACGCTGATCATGGTCGGCATCGTGATGCTGATCGTCGTGCTCGTCGGCGTCCCGCTCGGCGCCGCCGTGCACAACCTCGCCCCCGGCGGCCTGTTCGAGAACCGCGCCGCGCACCAGAGCCTCAGCTGGATCATCAGCATCGGCCGGTCGCTGCCGTTCCTCATCCTGATGGCCTCGATCATGCCGTTCACCCGGCTGATCACAGGCACCAACATCGGCATCGCGGCCGCCGTGGTGCCGATGTCGATCGCCGGCATCGCCTTCTTCACCCGCATCGTCGAGAACGCGCTGCGCAGCGTGCCGCTCGCGCTGACCCGGGTCGCCCGCGCCTCCGGAGCGTCGCGGCTGCAGGTGATCCGCTCGGCGCAGCTCAGCGAGGCGGTGCCGCAGATCCTCGGCGGCCTCACCATCAACACCATCGCGATGATCGAGTACTCCGCCATCGCCGGCACGATCGGCGCGGGCGGCATCGGCTACGTCGCCGTCACCTACGGCTACCAGCGCTTCGACACCACCGTGATGCTCGCGACCATCGTCATCCTCGTCGCGACCGTCGCCCTCGTGCAGCTCACCGGCGACGCCCTGGTCCGCGGCACCACGCCGAGCGCCTCCCGGTCCCGGCGCGCCCCGCGCGTCGCGGTCACGGTCTAGCCGAACCTCCCCCTGATTCCGCCCCGGGCCCTCCGCCCGGGCGTCCCTCCCGCGCGCCGCCGTCCGGCCGCGACCGCTCGAAAGGCACTGCCATGTCCACTGAGAACCACGGCCCCGCGAAGTCCGGCCCTGAGAAGTCCGGCCCCGAGAACCTCGGCTTCGAACTGAAGAAGAAGCGCCGCTGGCCCTGGATCGCCGGAGCCGCGGTGGTCGTCGTCGGTGTCGGCGCGGTCGTCGCCGTGCCGCTGCTCTCGCCCGCCGTCTCGGCGAACGAGCAGGAGGGCGCGACCCTCTACGTCGCGACGGCCGAGGGCAACGCCTCGGAGCAGGCGCTCGTGGACTTCGTGGCGGAGGAGGTGGCGCCGCGCTACGGCATCACGGTCGCCTTCAAGGGCCTCTCGGACAGCAACACGATCAACCGCGCCGTCAGCGAGGGCGAGGTCGCCGCGACGGTCTACCAGCACAAGCTCTGGCTCGGCCAGGTGCTCGAGGCCAACCCCGACTTCGAGGAGGAGGCGGCGACCCCCGTCTTCCGCTGGGGCTTCGGCCTCTGGAGCGACAAGTACGCCGACGTCTCCGAGACCCCCGACGGCGGCACGATCTCGCTCTACTCCGACCCGGCGAACGAGGCCCAGGGCCTCTGGCTGCTGCAGTCGGCCGGCCTGATCACGCTGAAGGAGGGCACGGAGCCCGGCACCGCGACCCAGGACGACATCGCCTCGAACCCGAAGAACCTGCAGTTCACCCTGCTCGACTTCGCCGCCCAGTCCCGCGCCCTGCCCGACCTCGACGCGGCCGTCGGCTACACCGAGTACTACCTCGCCGCCGACATCCCGATCGAGAAGCAGATCTTCGCGCCCCAGGCTCCCGACGACTTCGCCGGCCAGCTCACCATCGGCTCGAAGTACAAGGACACCGCCAACATCGAGAAGCTCGTCGCCGCCTTCCAGGACCCGGCCGTGCAGGAGTTCCTCGCCACCGACGAGACCGTGAAGGGCATCCTGCTGCCGATCGAGGGCTGACCGCGCGGGTGCGGCGGGGGTGCGGCCGGGGTGCGGCCGCGTCCTCCGCACGACATCAGCTGAGAGCCGGTCTCATCGCTGAGGGGAGATGAGACCGTCGCCCAGCTGATGTTCTGCGCGAGCCCCGCGCCGCCGCCCCTGCCGCCTCCGCACCTCCGGCAGGCCCGCACACGCCCGATCCCGCCGCCGCGGGAACACGGAGGCCGCCGCCCGCGTTGGCTCTCTCATGACCGTTCCCCTCTCGATCCTCGACCTCGCCCCCATCGCACCCGGAGAGACCGCGCGCGACAGCTTCGCCGCCTCCGTCGCTCTGGCGCAGCAGGCCGAGCGGAGCGGGTACCGGCGGGTCTGGTACGCCGAGCACCACAACATGGCCTCGATCGCGTCGAGCGCCACCTCCGTGCTGATCGCGCACGTCGCCTCGCAGACCTCGACCATCCGCCTCGGCTCCGGCGGCGTCATGCTGCCCAACCACTCCCCGCTGACCATCGCGGAGCAGTTCGGCACCCTCGAGACGCTGCACCCGGGCCGCATCGACCTCGGTCTCGGCCGCGCCCCCGGCAGCGACCAGGCCACCTTCCGCGCCCTGCGCCGCGAGCACGACTCGTCGGAGCGCTTCCCGCAGGACGTCCTCGAGCTGCAAGGCTTCCTCGCCGGCGAGTCCCGCGTCCCGGGCGTCAGCGCGACCCCCGGCGCCGGTACCCGCGTCCCCCTCTACATCCTCGGCTCGTCGCTCTTCGGCGCCCAGCTCGCCGCTGCCCTCGGCCTGCCGTACGCCTTCGCCTCGCACTTCGCGCCGGATGCGCTGCACCAGGCCGTCGCCGAGTACCGCCGCGGCTTCCGCCCCTCGGAGCAGCTCGACGCCCCCTACGTGATCGCCGGAGTGAACGCCATCGCCGCCGACAGCGAGGAGGACGCGCAGGAGCAGTTCGCGCAGATGAAGCGCGCCCGCCTGATGATGCTGCTGCGCCAGAGCGGCCAGATCCCCGTCGACCAGCAGTTCTCCGAGGAGGAGCTCGACCACCTGCTGACCGCCCCGGTCGGCGCGCACGTCGCGAGCATGACCCACTACACCGGCGTCGGCACCGGCGAGCAGGTCGCCGACTACGTCGCCGAGTTCGCCCGCTCGGCCGAGGCCGACGAGGTCATCGTCGCCCACGCCTCGCTCGCGACGCCCGCCCGCCTGCGCTCGGTCGCCCTGCTGGCGGAGGCGCACTCGCTCGTCGCCGCGTAGCCGCAGGTCCTGCCTGCCGACGTCCGATCTGCAGGCGATCGCGCGCAGAACGTGCTGAGGCCCACTCGGCACGCGCTCCCCGTACCGGATCACCTGCACAACGGACAAGCGGCCGTCGAATCGGCGCCACGCGGAATGGCGGCGCCCCCGCCGCGGTTGCATGGGTGGGCTCCGACACGCCCGATGGAGGCTCCCCGTGCAGATCGTGGACTGGCTGTTCGACGCGCAGATCGTCATCGGCGACCAGACAGTGCTCTGGCGCGAGGTCATCGGCAACGTCTTCGGCCTGCTCAGCGCCCTCGGCGGCATGCGGCGCAAGGTCTGGGCGTGGCCGGTCGGCATCTTCGGCAACGCACTGCTCTTCACCGTCTTCATGGGCGCGCTGTTCGACACCCCGAACCCCGTGAACCTGCTCGGCCAGGCCGGCCGCCAGATCATGTTCATCATCGTGAGCATCTACGGCTGGTACCGCTGGACGCACCGCCCCAGCGACGCGACCACGCTGATCTCGCCGCGCTGGGCCTCCTGGCGCACCCGCGGACTGCTGGTGCTCGGCATGATCGGCGGCACTGCGATCCTTACTCCCGTCTTCCGCGCGCTCGGCTCCTACGAGCCGGTCTGGAGCGACGCCTGGATCTTCGTCGGCTCGCTGCTCGCCACCTACGGCATGGCCAAGGGCTGGGTCGAGTTCTGGCTGATCTGGGTCGCCGTCGACATCGTCGGCGTCCCGCTGCTCTTCTCGGCCGGCTACTACGCCTCCGGCCTGATGTACGTCTTCTACGGCGCCTTCACCCTGCTCGGCTTCTTCGTCTGGATGAAGGAGGGGCGCCGCCCGTCGGCCGCCCCGGTCACCGTCGGCTGACCCGCCGCCGCTTCTCGCCGATCGGCACGAACGGTCGCCCGACTCGCCGCCGCGCCCCGCGATACGTCACGAACGGCCGCCCGCATCCTGCGGACACCGCCGTTCCCGACGAATCGATGTCGCCGGACGTCGCGGATCCGGGACGGAGGGGGTTGGATCGACGGATGAGGACGACGACGACTCCCCCGACCGCCTTCGTCCTCGCCGCGCTGTGGGCGGCCCTCGCCGCCTGGGGCGCGGTGAGCGGCAGCACCCCGTTCCTGATCGGCGGCCTCGTCATGGCCGCCGCCTTCGCCGCGCTCGGCGCCGTGCTGCGCCGCCGGGCGCGCCGCGGAACGCGGAAGCACATGCTGGTCGAGTAGCCGCGGAACGCGGCGTATCGAGACCCACGCCGTTCGAAGGGTGGATCTCGATACGCCCGCTCCGCTGGCTACTCGATCAGGATGCGGGGGCCCGCGACGCCGGCTGCTCGATCAGCATGAACACGCGAGCGCCGGTCAGTGACCGCGCGCGATCCAGGCCTCGCGGTCGGGCTTCTCCGCACCGATGGTGGTCGTCGGGCCGTGGCCGGTGCGGACGACCGTGTCGTCCGGCAGCGTCAGCAGCCGGTCCGTGATCGAGTCGATGATCGTCGGGAAGGAGCTGTAGGAGCGGCCGGTCGCGCCCGGCCCGCCCTGGAAGAGCGTGTCACCGGTGAAGACCGTGCCCAGCTCGGCCGCCACGAAGCAGACGGCGCCCGGCGTGTGCCCCGGCGTGTGCCGCACCTCGAGGTCGGTGCCGCCGATGCTGATCACCTGGCCGTCCTCGAGCACGCCGCTCGGCGCGGAGTCGGGGTAGAACGCGTCCCAGAGCACGCGGTCGCCCTCGTGCAGCAGCACCGGCACGTCGACGGACTCCAGCAGCGCGGCGACCGCGTCGATGTGGTCGGTGTGCGCGTGCGTGAGCAGCACCGCGCGAAGCGTCCGGTCGCCGACGGCCGCGAGGATCGCCTCCGCGTCGTGCGCCGCGTCGATGACGACGCACTCGCTGTCGTCGCCGACGATCCAGACGTTGTTGTCCACGTCCCAGGTGCCGCCGTCGAGGGCGAAGGTGCCGCTGGTGACGAGCTGGTCGATCCGGGCGGCCATCAGAGCACCACCACCGAGCGGAGCACGTCGCCGCCGGCCATCGTGGTGAAGGCCTGCTCGATGTCGCGGATGCCGATCCGCTCGGTCACGAACTCGTCGAGCGGCAGCCGGCCCTGCAGATACAGGTCGGTGAGCATCGGGAAGTCGCGCTCGGGCAGGCAGTCGCCGTACCAGCTCGACTTCAGCGAGCCACCGCGGCCGAAGACGTCCAGCAGCGGGATCTCGAGGGTCATCTCGGGCGTCGGCACGCCGACGAGCACGACGATGCCGGCGAGGTCGCGGGCGTAGAACGCCTGGCGCCAGGTCTCGGGGCGGCCGACCGCGTCGATCACGACGTCCGCGCCGAAGCCGTCTGTCAGCGCCTGCACGGCGGCGACCACGCCGGCCTCGTCGAGTCCGCTGGAGTCGATCGCGTGGGTGGCGCCGAGCTCCTCGGCCTTGATGAGCTTCTTGGGGTCGCGGTCGATCGCGATGATCGTGCTCGCGCCGGCCAGCTTCGCGCCGACGACGGCGGCGGTGCCGACTCCGCCGCAGCCGATGACGGCCACGGAGTCGCCGCGGGTGACGTTGCCGGTGTTCATCGCGGCACCGAGGCCCGCCATGATGCCGCAGCCGAGCAGGCCGACGGCGGCGGGGTCGGCGGCCGGGTCGACCTTCGTGCACTGCTTGGCGTGCACGAGCGTCTTCTCCGCGAAGGCGCCGATGCCCAGCGCCGGGCTGAGCTCGGTGCCGTCCGTGAGGGTCATCTTCTGCGTCGCGTTGAAGGTGTTGAAGCAGTACCAGGGCTCGGCGCGGACGCAGGCACGGCACTCGCCGCAGACGGCCCGCCAGTTGAGCACGACGAAGTCGCCGACCGCGACGTGGGTGACGCCCTCGCCGATCGCGCTGACCCGCCCCGCGGCCTCGTGGCCGAGCAGGAACGGGAAGTCGTCGCTGATCCCGCCCTCGCGGTAGTGGTAGTCGGTGTGGCAGACACCGCAGGTCTCGATGTCGACGACGGCCTCGCCGGGTCCGGGATCGGGGACGACGATGTCGACGAGCTCGACGGGAGCCCCCTTCGACCGGGCGATGACGCCGCTCACAGTGGTGGGCATGGGGGCTCCTTCGGGCGGGGGCGGGTGGTGCAGGGAACCGTTCCACAGTACCGAGCGGCGGCTGCGCGCGGCCCGTCGGCGGGGCGTTGGCGAGCGTGCGGGCCCGCTGCCGGCGTCCCCTGTCCGAATGTCGTCGTACTCGAACGCCGACTACGACAACTCCTGCGCAGTGGATCGCGCGCATATCATCAATAATCGATGGAAGGGTTGACGAGGCCGCGCGGAGGGCTCAGGGTGACCGTGCGGGCGCTCACCGACGAGGGTCCGCGGAGAGGACCACCATGACTCGACGAGGAGTCACCACCCGCGCATCCCGCGTCCGCCGCAGCCCGCTGCGCCGCACCCTCCTGGCCGCCACCCTCGGGGCCGCGCTGCTCGCTCCGCTGGTCACGCCGTCGCCCGACGCGGCGCAGGCGTTCCCGGCGACGTCGAAGGCCGCCGTCCTGCAGTACCTGCAGTCGATCACCGGGACGAGCATCGTCTCGGGCCAGCACAACAAGGAGCCCGCGAGCTCCCCCGCCCAGTACACGCAGCAGGTGAAGGACATCACGGGGCAGTACCCGGGCCTCTGGGGCGGCGATCTGTTCTTCACCGCCGCCGACGCCGCGAACCGCCAGCGCGTCGTCGACCAGGCGAAGACGGAGTGGGCCAACGGCTCGCTCGTCACCCTCGCCTGGCACGCCTGCCCGCCGACCGGGCCGAGCACCTGCGCGTTCGACGGCGGCGTGAAGAGCAGCATCAGCGACGCGCAGTTCCAGCAGATCGTCACGGGCGGCACCGCGCTCAACACCACCTGGCGGCAGCGCATGGCCGAGGTCGTGCCGTACCTCCGGCAGCTGAAGGACGCGGGCGTCCCCGTGCTGTTCCGGCCGTTCCACGAGATGAACGAGACCTGGAACTGGTGGGGCGGCCGCTCCGGCGCGAACGGCGGCGCGAAGATCTACCAGCAGATGCGCGACTACTTCGACTCCCAGGGCCTGACCAACCTGATCTGGGTGTGGAACGTGCAGGACAACCCCGCGGGCGGCTGGGCGGGCTACTACCCGGGCGCGGACTACGTCGACGTCGTGTCGCTGGACGTCTGGTACAAGGGTTTCCCGAGCTCCGGGGACTACCAGCAGCTGCAGTCGATCGCCGGCTCCAAGCCGATCGCGATCGCCGAGATGGGGAAGGTGCCGGACGCGGCGCTGCTGCAGAGCCAGACCCGCTGGTCGTACTTCATGATCTGGTCGGAGCAGCTGCGCGGCAGCAACACGAACGCCGCCATCCAGAGCGCCTACTTCCACCCCCGCGTCCTCAACCAGGGCGAGCTCACGCTCCCCTGACCCCGCGGGACCCCTGCGGCGCCCGCCGATCCGTCACGAACGGCTGCCTCCCGCCCTCCCGGGCAGCCGTTCGTGACGGATCGATCGCGTCCGGGGCGCGAGCGGTCAGGTCGCCGCGGTCATGCGGGCGTAGCGGCCGCCGGCGGCCAGCAGCTCCTCGTGGGTGCCCTGCTCGAGGACGCGGCCGGCGTCGAGGACGACGATGCGGTCGGCGGAGCGGACGGTGCTGAGGCGGTGCGCGACGATCAGCGTCGTCCGGCCGGCGCGCAGCCGCTCCAGGGCGCCGCGCACCTCGGCCTCGGCGCGCGGGTCGAGGGCGGCGGTCGCCTCGTCGAGGATCAGCAACCGCGGGTCGCGGATCAGCGCGCGGGCGATCGCGAGCCGCTGGCGCTGGCCCCCGGACAGCTGGGCGCCCCGCTCGCCGACCGTCGTGTCCCAGCCGTCGGGCAGCTCGAGGACGAAGCCCGCGTTCGCCGCGCGCAGCGCCGCCTCGAGCCGGACGTCGTCCGGCTCCTCGGCGCCGTAGAGGATGTTGTCGCGGATGCTCCCGCGGAACAGCACCGACTCCTGCGGCACCACCGAGACGAAGCGCCGCACCGTGCGCATGTCGAGGGTCACGATGTCGCGGCCGTCGACCAGGACCCGGCCCGCCGAGGGGCGGAGGAAGCCGAGGGCGAGCCGGGTCAGCGTCGACTTCCCCGAGCCGGACGCGCCGACGAACGCCACCGTCTCACCCGCGGCGACGCGCAGGCTCACGTCCGAGAGCACCGGCCGCTCGCCGTAGGAGAAGGAGACCGCCTCGAACTCGACGCTCCCCTCCAGCGCGTCGACGGCGGCGCGGCCCTCGTTCCACTCCACGTCCGGGTCGGTGAGCACGCCGGCGATCGAGCGCTGCGAGGCGAGGCCGCGGGTGATCAGCGGCGCCGTCTGGAACGCGCTGGTGATCGCCCCGGTCAGCAGCGCGAAGTACGAGCTGAGCAGCACCACCTCGCCGACCGTGATCGGGAGGGCGCCGGTCGCACTCGCCCACGCCGCCGCGAAGAGCGAGCCCAGGGTGATCGCCTGGTAGCTGCTCCAGGACAGCGCGCCGAAGCGCCCGTTCAGCCGGTCGAGCCGGGTGCCCGCGCGCTCGACGCGGTGCGCGGCCTCGACCACCCGCCGCACCGAGACCTGCTCGAGTCCGTGCGCGCGGGTGACCTCCTGGAGCGAGGACATCTCGCCGACGGCCGAGGACATGGTCTCGACGTCGAGGCGGAAGGTCTCGTTGCTCGCGGCGGTGCGCGAGCGCAGCCAGAGGATGAGCCCGGCGGCGAGCGGCAGGGTCAGCGCCAGCACGGGCAGGAACTGCGGCACCCGCACCGCGGTCGCCACGCCGGCGCCGACGAGGATCACCAGGGCGTTGAGCAGCGGGCCGAACGCCTGCTGCAGCATCAGCTCCAGGTTCTCGACGTCGCGCACGATCTTGGTCTGCACCACCGACGCGCTGCCGCGGGAGTGGTAGCCGAAGGACAGCAGCTGCAGGCGCACCGCCAGCGCCTCGCGCAGCCGGGCGCCCATCGAGCGCACGGAGGAGGAGAACAGGCGGACGAAGACGCCGTTCGCGGCGATGTTGATCGCGATGGTGGCGGCGCCCGCGGCGGCGGGGGCGAGGAGCGCCTCGGGCGGATCGCCGGCGACGAGGGCGTCGACCACGGCCGCGGTGACGAGCGGGAGGATCCAGAGCGGGCTGTCCTTGACCGCGAACGCGAGCGCGGCGACGACCAGGCGGCCGCGCGAGGGGCGGAGGGCCGAGCGGAGCGGGTGCTCGGCGTCGATCGCGGGTGCGGCGGTCACCGGGAGCCGGGCCGGGAGTGCATGCGGGTGGATCTCGAGACGCCGGCGGAGCCGGCTACTCGATCAGCATGAAGGGGGCCGACGTGTCCCGCCGGCAGGTGCACCAGGGCCGCCGCGCCGATCAGCGGGCCGCCGCCGCCGAGGCCGGAGGCGCGGATCGACAGGCCGCGGGCGTAGTCGAAGACCGCGCGCTCGCGGGCCGCCTCGCACACCAGGTCGAGGTAGGACGCCGTCACCGCCGAGAAGCCGCCGCCGACCGCGAAGTCCCGCACGTCGAGCAGCGTCGCCACGTCGGCGATCGCCGTGCCGACGGCCGCCGCCGAGCGCGCCACCGCGGCGAGCGCCACCGGATCGCCCGCAGCGGCCGCCCGCGCCAGGTCCTCGCCGGTCGTCCCCGCGAAGCCGCGGCGCCGCGCCCAGGCGACACTGCTCGGCCCGGAGGCGATGCTCTCGAGCGTCCCGTCGCTCCCCTCCTCCGGGTCCGCGTCGCCGACGTGGATCTGCCCGATGTGCCCGGCGTTCCCGGAGCGCCCCGCGACCGCGCGGCCGTCGAGCACGATCCCGCCGCCGACCCCCGTCGACACCACGAGGCTCACCGACGAGCCGGCGCCCCGGTTGGCGCCGACCCAGTGCTCGGCCAGCGCGATGCAGGTGCCGTCGAGCCGCAGGGCGACCGGCCGACCGGGCAGCAGCCGCTCGACCGCCCCGCGCAGGGCGAACCCGTGCAGCAGCGGCAGGTTCTTCGGCCGGATGCGCCCCTCGGCGAGGTCGAGCGGGCCGGCGGAGCCGATGCCCGCGCCGATGACCGAGTCCGAACCTGCAGCGGCGAGCGCCTCCACGACGCACCCCTCCACGGCCGCGCCGAACTCCGCCGGGGTCAGCGCCGGCCCGGTCGGCCTCCGGCTGCGCGAGCCCGGCACGAGCACTCCGTCGGCGCGCACGAGCGCCGCCTCGATCTTGGTGCCGCCGACGTCGACGGCGAGCGCGAGCTGCGGGGTCATCTCTTCCTCCGGAAGGGTGTGGGCGACGAGGGTCGTGAGCGACGAGGGTCGTGGCGGCGCGGAGGAGCCGACCGGGAGGCGTGCGCCGGTCCCGGTCGGCTCCGTCGATCACCGCCGCGGGCGGGTCGTCAGCCCCAGTCGGCGACGAGCTGGTTGGCGGTGCGCAGGACGCTCGGCGAGACGAGCGCCGCAGGATCGAGCCCGGCTCCGCTCACCCGGAACGTCACCGACTCCCCCGGCAGCAGCGTGACCAGCTGGTCGTCGACGACCGCGGCCGGGTCGACCTTGTCGACGAGCAGCGTCAGGTCGCGCACGAGGTTCTCCGCGGTGACCGTCACCTCCGACCCTCCGTCGACGGCGCGCACCGAGGTGGTCAGCCGCGCCGCCTCGAGCGCCGACTCCCGGTACTCGGCGAAGAACCAGAACGCGCGCTCCCCCGCGAGCTCGGCGACGAGCAGCTCACCCGCGACATCGTCGGCGGCACCCACCCCGATCGGGACGGTGGAGACGGACCGCGCCTCGAGCGACACCCCCTGCCGCTCCTCCGCGAGCACCGTGCCGTCGAAGCGCAGCCGGCGCACGACGACCTCGCCCGCCCACGCGTCGGCACTGTCGTTCACCGCGACCACCGCGAGCCCGTCGCCGCGCGGCTGCACCGTGAGCAGCCGATCCGCGTAGACGTGCTTGAGCGCGTAGAGCAGCGGCTTCGCCGTCCCGTCGCCGTCGACCGCGGCCCAGGAGGTGACGGGCCAGCAGTCGTTCAGCTGCCAGACCACCGAGCCCATGCAGCGCGGGCTCTCGGAGCGCTGGTGCTCGATCGCCAGCGTGACGGCGAGCGCCTGGTTGAGCGACATCGCCCAGTGCCAGTCCTCCGTGTCGTCGGGCAGCGGGAGGTGCGCGACGAGTCCGTCGGTCAGCTTGTCGTTGCCGTCGGTCGCCTTCTGGTGGTGGATCATGCCGGGCGACTCGGGGGTCAGCGGCGAGTCCGAGATCGAGCGCTGGATCGTCGACCACGAGGCCGGGCCCTGCCAGCCGAACTCGGCGACGAACCGGGCGTGCACGTCGCGGTAGGCGGGGTAGTCGACCCGGTTCCACAGCTCCCACAGGTGCACGGAGCCGTGGTCGACGTCGTTCGCGAAGATCGCGGTGTCGCCCGACCAGGGGCTGCCCGGCGTGTACGAGCGCTCGGGGTCGAGCTCGGCGACCAGGCGCGGCAGCAGGTCGAGGTAGTAGCCCAGGCCCCAGGTGCGGCCCTGCAGGCGCTTCTCCCAGCCCCACTCCTCGTAGCCCCAGATGTTCTCGTTGTTGCCGTTCCAGAGCGCGAGGCTCGGGTGCGGCATGATCCGCGTCACGTTGTCGCGCACCTCCGCCTCGACCTCGCTCCAGAGCGGCTCCTCCTCGGCGTAGGAGGCGCAGGCGAAGAGGAAGTCCTGCCAGACGAGGATCCCGCGCTCGTCGCAGAGCTCGTAGAAGTCGTCCGACTCGAAGTAGCCGCCGCCCCAGATCCGCAGCAGGTTCATGTTCGCGAACTCGGCCTGGTCCATCCGGCGGGCGAGGCGCGCGCGGTCGACGCGGGTGATGAAGGCGTCGTCGGGGATCCAGTTGGCGCCGCGGATCCACACCGGCTCGCCGTTGACGACGAAGCGGAACGAGGTGCCCTCCTCGTCGCGGTCCAGCTGCACCTCGATCGTGCGGAAGCCGATCCGCAGCGTCCGGCCGTCGACGACCGCGCCGCCGACGCGCGCCTCGACGTCGAGCAGCGACAGCGGCTGCTCGCCGAAGCCGCGCGGCCACCACAGCGCCGCGTCCGCCACGGAGAGCTCGAGTACCGCCGAGCGCTCCCCGGCCGGCACGGTGACGGAAGCGGTCACGCCGTCGACGCTCGCCGTCAGCTCCACCTCGTCCTCCGTCGTCCGCTCGAGGTCCACGTGCACGGCGACGCGGCCGGTCGTGCCGTCGACCGTCACGACGGGCCGGACGGCGGCCAGCCGAGCCTCGCTCCAGGCGTGCAGCGTGACCGGCTTCCACATCCCGACCGAGGCCGCGTCGAGCCCCCAGTCCCAGCCGAAGTTGCAGGCGGCCTTCCGCAGCGCGTTGAAGGGGTGCGAGTAGGTGTGCGGGCGGTAGCCGATCTCGAGGCTGGCCCGGTCGGCCTCCGCGATCGGCGAGGCGAAGCGGACGACGAGCGCGTTGTCGCCCTCCACCAGCAGCCCGTCGACGGCGAAGCGGTAGCTGCGGTGCTGGTTGCGGGTGCTCGCGACGACGCTCCCGTTCAGCGTGATCGTCGCCACCGTGTCCAGGCCCTCGAAGACCAGCTCGTGCCGGTCGTGCCCGTCGGGCGACCAGGCGAAGACGGACGCGTACTCCCAGTCGGTCTCGCCGATCCAGGTGACCTTCTTCTCGTTCTGGTCGAGATACGGGTCCGGGATCAGGCCGGCGGCGAGGAGGTCGGTGTGCACGAGTCCGGGGACGGTCGCCGGGACCGTCGCGCCCGCGATCTCCGCGGGGATCGGGCCGCGGAGCGCGCGCACGCTCCAGCCGTCGTGCAGGGGGCGGAGGGTGGCCGAGAGGCGCTCGGTGCTGGTGTGGGTCACTTGGTGGCTCCTGAGGTCAGTCCGTTGTAGATGAAGCGCTGGAGGAAGAGGAAGGCGACGAGCGTCGGGACGATGACGAGGATCGTGCCGGCGGCGATGACCTCCCACTGTGCTCCGAAGGGGCCCATGAAGCGGAAGAGCGAGGTCGAGATGACCCCGAGATCCTGCGAGGGCATGTAGAGGAAGGGGATGTAGAACTCGTTGTAGACCGCGATCCCCTTGATGATCACGACCGTGGCGATCGCCGGCTTCAGCAGCGGCAGAACGATCCGCCAGTAGACGGTGAAGCGGCTGGCGCCGTCGAGCATCGCCGCCTCGTCGAGCGAGACCGGGATCGACTGCATGAACTGCAGGAAGATGTAGATCGCGACGATGTCGGTGCCGGTGAAGAGCAGGATCGCCGACCAGCGGGTGTTGAAGAGGTCGAGGGCGTTGATCACCTGAAAGGTCGCCACCTGGGTCGTCACCGACGGCACGAGGGTCGCCAGCAGGAACAGCCCCGTCACGAGTCGGCGCCCGCGGAAGCGGAAGCGGTCGATCGCGTAGGCGGCCATGGTGCCGATCAGGATCGTGCCCGCCACCGACACCAGCAGGATGATGCCGGTGTTGAGGAACCCGGTCACCATCCCGCCCTGGCTGAAGGCGATCGCGAAGTTCTCGAAGTTGAACCAGTTGCTCGGCGGGACGAGCGGACCGGTGCTGCGGTACTCCGTCGACGTCTTGAAGGCGAGCATGAAGATCGTGACGATCGGCACCAGCGCGAACAGGCAGGCGACGATCAGCGAGGTGTACTTGCCGATCGCACCGAGCATCGAGCCGCGCCGGGGCCGCCGGGAGCCGCGCGGGGCAGGGGTCACGGGCAGGCCGGTGACGGCCTCCGTGCGGGGCTGCGTGGTGGTCATTCCTGGCCCGCCTTCTCGTCGGGGAACACGCGGCGCTGCACCGCGGTGATGATCAGCACGATCGCGAGCAGGACGACGGCCATCGCCGAGGCGAGGCCGACCTTCGAGTAGCGGAACGCGGTGTCGACGGTCTGGATCACGAAGGTCTCCGACCCGTTGGCGCCGCCGGTCATGATGTACGGCATCTCGAACGCCGACAGGGCGCCCGCGATGGCGAGGATGAAGGACAGCCCGAGGATCCGGCGGATGCTGGGCACGATGATGTAGCGGAACTTGTCGAAGGACGTCGCGCCGTCGATGTCCGCGGCCTCGTACTGCTCCTCCGGCACCGACTGGATCGCGCCGAGGAACAGCACGAAGTTCAGCCCCATGTAGCGCCAGACCGAGGTCGCCGCGAGCGAGACGTTGACGACGGACGGGTCGCCGAGCCACTGCGGGGTGTCCTGCACGCCGAAGGCGCCGAGCACCGCGTCGAGGGTGCCGTCGGGCCGGAAGAAGTAGAGGAACATCAGCCCGATCGCGACGCCGTTGATCAGGTACGGGAAGAAGATGACGCCCTTGAAGAAGTTGCGGAACCGGGTCTGGAAGCTCAGCAGCGTCGCGAAGAACAGCGCGAGCCCGAGCTGCGCGACGGCGCCGGCCAGGTAGAAGAGGCTGACGAAGAAGACCTGGAAGATCTCGGGCCGGGTGAAGATCTCGACGTAGTTCTCCAGGCCGACGAACGTCTTGTCCTGGTCGAGGCCGTCCCAGTCGGTGACGCTGTACCAGAACATGTTCGCGACCGGGATGTAGGTCAGGACGACGAGGAACGCCAGCGGCACGGCGAGGAACAGCCAGGGCGTGCTGCGACGCCCGGTCAGCCGCTGGCGGCGGCCGGAGGGCCTGTCGCCGCGACGGCCGCCGCCGGCCCGCTTGCTCGCTCCGACCTCGAGGGGCGGAGCGTCGGTGATCGCCATGTCGATCCTTTCGGCATCCCGGGGAATGCGGTCGTGAGGGGGAGGGGAGGGGCGACCCGCGGGGTGGCGGGTCGCCCCCGGAGCGGAAGGCGGGGCTGCTACTCCGCGACGTCCGCGCGGGCCGCGGCCCAGCGCGAGTTGAGGTCGTCGAAGAGCGACTGCTTGTCGCCGTCACCGGCGCCGCGGGCCGCGTCGATCAGCTTCTGGCGGTAGGAGTTGCCGAAGAGGTCGATCTCGGCCTCGTTGGCGATGTCGTTGATGACGGCCTCCTTGCCGACCGGATCCGGAGCGAGCTCCAGGTAGGTCACGCCGAGCGCGTCGAAGTCGGCGAGGGTGTCGGGCGCCGGGTCCGAGATCACCGGGCTGATCGCGCCCTGGCTGGCGGCGAAGCCGGAGTCCTCGGTGAACCAGTCGATCCAGGCCCGGGCGGTCGCCTTGTTGTCGGAGTTCTTGTTGATCGCGAGGAACTTGTCCGAGGCGGTCACCGAGGTGAACGCGCCGTCCTGCGCCCACGGCATCGGCCAGAAGCCGATGGTGTCGCGGGGCTTGCCGGCCTTCTCGGCGGCATCCTGCATCTGCGAGACGGCCCAGGAGCCGAGGACCATCGAGCCGATCTCGCCCTGGGCGAGGAGGTCCTTCGACTCCTCCCAGTTGGTGGTGGTCGGGTCGTCCTCGCTGAGGCCGGCGGCGACCGTGTCGTAGAGCAGACCGTCGATGTTGTACTGGTCGTTGCCCTCGGTCCAGGGCGCGTCGTCGGCGATCATCTCGGTGCGGACGTCCTCGCCCTGCACCGTGCCGAGGTTGCCCTCGATGGTCGCGAGCGGCCAGCCGTCCTTGTAGTTCGTGTAATAGGGAGTGACGCCCGTCGCCTTGATCGCCTCGAGGTCGGCCAGGTACTCCTCCTCCGTCTGCGGCGGGTCGGTGACACCGGCCGCGCTCCAGACGTCGCGGTTGAAGACGTAGCCCATCGCGGAGCCGAAGGTCGAGATGCCGTAGGCGGTGCCGTCGAACGAGCCCTCGTTGGTGAAGCGGTACTTCTCGGAGAGCTCGTCGGTCGAGCCGAGCGGCTCGAAGTAGTTCGCGTAGTCGTCCTTGGTGACGTTCGAGCTCGGGATCAGCAGCACGTCGCCGTAGTCCTTCGAGTTCAGGCGGATCTTGGTGTCGCCCTCGTAGTCGGTGAGCGCCTCGAACTTCACGGTGGTGCCGGGGTACTGCTTCTCGAAGGTCGAGGCGTAGTCGGCGAACGTGGTGTCGACGAGGTCGGTGCGGTTGGTCAGCACGGTGATCTCGCCGGCGGGCTCGCCGGAGTCGTTGCTCGCGCCGGCGGAGCAGCCGGACAGGACGAGCGAGGCCGAGGCGGCGACGGCGGCGAGGCCGATCAGCGTGCTGCGGCGGGCGGGCGCCGGGCGGCGGGTGGTGGGTCGGTGCACAGGGTCTCTCCTCGGTGGGCCGTCGCCGCCTTCGGCGACGGGAGGTGGTGAGTGGTGAAGGGAACGGATGGAGGGTGCGGGGGGTGCTGCGGCTCGCGGCTAGTGGCGGCCGAGCCACCACTGCCAGAGGCTCGGCAGGTACTTCTTGACCAGCGACTCCAGCCACGAGGGGACGGAGGGCGCGGGGGTCGGCGTGGGCGACGGGGTCGCGGTGGGCGGGGTGGTGGGGGTGGCCGTGGGAGTCGCGGTCGGCGTGGCCGTCGGCGTCGCGGTCGGCGTCGGCGTCGCGGTCGGCGTCGCGGTCGGCGTCGGCGTCGCGGTGGGCGGAGCGGTCGGAGTGGGCGTCGGCGTCGGCGTGGTCGCCTCCGCCACGACGGTCTCCACGTCGTCGAGCACCAGCGAGCCCGCGCCCGAGCCGTTCACGTACAGCGCGTACTGCGTGACCGAGGTGAGGTCGAGGTCGGCCTGCGGCGCCCAGGCGGGCGGCGCGAAGTCCTCGAACGGGATCTCGATCCGCTGCACGCCGTCGGCGGACGGGGTGACCGTCGCCTCCCAGTACGCGCCGTTCGCGACGAACTGCACCGCGAGCGGCACCGCCCGGTCGGCGTCGACCGTGAGCGACAGTCCGGAGTAGCCCCACCAGTTCTGCGCGGCGTCGAAGGTCCGCACGGTGCCGGCGTAACCGGCCGTGCCGGTGTCGTAGTCGAAGCGGGCGGCGCTCGTGTCGTTCACGGGGCTCGGCACCAGCGTCGGCGTGATGGATCCGCCACCGGTGTTCCGGACGTACGCGGCCTGCAGCGCGGCGTCGTCGGCGTAGCCGTCGAAGTCCTCGACCACGACCGGCTCGGTCGGCAGCGCCGCCGTGCTGAAGGTCCGCGTCGCCGACGCCGTGGCGCCGAGCCCGTTCACCGCGGAGACCTGCCAGTAGTACGTCGTCTCCGGGTCGAGCTCGACCGGGGGCCGGTAGCTCGTGGCCGAGAGCCCGGTCGTCGAGACCAGCGGATCCGCGAGATCGCTCGAGCTGGAGAGGACGAAGCGGTAGTAGGCGGCGTCCGTGGCCGGCTCCCACGAGAAGGTCGGGGTGGCGGTGACGTCCGCCGTGCCGTCGGTGGGCGCCCCGAGCGCGGGGGCCGCGGGCAGACCGAACGGCGCGGCGTTCGGGGAGGAGAGGCTCACCGATCCGATCTGCGGCGTCCACACCTCGCCCGCGCCCTGCGGCCAGGAGATCCGGAGCCGGTTCACCCCGGTTAGGTCGCGGACGGCGTAGGTGTACTCGCGCCAGTTCCCGGTGCCGCCGCGCGTCTCGACGGCGAGCGGCGTCCAGGTGGTGCCGTCCGCCGATCCCTCGACCGTGAGCGGCACGACCGGCTGGTCGGGCCAGTACCAGGCGGTGATGTCGGCGCCGCTGATGTCGTCGAAGGCGTACTCGAGGCTCGCCGGGTCGGCGCTGTCGCGCTTGACGCGGGAGGCGTCGCCGCCGAAGAGCGCCGGGTTGCCGGTGTCGAAGGAGAGGCTGCCGGTGTGGGCCGCCGTCCGGGAGAAGTCGTCCAGCGGATCGACGAGCGCGACCTGTGCGGCGGCGCTCGTGATCGTCGCCCGCTGCAGCACGCCGGTGCTCCAGCTGACGCGCACCCGGTCGCCGGAGAGGCCGGTCGCGGCGACGACGCTCGCGCCGTCGCGCTCGGTGGTCGTCGTGGCGGCGTCGGTCCAGGTCGCGCCGTCGCTGCTCGTCGCCACGGTGACCGCGGACGGGTCCGAGACGACGAACTCCGCCGCGCCGATCCCGTCCCGCTGCCAGGTGACGCTCGCGTCGCCGGTCGCGGTGACGACGCCACCGGCGGGGGTCGGCGCGATCTCCGCGTTCTCGTGGCCGGCGGTCAGCAGCCAGCTCTGCAGCGGGTCGACCAGCACGGCACCGCCGGCGGAGGCGGCGACCGCGTCGGAGGCGGGGCCGCGGCGGTCGTCGTCGCCCACCGGCACGACGCGGTAGCGCGCGCCGGCCGGGGAGTCGTAGTCGGTGACGGGCGAGGCCGAGGCCGAGACGGCTCCGTCGGTCACGTCGCTCCAGTCGCCGCCGGTCGAGCGCTGCACCAGGTAGCCGACGGCGCCCGCGGTGCCGCGCCAGGAGACCTCGTTGATCCCGTAGTCCTGCTCGATCGCGGTGATCAGCGGGGCGCCGAGCTCGAGCTCGCCGGGCGTGCTGCCCGTCGCCGTGCCGTACTGCTCGATCGCGTCGACGCTCTCCTGCTCGCGCGGGGTCTCGCCCGGGTAGTGCAGGGTGAAGCCGTCGTCGTGCGGCACGAAGCCGCCGCGATCGTTGTTGCCGAAGAGCGACCAGAAGAAGGTGCCCGAGACGTTCGGGTCGGCCGCGGCCGCGCCCAGCAGGTCCTCGCTCGCGGCCGTCGAGGCGTACTCGCCGGCGATGTAGACCTTGTCCGCGCCGGCGACGGTCGCGGCGTCGGCCGAGACCCGCTCGGCGGTCGGCGGGTAGTAGTGCACGTCGACGATGTCGAGATCAGGCGCTGCGAGGGTGTCCGGGTCGATGTCGAAGCGGCGGCCGGCGGCGACGAGCTGCTCGGGCGCCCGCTCCTTGATGTAGGCGACCTGCGCGTCGATCCAGTCGCGGGTCATCCCCTCGAGCTCGTTGCCCAGCTCCCAGGCCATGATCGTCGGGTCGTCGACGAAGCGCGTCCCGGTGATCGTGTTGGTGTGGCCGAGGATCACGTCGACGTAATCCTGATACGCGGCGATCGCGGCCGGGTCGGTGTAGAAGTCGTCCGACTCCAGCCCGAGCGGGGTCGTGAAGTCGCGGTGACCGCCGTGGTAGTACGCCCACTCGTCGGTGAGGGGCAGAACCAGGCGGATGCCGAGGGTGCCCGCGTAGGCGACGGCGAAGTCGATGGTGCGGAACGCCTCCTCGTTGTACTCGCCGAGGCGCGGCATCAGGGCCAGCGGGTCCTCGTCGTTCTGGCCGGTCGAGGTCATCATGTGCGAGCGGACGACGGTGACGCCCATCTGCGCCGCGGTGTCGAGGGCGTCCTTGATCCGGAAGTAGGTGGGGTAGTCGACGCCGCCGACGTTCTCGTCGAGGCCGAGCCAGTAGATGTTGGTGCCGCTCGCGCGGAACCGCTCGCCGTCGAGGGTCAGGGCGCTGCCGTCGCGCTGGACGAACGCGGTGTTCTCGCTCGTCCAGTCGGCGGCGATCGCCGCTGCCGAGGCGGTCGGCGCCGCGGCCGGCGCGAGGACGACCAGCGAGCCGGCCGTGACGGCCAGCAGCGCGGCTCCGGCGAGGGAGCGGCGCAGGGGGACCCGCGAGAACGCGGAGGGGGTGGGGTGGGCACGTGTCATGGGTTAGCCAGGCTCCTTCGACCGGTGACGTGTCTCGCGCCGCAGCTGATCGGGAGTCGATCACCGCGGCGACGTGCCCAGAGTCGCTGATGCTCCTGCTCCGCGTCAAGTACAAAGATTAATAATTTATGTAAAGATCAGGCATGACGGATCAGCGACGACGCGGCTCCCCCGAGGCGTCAGTCCACGTGCCCGGCGGGCTGCGCAGGGGCGCTCGTCGTGCCGCGCGCCACCACCACGACCGGCGGGCTGGCGACGGATCCGCTCGCCGACTCGGCGATCTCGCTCAGGAGCTCCTGGCCGGTCAGCATGCCGATCACCTGCACGTCGTGCGAGACCGCCGAGAGCGGCGGCTCGCTCAGCTGGCACTGCGCGGAGTCGTCCCAGGCCAGCAGCGACATCGCGCCCGGCACGTCGAGGCCGAGCTGACGGGCCGCGTCGAGCGCGCCGATCGCCATCAGGTCGCTGTCCAGGATCACCGCGGTCGCCGGCTGCGACTCCGCCGCCAGCGAGCGCAGCGCGCGGCCGCCGGACTCGCGCGAGTAGTCGCCCGAGCGCTCGACCGCTTCGATCCCCCGGTCGGCGCACTCCAGGAGGAAGCACTCGCGCCGGATCCGCGTGTGCAGCAGCTCCTCCGGCCCGCCGACGTGCGCGATCCGCTCGTGGCCGAGATCGGCGAGGAACTGCACCGCGTCGCGCATCGCGTCGTCGTCGTTCGTCCAGACCGCCCGCAGCTCCCGCGCCGCGGAGGGCGGGCCGACGATCACCGCGGGCAGCCCGAGCTCGCGCACCAGCGCCGGCCGCGGGTCGTCCACCTCCAGGTCGACGAGCACGACGCCGTCGACCTCGCCGTCGCGGGCCCAGCGCCGGTAGGTCTCGATCTCCGCGTCGCGGTCGGGCAGCACGTTCAGCAGCACCGAGTGCCCGGCCGGGCGGACCGCGTGCTCCACCCCCGCGATGAACTCGTGGAAGTAGGGCTCGGCGCCCATGATCTCGGTGGCGCGGACGAGGGCGAGCCCGAGGGGCCGCGGCGGTCTCGGATCGGTCATGGCGGCTCTCTCTCGGACGGGCGGTACCAGCGTAGGCGCGGGCGCGGGCCGCGGCCCCCGGTCCCGTACGCTGGCGGTCGAGCGGTGAGGAGCAGGCATGGCGCGTCGTGAGGCGACCCCCGCGGCCCCGGGCAGCCGCGCCCTCGTCGTCGACCTGATCCGCTCCTCCGGGCCGATCAGCCGCGTCGAGCTCACCTCGGCGACCGGCCTGACCCAGCCGTCGATCTCGCTGATCGTGCGCAAGCTGCTCACCGACGGCATCGTCCGCGAGACGGGCTCCACCGCCAGCGGCGGCAAGCCGCGGCAGATGCTCGAGATCAACACCCGGGCGCGGATCGGCGTCGGCGTCCAGCTCGGCTTCGAGTCGATCACCTTCGTGGCGACGGACGCCGGCGGCGGCGTGCTCGCGCGCCAGCAGATCCGCGGCGCGGCCCTCGCGGCCCCGGAGGAGGTCACCCGGCGGATCGTCGACGGCTACGCCGCGTTCGTCCGCGGCACCGGCCTCGACCGCCGCACGATCGCCGGTGTCGCGGTCGTCGCCCCCGGCCCCATCGACCAGGCCGCCGGCCGTATCCTCGGCCCGCCCACCCTGCAGGGCTGGCGCGACTTCCCGCTGCGCGAGGAGCTCGGTGCCGGCTTCGGCATCCCGATCCTGCTCGACAACGACGCGGCGGCCGCCGCCATCGGCGAGTTCTGGAGCCGCGGCGTCTCGCGGCACGAGACCTTCGGCAGCATCTACGTCGGCACCGGGATCGGCGCGGGCATCGTCCTCGACGGCGCGCTCTTCCGCGGAGCCAGCTCCAACGCCGCCGAGATCGGCCACATCACCATCGCCCCGGGCGGCCGGGAGTGCTTCTGCGGCAACATCGGCTGCCTCGAGCGCTACGCGGCGCCCTCCGTCGTGGTCGACGACGCCGAGGCGGACCGGGCCGCCTTCGCGGACCTCGACCTCACCTTCGAGGTCGAGCAGAACGCCCGCGACTTCGACGTGCTGAGCCTCGCCGCGATCAACGGCCACCCCGCCGCGGAGGCGCTGCTCGGCCGATCGGCCGGCCACCTCGCCGACGGCGCCGTCACCCTCGCCAACCTCTTCGACCTCGACGCGCTCGTCCTCACCGGCCCCGGCGTCGCGATCGCCGGCTCGATCTACACGCGGGCGCTGCGCTCCCGGCTCGAGGGCCGCCGCTTCGCCCGCCGCGCGCACCCGATCAGCGTCGAGCTGTCCGCCAACCCGCGCGACGCCGCGGCGATCGGCGCCTCCTCCCTCGTGCTGCAGAGCACGCTCTCGCCCGGCCACGGGCCCGTGCTGCACCAGCCCGCATGACGGTCGTCGTCACTCCGGGCGGAGCCGTGCGCGGCCGGGTGCTCGAGACGCCGGACGGCGCGGTGCACGCCTTCCTCGGCGTGCCCTTCCTGCAGGTCGCGGAGCGCTTCCGGCCCGGCGTCGCGGCGGAGCGCTGGGCGGGCGTGCGCCCCGCGACCGCGCGCGGGCCGATCGCCCCGCAGCCGTTCGCCGACGCGCCCGTCTCCGAGCGGGACTCCCTGCACCTGAACATCTGGACGCCGGACCCCGCCGCCCGCGACCTGCCCGTCTTCGTCTGGGTGCACGGCGGCCTGCACATCGTCGGATCGAATGCGGAGCCGCTGTCCGACGGCGCGCGCCTCGCCGCCGCGGGCCGGATGGTCGTCGTCTCGGTGAATCACCGCCTCGGCGCCCTCGGCTTCCTGACCCTCGAGCACCTGCTCGGCGCCGAGTACGCCGACTCCGCGAACCTCGCGCTGCTCGACGTGATCGGCGCGCTCCGCTGGGTGCGCTCGGGCATCGCCGCGTTCGGCGGTGACCCGTCGCGGGTGACCCTCGCCGGGCAGTCCGCGGGCGCGGTGCTCGTCTCGGCGCTGCTCGCCGCGCCCGCTGCTGCCGGGCTCTTCCAGCGGGCGGTGCTGCAGAGCGGCAACCCGGAGCGGATGGGCTCGCGGGACTTCGGCGAGGGCGTCACCGCCGAGCTGCTCGCGCTCCTGGGCCTGCCGGACGATCCGTCGCGGCTGCTCACTCTGCCGTGGGAGGAGGTGGTCGCCGCCCAGCAGCGCCTGATCGAGCGGCGCTCGGCCGGCCACCCGAACCCGACGCCCGCCTTCCGGCCGAGCCTCGACGGCCGCGTGCTGCCCGCGGCGCCGGTCGACGCGGTCGCCGCCGGAGCCTCCTCGACGGTGGATCTGATCGTCGGCACGAACGTGAACGAGGGCTCCGGCTTCGTCGATCCCAGCGGTCCGGACCCGGCGCCGGAGCTCCTCGAGCGCGAACTGGCGCTGCTCCTGCCGCACTGGCCCGCGTCGCGCGGCCGCCGGACGGAGGCGTTCGCAACCGCCCTGCGCGCCGACCTCGGCCGCGAGACGTCCCCGGCCGAGCAGCTCGAGGCCTGCCTCGCCGAGACGATCTACCGGCAGCCCAGCCAGCGCCTCCTCGACGCCCGCGCCGACGCCACCGGCTCCACCCGCGCGTGCCTCTTCACCTGGGAGCAGCCCGCCGCCGCCGGCGCTCGGCGGTCCGGCCACTCCCTCGAGCTGCCCTTCCTCTTCCGTCACGTCGACGACTCGGACCTCGCCCGCGCCGAGGTCGGCGACGCCGCCCCCGCCTCCCTCCGCGACGCCCTCACCCGCCACTGGTCCGCCTTCGCCGCCACCGGCGCCCCCGGTCCCGACTGGCCCGAGTACGCCCCGACCCGCGCGACCCTCCTCCTCGCGGAGTCCCCCCGCGTCGCCCACGCCCCAGGAGACGCCGTCCGCCGCCTCACGGCGTCGTCCCGCCCGCCGACCCCCTGACTGCCCCCGCGCCCGCCGCCCCCACTCTCCAGAAGTCGTCGTACCGGACCACCTACTACGACGACTTCTGCGCAGTGCAGGGGTCGGCGCCGTCCGCCCGCCGCTACTCCACCGTGTCGATCACGTCGATCCGCCAGCGGCCGTCGAAGACGAGGCTGATCCGCACGCGGTGGATCAGATCCTTCTCCTCGGTGCTGCGGAACGTCTCCTTGCCGTTGGCGAGGACGCGGATGCCCGTCGTGTCGAGGAGCGCCCCGACGACGGCGTCGGTACCCGAATTCGACAGCAGCTCGACCTCGGAGACGACCATGCTCCCGACCTGCCTCACCTTGCCCCGCGAGTACCACCGAGCATCCGAGTCGAGACCCGGAAGCCCCTTCTCAGTCACCGCGCTCGCCAGCTCGTCAGGGATGCTCCGCGTGTAGCCCCGCTGGGCCCATTCGTCGTAGGCGTTCACGAAGGCCCACACGGCCTCGACCGGTCCGACGTCCTCGATGCACACAGCTCCGTCCCTCCTCTTCTCCTCCTCGACGAGGAGACGTGACGAGGGTGCCGGAATCGCCGCACGAGCTGCCGACCCAGGCGCGGAATCCTCGCCGAGGGCTCCGAGCAGAGATCACCTCGTGAGTGGGGAACTCCATGCTGACCAGGAGAGGCCACCTCGTCAGTGCGGGGAACTCCATGCTGATCGAGTAGCCCGCACAGCGGGCGTATCGAGATCCACCACCGTCAGAAGGACGAGTCTGCAGACCCGCCCTTCTGGTGACGGCGGGTCTCGATACGCCGCTGCGCGGCTACTCGACCAGCATGAGGCGGGCGGCTGACGGAAGGGCGACGTAGCCTCCGGCTGCTCCCCCTCTCATGTTGATCGAGTAGCCCTCGCAGAGGGCGTATCGAGATCCACCCGCGCCAGAAGAGGAGTCCGAGATCGCCGCCGACGCTCTCGCGACCACGCGCAGCCCGCTCACCGACCGCGAGCTCGACGTCCTGAGCGCCGGCTCCCGCGGCGAGACCACCGGCGAGATCGGCAGGGCGCTGCACCTCTCCGCGGGCACCGTGCGCAACCACGTCTCGTCGATCCTGCGCAAGCTCGACGTCGACACCCGTCAGCGCGCCGTGATCGAGGCCCACAAGATCGGCTGGATCTGACGCCTGAGCCCGGCACGACCCCGTCCGATCTGCAGGCGATCCGCCCCTCCTGCCCCCGCCCTCGCGCCGGTAAGCGGCTTCCGCGCCGAATCACCTGCACAACGGAGGAGCACCTGCACAACGCGCGCACACCTGCACACCGGACGCGCACCTGCACTGCGGAGGGCTGCTGTCCGATCTGCAGGCGATCCGCCCCTCCCGCCCTCGCGCCGGTGAGCGGCTTCCGCGCCGAATCACCTGCACAACGGAGGAGCACCTGCACAACGCGCGGGCACCTGCACAGCGGAGGAGCACCTGCACACCGGCCCGGCACCCTCCCGGAGGGGTGCTGTCCGATGTGCAGGCGATCACGCCGGCACGAGACGCACGGACGCGGCGGAAATGGCGTTCCCGCGCGGATCGCCGGCAGATCGAACCGGCGCCGGGCTCAGAGCGCGACGACCACGCTCTTCAGCTCGCAGAACGAGCGCAGCGCCTCCTCGCCCAGGTCGCGCCCCATCCCGGACTCCCCCACGCCGCCGAACGACAGCGCCGGGTCGAACAGGTTGTACGTGTTGACCCACACCGTGCCCGCGCGCAGCCGCCGCCCCATCCGGTGCGCCCGCGCCAGGTCGTTCGTCCACACCCCGGCGGCGAGCCCGTAGGTCTGGTCGTTGGCGAGGGCCACCGCCTCGTCCTCGTCCTCGAACGGGATGATGCCGACGACTGGGCCGAAGATCTCCTCGCGCGCGATGGTCATCGTGTTCGTGACGCCGGTGAACAGCGTCGGCTCGACGTAGTAGCCCGGCCGGTCCGGCACGCCGCCGCCCACCGCGACGACCGCGCCCTCCGCCTCGCCCTGCGCGATGTAGCCGAGCACCTGCTGCCGCTGCTCCTCGGACACCAGCGGCCCGACGGTCACGCCGCCGGCCAGCCCGTCGCCGAGCGCGACCTTCCGCACCGCCGCGGTCAGGCGCTCCGTCGCCTCCTCGAGGATCGAGCGCTGCACCAGCAGCCGGCTGCCCGCCGTGCACATCTGGCCGGAGTGGCCGAACGACGCCCGCATCGCGGTCAGCACCACGGCGTCCAGGTCCGCGTCCTCGAACACGATGTTCGGGCTCTTGCCGCCCAGTTCCAGAGTCAAGCGGGTGAAGTCCTCGCTCGCGGCGCGCATCACCTTCCGGCCGACCTCGGTGCTGCCGGTGAAGGAGACCTTGCTGACCAGCGGGTGCTCGGTGAGCGCCGCGCCGACCCGGCCGTCGCCGGTGAGCACGTTGACGACTCCCGCGGGAACGCCCGCCTCCTCGCAGAGGGCCGCGAGGCGCAGCATCGTCAGCGGAGTCTGCTCCGCCGGCTTCACCACCACGGTGCAGCCCGCGGCGAGCGCCGGCGCCAGCTTGAAGCTCGCCGTCATGATCGGGAAGTTCCACGGCAGGATCAGCGCCGCCACTCCCACCGGCTCGAGCGTCGTGTAGACGTGGTGCTGCGCGTCGACGGGCACGACTGTGCCGGTCAGCCGTGAGGGGGCGCCCGCGTAGTAGCGGAAGACGCGGGCCGAGGTCGCGGTGTCGGCGCGGGAGCGCTCGATCGGCTTGCCGTTGTCGCGGGTCTCGAGCACCGCGAGCTCCTCGAGGCGCTCCTCGATCAGGTCGGCCACGCGGTTCAGGATGCGGCTGCGGTCGTGCGGGCTCATCCCGCTCCAGCGCGCGTCGTCGTGTGCGCGGCGGGCGGCGGTGACGGCCGCCTCGATGTCGGCGGGGCCGGCCTGCGGGACGCGGGTGAGCAGCTCCTCCGTGGCGGGGTCGACGACGTCGAGCAGCTCGGCGCCCTCGGGAGCGAGCCACGCGCCGTCGACGAGGAAGGGCTCGATCGGCGCGAGGGGGGCGAGGGTGTCTCTCATGGGGTCTGCGTCTCTCTCGTCGGGGGGGGGGGCCGGGTCGGGGCCGGAGTCGTCGGGGCCGGAGGGGGCGGTGAGGGCCGGTCGGATCAGTGCCGGTCGGATCAGTGCCGGTCGAGCAGCCGGGCGGGCTCCTCGACGCTCATCCGCCGCAGCACGTCGTCGGCGACGCCGAGCGCGCGGAGCCCCGGCAGGACGCGCGCGCCGAGGTGGTCGAAGCCGTGCCCGCCGAAGCGGCGCAGCTGGCCCTTCGTCCAGGTGCTGTGGCCGAGCACCCAGCGCATGCCGGGGTCGGTGCCGAGCAGCTCCAGCAGCGCGTCCAGGCGCTGCGGGTCGCTCGCGTTGCGGATCCGGCCGACGTGCGCGCCCTCGTTGCCGAAGCAGAGCTCGAGCACGGCGCCGGCCTGACCGAGGTCGCGGAGGTAGGGCAGGTCGAGGAACTCGTCGACGGTGCTGAAGACCACGCGGTCGGGATCGACTCCCTCGGCGACGACGTGCGCGAGCACCTCGAGTCCGTTGCGGGCGTCGGCGGCGAGCCGGACGGTGATCGCCGAGCCGGTGGCGGCGGCCGCGCGGGCCGCGGCGGTGAGGCTGATCCGCTCCTGCTCCCCCTCGGGAGTCGCGAAGGCGCCGGTCGTGCCCATCAGGCCGAGCAGTCCGGCGCGGTAGGAGGTGCCGGGGACGCTCTCCGTCAGCGCCCGCGTGAACAGCGCGGTGCGGCCGTCGACGTCGAGCGCGAGGTACCACTCGGGCAGCAGGCGAGGGAGGTAGGCGCCGTAGCCGGCCACGAGCGCGACGCCGGCGCGCTCGGACAGCTCGGGGAACCGCGTGCGATCGGGGCCGAAGCCGAGCGAGCTGAGGTCGACGGCGAGGGCGAGTCCCGCGGCGGCTCCCGCGCGGAGCTCGTCGGCGAGCAGCTCGACGTCGTCGAGGCGGAGGTTGTCGGCGAGCGCGAGCTGGCTCCAGCGCAGGGCGGCGGCGAGCTCGGCGGTGACGGGGGCGTCGGGATCGAGCGCCTCGACGCCGGGCCGCTGCAGCGCGCTCGCGTCGGTCAGCAGGTGCTCGTGCATCGAGACGACGCCGAGCGACGCCGCCTCGATCGGGCCGAGGACCGTCTGGATCGCCATGCGCCGCCTCTCCGCGCGGCACGCTGCCGCTGGATCCAATATAGAGCGGTATGGATCCAGATGCGACGTGTCGGTACTCTCCCAGGGTTGCGCTCGCGATCCCTGAGTAGAATCGCAGACAGCAAGGGGAGTACTCCCGACTGCGGTGAGCCCGTCAAGACGGATGCGAATGAGCGTCCCGGGCCATCGGCTCCGCCACCACCTCCAAGAGGTCGCGGCCGGAGTGGAGGAGACCTTGGTCCCTCATCGACCGACCCTCTTGGAGCACCTCCGTGCAGATCACCCCCGTCATCTGGCTGATCACCATCGCCGTGACGATCGCCTTCTTCGTCTACGAGTTCTTCGCGCACGTGCGGAAGCCGCACGAGCCGACCATCGGCGAGTCCGCCCGCTGGTCGGCCTTCTACATCGGCCTCGCGCTGCTGTTCGGTGTCGGCATCGGCTTCGTCGCCGACTGGCGCTACGGCGGCGAGTACTTCGCCGGTTATCTCACCGAGAAGGCGCTGTCTCTCGACAACCTCTTCCTCTTCCTCATCATCATGACCGGCTTCGCGGTGCCGAAGATCTACCAGCAGAAGGTGCTGATGATCGGCATCGTCATCGCGCTGATCATGCGCGGCGGCTTCATCGCGGTCGGCGCGGCCCTGATCGAGAACTTCTCCTGGGTCTTCTACCTCTTCGGCGCCCTGCTCTTCGTGCTGGCCTACCAGCAGATCAAGGGCGACCACGGCGACCCGTCGAACAACGCCTTCATGCGCCTGGTGCGCCGCATCCTCCCCGTCACCGACGAGTACCACGGCGACAAGCTGACCGTGAAGAAGGACGGCCGCCGCTTCGTCACCCCGATGCTGCTGACCATCGTCGCCATCGGCTTCATCGACCTGGTCTTCGCGCTCGACTCGATCCCCGCCATCTACGGACTGACCAACGAGGCCTACATCGTCTTCACCGCGAACGCCTTCGCGCTGATGGGTCTGCGCCAGCTGTTCTTCCTGATCGGCGGACTGCTCGAGCGCCTCGTCTACCTCAGCCAGGGTCTGGCCGTCATCCTCGGCTTCATCGCCGTGAAGCTCGTCTTCCACGCCCTGCACGTCAACGAGGTCCCGTTCATCAACGGCGGCGAGCCCCTGCTCTGGGTCCCCGAGATCCCGATCTGGTTCTCGCTCACCTTCATCGGATCGACGATCGCCGTCGCCACGATCGCCAGCCTCCTGAAGACCCGCGGCGACCGCTCCAAGTCCGACCGCGCCACCGTCCAGGACGCCCCCCTGGAGACCCCGGCCGACGTCCCCTCCCGCCGCGAGCACTGACCCCCGCCGCGAGATGTCACTTGTGCACGCGACACGCCGCAGAAGGCGTACACAAGTGGCATCTCGCGGCGGCGCGTCAGAGGGTCGGCGTCCAGATGCGCATCGTGGAGGGGCCGCGGTTGGCCCAGCGGTAGTAGGGGTGGAACTCGGCGGTGAACTGCTCGCCGAGCTCCGCCGGCACGTCGTACGGCCAGGCGGAGGACGCGGCGTCGCGGCGCACGAGCGTCACACTCGCGCCGTCGCCGAGGGCCACCGGCTCCACCCCCGCGTCCACCGCGACGTGCTCGGTATCGACGCCGTCCGGCAGCTCGAGCGACTCCAGCGCCAGCACGAACGGCCCGCGCTCCACCGCCACCTGGCCGCGCACCGCGTCGATCCGCGGGTGCGGCGTCACGAAGCGCGCCGGCATCGGCAGCGACAGCCGCACCACATCGCCGGCCGCGAACGCCCGCCGCACCGTCACCGTCGACAGCCCCGCGTCCACCACCTGCCCGTCCAGCACCGCCGCCCCGCGCGCGAACGGCGGGACCCGCAGCGTCAGCGCGAACTCCGCGTCAGCGAGGATCCGCACGGCGATCTCCCCGTCCTCCGGGTACGCGGTCTCCACCTCGAGCGACACCCCGCCCGTCGTCACCCGGTAGGCGCCGTACTGGTGCAGCTGCACCCCGTCGTCCGTCGCCGTCGCGAAGCTCAGCTCGACGCTCGCGAGCGTCCGCGCCGTGTTCGTCGGGCAGCAGGACACCCAGAACCACGGCGCCCGCAGGCTCGACTGCGCCCGGTCGGTCTCGACGCTCTCGTCCGGCGCCACCCCGTCGACCCGCTGCTGCAGCGTGTTCGTGTAGAAGAAGGCGCGTCCGTCCTCCCGGGTCGCGGGCAGCACCGCGTTCAGCAGCGTCCGCTCCATCAGATCCGCGTAGGCCGCGTCGTCCGAGCGCAGCAGCAGCCGCCACGACAGCATGTTCGACGCGATCGCCGCGCAGGTCTCGGCGTAGGCGCGGTCCGGCGGCAGCTCGTAGTCGGCGCCGAACGCCTCGTCCTGGTGGTGCGAGCCCATCCCGCCGGTCAGATAGGTGCGGCGCGCGACCGTCGCCGCCCACTGCCGCCCCACGGCGGCCTCGAGCTCCGCGTCGCCCGTCTCCACGGCGACGTCGAGCGCCCCCGCCGAGAGGTACAGCGCCCGCACCGCATGCCCGCGCAGCACCTCGGCCGAGCGCACCGGCACGTCGTCCTGGAAGTACTCGGGCCCGAAGGCGATCGCCCCGAGCGTCCCCGTGCCCCGCCGCTCGACGAACAGCCGCGCCTGCTCCAGGTACCGCCCGTCGCCGGTGGCCCGCGCCAGCTCGGCGAGCGCCGGCTCGATCTCGGGGTGCCCGCAGACCGCGACGCGCCCCTCCGCCCCGAAGGCGTCGATCACGTGGTCGGCCAGCCGCCGCGCCACGGCCGGCAGCAGGTCGTCGTGCCCGGTGCGCAGCCGCGCCACGGCCGCCTGGATCAGGTGGCCGAAGCAGTACAGCTCGTGCCCCCACTCCAGATCGGAGTAGCGCGCCCGCTGCCCCGGTCGGCCGAAGCTCGTGTGCAGGTAGCCGTCCTCGTCCTGGGCCCCCGCGACCCGCAGCACCAGCGCCTCGTACTGCGCGGCGAGCTCCGGATCGTCGGAGCGGCCCAGCTCCCAGGCCATCGCCTCGAGCAGCTTGTAGACCTCCGAGTCGACGAACTCGATGCCCGCGTGAAGGTCGCCGCCGGCCGCCGAGGAGATCGTGCCGTTCGCCGCGCGGTCGAAGTTGCCGGCCCAGCCGACCCGCTCGATCCAGCTCAGGCAGTGGCCGATCACGGCCTCGGCGCCGAGCCGCTGGTAGTGCTGCCAGAAGCCGCCGGTCAGCCGGATCTCGTCCTGGCGCAGCGGCCGGAGCGCGCCGGCGGTCGGGGCGACGGGGCCGCCGAGGGCGACGGTGGTGGTCAGGGTCACGAGGATCTCCTAGGAGGAAGAGGGTCAGTCCTTGACGGCACCGGCGGTGACACCCGCCGAGACGTACCGCTGGGCGACGACGAGGAGGAGGGCGGCCGGGAGCGACGCGACCACGGCGGTCGCCATGATCGAGTTCCACTCCTGGTTGTTGTTGCCGATGTACTTGTAGATGCCGAGGGTGATCGGCTGGAGCTTCCCGCCGCTGTCGAGGGTCGACGCGAAGATGAAGTCCGACCAGGCCCAGAGGAACGCGAAGAGCGACACCGTGACGACGGAGTTGCGGCTGATCGGCATGATCACCGAGGTGAAGGTGCGCCACGCACTCGCGCCGTCCATCCGCGCGGCCTGGGTCAGCTCGTCCGGGATGCCCGACATGAACGCGGTGAAGATCAGCACGCCGAACGGCACCGCGATGGTCGAGTCGGCCACGATCAGGCCGGGGACCGAGTTCAGCAGCCCCAGGTTGAGGTAGATGGCGTAGAAGCCCATCGCCATGATGATCGCCGGGATCATCTGCGCGATCAGCAGGACGAACGAGAGCCCCTGCCCGCCGCGCGGCCGCAGCTTCGCGAGCGAGTACGCCGCCGGAGCGGCGATCGCCACGGTCAGCAGCACCGTGCCCAGGCCCACGATCAGGCTGGTGCCGAGGTAGGGCAGCTGCTCGCTCAGCACGGCCTGGTAGCCGGAGAAGGTGGGCGCGAACGGGAACCAGTCCGGCGGATCCTTCCGCATCGAGCCGGTCTGGGTGAGCGAGACGTTGATCATCCAGTAGACCGGGAACAGCATGATCGCGGTGAGCAGGACGCCCACGAGGGTCAGCCACCAGGGGCGCCGGGCGCTCATGCGTCGGCCTGCTTCCGCTGGACCCGGATGTAGATCAGGCCGAAGACCAGCGCGAGGATGATCAGCAGGTTGCCGACCGCTGCCGCCGGGCCGAAGTCGGGCAGCATCGAGCCGAAGCCGAGCTGGTAGGTCCAGGTCGCCAGGGTCGTCGACGCGTCGGCCGGCCCGCCCTTGGTCATGATCCAGATGATGTCGAACACCTTCAGCGTGTAGACGAGGCCGAGCAGGATCGTGATCGCCGAGACCGGGCGCAGCAGCGGCAAGGTGATCCGCCAGAACTGCTGGGCGCCGGTCGCGCCGTCGAGCGAGGCCGCCTCGTAGAGGTCCTGCGAGATGTTCTGCAGCCCGGAGTAGAGGATCACCAGGTTGAACGGGATGCCGATCCAGATGTTGGCGATCAGCACCGCGATCAGCGAGGTCGACGGCGAGGTCAGCCAGTTGATCTGCCCGATCCCGAACGACTCGAGGAACGCGTTCACGATCCCGGAGTCGCTGTTCAGCATCCACGACCAGGTCGACGCCGACACGATCAGCGGCAGCAGCCACGGCACGAGGAACAGCGCCCGGAGCGTGCTCGCCAGCGGGAAGCGCCGGTAGAAGAAGACCGCCAGCGCCAGCCCCAGCGTGAACTGGAAGACCAGCGACACCCCCGTGAACACCGCGGTGTGCAGCAGCGCGGGGCCGAAGGTCGGGTCGCGGAAGACCTGCACGTAGTTGTCGAACCAGACGAACGGGGCGTTGCCCTGCACGAAGGAGCGGACCGTGTAGTCCTTCAGGCTCAGCTCGAGGTTGCGGTAGAGCGGGAAGGCGTAGAAGACGAGCAGGTAGACGACGAGCGGAGCGAGGAACGCCCACGCTGCGAGCTGCCCGCCCGGCCGCCGCCGCCTCGGCGCTGGGGCTGCGACGGGCGCGACCCCGGGCTCGGCGTCCCGCCGCAGCAACCGCGCCGTCTCCGTGGCCGTCGTCATCGTTCCTCCCGAGTCTGGAGCGCCCCGGGGGCGCCCCACCTGCTGGTCGAGTAGCCCCGCAGGGGCGTATCGAGACCCACCGCCGCAAGACCGTCTGGTCTGCAGACCACCCCTCTGACGCCGGCGGATCTCGAGACGCCCGCAGAGCGGGCTCCTCGATCAGCAAGGGGCTCCACGACACTCATCACTGCGTCGCGGACTCGGCCGCCGACTGCGCCGCCTTCAGCGCGTCGGCCGGCGACTGCGAGCCGCTCAGCGCGGTCTGCACCGCGGACCAGAGCTGCTCGGAGATCTTCGGGTACTTCGTCCCGAGGTCGTCCGAGGTGCGCCCCTTCGCGGCCTGGACGGCCTCGACCCAGGGCTCGAGGTCGGCGTTCCCGGCGACCTGCGCCTCCTGCGCGGCGGCCGTCGGCGCGATGTACGACAGCGTGTCATCGGTCGTCACCAGGTTGTCCGTCGAGGTGAGGCACTCGGCGATCGCCGTCGACGTCTCGTAGCGCGCCTCGTCCTTCTGCACGGGCAGGGTGAGGAACTCGCCGCCGGTCGGCGCGGGGGCCGAGCCGCCGTCCTTCGCGGGGATGGTGAGGATGCCGTAGTCGATGCCGGAGGCCTTGGCGTTCGCGAGCTGCCAGGTGCCGTTCTCGCCGAAGGCGTACTCGCCGGTCTCGAACTCCTGCCAGCTGGTGGTCTGGGTGTTGCCGATCACGGAGTTGGGCGCGTAGCCCTTCTCCAGCCAGTCGGTCCAGAGCGAGACCGCGTCCACGGCGGCGTCCGAGTCGAGCTCGGTCAGCTCGGCGCCGGAGCCCCAGAACCAGGGCAGGAACTGGAAGGTGCCCTCCTCGGTGCCGATGCCGGAGAACGTGATGCCCTTGCCGCCCGAGGCGGTGACCTTCTCGAGCGCGGCGGTGAGGCTCGCCCAGTCGGTGATCGACGAGACGTCGACGCCGGCCGTCGCCAGCACGGTCTTGTTGTAGTAGAGCGCGAGGGTGTTCGCCCCGATCGGGACGCCGAAGGTGTCGCCGCCGGCCTCGCCCGCGGCCAGGATGTTGGCGTCGATGTCGCCGGTCTCCAGGCCGTTCTCGGCGGTGGTGGTCAGGATGCCTGACTCGGCGAGCGTGGAGACGACCGGGTTGTCGACGAGCAGGATGTCGGGCGAGCTGCCCTGCTGCCCGGCGAGGAGCGCCTTGTTGGTCAGGTCGGTGGTGTCGTAGCCGGTGCGCTCGACGGTGACGCCGGCCTCGGTGCCGCACGAGTCGATGAGCTTCGCCCAGTCGGACGACTCGTCGAACTGGGGATACGGGTCCCAGAACGTGTAGGTGCCGCCGGCGGCGGAGGTGGAGTCACCTCCCGAGCCTCCCGCGCAGCCGGTCAGTGCTGCCGCTGCGGTCCCGAGCAGGACGGCGGCGGCGAGGCCCCGAGTGTGCTTCCTCTTCATCGCGGATGTTCCCTTCGTCGTTGACGGGTGGTGGTGCGTGGGGGCCGGACGGTGCGCCGGACCGAAACTACTTTCTGCGGGTTCAAAGTAGACACGGCGGGAAGGCGGCGTCAAGAGATGGCGTGTTTTCGGTGTTTTCGGTTCGCGGGATCCTGTGCGAGGATCGTCCAGGGCGCACCGGCGTCCCGCGGGAGGAGGACGTCATCGCGCCGCGCAAGCCCACGGGCACCATCACGCTGACCGACGTCGCCCGCGAGGCCGGCGTCTCGATCGCCACCGCCTCCAAGGCGCTCAACGGCCGCGACCAGGTCCGCGCCGAGACCCGCCAGAAGGTGCTCGACGCCGCCGCCGCGCTCTCCTTCACGCCGAACCCGTTCGCGCAGGCCCTCAACTCGCGGCGCACCGGCACGATCGGCATGCTCACCAACGATCTCGACAACCGCTTCGTGCTGCCGGTGCTCCTCGGCGCCGAGGACGCGTTCGGCGCCGGCTCCACCTCGGTCTTCCTCTGCGACGCCCGCGGCGACTCGATCCGCGAGCAGCACCACATCAAGAACCTGCTGGCCAAGCGCGTCGACGGCATCGTCGTGCTCGGCCGGACGACCAACCCGCGGCCGTCGATCACCGCGACGATCCCCGTCCCCGTGGTCTACGCCTACGCGCCCTCCGAGGACGAGCGCGACTCGTCCTTCACTCCCGACAACACGCTCGCCGGCGTGCTCGCCGCCCGCCACCTGATCGAGCGCGGGCGCACCCGCATCGCGCTGATCAACGGCGAGCCCAGCTACACCGCCGCCCACGACCGGGCCCGCGGCGTCGAGCGGGCACTGACGGAGGCGGGCCTCCCGCTGGTCGGCGGCGACGTCCTCTACGGCCAGTGGTCGGAGAGCTGGGGCCGGCAGTGCGCCGAGTCGCTGCTCGCGGCGCACCCCGACCTCGACGCGATCATCTGCGCCAGCGACCAGATCGCCCGCGGCGCCCTCGACCACCTGCGCGAGAGCGGCCACCCGGTGCCGCGCGACGTCGCCGTCGTCGGCTTCGACAACTGGGACCTCCTCGTCGAGGCCGCCCGCCCCCCGCTCACCAGCATCGACATGCAGCTCGAGGCCCTCGGCCGCGCCGCCGCCGAGGAGCTCTCGCACGCCATCCACGGCCGAGCGACGCCGGGCGTCCGCTCGATGCCGGTGCGCCTCGTCCCCCGCGAGTCCTCCGGCTGACGCGGCGGGTTCCGCGGGCCCCTGCTGATCGAGTAGCCCGCGCAGCGGGCATATCGAGAGCCACCATCACCGAAGCGCTGGCGACAGCGGGTCTCGAAGCACCGCAGCGGGCACCTCGGACAGCAGGGTAGGCGGACGGGCGGGCGCCCCTTCTCCGACTACCGAACTAAGACATCGCCGGGTCTCCCTGGACTAAGCAGATGAACGCCGTCCCTAGCCGAGTACCGCCACCGGCCGTTGAGTAGACGGCCAGCGACCCACCGACTGGAAGAATTCGGTGGCGTCCGCCGTCTCGCGGAACTCAAGAAGGTTGCCGACTTTGCTTTCGAGCACGTCCCGCACCTCGGCTGGTGTCGCGAAGAAGAATTCCTTTCGGCTGTTCGCCTGATTGAGGGCGCGTCCCGCGAAGTGACGGTGCAACTCCGTTTCGAGCGTGACAGCGTCCTCGGAAAAGTAGATGGTGTGGATGTCGAAGCGGAACGGGACGGATGCGCCACCGAGTTCATGCACCCGATCGGCAGGCTCTAGCCGCCGGGTGAGACCAATCTTGACGACCCCCTCTCCGAAGGCTCCTCGATTGGAGATGACGTACACGAAGCCCGCTCGGATGTTCGCAGCCCTGTAATTGTTGTCGATGATGGCCTGGTCGATCGCCGCCAACCGCACCTCCAGGTCGGCGTCCGAGACTCCAGCGTTCCGCAGCTGATCGATGGTCTGAACAAGAAGAGTGCGCTCCTTGTCGAGCTGCGCTCTCTGCTCTCGGAGCTCCTTCTCGACGCGGGCCTCCTCCCGCAGACGCGCTCGCTCCTCGCGTTGCTCTTCTTTCTCTTCCTGCTTCTTCATCAGCCAGTCCGCCGTGAGCTCGATCTCCTCGAGTCGCAGACCGTGATACTGGTCACTGATGTGCATCGCCATCATGGCGCCGAGTTTGGCGATCGCCGCGCGGGAGGCTTCCAGGCGCTTCTTCGCGGTATGCACATTGCCCAGCTTCAACGTGCGCACGCTGTTCTCCGCCTCCGCGTTGTACGCACGAAGCATGAGCTTCGACAGATCGTCACTCATCTTGCGACCTTTGGCCAGCGAATTGTCGAAGGTGAAGAGATTCGATTTCTCGATGGCGTGTCCCTCTCGGACAAGCGCCGCCGACCTGGCTTCGACGTCTTTCAACCTCGGAAGATACGCCGCTGAATCCTCTAGAGGATGGTGGTAGCGGTAGATACCGACCTCTTGCAACACCTGCTGATCGTTGAGTTCGATCGTCCCCGGCACTGTCGCCGGAGCGAGCGATGTCGCCGACGCTTCCGCGACCGAGCCGTCCTCGAAGGCCCTCAACCGCCAACGGAGTGTCACGATCTCCGCCTCCAACTGCTCGGCGCGCGCCTCCGCTGTTGCGACGGGGGTCGGCAGTTCTCCAGCCGCCTCCTGACGATCCGCTTCCATGGCGCGAGCTTCGCGCCGGGTTCCGGCTCTCGCATCGACCGGATCGGCGGGCGTCGCTGCGTCCTCCTCGATCCACAGTTGCCACTCGTCCGGAACCGTCGGCCAGTCGGCCGGAGGAGTCCAACCTGCTGGTGGTTTCCACCCAGCCGGAACCGGGGGCCATCCGGGCGGTGGGTTGAACTTCCGTGATCCGCCCGTCATGACCGGCGAACGCCAGAGGTGTCGACCGCCGCCAAGGTCGACGGACTTTTCGCGACCGCCGCGCCGAGGTGCTGCAGCGTCGCCAGCGGTACCACCCCGCTGAGGTCGATCTCCATGAACATCTCGCGAGAAACAGCGACGGCAACGAGTGGAATGAAGGTTCGGCGCCCTGTAGCGGGGTCGTTGGTTTCTGGGCCGACCTCAGCCGAGATCGCCTGGATGAGTCCCCGGCGATCTGCCTCGAAGATCTCGTGGAGAGAACGAAGAGCGACCTGATGGAGCGCACTTGCGTATCGCTCGTTCGCAGCAGCCTTGGACAGCTGGGTCTCGACGACCTCGTCGGTCGCCTTCACGTATCGGAAAGACTTCACGGTCCGCAGGGTGTCCGGGGCGGGCACTGTCACGTGAAGCCGCAGCTCGGCTGTCTCTGCATCGAACTCGGCGTCGTGTTCGACCGGGAAGGAGTCTGGATAGACGGAGTTCGCCAGAACGATCCCCACGTACTCCTGCACCGCGTCGATGGCTCCATAGCCAAGGCCCGCGATGAGGTTGTCGATCGACGAGTTCTGCTCGGCGACTTCAGCCTCCCGCACCCGGCATGCGGCGTCGTACCGCTCCCGTTCCGCGGTGAGGAGGTCGATGCGCCCCCTCTCCAGCTCCGCATGCTCGTTCGCGAGCTGCGCATCGCGCGTCGGGATCCAGTCGCGGTACGCCTCCCATTGGCCGTAGGCATGGTCGAACTCCGCCCTTGCCTTCTGCTGCGCGTCTTCGAATTTCTTCCTCTTCCCGAACAACCCGGTCGGCGCCGGCGGGTCGATATAGACGGGGGCGGGGGGAACGGGCGTGAGCGACGGGGCCGGCGTGGGCGTCTCCAGGTCACGCCGCGGGAACGGCGGGTGATCAGCCCGAATCTTCAAGCTCTCGAGATCGACGAAGTCGTCGACTCGGAGCGTCTCGGCGAGCAATCCGTCGATCTCGGCGTACTCGACAGCCAGGTCGTCGTTCAACTCCTCGACTTCGGCCGCCCTCAGCTCCAGATAAGCCGCCTTCGCCTCCCGCTCGTACTGCTTACGCTCGGCCTCTGTAGCCCGGGCGGAGGCTGCCTTGGCCCGCTCTTGGGCGGCCCGTGCGCGCTGAGCCTGAGCTCGAGCCTGGCTCTGTGCTCGCGCTGCCGCATTCGCGCGTGCCTCTGAAAGGCGCTGTTGGTGCTGGATCTCGGCAAGGATGCCGCGTCGCCGTGCCATTTTTCTACCTCCACAGAGTGAACGGAGTCGACTCTACTGAAGGACAGGATTGAACTGCACGACACCTCTTCAAAGGTCGGCGGTCATCCGACGACTCGGTCATTTATTCGACGGCTTCCATCGGATGAGCTCCTGCCCGCCCAAGCTGCCGGATCGATCTTCGGGTGCGCCGGGTCTCGATACGCCGCGTCCCGCGGCTACTCGACCAGCATGCAGCGTCGCACCCTCATGCCAGCATGCAGCGCAGCAGGCACCCCTCATGCTGATCGAGTAGCCCGCGCAGCGGGCGTATCGAGATCCACCCCCGAGCGGACTCCCGCCGTCAGCGCTGCGACACCGGCGAGATCACGAGTTCGTCGATGCGGACGTGGGCCGGCGACTCGAGGACGAACTCGACCGCGCGGGCCACGTCGTCCGGCGAGAGCATCGCCGCGCGCGCGACGTCGTCCGGGACCTGCGGCCGGTGGCGGAGGAAGTCCGTCGCGACGTCGCCGGGGCAGAGGTGGCAGGCGCGGATCCCGGAGGCGGCCTCCTGCGCGTTCAGCGTGCGGGCGATCTCGGCCAGCGCCTTCTTGCTCGCGCTGTAGCCGACTCCCGCGATCGGCGCGAACGCCCAGGCCGAGTACGAGGAGACGAGCACGACCGCGCCGGCGTGCGCCCTCAGCTCGGACAGCGACGCATCGATCACGCTCACCGGCCCGAGCAGGTTCGTGCGCACGATCTCCTCGAGCTCGCTCACCCGCTGGTCCCCCCAGGTCCGCCGCGGGGAGTTGAGCCCGGCCGCCAGGACCAGCGCGTCGATGCGGCCGGCCGCCGCCAGCACCGCGTCCCGGGCGGCGGGCACCGCCTCCCCGTCGCTCACGTCGAGAGGGACGACGACAGCGTCCCCGCCGGCACTCCCGATCCGCTCGGCGACCGCGTCGAGGCGCTCGCGGGACCTGCCGCTGAGCACCACCGTCCAGCCGCGGGCCGCCGCGCGCTCGGCCGACGCCGCTCCGATCCCGGAGCCGGCTCCCGTGATCCAGACGACCTTGCGCGGGTCCTCGGCGTCCATCCGGTACTCCCTCGGTGCTACGGTGACGAAAGAATAATCATACTAATGGAGGTTTCCCGTGCTCATCGATCTCACCGGCCTGGTCGTCGTGGTCACCGGAGGCGGACGCGGCATCGGCCGCACGATCGTCGACCGCTTCACGGCGGAGGGCGCGCGGGTCGCCGCACTCGATCTGGCCTTCCCCTCCCCCGCCGCGGACGAGGTGCAGCAGCTGGTCTGCGACGTCACGGATCCCGCCTCGGTGCGGACGGCGATCGACGCGGTGGTGGAGCGCTTCGGTCACGTCGACGTCCTGGTGAACAACGCCGGCATCAACGTCGAGGGCAGCATCGAGACCCTCGACCCGTCGCGCTGGGACGCTGCGTTCGACGTGAACGTCCGCGGCACCTTCCTCGTGTCGCAGGCCGTCATCCCGGTGATGAAGGCGCGCGGCCGGGGTCGCATCATCAGCGCCGCCTCGTTCGCGGCGATCGTGCCGAGCATCGGCGCCGCCGCCTACGGAGCGTCGAAGGCGGCCGTCGTGCAGTTCACCCGGGTCCTCGCCGGCGAGCTCGGGCCGTGGGGCATCACCGTCAACGCCTACGCACCGGGGATGATCCCCACCGCGATGAACGGCTTCGCCGACATGCCGGAGGCGGCGAAGGCGCGGCTCCTCGACACGCTGAGCCTGCGCCGCTGGGGCACGCCCGACGACATCGCCGATCTGCTCTGCTTCCTGTCGAGCGACGCGGCGGGCTACATCACCGGCACCCTCGTCGACATCAGCGGCGGGAAGCTCGCCACGCAGATCCCCAGCCGCGCCTACGAGGGCCTCGCGCCCCCGGAGTGATCGAGTCCGGCGCCGATCTCCGGTGACCCTCAGCCGGTCGGCGTCGCCCGGATCTCCTCGGCGGTGTCTCGGACGAGCGTGCGTGCCTCGGCCTCCGCACGATCTGCGTCGCCGGCGGCGATCGCCTCCGCGAGCCGCCGATGCTGGTCGACCGCACGATCGGTGGCGGCGGTGAAGGTCGGCACGCCGCTGCCGTACCTGCTGTCGAGCGCGGCCGCGATGGTGCCGAGCAGCTGGGCGAGCACCGCGTTGCCCGACCCCTCGACCAGGATCCGGTGGAAGCTCTGATCGGCGCTCGTGAACCGGGGCAGCGATCGCGCCTCGGCCGCGAGAGCGAGCTCCGCCGCCGCGGCCGACAGCTCCTCGCGCCGAACCGTCCCGCCCCGCGACGCGAAGAGCCGGGCCGCGGCCGGCTCGACCGCCTCGCGCAGCAGGAGGAGCTCCTGCAGCTGCGTCTCCCCGGCCGGCCCTGTGGCCCGCCACTGGATCACGTCGGGATCGAGAAGGTTCCACGAGCTCTCCGGCTGGACCTGCGTCCCCGCGCGCGGCCTCGCTCGGATCATCCCCCGCGCCTCGAGAGCACGGAAGGCCTCGCGCACCACCGTCCGCGACACGTCGTAGCGGCGGCCGATCTCCTCGGGCACGATCTGCGAGTCCGCCGGTCGGACCCCCGACGCGATCTCCCGCCCGAGCCCCTCGGCGACCCGGCGCTGCAGGCGTCTGCCGGAGCCGGAGGCCTCGAGGGCGGAGTCGACGGGCATGATGCGGCTCACGATACCCGCCCGATCCACGCACCCCTGGCCCGCCGCAGCCTCCTCGATCACCGTGCAGCGCCCCCCGCCGACCGAACGATCCCGTCGCTCGACCCGGTGCTACGGAGAGCAGGTGATGATCGGCAGCGTGATGCGGATGTCGTCGTTCGCGTCGGTCGTCACGCCTTTCCGCCCCGGAACGACGAAGTGCCAGATGAGCTGCACGGTCCCGGTGGTCTTCGCCACCCACAGCGAGGAGTAGTCGACCAAGGAGAAGTCCGTGGTCAGCTGCACCTTGCCGTACTGGCTCGTGTCGGTGCTGTAGTCGGGCGAGACGGCAGCGCCGTCGATCTCGAGTCGGGCGTACTGAGGGCCGCGGGTCGCCGGGGTGAGGGTGTCCGCGTACCTGCCACCGGCTCGATAGAGGAAGGTGTAGGTGGTGCCCGCGACGACCGGCAGCTGCGCCACCCACCAGACGTCCAGGTTGAGCCCTTCGAAGGACCTCGAGTCGTCTTCTTCCTGGTAGTACAAGTAGCGGCCGCCTTCCTCCCTGATGGTGGACGCACCGTGGTCGCCGTAGCCGCTGCTGTAGCGCCGCCACTGCGAGGGGTCGGTGAGGACGGGGCACGCAGCGGGAGACGCCGCTGCAGCCGGAGCCGCCGTCGCCAGGGCGACGACGGGCAGCGTCCAGACCGCCCCGGCGACGAGCGTGCGCCGTTCCACTGCGCCGTGACCGTCGGAGGTCGTCGGGTGTTCGTCGTCGTGCGTCATGAGTGGGTCTCCCGAGGTGTCGAGGTACGACCGCTGTCGCGGCTGACGTCGGCGTACCTGCACACCAAGGTGGTGCCCTCGCACCGCACCAGGCGAATTCCGGGCAGCTGAAGCACAACGATGACGCGTTCACGTCACTGCTGACGGGATCCGTGCCTCCCGACGTCTCGAGCAGTCCAGCCGCCGCTGCGCACGTTCATGCTGGTCGAGTAGCCGCCTCCAGCGGCGTATCGAGACCCGCCAGCCCCTACTCCGGCATCGAGAAGTCGAACCCCGGCGACACCAGGCAGCTCACCACCGCGTCCTCCGCCGCCGGCAGCAGGAACACGATCAGCGTCGCCGCCGGCCGCTCCCGCACCGAGCCGTCGGCGCCTTCTCCGGCTGGACCTGCGTCCCCGCGCGCGGGCGAGCGCGGATCATCCCGCGGGCCTCGAGAGCGCGGAAGGCCTCGCGCACCGCGGTTCGCGACACGTCGCAGCGGAGGCCGATCTCCTCGGGCACGATCCGGGAGTCCGCCGGTCGGACCCGATCTCGCGCCCGAGCCCCTCGGCCACGCGGCGCTGGCGACGGGTCCCGGAGCCGGCGGCCTCGAGGGCGGAGTCGACGGGCATCGTGCGGCTCACGCTACCGGCGGCACGAGTCCGCGCGACGGCGGATCCACTGCGAGGAGCTCCACAGCCGGACCGGTCCCGCTACGAGCAGGTGACGACCGGCATCGTGACGCGGATGTCGTCGGCCGACACCCTTTGGCTGAATCGCTTCCCGGGCACGATGAAGCGCCAGCTGACGCTCACCGCTCCCGTTCTGTCCGCCACCCACGCGAAGGAGTAGTCGCCCCAGGAGAACTCCTTGCTCAGCTGCACGCCGGCGATCTCGCTCGTATCGGTGCTGTACACGGGTGAGACGACAGCCCCCTCGATCTCGAACTGAACGGACTGCGGCCCGCGAGCCAGGCGGGGCACGCCCCTCGATTTGTTCCCACCGGCCCGGAACGCGAAGGTGTAGGTGGTACCCCTGGTGACCGGCATGTAGCCCCCCAGTGTGACGACCAGGTCGTCGCCCAGGCCCACCTTCTCATTGTCCAACCCCTGGCGGAAGAACACGACCCCGTCGTCCTCCTCGAAGCCGGACGGCCCCCCGTACGGCCCCTCATAGCCGTTGCCGTTGTCCTGGCGTCCCCACTGGTAGGACTCGGCGATGCTCAGGCACACCGCAGGAGAGGGAGACGCCGCTGCGGCCGGCGCCGCCGTCGCGAGGGCGACCACGGGCACCGTCCAGGCCCCGGTGGCGATGAGCGAGCGCCGTCTGACCGCGCGGTCGTCCGCCGAGGTCGTTGCAGGTAGGTCGTCGTGCGTCATGAAGGTGTCTCCCGAGGATCGAGGTGCGTCCGCTGTCGCGGCTCGTCTCGGCGCCCGTCCGGGTCGAGATCGAGTCCGCATCGGCACGCCTGCCGACGAGCGTGCAGCCCTCGCACCGCGTCAGGCGATTTCCTGGCGGCCGAAGCACAGCGATGGCGCTTTCGCGTCACCCTCCGTCCCGATGACCACCGACCGCGGCTTCGCTCCTGACAGCACCTCGTCGGCACCGGACCCGCCGCCCACCTGCGGGAAGCGGAACGAGAGCCGCTCGGACCGGCGCTCCTACGAGCAGGCGATCAGCGGCAGCGTGATGCGGATGTCGTCGTTCGCGTCGGTCCGCACCCCCCTTCCGCCCGGGCACGATGAAGTGCCACATGATCGAGCATCGCGCACAGCTGCCCGTCCACGCCGACCGAGCAGCCCGCGCAGCGGCCCCTCCGTGCTGGTCGAGTAGCCCCGGAGGGGCGTATCGAGACCCGCCAGCCCCTACTCCGGCATCGAGAAGTCCGCGAAGTCGAAGCCCGGCGACACCAGGCAGCTCACCACCGCGTCCTCCGCCGCCGGCAGCGTCCGCTGCCACACATCGGCCGGCACCAGCGCCTGCACCGGCAACTCCTCGAACGCCGAGCCGAGCACCACCGTCTCCCCGTCCTCCGGCTCCTCGCCGAGTCCGCCGTACTGCAGGGCCACCCGGCCGGGCCCGTTCCAGATCCACGTCTCCGCCGACGACACCCGGTGCCAGGCCGACGCCTCGCCCGCCGGCAGCAGGAACACGATCAGCGTCGCCGCCGGCCGCTCCCGCACCGAGCCGTCGGCGCCCACGAGCGTCAGCCGCTCCGGCGACTCCCACGTCCGCCGGTACCAGCCGCCCTCGGGATGCGGCTCCAGCCCCAGCGACTCGGCGAGCGCCGGCCGCCGCACCCGCTCGAGCACCCGCCCGTCCACGCTGAGCCGGTCCACGAACCCGCTCACCTCCGCGCCTGCCATCGGACCTCCCCGGAGATGATCGTGGCGAGGGCCGTCCCCTCGCCGTCTTCCACGACCGCGGCGACCACGTCGTCGGACGAAGAACCGGACACGCCCAGCACCGCGAGATCGGCGAGGGCCCCGGGCACCAGCGTGCCGAACGACCCCGCCGCCCCCATCGCCACCGCACCGCCGAGCGTCGCCGCCGCCAGCAGCCGCGCGTGCAGATCCCGCCCCGCGTACCCCTGCGCCCGCGCGATCCGGCACAGCTCGGCGACGTCCCCGAGCAGGTCCAGCGACGGCGTCGACGACAGCGAGTCCGTCCCCACCGCGATCGCGTTCCCCTCGCGCAGATAGTCCGCGACCGGCGCCTCGTCGAGCCCGATCACCGCGTTCGAGCGCGGGCAGAGGGCCACGGAGGTGCCCGTGCGGCGCAGCGTCTCGCGATCGTCCGCATCGACGTAGATCCCGTGCGCGATGTGCACGTCCTCGCCGAGCGCGCCGATCGTCTCGGCGTACGCCACCGGGCGCAGCGCGCTGCCGCCGTTGCGCAGCAGGTGGAAGCCGTCGTAGCCCCAGCGGCGCCACTGCTCCGCGAGGTCGCCGCGGCCGTGCATCGTGTACTCCGCCTCCCAGGCCGACTCGGCCAGGTGCAGGTGCCGGCGCACGCCGAGCTCCTGCGAGAGCCCGGTCAGATCGCTCAGCACCGGGGTGTCCAGCGAGTACGGGGCGTGCGGCGAGAGCCCGATCCGCGTCACCCCGGAGGTGCGCACCAGCTCCGCGGTGATCGCGCGCCCGCTGCCGCGCCAGTCGTCCTCGAGGAGGCTCATCAGCTCCCAGTAGGCGATCCCGTGCACACGGCCGTCCTCGAGCACGCGCAGCGCGTCGAGGTCGGTCACGATGTCCGCGATCGCCGTCGTCCCGGTCGAGACCGCGATCTCGAGGCCCGCCGCGGCGGACGCACCCCAGTCGTGCGGCTGCTCGTAGACCTCCTGGAAGGCGCGCGACCAGTCCTCGAAGCCGGCGTACCGGCCGAGGCCGACCGCGGCCATGCAGGTGTACTGCAGGTGCGAGTGCGCGTTGACGAGCCCCGGGACGATCGCGCCCGGCCACTCCCGCACCGCGGGCGACTCGTCCCGGAGCGAGGCGAGCACCGCGTCGCGCGGGCCGACCGCGACGATCCGCTCGCCGCGCACGGCGACCGCCCCGTCGCGCTCCGGCTCGCCCGCGACCGGCAGCACCCACGGCGCGCTGTGCACGGTGAGCACCGATGTCGAGCTCCCGGCGCTCTCCCGCCCGAGCGGGACCGCGCCGCTCACGGGATCCACGCCGACGGCATCAGTCCCGCGAGACTCGCCGTGCTCGCCGCGACCGCCAGCAGCACCGCGACGCCCGTCACCGCCCAGTCGACCGGCGTGTACCGGATCTCGCGCAGCCAGGTCCGCTTGTGCGTCCCGAAGCCGCGCAGATCGAGCGCGTCGACGGTGTCCTCCGCGTCCACGAACGACGTGATGGTGACGGGCACCATCAGCGGCGCGATCTCGCGGAGCCGGCGGATCGGGTTGCGGGTCGCCGAGCGCTCGTAGCCGCGCAGGCGCTGCGCCGCCGCGGTCTCCTGCAGGTTCGAGGCCGCGCTGGGCAGGAACTTGAAGGTCAGGTCGATCCCGTAGGCGAAACGGGCGGGCAGGCCGAGGCGCGCGAACGCGACGGCGAGGTCGCCCGGACGGATCGCGAAGGCCAGCGGGAAGCCGACCGCGACCAGCGTGAGGAAGCGCAGCAGCAGGTTGACCGCGTACGAGACCGCCCCCTCCGTGATCGCCAGGCCGACGACCGGCACCGTGAACAGCGTCGCCCCGGACTCGGGCTCACCGCTGCTCGTCGCGCCGACGATGAGGCCGTTGATCCCCGCGAAGACGACGACGAACACGGCCACCACGGCCCAGTTCGCGCGCACCTCGCGGAACGGGATCCGCGCGCTGGCGTAGTACGCGAACGCCACGACGGCGAGCGCCGCCATCCAGCGCAGATCGCGCACCTGGCTGGCGGCGACGACGAACATCACCGGCACCAGGATCAGCACGCGCGGATCCCGGCGGCCGAGGAAGGAGTCCCCGCCGAGATAGCGAGGCGAGACCTCCATCTCGGGCGCCCGTCAGCGTCCGGCGAGGTTCTGCAGCGGCTTCCAGACCCGGTCGAGCACGGGCACCAGGATCACCGCGGTGATGCCGGTCGCGAGGATCGCCAGGAGGTAGGAGCCGAAGAACCAGTACTGGAAGGTCTGACCGAGGAAGAGGAAGTCGGTGGCGGTGAAGAGCAGTCCGACGACGACCGCGGCGACCGCGATCGCGGCGGCCCAGACGAGCTGGCGGCCGGTGGTGCGCGGCTCCTTGGCGTAGTAGCCGATCAGTCCGGCGAGCAGGCCGACCAGGCCGTTGGCGATGCTCCAGTTCCAGTAGGTGAGGAAGCCGTAGCCCATGATCTGGTCGACGATCGCGTTGCCGACGGCGCCGGTGAAGAAGCCGGCGACCGGGCCGAAGCGCAGACCCACGAAGGGGATGATCGCGATCGCGGGGCGGATCGAGATCATCGTCCCGGGGATCACGAAGCTGAGCGCCCCGAGCGCCCCGTAGAGCGCGGCGCCGACGGCGCCGAAGACGATCGTGCGGGAGGAGACGGCCCAGGGGCCGGTCTTCGCGGCGGTGGAGGTGGTGGCGGTCACGGGTGAGTCCTTTCGAGGGGGGCGGAGGAGCGGGGGTCGGACGTGCCGCCGGCGTCGGGGGTGCTGCCGGGGTCCTGCTGCGCGCGGCGGAGGCGCCGGGCGAGGTCGAGCGGGCGCGGGAGGCGGCCGCTCGCGGGTCCGTGGCGCCGAGCGGCGCGCACGAAGTCGGTCTCGCGCAGCACCGCGCGGGAGTGGCCGGGGTGGACGCCCGGACCGTGCCAGAGCGCCGTGTCGTGCACGACCTCGGCGGGGGTCGCGTCGGCGACGACCCCGCCGCCGTCGACGACGACCACTCGGTCGGCGCGGGCGAGGGCCATGTCGACGTCGTGGGTGATGAAGTAGACGCTGTCGATCCCGTCGATCCCCCAGACCGCGTCGAGGAAGTGGCGGGAGGAGCGCTCGTCCTGCCCGGCCGTCGGCTCGTCGAGGATCAGCGTCCGCGGCCGCAGGGTCAGGGCGAGCGCGACGGCCAGCCGGCGCTGCTGCCCGAAGGAGAGCGTGCGAGGCGGGCGCTGCAGGATGCCCGGCACGTCGTCGAGCGAGACGGCGCGCAGCGCGGCGTCGGCGATCGCGGGGATCTCCTCCGCCGGCACGCCGAGATTGCGCGGCCCGAAGGCCAGCTCGGCCTCGACCGTCTCGCTGAACAGCGCCTGGCCCGGGTTCTGGAAGAGGTAGCCGCAGGTCGAGACGAGCTCGGCCGCGGTCAGCTCGTGCACCGGCCGGTCGTCGAGCAGCACCCGGCCGCGCGTCGGCGCGACCAGGCCCACCGCCGCGCGCATCAGCGTCGACTTGCCGGCGCCGTTCCGCCCGAGGATCGCGACACGCTCGCCCGCGTGGAAGCGGCGGTCGACGGCCGCCACGATCGTCCGCGCGCCGTAGCCGAGCTCAGCGCCGTCGAAGTGCAGGCGAGCGGCACCGGCCGGAGCCGGCCGCGCCTCCTCCTCGGGCGACTCCTCCCCCGCGGCGCCGGCGAGCAGCGCCTCGAACGGCAGCTTCACCGACTCCGGCGACGCGACCTCGAGGAACCCGGCGACACCGCCCGAGTAGACCACCCGCCCCTCCTCCAGGTAGACGACGCGGTCCGGCTGCAGCGCGAGCACCTCGTCGACGCGGTGCTCGACGATCACGGCCGCCCCGCCGCCGTCCACGTAGGCGCGCACCGCCCGCAGCAGCACGTCGGCCGCGTCGGGGTCGAGGTTGGCCAGCGGCTCGTCGATGACGATCACCCGCGGGTCGAGCACGAGGATCCCGGCGAAGGCGACGAGCTGCAGCTGCCCGCCGGAGAGCTCGTGCGGCGGTGTCGAGAGCAGCGCGGTCAGCCCGAGCCGCTCGGCGACCCGGTGCGCGCGCTCGCGGATCTCGGCGGGCGGCGTCCCGCGGTTCTCCAGCCCGAACGCGATCTCGGCGAGCACGCTGTGCCCGACGACCTGCTTGCCCGGGTCCTGCAGCAGCGTGCCGACGACCTCCGAGATGTCGCGCAGGGCGAGCGGAACCGCGTCCCGCCCCTCGACCTCGATCCGCCCGGTCACCTCGGCGCGGTAGGAGCGCGGCACCAGGCCGTTCAGCACCCGCAGCAGCGTGCTCTTGCCGCAGCCGGACGGGCCCGCGACCAGCACGACCTCGCCGCTCGACACCGAGAAGCTCGCGTCCACCAGCGACGGCTGCTCAGCGTTGCGGTAGGTCACTCCGACGCCCTCGAGGCGCAGCAGCTCGGTCACGAGCGCGCTCCGTCCCGCTGCGGCGCGGCACGGCGGCCGGTCGAGGTCCAGCTGCCGAGGAAGTCGCGCTGGGCGCTGCTCGGCGCGTCGATCCGCAGCCCGAGCGAGTCGAGCTTGGCGCGCGCGACCCGGTCGTCGACCTCGGGCGGGAGCAGGTGCACGGCCGGAGCGAGGCTCCCCGCCTCCCGCGCGAGCAGGTCGACGGCGGCCACCTGGACGCCGAAGGACAGGTCCATGATCTCGATCGGGTTCCCCTCACCGGCGGTGCAGTTGATGCAGCCGCCGTCGTCGAGCACGACGATCGAGCGGCCGTTGGGCAGCGTGAAGCTCTCCAGCGCGTGCCCGATGCTCTGCCGGGTCGCGCCCGCGGCGAGCGCCGCGTCGATCGCGATCTCCTGCGCCACTCCGCCTGAGACGGCCACGGCCGCCCCCTCCGGCAGGGCGAGCAGGTGCTCGACGTCGACGGTGTGCGCGATGCCGGTCGCCGAGATCAGCAGGTCGGCGCTGCCGGCCGCCGACTCCAGGGCGTCGACGTCGTAGCCGGCGAAGACCGCCTCGAGCGCGCGGACCGGGTCGACCTCCGCGATCGTCACGCGGGCGCCGAGTGCGCGGGCGTGCTGGGCGACCCCGCGGCCGACCGGCCCGAAGCCCGCGACGACGACGTGCGCGCGATCGAGCGGAGTCGCGAGCAGGTCGAGCATGGTCAGCAGCGTCGACTGCCCCGTGCCGTGCCGGTTGTCGAAGAGCGTCTTGCAGCGCGCGTCGTTGACCGCCAGCACCGGGATCCGCAGCGCGCCCTGGCGCTCCATCACCCGCAGCGGGCGGAGGCCGCTGGTGGTCTCCTCGGTCGCCCCGCGCAGGGTCTCGAAGACCGCGGGCCGGTCGGTGTGCGCGAGCCGGGTCACCGACGAGCCGTCGTCGACCAGGATGTCCGGGCGCCGGTCGAGCAGCCCCAGCGCGAACGCCCGGTCATCGGCGGCGCTCGCGTCCGAGCGGGCGAAGACCGCGATCCCCGCGTGCTGCAGGGCGGCCGCGGTGTCGTCGTGGGTGTTGGAGGCGCCGCACATCACGCTGACGTCGGCGCCGGCCGCCGCCAGCTCGAGCGCCAGGGTCGCCGTCTTGGGCTCGAGCACGAGCACCAGCCCGATCCGCAGCCCCCGCACACTGCCGCTCTCGCGCAGCTGCCCGGCGATCCCGCGGGTCACCGGCATGAAGCGCGCGGCCCAGTCGATCTTGTCCTGCCCCTGCCCCCACAGCGAGGCGTCCCGGATCGGCGCGGTCATCGGAGCAGCTCCAGCGCGAGGGCGCGGTCGGCACGCTCGCGCAGGTCGTCGGGGGAGGGATCCTGTTCCCGGGCGGCCTCGACCGCCGCCGCGAAGCGCGCGGACAGCTCCTCGCGGGTGCGGCGGGCCGAGCCGTCGGCGACGTCGCGCGCCACCAGGAGGAAGAGCTCGCGCTCGGCGTCCACGATCCGGTCGATCCCGGGGCGGCCGGAGGAGGGGTCGGTGACCGCGGCCACGGCCGGGCGCTCCTCCGCCGCGTCGACGAGGAGCAGCGGACCGCCGCCTCCGAGCAGCGCCGCGGTGACCGGGCCCGTCAGCTCTCCCGTCGCGAAGGCGATCGTCGCATCCCCCAGATCGGCGGAGTCCGCCGTCTGCACCGTGATTCCGAGCTGGGTGATCTCGACCAGCGCGACCGGATCGTCGCCGACGACGACCACGCGGGCGCCGATGGCGGCGGTCCTGGTCGCCAGCTCGGCGGCGAGCGGTCCGCTGCCGAGCACGGCGACGCGGGTGTGCGCGAAGGAGAGGTTGGACGCCGCGGCGACCGCGCGGAGCACCGCCTGCGCCCAGGCGGTGCGAGTCAGCGCTCTGACGACCCGGGAGTCACCGGACGCGTCGGCCGCCGTCGCGGCCAGCGCGGCGCGGCGCAGCGGGGTGAGGGTGGCGTGCATGACGCTCCAGGGGAGTCGGCGGTTCTAAGCGGTTAGCGCGACCATAGTCGCGCCTCGTTTCCCCCACCCGCTCGTTTATTACGCCCATGTGAAACATTCCGCGCCGCCCGCGCCTCTCCGCCATCGAGCACCTGCGTGGCGGGCCCCCCTCCCCCTCGCCGATCACGCTCCCACCTGCGGGCGCCCCCTCCATGCTGATCGAGTAGCCCGCACAGCGGGCGTATCGAGATCCCCCCACCCCCCTCCCATAAGCTGACCGGATGTCAGCCCGCCCCCGGCGCCCCACCCTCGCCGACGTGGCGCGCTCGGCCGGCACCTCCGCGACGGTCGTCAGCTACGTCGTCAACAACGGCCCGCGCCCCGTCTCCCCCGAGCTCCGCGCCCGCGTCGAGACCGCCATCACCGAGCTCGGCTACCGCCGCAACTCCCTCGCCGAGGCGCTCAGCGTCGGCCGCTCCAATCTCGTCGGCCTCCTCGTCCCCGACTCCTCCAACGCCTTCTTCGGCGAGCTGGCGCGCGAGATCGAGCACGAGGCCCGTCGCCGCTCGCTGCTGACGCTCCTCGGCAACACCGAGTACGACCCGGAGGTGGAGCGCGGCTACGAGCGCACCTTCGCCGACCTCCGCACCGCCGGCATCCTCCTGATCACCATCGACCCCGCCAGCACCGCCGACACCGCCCCGCGCGTCTTCCTGCACTCCGCCGCCCCCACCGACGCCGAGCCGAGCGTCGTCTTCGACGACGAGCAGGGCGTCCGGGCCGCCGTCGAGCACCTGCTCGCCCACGGCCACGACGACGTGCACTGCGTCACCGGCCCCGACGACTTCGGCCCCTCCGGCCTCCGCGCCCGCTTCTGGGCCGAGGCGATCGGAGGCGCCGCCGGCCGACTGCACCGCGTGCCGATGGACCGCGTCTCGGCCGAGGCCGCCCTTCGCACCATCCTGCGCACCGAGCGCCCGCGCGCCGTCTTCGCCACCACCGACGAGCACGCCCTCGCCCTCCTCCGAGCCGCGTCGCAGGAGGGGATCCGCGTCCCGTCCGAGCTCGCGATCGTCGGCTTCGACGGCATCCGCGAGGCGCTCCTCGGCGGCGTCCGCGTCACCACCGTCGCCGTCCCCGTCCGCGAGATGGCCCGCATCGCCTTCGAGCTCCTCGACGAGACTCTGGCCGACGACCCCGTCCGCCACGTCCGCCTGCCGACGACCCTCGTCCTCGGCGAGACCTGCGGCTGCACCCCCACCCCCTGACGCCGGGTCTCCCTGGAAGAGACGCCCGCAGACATGCTGGTCGAGCAGCCCCGTACGGCCCCTCCATGCTGGTCGAGTAGCCCCGTATCGGCCCCTACATGCTGGTCGAGTAGCTCCGTATCGGCCCCTGCTTGCTGGTCGAGTAGCCGCGCCAGCGGCGTATCGAGACCCGCCCGCCCAGCCCCCTCAGCCGATCGCCGCCAGCCGCCCCACGACGCCCTCGCCCAGCCGCGCCACGTACCCCTCCGGGTCCGGCCCCTGCGGCGCGAGCTCGACCAGCGAGATCCCGAGCGCCGCGTACTCCTCCATCGCCCGCACGAACCCGTCGGGGTCGCCGACCGGATCCCCGCCGCCGATGATCGTCTTCGTGATCCCGTCGTAGTCGCGCCCCAGCTCGTCGCAGTGCCGGCGCAGCACATCGAGCTTGTGGGCGATTCCCTCCGCCCCGATCGCGAACAGGTTGCAGGCGTCGCCGTACTCCGCGACCAGCCGCAGCGTCTTCTTCTCGCCGCTGCCGCCGATCAGGATCGGCGGACCCGGCCGCTGGATCGGCTCCGGGTGGTTCAGCGTCTCGGCCAGCTGGAAGTGCTTCCCCGTGTACGGCCCGTCGTCCTCGCTCCACATCTGCTTGCAGATCTGCAGCGTCTCCTCGAGCCGCTCGAACCGCTCCTTCAGCGCCGGATACGGCACGCCGAGCCCGAGGTGCTCCCGCTCGTACCAGGCCGCGCCGATCCCGAGCATCGCCCGCCCGCCCGACAGCACGTCGAGCGTCGTCACGATCTTCGCCAGCAGCCCCGGGTGCCGGTAGGTCACTCCGGTCACCAGCAGCCCCAGCCGCAGCCGCTCCGTCCGCCCCGCGACGAACCCCAGCGAGGTGTACCCCTCGAGCATCGGATCCTCGCTCGTCGCGAACTGCTCCATCTGGAAGTAGTGGTCCATCAGCGTGAACCACTCGCAGCCGATGTCCTCCGCCGTCCGCGCCGTCGCCCCGAGGATCGGCGCGATCCCGGCACTGCCCCCCGGCAGCGTGAAGTTCATGAAATGAATGCCTACCTGCATGGCTGCGCTCCTGACTCCTCGGAGGCGGATGGCGTCCGGCGGGACTCCGCCGTCTCCACGCCCGCTCCCCTGCTGATGACTCGATCCGAGCCTCCCACGCGCCGCCGCCGGTCCGGCCCGCACTCCGCGGACTCCCATCCACGCAGTGGTCGGAACGCGCCAGCCGGCGATGACGACTGCTCCTCAGGGGATGTGGTCGTGCTGATCGTGAGTGGTCTGCGGCGCGCGGAGTCCCCGCCAGAAGGGCTCGTGTGGTGAGTGCTCGATGATGAGCGACGGAAGGATGGCTACGGCGCCTGCACCTCGAAGGAGGATGTCATCAAGCGACGCGACGACGTCGAGCACGGATCTCGGATCGAACTGCCCGGCCAGACGCTTCGCCTTCGTCCGGACGTTGTTCGGCGTCGGTCCGGCGTCGATGATCGAGTGGTTCCACAGCCGACTGTGGTGAGCACACCTGTTGCGCAGATACACGAGCGCCCGAACTCGGTATGCGAATCCCGCCTGAGCGATACCGAGGCTCGAGGCGACCGCGCCGGCCAGCGACCCGGAATCACCGCGTTCGATGCACTTCGACAGCGTGCCGAACGACCAAGCGTCGACTGCAGACCAGATCGGCATCGCATCGAAGCGTGCGGTCCCCACCTCGCGAGTGTTCGCTGTGGACCGCAGAATGTGCCTCTCCCGACTGCGTTCGATGTCTCGGAGGCACGCCTCCACGGTCGGCTCCGCAGAGGGAGCATTCGAGTAGAAGGCGGCCGAGAGATACGACCTGTAGGGGCCGTGTCGATCGGCGATGACATGAGCGGTGTGGCTGCGGAGGAGGATCTCGGCGTGCGCGAGCTGTGCGCTGAGCGACTGCCTCAGCTCTTCGTCTGCGTCGTAGATCCTCCGGATCCCTTCGAAGGAGGTGTCCTGGACGAACATGTCGTCGCCGTCCTGCGGGGCGCGCCGAAAATACCTGGCATAGCCGGAGAACCGGTAGTAGTTCTGCGCCGCTAGGAATTCTTCGCAGGCCGCCGGGTCACCGACGGCGAGGCCGCGCTGGCGGAGCAGCTGAACCTGCTGCGCCCACGAAAGGCTCGGCTTCAGAGCCACTGCAGTACCCCGATACCCATAAAAAAGGCCCCTCCCATTTGAGCTTCAAGGAGAGGCTTGGGAGGGGGTCGATTGGTTCGACTTTACCAGGTGCCCACGCGGCGCGGACTGTCGGACCGGTACCGGCGCGGAACATCGAGTCCTTGGCGTCCGACGCAGCAAGATGCTGCCGGCGCCCGTCACCGCGGCGCATACCGCGTCAGCACCGCGCCCTCCGGCAGCGGCTCGCTGCCGACGAAGCGCAGCTCCGGTCGGAACCCGGCGGCGAAGTACGGCGTTCCGCTGCCGAGGACGAACGGCTGCACGTGGAGCCGGTACTCGTCGATCAGCCCGGCCGCGCCGAGCGAGGCGGCCAGCGCCGGCCCGCTCACCTCGATCGCGCCGTCGGTCTCGGCCTTGATCCGGCGGAACGCGTCCACCGCGTCGGAGGCGATCAGCGTCACTCCCTCGGGCACCTCGGTCACCGTCGACGAGAAGACGACCTTCGGAGTCTCGACCCACGCCCGCGCGAAGTCCTCGGCGACCTCGTCCCACTCCGGATCCGGCCGGCCCCAGTACGCCATCATCCGCCACATCCGGCTGCCGTAGACCGACAGGGCGGCGGCCCGCTGCCCGTCGTTGAAGACCCGGTGCAGCGCAGGCCCGGGCGCGGGGAAACCGGAGAGGTCCCCGTCCGCCGCCGCGACGAACCCGTCGGTCGACACGAGCATCCCGTAGCTGACGAACCCCATCGGAGCCTCCTGATCGGCGCGACCACGGCGTCGCACGCCCGATGCTAGCCATGCACCCGCGGCGCCCGGAAGAGGAGACGTCCGGACGAGTCCTACGCCCCGACGCGGAACCGTCGCCCGCCGAACTCCACGACGTCGCCGACCACGAGCTGCCGCCCGCGCCGCCGGTCCACCTCGCCGTTCACGCTGACGAAGCCGTCCGCGACGGCCTCCTTCACCTCGCCCCCGGATTCGAGGATCCCCGCGAACTTGAGGAACTGCCCGAGCCGGATGCTCTCCCCGTCGAGCGCGACCTCCTCGACCGGATCCTGTGCAGCCACGAGCGTCAGACCGCCGGGATGTCCGCGAAGCGGGAGAAGTGGCCGTGGAAGCCGACGGTGACTGTACGGGTCGGGCCGTTGCGGTGCTTGGCGACGATGAGGTCGGCCTCGCCCGCGCGCGGGTTGTCCTTCTCGTAGGCGCTCTCGCGGTGGAGGAGGATCACCATGTCGGCGTCCTGCTCGATCGAGCCGGACTCGCGGAGGTCGGAGATCGCGGGCAGCTTGTCGGCGCGCTGCTCCGGTCCGCGGTTCAGCTGCGACAGCGCGATGACCGGCACCTGCAGCTCCTTCGCGAGCAGCTTGAGCGCGCGGGAGAACTCGGAGACCTCCTGCTGGCGGCTCTCGACCTTCTTGCCCGAGGTCATCAGCTGGAGGTAGTCGATGACGACCATCTTCAGGCCGATGCGCTGCTTGAGCCGGCGGCACTTCGCGCGGATCTCGACGAGGGTGAGGTTCGGCGAGTCGTCGATGTAGAGCGGCGCGTCGTTGATGCGGCCGCGGGTCGAGGCGATGGTCGTCCAGTCGCGCTGGTCGACGGTGCCCTTGCGCATGTGCTGCAGCGGCACCGACGCCTCGGCGGAGAGCAGGCGCATCGCGATCTCGCTGCGCCCCATCTCGAGGGAGAAGAAGATCGTCGCCATGTTGTGCTTGATCGCGGCGGCCCGGGCGAAGTCGAGCGCGAGCGTCGACTTTCCGAGCGCGGGGCGGGCCGCGACGATGATCATCTGGCCGGGGTGGAAGCCGTTCGTCAGGTCGTCCAGGTCGGCGAAGCCCGTCGGCACGCCGGTGAAGGCGCCGTCCTTGTGCGCGGCCGCCTCGATCTCGTCGATGGCGACAGTCACCGCGTCCGTCAGCGGGACGTAGTCCTCCGCCGTCTCGGACCCGGTGACGTTGTAGATCTCGGCCTGCGCCGTGTTGACGAGGTCGAGCACCTCGCCCTCGCCCTGGTAGCCCATCTGCGCGATTCGGGTGCCCGCCTCGACCAGCCGGCGCAGCAGCGCGCGCTCGGCCACGATCGACGCGTAGTAGCCCGCGTTCGCCGCGGTCGGCACCATCGCGGTGAGCGAGTGCAGGTAGTCGGCGCCGCCGGCGCGCTGCAGCTCGCCCTGCTTGGTCAGCTCGTCGGTGACGGCGATGACGTCGGTCGGCTCGCCGTGCGAGTAGAGCGCGAGGATCGCCTGGAAGACGATCTCGTGCTTGGGGATGTAGAAGTCGGTCGCCTTGACGCTCTCGACGACGTCGGCGACGGCGTCCTTGGAGAGCAGCATGCCGCCCAGTGCCGACTGCTCCGCGAGCAGGTCGTGCGGGGGAGTGCGCTCGTTGCTGCGCGGGGAGTCCCCTCGGGAGTCCCGTCCGTCTCGTCCGTCCGAGCCGGGAACCGCCAGGTGCGCGATCGTCATGCCTTCGCCTCCTCCTGTCGGGTGCCTCGCGGAACGGGTGGCGACACGGTCGAGCCGTCTGTCGCGAGTGCCGGACACAGGTCTACGCCCGACCTCCGACAGCGGACGCTCGGCGCCTGCCCCGCTCCCCTCGCGGGGCGCTGCGCCACACTACGGACCGGCCGCCGCCGGGGTCAAACCACCCTGTGGAGAGAACTGTGGAGAACGAGCGGGAAACGCCGCGCCCTCTGTGGGCAACGTGTGGACAACCCTGTGGGAACTCGACTGTCGGGCAAGTTTTTTCAGCGGCCTGACCAGGTCTTCCCCTGTTTCCACAGCTGTGTGGGGAAAAGAGTCTCCAGACCGCATTGAAGGTTGTCCCTCCGGGAGGGTGTATGTGGATGGAGCTGTGGACAACCGCAACGACGAAGGGCGGTGCGAGGGGACCGTGAAGTCCCGTCGCACCGCCCTCCGCGGCGTTCTCGCGGCCTTACTTGGCCGCGACCACCTGCAGCTTCACGGTGGCCTGGATGTCGTCGCGCAGACGCACCACGGCCTCGTGCTCGCCGATGTTCTTGATCGCGTTCGAGATCACGATCTTGCGCTTGTCGAGCTCGCCGTAGCCGGCCGCCGCCACCGCGGTCGCGATGTCGGAGGTCTTGACGGAGCCGAAGAGGCGCCCGTCCTTGCCGGCCTTGACGGTCAGCTTCACGCGGTTGGCCTCGAGGACCTGCTTCGTGTGCTGAGCCTCTTCGATGGTCTTGTGCTCACGAGCGGCTCGCGCCGACTTGATCTGCTCGACCTGCTTCTCGCCACCGCGGGTCCACGCGACGCCGAAGCCCTGCGGGATGAGGTAGTTGCGGGCGTACCCGTTCTTGACGTCGACGACGTCACCGGCGGAGCCGAGACCGTCGACCTCGTGGGTCAGGATGACCTTGGACATCTTCTACCTACCTTCCGCTGCCGGCGTAGGGCAGGAGTGCCATCTCGCGGGCGTTCTTGACGGCGCGGGCGATGAGGCGCTGCTCCTGGACGGAGACGCCGGTGATGCGACGGGCGCGGATCTTCCCGCGCTCCGAGATGAACTTGCGAAGGGTCGGGACGTCCTTGTAGTCGATGACGCCCACGCGGACCGACTTCGCGGGGGCCGCGTTCTTCGCGCCCTTGCCGCGGATCGGCTTGCGGCGGTCGCCGCTGCTCTTTCCAGCCATAGTGGTTTCCTTAGATTCTGGTTCGCGTCCGTCGGCACCCCTCTCGGGACGGGGACGCGTGATTCAGGTGAGGGCGCGCTCGAGCCCGAGGCTCAGAACGGCGTCTCGTCGTTGTAGCTGCCCGGCGTGCTCCACACGTCGCCACCGGCCGGAGCGCTGGGCGCCCACGGCTCCTCGGCCTGGCCGCCACCGCGGTTGCCGCCGCCGTTTCCGCCGGAGCCCCCCTGGTTGCCGCCGTTGCCGCCGCCGAAGCCGCCCTGGCTCGCGCCCTGGTTGCCTCCGCCGCCGCCGACCTGACCGCGTCCACCGCCGCCACCTGCTGCGCGCGTGACCTGAGCGGTCGCGTAGCGCAGCGAGGGGCCGATCTCGTCGATCTCGAGCTCGATGCTGGTGCGCTTCTCGCCTTCCTTCGTCTCGTAGGAGCGCTGCTTCAGGCGGCCGGTCGCGACGACACGGCTTCCCTTGGTCAGCGTCCCCGCGACGTTCTCGGCGAACTCGCGCCAGACGGAGGCCCGGAGGAACAGCGCTTCGCCGTCCTTCCAGTCGTTCGCCTGACGGTCGAAGGTGCGCGGCGTGGAGGCGATGGTGAAGTTCGCGACCGCGAGCCCGCCCTGCGTGTAGCGCAGCTCGGGGTCGGCGGTGAGGTTCCCCACCACGGTGATGATCGTCTCGCCGGCCATCAGCGTTACGCCTTGGGAGCGGCCGGAGCCTTGGCAGCCTTGCGGGCGGCCTTCTCGTCGGCGAGCTTCTTGGCGGCGGCGACCTGGGCGATGCCCTCTTCGGCGCGGAGCACCTTGGTGCGCATGACGGCCTCCGACAGCTTCAGCTGACGGTCGAGCTCGTTCGCGGCGGCCGAGGTCGACGTGAAGTCGACGATGGCGTAGATGCCCTCGGACTTCTTGTTGATCTCGTACGCCAGACGACGGCGGCCCCAGACGTCGACCTTGTCGATGGATCCACCATCGGTGCGGATGACGTTGAGGAACTTGTCGAGACTCGGAGCGACGGTGCGCTCATCGATCTCGGGATCCAGGATCACCATGAGTTCGTACTGATGCGTCACTAACCCACCTCCTTCGGACTGAACGGCCACGGTATTTCCGTGACAGGAGGGTATGTAGCATCTGTCCACTCCCGCGGACGCGAGTGCGTCTGGTCATGGACAACCTGACGACCCTACCATCCGCGCGGCTCCGCGCCCAGGGCCGATCTCAGTGCCGGCACCACCCGAGGCTCCTCAGCGCGCCGCCCACCACTCCTTCAGCCGCCGGGCGGCCTCCTCCTCGCCGAGCGGCCCCTCCTCGAGCCGCAGCTCCAGGAGGAACCTGTACGCCAGCCCCACCTCGCGCCCCGGCGGCAGCTCGAGGATCGCCATGATCTGCGTGCCGTCCAGGTCGGGCCGCTTCGACGCGAGCTCCTCCTTCTCGGCGAGCTCCGCGATCCGCTGCTCCAGGTCGTCGTAGGCGTGCGCCAGGCGGTCGGCCTTGCGGGTGTTGCGGGTGGTCACGTCGGCCCGGGTCAGGATGTGCAGCCGCTCCAGCAGCGGGCCGGCGTCGGTCACGTAGCGGCGGACGGCCGAGTCGGTCCAGGCGCCCTCGGTGTAGCCGAAGAAGCGCAGGTGCAGCTCGATCAGCCGGGCGACGTCGCTGATCGTCTGCTTGTCGAACTTCAGCGAGCGCAGCCGCTTGATCGCGAGCTTCGAGCCGACGAGGTCGTGGTGGTAGAAGCTGACCGCTCCGCCCGGCTCCAGACGCCGCGTGGCCGGCTTGCCGATGTCGTGCAGCAGCGCGGCGATGCGGAGGGTGACGTCGGGTGCCGCGCCGGGGTTCCGCTGCCCCTCGAGGGCGATCGCCTGCTCCAGCACGGTGAGGCTGTGCACGTAGACGTCCTTGTGGTGGTGGTGCTCGTCCTGCTCCAGGCGCAGCGCCGGCAGCTCGGGGAGGAAGTAACCCGCCAGACCGGTGTCGACGAGGAGCTCGAGTCCCGCCCGCGGCGAGGCGGTCGCGAGGAGCTTCCGCAGCTCCTCCTGCACCCGCTCCGCCGAGACGTCGTCGATGCGGGGGGCCAGCTCGGCCATCGCCCACTCGACCTCGTCGGTCGTGCGGAAGCCCAGCTGCGAGGTGAACCGCGCGGCGCGCAGCATCCGCAGCGGATCGTCGCCGAAGGAGAGATCGGCTGCAGCCGGCGTGCGCAGCCGGCCCGCGAGCAGGTCCTCCACTCCCCCGGCGGGGTCGACCAGCACGATCTCGGGGAGCCGCAGCGCCATCGCGTTGACGGTGAAGTCGCGGCGCACGAGGTCGCCCTCGAGGCTGTCGCCGAACTCGACCTCCGGCTTCCGGCTGACGCCGTCGTAGCTGTCGCTGCGGTAGGTCGTGATCTCGACCGTCTCGCCCGCGATGCGCGCGCCGATCGTGCCGAACGCCCGGCCGATGTCCCAGTGCGCCTCCGCGATAGGAGCGACGATCCGCACGATGTCGTCCGGCCGCGCCGAGGTCGTGAAGTCGAGGTCGTGCACGCCGTGCCCGAGGAAGGCGTCGCGGACCGGGCCGCCGACCAGCGCGAGCTCGTGGCCCTGGGCCGCGAACGCCTCCGCGAGCCGGGCCACCGTCGGCGTCGCCGCGAGAGCGCGGAGGGTCTCGAGTGCGGTCTGGACGCTGTGCATCCGGCAGATCCTACCGGGGAGGTGCGGCCGGGGCGGGGTGCGCGCCAGGGTGAGCGCCGGCCTGCAACCGCCTCGACCAGTTACGGCTCCTGAGCGACTCCGCAGTGCATCCCGCGGCCCGGCAGCCGGCCGCCCGGAGGCCTGCCCGTAGAATCACCCGCATGGAGGCCGAGTGAGTTCGATGCGTCGGCGCGACCTCACCCCCTCCGATCGTCCCCGCCCCCGGCGCGCGGTCCCGCAGCTGCTCCGCTCCGCCGGTGCAGCTGTGCTCTCGATCGCGCTCCTCGGCGGTGCGCTCCCCGTCGCGGCGAGCGCCGCTGAGCCCACGGCTCTCGAGTCCGGGCAGGCCACCGTCACCGCCACGGTGGGCGCGGCGAACGACGGCGTCCTCCTCCCCGGCGAGGACCTCCAATTGGCGGTCTCCGTGCGCAACGGCACCACCGAGTCCATCGACGGCGCGCGGGTCGAGGTCGCGATCGACGAGGACATCCTCGACTCGCGGGCCGAGCTCGCCGAGTGGCTCGACGGCGAGGCGGAGGACGAGGGCACGAGCACCGGCGACGGCGCCGACGTGCGACTGCTGCCCTCCAGCTCGGCCCAGGTCGGCGTGACCGTGCCCGCGGCCGACCTCCCCTTCTCGACCGACTCGATCCGCGATCCCGAGGCCTTCGGCACGCACACCGTCTCGGTGACCGTCACCAGCCCCGGCGGAACGGTCGCGACGGCCCGCGGCGTCGTCGAGCTCTCGACCGGCTTCCCGAGCGAGCAGGAGACCGGTGTCAGCGTCCTCGTGCCGCTCACCGTGCCCGACACCGCCGACGGCCTGCTCTCGGCCGAGACGCTGCAGGACTACACCCAGACCACCGGCACGCTCTCGCGCCAGCTCGACAGCGTCGACGGCCGCGCCGTGACCATCGGTGTGGATCCGCGCATCCTCGCGTCGATCCGCGTCCTCGGCGACTCGGCACCGGAGTCGGCGACCGCCTGGCTCGAGCGCCTCGAGGCGGTGCCCAACGAGGTCTTCGCCCTCCCCTACGCCGACGCGGACGTGGCCGCCCAGGCCCAGTCCGGCCTGTCCACCCTCCTGGCGCCGACCTCGTTCGAGTACGCGCTCGATCCTGCTCTCTTCGCACCGACGAGCACGGCGACGCCGACGCCGACGGCCGTTCCCGACGACACGACCGCCCTCCCCGACCGCCCGACGGCCGAGTCGCTCCTCGCGTTCGACTGGTCGCCGACGGTCGGCAGCATCGCCTGGCCCGACGACGGCACCGTCCGCGCCGCGGATCTCGGCGTCTATGCCACGACCGGCATGAACCGCACCGTCGTGTCCTCCGCCAACCTCGCACTGCCGGAGGACGTCACGACGACCACCCGGGCCGCCGTCGACGGCCACGACCTGATCATCGCCGACAGCGCCCTCTCGACCGCCTTCGACGCGGCCGTCAGCTCCGGCACCGACTCCGAGTGGCGCGCGCGCATGGCCGACCTCACCGCCGACCTCGCGCAGGTCCAGCGCGAGGACGAGTCGCCGTCCGTGATCCTGGCGCTCGACCGCGGCGCCGCCATCGACGGTGTCCGGCTCTCGCAGACCCTTCAGGCCGTCGACGCGCTGCCGTGGGCGGAGGGGACCTCGCTCGCCGCCGCCCTCACCGCGGCGCCGACCGAGGACGCGACCGTCGTCGACAGCCCGGAGTCGGAGCAGCGCCTCGAGGGCGTCTCGGACCTCCTCACCGCGGCCGCCCGCGTCGAGTCCTTCTCCGCCGTCCTCACCGACCCGCAGCTGCTCAGCGGCAAGCGCCGCAACGACCTCCTCGCCCTGCTCGCCGTCACCTGGCGCGAGGACCCGACCGGTTGGCAGGGAGCGGTCGCCGCGAGCCGCGAGCAGGCCGACACCACGCTCTCCTCCGTCGCGATCGAGAGCTCCGACAGCGTCACGCAGCTCTCCCGCGATTCGAGCATCCCGGTCTACGTCCGCAACGACCTGCCCTGGCCCGTGACGGTCCGGATCCAGGCCTCGACCTCCAACGCGGTCCTCGACATCGACGAGTCCTCGGTCGAGCCCACGGCGATCGACGCCCGCTCGCAGGGCCGCGTCCTCATCCCGGTGAAGGCCCGCGTCGGCAACGGCGAGACCGAGCTCCGCATGCAGCTGACGGCCCAGGACGGCACGCCCATCGGCGCTCCTACCGGCATCGTCACCAACGTCCGCGCCGACTGGGAGACCGTCGGCACCCTCGGCGTCGGCATCCTCCTGGTCCTCGTCTTCGGCGCGGGCATCCTCCGCAACATCCGCCGGCGCCGCCGCGGCGACACCCCCGAGGAGGACGAGGAGGACCCGAACGCCCCGCTCGCCGTCCAGCCGGGCCTCGACGACGACCGAACGGATCCCCGTGGCTAGCTTCTCCCTCGGTCGCGCGAGCGCCGTCCTCGCCTCCGGCACGATGGTCTCGCGGGTCCTCGGCTTCGTGATGTCGCTGGTCTTCACCCAGACCATCGGCCTCGTCGGCCAGGGCGCCGACGCCTTCACCGTCGCCAACGGCCTCCCGAACACGATCTACGCGATCATCGCGGGCGGTGCGCTCAACGCGGTGCTCGTCCCGCAGATCGTACGCGCCGGCCTCCAGGCCGACGGCGGCCAGCGCTACATCAACAAGCTGCTGACCCTCGCGCTGCTCGTCCTCCTCGGCGCCGCGGTGATCGCGACGCTCGCCGCACCCCTGCTGATCCAGCTGAACGCCTCGCAGTACGGGCCGGAGCAGACCCGCCTCGCCGTCACCTTCGCCTACTGGTGCCTGCCGCAGGTCTTCTTCTACGGGCTGTACACGATCCTCGGCGAGGTGCTCAATGCGCGCGGCTCCTTCGGGCCGTTCACCTGGACGCCGGTCGTCAACAACGTCGTCGCCATCGGCGGGCTCCTCGCCTTCCAGAACCTCTTCGGCTCGGACGGCCGCGGGGAGCGCCTCGCGACGCAGTGGACGCCCGAGATGATCGCGGTGCTGGCGGGCTCGGCGACCCTCGGAGTGGCGCTGCAGGCGAGCCTGCTCGTCTTCTTCTGGAAGCGGGTCGGCCTGCGCTACCGTCCCGACTTCAGCGTCCGCGGGGTCGGCCTCGGTCGCGCCGGGCGGATCGCGATCTGGACCTTCGCGACCCTGCTCCTGACCGTCGCCGCCGGCTTCATCGAGAACAACACGGTCAGCGGCCCCTCCGGCGAGGACGCCTCGGCGACGGCGCTGCAGAAGGCGTGGCTCGTCTTCATGCTCCCGCACTCGGTGATCGCCGTCTCGATCGCGACCGCGTACTACACGAAGATGAGCGGCCACGCCTCGCGCAACGAGATGAAGGACTTCCGGAGCGACATCTCGACCTCCGTCCGGGTCGTGGGGCTGTTCCTCTTCTTCGCCGCGGCGGCGCTCGTCGTCTGCGCCCGGTCGTTCGCGACGATCTTCGCCCCCTCGGATCCCGAAGCCGCTGCGCAGATGGCCTTCATCATCACCGCCTACGTGATCGTGCTGCCGCTGTTCTCGACACTCGCGATCGTCCAGCGCGGGTTCTACGCCCTGAACGACGGCCGCTCGCCGTTCCTGTACACGCTGGTGCAGACGGCGATCATCGTCATCGGCTGCGGGATCGCCTTCCTCCTGCCGAACTCGTCGACGGCGGTCTTCGTCGCGCTGTCGATCTCGGTCGGCGTCGCCGTGCAGGCGCTGATGGCCTGCGTCATGCTCCGCCGGAGACTGGGCGGCTCGGGTGGGAGGCGCGTGGTCCGCCGGTTCGCGATCTACGCCGTCACCACCCTGCCGGCCATGGGCGCCGGCGTCCTGGTGATGCTCGCCCTCTCCCGCGCGGACGGCTATCCGTCCGCGGGTGTGCTGGAGGCCCTGATCTCGATGGTGATCACCGGCGTCGTGATGGCGGTCGTCTACTTCGGCGTCCTCTGGGTCCTGCGCGTCCCCGAGCTGCGGGCGATGGCCGCGCCGTTCCTCCGCCGCCTCGGGCGCTGACGACCGCTGACGCACACTGACGGGCCCTGTGCGTCGATGAGACCCGCTGGGACCGGCTGAGGCCCCACGGCGTCCCTGAGAGCCCCCGTCCCGACACTGGGACGTCACCGAAGCGGTGGTGCGCCGGCGGGCGCGACGTGGAAGGGTGGGGGCGTCCTCCGGCAGAGCCGCCTCCCCCTCCTCCCTCCCGCCGACCCGGAAGGCGCGATGCGCTCCACCTTCGTCCTGCTCCGCGTGCTCGTCGCGGCCGCCGTCCTCACCGCGACCACGGTGAGCTTCCTCGACTCCCACGCGTTCTGGGTCGAGGCCCGCTTCCGCGACCGCGCGACGCTCACCGCCAACTTCTTCAGCTACATCACCGTCGAGATCTGCCTGCTCGCCGCCGTGGTCCTGCTGATCGGTGCCGTCGTCCTCGCCCGCGGCGCCCTGCCGGAACCCCGCTGGTTCGCCTGGCTGCGCGCCGGGGTCGTCACCTACATGGTCGTGATCGGCGTGGTCTACAACCTGCTGCTGCGCGGCACGGTGGTCACGGGCGCCGGGGCCGGCCAGGAGTGGACCAACGAGGTCATGCACGTCGTCGCGCCGCTCGCGCTCATCCTCGACTGGCTCTTCGCCCCCGGCCGTCGGCGGCTCTCCTGGGCGGTTGTCCCCGCACTGCTGGCCTTCCCCGTCGCCTGGTTCGTCTACACGAGCGTCCGGGCTCCGCTGGTCTACGACCAGATGAAGCACGAGCAGGTCTGGTACCCGTACCCGTTCCTCGATCCGCGCCTCGCCGACCCGCCGATCCTGCCGGGCGGCATGATCGCCGTCGTCTTCTACGTCGCCGCGATGACGGCCGTCTTCGCCTCCGCGGGCTGGCTGACGGTGATGATCTCGCGGCGGTCGATCGGTCAGCGCCGCAGCATCGACCAGGACGCGACGAAAGAGCCGGTCACCGCAGGTTTCTGAGGCTGCCGCCGCCGATCTGCCCCGCGACCCTGACCGCGCGCCGAGTGCCCCCGGCGCCGCGGAATAGGCCCCGCCTAGGATGTGTTGTAGCCCCTGGAGCCCGGGAACGACAGAGCGAGCGGGTCCGGCTCCACGGCCCGGCGATCACCACCGGGTTCGGGCAGTCCCCCCGCTCCGGCACTCCGCCGGAGCAGCCCCCGCTCAGCACAGACCTCGAGGAGTTGCCGTGCGCGACATCGTCATCATCGGATCCGGCCCTGCAGGCTGGACGGCCGCCATCTACGCGGCGCGCGCCGATCTGCACCCGGTGGTCGTCGCCTCGTCCGTCGAGATCGGCGGCGACCTGATGAACACCACCGACGTCGAGAACTTCCCCGGCTTCCCGGACGGCGTCCTCGGCCCGGAGCTGATGACGGCCATGCAGAAGCAGGCCGAAAAGTTCGGCGCGGACACCTTCTACGACGACGTCGTCTCCCTCGACCTCGAGGGCGAGACCAAGACGATCCACCTCGGCTCCGGCGAGAGCATCGAGGCCAAGACCGTCGTCGTCGCCACCGGCTCCGCCTACCGCAAGCTCGGCCTGCACGATGAGGACCGCCTGTCGGGACACGGTGTCTCATGGTGCGCCACCTGCGACGGCTTCTTCTTCAAGGGCAAGACCATCGCCGTCGTCGGCGGCGGCGACTCCGCGATGGAGGAGGCGACCTTCCTCACCAAGTTCGCCGAGAAGGTCTACGTCATCCACCGCAAGGACTCGCTCCGTGCCTCCAAGGTCATGCAGAAGCGCGCCCGCGACAACGAGAAGATCGAGTTCGTCTGGAACACCGAGGTCACCGGCATCACCGGTGAGAACCACGTGAACGGCGTCAAGCTGCGTGACACGGTCGACGGCACCGAGTCGAAGCTCGAGCTCGACGGCCTCTTCATCGCGATCGGCAACGACCCGCGCACCCACATCGTCCACGGCAAGCTCGACCTGACGACCGACGGCACCATCGCCGTCACCGGCCGCTCGTCGCAGACCTCCGTGGCGGGCGTCTTCGCCGCCGGCGACGTCATCGACCCGACCTACCGTCAGGCCGTCACCGCCGCCGCATCGGGCACTGTCGCCGCCCTCGACGCCGAGCACTACCTCGCCGCCCTCACCGATGGCATCGCCAGCACCGAGGGCACTCCGGCCGCCGAGCTCCTCACCCTCTAGCCCTCCCACCACCCGTACTCGAGTCGGCGCCGCCGGCTCACGAAGGAGAAAATCGTCATGTCCACCGCGAAGAGCGTCACCGACGCATCGTTCCAGGCCGATGTCCTCGACTCCGAGAAGACCGTCCTGGTCGACTTCTGGGCCGAGTGGTGCGGTCCCTGCCGCATGGTCGCCCCGATCCTCGACCAGATCTCGGCCGAGCACGGCGACAAGATCGAGATCGTCAAGCTGAACGTCGACGAGAACCCGCAGATCGCCGCGAAGTACCAGATCACCTCGATCCCGGCGATGAAGGTCTACCAGAAGGGCGAGGTCGTCAAGACCGTCATCGGCGCCAAGCCGAAGCCCGCCCTCGAGGCCGACCTGGCCGCGTTCCTCTGAGTTCAGGCCCGCTTTGAGCTCAGGTCCTCCTGAGCCAGGCCCCCCTGTCGAAGCCCCCGTGCCCCTGTGGCGCGGGGGTTTCGTCGTACCCGGTCAGTGTCCGTGTTTCACGTGAAACGGCCGCAGGAGGCAGTCCACGGGCTGCGCAGTGGCGCCCCTCTCCCCCGGCTCCGCTCCGGGCCGCCGAGTAGTCTGGACCGATCCGGCTGACGGTCGGAGACCCCTGTCCATCGAGCGGAGCGACACCACCGTGATCAACGCCGGCACCAATCTCGACCCCTGGTACGACTCCTACGCGGAGCGCACGGCCGGCCTCGCGGCCAGCGAGGTCCGAGCCCTGTTCGCCGTCGCCTCCCGCCCCGAGGTGGTCTCGCTCGCCGGTGGCATGCCGTTCGTCTCCGCCCTCCCCCAGGACCTCGTGACCGACGCCATGGCCACCGTCATGCGCGAGCAGGGCCCGGTCGCGCTGCAGTACGGCTCCGGTCAGGGCGTCCCGGTGCTGCGCGAGCAGATCCTCGAGGTGATGGCGCTCGAGGGCATCTCGGCCAGCGCCGACGACGTCGTCGTCACCACCGGCTCGCAGCACGCCCTCGAGCTGGTCTCGAAGCTGTTCCTCGATCCGGGCGACGTGGTCCTGTCCGAGGGCCCGAGCTACGTCACCGCGATGGTCATCTTCCGCTCCTACCAGGCCGAGATCGAGCACGTCGCGATGGACGAGCACGGCCTGATCCCCGAGGCGCTGCGCGAGCACATCGCGCACGTGCGGGCCGCAGGGAAGCGGATCAAGTTCCTCTACACGATCCCGACCTTCCACAACCCGGCCGGCGTCACGCTGAGCTGGGAGCGCCGCGTCGAGATCCTCGAGATCTGCAAGAGCGAGGGAATCCTCGTCCTCGAGGACAACCCGTACGGCCTGCTCTACTTCGAGGACGTGCCGCCGAAGGCGATGCGCTCCCTCGAGGAGGACGGCGTGATCTACCTCGGCACCTTCTCGAAGACGCTCGCCCCCGGCTTCCGAATCGGCTGGGCGCTGGCGCCGCACGCCATTCGCGAGCGACTGATCCTGGCGAACGAGGCGGCCGTGCTCAGCCCGTCGTCCTTCAGTCAGCTGGTGATCTCGCAGTACCTCTCGACTGCCGACTGGCGAGCGCAGATCGACACCTTCCGCGGTGTCTACCGCGAGCGGAAGGAGGCGATGATCCGCGGACTCGAGACGCACCTCCCCGGCCTGAGCTGGACGAATCCCAACGGCGGCTTCTACGTCTGGGTCACCCTGCCCGCGGAGCTGGACTCGAAGGCCATGCTCCCCCGCGCGGTGAAGGAGCTCGTCGCGTACACGCCGGGAACCGCATTCTTCGGCAACGGCGACGGCCGCCGGAACATCCGGCTGTCGTTCTGCTATCCGACTCCGGAGCGGATCGGCGACGGCATCCGTCGCCTCGCGACCGTCATCAACGGCGAGCTCGACCTGCTGTCCACCTTCGCCGGCACGGGGGCGCGCACGAGTGCCCCGGTCGAGCAGCGTGACGCCGCCCTGCCGCCGCAGATCCTCTGACGGCACGAACCACGAGCACAAAAGGCCAGGTCATGACCTCTTTCTCCAGCGCCGATCTCTCGAGCTCCGAGGAGCCCCTGGACATCGTCGTCATCAGCGGCGGCATCAGTCACGAGCGCGACGTCTCCCTGCGCTCCGGCCGCCGCGTCGCCGACCGCCTGTCCGCGATGGGGCACCGGGTCACGCACCGCGAGCCGGACGCCGGTCTGCTCGCAGCGCTGCTGAAGCAGCGCCCGGACGTCGTGTGGCCGGCCGTGCACGGCGCGAGCGGTGAGGACGGCGCGCTGCTCGGGCTGCTCGAGGCGGCGGGCTTCGCGTACGTCGGCTCGCAGACCGAGGCGGCGCGACTCGCCTGGTTCAAGCCGACGGCGAAGACACTGGTCGCGCGGGCCGGCTTCTCGACGCCCCGCTCGATCACCCTCCCCCGCGAGACGTTCCGCGAGCTCGGCGCCGCGGGCATCCTGGAGCAGGTGCAGTCGCACCTCCCCGGACCGCTCGTGGTGAAGCCCGCGCAGGGCGGGTCCGCACAGGGTGTCAGCATCGTCACCGAGCCCGGTCTGCTGTCCCGTGCGATGGTCGATGCCTACACCTATGGCGAGGTCGCACTGATCGAGCAGCAGGTCCTCGGCACAGAGGTCTCGGTCGGTGTCCTCGACCTCGGCGACGGCCCCTTCGCACTCCCCCCGGTGGAGATCGCGCCGGTCGCCGGCCGCTACACCTTCGAGGCCCGCTACACCGCGGGTGAGACCCGCTTTTACACGCCCGCGCGGCTGCCGGAGGAGACGCTCGCCGAGGTCTCCCGCGTCGCGGTCGCCATCCACAAACTGCTCGGCCTCCGCCACCTCTCCCGCATCGACGTCATCGTCGACCCCGACGGCCTCCCCTGGTTCTTCGACGCGAACGTCCTCCCCGGCATGACCGAGACCTCCCTCATTCCCCAGGCCATCGAGGCCTCCGGCCGCTACCTCGGCGACGTCTACTCGACCCTCGCCCGCCGCGCCCTCCGCCCCTGACCCGTTTCACGTGAAACGGCTCGACAGATCTCCATCGCGTTTCACGTGAAACATCTGCGACACCCCGCCCGCCCTCGTTTCACGTGAAACATCACCGTCTCCCACCCGACTCATGCTGGTCGAGTAACCGCCCCCGGCGGCGTATCGAGACCCACCCACCACCAGCGCCGGTCTCGAAACGGCGCCCCGCACCTACTCGACCAACAAGAGCGAGTTGCCGGCCTTCGAGACTCGTCCCTCCCCACATGCTGGTCGAGTTGCCGCCTCCGGCGGCCTATCGAGACCCACCCGCCACGAGCGTCGGTCTCGATACGGCGCTCCGCGCCTACTCGACTATCAAGAGCGCAGCCCACGCCGACGCCGCCACCAATCGCGTCCGCGATCATGCTGGTCGAGTAACCGCCCCCAGCGGCGCATCGAGACCCCTCGAACAGCCCACGCCCGACAGCGTCGGTCTCGATACGGCGCTCCGCGCCTACTCGACCAGCATGAATGAGATGTCGGCTTCTATGGCCGGCACGACACCATGCTGGTCGAGTAGCCGCCGCCGGCGGCGTATCGAGACCCACCCAAGGCCCTACCTCGGACAGCGTCGATCTCGATACGGCGCTCCGCGCCTACTCGAGCAGCAAGGAGGACGCGCACGACTAGATGATCGGCGCCCCACACCTTGTTGGTCGAGTAGCCGCCGTGGGCGGCGTATCGAGACCCCATACAGTCCCTGCCGTTTCATGTGAAACGGCTCACACCACTACGGCGCCAGCGACACCTCAGTCGGCTCGCCGATCTCGGCGAGGATGCGGTTCAGGTCCTGGATCGAGGCGAAGTCGATGACGACCTGGCCCTTCCGTGCCCCCAGCGTCACCTTGACCCGAGTGTTCAGACGGTCGCCGAGGTGGTCCGCCACCGTCGTGAGATGCCCGGCGTGTCCGCCCTGCTCCTCCTCCGGCTCGCGCGGGGCCGCTTTCGGAGCCTTCATCTGCCCCGCAGCAGCCTCGGCCGCACGGACCGACAGGTCCTCGTTCACGATCTTGTCGGCCAGGCGCCGCATCAGCTCCGGCGTCTCCACCGACAGCACCGCACGCGCGTGCCCCGCACTGAGCACACCCGCCGCGACGCGCGCTTGCACGTCGGCCGGCAGACGCAGCAGCCGGAGCGTGTTCGAGATCTGGGGACGCGACCGCCCGAGCCGGGTCGCCAGCGCCTCCTGCGTGATGCCGAAGTCGCTCAGCAGCTGCTGGTACGCCGACGCCTCCTCCAGCGGGTTGAGCTCAGCCCGGTGCAGGTTCTCCAGGAGCGCGTCCCGGAGCATGTTCTCATCGGCCGTGTCCTTGACCACCGCGGGGATGGTCTTCAGGCCGGCGGCCTTGGAGGCGCGGAAGCGCCGCTCCCCCATCACCAGCTCGTACTTCGCGCCCTTGCGCCCGGTGACCGGCCGCACCACGATCGGCTGCAGCACTCCGAACTCGCGGATGCTGTGCACCAGCTCCGCCAGCTCGTCCTGGTCGAAGACCGACCGGGGTTGCGCGGCGTTCGGCACGATCTCCGACAGCGAGAGCTGCGCGAGCCGCGCCCCGGGGACCTGCAGCAGGTCGTCCTCGGCGTTCGCCGCACCCACCTGATCCGGGAAGAAGACGTCGACGGGCCGCGAGCGGGTGTCGTCGCTGACCGGGATCAGGGCGCCGATGCCTCGGCCGAGTCCTGTGCGCTTGGTCGCCATCAGCGGTCCTCTCCATCGGTGGGTGCAGCAGCGGTCTTTGGAACGCCTCGGCGCGCGATCTCCGCGGCCGCCTCGAGGTAGGCGAGCGAGCCGGAGGACTGCGGGTCGTAGCTGATCACGCTCTGGCCGTACGACGGTGCCTCCGAGATCCGCACGTTGCGCGGGATCACCGCACGCAGCACCTCCTTCGGGAAATGCTCGCGCACATCGGCCGCCACCTGGTTGGACAGGTTCGTCCGGCCGTCGAACATCGTCAGCAGGATCGTCGACACCGCCAGGTTCGGATTCAGGTGCCGCTCGATGAGGTCGATGTTCTTCAGCAGCTGGCTGAGCCCCTCGAGCGCGTAGTACTCGCACTGGATCGGAATCAGCACCTCACGCGCGGCGACGAACGCATTGATCGTGAGGAGACCGAGCGAGGGCGGGCAGTCGATGAAGACGTAGTCGAACGGCTCCGCCATCCCCTTCAGCATCCGGTCCAGTGCTCGACGCAGACGCTGCTCCCGCGCCACGAGCGAGACCAGCTCGATCTCGGCGCCGGCGAGGTGGATCGTCGCGGGCACGCCGTACAGCGAGGCGAACTCCGGGCTCTTCTGCACGACGTCCGCCAGCGGGGTGTCGTTCACGATGACGTCGTAGACGCTCGCCGTCTCGGCGCGGTGCTCGATCCCGAGCGCCGTCGACGCATTCCCCTGCGGGTCGAGGTCGATGACGAGGACCTTCGCGTCGCCGCGTGCCAGGCCGGCCGCGAGGTTGACGGTCGTGGTCGTCTTGCCGACGCCGCCCTTCTGGTTCGAGATGGTGATGACGCGGGTCGTCTCCGGCTTCGGCAGCGGCTGCGCATTCAGCAGCGCCCGCCGACGCGTCATGTCCGCGATCTCGCGGGCGAGGGGAGTCGAGGCATCGAATCCTCCGGTCAGTCCGGCGGGGTCGGATCGTTTCACGTGAAACCTTCGCTCAGCGGGTGGAAGTGGGGCAGCACCGAGGGACCGACGATCGAGGATTCAGGGGATCACGTGCGACGTCGTGGCGATCATCCCACTGTAGCTCGGACGACCCGCGTCACCTCGGAGAGCACGCCGTCGCCGAGCACGACGACCTCGGGCGGAGACAGTCGGAACCGGCGGATCTGCTTCGACGCCGCCTCGATCTCCTTCTCGGCATTGATGCCCTTGAGCAGGACGAGCTCGCCGCCCCGACGCAGCAGCGGCGCTGTCAGCGGGATGAGCTTCGACAGCGCACTCACCGCCCGGGCCGTCACCTGGTCGAGCGGCTCGTCGAGCCGGACCTCCTCCGCGCGAGCCCGAAGAACCGAGACATTCTCGAGTCCGAGCTCCTCGACCTGCTCCTGCAGCCACAGCACGCGGCGCTCCATCGGCTCGATCAGCACGAACCGCACGTCCGGCCGCACGATGCCCAGGACGACGCCCGGAAGGCCGGCACCACTGCCGACATCACCCACGAGCCCCGGACGCAGCAGAGGGGCCACCAGGGCGCTGTTGAGCACGTGCCTCGTCCAGAGGCGCGGCAGCTCGAGCGGTCCGATCAGACCGCGCTCCTCACCCTCCCGGGCGAGTGCTTCGGTGAAGCGCCGGAGGAGCGGCAGCCGCTCCCCCGCGATCGCGACGGCGGCAGCGGGTTCCGGCTCGAGGGTCGGCTCCACGGCGCTCAGCCGCGGGTGATGACGGTGTGGCGCTCGCGGGCCTCGCCGCGGGACTCCGACACGAACCCGCGCTCGCCGACCATGTCGTGCACGAGCTTGCGCTCGTAGGAGGACATCGGGGGCAGCGACGCGGACGTCGCGCCCTCCTCGATGCGCTCGATCGCGCGGTCGACCAGCTGGGCCAGCTCGGCCTCACGGGCGTCGCGGGAGCCGCCGATGTCGAGGATGAGGCGCGAGAAGGCACCCGTCTTCGTCTGCACCGCGAGCCGGGTCAGCTCCTGCAGGGCCTGCACCGCATCCGGGCGCGAGAGCACGCGCAGGTTGGTGTCGCCCGACGCGGTGACCGACAGGTAGGCACGGCCGTTCCGGACCTCGATGTCGATGTCGCCGTCGAGGTCGCAGATGTCGAGGAACTCCTCGATGTAGTCCGCGGCGACGTCGCCCTCCTCCTCGAGCTGCGACAGCGTCGGCGCGGCGCCGTCGTCCGCCGACGGGGCGCGCTGAGCGAGCTCCTCCTCCGCGGGGGCCGCTCCGTCCGAGGGCACCGGGGCGCCGGCGAAGATCTGCGTCGAATCGGTCATGGCGGGCCCTACTTCTTTCCGGCTTGCTTCTTGGAGCGGTTCTTGCTGACAGGCTGCGCGCGCTGGACGGCCTTCTTCTCGACGAGCGTCACGGTGCCGGCCTCGGTCGTCTCCTCGACGAGCTTGCCCTTGCGGCGCAGGCGCTCCTCGCGGGCCTTGGCGGCCTCGCTGCCGGGGGTCGGCATGTTCCGGATGACGATGAACTGCTGGACCATCGTCCAGATGTTCGAGGTCAGCCAGTAGAACATCACGCCGAGCGGGAAGGCGAAGCCGGAGAACGCGAAGACCAGCGGGAGGATGTAGAGCAGGATCCGCTGCTGCTTGAACGTCGGCGAGGCCTTGGCCTCGGGCGACATGTTCTTCGAGACGATCTGCAGCTGAGTGATGAACTGCGAGGCGGTCATCAGGACGACCATGACGACGGCGATGACGACGACGAGCTCCTGGCCGCCCTCCGCGAGCGCACCCTGGATCGACTGGTGCAGCGGGGCGATGCCGAAGAGGTTGGCCTCGCCGAACTGGCGGGCGAGGACGTCGTCGAGCGGGCCTACGCCGCGCTGGCTGTGCTGCGCCGAGTTCAGCACCGAGAACAGGCTGAAGAAGATCGGCATCTGGATGAGCAGCGGGAGGCAGGAGGCCAGCGGGTTGGTGCCGGTCTTCTTGTAGAGCTCCATGGTCTCGCGGGACATCGCCTCGCGCGACAGCTGGTCGCGCTTGCCCTTGTACTTGTCCTGGATCTTCTTGAGCTGCGGTGCCACCTCCATCATGCGGCGCTGGCTCTTGATCTGCTTGACGAAGATCGGGATCAGCGCGGCGCGGATGACGAGGACCAGGCCCACGATCGACAGCACCCAGGTGATGCCGGCCGCCGCATCGAGGCCGGTGAAGGTCAGCAGCTGATGGAAGGCGACGAGGAGCAGCTCGACCACCCACTTGAGGGGCCAGAGGATCGTGCCGAGGAGGTCCATGGGAGGGGGTCAGTCCTTTCGAGGGCCCGCGACGAACCCGGATCGCGTCACGGCGAAGCGGGTCCGGCCGGGAGCCGGTCGGTGCAGGGGGATCGAGGTCGGCACGTCGTCGACCCCGCCGGCCGCCCACGGGTGGCAGCGGAGGAGTCGGCGGGCGCCGAGGACGGACCCGAGGACGAGCCCGTGGAGCTGGACCGCCTGGAGTGCGTAGGAGGAGCACGACGGGTAGTAGCGGCAGACGTCGCCGTACAGCGGCGAGATCACCGCCCGGTACACGACGAGCAGCAGGATGCCGATGTTGCGTGGCAGCAGGAAGAGGAACCAGCCCAGCCGGACGGCCCAGGAGGCCGCGGGTGTCGCCGCCGGAGTGGTGGCGATAGGAGCGGCCGTCACCGGAGCGCCTCGCCCGCGCGGACGACGCGCGCACGCGTCACCGCGGCCACGACGTCCTGCCGCAGCGCGAACCACGGAGCGTCGGCGCTGCCGGGCAGCGCCCGGACGACCACGTCGGTCCCGGACTCGATCTGCGGCACGAGCTCGAAGGCGACGGCCTTGAGCCGGCGCCGCACGGTGTTCCGCTTCACGGCCGTCCCGACGGTCTTGGCCACGATGAAGCCGAACCGCACCGGAGCGTCACCGGAGGACCTCCGGACATACGTGACGGTGTGCGGTCCCGTGGACCGCACACCGCGACGGACGACTGCCCGGTACTCGCCACCGAGGACGATGCGATGGGCTCTGGCCAGCACCGCTGGACGGAATCGCTTGGCGCTACGCCGAGAGCTCGGTGCGGCCCTTGGCGCGGCGTGCGCTCAGGATGCCGCGACCAGCGCGCGTGCGCATGCGCAGACGGAAGCCGTGCACCTTGGCGCGACGACGGTTGTTCGGCTGGAAGGTTCGCTTGCTCATAGTCAGATCTCCACGTACGTGTTCCGCGGTGCGAGCGGGGCGCCACGCCGGTGGCGAGGGCTCCGGATCGTCCGGGAAGAGGGGGTGCCCGGGTGCCGATCGGCCCGATCCGCGAGGACCGTGCTCCCGACGCCGGGCAGGCGTCAACTGACTTAAACTACGTCCTCCGCCGCCACCGGTCAAATGTGCACCGAGCGAAACCTCGATTCTGCACACGGGACCGCGTGTTCCGCGCATTGACACGCGGGTGTCGCTGTGGTGGATTTGTCTCCCATCGGCTCCGTTCGTTACGGTGTTGAGCCGCAGTTATCCACAGGCGCGAACCGTCTTGTCCCGCGTCATCGCCGGGATCGGCCGAGACCTGTGGACACGCCTGTGCAGGGATCGGGCCCCGGATCTCCGCTGGAACCGAGGGCCCGCCGACACGGACGACAGCCCAGGGCGGCGGCCAGGATTTCGAGAGCGACCGAGGACCGGAGACAGATGCCTGACGACACGTCGATGATCGACGCGTGGAACGTGATCCGCGGCGAGCTGTCGCGGGACGAGCGCATCACCGCGCCGATGTACGGCTTCGTCTCCCTGGTGGAACCCAAGGGCATCATGGCGGGCACCTTCTACCTGGAGGTCCCGAACGAGTTCACCCGCGGGATGCTCGAGCACCGCGTGCGCGTGCCGCTGCTGAGTGCGATCGGCGCCCTCGACGACTCCTTCGGCGTCTCGACCTTCGCCTTCGTGGTGAACCCCGACATCGAGCACGAGCCGATGAGCTCGCCGTCCTCGGAGTCGCTCAACCCGTTCGAGCCCGTCACCGGATCCTCCGCCACGGTCGCGCCGCCGGTCCGGGTCGTCGAGGAGCTGCGGACGGTGCCGGCCACCGACACCCGGCTGAACCCCAAGTACAGCTTCGACAACTTCGTCATCGGCGGTTCGAACCGCTTCGCGCACGCCGCCGCGGTCGCCGTGGCCGAGGCGCCGGCGAAGGCGTACAACCCGCTCTTCGTCTACGGCGACTCGGGCCTCGGCAAGACCCACCTCCTGCACGCCATCGGCCACTACGCGATGAGCCTCTACCCGGGGATCCGCGTGCGCTACGTGTCGAGCGAGGAGTTCACCAACGACTTCATCAACTCGATCGCGAACAACCGGGGCAACGCGTTCCACGGCCGGTATCGCAACGTCGACATCCTCCTCATCGACGACATCCAGTTCCTGCAGGGCAAGGCGGAGACGCAGGAGGCGTTCTTCCACACCTTCAACCAGCTGCACGACCACAACAAGCAGGTCGTCATCACCTCGGACCTGCCGCCCAAGGCGCTGACCGGCTTCGAGGACCGCATGCGGTCGCGGTTCGAGTGGGGCCTGATCACCGACGTGCAGGCGCCCGACCTCGAGACCCGCATCGCGATCCTCCGCAAGAAGGCCGTCAGCGAGAAGCTGCTCGTGCCCGACGACATCCTCGAGTTCATGGCGTCGAAGGTGTCCAGCAACATCCGCGAGCTGGAGGGGACGCTGATCCGCGTCACCGCGTTCGCGAGCCTCAACCGCACGCCGGTCGACATGGCGCTGGTGCAGACGGTCCTGAAGGACCTGATCACGCTGGACGAGGACAACGTCATCTCGCCGGTCGACATCATCAATCACACCGCGGACTACTTCAAGCTGACGGTCGACGATCTCTACGGCTCGTCGCGCTCCCAGGCGGTGGCCACGGCGCGCCAGATCGCGATGTACCTCTGCCGCGAGCTGACGAACCTCTCCCTGCCCAAGATCGGCCAGCTGTTCGGCAACCGCGACCACACCACCGTCATGTACGCGAACAAGAAGATCTCGGAGCTCATGAAGGAGCGCCGCAGCATCTACAACCAGGTCACCGAGCTGACCACCCGCATCAAGACCAACCGCTGACCCGCGGAGCGACTCCGCTCTCTCGTACTTCTGACGCTGGTGGGTCTCGATACGCCCGCTGCGCGGGCTGCTCGACCAGCATGGGCGTCCCCTCCCGGTGACGTCCGAGCACCTGCGAAGGCTCTCTCGCGACCCCTCGTGCAGGTTGAGCAGCCTCGCCACCCCTGCCGGTCGCACACATGCTGGTCGAGTAGCCGCGCAGCGGCGTCTCGAGACCCACTCTCCCGGTGCCCTCGTCTCCTTCGCCGCACCCCGCCACGCCCACCCGCGTTCGCCACATCGAACGATTCCGGTCGATTTCCACACGTGTGAGCAACCTGTGGATAACTGTGGACAACCGCCCTCGATCTGTGCGCTCCGAGCACCCGCCTGTGCACTCACGACCATCCGGGCGGATCCCTCCACAGGCCGTCCACGACCGCGCTCACACTCCGTCCACAGCTCGACCCCCTCCGCATCGCAGTCGTCAGTAGAGGTCCCGGACGTTTTCCACAGTTTCCACACGTGTTAACACTGTTAACGCAGTTCTCTCTTTAATCAGGGGCGGACCGGCAACCTCTCCACAGGGCTCGGCTGCCCCGGGAGGGCGTCGTGCTTCCGGGCACGCCGAAGCTGACGAGTACGATGGGCGTCGGTCTTCGTCCACGACTCGTCAGGGGTGTTCTCGTGAGGTTCCAAGCCAACCGCGATGTCTTCAGCGAGGCGGTGTCGTTCGCGGTCAAGCTGCTGCCGCAGCGCACGACCCTGCCGATCCTCTCGGGCATCCTCATCGAGGCGACCGCCGAGGGCCTCACGCTCTCCTCGTTCGACTACGAGGTCTCCGCGCAGACGCAGATCGCCGCCGACGTGGAGGAGACCGGCACGGTCCTCGTCTCGGGCCGACTGCTCGCCGACATCGCCAACCGCCTGCCCAACGCCCCCGTGCGCGTCGCGACGGAGGAGTCGCGCGTCTCGGTCTCGGCCGGCTCGGCGCACTTCACGCTGCTGCAGATGCCCGTGGAGGAGTACCCGAGCATCCCCGAGATCGACGCCTCCACGGGCCTCGTCCCCGCGGACGCCTTCTCCGCCGCGATCTCGCAGGTCGCCGTCGCCGCCTCCCGCGACGACGTCACCCCCGTCATCACGGGCGTCCAGCTCGAGATCACCGAGAACACCATCGGCCTCGTCGCCACCGACCGCTACCGCGTCGCCGTCCGCGAGATCGACTGGGACAACGGCGACAACGCCGCCCCCAGCCAGCCGCTGACCGCCCTGGTGCCGGCGCGCACCCTGCAGGAGGTCGGCAAGACCTTCAGCCACTCCGGCACCGTCTCCGTCGCGATCACCCAGCGCGACGAGCGCGAGCTGATCGCCTTCACCGCGGATCGCAAGACCGTCACCTCGCTCCTGATCAAGGGCAACTTCCCGCCCGTCAAGCGCCTCTTCCCCGCCTCCGTCGAGAACTACGCGGTGATGGCGACCAGCGACCTCATCGAGGCCACCCGCCGCGTCTCGCTCGTCCTCGAGCGCGAGGCCGCCCTGCGCTTCAGCTTCAGCAGCGACGGGCTCACCCTCGAGGCCATCGGCTCGGAGCAGGCGCAGGCCTCCGAGAGCATCGACGCCATCGTCACCGGCACCGACGTCGTCGTCTCGCTCAAGCCGCAGTTCCTGCTCGACGGCCTCGCCGCCGTGCACTCGGAGTTCGTGCGCATCGCGTTCACGAAGACCGAGAACCCCAACAAGCCCGGACCGGTCCTGATCACGGCGCAGACCTCGCGCGAGCAGCCCGGCAGCGACAGCTACCGCTACCTGCTGCAGCCGAACCTGCTCCTGCGCTGACCGCTCCTCCCCGATCGCAGCGCCGCGACCGTCTCTCCGCCGACGAGCGCCCGCCCGCCGGACATCGAATCCCAGGAAGGTTCACCATGCACATCGGACTCGTCGGACTCGGCAAGATGGGCGACAACATGCGCTCCCGCCTGCGGGAGAAGGGCGTCGAGGTCACCGGCTACGACCGCAACCCGGACGTCTCGGACGCCGCCTCGCTCGACGAGATGATCGCCGCCCTCCCGGCGCCGCGCATCGTCTGGGTCATGGTGCCCGCCGGTGCCATCACGGACGCGGTCGTCACCGACCTGTCCGAGAAGCTCAGCGAGGGCGACCTGGTCATCGACGGCGGCAACTCCCGCTTCACCGAAGACTTCAAGCACGACGCGCTCCTCAAGCCCAAGGGCATCCACTACATCGACGCCGGCGTCTCCGGCGGCGTCTGGGGCCTCGAGAACGGCTACGGCCTGATGGTCGGCGGCCCGAAGGAGCTCGTCGACTACGCGATGCCCGTCTTCGACGCGCTCCGCCCCGAGGGCCCCCGCGAGGAGGGCTTCGTCCACGTCGGCGAGGTCGGCGCCGGCCACTACGCGAAGATGGTGCACAACGGCATCGAGTACGCGCTGATGCAGGCGTTCGCCGAGGGCTACGAGCTCCTCGACACCCGCAAGGACATCATCAAGGACGTCACCGGCACCTTCAAGGCGTGGCAGCGCGGAACGGTCGTCCGCTCCTGGCTCCTCGAGCTGCTCGTCCGCGCGCTCGAGCAGGACCCGGAGTTCGAGCACATCGAGGGCTACGTCCAGGACTCCGGCGAGGGCCGCTGGACCATCGAGGAGGCCATCAACAACGCCGTCCCCGTCCCCACGATCAGCGCCTCGATCTTCGCCCGCTTCGTCTCCCGCCAGGAGGACTCCCCCGCGATGAAGGCGGTCGCGGCGCTCCGCAACCAGTTCGGCGGGCACTCCGTCAAAGCGGTCGACTGAGTCGACCGGTTCGGACTGCCTGCGGCAGTCCTCTCGGCGGTCGGCTTCTCGAAGCAGTCGCGTTCCGCAGAGCCGGTCGCGGACGGCGACCTGCGGCCCGCCGCAGCCATGACGCAGGGATGCTGTCATGGCCGCGGCGGGCCTCCGGCCGCCTTCACCTTGCGCGGAGAAGTCGGCCGCTTCTGCTGTGCTCGGAGGGAGAGGCGCGTCCTTCGGACGGCGCAGGGGTCTCGATCAGAGGCGGTCCCCCGCATGCTGGTCGAGTAGCTCCGGAGGGGCGTATCGAGACCCACCGTCGTCACCACGGCGGATCTGCAGACTCGTCGTCCAACGCGGGTGGATCTCGATACGCCCGCTGCGCGGGCTACTCGATCAACATGGTTCGGCAGCCGGCCCCCGTTCCATGCCGGTCGAGTAGCCGCGCAGCGGCGTATCGAGACCCCGCGTCGGCAGGTGCCGCAAAGGGCAGAGTGGAGACGGAGGAGGTGACCGCGTGCAGGTGACGCAGCTGGCGTTGAGCGACTTCCGCAACTACGCCTCCGTCGACGTCGCGCTCGCTCCCGGCCCGAACCTGTTCGTGGGCCGCAACGGCCAGGGCAAGACGAACCTGGTCGAGTCGCTCGGCTACCTCTCCACCCTCGGCTCGCACCGGGTGTCCACCGATCAGGCGCTGATCCGCGCGGGTCAGGACAGCGCGGTGATCCGGGCCCGCCTCCGCAACGGCGACCGCGATCTGCTCGCCGAGGTGCAGATCAACCGCTCCTCCGCCAACCGCGCGCAGATCAACCGGGGCGGCATCAAGCCGCGCGAGCTGCCCCGCTTCTTCTCGAGCGTCCTCTTCGCACCGGAGGACCTCCTCCTGATCCGCGGCGACCCGTCCGCTCGGCGCCGCTTCCTCGACCAGCTGATCGTCCTCCGGTCCCCCCGGATGAGCGCCATGCAGGCCGACTACGAGCGCGTGCTGCGCCAGCGCAACTCGCTGCTGAAGTCCGCGCGGGCGAGCGGCGTCCGCGATCCCGCCAAGCTCGGCACGCTCGACATCTGGGACGAGCGGCTCGTCGCGCTCGGCACCGAGATCATGCAGTCGCGGCTGACCCTGGTCGACGAGCTGAGCGGACCGGTCCGCGCCGCCTACGAGGCGGTCGCCGGGGCCGATCAGCGCCCGGTGCTGCGCTCGCGACTGAGCGTCCAGGGGGCGGTCGACGACGACGACGAGCCCGTCGCGACGTCCGAGGTCGCCGCCGCGCCGGCGGAGCTGGCCGAGACGTTCTCCGCCGCGCTGCTCTCCGTGCGCCGCCGCGAGCTCGACCGCGGGATCTCGCTGGTCGGACCGCACCGGGACGACGTCCAGTTCGAGCTCAACGACCTGCCGGCCAAGGGCTACGCCAGCCACGGCGAGAGCTGGTCGTTCGCGCTGGCGCTCAAGCTCGGCGCGGCCGAGCTGCTCCGTCGCGACTCCCCCATGGGCGACCCGGTGCTGATGCTCGACGACGTCTTCGCCGAGCTCGACGCGCGCCGGCGCGAGCGCCTCGCCTCGGTCGTCGCCGACTACGAGCAGGTGCTGATCACGGCGGCCGTCTTCGACGACGTGCCCGCGGAGCTGGCCGCGCACACGGTTCGCATCGAGGCGGGGCGCATCGTCGAGTCCGACGCCGTCGTGGTCCCGGAGGCACCCCTGACCGCTCCGGCCGAGGCCGCGTCCACGCCGACGGGTCCCGCCGAGACGCACGCGTCCCGCGAGCGCGACGACACCGTGGACGCAGCTGCGGACGACAGCGCGGACGGCACCGCGGAGCCCGACCCGGAGCCCGACCGTGGCTGACTCCCCCCGCCGCGGTGCTCCTGCCCCCGCTGCCGACTCCGAGGCGGCGCGCGTCTACCAGCACCTCAAGGAGGTCTTCGGCGGCGACGCTCCTCGTCGAGTGCGCAAGACCGTCGACCGCGCCGAGCCGAAGGGCGATGCGGCCCCGTTCGGGGGCGGCCGCGACCCGCACGACCTCGGCGACGTCCTCTCCTCCCTCACGGTGAAGCTCGGCTGGACCGCTCCCCTCGCCCAGGGGGACCTGATGTCGTCGTGGACGGCGATCGCCGGCGAGGAGACGGCCAAGCACTCCACCCCGGTGGGCGTCGTCGACGGCGTGCTCACGGTGGCGTGCGAGTCGACGGCCTGGTCGACGCAGCTGCGGCTGATGCGGATCGAGATCATGAACCACATCGCGGTGAACCACCCGGACGCGGGGATCACCGCGATCCGTTTCCAAGGGCCCGACGTCCCGAACTGGAAAAAGGGCCCCAGGTCGATTCCAGGGCGTGGTCCGCGCGATACCTACGGCTGAGGACGCATTTTCGGTCGACCCCGGAGAAATCGTTCGTCAGATCGCCACTGAGCGCCGCGCGACCGGCCGCCGCGCGGTAGAATGGAGGGCCGCCGAACCGCAGCGTCGACCCCGTGCGCGAGATCTCCAGATCCGCCTGCGCGCCGCGACGGACCGTCAGAGGAGAACTCCACAGCTATGACCCCCGAGCCGACCGACTCCACGTCAGCCCCCGCAGCGAACGACCTGGACGCGAACGGCTCCACCGGCCCCTCCGCCCCGGCCGAGGCCGCCCCGTCGGAGGCGGCGCACTCCGCCGGCATGTCGACGAAGTCCTCCGGCGACTACGGCGCGAACCAGATCCAGGTCCTCGAGGGCCTCGAGGCGGTCCGCAAGCGCCCCGGCATGTACATCGGCTCGACGGGGCCGCGCGGCCTGCACCACCTGGTCTACGAGATCGTCGACAACGCCGTCGACGAGGCGCTCGCGGGCTACTGCGACAACATCGAGGTCGTCATGCGCGCGGACGGCGGCCTGACCGTCGTCGACAACGGCCGCGGCATCCCGGTCGACATGCACCCCACCGAGGGCATCTCCACCGTCGAGCTCGTGCTCACCGTGCTGCACGCCGGCGGCAAGTTCGGCGGCGGCGGCTACGCGGTCTCCGGCGGACTGCACGGCGTCGGCTCCTCCGTCGTCAACGCCCTCTCCACCCGGCTCGAGGTCGAGGTGAAGCGCCAGGGCGCGTCCTACAGCATGACCTTCGCCGACGGCGTCCCGGAGGCGCCGCTCGCGAAGGGCGGGCCGAGCGACGAGACCGGCACCACGATCACCTTCTGGCCGAACGCGGAGATCTTCGAGACCGTCGAGTTCGACTACGAGACCCTCCGCGCCCGCTTCCAGCAGATGGCGTTCCTCAACAAGGGACTCCGGATCGCGCTGACGGACGAGAAGGAGATCGAGTTCGACGGCGAGGGGGAGAACGAGACCTCGGGTCCGCGCAGCGACGTCTTCCTCTACGAGAAGGGCCTCGTCGACTACGTCGAGTACATCAACTCGCTCAAGAAGTCCGATCTCGTGCACTCCGAGATCATCGACTTCGAGTCCGAGGACACCGAGCGCCGCATCTCGCTCGAGGTCGCCATGCAGTGGACGACGGCGTACACCGAGAGCGTGCACACCTACGCGAACACGATCAACACCCACGAGGGCGGCACGCACGAGGAGGGGTTCCGGGCGGCGCTGACGACGCTCGTCAACAAGTACGCGCGAGCCAACAACCTGCTCAAGGACAAGGACGAGAACCTCTCGGGCGACGACATCCGCGAGGGCCTCACCGCCGTCGTGTCGATCAAGCTCGGCGAGCCGCAGTTCGAGGGCCAGACCAAGACCAAGCTCGGCAACACCGAGGCCAAGGCCTTCGTGCAGCGGGTGGCCGGCGAGCAGCTCGCCGACTGGTTCGACCGCAACCCCAACCAGGCCAAGGACATCATCCGGAAGGCGATCCAGGCGGCGTCCGCGCGGATGGCCGCCCGCAAGGCCCGCGAGACCGCTCGCCGCAAGGGGCTCCTCGAGGGCGGCGGCATGCCGGGCAAGCTCAAGGACTGCCAGTCGAAGGACCCGTCGATCTCCGAGATCTTCATCGTCGAGGGCGACTCGGCCGGCGGCTCCGCCGTCCAGGGCCGCAACCCCGAGACTCAGGCGATCCTCCCCCTCCGCGGCAAGATCCTCAACGTCGAGAAGGCGCGCCTCGACCGCGCGCTCGGCAACAACGAGGTCCAGGCGATGATCACGGCCTTCGGAGCCGGCATCGGCGAGGACTTCAACCCCGACAAGGCGCGGTACCACAAGATCATCCTGATGGCCGACGCCGACGTCGACGGCCAGCACATCACGACGCTGCTGCTGACGCTGCTGTTCCGCTACATGCGCCCGCTGATCGACCTCGGCTACGTCTACCTCGCGCAGCCGCCGCTCTACCGCCTCAAGTGGTCGAACTCGCCGCACGAGTACGTGTACAGCGACCGCGAGCGCGACGCGCTGCTCGCGCACGGCGCGGCCTCGAACAAGCGCATGCCCAAGGACAACGGGATCCAGCGCTACAAGGGCCTCGGCGAGATGGACTACAAGGAGCTGTGGGAGACCACGATGGACCCCGCCACGCGGACCCTCCTCCAGGTCACCCTCGACGACGCGGCCGCCGCCGACGAGATCTTCTCGACCCTGATGGGCGAGGACGTCGAGTCCCGCCGCTCCTTCATTCAAAAAAACGCGAAGGACGTGAGGTTCCTCGACATCTGATCGGTCATCGCAGAGCGATGACCGACAGATGTCGAGATCGAGTAGGCCGAAGGCCGTATCGAGATCCGGACGTTCCCCCCGGCACGACCCAGCACCACCGCACTCACCTGACACCCAGCGCGACCCGCCCTCGTCACGACCCGGGGCCCGGACCCACCTGAGAAGACAGAGATCATGGCAGACGAATCAGACACCCCCACCGGACCGGACGACGGCGAGGACATCGTCACCGAGACCGGTGTCGTGATCCACGGGCACGACAAGATCGAGCCGGTCGACCTGCAGCTCGAGATGCAGCGCTCCTACCTCGACTACGCGATGAGCGTGATCGTGGGCCGCGCGCTGCCCGAGGTGCGGGACGGCCTCAAGCCCGTGCACCGCCGCGTGATCTACGCGATGTACGACGGCGGCTACCGCCCCGACAAGGCGTTCTCGAAGTGCTCCCGCGTCGTCGGCGACGTGATGGGCCAGTTCCACCCGCACGGCGACTCGGCCATCTACGACGCCCTCGTGCGACTCGTCCAGCCGTGGAGCCTCCGCTACCCGCTCGCGCTCGGCCAGGGCAACTTCGGCTCCCCCGGCAACGACGGCGCCGCGGCCCCCCGCTACACCGAGACCAAGATGGCCCCGCTGGCCCTCGAGATGGTCCGCGACATCGACAAGGACACGGTCGACTTCCAGGACAACTACGACGGCCGCGCCCGCGAGCCGGCGATCCTGCCCGCGCGCTTCCCGAACCTGCTGGTCAACGGCTCGGTCGGCATCGCGGTGGGCATGGCCACCAACATCCCGCCGCACAACCTGCGCGAGGTCGCGTCGGGTGCCAAGTGGGCGCTCGAGCACCCGGAGGCCAGCCGCGAGGAGCTGCTCGAGGCGCTGCTGCAGCGCATCAAGGGCCCCGACTTCCCCACGGGCGCGCAGATCCTCGGCGTCCGCGGCATCCAGGACGCCTACCGCACCGGCCGCGGCTCGATCACGATGCGCGCCGTCGTCTCGATCGAGGAGATCCAGGGCCGCACCTGCCTCGTCGTCACCGAGCTGCCGTACCAGGTGAACCCGGACAACCTCGCGATCAAGATCGCCGAGCTGGTCAAGGACGGCCGCGTCTCCGGCATCGCCGACATCCGCGACGAGACCTCGGGCCGCACCGGTCAGCGCCTCGTCGTCGTGCTCAAGCGCGACGCGGTCGCGAAGGTCGTGCTGAACAACCTCTACAAGCACACCCCGCTGCAGGAGAACTTCGGCGCGAACATGCTGGCGATCGTCGACGGCATCCCGCGCACGCTCTCGCTCGACGGCTTCATCCGCGCGTGGGTCGACCACCAGGTCGAGGTCATCGTCCGCCGCACGCAGTACCTGCTCGACGAGGCCGAGGCGCGGATTCACATCCTGCGCGGCTACCTCAAGGCGCTCGACGCGCTGGACGAGGTCATCGCCCTGATCCGCCGCTCCCCCACGGTGGAGGAGGCCCGCGACGGCCTGATGGAGCTCCTCGACATCGACGAGGTGCAGTCGCGCGCCATCCTCGACATGCAGCTGCGCCGGCTCGCCGCGCTCGAGCGCCAGAAGATCATCGACGAGCACGACCGGATCCAGGCCGAGATCGAGGACTACAAGTCGATCCTCGCGAGCCCGGAGCGCCAGCGGACGATCATCTCGGACGAGCTCGACGAGATCGTCGACCGCTTCGGCGACGACCGCCGCACCGAGATCCTCTTCGGCTTCGACGGCGACATGAGCGTCGAGGACCTGATCCCCGAGGAGGAGATGGTCGTCACCGTCACCCGCGGCGGCTACCTCAAGCGCACCCGGAGCGACTCCTACCGCGCCCAGCACCGCGGCGGCCGCGGCGTGCGCGGCGCCCAGCTCAAGGCCGACGACATCGTCGAGCACTTCTTCGTCACCACGACGCACCACTGGCTGCTGTTCTTCACGAACACCGGCCGCGTGTACCGCGCCAAGACGTACGAGCTGCAGGAGGTCAGCCGCGACGCCAAGGGCCAGCACATCGCGAACCTCCTCGCACTCGAGCCGGGCGAGCAGATCGCGCAGATCCTCGACGTCCGCGACTACGAGGCGGCCCGCTACCTCGTCCTCGCCACCCGCGACGGCCTCGTCAAGAAGACGGCCCTGGCCGAGTACGACACCAACCGCTCCGGCGGCATCATCGCGATCAAGCTGCGCGACGGCGACGAGCTCGTCTCGGCGCTCCTGGTGGACGAGGACAGCGACGTGCTGCTCGTCTCCCGCAAGGGCATGTCGATCCGCTTCACCGCCTCCGACGAGGCGCTGCGCCCCATGGGCCGCTCGACCTCGGGAGTGCGGGGCATGTCGTTCCGCGGCGACGACCGACTGCTGGACGCCAACGTCGTCAGCGACGAGGGCTACGTCTTCGTGGTGACCGAGGGCGGCTACGCGAAGCGCACCGCCGTCGACCAGTACCGGCTCCAGGGCCGCGGCGGACTGGGCATCAAGGTGGCCAAGCTCGAGGAGAAGCGCGGCGACCTGGTGGGCGCCATCATCACCGGGGAGGACGACGAGGTGCTCGTCGTGCTCGCCAGCGGCAAGGTGGTACGCTCTGCCGTGGCCGAGGTACCGGCCAAGGGTCGCGACACCATGGGAGTCGTCTTCGCACGATTCGCAGACGACGACCGCATCATCGCACTCGCCAAGAACACCGAACGCAATCTCGACGCCCAGGACGAGGATCCCGACGCCGCGGCGTCGGCCGAGTCCGACGCGGTGTCGGAGGAGGATGAGTCCGTCGATGAGTAGCACGGTCGCCGAGAAGCTCGCCAAGAAGTCCGCGAAGAGCCCGGCGGCGAAGCAGGTCAGACTCAAGCTGGTGTACGTCGACTTCTGGTCGGCCGTCAAGCTGTCCTTCCTGCTCGGTCTGACGCTGGCGATCATCACGATCGTCGTCGTCTACCTCGTCTACACGGTTCTCGCGCAGACCGGAGTCTTCAACGAGGTCAACGGCCTCGTCCAGGACATCGCCGGCGCGGAGGCGTTCGACCTCAACACGATCATCTCGCTGCCCCAGATCATGGGCTTCGCGATCGTCGTCGCGGTGCTGAACACCATCGTCACCACCGCCCTCGGGGCGATCGTGGCGCTGCTGTACAACCTCAGCGTCAAGATCACCGGCGGCCTGCTGGTCGGCTTCACCAACCAGTAGGGTCTGCGGCGGAGCGGCCGATTGGGATTCTGACCCGCTGTCGGGTAGAGTCACATCTGGCCATTTCGGGGGTATAGCTCAGGCGGTTAGAGCGCTTCACTGATAATGAAGAGGTCCCAGGTTCAAGTCCTGGTACCCCCACGTGCCGAACGGCCCGTCACCGCGAGGTGACGGGCCGTTCCACTCTCGCCGGTGTCACCACCGGCTCGGGGCCTTAGCTCAGTTGGTAGAGCGCCTGCTTTGCAAGCAGGATGTCAGGAGTTCGAATCTCCTAGGCTCCACACTCGCACCCCTCCGTGGGTCCTCCTCATCCGCTGTGCGTGCCGAACCGCGGTCGGCGCGCTCTGGCGGCGAAGTCGTCGAGGGCCGCCAGGACCTCCACGGCCTCGAACGATCGGTTCCTGCGTCCCTGCTGGTCGTGCCAGTGCCCGACGGTGTCGGGGGCCGTGCTCTCCAGCAGGACGCGCTGCATGGTGAGCAGGCATCGGTGTCCAGCTCCTCGGAGAGCGCGCCGACCTGATCATCGAGTCGCGCCAGCTCCAGCCACGCATGCCTGTTGGAGGCGAGACGTCGAGGGTCAGCGGGGCTGGCAGGCCAGGCCGAGGAAGTTCTCGACGGAGAGAGTCTCGGAGGTGCCGTGGCGGATGTCGCCGACGATGATCTCGCCGACGGACAGGGTGTCGAACTGCTCGGCGGTGAAGACGACCGGGCGCCCGACGACTGATCCGTCGACCGCGTAGGCGCCGAGGGTCAGGTCGACGCCCAGGGGGAAGCGCTCGATCTCGCGGTCGGCGGGCCAGACGGTCCGGCCGGCGAGGTCGGTCGCGCCGATGTCGTCGACGGGTTCCGGGGCCACCCAGCGGGTGATCCGACGCGCGCGGTCGCCGATCAGCAGGGGAGCGGTGTCCTCGACGGCCAGGTCGAGGCCGTCGACGGCGCCGGAGCAGACGACGACCACGCCCAGCACCTCGGCGCGCTGACCGCCGCGGCCGATGCCGACGGTCGCCTCCGAGACGGGCTCCGTGGCGCAGCCGGACAGCGTCAGCGAGGTCGTGGCCGCCAGCACGACCGCGACGCTGCCGACTCGACGACGATGCGGCACGAGGTCACCCTACGGCGAGGGCGAGCGCCGAGAGCGCCTGGGGGAGTGACGGCGCTCCTTCCGCCCGGAACACCGCGTGGCCGTCGGCGTCGCGGACGACGACCGTGGGGGTGGAGCGGATGTCCGCGGCCTCGGCCGCATCGGGCGCGAAGGCGACGTCGAACTCGCGGATCTCCGCAGCGGGGACGAGCTCGGCCGCGCGCTCGAGCACGCTGCGGGCCGCGTTGCAGGCGCCGCAGAACGCGGACGTGTAGAGCTCGACGATCACAGGGGAGACAACGCCGGGCGGCACCGCACGATTCCCGCGGGTGAATCTCGATACGCCCGCTGTGCGGGCTACTCGATCAGCATGGAGGCCGCTCCACATCGGACGTGACGCCGTGAGCCGCCCTCCATGCTGGTCGAGTAGCCGCTGGAGGCGGCGTATCGAGACCCGCCGGGGTCAGCGCAGCGTCCAGGCCTCGTTCATCGTCAGGGCCACGTCGATCAGCTCGACGCGCTCGAGGCCCTCGACCTCCGCGAGCGGGAACCACGCCGCGGCGTCCGTCGAGCCGTCGACCTCGTGGGTGAGCTCGCCACCGGTGACGCGGGCACGGTAGACGACACGGATCGCGTGCAGCGGGCCGGCCGCGGGGTCGCTGCGGCGGTGCGCGGGGATCACGTGCGAGTCGACGCCGATCAGGCCCTCGAGCTCGGCGTGGTAGCCGGTCTCCTCGAAGATCTCGCGGACGGCAGCGTCCGCGGGCGACTCGCCCTCGTCGATGCCGCCGCCGGGAAGCGTCCACGCCTCCCACGGTCCCTGGCTCCAGTGCGCGAGGAGCATGCGCTCGCCGTCGATGATCACGCCGTATGCGGCGACCCGGATGTCCACCTCAGCAGCCTAACCGCGGACCGGTTCGCCGCCGGACACGCGTGAGGCCCGGACCCGCAGTGCGGTGTCCGGGCCTCACGCGGCGAGTCAGGAAGCGGTCGACGCCGGCGACTGCGCGGCGCTGGCCGGCTCGTCCTCGGCGACCCACAGCTCGTCGTCGGCACGGAACGTCTGCCAGACGGCGTAGCCGATGCCGCCCACGGCGACGAGGGCGGCCCCGATCGCGAAGACCGTGCCGACCTTGTTCTTCTTCTTCGGGGGAGTGGTGAGCTCCTCCCAGCGCGCCTTCGAGATCTCGGCGAGCTTCGCGCGGTTCTTCGAGTCCTTGGCGGCCTCGAACGCGGCCGCCGCGGTCCCGCCGACAGCGGCGAAGGTCGGGAGGACCTTGTGCTTGTAGGCGTCGCGTGCGGAGGAGTACGTGCCCTCGACGGCGGAGACCCCGTTGTCGTAGACGGGCTTCACCCGGCTCGAGTAGGCGTCCTTGACGGCAGGCACGACCTCCTTCTTCGCGTACGTGGTCGCGTGGCGGCGGCTCTTCTCGAGAACGGAGGCGGCGTGCGCCAGCACCTCCTGCTGCTCACTCCAGACCGCCTCGGCGTTCTTGCGGAGGCGCTTGAGATCCTTCTTGTGCTTACGTGACAGACCCACTTGGTCCTCCATCGGCTACGAGCGGCGAACAACGGCTCAATACTGCCACTCATCACGCGGCCCGCGCATCGCGCACCCAGCGCATTGACACCCGGCGTTGCGGAGCCCTACAGAGCTGCTGTGCGAGAATCCACCCATGCCTTTGCACACCGCAGTCGCGACGTTCCACACGACCAAGGGCGACATCGTCGTCAACCTCTACGGCAACCACGCGCCGAAGACGGTCCGCAACTTCGTCGGTCTCGCGACCGGCGACATCGAATGGACCCACCCGGCGACGGGCGCGAAGACGAAGGAGCCGCTCTACAACGGCACCGTCTTCCACCGCATCATCCCCGACTTCATGCTCCAGGGCGGCGACCCGCTCGGCCAGGGCATCGGCGGCCCGGGCTACCAGTTCGACGACGAGATCAACTCCGAGCTCGACTTCACCCAGCCCTACATCCTCGCGATGGCCAACGCCGGCAAGCAGGCGGGCCGCGGCACCAACGGCTCGCAGTTCTTCATCACCGTCGCGCCGACCACCTGGCTCCAGGGCAAGCACACCATCTTCGGCGCCGTCGCCGACGACGAGTCCAAGAAGGTCGTCGACGCGCTGTCGGCCGTGGCGACCGACGGTCGCGACAAGCCCCTCGAGGACGTCGTCATCGAGAGCGTCGAGATCACCGAGGTCTGATCGCCTCACCACCACTCATCGAGGGTCGGGTCCGTCTGGGCCCGGCCCTCGTTCTCTCTCTCCCGGAGGAACGTCCGTGACCCAGGTCCCGCCGAGCAGCAGCACCTACACCTGCTACCGCCACCCCGATCGCCAGAGCTTCGTGCGCTGCCAGCGGTGCGGTCGCACGATCTGCGGCGAGTGCCAGACCCCGGCACCGGTCGGCGTCATCTGCCCCGACGACATGGCCCAGCAGCGCAGTGAGGCGCCGCGAGTGCGCGGGCCGCTCGTGTCGCGGGTGCGGGCCATGACGCGGGCGGACCAGCCGACGGTCACCTACGCGATCATCGCGCTCTGCGTCCTGGTCTGGATCCTCGAGGTGCTGCCGTTCGTCGGCGACACGGTGCTCAACGCGATCGCGTACTTCCCGGCCTACACGCTGCCCGGCTTCGGCGCCGGTTTCGAGCCGTGGCGGATGATCACCTCGATCTTCGCGCACAGCACCTCCCTCTTCTTCGTGGTGCCGTTCCACCTGCTTCTCAACATGTACACGCTGTGGGTCTTCGGCATGGCGCTCGAGCGGATGCTCGGCCGCGGACGCTACCTGACGCTGTTCCTCCTCAGCGGCTTCGCCGGCTCGGTCGGCGTCCTGCTCCTCTCCAGCCCGCTGACCCCGGTGATCGGCGCCTCGGGCGCCATCTTCGGGCTGATGGGCGCGTACCTCGTGATCCTCCGCCACCTCGGCGGTCAGGCCTCGCAGCTCCTGGTGCTGGTCGGCCTGAACCTGGTGATCGGCTTCCTGCCCGGCATGAACGTCGCGTGGCAGGCGCACGTGGGCGGCCTCGTCGCCGGCGCGCTGATCGGGCTGGTCTTCACCCGGACGCGGCAGCGCTCGCAGCGGCGCGTCCAGAACCTCCTCGTCGGTCTGATCGGCGCCGGTCTCGTCGCGATCACCGTCGGCGCGTACGTCCTGGCCTGAGCGCCCGGAGCGCGCCGAGCGACCGTCCACAGGACGCCGCGCACTGTCCACAGCTGCTCTCCACAGCTGGGGACGAAGTTATCCACAGAGTTGTTAACACTGGGGAGAACTACGCCGTTGTCATTCGGAGCCGTGACTCCGACGCCCTCGTGATCACCGATCCCGCCCCGGCCCGCCGCCGATGCGGGTCGGCACGGCCTCCGCATCCGCGGCCCCGCGCGGCCTGCGGAGTTCTCCACAGGAGTTTCAACACCTGGGGATAATTACACCCGTGTAGTTCGCCGGAGCGGGGCCGAGACGACCGTGGCGTCGCGGTCGTCGTCGAGGAGGATCGTCGGGTCGAATCCCGCGTCGGCGAAGAGCGCCGCCGTCCGCTCCGCCTGCTCGCGGCTGGTCTCGATCACGACCGCGCCGCCGTCGCCGAGCCAGGGGACGACCTCCGCCGCGATCCGCCGGTGCAGAGCGAGACCGTCGCTCCCGCCGTCGAGCGTCGACGCCGGCTCGTGCAGGCGCGCCTCGGGCGGCATCAGGGCGATCGCGGCGGTCGGCACGTAGGGCGCGTTGACGACGACGAGATCGATCCGGCCGCGCAGCTCCTCGGGCAGGGCCTCGAAGAGGTCGCCCTGGTGGACCTGGGCGAGCCCCGCCAGCGTGCGTCGCGCGCAGGCGACGGCGGCGGGGGAGAGATCGGCCGCGTGCAGTGCGAGGCCGTCGCGCTCCTCGGCCAGCGCCCGGGCGATCGCTCCGGCACCGCAGCACAGGTCGAGGACGGTCGCGGGCCCGCGTCCGTCGAGCAGCGCGAGGGCGGCGTCGACGACCGCCTCGGTGCGACGCCGGGGCACGAAGACTCCGGGGACCACCGGGATGCGCAACCCGCGGAAGGCGACCCAGCCGAGGATCTGCTCCAGCGGCTCGCCGCCCTCGCGGCGACGCAGCAGGGACTCGAGGCGATCGGCATCGGTGGCCGCACCGTGCAGGAGATCCGCCTCCTCCTCCGCGAACACGCACCCCGCCGCACGCAGGCGCGTCACGGTCGAGGCCGGGTCCGCCGACGACGGACGCCCCGTCGGCGGACCGGACGGGGCGTCGTTCATGCGCGGCTGGTCAGCGCCAGCGCGTGGTCATCAGGAAGCCGATGAAGGCGATGCCGAAGCCGATCAGGATGTTGGCGTTGCCGAGGTCCGGGACCGGGAGCGTGCCCTGGCTGACGTAGAAGACGATGATCCAGGCGAGGCCCAGCAGCATGAACCCGAACATGACGGGCTTGAACCACACCGGATTGGGTGCGTCCTCACCGGTCCGGGCCTCGTCGCGCTCGGGCTTCGGGCTCTTCGTCGCTCGTGCCATGCCTTCCACTGTACCGGGCGAGGACCGTCGACCGGGAGCGCGAGACCGGGGTGATGCCGCGGAGACGCCCGGGAGCGCCTGTGGAGAACGCGCCAGCGGGCGCCGGAGGGCCGTCTGCGGCGCGTGACCCGCGCCTAGACTCGTCGCATGACCGTCCCGTCGCACGCTGCCGCCCCGCTGCGCCCGCGCGACCGGCGACCGAGCCGCCGACCGCGCCGGCGACTGACGTTCTTCGGCGTCCTGGGCGAGCTGCTGATGACGGCGGGCGCGCTCGTCCTCCTCTATCTCGGCTGGCAGCTGTGGTGGAACGACGCGGTGATCGCCGGGCAGCAGACCTCCGAGGCCGCGGAGCTCCGTCAGAGCTGGGGCGACCCCGCTCCGGCTCCCGAGCCGTCGACGGCGCCGAGCGAGACCCCGGCCGGCTTCGGCGACCCGGTGATCGCACCGGTGTCGGCCCTCGACACCTCGTTCGGCAACCTCTACATCCCGCGCTACGGCGAGGGCTGGGTCCGCACGATCGCGGAGGGAGTGGATGCCGAGAACGTCCTCGACGAGGGCAGCATCGGCCACTACCCGGGCACGCAGATGCCCGGTGAGGCGGGGAACTTCGCCCTCGCGGCGCATCGCAGCGCCTACGGCGGAGGCATGCACCTGATCGACGAGCTCCAGCTGGGCGACGCGATCTACATCGAGACGGCGGACGGCTGGTACACCTACCGGTTCCGCAACCTCGAGTACGTGCAGCCCTCCGAGATCCAGGTGATCGATCCGGTGCCCTGGACCAGCGGCGCAACCGCCACGGACCGGCTCATCACGCTCACCAGCTGCAATCCGCTGTACTCGACCGCCGAGCGGATCATCGCCTACGGCGTCTTCGAGTCGTGGCAGCCGCGATCCGCCGGGGCGCCGGCGGAGATCGCCGGCTCACTCGCGCAGGAGGGCTGACCGTGTACGCAGCGCTGTGGCGGATCCTGCCCGGGCCCTGGTGGCTCCGGCTGCTCCTCGTGATCGTCCTGCTGGTGGCCGTGCTCGCCGCGCTGGCCGAGTGGGTCTTCCCCTGGGTGCAGTCGCTCGTGCTCGACCAGAACGTCACCGTCGGGTCGTGACGCCGGCGCGGACGCGGCCACCGCGATGACGCGCGTGCTGGTGGTCGACAACTACGACAGCTTCGTCTTCACCCTGGTCGCCTACCTCCGGGAGGCGGGAGCGGAGGTCGACGTCGTCGAGGGGGGAGAGCTGTCCCCTCGGGAGGCGATCGAGCGCGCGGCCGGGAGTGACGGGATCCTGCTGTCTCCCGGGCCGGGACGACCGGAGGACGCACCGACGTCGGCGGCGCTCGTGCGGCACGCGGTCGCCGTGGCGCAACCGCTGCTCGGGGTCTGCCTCGGCCACCAGGTGCTCGCCCACGCACTCGGCGCTCGCGTGGGCCGGGCTCCGGAGCTGCTGCACGGCCGGACCTCCTCGGTCGTGCACGACGGCGACCCGCTGTTCGCCGGGATCCCGTCGGGGTTCACGGCGATGCGCTACCACTCGCTCGCAGTCCAGCGCTCCACCCTGCCCCCGGAGCTCGCGGTCACGGCGGAGACGTCCGACGGTGTCGTGATGGCGCTGCGTCACCGCTCCGCACCCGCGGTCGGGGTCCAGTTCCACCCCGAGTCCGTCCTCACCGAGGGCGGCCGCCGGTTCCTGGCGAACTGGCTCGCCGAGGCGGAGCGGACTCCTCCGGCTCGGTGATCGGGAGACCGAGTGCGGCGGGGTGAGGACCCGTCGCAGCGACGCTTATCGCACCGTGCGGACAAACGAATTCGCGAGGTTATCGTCAGGCTATTCACGCCTGTCGGGCCGAGCAATCGCTCCGTCCGGTGGCCCCCTGATAGGGGGTGCCTCTCCCCGTCAGCGATGCTGCGATCCGCGCCACAGAAGCGCTATGAGAGCGCGTACTCCTGTCACGATCGGCGCCAGGACGGCGAACCACCCTCTGATCGATTCCGGGAGCCCCCCCAACCAGGTGGCGTGATTTGACGGAGCCCTGGCGGATGATGCGTGGCGCTCCCCAGGCATAATCGGAGGGCGCCGGTTAGGGGACCGGAGCCGTCGAATAGAGAATTCCGAGGCATCACATGGTGGAAGCGATTTCTTGGGCTTATTCCGGAATAAGGGAGCTCGAGACTCTCGGGCCGCGGATCGTGGTCAAGCCGGGAACCGTGCCGCGCATGGCCGGGTCCGGTTTCACTGCGGCGGGCATCAGCGTCGTGCTCCTGACGACCTCGCCGCTGCGCGTCCTCCGCGGCACCTGGGGTGCGGACGACACGTCCTACCTGAACTTCAGCTTCCTCATCGAGGGTGCGGTCAGGCTCGTGGGTCCGGACCGGACCGTCCTGCTCCGCCCGGGCTCGATCGCCTACCAGCCGGGCACGACCAGCTTCACCACCGAGTCGACGATGCCCGTCACCTCGCTCCAGGTCACCATCCGGGCGGACGAGATGCGCCGCTACGGCTTCGATCTCGGCGGGAACGTGCACGGGCTGGATCCGGACGCGCGGTCCACGCGTGCGGCCTTCGCCTTCACGACGGCGTTCGCGCTCGCGGCGGAGTCGGGCACCGGCCTCCCCTCCGACAGTGAGGTCGAGGGCTTCGGGCACGTCGTCAAGCAGCTGCTGGTGAGCGCGTTCCTCGCTTCGGCCGGTTCCCAGCCGGGGACGACGAGTGTTCGCGCGGCGACGCTCGGGCGGGCGCGGACCGTGATCGATCGGACCCACCGGACGCCGCGGTGCACGCCGGAGGCGGTGGCTGACGCCGTCAACGTGTCCACTCGCTCCCTGCAGCGACTGTTCGAGGACGCGGGGACGACGGTGGCGAGCGAGATCGAGCGCGCGCGCGTCGCGAGCGCGGTCGAGCTGCTGCGGCGGCGGCCGCGCGAGGTGCCGCTGGAGGCCATCGCCGCAGCGTCGGGCTTCTCCTCGGCCGATCACCTGCGCCGGGCGCTGAAGCGCCGGGAGGGGCTCACGCCCAGTGACATCCGCGGGCGGGTCGGGACACCGGTCGAGGCCGGCTCCCCGGACGACGGGATCCTGCACCTCGCGCTGCCGCTCGCGGACGCGGCGCGGCGGGCGTAGGGCGGACGGTGTCGTCCATGCGGATCGAGTAGCCCGCGCAGCGGGCGTATCGCGATCGACCAGCGGCAGAAGGACGAGTCTGCAGACCTGCCCTGCTGCCGACGGTGGGTCTCGATACGCCCCTGCGGGGCTACTCGACGAGCATGAGGGGGCGCAGCCGCGTCGCTTCCTCGACCATCGAGACGCGAAGCGGCTTCGCCGCCCGATGCGCCCCTTCGGGGGCGCGGGTCAGCCGGCGCAGAAGCCGAGCTCGATCGTCGAGCCCTGAGGGACGTCACCCGGAGCGACCGACTGTGTGGTGATCGGCGGGTTGGCCCGCACGGACTCGCAGGTCTCGTCGGGGGCCTCCTCGCCGATCAGCTGGAGCTGCTCGGAGGCGAGAGTGGCCAGGGCCGTGCTCAGCGTCTGGCCGACCAGGTCGGGCAGGGTGACCTGCCCGGAGGACACGACGAGGTCGACCTGCGTGCCCGGCTCGAGCTGCTGGCCGCCGTCCGGAGTGCTCGAGAGCACGACGTCGGCGGGAACGGTGGGGGAGTTCTGCCGGGTCTGCGATCCCTCGCTGAAGCCGGCCCCGGTGAGGGCGGCGATCGCCTCCTCGAGGGTCGACCCGGCCGTCTCGGGGACGGCGACCGGCTGCGGGCCCTGCGACACGTAGACCCGGATGACGGTCTCGGGAGCGACGATGGTGCCGGACCCGGGATCGGTGCGGATCACCTCGCCCGCCGGGACCGTGTCGTCGAACTCGGCGAGCTGGCTCGCCACCAGATCGAGCTCCGTCAGCGTCGACTGGGCGCTGTCGTAGCTGGTGCCCGTGAGCGCGGGGACCTCGCGGGACTGCGAGGGCAGCGTGGTCGTCGGCTGGAGCGTGAGCACCCAGATGACCAGCGCAGCGACGATGACGGCGAGCACGACGATCGACGACCAGATCCAGAGCACCGGCGGGCGGCGCTGCGTCCGGACGATCGAGTTGTCCTCCGCGAGCTGGCGCAGGGCGAGCTCGGAGTCGTTCATGCCGCCGCCACGCGCCGCGAAGAGCGACGTGGTCAGCTCGTCGATCGGACGGTGGTCGGGGAGGCGGCCGGCGGCGGCGTCGCGCAGGTCGTCGCGGAACTCGGCGGCGCCCTGGAAGCGCTCGTAGCGGTCCTTCGACAGCGCCCGGGCGACCACGCCGTCGAGGGCGGGAGAGACGGCGGGATTGATCGAGCTCGGGGCCGGCGGGGTCTCGCTGACGTGCTGGTAGGCGACCGCCACAGGGGTGTCGCCGCGGAACGGGGCGCGGCCGGTGAGCAGCTCGAAGAGGACGATGCCGGCGGAGTAGAGGTCGCTGCGCGCGTCGACCTGCTCGCCCTTCGCCTGCTCCGGCGAGAAGTAGGCGGCGGTGCCGAGGATCGCGGTCGTCTGCGCGACGGTCGCGGCGGAGTCGGAGACGGCGCGGGCGATCCCGAAGTCCATGACCTTCACCTGGCCCGAGGGGGTCAGCATGATGTTGCCGGGCTTGATGTCGCGGTGGACCACGCCCGCGCGGTGCGAGTACTCGAGCGCGGTGAGGATGCCCTCCGTGATGCGGACGGCCTCGTCGACGTCGACGGGACCCTCGGCGATGACGTCCTTGAGCAGGCGCCCCTCGATGTGCTCCATCACGATGAACGGACGGCGCGACTCCGCGCCGTTGTCGTCGAGGGAGACCTCCTCGCCGGCGTCGAAGACGCGGACGATGGTCGGGTGCGACATCCGCGAGGCGGACTGCGCCTCCTGTCGGAAGCGCAGGCGGAAGGCCGAGTCGGACGACAGCGAGAGCTTGAGCTCCTTGATCGCGACCGTGCGGCCCAGGCGGGTGTCGGTGCCGAGGTAGACCTCGGACATCCCGCCGCGACCGAGCCGGGGCCCGACCTGATACCGTCCTGCGATCAGGCGTCCCTCATCCGTCACGCGCACGCTCCCGCCCTGTACTTCCGTGTGGCACGGCCCCCGGGGAGCCACGGCAAGTGTACCCGGGCGCCTCCTGGCAGCCCGGCGCACAGCGTCGGGCACTCACCGCGTCGCTCGATGAGCCGCGCGCGCGGACCCTTCCGAGACCGACGTCGTGCGACAGCGCTTCGCGACACATTCGCTCATTCCGTTGACGAGGAGCTGCGGGGAGCAAATGGTGAGTCTCCCTCATGATGCGACGGGCTCGCCGAGCGGCTCGTCGTTCGTCAGACCGACATCGATCGAAGGAGTCCCATGTCCTCGTCCTCTCGTCTCTCCGCGGATCGCCTCGCAGTCGTCGCGCTACTGCTCGTGGTCCTCACCATCGGAGTGGTGCTCGCCGTAGGAACAGAGCTGCCCGCTCCGGCGCGGATCAGCATCGCTGCCGTCTCGGGGGTGATCGCTGCGGTGGTCACTCGTGCCCTGGTCCGCCGTCGGGACAGTCGCAGCCGCTGAAAGCGAGGAGCCCGCCCTCCGGTGCCGCGGTCGCGGTCGGAGGGCGGGCTCGTTCGAGCGGGGAGGGTCAGCGCTCGTCGGGCGCGTTCGTCGCCGGCGCCGACGAGGTCGGGCTCGACGTCGGCGTGGGGGTCTGCGTCGGGGTGGGGGCCACGACGGGGACCGAGAGGGTCGGCGAGGCGGGCGACTCGGGCTCGCCGCAGAGCACCGTGTAGGTGATGTCGATCTGGCCGGCGGACGCTCCGGCCTGGATCGTCGCGGTGGTCGAGGTCGACGGGTTGGTGCTCGTCACGGTCGCGCCCTCGCCGGCGACGGTCACCCGGTAACCGGTCACGGAGGTTCCGCTCGGGCACTGGTTGTAGTTGCTCCATGTGACGTTGAAGGTGTCTCCGGGCTCGACGCTCGACGCGGCGGGAGTGACCGTCGGGACGGCGGTCGGCGCACCCGGGACGGCGACCTCGGTGTAGGTCGTGACGACGATCGTGGTGCCCTTGATCACATTGGCGGTCGGGTTGACCTCCTCGACCGTGCCGACCTGGTCGGAGCTCGGAGCGCTCGAGCCCTCCTCGCGCTGGACACCCATGCCGAGGTCCGTGAGCTCGGCCTCGACCTCGTCGAACGGGCGGCCCACGTAGTCGGACGAGTTGATCACGACGATGTTCGAGCTCGGCGTGGCCGACGGGGTCTGCGACGGCGTCGGCGTCTGCGACGGGGTCTGGGATGGCGCAGTCGCGGTCGGCGTCGGGTCGGCCTGAGTGCTGCCGTTGGTGGTCAGGGCGAAGATCGTGCCGCCGATCACGACGGCGAGGATCACGATCAGGGCGACGAGCGGCCAGGTCCAGGGGCTGCGCTTGCGCGGCTCCTCGGCTGCGACGGGGGCGTCGACGGCACCGGTCGGCGGGTTCGCCGCGAAGGCGGTCGTCGCTCCGGCGCCGAGGATCGTCGTGGCCTGGGTCGCGTTGCCCGCCGCGGAGGGCAGGACGGTGGTGGCCTGCGTGCTCGGCAGGTCTGCGGCGACCGCGGGCACTGCGAGTGCGGCGCCGCGCACGTCGCCCGAGCGCAGCGCCTGCGCCGCACGGGCGAGATGGGCGGCGGTCGCCGGACGGTCGACCGGCTTCTTGGCGATGCAGGAGTAGACCAGATTGCGCACCGGCTCGGCGACCGTGACCGGCAGCTCGGGCGGGGTGTCGTTGATCTGGGCCATCGCGATGGCCACCTGCGACTCGCCGGTGAACGGGCGGCGGCCGGCCAGGCACTCGTACGCGACGATGCCCAGCGAGTAGATGTCCGTGGCGGGGGAGGCGGGCTGGCCGCTCGCCTGCTCCGGGGAGAGGTACTGCACCGTGCCCATGACCTGGCCGGTCGCGGTGAGCGGGACCTGGTCGGCGATGCGGGCGATGCCGAAGTCGGTGATCTTGACGCGGCCGTCCGGCGTGATCAGGAGATTGCCGGGCTTCACGTCGCGGTGCACCAGTCCGGCGGCGTGCGCTGCATGCAGGGCCAGCGCGGTCTGCGCGACGATGTCGAGCACCTTGTCGGTCGACAGCACCCGCTCGCGCTCGAGGACCGTGGAGAGCGCCTCGCCGGGCACCAGCTCCATCACGAGGTAGGCGGAGCCGTCCTCCTCGCCGTAGTCGTAGACGTTGGCGATGCCCTCGTGGTTGACGAGGGCGGCGTGCCGGGCCTCGGCGCGGAAGCGCTCGAGGAACCCGGGGTCGCCGAGGTACTCGTCCTTGAGGATCTTGATCGCGATGGTGCGGCCGATGACGAGATCCGTCGCCTGCCACACCTCTCCCATGCCGCCGATGGCGATCCGGGACTGCAGTTCGTAGCGTCCCCCGAAGGTGAGGCCTGATGTGGGTCTCATTTGTTCAGCACCGCCTCTAGTACCTGTTGTGCGATGGGTGCGGCGATCAGGTTGCCGTACCCGGTCTGGCCGAGCCCCCCGCCGTCCTCCACGAGGACGGTGATGGCGTACTGCGGATCGTCCGCAGGAGCGAATCCGGTGAACCAGAGGGTGTACGGGTCGTCCCCGCCGTTCTCAGCGGTGCCGGTCTTACCGGCCACCGTGACGCCACCTATTGTTGCATTCGTCGCCGCGCCGCCCTGGACGCTGGCGACCATCATGGCCTTCACGGCGTCCGCGGTCTCGGTGCTCACGGCCCGTCCGAGCGGCTTCTCCTCGAAGCGCTGCAGCACGCTGAGATCCTGCGACCGGATGACGTCGACGAGGTTCGGCTGCATCACCTCGCCGCCGTTCGCGATGGCAGCGGAGACCATCGCGATCTGCAGCGGGGTCGCCCGGACCTCGAACTGGCCGAAGGCGGTCAGCGCCGTCTGCGCGTCGTCCGTGGTCTGCGGATAGGTGCTCGCCTCGACCGACATCGGGATCTCGAGCTCGGTGTCGAAGCCGAACTTCTCGGCCTGCGCGCGGATCGCGGGAGCGCCGAGCTGCACGCCCATCTCGGCCATCGGCACGTTGCAGGAGAGCGAGACCGCCGTGGCGAGCGTCACCGTGTCTCCGGAGCCGCACAGGCCGCCGCCGGAGTTGGTCACCTGCGAGCTCGAGCCCGGCAGCGTGTACGCCTGGACGTTCGGGAAGCTGGAGTCGGGCGTGAACCGGCCGGACTCCAGGGCGGCGGAGGCGACGACGAGCTTGAAGACGGAGCCGGGCGGGTTGAGCGAGCCGCCGATGGCGCGGTTCACGAGCGGCTCGGCCGGGTCGTCGTTGAGCGCCCGGTACGCCGCGAGGACGTCGTCGGTGTCGTGCGAGGCGAGCGCGGTCGGGTCGAAGGTGGGCTTGGAGACCATGGCGAGGATGCGGCCGGTAGCGGGCTCGGTGACGACGACCGCTCCGGTGTAGTCGCCGAGCGCGTCGAACGCGGCCTGCTGCGCGACGGGGTCGATGGAGAGCTCGACCGAGGCGCCCTCGGGGTCCTGGCCGGTGACGAGGTTGTTGATCTCGTCGAAGAACTGCGAGTTCGAGGTGCCGGAGAGGTAGTCGTTGAGCGAGCGCTCGATGCCGGTCGTGCCCTGGTTGAGCGTGAAGTAGCCGGTGACGGCCGAGTAGAGCGGGCCGTTCGCGTACTGGCGCTGGAACTTGTAGATGTCGTCGGACGACGTCGACGAGGCGATCGGCTCCCCGTCGGCGAGGATGACGCCGCGCTCCGTCGAGAAGCTCTCGTAGAGCGTCCGGGTGTTCCGGGAGTCCTCGGAGAGGGTGTCGGCCTGGAGGACCTGGATGGTGGAGGTGGACACGAAGAGCGCCACGAACATCGCCAGGACGACGAAGCTCACGCGCTTGAGTTCTCGGTTCATCGGGGAGTCACACCACCAGACGCGGCTGATTGCGCACTGTGTCGGACAGGCGGAGGAGGACGGCGACGATCATCCAGTTCGCGACGAGCGACGAGCCGCCCGCGGCGAGGAACGGCGTGGTGAGGCCGGTCAGCGGGATGACGCGGGTGACGCCGCCGATGACGATGAAGCACTGCAGGGCGATCACGAAGGAGAGCCCGACGCCCAGGAGGCGGCCGAAGTCGTCCTGACCGGCGAAGCCGATCCGGAACCCGCGCGAGACGAGCAGGAGGTAGAGGCCGAAGATCGCGAACAGGCCGGCGAGGCCCAGCTCCTCGCCCAGGCTCGCGATGATGTAGTCCGACTGCGGGACGGGGGTGATGTCGGGCATCCCCTGACCGAGGCCGGTGCCGAGCAGGCCGCCGTGCGCGAGGCCGAACAGGCCCTGCACGAGCTGGTAGCTGCCGCCGGGGTCGGCGCCGTAGCGCTCCGAGCTGAAGGCGTCGAGCCAGTTCGCGAAGCGGTTGCCGACGTAGCCGAGGGTCTGGCTGGCGAGGATCGCGCCGCCGAGGAAGAGGCCGACGCCGATCAGCACCCAGCTGGTGCGGCCGGTCGCCACGTAGAGCATGACGAGGAAGAGGCCGAAGTAGAGCAGCGCTGTGCCGAGGTCGCGCTGGAAGACGATGACGCCCATCGTGACGGCCCAGACCACGAGGATCGGGCCGAGGTCGCGCAGCCGCGGGAAGCGCACCTTGAGGAACGTCCTGCCGACCATCGAGAGCGAGTCGCGGTTGCGGACGAGGTAGCCGGCGAAGAAGACCGCGAGCGCGATCTTGGCGATCTCGCCGGGCTGGAAGCTGAAGAAGTCGCCGATGCCGATCCAGACGCGCGCACCGCTGACCTCGCGGCCGATGAACGGCAGGAGGGGGAGCAGGAGCAGCACGATCGCCGCGAATCCGGCGACGTAGGTGTAGCGGAAGAGGATGCGGTGATTGCGGATCACCAGCAGGACGACGATCGCGGCGACGATCGCGAGGCCGCTCCAGATGATCTGCCGGACGGCCACCGACTCCCAGCCGGTCGCACCGTCGGCGATGTCGATCCGGTAGATCTCGGCCACGCCGAGCCCGTTGAGGACGGTGGCGATCGGGAGGAGGAACGGATCGGCCTCGGGCGCCGCGAAGCGCAGCACCACGTGCACGACCAGCACGAGACCGGAGAGGCCCGCGCCGAGGGACACGAGGGTGGTGTCGACCGCGCCGAGGGCGCCGAGCTGGACCAGCACGATCGCCGACGCGTCGATGAGGCATGCGCCGATGAGCAGGAGCAGCTCGAGGTTGCGCAGGCGCTGGCGGAGGAAGCGCGGGCGCTCGCGGGTCACGGGAGGAGTGGCGGTGACGGTCACGGTGCTCCGTTCGCGTCCGTCAGGCGCTCGACGATGTCGACCGCGCCGGCGTAGGAGTCGGCGCTGATCGTCTGCTCGAGCTGCTCGACGTCGTAGTCGCGGAGGGAGTCGAGGGGGATCCCCGTGTCCTCCTTCACTCCGGAGAGCGAGAGCGGGCCGACGGACTGCTGGATGCCCTGGTAGATGATCACGTTCTGGCCGTCGGTGCCGACGTAGAACCGGGACTGCGTCCAGTCGTAGGCGAGCAGGACGCCGAGGAAACCGGCGATCAGCACGAGCGAGAGGCCGACCAGCCAGGTGATCCGGCGGCGCAGGTGCCGGCGGCGGTCCTCCTCGATCAGCTCGTCGAGGTAGTCCTCGGACGCGGGCTCGAAGTGGGTCGGGCCCTGGGCGGCCGGGGCGCGGGTGTGCAGGCGGAGGCCGGGGATGCGGATCCGGTTCTGCGAGTCGTCGGTGCTGATCGGCGTGGGGGCCGCGGCGGAGCCGACGATCACGGGCTCGGCGGTGGGCGCGAGGATCTGCGCGGTGTCGCCGGCCCCCGGGACGTCGAGGATGACGACCGTCACGTTGTCCGGCGCGCCGTGGGAGAGGCTGTCGCGGATCAGGCGGTCGGCGACCTGCTGCGCCGTCTCGTCGCGGGACAGCTCCTTCTGGATCTCGTCGTGCGGGACGACGCCGGAGAGGCCGTCGGAGCAGATCAGCCAGCGGTCGTTCGGCTCGGTCTCGAGGGTGAGGGTGTCGATCTCGGGGTTCGTGTGCACGTCGCCGAGGACCCGCATGAGGACGGAGCGGCGCGGGTGCGTCATCGCCTCCTCCTCGGTGATGCGGCCGGAGTCGACGAGGCGCTGGACGAACGTGTGGTCGGTGGTGACCTGCTCGAGCTTGCCGTCGCGCAGCACGTAGATCCGGGAGTCGCCGATGTGCGCGATGGCCACCGACTCGCCCACGCGCACGATCGCGCTGACGGTGGTGCCCATGCCGGTCAGTTCGGGGTGGTCGACGACGGCGTCGGCCAGCATCGTGTTGGCGGCGAGGAGCGTGCGCTTGAGCTCGTCCTCCGCCTCGTAGGTGGAGGCGTAGGTGCGGTCGGCCTGCGCGATGCGCTTGATCGCGATGGAGGAGGCGACGTCGCCGCCCGCGTGCCCGCCCATCCCGTCGGCGACGACGAAGAGCTGCCGGCCCGCGTAGCCGGAGTCCTGGTTGTTGGAGCGGATGCGGCCGACGTGCGAGACGGCGGCGCTCTCGCGCGTGACGCCCGTCTCCGCGGCGCTGTCGGGTGTGACTGCCACGCGCTACGACCGCCGCAGCTCGAAGGTCGTCGTGCCGACCTTGACCGGGGTGTTCAGCGGCACCTTGGTGGGGGCGCCGACCCGGCGGCCGTCGAGGAAGGTGCCGTTCGTGGAGTCGAGGTCCTGGATCATCCACTCGTCGTTCCAGATCAGGAGGCGCGCGTGGTGGGTCGAGGTGTAGTCGTCGCGGATCACGAGCGCCGACTCCGAGGAGCGGCCGATCGTGAGCGGCTCGCCGTTGAGCTCGAGCTCGGTGCCGCGCTTGGGGCCCGAGGTGATGACGAGCCGCTGCGCGGTGTGCACTGTCGCGACGCCGCCGGAGTCGGTGCGCTCCTCGCGGGGGCGCCGCGCGGAGGGGGCGGACGGTGCCGGCGCGGCGGCAGGGGCGGCCGCGGCGGCCACGACGGGCTGGGCCGCGGTGACGAACGGCGCGGAGTCCTGCCCGGCGGCCGGCTGCTGGCCGGCGGGCAGCTTGCGCACCCGCTGGCCGAACAGGTCGGAGCGCAGCGCGTAGACGATGCCGAACACGAAGAACCACAGCAGCGCGAGGAACGCGATGCGCAGGAGGAAGAGAGTGAGCTCGCTCATAGCCGGTCGTCCCAGAATCCCTCGGAGGAGCGCCCGGACGGACCGGACGGCGAGCGGTCGGCGCGCGCGGGTGCGGCGCCCTGGACGACGCGGAAGACGATCCGCGTGCGTCCGATCGAGATGGTCTGCCCGGGCGAGAGCGGCGCCTGGGTGACGGGCTTGCCGTCGAGCTTCGATCCGTTGGTGGAGCCGAGGTCGTGGACCTGGGCGCGGACGCCGTCCCAGAGGATCTCGACGTGCTTGCGCGAGGTGCCGGAGTCGTCGACCGTGATGTCGGCGTCGCTGCCGCGCCCGATGACCGTCCTGGACTTCGTGATCGGGTAGCGCTTGCCGTCGATCTCGAGCGCGGGCGTGGAGGCGACGACGCCCTTGACGCTGCGGGAGTCGACCTCGACCATCCCGGCGCTGAGCGACTCGTCGGCCGCGAGCGAGATGTCGATCGGCCCGGAGAAGCGGAAGCCCTGCTTCTTGGCGTGCTCGGTGGCGACCGTGGTGAGCTCGTCGATGAGCGTCGGGCCCATCCGCTCCATCCGGTCGAGGTCGGCGGCGGACATGCGCAGGGTCAGCTGGTTGGGCACGAGGATGCGGTCGCGGGTGACCACCGCCGCCGTGGTGTCGAGCTCGCGGCGGAGAGCGGAGGCGAGCTCGACCGGCTGCAGACCCGACTTGAAGGTCCGAGCGAAAGCGCCGTTGACGACGCGCTCGAGTCCCTTCTCGAAGTTGTCCAGAATGCCCACAGTCTTCCGATCTTCCGTTTCTTCGCCTCTCGGCGGTCGCGTGCGGATCGAGGTGTCTGCGCGCCCGGTCCGCTTCCGATCTCCTGTCTGCGCCGCGCACGGCTACGGGCATGTTACTGGGATGCTCTGGATACGGCCTCCCCGAGGGGGATTCGGGGTGCTGACGACGCCGGACCGCGAGGTGGCCTCCGGCTCACGGAACCGCGTCCGGCACGCCCGGATCGGCCGATCCCGCGAGCCGGGGACGGTTCTGCGCGTCCGGGACGGCGTGCGACGACCGTCGTGGCCGGTCGCGGTTTCTGCTCTCGGCCGCGGGGTGCTAGTCTTTCTCGTCGGTGCTTCGGTGCCGTTGGTGAGCGCGAGTGGCGGAATAGGCAGACGCGCACGGTTCAGGTCCGTGTGCCCGAAAGGGCGTGGGGGTTCAACTCCCCCCTCGCGCACCAGAGAGACAGTCCCCGATCGGAATCCGATCGGGGGCTTCGTCGTTTCAACGCGCTGCGTCGTTCCGGAGCCCGGTTCTCTCCGGCCTCCTGAAGCTCACTCGATCGGGAACTGCAGCTGTTCGCCGGGGCCCGGATCCTGCGGCGCTCGGTGGTGGCGTGCCTTGACAGGGAACGCCGGTCCCGGCCCGTACGACACCGCCGGTCCGCGCTCGGGTCCTGGAGACTTCGCGAGCAGATCGCGTTTGATGAGGTCTGCGATGAGGCGCGATGTCGATTGGGAGTCGAGGTCGAGGAGAACGCGCACCATCCGTGCGTTGACGACCCCGGTCTCTCGGAGCAGATCGATGATCTTGCGGTCCAGCTGATCGGTCGTTCGCCGACGGTAGGTGACGGCAGCTCCCAGGGCGGCTAGGGGGCCCTCCCGAAGGCGATACCGCGGCAGGGTCTTCCTCGAGGTCTCCCGGGTCGGTTCGAGCAGCGGCACGCGCTCCGAGTCCAGTCGCTCCAGAACCGACTGCGCTTCCGAGACCCCTGACTTCTGCAGTACGGGCACGAGCTGCTCAGCGGTGACCGTGCGCTGAGTGAGGAGCGTGAGCAGGATCGTCATGGTGTCAGCGTCCTCGGTCTCCTCAGGCGGAAGTGTCGCCACGAAACGAGTGAGAGCGGAGTTCGGGGCACCTCCGATCAGAGTCACGCGCAGGTGATCGCCTTCGGAGAGGAACGACGGTGGCTGGTGCCCGAGTCGTGCCATCTCGGCGTACATCTTGTCGACACCCGATCCAGCCGTCTCGGCGTAGCCGAGTGTCCGGAGCGCGCCGGCAAGTTGGCCGTTCCTCGGACGCGATGACGTCGTCAGGACGTTGTCCGCCCGCACTCCGCTGACGAAGGCGCCTGGAGAGGTGACGACGAGCTGTGTCTGCGTGTGCTCGACCGTGACTCGACCACGACCCCGATAGTCGCGGTGCATCGCCGCATTGACCACCACTTCGCGGATGGCGGCTTCGGGCAGGTCGGCGACGTGAAGCTGCTGACCTTTTCCGATCGACAGAGGCGTCGTATCGATCCGGGCACTGATCAGCTGGAAGAGCTGCTCGAGCAGGAGCACGAGAGGGCCGGAGAGCTGCTCGTTCGCCGTCAGGGTTCCGGCGGGAGTCCTTCGGTGGACATAGGAGAAGGTCGCCGCCAGGGCGTACTCGTCCGTGACGAGCAGCGCGCCGGCGTTGGTGAGCCGACCGTCATCGGTCACCACGCCGAGGCCGCGGAGGACGTCGATCTCGTGCGCCTGCTGTGCCAGCCTCCGGCTCGTCGGTGACGCCGCCCGCTCCAGCAGTCGTCGCACAGCCGCCATTGCGAGCGGATCAGAGGCGGACGCCTTCGTTCCGGACGCGTCCGCCGACCAGTCCTGACCGCGTCGCTCGGCGATGACGGAAGCGATGCGATCCGTGGACATCGGAGTGCACGCATCTCCGATGCGCTCGGTGGGGATGCGGCTCTTCACACTGTGCACTGTGACGCTCGCCGGCACGTCGACCACGACGACCGGAGCACCGTCGAACATCCGAGTGGACACGTCGACGAGCAGGCTCGGCTCCGTCAGTTCGAAGATGCGGGATCGAGTCCGCTCGGGATCGAGGCGAGACCCCACGACGGCGTCCGGTCCCGTGACGCGGTCCTGCACGCCGACGATGACCAGGCCCCCCGACGCGTTCGCGAAACACGCCGCTGCCTCAGCGATGTTGAGGACGTCGTCGTCGGCGGATCGGCCGTCGGCTTTGAAGTCGAGGTTCTGGTTCTCGAGTGAGTGCGCGGTCGACCCCGCGTTCAGCCGCCGCATCGCCTCCTCGAAGACCACGATCGAAGTTTCTCGCAAGTTTTCACTGATCCTGACTGTGTAGGGCTTGATAAAACTACTGCGAAAGCCGGTCGGGAAGAGCTGTGGGCGCGAGAGCCGTGATCGCGGTGGCGAGCAGGGTCCGCGTGACACCCTGGAGAGGGCACTCGACCTGAGTCGGAGCGACCCGGATGCACGCAGCGCCCTCTTCATGACGGGCAGAGTGGACACCGGGGGAGGGGCGCGTGTTCACCGGGCGGACGCCGCGGGCGGGCACTGTCGGCGCATGATCGCTCTCCGCGCCGATGTCGGCGGCCTCGACTCGCGAGCCCTGCCCGAGCTGCTCCGCCGACTCCGCCGGCACCGGCACGTGCAGGTGGGCGGGCGCCAGTGGATCGCGGTGCTGCCGGAGGTGGGCTCGGTGCTCCTCACGGACGGTGCCGAGCTGGTGCTCGACGTGCTGGTGGAGCGGCGCGCGCTGCTGCCGATCGTCATCGACGCCCTCGAGGCGGAGCTGCGGCGCGACGGCTTCCGCGAGCGGCTCGCCCTCCGCTGGTCGACCCCCGACGCGGTCCCGGTCCCGTTCCGCTGACGCCCGGCGCCTCCCGCGAGATGCCACTTGTGCACGCTTTTCTCGGCGTGTCGCGTGCACAAGTGGCATCTCGCGCGGGGGAGGGACGGGGGTCAGCGGCGGGTGAGCTCCACGACCGGGATCGTGCGGGTGGTCTTCCGCTCGTAGCCCTTGAAGCCGTCGGAGGCGTCGGTGAAGCGCTTCCAGCCGGCGTCGCGCTCAGCGCCCTCGAGGACGCGGGCGCGGACGGGCACGGTGCCGTCGTCGGGGGTCTCGATCTCGGTGTCGGGGTGGGCCTCGAGGTTGTGGAACCAGGCCGGGTGCTTCGGGGCGCCGGCGGCGGAGGCGGCGATCAGCCAGACGTCGTCGGAGGGGTGCAGGCCCATCAGCGGGGCGATGCGCTCCTCGCCGGAGCGCGCGCCGGTGTGGTGCACGAGGACGAGGCTGCGGCCGAAGCCCGCGGTCGTCACCGTGCCGCCGTTCGCGCGGAACTCCGCGATGATCTGCTCGTTGAAGTCGGCCATGCTCGTGCTCCTCGACGTCGGTGTCAGGCGCGGGCGCCGAGGGCGTCCGTCCGCGTGCCGGGGCCGGTCGCGGGGGGCAGGTCCGAGCCGCCGACCGCGGCCGCGGGATCCGCGAGCGCGCGACGCCAGGGTAGCTCCGCCGCGCCGACGAGCTCCAGTCTCGAGCGCAGAGCCGCGCGCTCGATCCGGACACCGCGGGCGAGGTCGCTGAGGGCGCGCGCCGAGACGCGGGCCGCCAGGCGCTCGCGGTCGACCGTGAGCAGCGAGCCGAGGAAGCCTCCCAGCACGACCGCGGTCGGGTTGAAGAGGTTGATGTACGTCGAGAGGCCCTCGGCGAGCAGATCGACCTGCCGGGCGACCTCGGCGAGCACGGCGGGGTCGCGGGAGGTGCCGAGCGCGATGTCGAGCTCGTCCTGGTCGAGGACGCGCGCGCCGAGCACGTCGAGGAGCGACCGCATCCGGACCTCGGCCTCGAGGCAGCCGTGCCGCCCGCAGCCGCAGAGGCGGCCGTTCGCGGCGACGAGGGTGTGGCCGAGCTCGGCGGCGAACCCCGAGGAGCCCTGCAGGGGGACTCCGCCGATGATGACGCCGCCGCCGATGCCGCTGGCGCCGCCGCTGACGTAGACGACGTCGGCGACGCCCCGGGCGGCTCCGAAGAGCGACTCGCCGATCGCGCCGAGTGTGGCGTCGTTGCCGACGGAGACGGGGAACTCGAGCGCGCGGCTGAGCTGCGACGCGAGGTCGACGTCGCGCCAGCCCAGGTGCGGCGCGCGGTGCACGAAACCGGAGTCGGCCTGCACGAGGCCCGGCACGGCGACTCCCGCGCCGAGGAGGACGCGGTGGGTCTCCCGCTCGGCACGGAATCCGGCGACGATGCCGCTGACCACGCGGACGACGGTCGCCGGGCTCGCGGGCTTCGGGGTGTCGAAGCGGACGCGGCGGAGGAGGTCGCCGTGCAGGCCGACCAGCCCGACGATGATCGCGTCGGTGTCGAGGTGCACGCCGACCACCGCGAAGGTCCGGCCGGGGACGACCGTCGCGCTCGGCCGGCCGATGCGTCCGTCGGAGGCGGTGGTCTCCTCCTCCACCCAGCCGAGCTCGCTCAGCTCGCCGACCAGGTTGGCCACCGCCGAGCGGTTCAGGCCGGTCTCGCGGCCCAGCTCGGCCCGGCTGATCGGCCCGGAGCGGTGCACCAGGGTCGCGATGGCGGCGAGGTTGTGCCGACGGAGCAGAGCGTTGCTCGATGCTCCGACTGCTCCTGCCATGCTGCTCAGCCTCTCGTCGGCGCGGTGGGGCACCGGGTCCGGGGATGCGCTCGGGCGCGGGCCCTCCTCGGGGAGAGCGCGCGCCCGAGCACGGTGCAGGGAGGAGAGAAGGCTAGCGCCCGCCCGCCCTCCTCTTGTTGAAGATGTCGAACGCGACGGCGAGCAGCAGCACGAAGCCCTTGATCGCCATCTGCCAGGCGGCGTCGACGGAGAGGATCGACAGGCCCATGTTGAGCACGCCCATCACCAGACCGCCGATGACCGCTCCGACCACGGTGCCGACGCCGCCCTGGACGGCCGCGCCGCCGATGAAGACCGCGGCGATCGCGTCGAGCTCGTAGTTCTGACCGGCGGAGGCGACGGCGCCACCCGCACGGGCGGTGCTGACGATGCCCGCGACACCGGCGAGGGCGCCCATGTTCACGAAGATGAAGAAGTTGACCCACTTCGTCTTCACGCCGGACATCATCGCGGCGAACAGGTTGCCGCCCATCGCGTAGATGTGGCGGCCGAAGACCGTCCGCCCCAGCACGAAGCTGTAGGCGAGGATCAGCACGGCGAGCACGATCAGGATGATCGGGGTGCCGCTGTAGCCGGCGAGCAGCCAGGAGAGCGCCATGATCGCGACGACCGCGATGGCCGACTTGGCCCAGACCGAGGCGATCGGCTCGCGCGGGAGCTCGAGGCGGCGCAGCGTCGCCCGGGAGCGCAGTTGCTGGACGACGAACACGACGCAGACCAGCAGGCCCAGGACGAGGGTGAGCGCGTCGCGTCCGGCGATCCCGCCGAGCACGCCCGGCAGCCAGCCGGCGCCGATCGCGGTGAACTCGGTCGGCAGGCCGTTGATCGTGCCGCCGGTGAGCAGAACCAGGGTGAAGCCGCGGAAGATCAGCATGCCCGCGAGGGTCACGATGAACGCCGGTATGCCGACGAAGGCGACCCAGAACCCCTGCCAGGCGCCGACGGCGGCGCCGGTGACCAGGGCGACGACCACGGCGGCCCACCAGGGCAGGCCCCAGTTGTTCATCGCGATAGCGGAGATGGCGCCGACCATCGCGACGACCGAGCCGACCGAGAGGTCGATGTGGCCGGCGATGATCACCATCACCATGCCGATCGCGAGGATCAGGACGTAGGCGTTCTGCTGGATCAGGTTGTTGACGTTGCCCGGCAGCAGCAGGCGGCCGTTCGTCAGCACCTGGAAGAGCAGGATGATGATCGCGAGCGCGGCGAGGATGCCGTACTGGCGGAGGTTGATGTTGAGTCGGCGTGCGCGCTTCGGCGGCGTGGACGGCGTGCTCGCCGGCGTGCCGCTCGGGGCTGTCGTGGTCGTGGCGCTCATCGGGCCTGTTCCTTTCCGGCGGTCATGTAGTGCATGAGGTGCTCCTGGGTGGCGTCGGCACGGTCGATCTCGCCCGTGATGCGCCCCTCGGAGATGGTGTAGATCCGGTCGGCCAGCCCGATCAGCTCGGGCAGCTCGGACGAGATGACGACGACCGCCTTGCCCTGGGCCGCGAGCTCGTTGATGATGCCGTAGATCTCGTACTTGGCTCCCACGTCGATGCCGCGGGTGGGCTCGTCGAGGATCAGCACGTCGGGGCCCGAGAAGATCCACTTCGAGAGGACGACCTTCTGCTGGTTGCCGCCCGAGAGCTTGCCGGTGACGGCGGAGACGCTCGGGGCCTTGATGTTCATCTTCGAGCGGTACGAGTCGGCGACCTTGTACTCGCGGTGCTTGTCGATCACGCCGAGGCGGGCGAGCCGGGAGAGCGCGGCGGCCGACACGTTGACGGTGATGTCGCCGATCAGGTTGAGGCCGTAGCGCTTGCGGTCCTCGGTCGCGTAGGCGAGGCCGTTGCGGATCGCCTCCTCGACGGTGCGGGTCTGGATCTCCTTGCCGTCCTTGAAGACGCGGCCCGAGATGCCCGTGCCGTAGCTGCGGCCGAAGATGCTCATCGCGAGCTCGGTGCGCCCGGCGCCCATCAGTCCCGCGAAGCCGACGATCTCGCCGGCGCGCACGGTGAAGGAGGCGTCCTCGACGACGACGCGGTTCACGTCGACGGGGTGGTGCACGGTCCAGTTCTCGACGCGGAGCTTCTCCTCGCCGATCTGCGGGTCGCGCGGCGGGAACATGCTGTTGAGGTCGCGGCCGACCATCGCGCGGATGATCCGGCTCTCCGAGGCGTCCTCGCCGGCCATCGCGAAGCTCTCGATGGTGCGGCCGTCGCGGATGATCGTCACCGTGTCCGCGATGGCGCGGATCTCCTTCAGCTTGTGGCTGATGATGATGCAGGTGATGCCCTGGTTGCGCAGCTGGTCGATCAGGCCGAGCAGGTGGTCGCTGTCCTCGTCGTTGAGCGCGGCGGTGGGCTCGTCGAGGATGAGGAGCTTCACCTCCTTCGCGAGCGCCTTGGCGATCTCGACGAGCTGCTGCTTGCCGACGCCGAGCTCGAGGATCTTCGTGGCCGGGCTCTCGGCGAGGCCGACGCGGGCGAGCAGCTTGGCCGCCTCCGCGTTGGTGGCGTTCCAGTTGATGACGCCGCGGGTGGACTTCTCGTTGCCGAGGAAGATGTTCTCGGCGATGGAGAGGTAGGGGCTCAGCGCGAGCTCCTGGTGGATGATGACGATGCCGTCGGCCTCGCTGTCGTTGATCGAGCGGTACTGCGCCTGGCGGCCCTCGAACTCGATCGAGCCCTCGAAGCTGCCGACGGGGTAGACGCCCGAGAGGACCTTCATGAGCGTCGACTTGCCGGCGCCGTTCTCGCCGCAGATGGCGTGGACCTCGCCCGGCTGGACCGAGAGCGAGACGCCGTCGAGGGCGCGGACGCCGCCGCCGAACTCCTTGACGATGTCGCGCATGATGAGGATGGGACTGGCCAACAGGGCCTCACTTCGTTGTGCAGAGGATGGATGGGGACGCGGGGAAGAAGGGGGAGAAGGGCGGGGTGGGGAGGATCACTCCTCCCGCACCCCGCCCGACCGATCAGAGTCCGACGTCGCCGGCCGTGAGGAAGCCGGAGTCGATGAGGGTCGACTGCACGTCGTCCTTGACGACGACCTGCGGCTCGAGGAGGTAGGACGGGACGACCTTCTCGCCGTTGTCGTACGTCTCGGTGTCGTTCACCTCGGGCTCGTCGCCCGCGACGATCGACTGCACCATCTGGAAGACGCGGTCACCGAGGGTGCGGGTGTCCTTCCAGACCGTCATCGACTGCTCGTCGGCGAGGATCGCCTTGACGTTCGCCTTGTCGGCGTCCTGTCCGGTGATGATCGGGTAGTCGGCGCCGGGCGCGTAGCCCGCCGACTTGAGCGAGGCCTCGATGCCGATGGCCAGGCTGTCGTTCGGGGAGAGCACCACGTCGACCTTCTGGTCGCCGGTGTAGAAGGAGGAGAGGCGGTTGTCCATCTCGGACTGCGCCTTGTCCGAGGCCCAGCCCTGGATGCCGATCGAGGCCCAGTCGTCGTCCGAGGCGGGCGACTTACCGGACGGCACGACGAGCTTGCCGCTCTCGATGTAGGGCTGCAGGACGTCCCAGGCGCCGGAGAAGAAGAACTTGGCGTTGTTGTCGTCGGGGCTGCCGGCGAAGGGCTCGAGGGTGAAGGGACCCGCGGCGTTCGCGAGGTCGAGGGTCGATTCGATGTACTGGCCCTGGAGCTGGCCGACCTTGTAGTTGTCGAACGTCGCGTAGTAGTCGACGTCGGCGGTGCCGTTGATCAGGCGGTCGTAGGCGATGACGGTCGCGTTCTGCTTCTTCGCCTCGGCGAGGACGGGGGCGAGCGCCTCGCCGTCGATGGCCGCGACGACGAGGATCTTCGAGCCGCCGGCGATCTGGTTCTGGATCTGCGAGATCTGCTGGTCGGTCTTGTTGTCCGCGTACTGGAGGTCGACGGTGCAGCCGTCGCCCTCGAGCTGGGACTGGAGGCCTTCGCCGTCGTTGATCCAGCGCTCGAGGCTGCGGGTGGGCATCGAGATGCCGACGGTGCAGTCGCCCTCGGCGCCGGCGCCGGCAGCGGCGCCGCCGGAGTTGGCGGGGCTGGCCGAGCAGGCGGCGAGACCGAGGGAGATGATGCCGGCGGCGGCCAGCGTGGTGATGCTGCGGGAGAACTTCATGGAGTGCATTCCTCTCTGAAAGCAGTGTCCGAGGATGAGGACGGCGCGAGAGCGTGCAGGTGGGAGCACGTCGTCGTGTCGTCGCCCGGGAGGGCGGGAGAGCCCCGAGGGGCTTTGTCCACGGAGACAACATATTGCGCGCGCACCGGTCTGTAAAGCGCGAGAGGCGACGGATCGGCGGCGTTGCCGAACCGTGATCTTCCGCTGGTCGATCCCCGCCAGCATTGGGTGAGAACGCTCTCAGCAGGAGGGCGTGGAGCCGCGACGCGCAGCGCCGGTGCGCGCCGTCGCCGCCGAGGCGGGACTCCTCGCCCGCCTTCCGCGTGGCACGGAAGGGGGGCTCCTCCGCCCTGCCCCGGCGAGCATCCGGCTCCTAGGCTCGGGACTGCGACCGAGCACTGACCACGACGAAAGAGGAACCGCCATGCCCTTCGACTCCGAAAATGACAGCGCAACCACAATGGGTCTGACCCGCCGGGCCGGTCTCGCCGCCGCCTGGTCGGCCCCCGTGGTCGTCGCTGCTCTGAGCGCCCCGGGCGCCTCCGCTTCGACCGTGACCCCGAGCGGTGCGCCCTGGCTCGGCGTCTTCCTCGCACCGGATCGCGCGGTTCCCGGTGCATTCGCCCTCGTGGTGCGGGTCGGCGGGCCCGCGGCGGAGTTCGGGACGCCGCTGACGCTGCCCGTCGACTCCCGCGTCGACATCGTCTCGGAGCACGACGTCGCGTCCTGGGGCGACGGCATCGTCTCCGACGGTCCGCGCAACGCCCACGTTCCGATCGCCGCCGGCGTCTACCGGACCAACGTGGCGACGAATCTCCGCGACGGCTCGACCTTCGTCGTCGGCGACCTGATCAGGCAGCCCGCGGTCCCGAGCGTCTTCACCCCGCTCCCCTCCGGGACCTTCGCCGTGACGGCCACCGTGACGCAGGGCCCCGTCTACCCGGGGGCGGAGGAAGCGGTCTTCGCAGCGCTGGGCAGAACCAGCAGCAGCGCCCCGATCACGGTGTGACGCGGAAGGCGGGGACCCCGGAACAGGAGCTGAGCTCGTTCCGGGGTCCCCGCCTCCGTCTGCGCCTTCTGCGTCGTCAGAGCCAGCGGCGCAGCTCCGGCCGCTCCAGGACGGCGGCCGGCGTGCTGTGCCGGCCCCGCAGGGCGCGGATCACGGCGCTCGTCGCGGAGATCCGCGAGCAGGTGGTGGAGAAGCCGAGGACGACGCCCGAGAGCAGCGCCATCACCGGGTACTCCTCGATGAGCTGGTCGGCCGACCAGTACATCAGCAGCGTCGCGAGGGACGCGAGAGCGACGGGCGCGGTCAGGATCCCGGCGACCAGCGCGACGCCCAGCCCGATCTCGACGAACGGGGTGACGACGCCGAAGAGACCTGCCGCGTCGTGCAGGATCGTCGACGCGAACAGCTGGAAGTACTCGGGCACCCGCCCGTTCTCCGCGGCGCCGTCGGCGACGAGCAGGATGTCGGAGCCGCCGAATCCGGACCGGAGCTTGAGCAGGCCCTCGTCGATCCAGAGCAGGCCCAGGGCGACGCGGGCGGCGGCACCCAGGGCGGCGGCCGCCCAGCGCCACCCCGGTCGGCTCACGAGAGCTTCGCCGCGCCGAACACGGCCTTCGCCTTGTCGCAGTGCACCACGACGTAGCTGTAGTCGGCGGCGTCGGCGACGTCGAAGCTCTGGGTCTTCGTGTCGTAGGACACCGCGCCCAGCTCGACTCCGGCGCTCACGGCCTTCTCATCCGTGCCGTTCGTGAGGTAGAGGTGCAGGTCGGGGCCCTCGTCCGAGGAGAAGCCGCTGAGGTCCACGGTCGCGCCCGAGACCGTCGCGGTGCCGGCGACCTTCTTGCCGTTCAGGCCCTCGAACGCACCGGAGCGGCTCTCGCCGGACGGCGCGACGGTCGACGGGGCGGTCGTCCTCGCCTCGGCGCTGGAGCTCGTGGACGACGTCTCGGCCTTGTCGGCCGCAGGGGCGCAGCCGGTGAGCACGCCGGCGACGAGGACGACTCCGGCGATCGCCTTGGGGAGCAGGTGACGGGACATGGGGGTGTTCCTCTCGTTCTCTGGATCTCCGGGACGGGGCGCCACGGAGAAGGGGGAGGCGACCGGAGGGGATCCGGTCGGGACCTCGGGCGGGCCGCCGCGGAGTGCGGGGTGCAGGAACGGCGCCGCCCGCCCGAGGAGTGGGGAAGGGTCAGTTCACCTTCGAGATCGCGCAGGATCTGAAGCCCGAGTTCGCGTTGACCTGGACGTTGTAGGAGTGCCCGGCCTCGAAGGTGTAGCCCGAGCCGACGGGGCAGGCGTACTGCGCGCCCGGTGCGGCGACGTCCGTCTGCGCGGAGTACCCGTTGATCAGCACCTGCGAGGTGGTGAAGCTCTTCTTGCCGCCGCTGAAGATCGCATCGAGGTTGCTGCTGTCGATCACGTACGGCGTGGCCGGGTTCTCGGCCGACGCGGAGGTGCCGAAGGACTCGTTCGTGCCCGGGCTCAGGGCCGAGCCCCACCTGTTGCCGAAGATCCAGTACTGCCCGTCGACCACGAGCGTGGCCGAGGCGTAGGCGCCCGAGTCCGGGGTGTCGGGGCCGGTGTTGCTCACCTGGAGGATGAAGTACGGGGCCGGTGCCGGCGGGGTCGCCCCGAAGAGCGCGACGCTGAAGGCGCCGGCCGAGGCCGATGTGTCGCCCCAGGCCGACGGCGCGTAGTCGTTGTTGAGCGACCACTGCATGATGCCGTTGACGTGACCGTAGAGCTCGGGCTTCGCCGCCATCGCCGTCCACTGGGAGGCGAGGCTCGCGAGGACCGCGGCCTGGTCGTACGCGGCCGCACCCGATCCGCCGAAGACGTTGTTCGCGGTGCCGCTGGCGCCGGCGTTGCTGACCTGGCCGATCACGATCCTCGTGCGCTCGGCGATGCACAGCGAGGTGGCGGCGGAGCAGTCGGGACGGACCGCGCTGTTCAGCGCGCGGCTGATGGTGCTGAAGAAGCCGGGATCGCTCTCGGCGACGCCGCCGACCGTCCAGCCGCCCGTGTTGTAGGTCTGGGCCAGCAGGTAGTCGACCGTGCCGGTCCTCAGCAGCGGAGCGAACTGGTCGTTCGCGCCGTCGTGCACGCCGGAGGTGAGGGTCAGGTTGGTCGGCGCGGCCGGGTCGACCTCGGTCCCGCTGCTGAGGTGGACCTGCGGTGCGACGGCGAGGGAGAGGCCGGCGCCCTTCACCGCCGCGCCGAGGGCGCTGATCGTCTCGGCGTCGATGCCGTTCTCGAGGTCGAGGTCGACGCCCGTGATGCTCCCGCCGGAGAGCTTCGCGTTGCAGTCCTCGATCTGCGCGAGCAGCCGGGAGCCGACCGCGCCCGCCGTGGCGGTGTTCACGGTGTCGCGGGTGACGGTCTGCCCGCCCAGGCTGAGCAGGTTCACCGTGCCCGGCGCCTCGTGGTCGATGACCTTCTGCATCGCCGAGAGGGTCGCGGAATCGGCGGTGCTGCTCGCCGGGTCGGCGAACGCGAAGACGATCACGTTCGATGCGGCGATGCCGGCGGGATCGATCTGCGCCAGCGAGCCCGTCGCTCCGAGCTGGAGGTAGGAGACGCGGAGGTCGGGGACGGAGCGGGCGGTCTCGGCGACGGCCTGCGGCGCCGCACCTCCGGCGGCGATCGCGCTCGGAACGGCCACCGCGGCGGCCAGGGCGGCGGCGGCCAGGAGGCGGCGGCTCAGTCGGGTTCTCATCTCGGTGCCTTTCGAGGGGTGGTGGAGGCGGGCGACGGTCGCGGCGGGCGACGGTCCGAACCGGCCTCACGGGCGGCGGCACGGCTTCGCGGGTCGGATCGATGGTGAGTCGACCGCGCGGCTTCCGAAAACTTGTGGCACGGATGATCATGGTTGGCGGGAATGACTGATGAGGCTCGATGAACAATGGCTGATCCCTGAAAGTCCTCTTCGTCCATGAGGACGTATAGAAAGGTCGATACTCACGTATATGAATGCGATCATCGGCGGAATTGCGCGGCTTCTGTGATGGCGGAGATCGGCTGATTCGGCGGAGAAGCGCGGAAGTGGCGCCGGACTTGAATCCGAAGGCCTTTCTCCTGTTACACTCACCGCTCGGTCACCCTGCAGACGTCCCCGTTCATCGTGCGGACGAGCATTCGGCGGCTTTGAGAACTCACATGTTCTGCCCTCGCGGACGTGTGGAGAGCGGACCCCGTTCCCGGGCGCTCTGAGACGATCCTCGAGACAGATGAGAACCGATGAGAGACACCCTTCAACCGCTGGACTCCCCCCTCAGGCCGAGCCCTCCCTGCCGTATCGATCGGCAGCGATTCAGCGGTCCCGGCGCCGAGAAGGCGATCAGCGAGTGGATGGGAGTCGGTGAGGTCCACCCCCGCAGCCGAGAGGCGTTCGAGGCGGAGTGCGAGCGCCTGATCGTCGATCAGGTGAGTGCGCACCGGATGACCGCCCGCGCGAACTACTTCACCTCTCCGGATTCGAGTTCGACCGGATTCCCGAGAAGCGACCGGATCGAGATAGTGGCCCTCATCGAGGGCGAGTGCTTCGTCTCCGTCGGGACTCAGCGCTATCGCCTCACCCGGGGCTGCATCGCCATCGCCGGCGGCGGCGAGCCGGTGTCGTCGGAGACCTATGACGTGACCGAGTGCGTCTACATCAGCATTCTGTCCGATCAGCTGAGCGAGCGCTTTCAGGCCTCCGTCCCGCTCTACGGCATCGAGGTGATCTCGCCGCCGCGGCTGATGCGCCTCTTCCAGACCCTCTCGCACGAGCTCGCCTCGCAGGACTCGATGACGCCCGAGGCGTTCCGCGCGCATCTCGCTCAGCTGACCGGGCTGATCGAGGCGTCGCTGGCGAACCGGAGCCACTTCGCCGTCGGCGATCTCGAGCGGATCAAGCTCTCCCGCGAGCACGTCGAGGGCTACGTGCGCGACCACCTCGCTCAGCGCGAACTGACCGTGGCCACCCTCGCCGAGGTCTTCCACACGAGCCCGCGGACGATCCACCGGCTCTTCGCCAGCGACGGGCCCACCCTGTCCGAGTACATCCGCACGAGCCGGCTGACGGCGCTCGCGGCCGAGATCAGCGCGGCGGACAGCCCCGACGGCTTCGAGGTGCTGGCCGCCCGGTGCGGTCTGCACGAGTACGTCACCGCCGCGCGGCTGTTCCGCAAGGAGTACGGCCTGACGATGCGCCAGTTCTGGAAGGCGTACCGCCTGAGGAAGTGAGCGCCGGGGCGGCTCCGGCGCCGCTCCCGTGAGGAGAGCGTGAGGGTCGCCGCCGCCGCCGTAGGGAAGTCGTGAGGACCGGCGTCGGGACGCGTCGCCGGGTGTTGCATCGGGATCCGTGCCGGTGCTGCGCTCGTCGCGGTGCCGGCCGGGCGCCTCCGCACTCGGGGTGCCCTCGGCCCCCGAATGGAGTTCCCGTGCTTGACCTTCTCTTCGTGATCGGCGTCCTCGCCGTCTTCGCGCTCATCGGCGTCGTCGCCAGGGGGGTCGAGGCGCTCGCGCCGCGCTCCGCCGGCCCCCGCGCCGCGGCGGAGGACGGCACCGGCCCGCGGTCGGCTCGCGACGGAGCGGGCCGACGATGATCGTGGTCGACGTCCTCGCCGTGGTCCTCGCGATCGCCGCGATCGGCTACCTCGTCGTCGCTCTCGTGAAGCCGGAGCGGTTCTGATGAGCGCGCTGCCCGCGATCCTCCAGGTCGCCGCGGTCGCCCTCGTCCTGGTGCTGCTCTACCGCCCGCTGGGCGACTACACGGCGCACGTCTACTCCTCCTCCCGGGACCTCGCCGTCGAGCGCGGCTTCTACCGCCTCATCGGCGTCGACCCGCGCGGCGAGCAGAGCTGGCGGGCCTACCTCCGCGGCGTGCTCGCGTTCTCGCTGGTCGGCGTCCTGCTCGTCTACGCGCTGCAGCGGGCGCAGGCCCTGCTTCCGTACTCGCTCGGCTTCCCGGCGATCCCCGAGGGGCTGTCGTTCAACACGGCCGTCTCGTTCGTCACCAACACCAACTGGCAGTCGTACTCGCCGGACGTGACGATGGGCTACTCGGTGCAGCTGCTCGGCCTCGCCGTGCAGAACTTCGTCTCGGCCGGAGTCGGCATCGCGGTCGCGATCGCCCTGGTCCGCGGCTTCGCGCGCCGCGGCAGCGACTCGATCGGCAACTTCTGGGTCGATCTCACCCGCGGGACGCTCCGCCTGCTGCTCCCGCTGTCGGTGATCGCGGCGGTGCTGCTGCTGGCGGGCGGCGTGATCCAGAACCTCGCGGGCTTCACCGACGTGACGACGCTCACCGGCGGGACGCAGAGCATCCCGGGCGGGCCGGTCGCCTCGCAGGAGGCGATCAAGCTGCTCGGCACCAACGGCGGCGGCTTCTTCAACGCAAACTCCGCGCATCCGTTCGAGAACCCCTCGGCGGCGACCAGCGCGCTGCAGATCGTGCTGATGCTCGCGATCCCGTTCTCGCTCCCGCGCACCTTCGGCCGGATGGTCGGCAGCCCGAAGCAGGGCCTCGCGATCGTGGCGGCGATGGCGGCGATCTTCGTCGTCTCGCTGACGGCGCTGACCCTGCTCGAGCTCGCGGGCGGCGGGCCCGCCCCGCAGGCCGCGGGCGGCGCGATGGAGGGCAAGGAGGTGCGCTTCGGCATCGCCGGCTCGACGCTCTTCGGGGCGACCAGCACGCTCACCTCGACGGGCGCCGTCAACTCGATGCACGACTCCTACACCGCGCTCGGCGGGATGCTGCCGATGCTGAACATGATGCTCGGCGAGGTCGCTCCGGGCGGCGTCGGCTCCGGGCTCTACGGGATGCTCGTGCTCGCGGTGCTCGCCGTGTTCATCGGCGGGCTGCTCGTCGGGCGGACGCCCGAGTACCTGGGCAAGAAGCTCGGCCCGTACGAGATCACGCTGGCGAGCCTGTTCATCCTGATCACGCCGACGCTCGTGCTCGCCGGGACGGCGCTGAGCTTCGCGATCCCCGCGGTGCGGGCCGACGTGGAGAGCACGTCGATCTGGAACCCGGGGCTGCACGGCCTCTCGGAGGTGCTCTACGCCTTCACCTCGGCGGCCAACAACAACGGCTCGGCGTTCGCGGGGCTCACGGCGAACACGCCCTGGTTCAACGGGGCGCTCGGAGTGGCGATGCTGCTCGGCCGGTTCCTGCCGATCGTGATGGTGCTCGCCCTGGCCGGCTCGCTCGCCAGGCAGGGCGTCACTCCGTCGACCGCGGGAACCCTGCCGACCCACCGGCCGCAGTTCGTCGGCCTGCTCGTGGGCGTCACCGTCGTCGTGACCGCCCTCACCTACTTCCCCGTGCTCGCACTCGGACCCCTCGCAGAAGGACTCCAGTAACACCATGACCAGCACACTCGACACCTCCGCACGCCCCACCGCCGAGGAGGAGCGGCCGCGGCGCGGCGCCTCGGCCTTCAGCCTCGAGCAGGTCGGCGCGGCGCTCCCCGGGGCGCTGCGCAAGCTCGATCCGCGCCTGATGGTGCGCAACCCCGTGATGTTCCTCGTCGAGGTCGGCGCCGCGCTGACCACGGCGCTCGCCGTCGCCGAGCCGTTCCTCGGCGGCGCCCAGGCGTCGGGCGGGGTGCCGGTGCCGCCCTCGTTCACCGCGGGGATCGCGGTCTGGCTCTGGCTGACCGTGCTCTTCGCCAACCTGGCCGAGTCGGTGGCCGAGGGGCGGGGCAAGGCGCAGGCCGACAGCCTGCGGCAGACCCGCACCAGCACCGCCGCCCGCCGCCTCGCCGAGTACCGCGCCGGCGACGGCTCGGCCGCGCACAGCCGGATCGAGGAGATCTCCTCCGCCGATCTGCAGCTCGGCGACCACGTGGTGGTCGAGGCGGGCGAGCTCGTCCCCGGCGACGGCGACATCGTCTGGGGCATCGCCTCCGTCGACGAGTCGGCGATCACCGGGGAGTCGGCGCCGGTCGTCCGCGAGTCCGGCGGCGACCGCAGCGCCGTCACCGGCGGCACGCGCGTGCTCTCGGACCGCATCGTCGTGCGGATCACCTCGAAGCCCGGCGAGACCTTCGTGGACCGGATGATCGCGCTGGTCGAGGGGGCGTCGCGGCAGAAGACGCCGAACGAGATCGCGCTGAACATCCTGCTCGCGAGCCTCTCCATCGTCTTCCTCGTGGTGACGCTGACGCTGAACCCGATCGCCTCCTCCGTGGCGGCGCCGGTCAGCGTCCCCGTGCTGGTCGCCCTCCTGGTCTGCCTGATCCCGACCACGATCGGCGCGCTGCTCTCGGCGATCGGCATCGCGGGGATGGACCGGCTCGTGCAGCGCAACGTGCTCGCGATGTCGGGCCGTGCGGTCGAGGCCGCGGGCGACGTCACCACGCTGCTGCTCGACAAGACCGGCACCATCACCTACGGCAACCGGCGCGCCACGGAGTTCGTCGCGATCGACGGCACCGCCGCCGACGAGCTGATCCGCGCCGCCGCGTCGTCCTCGCTCAGCGACCCGACGCCGGAGGGGAAGTCGATCGTCGACCTCGCCGCGGCCCGGGGCGTGCACCCGGACGCCCTCGCGAGCGAGGCGCTCTCGGCCGAGATCGTGCCCTTCACCGCCCAGACCCGGATGAGCGGGCTCGACCTCGCCGACGGGTCGATGATCCGGAAGGGCGCCGGCTCGGCCGTGACCGCGTGGCTCGAGAGCGACGCGCGTCTGGCGAGCACGGTCGCCGCCGAGCTCGACGAGCAGGTGCACCGCGTCTCGGAGAGCGGGGGGACGCCGCTGGTGGTCGCGGTGAAGGACGCCGGCGGCACGGGTCGGATCCTGGGCGTCGTGCACCTGAAGGACGTGGTGAAGGAGGGGCTGAAGGAGCGCTTCGCCGATCTGCGGGCGATGGGCATCCGGACCGTGATGATCACCGGCGACAACCCGCTCACCGCGAAGGCGATCGCGGCGGAGGCCGGCGTCGACGACTACCTCGCCGAGGCCACGCCCGAGCAGAAGCTCGCCTACATCCGCCGCGAGCAGGAGGGCGGGAACCTGGTCGCGATGACCGGCGACGGCACCAACGACGCTCCGGCGCTCGCGCAGGCCGACGTCGGGGTGGCGATGAACACCGGCACGTCGGCCGCGAAGGAGGCCGGCAACATGGTCGACCTCGACTCCGACCCGACCAAGCTGATCGACATCGTGCGGATCGGCAAGCAGCTGCTGATCACCCGCGGGGCGCTCACGACGTTCTCGATCGCGAACGACCTCGCGAAGTACTTCGCGATCATCCCGGCGATGTTCGCCGGGGCCTTCCCGGGGCTCGCGGTGCTCAATGTGATGCAGCTGCACTCGCCCGCCTCGGCGATCCTCTCGGCGATCGTCTTCAACGCGCTGGTGATCGTGGTGCTCATCCCGCTCGCTCTGCGCGGAGTCGCCTACCGCGCGCTCAGCGCCTCGCGGATCCTCAGCCGCAACCTCCTCGTCTACGGGCTCGGCGGTGTGATCGCGCCGTTCGTCGGGATCAAGCTCGTCGACCTCGTCGTCTCCCTCCTCCCCGGCTTCTAGAAAGCAGACACCGATGAACTCCCCCCGCTCCGGTCTCCGGCAGTACGCCGTCGCGCTGCGCGCGCTGATCGTGCTCACCCTCGCCCTCGGCGTCGTCTACCCGCTCGTGGTCACCGGGATCGGGCAGCTCGCGCTGCCCCGGCAGGCGAACGGCTCGATGCTCGCGGTCGACGGCCGCGACGTCGGCTCGAGCCTGATCGGCCAGTCCTTCACCGACGCCGACGGGCAGCCGCTGCCCGAGTGGTTCCAGTCGCGGCCCTCCGCCGCCGGCGACGGCTACGACGCGAGCGCCTCCAGCGGCTCGAACCTCGGCCCCTCGAACGAGGACCTCGTCGCCTCGATCCAGGAGCGCCGCGCCGCGATCGCCGCGTTCGACGGCGTGGACCCGGCCGCGGTGCCGGCCGACGCGCTCACCGCCTCCGCCTCGGGGCTCGACCCGCAGATCAGCCCGGCCTACGCCGAGCTGCAGGTGGCTCGGGTCGCTGCCGCCCGGGGCCTGCCGGAGGAGAGCGTGCGCGCGCTCGTCGACGGGGCGGTGCAGGGGCGCGACCTCGGCGTCCTCGGCGAGGAGACGGTGAACGTGCTGGAGCTCAACCTCGCGCTCGCGCGGCTGTGACCGGGGCGGCTCCGGGCGCACCTCGGGCTCGTAGACTCACCCTCGGCTCGCCGGAACGCCGCGATCACGCGAGCCGGAGCCGATCTCGCGAGCCGAGGGTGGGGGCCGGAGCATGACGAAGGGCCGCCTGCGCGTGCTGCTCGGGGCCGCACCCGGCGTCGGCAAGACGTACACGATGCTCGAGGAGGGCCGCCGGCTCGCCGCCGAGGGCCGCGACGTCGTCGTCGCCGTCGTCGAGACGCACGGCCGCGCCGCCACCGCCGCGATGGTCGAGGGGCTCGAGGTGGTCCCCCGGCGCGCGGTCGAGCACCGCGGCGTGCGGCTCGAGGAGATGGATCTGGAGGCGGTGCTCGCCCGGCGGCCCGACGTCGCGCTGGTCGACGAGCTCGCGCACACCAATGCGCCCGGCTCGCGGCACGACAAGCGCTGGGAGGACGTGACGGCGCTCCTCGACGCCGGGATCACGGTCTTCTCCACGGTGAACATCCAGCACATCGCCTCGCTCAACGACGTCGTGCAGGCGATCACCGGAGCGCCGCAGCGCGAGACGATCCCCGACGCCGTGCTCCGCGCGGCCGACCAGATCGAGGTCGTCGACCTCGCTCCGCAGGCCCTGCGCGACCGCCTCGCCGACGGGCGGGTCTACCCGCCGGAGCGCATCGACGCGGCGCTCTCGAACTACTTCCGCCTCGGCAACCTCACCGCGCTGCGCGAGCTCGCCCTGCTCTGGCTCGCCGACGAGGTCGACAGCGCGCTGCGCGACTACCGCGGCGAGCACGGCATCGACAGCACCTGGGAGGCCCGCGAGCGGGTGGTCGTGACGCTCACCGGCGGCACGGAGGGGGAGACCCTGCTGCGCCGCGGCGCGCGGATCGCCGCGCGCGCCTCCGCCGGCGACCTGCTCGCCGTGCATGTGGTGACGCCCGACGGGCTGCGCACGCCGCGGCCGCAGGTGCTCGAGTCGCAGCGCGCGCTGGTCGAGTCGCTCGGCGGGAGCTACCACCAGGTCGTCGGCGAGGACGTGCCGCGGACGCTGGTCGAGTTCGCCCGCTCGGTGAACGCCACGCAGCTGGTGCTCGGCGTGAGCCGGCGCAGCCGCCTCGCCGCGGCGCTCACCCCGGGGATCGGCGCGACCGTGATCCGCGAGTCGGGCAACATCGACGTCCACATCGTCAACCACTCGGCGGCCGGGCGGACGGCGGTGCTGCCGCGGCTCGACGGCGCGCTCACCCTGCGGCGCAGGATCCTCGGCACGGCGCTCGCGCTCGTCGGCGGGCCGCTGGTGACCTGGCTGCTGTCGAGTCTGCGCAGCGACGAGTCGATCACGAGCGACGTGCTCTCGTACCAGCTGCTCGTGGTGCTCGTCGCGCTCGTCGGCGGGCTCTGGCCGGCGCTGTTCGCGGCCGTGCTCTCGGGGCTCACCCTCGACTACTTCTTCGTCGATCCGCTGTACACGATCACCGTCGACGAGCCGCTGCACGCGCTCGCGCTCGTGCTCTACGTGCTGAACGCGGCGCTGGTGAGCGCCGTGGTCGACCGCGCGGCGCGGCGCTCGCGGGCGGCGAAGCGCTCAGGGGCGGAGGCGGAGCTGCTGGCGACGATCGCGGGCGGGGTGATCCGCGGGCAGGGGGCGCTGCAGGCGATCCTCGAGCGCTCCCGCGAGGCATTCGGCCTGACCGGCGTGCGGCTGGTGCGGGACGGCGCGGTCGTCGCCGCGGACGGCGAGCCGCGGCCCGAAGGGGAGCCCGTGCGGATCCCGGTCGGCGCGCATGCGGAGCTGGAGCTGCACGGCCGCGAGCTCGAGGGCAGCGAGCGGCGGCTGCTGCAGGTGGTCGCCGCGCAGCTGGACTCCGTCCTGGAGAACGCGGCGCTGAGCGAGACGGCGAGCTCGCTGGCTCCGCTGGCCGAGACCGACCGGGTGCGCAGCGCGCTGCTCTCGGCGGTCAGCCACGACCTCCGCCGGCCGCTGGCGGCCGCGACCGCCGCCGTCTCGGGGCTGCGCTCGCGCGACGTCGAGTGGAGCGACCGCGACCGGGAGGAGCTGCTCGCGACCGCCGACGAGAGCCTCACCACCCTGGGCGCGCTGGTCACCGATCTGCTCGACGTGACCCGGCTCGAGGCGGGGGCGCTCGCCGTCTCGCTGGCCCCGCTCGACGCGGCCGACGTGGTGCTGCCCGCGCTCGACGAGCTGGGGCTCGGGCCGGGCGAGGTCGACCTCGACCTGGACCTGGACGGCCCGGAGCTCCTCGCCGACGGGGTGCTGCTGCAGCGGGTCGTGGTGAACCTGCTCGCGAACGCGGTGCGCTACGCGCCGTCCGGGACCCGGGTGCGCGTCTCGACGAGCGTCTTCGGCGGGACGGCGCAGATCCGGATCGTCGACCACGGGCCGGGGATCCCGCCCGAGCGCCGGGCGGAGGTCTTCGTTCCGTTCCAGCGCCTCGGCGACGACGACAACACGACCGGGCTGGGGCTGGGGCTCGCGCTGTCGAAGGGGTTCACCGAGGGGATGGGCGGGACGCTCGAGACCGAGGACACCCCGGGCGGCGGGCTGACGATGGTGGTGACGCTGCCGGTGGTGGCCGCCGCCGTGGCCGCCGAGAGCAGCACGGCCGCCGAGACCGACGCCTCCGGAGGAGCCGCATGAAGATCCTGATCGCCGACGACGACCCGCAGATCCTGCGGGCGCTGCGGATCACGCTGACCGCCCGCGGCTACGACGTGGTCACCGCGGGCGACGGGACCGAGGCGATCAACCGCGCGATCGACGAGCGGCCGGACCTCTACATGATCGACCTGGGCATGCCGCGGCTCGACGGGATCGAGGTGATCCACGCCCTGCGCGGCTGGACGAGCGCGCCGGTGCTCGTGGTGTCGGGGCGCACGGGCTCGGCGGACAAGGTGGGCGCGCTCGACGCCGGTGCGGACGACTACGTGACCAAGCCGTTCTCGATGGACGAGGTGCTCGCGCGCATCCGGGCGCTGTCGCGGCGCGTGCAGCCGGCCGAGGGCGAGCCGCTGGTGGTGATCGGCGACGTGACCGTGGACCTGGTCGCGAAGAGCGCGACCCGGGACGGCGCCTCGGTGCGGCTGACGCCGACGGAGTGGCAGGTGCTCGAGATCCTGGTGCGCAACGCGGGCAAGCTCGTCACCCGGCGCTCGCTGCTCGACGAGATCTGGGGACCGGCGCACGTGACCGACACCGGCTACCTCCGCCTCTACCTGGCGCAGCTGCGCAAGAAGCTCGAGCCCGACCCGGCGCACCCGCGGTTCCTGCTGACGGAGGCGGGGATGGGCTACCGCTTCGTCCCGGGCGAGGACGCGCCGACGCGCTAGTGGTGTCGGCGGAGCCGCCGGGTCAGGACGCCTCGACGTAGGCCGCAGCGGCCTCGCGGAGGATCTGCGACTTGCTGACGCCGCGGCTCTTCGCGAGCCGGCTCACCTCCTGGTCCAGCCCTCTGGTCGAGCGGACCTTCCACACCGGGCCGGCGGGCTCCCCGCCGTCGAGCCGCGGGCGGCCCCTGGCGATGATCACGGCGTCGTCGAGCGTGGCGGCGCCGGTGGCCGCCAGCAGTGCGGCCCGCGCGTCGTCCGCCGCGTCGGCGCCCTCAGCGTGCACTGCTCGGGCGCTGGAGGACCGCAGCCGAGGGCGGTCCCATGCTGGTCGAGCAGCCCCGCAGGGGCGTATCGAGACCCGCCCACCGTCAGCACGGCGGGGCTGCGGATCCCGATGCGACTGCGGCGCGGGAGGACAATGGAGAAACCCCAGGAGAAGGAGACCACCGTGGATCAGCCGCGCATGAACGTCGAGTCGTTCAACCTCGATCACCGCACCGTCGCCGCGCCCTACGTGCGCCTGGCCGACGCCAAGACCCTCCCGGCGGGGGACCACCTCGTCAAGTACGACGTGCGCTTCACCCAGCCCAACCGCGGACACCTCGAGATGCCGACCGTGCACTCGCTCGAGCACCTGTTCGCCGAGAAGTCGCGCAACCACTCCGACCGCGTCGTCGACTTCTCGCCGATGGGCTGCCAGACCGGCTTCTACCTGATCCTGCAGGGCCAGCCCGAGCTCGCCGAGGTGCTCGATCTGGTCGAGTCGACCCTCCGCGACATCACCGAGGCCACCGAGGTCCCCGCGGCGAACGAGACGCAGTGCGGCTGGGGCGCGAACCACTCGCTCGAGGGCGCTCAGGACGCGGCGCGCACCTTCCTCGCGCAGCGCGACCAGTGGGAGCAGGTCACCGCGTGAGCGCGGTCGAGGCGATCGTCCTCGTCGCGATGGACGAGGAGGCCGAGCCGTTCCTCGTCGCGGCCGGTGGTGCACCGGAGCCCGTCGCGGTGGGCAACGCCCTGCAGTGGTCGCTCGAGGTCGGCGGCCACCCGGTGCTGCTCGTGCGCACCGGCGTGGGACTCGTGAACGCGGCCGGCGGACTGACGGCGGCGATCCTCCGCGTCGGCGGGGCGCCGCTGGTGATCAGCGCGGGGTCGGCGGGCGGACTCGGGGCCGAGGTGCGCGTCGGCGACGTGGTCGTCGGCGACGAGTACGTGCAGACCGACGCGGACGCGCAGGCGTTCGGCTACGCGATGGGGCAGGTGCCGGGGATGCCGGCGCGCTACTCGGGGCACGGGCCGGCGCTCGCCGCGGAGCTCACGGCGTCGCTGCCGGACGGCGGCGGGATCACCGTGCGGCGCGGACTGATCGTGTCCGGGGACGTCTTCGTGTCCGGCGACCACGTCGCGCGGGTGCGCGGCCTCTACGACGGGGCACTGGCGACCGACATGGAGTCGGTCTCGCTCGCGCAGACCGCGTACGTGCACGGGCTGCCGTTCGTCTCGGTGCGCGGCATCTCGGACCTCTGCGAGCCGGGCTCGTTCGAGGCGCACGTGGACGACGCGGCGGACCGCTCGGCCGCGGTGGTGCGCGCGCTGCTCGACGCGGTGCCCGCCGGCGTGGCCGCGTGACGCCCGGCGAGGAGATCGACGGCCTGATCGCGAAGCATCCCGATTGGCGGGGGGAGCTGCTCGGTGAGGCGCGGCGGATCATCCTCGAAGTCGATCCGGGCATCGTCGAGGAGTGGAAGTGGAGGGGCGCGCCGGTCTGGGAGCTCGACGGCATCCTCGTGGTCGGCAACATCTTCCAGAAGAAGGTGAAGCTCGGCTTCATGTACGGGGCGTCGCTCGAGGATCCGGCGGGGATCTTCAACGGGGAGCTCGGCGGGAACCAGCGCCGCTCGGTGGAGTTCGCCGAGGGGGACGCGATCCAGGAGGAGGCGCTCGCGGGGCTCGTGCGCGCGGCGATCGCGTTCAACGCGGCGAAGCGGGCGGCGCGCGGGCGGAAGTAGGACGGCCGGGGCGGCGGGTCGGCGTGCTGGGTGGGTGGGTCTCCTGGGAACGATCACCTAGTTCGTATGGGGATAGCCATGCTGATCGAGTAGCCCGCGGAGCGGGCGTATCGAGATCCACCTGCGTCAGAAGTCGGGTCTGTAGACCCGCCCTGCTGGTGACGGCGGGTCTCGATACACCCCTTCGGGGCTACTCGACCAGCATGGACGGGCCGCCGCGGGTCCTTTCGCTCACCACCGAGACGCCGACCGGCATGATTCCGATTCTTCTCGGTGGAGGTGTCGATATCGGGGGGCGCCGTTCGACGCGATAGTAGGAGGGCGCAGACAGCGCCCGCGACTCTCGAGGAGAACACCGTGAAGTACATGCTGATCATGCGCGCGACCGACGCCGCCAAGGCCGCCTACGAGGCGATCCCGTTCGACGAGATCATCACCCGGATGGGGCAGTACAACGAGGCGATGATCACCGCGGGCGTCCTGCTCGCGGGCGAGGGCCTCTCCGACGACGTCGCGACCTCCGGGTTCGTGGTCGACTTCTCCTCCGAGCCGGCCGCGATCACCGACGGCCCCTACGGCGAGACGCACGAGCTGTTCAACGGCTTCTGGATCATCCAGGTCTCCTCGAAGGAGGAGGCGAAGGAGTGGGCGCTGCGCTGCCCGCTCGTCCCCGGCAACACGCTCGAGGTGCGCCGCGTCACCGACGAGAGCGACTTCGCGGACTTCGCCGACAACGAGTACCTGCAGAAGGAGGCCGGCTGGCGCGAGGACGAGAAGGCCCGCGCCGAGAACGGCTGACATGACGCCGACGGCTCCCGGGCAGGAGACCCGCGCACGGGTCGCCGCCGTCTGGCGCATCGAGAGCGCGCGCATCGTCGCGACGCTCGCCCGGGTCACCGGTGACGTCGGAGTGGCCGAGGACCTGGCGCAGGAGGCCCTCGTCGAGGCGCTCGAGCAGTGGCCGACGACCGGTGTCCCGCGCAACGCCGGGGCCTGGCTGACGGCGGTGGCCAAGCGCCGGGCGATCGACGGCTGGCGGCGCAGGACCGCGCTCGACGACCGCTACCGCCTGCTCGCGCGCACCCTCGAGGAAAGCATCGACGACGAGTGGCGGCCGATCGAGGACGACGTGCTCCGGCTGGTCTTCACCGCCTGCCACCCCGTCCTGTCACGGGAGGCGAGCATCGCGCTCACCCTGCGCCTCGTCGGCGGGCTCGGGACGGAGGCGATCGCGCGGCTGTTCCTGGTGCCGGTCGCGACCGTCCAGCAGCGCATCGTCCGGGCGAAGAAGTCGCTCGCGGCGTCGGGCGTGCCGTTCGAGGTCCCGGAGCCGGCGGAGTGGAAGGCGCGGCTCGACGCGGTGCTCGGGGTCGTCTATCTGGTCTTCACGGAGGGCTACGCGGCGACCTCGGGGGACCGCTGGCTGCGCACCGAGGTGGCGGGGGAGGCGCTGCGGCTCGGGCGGGTGCTCGCCGCGCTCCTGCCGCGCGAGCCCGAGGTGCTGGGGCTGCTCGCCCTGATGGAGCTGCAGGCCTCCCGGTTCGCGGCGCGGACGGCGCCCGACGGCTCTCCGGTCCTGCTCGAGGACCAGGACCGCACCCGCTGGGACCGCGGCCAGATCGAGCGCGGCCGGGAGGCGCTGCGGCGCGCCGATCGCGTCGGCAAGGGCCGCGGCTCCTACGGACTGCAGGCGGCGATCGCCGAGTGCCACGCGATCGCGCCGAGCGTGGCCGCGACCGACTGGGAGCGCATCGTGCTGCTGTACGAGATCCTCGGGCGGGTGTCGCCGAGTCCGGTCGTCGAGCTGAACCGCGCCGTCGCGCTGTCGATGGCGACCGGCCCCGCCTCCGCGCTGCTCGTCGTCGACCGGCTCGCGACCGAGGGCGCCCTGAGGGGATCGCACCTGCTGCCGAGTGTGCGCGGCGAGCTGCTCGCGCGCCTGGGCCGGCGGGAGGAGGCGCGGGCCGAGCTCGCGACGGCCGCCTCGCTGGCCGGCAACGAGCGCACCCGCGCGCTGCTGCTGGCGCGCGCCGCGTCGCTGTGAGGTCGAGCGCGCGGGTCAGCGCTCGGTGACGACGCCCGCCTCGACGTGCCAGTGGCGGGTCAGCTGCACGGTCTCGAGCATGCGGCGGTCGTGGGTGACCAGCAGCAGCGTGCCCTCGTAGGCCTCGAGCGCCTGCTCCAGCTGCTCGATCGCGGCGAGGTCGAGGTGGTTGGTCGGCTCGTCCAGCACGAGGAGGTTGGTGCCGCGCGCCTGCAGCAGCGCCAGGGCGGCGCGGGTCCGCTCGCCCGGTGAGAGCTCGCCGACGGGGCGGGAGACATGGTCGGCCTTGAGGCCGAACTTCGCCAGGAGGGTGCGCACCTCGGCGGTCGGCCACTCCGGCACCAGCGCCTCGAAGGCGTCGGCGAGCGGCACGTCGGAGGCGAGCATCGCGCGCGCCTGATCGATCTCGCCGATGGCGACGCTCGCGCCGAGCGACGCGCCGCCCTCCTCCGGAGCGGAGCGGCCCAGCAGCAGCGACAGGAGCGTCGACTTGCCGGCGCCGTTGGGGCCGGTGATGCCGATGCGGTCGCCGGCGTCGACCTGCAGCGAGACCGGGCCGAGGGTGAAGGTGCCGCGGCGGGCCACCGCGCCGTTCAGCGTCGAGACGACCGAGCTCGAGCGCGGGGCGCTGCCGATGGTGAAGGCGAGCTGCCACTCCTTGCGCGGCTCCTCCACCTCCTCGAGCCGGGCGATGCGGCTCTCCATCTGGCGGACCTTCTGGGCCTGCTTCTCGCTCGACTCGGCCGAGGCCTTGCGGCGGATCTTGTCGTTGTCGGGCGCCTTCTTCATCGCGTTGCGGACGCCCTGGCTCGACCACTCGCGCTGGGTGCGGGCGCGCGAGACGAGGTCGTCCTTCTTCTCGGCGAAGTCCTCGTACTTCTCGCGGCGCTGGCGGCGGGCGGTCTCGCGCTCCTCCAGGAACGCGTCGTAGCCGCCGCCGTAGACGGTGGTGGTGCCCTGCGCGAGGTCGAGCTCGAGCACGCGGGTGACGCTGCGGGCGAGGAACTCGCGGTCGTGGCTGACGAGCACCACTCCGCCGCGCAGTCCGCGGACGAACGCCTCGAGCCGCTCGAGGCCGTCGAGGTCGAGGTCGTTGGTGGGCTCGTCGAGCAGCACCACGTCGAAGCGCGAGAGCAGGAGGGCGGCGAGGCCGACGCGGGCCGCCTGCCCGCCGGAGAGCGAGGTCATCAGGGAGTCGGCGGCCACGCCGCTGGTGCGGCCGGTGGCGTCGAGGGCGAGGCCGAGGTCGGCGAGGACGACCGGGGTCCGCTCGTCGAGGTCGGCGGCGCCGCTCGCCAGCCAGCGGTCGAGGGCGAGCGCGTAGCGGTCGGCGATCCGCCCGTCGGGGTCGGGCTCGGCCAGCGCCGACGCAGCCTCGTCGAGCTCGGTCGAGGTCTCCGCGGCGCCGGTGCGCCGAGCGATGTAGCCGGCGACGGTCTCGCCCTCGCGGCGCTCGTGCTCCTGGGGCAGCCAGCCGACGAAGGCGTCGCCGGGCGCGAGCACGACGCCGCCCTCCAGCGGGGCGGTCTCGCCGGCGAGGATGCGCAGGAGCGTGGACTTGCCCGCTCCGTTCGCGCCGACGACGCCGACGACGTCGCCCGGGGCGACCGTGAGGTCGAGGCGGTCGAACAGGGTGCGGTGCGCGTAGCCTCCGGAGAGGCCCTTGGCGACGAGGGTGGCGGTCACCGGTCCAGCGTAGGCGGGTGCGCGGGGGCCCGATCTCGCTAGACGGCCTGATTGCACGCGCGTCTAGGATGGCCGGATGAGCGAGACGACGGTCCGGGGCGGCGCCGGCTACTGGTACCCGGACGAGTCGTCGACGCGTCGTGCCGTCGAGGTGCTGAGCGCGATGCGCGGCTACCGCGTCTCCGAGGTCGCGATGCGCCGCCGCACGCGCGAGAAGATGGCGATGGGCGAGACCGACCTCATCGCGATCCAGTTCCTGCTCCGCCGGCAGCGCGAGGGCGACCTCGTCAGCGCGAAGGACCTCGCCGCCCACCTCTCGATCTCCTCCGCCTCGACCACCGTGCTGATCGACCGCCTCGTCCGCAGCGGGCACCTGGTGCGGAAGCCGCACCCGAGCGACCGGCGCGGCATCGTCGTCGAGGCCACGGTCGACAGCGATCAGGAGGTCCGCGAGACGCTGCAGCAGATGCACCGCCGGATGCTCGAGATCGCCGAGGACCTCGACGCGGGTGAGGCCGAGGTGGTCGTCAACTTCCTCCGCCGGATGGGCGCCGCCGTCGACGAGATCGACGCGGACGAGGTCGAGACGGGCGCCGCCGCCCCTGCCGCCGCCTCCGACGAAGCCGAGAACTAGCTAGACCTTCTAGTAAAGAGTCGGACTAGGGATAGGCTGGCTCCATGGGTCAATTCCTCTACGGCACACCGCCGGCCGTGATCGAGATCGAGGACCGGACCCTCGCGCACCTGCAGATCGTCGTCTACGCGAAGTTCCGGCGCGACGAGCGCTTCAGCCTCACCCTCGACTCGATGCCCGAGGGGGCGCGCGGCCGCCACTCGTTCTGGATGAATCCGAACATCGCGCTGCAGTTCCACTTCGCCGGCAGTCGCCAGCCGACGATCAACCCGTCCTGGGTCGAGGTGCTGATGGATGCGGCGAACGGCGGCGGCGGGCTGCGGCTGCTGCCCGAGCCGAAAGCGTGACCGGCGCCCGGCGTCCGATCCGCCGCGCCGTCCGGTCACTCCGCTCCCCGTCCTTCTCCTAGGGTGGGACCGTGCGCCCGGGGGAGGGCGCGACGAGGGGGAGCAGATGCGCGCACGAGTACTCGGAGGCGCGCTCGCGCTCGTGGCGGCGGCGGCGCTCGCCGGCTGCTCCGCACCGGCTCCGGCCCCCACGGTCACGGTCTTCGCCACGGCGACGCCGACTCCCGATCCGACCGTCACGGCGGCGCTCCCGCAGTCGACCGCCACGGTCTTCGTGCCGGTTCCGGAGGCGACGGTCACCTTCACTCCGAACGACGTCCCGGTGATCCCGGAGACGGCGTTCGCCGTGGACAACGGCGCGGTCCCCGGTGCGTCCGGCGAGCCGACCAGGAACGCCGCGGGCGACATCGTGACCTACACCGTGGTCTCGGGCGACTCGTTCTTCGACATCGCCCAGCGCTTCGGGATCCCCGTGCAGCAGCTGCTGCGGATGAACCCCGGCGTCGCGGGGGCGGGCGAGGCGGTCTACATCGGCAACGTCATCAACCTCGACGCGAACTACCTGGGCTGAGAGCCCGCGCGGCGCCGGGCGGCCGCGGTGCGCGGGAGGCGCTGAGCGCTACTCCGACTTCGGCAGCAGGTGGAAGGCGAGCCCGAGCGACGCCGAGATCATCAGGATCCCGCCGAAGAAGAGGAAGCCGGCGAGGTCGGGCAGCAGGAACGAGTTGCCGAGCACCAGGATGCCGCCGAGGAAGAGCACGAAAGAGAGGACGACGCCCAGACCAGTCATGCCCTCATCGTACGGGGCCCGCGACGGGAAGGGCGCGCCGCAGGAGGAGCGCCCCGCCCGCGGGTGCGCGCCTCACGGCAGCAGCAGCGCCTGCAGCTCGTCGGCGCCCGAGACCACCGCGATCGTGCCGACCGCCTCGATCGGCGAGCCGTAGCCCCATTCGACCATGATCGTCGGAACCCCGTGGGCCGCGGCGCCGTGCACGTCGTGCTCGCGGTCGCCGACCATGACGGGCGTCGAGAGGTCGACCCCGATCTCGCGGAGGCGGCGCAGCGCCTCCTCCACCACGTCCGCCTTCGCGCTGCGGACCTCGTCCTCCGAGGCGCCGCAGATGATCGTGAAGTGCTGGGCGAGCCCGTAGTGCTCGAGGACGCGCCGCGCGGCGGACTCCGGCTTCGAGGTGGCGAGCGAGAGCGGGATGCCCGAGGCGGCGATGCCCGCCAGCAGCTCCGGCAGACCGGGGTAGACGCTGGAGTCGAAGAGCCCGCCGGCGTTGTAGCGGCGGCGGTAGACGACGAGGGCCGCCTGCGCCTCGTCGACGCTCATCCCGCCCAGCTCGCGGAACGCGTCGAGCAGCGGCGGGCCGACGTAGGCGAGCAGCTCCGCGGGGGTCGGGACCGGGCGGCCGAGCTCGACGAAGGTCTCGACCAGGGTGCCGGTGATGCCGGGCGCCGAGTCGGTGATCGTGCCGTCGAGATCGAAGAGGATGCAGCTCCAGGTCGCCTCGATGCCGGGCTGGGCGTCGGGCGCGAGGGTGGTGTCGGACATGGCGGGCTCCTGCCCTCGAGGGACGAAGGTGATCCCGGCGGCGTGCCCCGTCGGGGGGAACACTCTACGGTGCCGCGGCGTCGAGGGACTGCTCGATGAACGACCGGGCGACGACCTGGGCGATCGAGCCGGCGTCGAGCTGGACGGCCACGAAGTCGGCGGTGCGGATCAGCGCGAACGCCTCGCGGCCGGGCAGGACCAGCATCTGCACGCGCGGGTGCTGCTGCCGTGGGACCGCGGCGCGCAGCTCATCGGTGGAGGTGAAGAGCGGGAGCACCTGCTCGCCGGTGGTCGTCGCGACCACCCGCACGTGCGGCACTCCGCCGGGCTGCGAGCCGGTGACGTCCGCGACGAGCGAGCCCTCGAGGCAGGCGGTGAGGAGGCGCTCCACCCCCTCCGCGGTCGCGTCGGCGACCAGCGCCTCGAGCGCTTCGCGCGCCGCCGTGTTGCGGTAGGGGCCGGGTCGCGACGGGCGGGCAGGGGGTCCGTTCCTCCGGGGCATGTCTTCACGGTATCCGGGTTCGCGCCATCTCTCGAATCTGTCGCGACAATCGCGCTCATTCGACGACGAGATGCGATATACGACGGATGGCGGAGAGATGAGCCGATTCTCAGGCGGATTGCACCGGCTTATCCTGAGTATCGGCGCAGATCATGGCGATGATTCGCGCGAATGGCGCCGATAAGTACTCGTCGGACGGTGGAGAAGGGGTATCGTCTTCTCCTGTCAGTGACATCCAGGAGGAAAAGTGGCCCAGAAGATCACGCTTGTCGACGATATCGACGGAACGCCTATCGACTCCGGTGACGGCGGCACCGTCCGCTTCAGCATCGACGGAGCCAACTACGAGATCGACCTCGGACCGGACAACATCGCCGAGCTGCACTCCGCTCTGGAGAAGTTCGTCTCGAACGGCCGTCGCGTCGGATCGCGTCCGGCTGCCGCCACGTCGGTCGCCTCGGCGTCGAAGAGCGACCCCAAGCAGCTCAAGGCCGTCCGCGAGTGGGCGAACGCCAACGGACACCAGGTGTCCGACCGCGGCCGCATCCCCGCCGAGGTCCAGGCGGCCTACGCCGCCGCGCACAAGTAGAGTCGCGCCCGGCGCACCGAGAGGTCGCGCCACCCCGTCGAAAGGCCCCGTCGATCCGTCGACGGGGCCTTTCGCGTGCGGGTTTCTGCAGCCGCTCCCGGAATCCCGCAGCGGGACCCTGGAAAGGGGGACGCGGGCGCTAGAAGAGGCGCGTGTGCGAGTCGTCGACGCCGCGCATCGACTCGTAGTCGAGCACGACGCAGCGGATTCCGCGGTCCTGCGCGAGGGTCCTGGCCTGCGGCTTGATCTCCTGAGCGGCGAACACTCCCGTCACCGGCGAGAGGTGCGGATCGCGATTCATCAGCTCGAGATAGCGGGTCAGCTGCTCGACCCCGTCGATCTCTCCGCGGCGCTTGATCTCGACTGCGACAGCGGCGCCGGAGGAATCGCGGGCGAGGATGTCGACCGGCCCGATCGCCGTCATGTACTCGCGGCGGACGAGAGTGTGGCCCTCGCCCAGCAGATCGATCTGCTCCGCCAGCAGGCGCTGCAGGTGGGCCTCGACGCCGTCCTTGATCAGGCCGGGATCGACGCCGAGCTCGTGCGCCGAATCGTGCAGCACCTCGTGGATCGAGACCACGAGGGCGTCGCCGGTCTTCTTGTGCGTGACCGTCCACTGCTCGAGGACTCCGGCCGCGAGGGCGTCCTCGTCGGGCTCGCCGGTGCTGAGGGTGCACGGGGGGCTCATCCAGTTCAGCGGCTTGTAGGAGCCGCCGTCCGAGTGCACGAGGACGCTGCCGTCGGCCTTGACCAGCAGGAGTCGGGTGGCGAGGGGGAGGTGGGCGCTGAGACGGCCGGTGTAGTCGACGGAGCAGCGCGCGATGACGAGACGCACCCGTCGAGGATAGACGGCGACGGTCGGGGGCGGTCGGAGGGGTGGGTCTCGATACGCCCCTGCGGGGCTACTCGACCAGCATGCCGGGGCCCCTGCGGGGCTGGTCGGCCGGCATGGAGCGGGCCCCTCGCGGGGCTGGTCGGCCGGCATGGAGCGGGCCGCTGCGGGGGCGGCGGGTGTCAGGCCATGCGGAGGACGTTGCCGGTGACGCGGCGGCCGGCGGGGGAGACGAGGTAGGAGACGAGGTCGGCGACCTCGTCGGGGCGGGCGACGTCGAAGAAGGCGTCGTTCGCGGCGACGGCGGCGTGGACGTCGTCGGTGACCCAGCCGGTGTCGGTGACGGGCGGGTGGACCGCGTTGGCGGTCACGCCGAGCGGGCTGAGCTCGAGCGAGGCGGAGATCGTGTAGTTCACCAGGGCGGCCTTGGCGGCGCCGTAGGAGACCTCGCCGGGGAAGCCGCGCTCGCCGCCCGAGGTGAGCGTGACGATCCGCCCGCCGTGGCCGCCGCGGCGCTCCAGCCGCTCGGCGAGCTCGGCGATCAGCAGCGCGCCGGCGCGGGCGTCGATGTCGAGCACCCGGTCGATGCTCGCGGCGTCGACGCGGCGCTGGGGGCGGCCCATCCAGTCCCTCGCCCGGGCGCGGAAGGTGTCGACGATCGAGCCGGTGGCGTTGTGCACGAGGACGTCGACCGGGCCGAGCGACTCCTCCGCGGCGTCGAGCAGCAGGGCGGCGGAGGCGGCGTCGCGGAGGTCGGCGGAGACGGCGCGGGCGCGGCCGCCGGCGGCGCGGATCCGCTCGGCGACCTGCTCGCCGTCGGTGCGGTGGGCGAGGCGCTGGCGCTCCGGCTCGTGCTCCGGCAGCTCCTCGGCGAGGAAGGCGACCAGCACGGCGAGCCCGTCGGCGGCCAGGCGCTCCGCGATCGCGGCGCCGATGCCGTGGTTGGCGCCGGTGACGACGGCGACGCGGCAGGGCTCGAGGCCGGGGGCGCTCACGCGGACGCTCCGTCCTGCACGCGCTCCGACGGGGCCTTCTGCGACCGGGCGGCGGGCGAGGCGACTCCGGCGACGACGACGAGCGCGAGCACCAGGAACAGCGCGTTCAGCAGCCCGAAGTGCTCGCCGAGGAAGCCGATCGCGGGCGGGCCGACCAGGAAGGCGACGTAGCCGAGCATCGCGACGGCGCTGACCCGGGCCGCCGAGTGGGGGCCCTCGGCCGCGGCGGACATGCCGACCGGGAAGCCGAGCGAGCAGCCCAGACCCCAGGCGACCGCTCCCGCGATCACGAGCCCGTCGACCGGGGCGAGGATGAAGAGGAGGATGCCGACGATGGCCAGGCCGGCGGAGGCGCGCAGCACGGGCACCCGGCCGAAGCGGTCGAGCACGGGCCCGCCGAGCACGCGGCCGACGGTCATCGCCGCGACGAAGACGCCGAAGACGATCGCGGCGGTGGTCTTGTCGGTGCCGTGGCCGTCGACCATCGCGAGGGTCAGCCAGTCGTTGGCCGAGCCCTCCGCGAAGGCCATGCCCAGCATGATCAGACCGATCAGGACGAGGCGCCCGTCCCGCCAGACGCCGAGCGAGGCGGCGACGCGCTCGCGGACCGGCGCCTTCGCGACGGTGGCGACGCCCGCGGTGTCGAGCTCGTCGCGGACGGGGACGAAGCGGATCGCGGCCGAGACGGTGAGCACCACGACGACGGCGACGCCGCAGAGGTGCGCGGCGACGGGCACGGCGAGCGCGGAGGCGGCGGCGCCGAGGATCGCGCCGAGGACGGTGCCGAGGCTGAAGAAGGCGTGGAAGAGGGGGAGCAGGGTCTTGCCGAAGGCCTTCTCGTTCGCGGCGCCCTCGACGTTCATCATCACGTCGACCGCGCCGTTGCCGAAGCCGAGCAGCACCATGCCCGCGAAGGCGAGCGGGAGGGCTCCGAACGCGTCGGCCGCCAGACCGAGGAGCGCGAGACCGGAGGAGCAGACGACGAGCCCGGCGACCATGCCGCGGCGGGCGCCGAGCACCGACATGATCACGGTCGAGAGGCTGAGGCCGACGATGGCGCCGATCGACATCGAGAGGATCAGCAGGCCCACGCCCGAGGTGGAGAGCTGCAGCTCATCGCGGATGGCGGGAGTGCGCGAGACCCAGGTGGCGATCGAGAGGCCGCTCAGCACGAAGATCGTGAAGACGGCGTTCCGCCAGGCGACGAGCTGGGGGCGGCTGAGGGCGGAGGTCGAGGTCATGCGGGGTCCTGGCTGATCGCGGGGCGGTCGTGGGGCCGGATCGAACGGAATCGAATCGATTCGATGCGGGCCGGTCTAAGCTATCCGGAACGCCCGGACCGGTCAAGGACGAGTCGCCCGACGACGGCCTCCGGACCGGGGACGAGGAGCACCGTGGAGTCGAGCAGGGCCGTGGAGTCGAAGAGCGCCGGATCGCCGACGTCGCGACCGACCCTCGCGCGGGTCGCGAGCCGGGCAGGAGTGTCGCCGTCGACCGCCTCCCTCGTCTTCAGCGGCGCCGGGCCGGTCTCGGCCGGGACCCGCGAGCGGGTGCTGCAGGCCGCCGCCGAGCTCGACTACGCCGGACCGGATCCGCGGGCGCAGTCGCTCCGGCGCGGGCGCTCGGGGATCGTCGGGGTCGTCGTCGACGAGCGCGTGCTGCACGCCTTCCGCGACCCGATCAAGATCGCGATGCTCGACGGCATCGCGGACGTGCTGGGCGGGGCCGATGCGGGCATCCTGCTGCTCACCGAGACCGAGGGCGGCTCGGGACTGCTGGCGACGGCGCCGGTGGACGCGATGATCCTGGTCGGCTGCAGTCCCTCCGTCGACGACTCGGTGGCGGTGCTGCGGCGCCGCGGCGTGCCGGTCGTGGTGGTCGAGGGGGTCTCCGATCTCGGCGCTGCCGTCGTCTCGCTCGACAACCGGGAGGCGACCCGCACGCTGGCCGAGCATCTGCGGGAGCTCGGGCACGAGCGCGTCGCCGTCGTCTCGCTGCCCTTCGCGAAGGACCGGCGGCGCGGACCGCTCCCGGCGGACTGGCGCTCGAGTCCGAGCATCACGGCGGTCGAGCGGCTGCTCGGGGCGCAGGACGTGTTCGGCGACCTGGACGTGGTCACCGCGGGGGCGAGCACGGTGGACGAGGGCGTCGCGGCCGGGCAGGCGCTGCTCGGCGCGGACGAGCCGCCGACGGCCGTGATCGCGCAGAGCGACCTGCTGGCGGCCGGCGTGATCCTCGCCGCCGAGCGCCTCGGGCTGCGGGTGCCCGCGGACGTGTCCGTGGTCGGCTTCGACGGCGTGCAGGTGCCGGGGCTCGCCGCCGAGTACGACCTGACGACGATGGCGCAGCCCGCGGTCGAGAAGGGCCGGGCCGCCGCCCGCGCCGTGCTCGCGCTGATCGCCGGCGACGAGGCCGAGCCGGTCTGCTTCGAGGCCGTCTTCCACCGCGGCACGACGAGCGCTCCTCCGCGCTGACGCGCCCTGATCCCCTCCGCGAGATGCCACTTGTGACCGCGTTTCGCGGCGTGTCGCGTACTCAAGTGGCATCTCGCGGGGAGGGGTGGACGCGGGGGTCGCCGGGAGTTGTGCACAGGGTTGTCCACAGGGTGTTCGAAACTTCGTTCGAGGGTCAGCGGAGCCAGACGTCGCCGCGGAAGCGGAGGCCGAGGGTGAGCGCGCGGGCGCCGAGGAAGCCGACGGCGTAGGCGATCCAGAGGGCCAGGAGGCGCCAGTCCTCGGGCGCGAGGGGCGCGAGGAGGGCCAGCGGGGCGAGGACGGCGAGGTTCGCGAGGCCGCTCAGCGCGAGGTAGCGGCCGTCGCCGGCGCCGATCAGCACCCCGTCGAGGACGAAGACGTAGCCGCCGAGCGGGGCCGTCAGGCCGACCACGACGAGGGCCGCGGGGAGCAGGCGGAGCACCTCCGCGTCGCTCGAGAAGACGAACGGGAGCACTCCGCTGGTCGCGACGATGACCGCTCCGAGGGCGACTCCCGCGCCGATTCCCCAGGTCACACAGCGTTTCGCCACCGCTCGGGCCTGCGCGGGGTCGCCCTCGCCGAGGAGGCGGCCGAGCAGCGCCTGCGCCGCGATCGCGACGGCGTCGAGGGCGAAGGCGACGGTGGAGAACAGCGTCATCGCGACTTGGAACGCGCCGAGCTCCTCGGCGCCGAGCGAGCCGGCGACCGCGACGGCGATCAGGATGGCGGCGCGCAGCGAGGCGGTGCGCAGCAGGAGCCAGCCGCCCGACCCGGCGGAGGCGCGCAGTCCGGCGGAGTGCGGGCGCAGCGGTGCGCGGGTGCGCCGGGCGAGCCGCAGCGCGATCACCGCGTAGGCGCCGAACATCCCCCACTGCGCGACGACCGTCCCCAGGGCGGACCCGGTTATCCCCAGGCCGGCGGGGTAGATCAGCACGGCGTTCAGGGCCGCGTTCAGCGCGAATCCGCCGCCCGCGATGATCAGCGGGGTGCGGGTGTCCTGGAAGCCGCGGAGCAGCCCGGTGAGCGCGAAGACGCCCAGCATCGCGGGGATCCCGGCCATGCTCACCGAGAGGTAGCGGACCCCTGCATCGGCGACTGCGGGCTCCGCGCCGAAGAGTCCGATGAGGGCGGGGGCGGCGATGGCTCCGGCGACCGCGATGACCGCGCCGAGCGCGAGCGCGAGCCAGCCGCCGTCGATCCCGGCCGCCACCGCCCGGCGCTCGTCGCCCTCGCCGAGCGCGCGGCCGACCCGGGGAGTCGTGCTGTAGGCGAGGAACACCATCAGGCCGACGATCGTCTGCAGCACCGCGCCGCCGAGGGCGAGGCCGGCGAGCGGCACCGCACCGAGGTGGCCGACGAGGGCGGAGTCGGTGAGCAGGAACAGCGGCTCGGCGATCAGCGCCCCGAGCGCGGGCACGGCGAGCCGCAGGATGCTGCGGTCGAGGGTGCGGCGGTCGGCGGTGGTCACCGCTCGACGGTAGCGGGACGGGCGGGGCGCGCGGGCGGGCGGTGGCTACGGTGGAGGCACCCCCGGACGGAACGAGCACCATGGCATCCCGCACTCCCCGCCTCGGCCTCGGCCTGGCCGCCGTCGGGCGACCGGCCTACATCACCGCGGGGCGCGACGGCGACCTCGGGCCGCCGGAGGGGCGCAGCGTCGAGGCCCTCCGCGGGCGCACGCACGAGCTGCTCGACACGGCGTGGGATCTGGGCGTCCGCTTCTACGACGTGGCCCGGTCCTACGGGCGCGCCGAGGAGTTCCTCGGCGGCTGGCTCGCGGAGCATCCGGAGCGGCGCAGCGAGCTGACCGTCGAGTCGAAGTGGGGCTACGAGTACGTCGGCGAGTGGGCGATGGACGCGGCCGTGCACGAGCGCAAGGAGCACTCGGTCGCGATGCTCGAGCGCCAGTGGTCGGCGACGCTCGCGGCGCTGGGCAGCGCGCCGGACCGCTACCTCGTGCACTCGATCACTCCGGAGAGCCCGGCGCTCGTCGACCGGGCGCTGCTGGATCGGCTGCGCGGGCTCGCGGGATCCGGGGTCGCGGTCGGGCTCTCGACCAGCGGACCGGAGCAGGCGCGGACGATCCGGCTCGCCCTGGCGATCCCGGACTCGCCGTTCAGCACGGTGCAGACGACCTGGAACCTGCTGGAGCGCTCGGCGGGAGCGGCGCTCGCCGAAGCGCACGACGCCGGATGGACCGTGGTGGTCAAGGAGGCGCTCGCGAACGGGCGGCTCGTCGGTGACCGCGCGCCGGAGCTGCTGCGGCGGCTGCCCGCGGCGCCGGAGGACGTCGCGCTCGGTGCGGCGCTCGGGCAGCCGTGGGCCGACGTGGTGCTCAGCGGCGCGGCGACACCGGGGCAGCTGCGGGAGAACCTGCAGGCGCGGGCCGGCACGGTGCCGGAGGGGCTGCCGGCGCAGGATCCGGGGGAGTACTGGGCCGAGCGGTCGGCGCTGGCCTGGCGCTGACGCGCGGGGCGGGTGCGCGGCTCGGGAGGACCTCGGGCTCGCGGGATCGGGTTCGGCTCGCGGGACCGGGCGGTTCCGGCGTGCCGGAGGTGGTTCCGCGTGCCGGAGGTCGGGAGAGGGGCGAGCGGGTCAGTGCGGGGCGATGGCCGCCAGCCACTGTGCGACGAGACGGGTGAGCCAGGACGGGTCCTCGCCGGGGGCGAGTGCCAGGACGGCGCGGTCGGGGGCGCGCCAGTCGAGGCGGTGGTCGGGGTCGGACAGGGCGTCGGCGAGGCGACGGTCCGGGAGGGGCGCGGTGCCGCGGTGCAGGATCACCTCGACGCGGTCGCCGGGGCGGAGGCGGAGGGTCACCAGGTGCGCGCCGATCGCGTAGCTCGGGGCGTTCCACTTCACCGACTCGATGAGGCGCTCGTCGGCGGCGAGGACCGCCTCGCGCGTGCGCTCGATCTGGTCGCGGCGCGGGTGGTGCATCGCGTCGACGTGCGCGGTGACGGAGGCGTCGAGTCGGGGCATGCGGACAGGGTGGCACGGGTCGGGCGATGGGTGGGTCTCGATGCGCCCCTGCTCGACCAGCATGCAACGGGGCGGGGAGTGAGCGGGCGGCCCTTCCATGCTGATCGAGTAGGCCGCGGAGCGGGCGTATCGAGATCCGGCGTCACCGGGAGGCGGGTCTGCAGATCCGCCCTCCCGGGGGTGGGTGGGTCTCGATACGCCCCTTCGGGGCTGCTCGACCAGCATGGACGCGCCCCTGCGGGGCTGCTCGGCCGGCGGCCGACGGCTACGTGGTCTTCACCGCGTTGTCGCCGTGGTTGCCGATCACCTCGTAGGCCGTGCTGCCGACGGCGCGGACCGGCTTGGCGTTCACGTGGCCGGTCGCCCACTGGTTGCCGAGGACGGAGACGGCGCGGGCGTTCAGGGCCTCGACGCAGTGGGTCCAGCCGGAGCCGGCGTCCTCGCAGGCGAAGATGTTGCCGGTGATGCTGAAGCCGACGGTCCGGGCGGTCGGCGAGACGCCGAGGATCGCGATGGCGGGGTAGGTGTTCGCCGCGGCCTTGCCGCCGTTGCTGATCGCGTTGCCGACGATCTGGATCTGCGCGAGGTCCTCGGTCAGCCACGGCGGCATCGTGTAGACGAGGGACTGCTTGCGCGCCCCCTCCATGATGTTGTTCGCGATCGTGACGCGGCGGTTGCCGCGCAGCTCGATGTTGATCTGCGGCGAGCCGTCGAGGTGGTTGCCGAGGATGCGGATCGGACCGCCCTCGATCGAGAGGTCGGCGTAGCTCGCGCCGATGTTGTTCTCGACGATCCAGGAGTCGATCATCCGGTAGCCCGTCCAGATGCCGATGCCCGTGCACTGGTCGATGCTGCAGCGCTGGATGCGGTTGAGCAGGCCGAGGTCGCCGAAGGTGCCGTCGTTCAGGCGCATCCCGTAGCCGGTCCAGCCGTAGAGCTGCAGCGAGTCGAGCACGGTCTTGTCCAGGTGCGCCGAGACGCAGGGCGAGCCGAGGTCGTTCGCGTCGAGGATCAGGTTGTCGAAGCGGCAGGCGGAGAAGGCGCCGGTGACGACGGGGGCGTTCGTCAGCGAGCGGATCCGCGTGGACAGCTCGCCCGCGCCGCGGAAGGCGATGCTCGCGAGGCCCCCGGCGCGGCCGATCGAACCGGCGATGCGGTAGATGCCGCGCGGGAAGTACACGACACCGCCGTAGCTGGCGACGGCCGCGTCGATGGCGGCGTCGATGGCGGGGAGGTCGTCGGTGCTGCCGTCGCCGGTCGCGCCGTAGTCCTGGACGTTGTAGACGAGCTCGCCCTTCGCGACGGGGCGCTCACCGGAGACGGTGCGGACCGCCTCGGGCAGCTGGACGACGGGGACGGTGGCGGTGGAGTCGAGGCCGGCGACCCCGCCCGGTGCGGCGATCTCGGAGTGCAGGACGGGGTCGGAGGGGGCGGAATCGGCCAGAGCGACGCCCAGGGGGGAGGCGAAGAGGCTGCGACGGGTGAGGTCGGCAGTCAGAGCGGTGAGGGGAGGCATGGGCTCACAGTCCTGCGCCGCGCCACCGCGTGCAGACCTCCGAACTGGGGCGTTCGGACCGCAGGGATCGTCGACAGCCGGGCCCGGGTGCCCCGCGTCGGACCACCGCCTACCATGCCAGCATGCACCGTACGCGCGAGCTGGGCCTCCTCGACATCGCGATCGCGGGTGCGCTGACCGTCTTCGCGCTCGTCCTCGTGGCCCGGGCGACCGCGCTGCTGATCATCACTCCGCCGATCAGCTGGGCGTTCGTCGCCGCGTTCGGGGTCGCCGTCGCCCTCACCGCGTCGCTGCGGATGAACCTCGGCCGCCGCTCGGGGATGCCGATCGCCGGGCTGACGGTCACGCTCCTCGTGATCATGGCCCCGGAGGCCGACCCGTTCCGCCTGCTCGGCGTGTGGACGGCGGCGAGCCTCGTCACGCAGCTGCTGCAGACCCGGAGCCTCGCGGTGGCCGGCTACGTCACCGGTCTCGGCTCGCTCGCCGCCCTGCTCTTCGTGACCGTGTTCCAGGCGACGAGGGCCGCGCTGACGCCGCCGATCGCGCTGCTCGCGGCCAGTGCCCTCTTCCTCGCCGTGATCCTGCTCGTCGACCTGGTCCGCCAGCGCGGCCGCTGGGGGATGCAGTGGGAGCTCGGCTTCGGCGCCCTCGCGCCCAAGCGGGTCGGGGCCTATCTCCTCCTCGTCTGGGCGCTCAGCACGGTCGTCTGGGTCCTCGACGCGGTCGTCGTGCCGGCGATGGCGGGGGACCCCGCGATCGAGCAGAGCCCGATGGTCGTCCTCGTGGTCGGCGCGCTGGTCTTCAGCGTCGCGAAGCGGATCGAGGTCGGCCGGGTGCGGCGCCGGCTCTCCGGCGTCCTCGACGCGGCGCTCGGGCTGCCCTGGGGGACCGTGGCGCAGGCCGAGCGGAAGATCGTCGTGCATGCGCGGACCTCGATCGAGGCGGACGCCATCGAGGTGCGGGACGAGCCGGCCTCCGGGAGCGAGATCGCCTCGGCCATGGTCCTGCCCGACGGCCGGACCCGCTACGTCGTCGCGTCCAAGCGGGTCAGCGCGGTCCCGTTCGACGCCGAGGACGAGCAGATCCTCGACGCCCTCGCGCACATGGGCGCCGACACGCTCGCCACCCGCTACGACGTCGAGTCGCTGCGGCGCTCCGTCGACCACGACGCGCTGACCGGGCTGCCGAACCAGCGCGCGTTCCAGGGGGCGCTCGTCGCCGCCAACCGCGACCGGACGCCCTTCGAGGGCATCGCCGTGCTCTTCCTCGACCTCGACGACTTCAAGGAGCTCAACGACGGCCGCGGGCACCACGTGGGCGACAAGATGCTGCGCGTGGTCGGCGAGCGCCTCGCAGAGGTCACCGTCGAGGGCGGATTCGCCGCGCGGGTCGGCGGCGACGAGTTCGCGCTGATCCTGCGCGGACTCGACTCGGCCGAGGACGCGCGCGCCCGGGCGCAGGCCCTGGTCGAGCGGGTGAGCGAGCCCGCGACCGTCGACGGCGACACGCTCGCTCCGGTCGTGACCGTCGGCGTCGCCTTCTCGGCGCACGAGGAGCCGGACCCGACGACCATCGTGATCGAGGCCGACCGCAGCATGCTCGCGCTCAAGCGCGGCCGGGGCCGCTCGGGCCGCGGGCGCTCGAGCAGCCTGGACGTCACCTCGGTGCTGACCGACCCGGTCCGCCAGGCCGCGTCGCGCGCCCTCCGCGACCGCACCCTTGACCTCGCCTTCCAGCCCGTCGTCGACCTCCGCACCGACCGGATCTGGGCCTACGAGGCGCTCGTGCGGCTGGAGGACCCGGCGCTCGGGCGGATCGACCCGTCCCTGCTCATCCGGACCGTGCGCCACGCCGGCCTGCTCGACGAGCTGACCGTCCAGGTGGTGGAGAAGGCGATGTCCGCCGCCGCCTGCTTCCGCGACTCCGGGGCCGGGGTGGAGTGCATGAGCGTCAACGCGGACCTGGAGCAGCTCGCCGCCGACCGGCTCGGCCCGTTCTTCGCCGCCGTCCCCGCGCGGTTCCCGGGCGTGCAGTTCTGCATCGAGCTGAGCGAGGGCTCGCTCGCGGGAGCGACGGACACGCTGCGCGCGCAGGCGCAGGCCCTGCGCGACGGAGGCGTGCTGCTGGCGCTCGACGACTTCGGCACCGAGGGCTCCTCCGCGCTCGCCGTCGCGACCTTCCCGCTCGACATCGTGAAGCTCGACCGCGCCCTGATCGCCGAGCTGACGACCGAGATGCGCCAGCGCGAGATCGTCCGGGCGATGCAGTCGTTCGCCGTCGCCGTCGGGGTCCGGATGATCGTCGAGGGCGCGGAGGACGAGGACACGATCGTCGCCCTGCGCGAGCTCGGGGTGACCGATGTGCAGGGTTTCGTCTACGGCCGGCCTGACACTCGGACGGGGGCGGAGCAGCGGCTGCTGACCACCGGATCGGCCGTCGGCGACTGCCTAGACTGACGCGAGAACGGGGCTTCTCCTCCCGGACCTCCGCGGTTCTCCGCCCTCGTCCGTGCACGACCGTTCCACTCTCCATCCTCGAGCGCCGGACCTCCCGGGCTCCCGTATGCCGATCGGAACACCGCCCCATGGCTTCCTCGCTCCTGCCTCGACGCGCCCTCGTCCCGGTGCTCGTCCCGGTCCTCTGCCTCGGCCTCGCCTTCGGCGCCGCGTCTCCCGCGGCCGCGGCCGACCTCGTCGATCCGGCCACCGGCGGCACCGTCCAGGGCCTCGCGAGCGACGCCGTGCTCTCGGTCGCGGCCGGGTCCGAGCTGCAGTTCGTCACCGTCCCGGTCGCCGACGGCGTCGTGCCGACCCGCGTGGTCGCGTCGCTCACCCCGCTGGAGCCGCTGACCGGGCAGCTCTCGGTCGTCGTGTCGGGCCGCGTCGTGCAGACGCTCGACGCCGCCACCGCGACGGCGATCGACGCCCCGGTCCAGGCCTCCGACGTCGTCGACGGCGTGCTCGCGATCGGCGTCCGCCTCGGCGGGTCCGACGGCTCGGCCGGCGCGCTCTGCGAGGTCGGGACGGATCTGCTGACCGTCTCGGACCTGGGCGTCGTCGTCGACGGCACGCCGACCGCGCCGACCACGGTCGGCGACTTCTTCTCGGACGCGGTCACCGGCGTCTCGATCGTCGTGCCCGACGGCGCCGACGACGCCCTGCGCGCCGCGGGGCTCTCGGCCGCCGCCTCGCTCGCCTCGCGCTACTCCTCCGGCACCGCGATCACCGTGTCGGAGGAGAGCGCCACCGAGGGCCGCCCGGTCCTCGACGCCGCGCAGGGCCGCATCGTCCGCTTCACCGCGGGGGACGGCGACGTCGTCAGCGCGATCGGCGACGCCGGCGGCGTGCCCGAGCTGACCCTCACCGGCGCGGAGGCCGACCTGGCCGCGGCCGGAGCGGCCCTCGGCAGCGAGTACGCCGGCCTGGCCTCGAGCGCGACCACCACCGGCCTCGCGCAGAAGGTCGTCCCGTCGAGCTCGCTCGAGCACTCGCTGGCCGACTTCGGCACCGAGCGCATCGCCCTCGGCAGCACCGGGGCGTCGACGAGCTACACGACGATCACGCAGTCCGCGTTCGGCGGACCCGTCTCGAGCGTCGAGCTGAACCTCGTGGGCACGCACTCCGCCGTCCCCGAGGGGATCACCGCGACCGCCAACGTCTACTGGAACGACTTCCTGATCGGCTCGACCGTGCTCGGCGCCGACACCGACGTCGCGATGACGCTGCCGGTGCCGACCGGCCAGCTCAGCGCGTCGAACGGGCTCTCGGTGACGCTCTCGGCCGTGCGCGAGAGCGACGGCGCCTGCATCGGCTCGGCCGACTCCGTGCCGATCGAGTTCTTCGTCGACGGCGCCGGCTCGACCGTGACCGGTGTCCGCGGCGAGTCCGCGGCCCCGGGCTTCGGCCGCTTCCCGCAGGCGTTCGGCGGCGAGCTCGCCGTCGCGTTCGGCGGGTCCGCGACCGGCGCCGACGCCCTGCGCAGCGCCGGCGACCTCGTCACCGCGCTGCAGCGGGTCGACTCCGACCCCCTCGCCGTCTCGGTCGTCGGAGTCGACGAGTTCGTCGACTCGGACCGCTCCGGGGTCGTCGTGGGCGCCGGCACCGACGAGGCCGAGGCGCTGAAGACGCCGCTGCGCCTCGCCGCCTTCACGGCGATCGACGCCTCGCGCCTCAGCTACGGCGTCGGCACCGAGGCGCCGTACGCGGCGCTCGAGGCCTTCACGACGGACGGCCGCGAGATCGTGCTGCTGGGCGGCTGGAGCGCGGACGGCGACGCGACCGCGTCCTCCGGGCTGCAGTCCTCGATCGCCGGCTGGGCCGCCGACGAGGGCTGGACCTCGCTGTCCGGCAACCTCGCCGTCTCCGGATCGACGGAGAGCGACCCGGTCGCGATCGACAGCAACGAGATCACCCCGCAGGACGAGGTGAAGGACGACTACTCCTCCTACGCCATCTGGTTCGTGATCGCGATCGTGGTGATCGGGGCGCTCATCCTGCTCGGCTGGCTGGCGCGCCGCCGCCGGTCGCGGAAGGTCGCCGCCTACGTCGACGCGCAGGAGCGGGCGGCCGGCGAGTCCGCCGCCGCGCCGGGATCCGCGCCGATCTTGGAGGGCGACCAGCCCGCCGCGCGCCCCTCCTCGACCGACTGACCGAGCGCATGACCAGCACGATCGCCGCCCCGCCGCCGGTGGCCGGCGCGCCCGCCCGCCCGCCCTGGTGGCGGGAGGCGTGGGCCCGCCTCGGCCGGCCCGTCACCGGGCGGCAGGTGCCCGGCACGGTCGTGATCCTGGTGGTCTCGCTGCTGGTGGGCTTCGCGGCCTGCCTGGTGACCACCTCCTCCGGGATCAACCTCGCCTACGCGGACACCCAGAGCCACCTCTCGATCTCGCGGCGCATCTTCGACTCGAAGGCGCCCGGCTTCACCCAGCTCGGCACGGTCTGGCTGCCGGTGCCGAGCCTGATCCTGATCCCGTTCGTCCAGTCGCTCTGGCTGTGGCACACGGGCTGGGCGGCGGGGCTGCTCGGGATGATCTGCCTGGCCGGCACGGCCTGCGGCGTCTACCGGATCTCGGCGCGGGTGGGCCACCTGCGCGCCGGCCGGCTCACCGCGGTGCTGCTGGTGCTGGCGAACCCCGGCGTGCTCTACGCCTTCTCGACCGCGATGACGGAGCCGGTGCTGATCGTCACGATGGTCGGCTGCTTCTCCGGGCTCGCGCACTGGGTCACCAGCCGGCGCAACCTCAGCGCCGGCGAGATGATGGTCTTCTCCGGCCTGCCCGCCGCGGCCGCGACGCTCTCGCGCTACGAGGGCTGGGTGCTGGTCTTCGGCGGCACGTTCGTGGTGCTGATCGTCGCCTGGCGGAGGAAGCGGTCGTTCGTCTACGCGATCAAGATGGCGAGCGCCTTCGGGATCCTGCCGCTGATCGCCATCGTCTGGTGGCTGGTCTACAACTTCGCCGTCTACAGCAACCCGCTCGAGTTCATGAACGGCCAGTACTCGGCCGCGAACCTGCAGAAGGCGGTCGCCGACGCGGGGCTGCTCGCGTACCAGGGCAACGCGGGGCTGACGCTGTGGTCGTACAACTGGGCGGTCCTCGAGACCTCGGGCCTGCTCACGGTCGCGCTCGGCCTCGCCGGTGCGCTCGTGCTGGCCTGGCGGCGCGGGATCTCGGACGACGCGCTCGTGATCTGGCTGATGATCGTCTCCTACGCCTTCTCGCTGCTGAGCCTGTACCTCGGCCAGACGCACATGAACAACGACCAGACCCTGCCGACCAACTGGTGGAACAACCGCTACGCGCTGTCGGTGCTGCCGTTCCTCGCGGTGCTGGGCGCCGTGCTGGTCGACGCGCTGCGGCGGCTGCCGCGGATCGGCGCGGGCGCCCTCGGTCTCGTGCTCGTGCTGCTCGGCGCGCAGACCGCCTGGTGGGCGCAGGACCTGGACCGCAACGCCGTCATCGCGGAGGCGACCGGCTACGTCTCGATCAAGGAGGCGTCGGGCGCGACGGCCGCGGCCCGGTTCCTGAGCGAGCACTACGACGGCGGCGGCATCCTGATCGACGAGAGCGCGGCCGGCAACGCGCTGCTGCCCGAGATCGGCGTGCCGCTGGCCGAGTACTACAACCGCTCGGCCGGCGAGCTGTTCGACGAGGCGCTCGCCGCCCCGTACACGCACGCGAAGTGGGTCTTCGTGACCACCGCGGACGCCCCCGAGCTCAGCGAGACCGGCGTCGCCGACCTCGTCTACGACGCGATCACGCGCGACTCCTCCTTCGACACCCGCTACCGCCCGGTGTTCGCGCAGGGGATCTACGTCATCTACGAGCGGCTCGGAGGCTGACCATGGCGACCGCCACCGCCCGGGTGGGCGAGATCCTGCTCGCCCGCGGCCTGATCACGAGCGAGCAGCTCGACGAGGCCCTGCGCCGGCAGGCGCGCGAGGGTGGCCTGCTCGGCCGGCACCTCATCATCGACGGCGCCGTCACCCGGCGCGAGATGTACGCGGCGCTGGCGGAGCAGTGGGACGCGCCGATGATCGACCTGGTCGAGGAGCCGCCGGGAGCCGCGCTGCTGGCCCGCATCGGCGCCTCCACCCTGGTCGGCGCGGGCTGGCTGCCCTGGCGCGTGCTGTCCGACGGGACCGGCGTCATCGCCACCTCCGTCCCGCCGACCGAGGAGATGCTCGCCGAGGCCCGCGCGATGCTCGAGGTCGAGGTCGTCGCCGTGCGGACCACGACCGACTGGGACGTCTTCCAGGCCGTGGAGAACGCCTGCCGCGCCGCCCTGCTCTTCGGCGCGGCCGACTCGCTCGCGGTGCAGAGCGGCGACGAGTCGGCCAAGTCGGGGCTGCGCCGCTGGCAGGTGATCACTCCGCTCGTGGTCGCCGCGATCGTGATCGTCGGCGCGGTGCTGGCGCCGAGCCTCACCTTCGTGATCGTGCTCGCCTCGGCGAACCTGCTCTTCCTGATGAACATCGCCTTCAAGGCGCTGGCCGGCCTGCGCGCCCCGCTCAACCAGAGCTCGGTGAAGGCCTGGGAGGAGGAGGTGGCGATCGAGCGCGGCCGCCGCGGCCTCGACGTCTCGCCGCCGCGGATGACCGACGAGGAGCTGCCGATCTACACGATCCTCGTCCCCGCCTACAAGGAGGCCAACATCATCAGCAAGCTGCTGGTGAACCTCGGCGCCCTCGACTACCCCAAGGCCAAGCTCGAGGTGCTCGTGCTGCTCGAGGCCGACGACGACGAGACGATCGCGGCGGTGCGCCGGATGAGCCCGCCGGAGTACGTGCGGATGGTGATCGTGCCCCCGGGCGGCCCGCAGACCAAGCCGCGCGCCTGCAACTACGGGCTCAGCTTCGCCCGCGGCGAGTTCGTGGTGATCTACGACGCGGAGGACCGACCCGACCCCGACCAGCTGCGCAAGTGCGTGCGGCTGTTCCGCGAGGACGCCTTCGAGCGCGAGCACGTGGATCCGGAGCAGAAGCAGCTGGTCTGCCTGCAGGGGGCGCTGAGCTACTTCAACGCCGACTACAACGTGCTCACCCGGATGTTCGCGGTCGAGTACGCGCACTGGTTCGGCGCGATGCTGCCCGGCCTCGACCAGTCGCACCTGCCGATCCCGCTCGGCGGCACCTCGAACCACTTCGAGACCCGCGTGCTGCGCGAGCTCGGCGCCTGGGACCCGTACAACGTCACGGAGGACGCCGACCTCGGCCTGCGCGTGGCCGCGCACGGCTACCGCGTGGGCGTGGTCGACTCCAACACCTGGGAGGAGGCGTGCGCCGAGGTCCCCGCGTGGATCAAGCAGCGCACCCGCTGGATCAAGGGCTACATGATGACCGCGGGCGTGAACACGCGGCACCCGATCCGCTGGTTCAAGGTGAACGGGGTGCTGGGGTCGCTGAGCCTCGTGGCGCTGATCATGGGGACGCCGGTCGCGTTCCTCCTCTATCCGCTGGTGCTCGGCTTCACCGTCATCACCTACATCGGCGTGCAGTTCCTGGGGCTCGATCTGCCGGAGTGGCTGATCGTCGCGGGGACGACGAACATGCTCTTCTCGAACACGCTGATGATCGTCGTCTCGGGGATCGCGGCGTGGAAGCGCTACAACTGGCGGGTCGCGGCGTTCGCGATCCTGAACCCCGTCTACTGGGTGCTGCACTCCATCTCGGCCTGGCGCGCGGCCTGGCAGATCGTCTTCAGCCCGCACAAGTGGGAGAAGACGCCCCACGGCCTCACGGAGGACTACGAGGACTCCACGATCGGGGCGCCGGCGTAGGACTGCACCGCGCTGGTCGAGCCTCCTCGGAGGCCGCGGCTCCGCCGCGACGTGCCCTCCGGCCGCCCGCACGCGGCCTTCATGCTGGTCGAGTAGCCCCGCAGGGGCGTATCGAGACCCGCCGTCACCAGCCGGCGGGTCTGCAGACTCGCCTTCGGGCGACGGTGGATCTCGATACGCCCGCTGCGCGGGCTACTCGATCAGCATGGGGTGTCGCCCGCTCCGCAGGCTGCTCGATCGGCCGTTGCCGCGTATCCGCGGATCAGAGCGGCGGGGCCGACAGCAGCACGGCGCCGGCGGCGGCGCTGAGGGCGGCGACGAGGCACCAGCGGTCGGCGCGGACGCGGCAGCCGCCCGCGCGGGCGAGCGCGGCGAGGCCGGCGGCGAGCACCGCGGCGCCGATCTGCACCGTCGCCGACGTCCGCATCAGCGACCACGCCTCGAACGGCGGCACGCGGCCCCCGCCGGGCAGGAACGGCAGCCCCGCGACGCTCGCCGACGCCAGCAGCAGCAGCGCCGACCCGACCGCGAGAGCCACCACGACGTGCCCGAGCACCTCGGCCGCGGCCCGCTGTCGAGCGCTGGGCGCGGCGATCTGCGGAAGGACGGCTGGGGCGCTCGCAGCACTGCGGAGGGGCATGCGCCGAGCGTAGAACGCGGCCGTCTGCGGCGAACCCCCTTGCAGATCCCCCTTCCGGAGGTGATTCCACGGGGAGACACGAGTCTCGATGCGGCCGCCCTGCGGGCTACCCGATCAGCATGTGCCGGTCGAGTAGCCGCGGAGGGCTATCGAGCGGAGGTACCGCCCGGATGGAGGACGATCCTCTGCGGCGGCGTCTTCGTACCCTGGCTCGGACGCGGATCGTACGACCCCGACGTGGCTCGTGCGGCGCCGACTGCAGCGCCTTGACTCTGCGAACGGTAGACGTTGCTGTCCGGGAAGCTCTGACTGCTCATGTCGTCTCCTGCGGTGGATTGAGGTCGTGGTCGTAATAGTGCTTGCGGGCCACCCACTTGAAGCCCTCGTGCTTGGTGATGGTCGCGATGTCGATCGGACCGCCGACCGTCGGATTCCCCGGGGTGAACCGCACGAACTGGATCGTCGTGTACACGAGGAATTGTGCCAGTTCGACGGCGTCCTGGATCGGCATCGCAGGGGAGACGATGCGCGTCGCGAGCTGATCGCGCAACTGCGCGGCGACCGTCGGAGCCTGCGAAGGCTCGAGGCCGAGATTGATCAACGCGGGGCCGGTATCGAGGCTCACGCCGTTCAACAGGCGCGCGATGGCCTCGGGCTGCCCCCACCACATCGCGCCCGCTTCTCCGGTGAGCACCTCAGTGCTGGTCGCCCGACCGCCTTCGATCGAGAGGTGGAAGATCTGCGGATGGTCCGCACCGGCGGAGTAGCCCGCGGTGAGGAATCCGAGCGACGGCAGCTCGTGTGCGGCGACTCCGCGGTGAAGGGGCTCGTAGCGCTCGTCGAAGAGGAACTCCTCGACGAGACGCGAGACCTCCTGCATCGTGTACGACCCGGGCAGCACGCTCCAGCGGTCGTCGTCACTCGAGGTGAAGCGGTGCCGGAGGTCTTTCGCGAGGGTCGACATGGAAGCCGGGCCGATGTTCCCCAGCCCCCAGGTGATCGCGCCGATCGGGAGTGCCTTCTGCAGATTGAAGAGCTTGTCGGCGTTGTTGTAGATGTTGACGACATCGATCGAGCCGTCCGAGCGGGTCTGCGTCAGCGTCGTGGCACTGTCGGAGGCGAGGACCACCCCGTCGTGCACCTTGAGAACCAGAGCGATCGTCATCAGACCAGTGTGCCCCGACGGTGAACGAGGAACACGACTTCGCGGGCCGTGACGCCGAGATCGACGCGTTCCGTGCGTTGCCGCGGTGGACCGGACTTCTGACGACGGTGGATCTCGACACGCCCGCTCCGCGAGCTACTCGATCAGCATGAAGAAGGCCTGCCAGGGACTGCCTGATCAGCATGGGGGAGGCGTGCCAGGGACTGCATAGACAGCGCGGGCCGGTATGCCCCGCGCTGCATGCTGGTCGAGTAGCCCCGGAGGGGCGTATCGAGACCCGGCGTCAGATGTTCAGGCGGTTGAAGATCGGGGACGGCAGCAGGCGGATGACCGTCATGATGACGCGCCACTTGGCCGGGGCGTAGGCGACCGCGCGCCCGGAGGCCATCGCGGCGGCGACGTCCTTCGCGACGGAGTCGACCGGGGCCAGCGAGGCGCCGCTCTGCTTGAGCGAGGCGGTCATCGGGGTGTCGGTCGGGCCCGGCTTGATCAGCACGACCGAGAGCCGCGAGCCGGCCAGGCGGTGCTGCAGGCCCTGGGCGAAGCGCTCGACCAGGCCCTTGGCGGAGCCGTAGACGTAGTTGGTCTTCCGGCCGCGGTCGCCGGCGACGGAGCCGATCACGCCGATGCTCCCGGAGGTCAGCGCGTTCGCGTACGCCTCCATCCAGAGGGCCACCGAGACCCCGGTGACGACGAGGACGTCGCGGGCGACGGCGAGGTCGGCGGACGCCTCGTCCTGGGTCGTCATCGTGCCGTGGGCGATCAGCACGGTGTCGGGGGCGCCGCCCTCGAGCGAGGTCGCGACGACCGAGGAGATCGCGGCGGGATCGGTCAGGTCGACCGCGGCGACCGAGAGCGCGGCGGCGGGGAAGCGCACGCGCAGATCCGTCGCCAGCGCCTCCAGCCGGCCGGCGTCGCGGCCGACCAGCAGCGCCGAGCGCGCGCCCGTGCCCAGCCACAGCCGCAGCGTGTGCTCGGCGATGGCGGAGGTCGCTCCGACCACGACGATCTTGGAGGGGGTACCAGTGCTCACGTCAGCTCCCGAGGACTCGGCGCGAGAAGCCGGAGGAGATCCCCGGGTCGCGCTGGAGGGCGAATTCGGCGAGGCGCGGGAAGCCGGCCTCGAACATCTCGCGCGTCATGCGCGCGTCCTTCGCCGGGTAGAGCCGGCCGCCCGCGGCGAGCACCAGCGCGTCGAGGCGCTCGAACAGCGGCAGCGCGACGGGCGTGTTGGGGAAGTCGAGCGCGAAGCAGACCCCGGGCGCCGGGAAGCTCAGCAGGCCCGGCGACTCCAGCGCCCCGAAGGTCTTCAGCACGCCGAGGAAGGAGCCGGTGCCCGAGGCCGCGATCAGCGCGAGCATCTCGCGGGTCGTCTCGAGCGCCCCCTCCCACGGCACGGTGCTCTGGTACTGGTAGAAGCCGCGCGGGCCGTACATCGTGTTCCAGCCCTCGATCGCGTCGAGCGGGTAGTTGAACTGCTCGTAGTGCTGCACCGAGCGGCGGGCGCGGGTCGCCTTCAGGCGGTAGTAGGCGCGGTTGAGCAGCGGCAGCGTCGCGCGGTTGACGACCGACAGCGGGAAGGCGAAGGGCACCTTCAGCGAGCCCGGCCGCGTCTCGGGCAGCTCCGGGGCGGCCGTGCTGTCGGCGCGGGAGTAGACGCCGCGGCGCCCGCCGCCCGTGGTCACGTCGATCCAGGCCACGGTGTGCTCGAAGACGTCCATCGACTCGTGCACGAGGTCGAGGTACCCCTCGAGGGTCTGGAACGGCACGTCCTCACTGACGAGCCACGGACCGGGGACGCGCGCGAGCCCGAGCTCCACCTCGACGATCAGCCCGGTGAGCCCGAGGCCGCCGATCGTCGCCTCGAACAGCTCGACGTTCTCGGTCGGCGTGCAGCGCGAGGACGACCCGTCGCTGCGCAGCAGCGTGAAGGAGCGCACGTGCCGGCCGATCGTGCCGGCGGAGGCGTGGTTCTTGCCGTGCACGTCGTTCGCGATCGCGCCGGCGAGGGTCACGTTCTTGGTGCCGGGGGTGACCGGCAGCATCCAGCCGCGCGGGGAGAAGACGGCCTGCACGTCGCGCAGCAGCACGCCCGGCTCGGCCCGGAGCACGCCGGTCTCCTCGTCGAAGGCCAGGAGGCGGTCGAAGCCGCTGAAGTCCCAGATCCTGCCGCCGCCGTTGAGCGCGACGTCGCCGTAGCTGCGGCCGAGCCCGTACGCGATCCCGCTGTCGCCCACGGCCAGCGCGGCCTGCGCCTGCTCGACGCTCGTGATCCGGGTGACCCGGTGCTCGTCGCGCGAGAGCAGGCCCCAGGAGGAGACGGGGCTGGTCATGCGGGCTCCTCTCGCGGGCCGGAGAACGTGACGTTCTTGTCGAGGTGGTACTTGGCGACGTAGCCGATGGCCAGGCCGATGACGGCCCCGGTGTAGCGGGCGAGGTCCGTGCCGAAGAGGGCGTCGAAGCCGAACTCGAAGCCCCAGAAGATCAGGGTCGTCACGCCGCTCATCACGCCGTAGAGGAGGAACGTCTTCAGCCCGTGCGCCGCATTCATCGTCTCGTGCTTGAAGATGAAGCGCTTGTCGAGCACGTACTTGGCGATCACCCCCGTCAGGGTGCCCGCGAGCACCGCGGCGACGGTGGCCAACTCCGCGTCGACGGCGAGCTCGACGAGCATCTGCGTGCTCAGATTCACCGCCGTTGCAAGGATCGCGAAGACGACGTACAGCGCGGTCGTCCGCATGCGCTTCCCTCCGTGGTGCTCCGGTCGTGAGCGCTGCGGATCCGGGCGGATGGAGCGCGTTCACCCCCGATTGTAGGTTGGGCCCGCGTCACCCCGATCCCGCCCGATCCGGCCGTTCCAGGCCCTGTTCCCCGAGAGGGAGACGTCGTGAACACCGCCCGCGCACTCGTCGCCGCCATGCGCCCGCGCCAGTGGCTGAAGAACGTCCTGGTGCTGGCCGCTCCGGTCGCCGCCGCGCGCATCCTCGAGCCCGAGATCCTCGTCGCGACCGTCGTCGGCGTGATCGCGTTCAGCCTGGCCTCGTCCGGCGGCTACCTCCTCAACGACCTGCTCGACGTCGAGTCCGACCGCGTGCACCCGAAGAAGCGCTTCCGCGCGATCGCGTCCGGGGCGCTGCCGCTGAAGGTCGCCTGGCCGGCCGCGTTCGTGCTGATGATCGTGCCGGTGCTGGCGACCTTCCTGCTCGGCTTCACCTGGTTCGCGGCGACGCTCGCGGCCTATCTGGTGATGCAGATCTCGTACTGCCTCTGGCTCAAGCACGAGCCGGTCATCGACATCCTGATCGTGGCGGGCGGATTCGTCCTCCGCGCGATCTCGGGCGCGGCCATCGCGGACATCCCGCTGACGCAGTGGTTCCTGCTCGCGGTGTCCTCGGGCTCGCTGTTCATGGTCGCGGGCAAGCGCTACTCCGAGAAGCTGCAGAGCGAGGGCAAGGAGGAGAGCCACACCCGCTCGACCCTCAAGGTCTACACGCCGGGCTACCTGCGCTTCATCTGGTCGGTCGCCGCATCGCTGACGATGATCTCCTACGCGCTGTGGGCACTGTTCATCAACGGCGAGAACTCGCTCTGGTCGATGGCGTCGGTGGTGCCGTTCGGCGCGGCGCTCTTCCTCTACGCCCTCGACATCGAGCGCGGGCGGGCCTCGGCGCCGGAGGACATCGTGCTCGGCAACCTGCGGCTGCTGGTCTGCGGTGCGCTCTGGGCGGGGCTGTTCGTCGTCGCGATCATGACCCGGACGACCACGGGCTGAGGCCGATCCCCGGCCCCGGGCCCTCGTCCGGGTCCGCCGCTACGACGTCGATCCGCGCCGCAGTCGCAGCCGGGTCTCCTCGAGGTCGAGCAGCGCCTGCGCCTGGCCCAGGATCCGCTGCGGGTAGGCGCGGCGGGACCGCGCGTCGAGCAGGGCCTCGCGCTCGGCCGAGACGACGGCGAGCCGCAGCGCCCGGTAGAGCCGGTGCGGAGTGTCGGCCACGTCGCGCCGGGAGCCGCGCGCCCGCTCCCACGCCGCCTCCGAGCGCAGGAACGAGGTCTGGCGCACCCGCTCGAGCACGTCCGGGTCGACGTCGTCGACGCCCTCGACCACCTCGCCCGGCTTCTCGAGGACGGAGAGCCCCTTCTCGGTGATCTCGTCGAGCAGGCCCGCGAGCTCGCGCTGGTCCTCCGGCACGTCGACCCCGCGGATCCCGGTGGCGCGGATGAGCAGCGGCAGGGTGCTGCCCTGGATCAGCAGCGTCGACACCGCCACCGTGAAGGCGATCAGCACCAGCTGCGGGCGGTAGGGGATGTCCTCCGGCAGCGACTGCGCGGCGGCGAGGGTGACCACTCCGCGCATGCCCGACCAGCCCAGCACCAGGCCGCCGCGCCAGCCCAGGTCGTTCGTGCTGAAGTGGCGGTAGTCCGAGCGGCGCAGCTGGTACCGCCGCCGGGCCTTGCTGCGCTCCGCGCGCGGCAGCCGCACCCCGCCCGTCGACTCCAGCAGCTCCTTCTGCTCGCGCGCCCGCCGCTCGGCCCGGCGGGTCTGCCAGCGCTCGCCGAGCAGCACCGGGCCGACCCAGGCGAAGCGGACGACGATGAGCCCGGCCGTGGCGACGAGGCCGATGCCGACCGCCGCCGGGATGGTCAGGGCGGCGCTGTCGGCGTCCTCGATCAGGCTGCGGATCTCGAGTCCGATCAGCAGGAAGACGCCGTTCTCGAGGAGGAACTGCACGGTGCGCCAGTTGATGCGGTCGTTCACACGCGACTGCGCGGTGAAGGCGCGGGAGGAGGCGTGCCCGGTGTGCAGGCCGGCGACGACGACGGCGAGCACTCCCGAGGCCCCGAGGCTCTCGGCCGGGATGAACGCGACGAACGGCACGACGAAGGAGACGACGGTGTTGAGCACAGGGTCCTCGAGGCGGGAGCGGACGAAGACCGTCACGATGCTGGCGACCAGGCCGACGATCACGGCGACCACCACGGCGTAGAGGAAGTCGCCGACCGCCGCCCACGGGGTCGCGAGCGTGCCGGCCGCGGCGGCCAGGGCCGAGCGCAGGAGGACGAGCGCCGTCGCGTCGTTGATCAGGCCCTCGCCCTCGAGCAGGGTGAGCAGTCGCGGCGGCAGGCCGAGGCGCCGGCCGACGCTCGTGGCCGCGACCGCGTCGGGCGGGCTGATGATCGCGCCGACCGCGATGGCGAGCGGCAGGCCCAGCTCGGGCAGCAGGACGAAGAGCAGCGCTCCGATCCCGGCGGCCGAGATCAGCACGAGCACCACCGAGAGGCCGCTGATGGTGGCGATGTTCCGGCGGAAGTCCACGAACGGCACGCTGATCGCCGCGGCGTAGAGCAGGGGCGGCAGCACGCCGTCGAGCACCCACTCGTGCGGCACGACCACCTCGGGGACACCGGGGAGGAAGGAGAGGCCGACGCCGGCGAGCACCAGCGCGATGGGCGCGGCGACGCCGAGCCGGCGGGCGAACGCGGCGACGGCCACGAGGACGGCGACGCCGATGACGGCGGCGATGCTCAGCTCCATCGGCATGTCCTGCGGGCGGCGTGCGGCATCGGCGGTCTCGATTCGGGGAGGGGGAGGCGCCTGTCCGTGCGCGGGCGGAGGCTCGCGCGCGCGGTCGAGGCCGGACTGCGAGTCTGCGCTGGTGTCCGGCCTCGGCCTAGGGGGTTGCGGGTGGGTGCGCCGGTCGCTCCGGGCGCGGGGCGTGCACGGACATCAGCCAGGAGGCCGTCTCATCGCCGACGGGCGAAGAGGGGCACTCCTGGCTGATGTTGCGCGCTTCCGGGTGGTGGGCGCGGTCCTGCCGCTCGTCAGCGCCGATCGAGGACCCGGACGAGGCCGATCAGGAGGGCGATCGTGCCCAGCGCGGCGATCGCGATCGCGGCGGCTCCGGCCGGGCCGAGCGAGAGCGCCCAGTCGACGACGGCGGTCCGCAGCCCGGCGTCGGCGGCGACGAGGAGCAGGAGGACCGCCACGACGGCCTGGACGAGTCCCCAGACGACCGCGCCGGCGCGGATCCTGGGCCGCTGCGCGGTCTCGGGGGCGGTGCTGGTCTGCGTGGCGGTGGTGCTCTGCGCGGTCATCGTCCTGCCTCCGTCGGGGTCGTGCTGTCGGTTCCGGTCGTGCTGCCGGGGTCTGTCGGGGTGCCGGGGTCCGTCGTGGTGCCGGGGTCCGTCGTGGTGCCGGGGTCCGTCGGGGCGTCGGTGTCCGCCGGGGCCGGGAGGTCGATCGGTTCCGCGGTCGCAGGGCCGTCCGGGTCGAGTGCGGCGCCGCTGGTCGAGTCCTCGGCGGTCCGGTCGTAGACGGTGACCCCGCCGCGGCCCTGCGCGATCCGGACGACGACCGGCTCGGCGTCCGGGTCGCCGAAGGTCTGCGTCCAGGTGGCTCCGTCGCGGCTGTACTCGACGTCCACCGGGTCGGACCCCACGTCGCCGTCGGCGAAGGCGGTCGTCAGCCAGTAGTAGCCGTTCGCCGTGGTCGCCTCGAGGCGGACCGCCGCCCCCTCCATCGGCATGACGGTGATGTTCCCGGCGCCCTGCCAGACGTCGATCACCTCGCCCGGGTCACCCAGCGACGGGTCGATCGTGATCTGCAGGTCGCCCGCCACCATCGCGTAGCTGCCGGGAACCGCGTTCGAGAGGCCGTACGAGCTGAGCATCGGCAGCAGCCGGCGCTCGGGCGGGACGAGCGACGCCGTCGAGGCCGTCAGCACCGTGATCACCGAGACAGCGATCAGGAGGATCGCGCGCCGGCGGAGCAGCCCGGCCGCCACGATCGCGAGCCCGAGCACCAGGGTCGCGACGCTGAAGCCGACCACGGTCGCGGTCGAGCCGGAGACGGTGAGCGACGCGATCGCACCGGCGACGGCCGCCAGGCCGAGCACGAGCAGGGTGACGCTCCGCCGCAGCCGCGGGTTCGCCTCGCGGTGCTGTCGCCGCCGCTCGAGCCGAGCCGCGGTGATGGCGCCCGCTCGCTGGCGAGACTCCTCCGCTCGGGCGCGGGCCGTCTCGCGGGCGGTCGCGCTCTCCTGGGCGCGGAACGCCTCCCGCTCGGCCTTCCACTCCTCCTGGCGCTCGCGCCACAGCGCGAGGTCCTCCGGGGTGCTCGGGCGCGCCTCGGTGGGGCGCTGCGGGGGCAGGAGGGGAGCGCCCCTCGCGGGCTCTCCGCTGGGAGCGGGGTAGCCGGCGGTCGAGGCGCCGGGTCCTGCGGGGGTGCCGTCCGGCGGGGGCGTCCGGTCGGCTCGACCGGAGCGGCGGGCGATCCAGACCACGAAGAGCACGATGAGCACGAGGACGACGACGGTCCAGAGGGCGCGGCCGGTGGCGGGCGCCCAGGGCGCCGCGCCGGTGTACGCGCCGCCGAGCGACCAGAAGCCCTGCGCGACGGGGAGCATCGAGGCGAGGACGAGGGCCCCGATGGCGGCGTGCACGCGGGTCAGGCGGCCGCCGAGCAGCTCCTCGACCGGCAGCACGCCGTCCTCGTCGGGCAGCAGCAGCCAGGCTGCCGCGTAGAAGAGGAAGGCCGGGCCGCCCAGCACGGCGACGACGACGAAGATCCCGCGCACGATCAACGGGTCGATGCCGAGGCGGTCGGCGATGCCGGCGCAGACGCCGCCGACCCAGCCGGGCCGGCGGGCCAGGTCGAGCGAGCGCAGCCAGAGGAGGAAGCGGTTCTCGGAGGGGGCGTCGGGGCCGGAGGGGCCGGGGCCCGCGGCGCCCGGGCCGGGGTCGGAGGGGTCCGAGCCGGAGTAGCCCGGGCCGGGCTCGCCGGGTGCGGAGGGGCCGGGAGTCGGCGGGTCGCCCGCCGTGTCCTCCTGCGCCGGGTCCGGCGGGATCGTGCTCGCTGCTGTCATGGCTCGAGTGTGACGCTCCTCCACAGCCGCCGACCATCGGGGGAACCCCTGATCCGACCCCGACTCCCACCCCGTCGACCCCGACGACCTGTTTGGATGCAGGGGTGAGCACACCCACCCTCCCGAGCACCGCCGGGCGTCCGCCGCTGAGCGGGCCGCCGCCGGGCCGAGCGCCGTCGGCCCGGCCGCCGCTGCGCCGTCCGCGGAGGGTCGTCCTCGGCGGCGTGTGCGCGGCGCTCGCCGAGCACCTGGGCCTGCGCGTCGGGACGGTCCGCTTCCTCGCGATCGTCGCGACCCTGCTGGGCGGCGGCGGCGCACTGCTCTACCTGTGGCTCTGGGCGCTCGTGCCCCTGCGCGACGCCGGCGGGGAGGCGGCCGGCGTGCGCCGCTCCGTCCCGGTCGCCGCGCTGCTCGTCGGCGTCGCCGGCGCCGCGACGCTCTCGGTCCTCGTCGCGCTCCGCGGGGGCGACGACGCGGACGTCACCCGGGCGCTCGCCGCCGTCGCGCTGCTCTCGGGCGGCGCCGTCGCCTGGAGCCTGGGCTTCGACCGCGGCGACACCTCGCGCTCGGCGCGCTCCTCCACCGTCGTCCGCCTCGCCTCCTGCGCCGTCCTCGTCGTCGCCGGGGCCGTCGTGCTCACGGCGCGCCCCAGCGCGGTCAACGCGGTGCTGGCGGTCGGCGTCCTGCTCGTCGCCGCGGGCGTGCTCGCCGCCCCCCGAGTCGTCACGCTGTGGACCGAGCTGATGGGCGAGCGGGCGGCGCGGGTCCGCGAGGAGCAGCGCGCCGAGATCGCCGCGCACCTGCACGACTCCGTGCTGCAGACCCTGGCCCTGATCCAGAACCGCGCGGGCGCGTCGAGCGAGGTCGCCCGCATCGCCCGCGCGCAGGAGCGGGAGCTGCGCGACTGGCTGTTCGAGCGCGACGTGCCGGTGGCGAACGACCTGGCGGCCGAGATCCGCGCCATCGCCGCCGCGATCGAGCTCGACTGGCCGGCGACGCTCGAGGTGGTCGCGGTGGGGGCCTCGGTGCCGGGCGCCGCGCCCGTGCTGGCCGCGACCCGCGAGGCGATGCTCAACGCCGCTCGGCACGCGGGCGGCGACGTGTCGGTCTACGTCGAGTCCTCCGCCGCCGGGGTCGACGTGTTCGTCCGCGACCGCGGCCCCGGAGTCGACCTCGGCGCCCTCCCGGGCGACCGCCTCGGCATCCGGGAGTCGATCGTCGGGCGGATGGCGCGCGCGGGCGGCAGCGCGACCGTCCGGCCCGGAGCGGGCGGCGCGGGCACCGAGGTCCACCTGCGCCTGCCGGCGGGGGCCGAGCGGTGACCCGCGTCGTGCTGGTCGATGACCACTCCATCTTCCGCTCCGGTCTGCGCGCCGATCTCGCCCCCGAGCTCGACGTCGTCGGCGAGGCGGCCGACGTCGACTCCGCCGTCGCGCTGGTCGCGGCCGAGCGTCCGGACGTGGTGCTGCTCGACGTGCACCTGCCCGGCGGAGCGGGCGGCGGCGGCGCCGAGGTCCTGCGCCGCAGCGCCGCGCACCTCGAGGCGGTCCGCTTCCTCGCGCTCAGCGTCTCGGACGCGGCGGAGGACGTGGTCGGCGTCATCCGCGCCGGCGCTCGCGGCTACATCACCAAGACGACCTCCGGCGCCGAGGTCAGCCGGGCGGTCCTCGCGGTGGACGGCGGCGACGCCGTCTTCTCCCCGCGCCTGGCCGGCTTCGTCCTCGACGCGTTCGGCGCCCTCTCGGGCGAGCAGGCGGAGTCCGTGGACGAGCTCGACCGCCTCTCGGCCCGCGAGCGCGAGGTGATGCGGCTGATCGCCCGCGGCTACGCCTACAAGGAGGCCGCCGCCGAGCTCTTCATCTCGGTGAAGACCGTCGAGTCCCACGTGTCGGCGGTCCTGCGGAAGCTGCAGCTCTCCTCCCGCTACGAGCTCACCGCCTGGGCCTCGGCCCGCCGCCTCCTCTGACCGGCCACTCACCGCCTCCTCTCACCACCGCCTCGTCGGCCGCGGCCGCTCCGCCTTCCTGCCGGAAGGCTCCCGTCTGATCCGCAGGCGATCCGATGCGGAAGGCGCCTTCCACCGCGAGGCGCGGAAGACGGACGCGCGGATCGCCTGCAGATCGGACAACGGATGGCAGACGCCCCCGCGCCCGGAAGCTAGGCCGAGAGCAGCGGCAGGAACGGCAGCGCCGCCGACGCCGCGAGCGTGCCGAGCGCGGCGCCCGCGAGCACGTCGGTCGGGAAGTGCATCCCGAGCACGATCCGGGACAGCAGCATCACCAGCACCACGAGGACGGCGAGCGGCCAGAGCGCGGGCAGCATCACGGCGAACACGATCGCCGCCGCGGTGGTCGAGGACGCGTGCGAGCTCGGGAAGCTCAGCTTGCTCGGCGCCGTGCCCCGCACCTCGACACCCTCGCCGAGGGGCCGCGGCCGCCGGACGACGCGCTTGATCACGATCGACAGCCCGTGCGCGACGACGATCGCGACGTCGCAGAGCGCCCACGCCCAGAAGCGCGACGGATCGGCGAACGCACCGACCACGCCCAGCAGCAGCCAGCCCGCGGCGTGCTCGCCGAAGAAGCTCAGCCATCGGGCGATCGGGCGCAGGGGCGGTGCCAGCGGCGAGCGCTGCACGGCGACGATGACCGCGGACTCGCGGCTCCGGAGGGTCGACATCGCGCCCAACCTAGCGCACCCGCTGATCCGTCTCGGGACCGGCCCGTTCTGCAGGTGGCGGTCCGTTCTGCAGGCGATCGGCCCGCGGAGAACGCCTTCCGTCCCGGGAAGGGCGCTGCGGAGACCTCGATCGCCTGCAGATCGGACGCGCACCGTCGGCGCCGGATCAGGCCTCGGGCTCGGCCTCCGTGCCGGCCGCGCGGCGGCGCGCACCCAGACCCAGCGCGGCAGCCCCCGCGGTGAGCAGCGCCGCCGCTCCGGCGACGAGGCCGACGCTCTCGACACCGGTCGAGGCGAGTCCGCCGGTCGTGCCGCCGCCGACGGGCAGCGGAACGGGCGTGCCGGTCGGCGCGGCCGTCGGCACGGTGGGCCCGGCGGTCGGTCCGGCCGTCGGCATCGCGGTCGGCCCGGCGGTGGGTGCCGCCGTCGGCGCGGCGGTCGGTCCCGAGGTGGGCGCGGCCGTCGGAGTCGCCGTCGGCGCCGTGGTGGGCCCGGCGGTCGGCGTGGGCGTCGGGGCGACGAGCTGCGAGGCCGGCAGGATCTGCACGATCGTCGGGCGCGGCGCCGCCGCGGCGCCGGCCGCGAGGGCTCCGGCGGCCGCGAAGTCCGGGAAGTACGAGGTGGGCGCCTCGAAGGTGCCCTCCTCGCCCGGGTGCTGGACGGCCACGAACACGTGCTGGTCCTGGTCGTGCACGATCGGCCCGCAGGTCTCGGCGTCGCGCGGGACCGAGAGGAACTGCTCCACCCGGCCGCGCTCAGCGCCCTCGAGCGCCACCTTGAAGAGGCCGTCGTTGTAGCCGATGCCGCTCGGGGCGCCGTCGGTCGAGATCCAGAGGTTCCCGACCGAGTCGAAGGCGAGGTTGTCCGGGCAGGAGATCGGCGAGACCTGGTCGACCGGGAAGCCGGAGAAGTACACCGTGTCGCCCTGCGCGACGTCGCCGCACAGCATCAGCAGGTTCCAGGTGAAGGTGCGGCCGGTCTGGTCGCCGCCGTCCTCGATGATCTCGACGATGTGGCCGTCGCGGTTCTCGGTGCGCGGGTTGACCTCCGTCGGCCCCTCCTTGCCCTCGGTGCCGCGGTTGGAGTTGTTGGTGCAGGCGACGTAGATCCGGCCGCTGACGAGGCTCGGCTGCACGTCCTCGCAGCGGTCCATCTTGGTCGCGCCGGCGATGTCGGCGGCCATGCGGGTGTGCACGAGCACCTCCTCGACGCTCATGCCGGCGATCATCGACGCGCCGTCGACGACCAGGGGCAGCCAGGCGCCGATGCCGTCGAAGCCGCCGTCGGAGGGGACCGCGCCGGTGCCGGTGATCTCGGCGACGGGGGAGTCGCCGGTGAAGCTCGCGACGAAGAGGTCGCCCTCCTCCAGCAGCGTCTTGTTGTGCGCGCGGTCGCCCTCGATGTGGCGCTTCTTCGAGACGAACTTGTAGAGGTAGTCGAAGCGCTCGTCGTCGCCCTGGTAGGCGACCACGCGGCCGTCGGGGGCGACGATGACGTTCGCACCCTCGTGCTTCAGGCGGCCGAGCGCGGTGTGCTTCTTCGGGGTGGACTCCGGCTCGAAGGGGTCGAACTCGACGATCCAGCCGAAGCGGTTCGGCTCGTTCTCGTAGCCGGGCGTGCGGGCGTCGAAGCGGGGGTCGTCGAGCTCCCAGAGGCGCGCGGTCTCGGCGTCGGCGAGTCCGTAGCGCTTCTCGGCGTCGCTGGTCGCGGTCGCGCGGAAGTAGCCGTTGAAGTTCTCCTCGCCCGAGAGGATCGTGCCCCACGGCGTGGTGCCGCCGGAGCAGTTGCCGAGCGTGCCGAGGACGGAGCGCCCCGTCGGGTCGGCGACGGTCTTCAGCAGCGCCGAGCCGGCCGCGGCGCCGGTGACCTCGTAGGGGGTGTCGATCAGGTAGCGGCGGTTGTGCTCGCCACCGCGGACGTAGGCCCAGGGGCGGTCGACGGCGGTGCGCACCAGCTCGACGACGCTGAGGCCGTGGGCGGCGCGGCCGACGGCGCGCACGCGCTCGGGCTCCGCCTCGAGCTGAGCGGCCGGGAACATGATCGACTCGTTCGTGTACTCGTGGTTCACGACCAGCAGCGCGCGCAGGCGCTTCGAGCCGGGGATCTCGACGATGTCGGTGTAGTCGTTGTTGTAGCCGAACTGGGCGGCCTGGGCGGCCTCCGTCTGGTTCTCGATGTCGAAGGCGGGGCTGTCGGCGAAGAGCGGGTCGCCCCAGCGGATGATCGGCTGCCAGGCGAAGCCCTCGGGGACGGTGAACTCATCGACCGTGTACGGCACCGGGGCGATCGGGGTGAAGGCGAGCGGGGAGCCGCCGACCGCGGCGCCGGCGACGGCGGCCTCCGCGGTGGGGGCGCCGCCGGCCGAGGCGACGGCGACAGTGACCGCGCCGGCGAGGCCGAGGCCGAGGGCGCTGCGGCGCGAGATCTGCCGCGCGACGATGTCGCGGAACGAGCTGTTGTGCGAGGTGTTGCAGGTGGCGGTCGAGCACGCGTTGGCGCACTTCAGGGCGCAGGTGACAGGGCTGCGCTTGCCGCGCACGTGCCCCGCCATGGGGAGGAGGAGCGGGCGGCGGGCGGTGTCGGTCATGCGGTGTCCTTCGATCGGCAGCAGTGCGTCCGAGTCGACCAGGGCGAAGGGACGCGCACGCCGCTCAGTGGAGGCCTCTCCCTGAACGGAACATGAACGTTCTCACAAGAAGGTGAGGCTACCCTTCGTCGCTCCGGCGGGCGTCTCGGGCCGCCAGCACCGCGCCGACGTTGCCCGCGATCCACTCGACGACGGGCAGCAGCCGCTCGGCCAGCTCGGCTCCGAGCGGCGTCAGCGCGTAGTCGACCCGCGGCGGGATCACGGCGTGCGCCTCGCGGTGCACGAAGCCGTCCTCCTCGAGGGTCCGGAGGGTCTGCGCCAGCATCTTCTCGCTGATGCCGCCGATCCGGCGCCGCAGCTCGCCCCAGCGCAGGCTGCGCTCGGCCAGGGCAGCGAGGACGAGTACGCCCCACTTGCTCGTGACGTGCCCGAAGACCTCGCGGCTCGGGCAGTCGGCGGAGTAGACGTCTCCGGTGAGGAGGGGGCTCTCGGTGATGGTCACAGGAGTACTAACCAAATAGTGGGTACTGCATTCCGGGAAGTTCTCGCGTCGCGGCCCGGTTCCCCTCACCGACGGCGCCCCACCCGCCGTCTCCCGAACGGAAGGACCACCCCATGACCCTCGTCGTCACCGGAGCCACCGGCCACCTCGGCCGTCTCGCCGTCGAGCACCTGCTCGCCCGCGGCACCGCCGCCTCCGACATCGTCGCCACCGGCCGCGACGCCGCCAAGCTCGAGGCGCTCGCCGCCGACCTCGGCGTCCGCACCGCCGTCGCCGACTTCGAGGACCCGGCCTCGCTCGACGCCGCCTTCTCCGGCGCCGAGGCCGTGCTGCTCGTCTCCGGCTCGGAGGTGGGCAAGCGCGTCGCTCAGCACACCGCCGCGATCGAGGCCGCCGCCCGCGCCGGCGCGCGCCTGGTCTACACAAGCGCCCCGAAGGCGACCACCAGCCCGCTGATCCTGGCCCCCGAGCACAAGGCGACGGAGGAGGCGATCGTCGCCGCCGGCCTCCCCGCAGTGATCCTCCGCAACGGCTGGTACAACGAGAACTACGCGCAGACCGTCGCCGAGCTCGCCTCGACCGGCACCACCCTCTCCAGCGCCGGCGACGGCCGCGTCTCGAGCGCCGCCCGCGCCGACTACGCCGAGGCCGCCGCCGTCGCCCTGCTCGACGCCTCCCTCGTCGGGTCGGTGCACGAGCTCTCCGGCGACACCGCCTGGAGCTTCGACGAGCTCGCGACCCTCGTCGGCGAGGTCGCCCGCCGCGACGCCGCGATCACGCACGTCGACTCCGCCGAGCACGCCCGCATCCTCACCGAGGCCGGCGTCCCCGAGGGCGGCGTCGGTTTCGTCGTCGGCCTCGACGCCAACATCGCCGACGGCCTCCTCGGCGAGACCGACGGCTCGCTCGCCCGCCTGATCGGCCGCCCGACCACCCCGATCCGCACCTACGTCGAGGAGCAGCTCGCCCGCTGAGCCGCGGCCTGCTGCCGGTGGCTGACCTCCGGCTCGCGGACTCCGCTCCGGCTCGTGGGACTGGCCGGTTCCAGCGTGCCGGACGTGTTCTCGCGTGCCGGAGTTCCGACCGGTGCACCTCCGGCACGCAGAATCGGCTCCGGCTCGTCGGATCGGCCGGTTCTCGAGTGCCGGGAACGGTTCCGCGAGCCGGACTCGCGCCCCGGGGCCGCCGTGTCCGACCCCCGACGTAGGCTTACCGCCATGACCTCGACGACGCCTCGCTCCGGTATCGACCTCTCCGAACTCGACCCGGCGACGCGTCCGCAGGACGACCTCTACCGCCACGTGAACGGCCTGTGGATCGACCGCACCGAGATCCCGAGCGACAAGGCGCGCTACGGCTCCTTCCACGTGCTCCAGGAGGAGGCGGAGAAGGCGGTCCGCGACATCATCGTCGAGGCGCAGTCGGCCCCGAGCGGCACCGAGGCGCGCATGTTCGGCGACCTCTACACCTCCTTCCTCGACGAGGCGCGCGCCGAGGAGCTCGGCGCCCAGCCGATCGCCGACGACCTGGCCGCCGTGCAGCGCGTCGACTCGATCCCCGGGCTCCTGCGCGCGGTGGGCGAGTTCGAGCGCTCCGGTGTCCCCGGCCTCTTCGGCCTCTTCGTCGACAACGACCCGGGCGACCCCGAGCGCTACCTCGTCTTCGTCAATCAGGGGGGCCTCGGCCTTCCCGACGAGAGCTACTACCGCGAGGAGGAGTTCGCCTCCGTCCGCGAGGCCTACCTCCCCTTCGTCGCGCGGATGCTCGGGTTCGCCGGCATCGACGCCCCCGAGGCGCGCGCGGAGCGCATCGTCGCGCTCGAGACCGACCTCGCCGCCGTGCACTGGGACAAGGTGCGCAGCCGCGACAGCCAGGCCACCTACAACCTCCGCTCCTGGGCCGAGGTCACCGAGCTCGCCGCAGGCATCGACCTCGACGTCTGGCTGACCGCGATGGGCGCTCCGGAGGGTGCGCTCGCCGAGGTCGTCGTGCGCCAGCCGAGCTTCCTCGAGGGGCTCGCCGGCCTGCTGACCGACGACCGCCTCCCCGCCTGGCGCGACTGGCTGTCCTGGCAGGTGATCCGCGGCGCCGCGGCCTACCTCTCCAGCGACTTCGTCGACGCCAACTTCGATTTCTACGGCCGCACCCTCACGGGCACGCCGCAGAAGCGCGAGCGCTGGAAGCGCGCCGTCTCGCTCGTCGAGGGCTCGCTCGGCGAGGCCGTCGGCCGCATCTACGTCGAGCGGCACTTCCCCGAGACGGCGAAGGCCGCGATGGACGTCCTCGTCGCGAACCTGATCGAGGCCTACCGCCGCTCGATCGTCGACCTCGAGTGGATGGGCGCCGACACCCGCGAGCGCGCGCTGGAGAAGCTCGCGAAGTTCACCCCGAAGATCGGCTACCCGGTCCGCTGGCGCGACTACTCCGCCCTGACGATCGACCCCGCCGACCTGGTCGGCAACGCCCGCCGCGTCGCCGCCTTCGAGTTCGACCGCGAGCTCGGCAAGATCGGGAAGCCGCTCGACCGCGACGAGTGGTTCATGACGCCGCAGACCATCAACGCGTACTACAACCCCGGCTTCAACGAGATCGTCTTCCCCGCCGCGATCCTGCAGTTCCCCTTCTTCGACGAGTCCCGCGACTCCGCCGCCAACTACGGCGCGATCGGCGCGGTGATCGGGCACGAGATCGGGCACGGATTCGACGACCAGGGCTCGCGCTTCGACGGCGACGGCCGCCTCACCGACTGGTGGACCGAGGACGACCGGGCCGCGTTCGAGGAGCGGACGAAGGCGCTGATCGCGCAGTACGACGCGCTCGCCCCGGCCACCACGCCCGGTCACCACGTCAACGGCGCGCTCACCATCGGCGAGAACATCGGCGACCTCGGCGGGCTCGGCATCGCGTGGAAGGCGTACCTGCTCTCGCTGGACGGCGAGGAGCCGCCCGTGATCGACGGCCTGACGGGCGCCCAGCGCTTCTTCCTCTCCTGGGCGCAGGCCTGGCAGCAGAAGGCGCGCGACGAGGAGACGATCCGCCTGCTCGCGATCGATCCGCACTCGCCGTCGGAGTTCCGCTGCAACCAGATCGTCCGGAACCTCGACGAGTTCTACGCTACTTTTGACGTCACCGAGGGCGACGCCCTCTGGCTCCCGCCGAGCGAGCGCGTCGCGATCTGGTAGCCCTCGCCGGCTGCCGTCCCGCACCGCGGCCGGATCCCGGGGCATCGAGAGCCGACCGATGCCGCGGGTCCTCGGTCCTCCGATGCGTCCCCGCGGCGGATCGACGGACTCCCGTCCCGCCCCTCCGCATCGACCGTTCCACCGACCCCGGAGAGAGGCCGCCGCCGTGGTGATCCCCGCCCACGAGACCCGCCGCGCGAACCGCCGCGCCCGCCGCGGGCGCCACAAGGGCGAGTACGACCACGACGACTTCCAGCGCGGCTTCGACGCGCTCGGCCGGCTGGCGCTGGACGGAGTCGTGGTGTCGGCGCGCGCGGTCGACCTCGGCACCGGGCGCGCCCTCTTCGCGGTCGACGACTCCGTCTCGATGCCGACGGCGTCCGTCGGCACGATCGTGCTCCTGATCGAGGTCGCGGCGCGGCTCGCCACCGATCCCCAGGAGAACCTGCGCCTCGTCGACCGCACCGCCGCCGACGCGGTCACCGGCACGGGGATCTGGCAGCACCTGCAGATCCCGTCGATGCCGATCGCCGACCTGGCCGCCCTCGTCGGCGCGACGAGCGACAACCTGGCCACCAATGTGCTCCTGCGCCGAGTCGGCCTCGACGCGGTCCGCGAGCGGGCCGAGGCGCTCGGCCTCTCGCGCACCGCCCTGCTCGACGTCGTCCGCGACGAGCGCGGTCCGGACGACGCTCCGCAGCTCTCGATCGGCTCGGCCAGCGAGCTGACCTGGCTGCTCGCGACCCTCGCGAACGGCGAGATCGTCGACGCGGCGGTCAGCTCGCGCGTGATCGGCTGGCTCTCGCTCAACAGCGACCTGTCGATGGTCGCCTCCGCCTTCGGCCTCGACGCGCTCTCGCACCGCCAGCCCGACCACGGCGTGCTGCTGGTCAACAGGACCGGCACGGACACCGGCGTCCGCGCCGAGGTCGGCGTGCTCCGCGGCCCGCGCGCCGGCGTCGCCTACGCCGTGATCACGCAGTTCGACGACTCGAGCCTGCGCTACCGCCTCGCGGTGCTCGACGGCATGCGCACGCTGGGCGTCGACCTGCTGGAGTACGTGCACTGACGGGCGCAGCGGCCGCGTGCTTCCGCTCGCTCCCCTGCGGTCCAGGCTCGCCGACCTCCGGCTCGTGAAACGTCGTCCGGCTCGCCGGAATCGCGCGATCCCGCGTGCCGAGGTCGGATCCGCGTGCCGAAGATGCTCGCAAGGGGCGGCACCGTCAAGCCGGTGACTGCTCCCGGAGGCGCGACCTAGGCTGCCGGCAGCGGCGTCGCCTCCCGGTGCGCCGCGGAGAGGACACCATGAGCAGCTTCGGCTTCGACGCCCCCGAGGACGTCACCGACACCACCCGTCCCGACGCCGACTCCCTGCCGGTCCCCCCGGAGGACCCGGCGCAGATCGACGACACGCAGGTCGACGGCGCCGAGGCGACCGGCGAGACGGCCGACGAGGGCGCCGACTCCCGCCTCGACGACGACCAGGACCCGCCGGAGCACCCCTTCGTCCCTTCGCCGAGCTGAGCGAAGGAACGGGTTCCGGCCCGGCGCGTGCACGACTCAGGCTGTGAGGGCCGGATCGGCCCGAAAACGCTCGATCCGCTGCTTCCAGCCTCAGGTGTGCACGCCCTCCGCGGCTGACGACGCTGCGAGCGGCCGGTGACGAGGCGGTCGACCCCCGTCAGCCGCGGAACGCCCCGCGGTAGCGCGCCGCCGGGTGCCGCGGGTTCAGCCGCGCGGCTCCGGTCAGCCGCTCGCGCAGGCCGCCCGGCGCGTACTCCGAGCGGGCCAGCCCGCGATCGCGCAGCACCGGCATCACCTCGTCGACGAACTCGACGTAGCTGTCCGGCAGCGTCCAGTGGTTGAGGTTGACGCCGTCGACCCCCGCGTCGCGCAGCTCGGAGAGCCGGTCCGCGATCTGCTCGGGCGTGCCGACGACGCGCTGGTGACGACGCACCGCGAGGCGGGCCAGATCGGCGACGGTCGCGTCGCGGTCGGGCAGCAGCCGGATCATCGACTCGAGCGTGCTGCGGTTGCCGTTGGTCACGATGTCGCGCAGCTTCGTCTCGGGCGGGAAGGGCTTCCCGTCGGCCTGGTCGACGCTGAGGCCGGCGTGCAGCAGGTGGGCGTCGACGCTCGTGTACGCGTCGAGCTCGGCCTCGCGCTCCCGGGCCTCGCGCTCGGTGCTGCCCACGATCACCGACAGGGGTGAGAAGAACAGCACGTCGTCACCGCGGCGCCCGGCCGCCTCCGTGAGCGCGCGGGTCGAGGCGATCAGCTCGCGGGTCTGCTCCGTCGTCGAGCCGCCGACGAACTGCGCCTCCGCGTGCCGGGCCGCGAAGGCGCGGCCGGCGGGCGAGGAGCCGGCCTGGAAGAGGAACGGCGTGCGCTGCGGCGACGGCGCCGAGAGGTGCGGGCCCTCGACCCGGTAGCTCGCGCCGGCGTGGTCGATGCGGTGCACCGATTCCGGTCGGGAGTACGCGCCGGCCTGGTCGCGGACCGAGGCGTCGTCGTCCCACGACCCCTCCCACAGCTTGTAGACCACGTCGAGGTACTCCTCGGCCTGCGCGTAGCGGGCGTCGTGCTCGGTGAGGCGGTCGAGGCCGAAGTTGCGGGCCGCGTTCTCCTGGTAGCTGGTGACGATGTTCCAGGCGACCCGGCCCTTCGAGAGGTGGTCGAGGGTCGACATCCGCCGCGCGAACTCGAACGGGTGCGCCTGCAGGATCGAGCTCGTCATCGCGAGGCCCAGGTGCTCGGTCGAGCCGATCAGGGCGGCCAGCAGGATCGACGGGTCGTTGTTCGGCAGCTGCAGGCCCTCGCGCGCGTTCACCTCGAGCGAGGCGCCGACCGCGCCGTAGGTGCCCACGACGTCCGCGAAGAAGATCGCATCGAACACCCCGCGCTCGAGCGTCCTCGCCACCTCGATCCAGTGCCCCAGGTCCTCGAACGCGCCGGGCCGCGCCCCGGGCCGCCGCCACTGGCCGTGGTGGATGTGCGAGGGCGTGTTCATCACGAACGCGTTGAAGAGCAGCGGGCGGGGATCGGTCATGCGGGTGCTCCTGGGGGCGGGACGCTGGTGCGGACGTCGGTCTCGTGCGAGGCGATCGTACGGTGAGTGCGCCGTCCCGCCGACCGGAACGAGTCGAGCGACGTCGCCGGGTGTCGATACGCCGCCTGCAGCGGCTCCTCGACCAGCATGTTCCGGTGGCCCTCCGACCAGCGTGACCCGGCGGCTGCGAGTGCATGCTGATCGAGCAGCCCGGCGCGGCCGGGCGCATCGAGATCCGCCGCAGCGAACGCCACGTCGCCACGCCTGCTCGACAGGCGATGAGGAGTGCCTGCTAGCGTCGACGCCACCGGCGCGAGCGGGGGCTTCTGGAATCCGGCGGGCCCCGCATCGCGCCGGTTCCGTCTGCCTGGTCCCTCACGCGTCGTCGGCCTCACCCGTCGGGATCCGCGCGCTGCTCGGATACATCGAGAACCCGGCACCGAGGCGCAGTCCCGTCTTCTGGTGCAGTGCCGTGCACCGTCGGATCTGTTCCCAGAGGTAGCTCTGCTCCTCCGGCGCTCCGCCCTGCAGAAGGTAGGTGCCTGCCGAGTAAGCGACGATGTCCGCGAGTTGCAGGATCTCGCGATCCCAGTGGCTGAGCTCCGTGTCGACCCACAGCGGCTTGTCGAGCACCAGGTCGTACCCGGGCTTCCTCCGCAGCATCCTGTCCAGGGTCGCCCGCGCGTCCCGCAGGCCGCCGCTGCGGAAGAACTTCTCGTGCTGGGACTGCTGGTCGGCGACGAACATGGCGGCGTCCCCGGAGTAGTAGTCGCCCACAGTCGTCGCGACGCGCTGATGCAGGTATGCGTAGGCGACGCCCACCGGCATGAGGCCGCGTCCGGTCTCCACCATCTCGAGCTTGTCCACGGCCGCTGCGAAGACGAGCGGGCGGAAGGTGTCGAAGAGCAGCCCGACGTCCTTGAAGAGGGCGGCCGTCTGCTTCTCGGTGACGAGTGCCCGGTACGCAGCGGGCCTGTCCAGACGATGTCCTGATGCGACACTGCGTGCCACCCGACGGAGGTGGTGACCCTTGATCTCGGAATCACCCCACGGAAGATCGCATGCGGCGAGCACACCGAAGTGCTTCTCCTTGACGTCGACGATCCGCTCTGCCAGGGCACGCCGTGACGTGTCTCGGACTCCGACGGCGCCGAGCACGAAGTACTGGCTGGCGCCTTCCTTGAGGGTCGGAATTCCCGGTGCATCGTTCCGGTCGAGCGTGTGATTCCCGAATTCATCGACGTAGAAGATCCCATGCTGGTCGAGCAGCCCGCTAAGCGGGCGTATCGAGATCCGGGCGCCTACTCCCGCGGGGTCGACCCCGGCTTGATCCGCTGCGCCAGCCGCTTCAGCGGGTGCGCCGGCTCGCGCTCGAGCGGCTCCTCCACCTCGAGGCCGTAGAACGAGCCGATGTCGCCGACGAAGGCGGCCCGGCGGGCCCGGTCGTAGGCGCGGATCTCCCTCCGGAAGGCGATCACCGTCGCCACGCACATCAGGATCATCACCACGCTGAACGGCAGCGCCGAGAGGATCGCGGCCGTCTGCAGGGCGTCGAGCCCGCCGGCGATCAGCAGCGAGAGCGCCAGCAGGGCCGTCGCGAGCGCGAAGAAGACGCGGATGCCGTTGCGCGGCTCCGCGTCGCCTCCGGTCGCGATCATCGCCATCACCAGGGCGCCGGAGTCGGCGGAGGTGACGAAGAAGACGCCGATCAGGATGATCGCGCCGACGACCAGCACCGAGCCGGCCGGCAGGCCCTGCAGCATCGAGAAGAGCGCCGTGTCGGTGCTCACCGCGCCGTCCGCGCCGACGAGCCCGCCGTCGCCGTAGAGCTCGCGGAAGAGCGCCGTCCCGCCGAGCACGCTGAACCAGAGGAAGGTCATGATCGTCGGCACCAGCAGCACGCCCGCGACGAACTCGCGGACGGTGCGGCCCTTGGAGACCCGGGCGATGAAGATGCCGACGAACGGCGCCCACGACATCCACCAGCCCCAGTAGAACGTCGTCCAGGTCGCCTGCCAGGCCTCGCCCTCCCGGCCGGCGTAGGCGCTGACGGTGAAGGTGAGGCCGATGAAGTTCTGCAGGTAGTTGCCGAGCGACTGCACGAACTCGCGCAGCAGGAACTGCGTCGGGCCCGCGACGAGCACGAACACCAGCAGGGCGGCGGCGAGCAGCAGGTTGCCGGTCGAGAGCCACTTCATGCCCTTGCCGACGCCCGAGACGAGCGAGAAGACGGTCAGCGCCGTCACGACCGCGATGACGATGATCTGCACCGTGAGCGAGGAGTCGACGATGCCGCTCGACTCCAGGCCCGCCGAGATCTGGGTGACGCCGAGGCCGAGCGACGTCGCGACGCCGAACATCGTGCCGACCAGCGCGACGACGTCGATCGTGTTGCCCCAGCCGCCGCGCACCCGGCGGCCCAGCAGCGGTTCGAGCGCCCAGCGGATCGACACCGGGCGCTTGCGGCGGTGGATCGCGTAGGCGAGGGCGAGGCCGACGACCACGTAGATCGACCAGGCGTGCACGCCCCAGTGCAGGTAGGTCTGCGAGATGGCGCTCTGCGCGAGCTCCGTCTCCGTGCCGGTGACGCCGGGGCGCGGGGTGGCGAAGTGGGTGAGCGGCTCCGCGACGCCGTAGAAGACGAGGCCGATGCCCATCCCGGCCGCGAAGAGCAGCGAGATCCAGGAGAGCATCGAGAACTCGGGCTCGTCGTCGTCGGCGCCGAGCTTGATGTCGCCGAAGCGGCTGACGCCCATCCAGATCGCGAAGGCGACGAAGACCGCGGCGATCAGCACGTAGTACCAGCTGAAGGTGTTCACGACGGTGGTCTGCAGGGAGGCGAAGACCTCGGTGGCGACCTCGGGAGCGATGATCGCGAAAGCGGCGATGGAGAGCGTGATCACCGCCGCCGGCCAGAACACCCAGCGGGCGAGGCGCTGCGGGGGCCTCTCGGACGTCTTCTGCTCGAGCATGCGCGGGCCTCTCGTCGACGGCAAAAGCTCCACCGTACACGGGCGGCGTGTCGCGAGCGGGGGCGGCGAGGGCGCTCGGATCGGTGCGGCAGGCTGGACCCGTGCAGTTCAGAGTCTTCACCGAACCCCAGCAGGGCGCGAGCTACGAGGATCTCCTCGCGGTCGCGCAGGCCACCGAAGCCCTCGGCTACGACGGCTTCTTCCGCTCCGACCACTACCTCCGGATGGGCGACGGCGACCCCGGCCCCGGTCCGACCGACGCGTGGACGACCCTCGCAGGCCTCGCGCGCGAGACCGAGCGGATCGCACTCGGCACGCTCGTCTCCTCCGTCACCTACCGGCCGCCGGGGATCCTCGCGATCCAGGTCGCCCAGGTCGACGCGATGTCGGGCGGCCGTGTCGAGCTCGGCCTCGGCACCGGCTGGTTCGAGGAGGAGCACGCCGCCTACGGCATCGACTTCCCGCCGCGCCGATTCGATCTGCTCGAGGAGCAGCTCGAGATCGTCACCGGTCTCTGGTCGACCCCGGTCGGCGAGCGCTACTCGTTCGCCGGCGAGCACTACACGCTGACCGACTCGCCCGCGCTGCCCAAGCCCGCGCGGCTGCCGCTGCCGGTGATCGTCGGCGGAGGCGGGCCGAAGCGGACCCCGCGGCTCGCGGCCCGCTTCGCCAGCGAGTTCAACCTGCCCTTCCCCGAGTTCGACGCGATCCCCGGATCGTTCGAGCGCGTCGATGAGGCGTGCGCCGCGATCGGCCGCGAGCCGTCCTCGCTCGTGCACTCGGTCGCGCTGATCGCGGTCGGCGGAGCGGACGAGGCGGAGTTCGTCCGTCGCGCCGCCGCCATCGGCCGCGAGCCCGCCGAGCTGCGCGAGCACGGCGTCGCCGGCGGAGTCGACGAGACCGTCGACCGTCTCGAGTCCCTCCGCGAGGCCGGCGCCGAGCGCGTCTACCTCCAGTTCATGGACCTCCAGGACCTCGACCACCTCGACTTCTTCGCCCGGGAGGTCCTGCCGCGGCTGTCGGCCTGAGCACCCCCTGCTATCGAGCAGCCCGCGGAGCGGGCGCTGCATGCTGATCGAGCAGCCCGCGGAGCGGGCGTATCGAGATCCACCGTTCTGCAGAGGCCGGGTCTCGATACGCCGCCGGAGGTGGCTGCTCGACCGGCATGGGGGCCCTACCGCGCGACCTAGGCTGGAGGGATGGTGGACACGATCGAGCGCGCCGACGAGCGGCTGGCGACCCGCTCGGCCGCCGAGGTGCCGTGGGTCGTGCTCGTCTGGGACGACCCGGTGAACCTGATGTCGTACGTGTCCTACGTCTTCCGCAGCTATTTCGGCTTCGGTCGCGCTGAGGCCGAGCGCCTCATGCTCCAGGTGCACACGGAGGGGCGCGCCGTGGTCGCGACCGGCAACCGCGAGGAGATGGAGCGGCACGTGGAGGCGATGCACGGCTACGGCCTGTGGGCGACGCTGCAGAAGGCCGACGCATGACCCGCCGAGGCCCAGCCCTCCGACGCTCGACCCGCCGACGCACGGCCGGCGGCCGCTGATGCGCTCCTTCCGCCGCGACTCCTCCGGCGCCGCCGTGGCCCGCTTCGACCGCGAGGAGGCCGGGATCCTCCGCCACCTCGCCGGCGAGATGCTCGAGCTCCTCGATCGCGGCACGTCCGAGGACGCCCGCGACGACCCCGCCCTGGCGCGCCTGCTCCCCGACGCCTACCGCGACGACGACGAGGCCGCCGCCGAGTTCCGCCGCTTCACCGCCCCGGACCTGGCCGGCCGCAAGATGGACGACGCCCGCGCGATCACCGCCGCGCTCGACGCGGGCGAGGGCTCCGGGCACGCCCGCGTGTTCGCCGGGCTCGGCGAGGTCGCCGTCCGCCTCGAGCCGCCCCAGGCGCTGTCCTGGCTCCGCGGCCTCACCGACATGCGCCTCGCCCTCGCCGCGCGACTCGGCATCCTCGACTCCGACGACGTCGAGCCCGAAGACGAGACCGGGCAGGCGATCCGCGCGGTCTACGACTGGCTCGGCAGCGTGCAGGACGGCCTGGTCCACGCGATCGACGTGTGACCAGCCCCGCCCGCAACGTCACCAGCCGCTGACCACGACCTTGCCGGGACGCCCGCCGGCCTCGACCAGGCGGTGCGCCTGGGCCAGGGTCCCCGCGTTCAGGGGCGACAGTGCGCGGGTGAGCGTCGTGCGCAGCACCCCCTCGCCCAGCAGCCCGGACACCTCCTGCAGCAGGTCGTGCTGCGCACGCAGGTCCGGCGTCGCGGACATCGGACGCGTGAACATCACTCCCAGTGCACCGACACCGACGTGCGCTTGAGCGACCTCGCAGCGCTGGCGGACGAGCCGTGGGTGCACTTCACGCCGGAGCACGGTCCGCGCCTTCACCCGGGCCGCCCCCGACCCCCTCTCGTCGCCGCCTTCATCGAGACGATCGCCGCTCACGCCGACCTCGCCGGGTCGATCGGGCGCTGAGGGGGAGAGCGGCAGCAGGGGTGAGCGCCCACTCCAGCTCTCTCCCCAGGAGAGATCTCCACAGCTGTGGATAACTCTGTGGAGAGATGTGGAGAACGACCGTCCTCACAGGGTCCGCCCCGGAGTCGAGGCCGGTCCGACGCGGGATCCGCCGTCCACAGGCTGGGGAGAGCATGTGGAGAAGCGACGCGTGCCGCCGTCGGACTCCCGCCGGGAATCGGGGTCGGCGGGCTCCCCGGGCTGCCCGCGCCCACGGCCCGGGTTCGACGCGGCGGGCGGAGTCGCGTACCGTCCGGATCGTGAACACTCCCTCAGGCACCCAGGCCAAGCGCGCTGCCGACGACGCGCAGGACTCGACCGCGATCCGCACCCTCGCTCGCGGGGGCTACGCCGCGAACGGCCTCGTCCACATCCTCATCGGCGTGATCGCCCTGCAGGTCGCCCGAGGCGGTGGCGGCGAGGCCGACCAGACCGGAGCGCTCGGGCAGCTCGCCGCGCAGCCCGGGGGAGTGGTCGTGCTGTGGGTCTGCGCGATCGGCCTGTTCGGGCTCGCCCTGTGGGGTGTGCTCGAGGCCTTCCTGATCGCGGACGGCGACAGCGCGGCGTCGCGCTGGGGCAGCCGGCTGAAGGAGGCGGCGAAGGCCGTCGTCTACGCCGCGCTCGGAGCGACCACTCTGCGCTTCGCGACGGGCGGCAGCTCCGACTCGTCCGAGACGTCGCAGAGTGCGAGCGCGCAGGTCCTCGCCGCGCCGGGCGGCGTCGTCCTCCTCGTGATCGCGGGGCTCGCGGTCCTCGCCGTGGGCGGCGTCTTCGTCTACCGCGGCGCCTCGAAGAAGTTCCTGAAGAACATCGCCGTGCCCGGCGGGACCGCCGGCCGCGTCGTCACGGGCCTCGGCGTCGCCGGCTACGTCGCCAAGGGCATCGTGCTCGGTGCGCTCGGCGTCCTCCTGATCGTCGCCGCGGTCCGGCACGACCCCGAGCAGGCGGGCGGGCTGGACGAGGCGCTGAAGTCGCTGACCGAGCTGCCGTTCGGCGTGGCCCTGCTCGCCGCCGTGGCCGTCGGGCTCATCGCCTACGGCGTGTTCTGCTTCGCCCGCGCGCGCTGGCCCAAGCTCTGAGCCGGCCCGCCGGCGCTCCCGAGACGGGCGTCGGCACGATCGCCGACGCCGCGCCCGCCCATGCGCGCCGGACTCTGCTGCGCAACGGCGTCCGGTCCCTCGCCCCGGGGCGGCACGGGAACCGCGGAAGGACGCCACCGGCACCCGCGTGCGGGTGACCCGTCGGGGCGCCGCGGTGCCGTTACCCCCTGACGGGTGTGACCGCAACTGGTGCCACGACCCGGGTTGCGGTGCCAGTGTGTGCAGATGCATGAACGTAGCGACGACGCGCGCGCGGAGCGGATCCGCCCCGCCCTGGCCGAGGCCGCCGCGCGCCTCCTCGGGGCCGTCGCGACCGGCGACCGTGCCGCGTTCGCCGAGCTGTTCGACCGCTTCGGCGGGCTCTTCTCCGCGTCGATCGCGACCGTGCAGGCCGACGCCGCCGCTCGCGACCGGATCTGCACCGAGGCGTTCGCCTCCGTGTGGCGCCGCGCCCGCGAGGGTGCCCGCGCTCCGGAGCCGGTGCTGTGGCTGCTCGAGGTGCTCTGCGAGACGCTCGGCTCCTCCCGCGAGCCCTCGCGGCGCCCGCTCGCCGACGGGCTCCTCGCCCTGGCCTGCCCGGACCGCGAGCTGCTGCTGCTCGCCGTCGCGGGCCGCTACTCCCAGCCCGAGATCGCGGCGCTGACGGGAGTGCGCGAGTCGCGCCTGGGCGCGGTCCTCCGCGACGCGCTCGGCTCCCTCCGAGGCGGGCTGAGCGAGGGCCGTCTCACGGCCTGAGCTGCGAGTCGCCGCCGCAGAACTCGCCGTCCCCGCGGGAATGGTTCCGACGGGCGTAAAGTTGAGTCATTCGAACTCAACTTTCGAACCGCAAGGAGGAGATGCAGATGCAGGCCGGTCGGACACCCCAGCAGGACGAGTCGTCCGCTCTCGCGCAGTACGGCGTCGACCTGACCGCGATCGCGGCGAGCGGCAAGCTCGACCCGGTCATCGGACGGGACGCCGAGATCCGTCGCGTGAGCCAGGTGCTCACGCGCCGCACCAAGAACAACCCCGTGCTCATCGGCGAGCCCGGCGTCGGCAAGACGGCGGTCGTCGAGGGGCTCGCGCAGCGGATCGTCGCGGGCGACGTCGCCGACAGCCTCAAGGGCAAGCGACTCGTCAGCCTCGACCTCTCCGCGCTGATCGCGGGTGCGAAGTACCGCGGCGAGTTCGAGGAGCGGCTGAAGGCCGTCCTCGCCGAGATCAACGACTCCGGCGGCCGCATCATCACCTTCATCGACGAGCTGCACACCCTGATGGGCGCGGGCGGCGGCGAGGGCTCGGTGGCCGCCGCGAACATGCTGAAGCCCATGCTCGCCCGCGGCGAGCTGCGGATGATCGGCGCCACGACGCTCGACGAGTACCGCCAGTACATCGAGAAGGACGCGGCCCTCGAGCGCCGCTTCCAGCAGGTCTTCGTCGGCGAGCCGACCGTCGAGGACACGGTCGCGATCCTCCGCGGCCTCAAGGAGCGCTACGAGGCGCACCACAAGGTCGCCATCGCCGACTCCGCGCTGATCGCCGCCGCCTCGCTGTCCAACCGCTACATCACCGCCCGTCAGCTGCCCGACAAGGCCATCGACCTCATCGACGAGGCCGCCTCGCGCCTGCGGATGGAGATCGACTCCGCGCCGGTCGAGATCGACGAGCTGCGCCGCTCCGTCGACCGGCTGAAGCTCGAGGAGCTCGCGCTGAAGAAGGAGAAGGACGAGGCCTCGAAGGCGCGGCTGGAGAAGCTGCGCGAGGACCTCGCCCGCCGTGGTGCGCACCTCGCCGAGCTGCAGCAGCGCTGGGAGCGCGAGCGCGCCTCCCTCAACCGCATCGGCGATCTCAAGAACCGGCTCGACGCCCTGCGGATCGCGGCCGAGCGGGCCCAGCGTGAGGGCAACCTCGAGCGCGCCTCGCGCCTGCTCTACGGCGACATCCCGGCGGCCGAGAGCGAGCTCGCGGCGGCCGAGCAGGAGGAGCAGCCGGCCGAGGGCCGCATGGTCAACGAGCAGGTCACCTCGGACGACATCGCCGCGGTCATCGCCGCCTGGACGGGCATCCCCGTCGGCCGGCTGATGCAGGGCGAGACGGAGAAGCTGCTGCACCTCGAGACCGAGCTGCACCGGCGCCTGATCGGCCAGAACGAGGCCGTCTCGGCCGTCGCCGGCGCCGTCCGCCGCACCCGCGCGGGCGTCTCCGACCCCGACCGGCCCACCGGCTCCTTCCTCTTCCTCGGCCCGACCGGCGTCGGCAAGACCGAGCTCGCGAAGGCGCTGGCCGATCACCTCTTCGACGACGAGAAGGCGATGGTCCGCATCGACATGTCGGAGTACGGCGAGAAGTTCGCCGTCTCGCGGCTCGTCGGCGCCCCTCCCGGCTACATCGGCTACGAGCAGGGCGGCCAGCTGACCGAGGCCGTGCGCCGCCGGCCGTACTCGGTCGTGCTGCTGGACGAGATCGAGAAGGCGCACCCCGAGGTCTTCGACGTGCTGCTGCAGGTGCTCGACGACGGCCGGCTCACCGACGGCCAGGGGCGGACGGTCGACTTCCGCAACACGATCCTCATCCTCACCTCGAACCTCGGCTCGCAGTTCCTGATCGACCAGTCGCTGACCCGCCCGCAGAAGGTGGAGGCCGTGCAGCAGATGGTGCGGCAGGCCTTCAAGCCCGAGTTCGTGAACCGGCTCGACGACATCGTCGTGTTCGAGGCGCTCGACCGCACCGAGCTCGGCGAGATCGTCTCGCTCTACGTCGACCGGCTCTCGCGCCGGCTGGCGGAGCGGCGCCTCGACCTCGCGGTCACGCCCGCCGCCCGCGGCTGGCTGGCCGAGCGCGGCTACGACCCGCAGTACGGCGCCCGCCCGCTGCGCCGCCTCATGCAGCAGGAGATCGACGACCGGCTGGCGACGGCCCTCCTCGACGGCTCCATCCGCGACGGCGACGTCGTGCTCGTCGACGCGGGCCCGGACGGCCTCCAGGTCTCCGCGGGCCTCGCGACGCCGTAGCCCGGGCGCGCCCCGCGCCGCCCATTGCCCCGCCCCCGACCCTCCCCTCCCATTCCTCAAGAGTTGCGGTAGCCGCGCGCCACTACCGCAACTTTTGGAGGATGGAACGGGCCGTTCGGGGCGGGGGCTCCTCCACAGGGGGCGATCGCGGGCGGTCCGTCCACAGTCGCCGCCCGGGCGCCTCGCCGGGGTCGCGACGGCGGGTAGCGTCCCGCCCATGGACTCCCCGTCTCCCGCCGCCGGCGCGCGCATGGCCGACCTCGCGCCCGAGGAGCGGCCGCGCGAGCGGCTCCGCGCCCGCGGTCCGGAGGCGCTGACCGACGCGGAGACGCTCGCCGTGCTGATAGGCAGCGGGGTCCGCGGGGCGAACGCGACCGTCGTCGCGCAGCGCCTGCTCGCGCGCTTCGGCGGCATCGACGCGGTGTCGCGGGCGGGCGTCGCCGACCTGGTGCGCCAGCGCGGCGTCGGCGAGGTCGCCGCCTGCCGCATCGTCGCGTCCTTCGAGCTGCGGCGGAGGATGAACCGCGCCGGGCGGGCCGCGCGCGTCGTCGACGCGGCCGGCCTCGCTGAGCTGGTGACGCCGCTGCTCGCCGCACGTCCGACGGAGACCGTGCTCGCGGTCGCCCTGACCGCCGCGGGCGCCGTGCGCGACGTCATCGCGCTCGCGGACGGCCCGCCCGCCCACGCCGACCTGCCGGTGTCCGAGATCCTCGCCGAGGTGCTGGCGCGGGGTGCGGCCGCGGTCGGCCTCGCCCACAGCCACGCGGGTGCGGCGGAGGTCCTCCCCTCCGACCGCGCCGTGACGCGGTCGCTCGTCGAGGCGTGCGCGGCCTGCGGGCTGCGCTTCGTCGCGCACGTCGTCGTCGGCGCCGACGGCTGGCGGGAGGCACCGCCGTAGCGTCCGCGGACGTTCGTGCAAGCCCCTGTCCCGGCACCTGTCGCTCCGCGCGAGCGGCGTAGCGTGGTCGAGCCCCCACCCCCTCTCGAGCAGGAGTCCCCATGCGAGCAACGATCATCCACGGCGAGCGCGACGTCCGACTCGAGGAGGTGCCCGACCCCGTGCTCTCGACCGGCCGCGACGCGATCGTCCGCGTCACGGCCGCGTGCGTCTGCGGCTCCGACCTCTGGCCGTACCGCGGCGTCACCCCGACGAAGGAGGCGCACCGCATCGGCCACGAGTTCGTCGGCGTCGTCGAGGAGATCGGCGACGACGTGCACGACATCGCGGTCGGCGACTTCGTCATCGCCCCCTTCTACGTCTGCGACGGCACCTGCGCCAACTGCGCCAACGGCGTCTCGACCTCCTGCCTCACCGGCGGCTGGTGGGGCGCCGAGGTCGGCGAGCAGGGCTTCGCCGACGGCGCGCAGGGCGAGAAGGTCCGCGTCCCGCTCGCCGACGGCACGCTCTTCCCGGTCGGCACCGACGTCGACCCGACGCTGATCCCGAGCCTGCTCACCCTGGCCGACGTGATGGGCACCGGCCACCACGCCGCCGTCTCGGCCGGGGTCACCGCGGGCTCCACCGTCGCGGTCGTCGGCGACGGCGCGGTCGGCCTCTGCGCCGTGCTGGCGGCCAAGCGCCTCGGCGCGACGACGATCATCGCGATGTCCCGGCACGAGTCCCGCCAGGCGCTCGCCACCCGCTTCGGCGCGACCCACATCGTCGACACCCGCGGGGACGAGGGCGTCGCCCGGGTCCGCGAGCTCACCGACGGCATCGGCGCCGACTGCGTCCTCGAGTGCGTCGGCACCAAGGAGTCGATGCAGCAGGCCCTCGACTCGGCCCGCCCCGGCGGCATGGTCGGCTACGTCGGCGTCCCCAACGGCGGCCCCGAGCTGCCCGTGCGCCAGATGTTCGGCTCCAACGTCGGCGTCAACGGCGGCGTCGCCCCGGTCCGCGGCTACATGGCGGAGCTCCTCCCCGACGTGCTCAGCGGCGCGATCGAGCCCGGTCTCGTCTTCGACCTCGAGCTGCCGCTCGAGGAGATCGCGGAGGCGTACGCCGCGATGGACGAGCGCCGCGCGATCAAGACGCTGGTCCGGCCGTAGGTCCCGCCCACCGGAGGCCGGTCCCGCCCGCGAGCCGGGCCCGGCCTCCTCGGGGAGGGGCGTTCGCGCGGTGCGCAGGAGTAGCCTCCCGCGCATGACCGCGTCACCGCGCGGCGCCGCGACGGCGCCCCTCTTCCATCCGGACCTCGCGATCGGCCGCCTCCTCCCGCCGATCGTCCTCGGCCCGCGCCTGCTCCGCCTCGCCACCCGCCGCCAGGCCACCGGCGGGGAGGCACCGCCCGACCTCGTGGTCGAGGACCTCGAGATCCCGGGACCGGACGGCCACCCGGTCCCGGCCCGCAGCTACCGCCCGCGCACCCTCCGCGGTGCCGCACCCGCGCTGGTCTGGGTGCACGGCGGCGGCATGGTGCTCGGCAGCCGCTTCGACGACGAGGCGTCGAACATCGCCTTCGCCCGGACCCTCGGCATCACGGTCCTCTCGGTCGGCTACCGGCTCGCACCCGCCCACCCGGCGCCCGCCGCCCTCGAGGACGTGCTGGCCGCGTTCCACTGGCTCGCGGCGCACGCCGACGAGCGCGGCATCGACCCCGCGCGGATCGCGCTCGGCGGCGCGAGCGCGGGCGCCGGCCTGGCCGCGGGGGCGACCCTCCTCGCCCACGACCGCGGGGGAGCGCAGCCCGCCTTCCAGCTGCTGGTCTACCCGATGCTCGACGACCGCACCGTCACCCGCCCGGGCCCCCCGCCGCGCGGCGTCCGCGTGTGGACGCCGGGCAGCAACCGCTTCGGCTGGACGTCCTACCTCGGCGGCGAGCCCGGCGGCCCCGACGTCTCGCCCTACGCCGCGCCCGCCCGCCGCGACGACCTCTCGGGCCTTCCGCCCGCCTGGATCGGCGTCGGCACGCTCGATCTCTTCCACGACGAGGACGCCCGCTACGCCGAGCGGCTCCGCGCGGCCGGAGTTCCGTGCGAGCTCGAGATCGTCGAGGGCGCCTTCCACGGCTTCGACGCGCTCTTCTCCCGCACCGGGGTGGCGAAGCGCTTCTGGGCGGCGAAGGCGGCGGCCCTCCAGGCGGCCCTCTCGGTGTGACGTCCGGCTGCCGCCACCCCGGATGGGAGCATGGAGGCATGGACATCGACCGCCTCGCCACCCGCTACGAGATCGCCCTGCCCGCCTGGATCGAGGACGCCGTGCGCGACGTCCCCGAGTTCCTGCCCGAGCGCGAGGACCGCATGGCCCTCGTGCACGCTCTGGCCGACCGCAACTTCCGCGAGGGCAACGGCGGCCCCTTCGCGGCGATCGTCGTCGAGCGCGACTCCGGCCGCGTGGTCTCGGTCGGCGTCAACGTGGTCCTAGGCAGCGGGGTCTCCTCCGGACACGCGGAGGTCACCGCGCTCGGCCTGGCGCAGACCGCGGTCGGCAGCTGGGATCTCGGCGGCGAGGGCCTGCCCGCGCACGAGCTGGTCGTCAACTGGCGGCCCTGCGTGCAGTGCTACGGAGCGACGCTGTGGTCGGGCGTGCGCCGCCTGGTCGTCGCCGGGTCCGGCCCCGAGCTGGAGGAGATCTCCACCTTCGACGAGGGCCCGATGCGCGAGGACTGGGCCGCGCAGTTCGAGGCCCGCGGCATCGAGGTCGTCGACGGCGTGCTGCGTGACGAGGCGCTGGCCGTGTTCCGCGCCTACCGCGAGCACGTGGACGCGGGCGAGGTGCTCGTCTACAACGCGCGCGCCGCCGACTGAGCCCCGCGCCCTGAACGAGCGAGCCGCCCCGGAGGATCTCCGGGGCGGCTCGTACTGTCGGCGGGCTCGTTCCGTCGCTGTGCCTGTGAGCTCAGTGGTTGCCGGGCGTGTAGACGGCGGAGGCGCGCCACCAGTCGTCGAACATCGACAGCGGCACCTGGCGCTTGTGCTCGGTCGCCTGGTACCGGGCCTCGATCGCCTCGGCGACCTCGGTCGCGACGTCGCCGCCCTCGAGGTACTCGTCCAGGTCGGCGTAGACGAGGCCGAGGTTCGACTCGTCCGTCTGGCCGGGGTTCTCGTCGAGCAGGTCGGCCGTCGGCGCCTTCTCGTAGAGCCGGGCCGGGGCATCGAGGTGCTCGAGGAGCGAGCGGCCCTGGCGCTTGGTCAGGCCGGTGAGCGGGAGGACGTCGGCACCGCCGTCGCCGAACTTGGTGAAGAAGCCGGTCACCGCCTCCGCCGCGTGGTCCGTTCCGACGACGAGCATGCCCGCCTGGCCGGCGATCGCGTACTGCGCGACCATCCGGGCGCGCGCCTTGACGTTGCCTTTGACGAAGTCCGAGATCGGCTCGCCGACCGCATCGCCGAACGCCGAGGCGATGCCGTCGACGCCGGCGTGGATGTCGAAGGTGACCTGGCGGTCGGGCCGGATGAAGGTCAGCGCGAGCTGCGCGTCCTCCTCGTCCGCCTGCACCCTGTAGGGCAGCCGCACCGCGATGAAGGAGGCGTCGCCGCCGTCCGCGCGCACCTGCTCGACCGCGAGCTGGCAGAGCCGCCCGGCCAGGCTCGAGTCCTGCCCGCCGCTGATGCCGAGCACGAGGCCCTTGGCCCCGGTGTGCCGGAGGTAGTCGGCGAGGAAGCCGCTGCGCCGCTCGACCTCGGCGGCCGGGTCGACGGTGGGGGAGACGTGGAGCTCGGAGATGATTCGCTGCTGGACATCGCGCACGCGTCAACGCTACTCCCGATGCCCCCGCCCCGCCCCGCTTCGGAGGTGACCGGAAGCCTCGGGCGGCGCGCACCGTCATGCTGGGTCGAGCAGCCCCGCCCGCGCTCACACATGCTGGTCGAGCAGCCCCGCAGGGGCGTCTCGAGACCCACCCTGCTGGACGCGGGGCCCGTGCGTCTCAGCCGCGCGCGGCGACGATGCGGGCGATCCGCTCCGGGACGGTGTCGTCCTGGAGGCTCGTGACGTCGCCGAGGGCGCGGCCATCGCGGATGTCGCCGAGCAGGCGGCGCATGATCTTGCCCGAGCGGGTCTTGGGCAGATCCGGCACGACGACCACGTCGCGCGGCTTCGCGATCGGCCCGATCGCCGTCGCCACGTGCTCGCGCAGCAGCTGCGACAGATCGGCCTCGAGCGCCGTCCAGTAGGCGGGATCCTCCTCGGCGCGGTCGATCCCCTCGTCGGAGGGGATCACGAACGCCGCGATCGCCTGCCCGGTCGTCGCGTCCTCGACGCCCACCACCCCGGCCTCGCCCACCGCCGGGTGCGCGACGAGCGCCGACTCGATCTCGATGGTCGAGAGCCGGTGCCCCGAGACGTTGATGACGTCGTCGACCCGGCCGAGCACCCAGATGTCGCCGTCGGCGTCGTACTTCGCGCCGTCACCGGAGAAGAAGTAGCCGCGGTCGGCGTAGCGGGCCCAGTAGGAGTCGCGGTACCGCTCCGGGTTCCCCCAGACCGTCCGCGCGAGGGCCGGGCCGGTGCGGTCCACCACGAGGTAGCCGCCGGAGCCGTTCGGCACCCGCTCGCCGGCCTCGTCCACGACGAGGGCGCCGAGGCCGGGCAGGGCGCCGAGCGAGGAGCCGGGCTTCAGCGTCGAGACGCCGGGCAGCGGGCACATCACGGCCGCGCCCGTCTCGGACTGCCACCAGGTGTCGACGATCGGGCAGCGCCCGCCGCCGATCCGCTCGTGGAACCAGACCCAGGCCTCGGGGTTGATCGACTCGCCGACCGTGCCGAGCAGCCGGAGGCTGGAGAGGTCGTACTGCTGCGGCACGCCCTCCGGGAACCAGGTCATCAGCGTCCGGATCAGCGTCGGCGCCGTGTAGTAGACGGTGACGCCGTAGCGCTCGATGATCTCGAAGTGACGCGCGGTGTGCGGGGTGCTCGGGGTGCCCTCGTAGATCACCTGGGTGATTCCGTTCGAGAGCGGCCCGTAGATCTCGTAGGTGTGCGCCGTCACCCACGCCAGGTCGGCGGTGCACCAGTGCACGTCGTCCGGCTTCGCGTCGAAGACGGCCCAGTGCGTCCAGGAGGCCTGGGTGAGGTACCCGCCGCTGGTGTGCACGAGGCCCTTCGGCTTCCCGGTCGTGCCCGAGGTGTAGATGATGAACAGCGGCGTCTCGGCGTCGAAGGCCTCGGCCTCGTGCACGTCGGGCTGCGGGTCCACCACGTCGTGCCACCAGACGTCGCGGCCCTCGGTCCACGGGAGGTCCGGCGTCTCGTCGCCGGTGCGGCGGACGACGAGCACGTGCTCGATCGACTCGACGCCGGCGACGGCGTGGTCCGCGTTCGCCTTCACGGCGACGGCCTTCCCGCGCCGGAACTGGCCGTCGGTGGTGACGAGCAGCTTCGCTCCGGTGTCCTCGACGCGGAACCGCACCGCCTCCGCGGAGAAGCCGCCGAAGACGAGGGAGTGGATCGCGCCGATCCGCGCGATGGCGAGGGTGATGACGACGGTCTCGGGGATCACCGGCAGGTAGACGACGACGCGATCGCCCTTCCCGATGCCGAGCGCGGTGAGAGCGTGCGCGGCGCGGGCGACATCGCGCTGCAGCTCGGCGTAGCTGATCGAGCGACGGTCACCGCGCTCGCCCTCGAAGTGCAGGGCGGTCTTGTCGCCGCGGCCCGCATCGACGTGCCGATCGACGCAGTTGACGGCGACGTTGAGCGTGCCGCCCTCGAACCAGGTCGCGCGCGGGACCGACAGCGTGCCGTCCTCCTGCGGGACGGCCGGCTCCCAGCGGTGGGCGGTGTGCCAGGGCTCGACCCAGTCGAGGCGCCGGGCGGCCTCCTCCCAGAACGCCACGGGGTCGGCGGCGGCGCGCGCGTACTCGTCCGGGCCGACGTTCGCCTGCGCCGCGAACGCCTCGGGCGCCGGGAAGCGGCGGGACTCCTCGAGCAGGTTGGCGATCGTCTCGCTCATCGGCGTGCCTCCGTGATGGTCGTACCGGTCGTGGGACGCGTCCTGCCGGTCATCCTCACGCCCACTTCCTGATCGCGAAGCGCTGGAACACGCCCACGATCGAGTCGGTCAGCTTGCCCAGCACCGCCAGCAGGATGATCGCGAGGAAGACGCGGTCGATCCGACCGTTGCTCTGGCTGTCGGTCAGGCGGAAGCCCAGGCCCATCGACGAGGCGATCAGCTCGGCGGCGACCAGGAACAGCCACGACTGCGCGAGGGCCAGTCGCAGCCCGGCGATCACCGAGGGGATCACGGCGGGCAGCTGCACCGCCGTGAACAGCCGCACGCCCGAGAGCCCGAACGCCCGGCCCGCCTCGACGAGCTGACGGTCGACGTGGCCGAGGGCGGTCGCCACGGTGGTGAACACGGGGAAGAACGCGCCGATCGTGATCAGGGTGATCTTGGACTCCTCGCCGATCCCCATCCAGAGCAGCAGCAGCGGCACCCAGGCCAGCGACGGCACCGCGCGGATCGCGCCGAGCGTCGGCGCGAGCACGACCTCCCAGACCCGGGAGAGCCCGAAGAGCGCGCCGACCAGCAGCCCCAGCGCGGAGCCGAGGCCGAACCCGATCAGCACCCGCTGCGTCGAGATCGCCACGTCCTGCCCGAGGTCGCCGCGCTGCGCGAGATCGACCGCCGCCGCCCAGACCATCGCCGGCGACGGGAACACCGAGACCGACACCATCCCGGTGGTCGTGACGATCTGCCAGGCCGCGAGCAGCAGCACCGGCAGGATCGCCCCGCCGACGACCAGGAACCAGCGCCGCGAGGTGAGCGGCCGGGCGTGCACCGCCTCGTCGTCGCGGAGCCGCTTCTGCGACGCCTCGACGCTCGGACCGACCACGGCGGTGCCCACCGCGCCGGGCGCCTGCACGAGTCCGGTGCTCCGGCGCACGAGGTCGGCGTCGGTCACGGTCTCGTCGTCGCGTGTCGCCATCGTCGTCTCCTCGTTCATCGAGCGGTCGGTGCAGGGGGCCGGGTCCGGGTGGGCGTCAGGAGCGCCGTCAGGCGATCGCGGACGGGTCCGCCGCCGACGCGTAGGTGTCGTCGATCAGCGAGTCGAGGGCCGCGTCGACCTGGTCCTGCGAGGCGACGTCGCCGTTCGCGACGAAGATCGGGCCGATCACCGCGAGCACGTCGGTCTGCGCGGAGCCGGGGACGTTGTCGACGTCGAGGTTGCTGCGCTCGGTGATCACCGTGGTCGCCACGGCGACGTCGAGACCGGCGACCGACGCGAGGATGCTCGCCGTCTCCTCCTGGTTCTCCAGCGCCCAGGCACGGGCGTGCTCGTAGGCGTTCACCACGGTCTGCGCGAGGTCGGGCTTGGCCGCGAGGAAGCTCTCGGTGGCGTTGAGCAGCCCGTAGGAGTTGAAGTCGACGTTGCGGTAGAGCAGGGTCGCCCCGGCCGCCTCCGCCCCCGCCATGATCGGGTCGAGACCGGCCCAGGCATCGACCGAGCCGTTCTGCAGCGCCGCCCAGCCGTCGGCGTGCTGGAGGTTCTGCACGGTGACGTCGTCGATGCTCAGGCCGGCGGCCTCGAGCGCCTGCACGAGGAAGAAGTAGGGGTCGGTGCCGCTGGTCGCCGCGATCTGCTTGCCGGCGAGCTGCTCGACGCTCGTGATGGCGGAGCCGGCGGGCACGACGAGGGCGGACCACTCCGGCTGCGAGAAGATGTCGATCGTCCTGATGGGCGAGCCGTTCGAGCGGGCGAGCAGTGCGGCCGAGCCGGCGGTCGAGCCGACGTCGATCGCCCCGGCGCGCAGCGCCTCGTTGGCCTTGTTCGAGCCGGCCGACTGCACCCAGGTGACCGTGACCTCCTGCTCGGCGAGGGCGGTCTCGAGCCAGCCCTTCTCCTTGATGACGAGGCTGAGCGGGTTGTAGGTCGCGAAGTCGAGCGTCAGCGTGCCGCCCCGGGTCGTCGCGGTCGAGCCGTCGGAGGCGGCGGGTGCCGCGGCCGCGCCGCCGCTGCCCTCGCCCTGGACGCAGCCCGCGAGGAGCGGGACCGCGGCGGCGGTGAGCAGGCCGGCGAGCGCGGTGCGACGGGTGAGCGGGGAGGTGCTGAAGGACTGGAGCGACATGGGGGCCTCGACTTCGATGCGGTTCCGGGAGTGGAACGAGTGTGCGGGAGCAGGGGGGAGGGATGCCCGCGAGCGGCGGGATCCGTGGACGGACAGCGGGATCACCGCCTGGGGAGGAGCGGGGGAGCGGGTCCGGGACGGCCTAGTGCCGCTCGATCCCGAGACCCTCGAGCAGCTCGACCCGCCGCTCGGCGAGCTCGGCGGAGCCCCGGTCTCGGGGCCGGGCGCCGAGGACCGTCATGATCTGCCGGATGCGAGAGACGCCGCCCGGCTCGTCGCGGCCGAGCAGCACGATGCGGTCGGCCAGCTGCAGCGCCTCGTCCACGTCGTGGGTGACGAGCAGGATCGTCGCGGGAGCGGCGGCGTGCACCTCGAGCAGCAGGTCCTGCATCCGCAGGCGGGTCAGCGCGTCGAGCGCTCCGAACGGCTCGTCCAGCAGCAGCACACCGGGGTTGCGGGCGAGGGCGCGGGCGAGCGAGGCGCGCTGGGCCATGCCGCCGGACACCTCGCGCGGCCGGGAGCCGGCGTGCGCGGTCAGCCCGACGAGCGAGAGCAGCTCGTCGACCGCGGTGCGGCCCGCCTCGCGCGAGGTGCCGCGGGGCAGTCCGAGCGCCACGTTCGCCGCGAGGGAGCGCCAGGGCAGCAGCCGCGGCTCTTGGAACGCCACCGCGCAGCGCGGGTCGATGCCGGAGACGGGCGAGTCGTCGATCAGCACGCTGCCGGCGCTCGCCGTGTCGAGACCGGCCGCGATCCGGAGCAGCGTCGACTTGCCGCAGCCGCTCGGGCCGAGGATCGCGATCACCTCGCCGGCCCGCACATCGAGCGAGACGTCGGCGAGGACGGGGGCGCCCGGGGCGAAGGTGCGGCCGACCCCGTCGAAGCGCACCGGGAACGCCGACTGCCCGAGCGCGGCGTCGAAGGCGAGGCTCGTGCGGGCGGGCGTTCCGGTCATGAGGGCTCCGAGGCGGGGCGGGCGGGCGGACCCGTCCGATCGTACGGACGAGCGCCGACTCCTCCGATTCCATGACGAAACGCGGAGTAACACAGCGGGCGCCGCGCCACGGGCCCCGAACGACGAAGGCCCCGCCGGCACCGCGGAGCGGCGGCCGACGGGGCCTCGGGGGAGCGGACTACGCCTGGACGAGCACGAGCTCCTCGAGCGGGAGGCGCGTGCGGGGCGCGGTCTCGCGCTCGCGCAGCACGTCGTTCGAGAGCGCCTCGGGGCCGGCCAGCACGCCCACGGCGGCGACGGTCACGGGGTCGAAGCGCGCGTCGACGCCGAACGCCGTCCGGACGCCGTCCTTGTCGAAGCCGGCCATCTGGTGCACGTGCAGTCCCTCGTGGTGCGCCTGCACGCTGAGGTGGGCGACGGCCTGGCCGAGGTCGTAGACGGCCCACGGGCGCGCCTCGCCCTTCTCGTCGACGGTCTCGGCGAGCGCGACGATCAGCGCGGCGGCCGAGCCGGCCCACGTGGCGTTGAAGCCGACCAGGGTGCCGACGATGCTGTCGAACTCGGGCGTCCCGCGGCGCGCGACGATGAAGCGCGACGGCTGCGAGTTGCCGGCGGAGGGGGACCAGCGGGCGGCCTCGAGCAGCGAGGTCAGCGTCTCGTCCGCGATCACGGCGGTGGCGTCGTAGGAGCGGGGGCTCCAGCGCTCGGCCAGCACGTCGAGGATCGGGGCGCTGGTCGAGGCGGTGCGGGTGGCGGTGTCGGTCATGGGTGCTTCTCTCCGGGGATGGTGCCGAGCAGGGAGGGCCTCGTCGCCCCACGCAGTCAACCGCGGACCGCCCGCCGGCATTCCCGACGAGCGCGTTCGCCCACGGAGGAGCACGGGGTCCTGTCGGTGCGGAACGGTACCCTGGGAGACGGCGTGGCTCCCCGCGCGCGACAACTCATCACTCTGGAGGAACATCCATGGCCCAGCACTTCGACGTCGTCGTCCTGGGGGCAGGCCCCGGTGGATACGTGGCCGCGATCCGTGCCGCCCAGCTCGGCAAGTCCGTCGCCATCGTCGAGAAGAAGTACTGGGGCGGTGTCTGCCTCAACGTGGGCTGCATCCCCTCCAAGGCCCTCCTGCGCAACGCGGAGCTCGCCCACATCTTCCACGCGCAGGCGAAGCAGTTCGGCATCTCGGGCGACGTCTCCTTCGACTTCGGCGTGGCCTTCGACCGCAGCCGCACCGTCGCGGACGGACGCACCAAGGGCGTCCACTTCCTGATGAAGAAGAACAAGATCACCGAGTTCGACGGCACCGGCTCCTTCACCGGCCCGCAGGGCCTCGACGTGCAGCTCACCAAGGGCGGCTCCGAGTCGCTCACCTTCGACGACGCGATCATCGCGACCGGCGCGAGCGTCCGCCTCCTCCCCGGCGTCGAGCTCTCCGAGAACGTCGTCACCTACGAGACGCAGATCATGACCCGCGAGCTGCCCGACACGATGGCCATCGTGGGCGCCGGCGCGATCGGCATGGAGTTCGCCTACGTCCTCAAGAACTACGGCGTCGACGTGACGATCATCGAGTTCATGGACCGCGCCCTCCCCAACGAGGACCCGGACGTCTCCAAGGAGATCCAGAAGCAGTACAAGAAGCTCGGCGTCGAGATCCTCACCTCGACCAAGGTCGAGTCGGTCGTCGACAAGGACGGCTACGTCACCGTCACCTACACCGGCAAGGACGGCACGCAGTCGACCCTCGAGGTCGACAAGGTCCTCATGTCGATCGGCTGGGTCCCGCGCGTCGAGGGCTTCGGCCTCGAGAAGACGGGCGTCGAGGTCACCGAGCGCGGCGCCATCGGCATCGACGAGTACATGCGCACCAACGTCCCGCACATCTACGCGATCGGCGACGTCACCGCCAAGCTGCAGCTCGCGCACGTCGCGGAGGCGCAGGGCGTCGTCGCCGCGGAGACCATCGCCGGAGCCGAGACCCAGACCCTCGGCGACTACCGGATGATGCCGCGCGCCACCTTCTGCCAGCCGCAGATCGCCTCCTTCGGTCTCACCGAGAAGCAGGCGACCGACGAGGGCCACGAGATCACCGTCTCGACCTTCCCGTTCATGGCCAACGGCAAGGCCCACGGCCTCGGCGAGCCGACCGGCTTCGTCAAGCTCATCGCGAGCAAGCAGTACGGCGAGCTCCTCGGCGCCCACATGATCGGCCCGGACGTGTCCGAGCTGCTCCCCGAGCTCACGCTCGCGCAGAAGTGGGACCTCACGGCGACCGAGCTGGCCCGCAACGTGCACACCCACCCGACGCTGTCGGAGGCGCTCCAGGAGGGCTTCCACGGCCTCAAGGGCCACATGATCAACATGTAGCTCCCCGCACCACCTGCACCGCGTGCTCCGGCTCGCAGGATCCGCCTCGGCTCGTCCGATCGCAGTGATCCTGCGAGCCGGAGCCGTCTCCCCGAGCCGGAGGACCCGTCCCGAGTCGGTGGTCGCGTCCCGAGCCGGATCCTGTGTCGAGCCGGATGCTGTGTCGAGGAGCCCGGCTCGGGGCCGCCGCTAGCGTGGACGGATGGATCCGCGCCTCCTCGACCGCCTCGCCGCCGACGCCTGGCCACCCCTCGAGCGCCGAGCGCTCGCCGGCTGGTGGCTGCGCGCGGCCGGCGGCGTCACGAAGCGCGCCAACTCGGTGCTCACCTCCGGTCCCGTCGAGGACGTGGACCAGGCGATCACCGCAGCGGAGGAGTTCGCGCGCGAGCAGGGGATCCCGCCGCTCTTCCAGCTCGGCCCCGCGACGCTCCCCGCCGACCTGCCCGCGCGGCTCGCCCGCCGCGGCTACGCCGGGCATGAGCGCACCCTCGTCCTCACCGGCTCCGTGACGGAGGCGCTCGCCGCGCTCGGTCCCGCCGCCACGGAGGCCGCGGAGTCGGTCGAGACGACGGAGGCGCCCGGTGAGGAGTGGCTGTCGCTCTGGTGGTCGGTCGACGGCCGCGGCGGCGACGCCGAGCGCGGGATCGCCGAGCGGATCCTCGCGGGCTGCGACTCCGCCTACGCCCTGCTGCGCGACGCGAGCGGCCCCGCCGCCTGCGGCCGGCTCTCCTGGGCGACCGCCGAGGACGGCGAGCGCTGGTGCGGGTTGTTCGCCCTGGCCACCCGCCCGGACGCGCGCCGCCGCGGCCACGCCGCTACTCTCCTCCGCGCCCTGCTCGAGCAGGCCGCCGCACGAGGCGTCGACCGCCTGTGGATCCAGGTGCTCGCCGACAACGCCGCCGCCCGCCGCCTCTACGCGTCCCTCGGCTGCCGCGAGTCCTCGCACTACGAGTACTGGCGCCGCTGAACGTCCCCCTCTTTCCCGCGAGATGCCACTTGTGCACGCGACACGCCGGAGAAGGCGTGCACAAGTGGCATCTCGCGGCGGGGGATCAGCCGGCGATGACCGCTCGCGCCACGGACTCGGCTCGGGCCGCGTCGCCCGTCACGAGCACGCGCCACCACGTGTCATCGGCCAGCACGTCGACCTCGCACGAGCCGCCGCCGCAGCCCGAGAGCGCCCGGTCGCCGAGGCCGTCGAGCGGAGTGAGCGTGACGGCGAGCCCGGTCGTCAGGGAGAGGTTGCGCCAGCCGTCCTCGCCGTTCGGCAGCACGTCGACGCTCAGGCCCGCGTAGCTGCTGCTGGTCGCGTCGGTCCAGGTGCACGAGGCGTAGCCCGCGCGGGCGGCGGCCGCGGCGGAGGCCGTCGACGGCGTGACGCCCTCGGTCCCGGTGCCCGGAGTGGCCTCGACCAGCCCGGCCGTCGTCGCCAGCTGCTCGCCGGTCAGCACCTCGGCGCAGACCGGAGCGGTCGCGGTGACGGGCTCGTCGAGCCGGCCGTCGGCGGCCGCGGCGGTGGCCGTGGCGAGTGCGGTGAGATCGGCGTCGGCCGGCGAGCCGGTCAGCGCGAGCGTCACCCAGGTCGAGCCGGTGAGCAGATCGACGGAGCAGACCTCGACGGAGCAGGCGCTGTAGGCCTCGACATCGGTCGCGAGGCGCGTTCCGCCGGAGAGACCGGCCGCGGCGAAGGCGTCCGCCGCGTCCTCCGCCGCGGAGGCGACGATCGACGCGGTGCCGTCCTCCTCGTACCAGGCGCAGGTCAGCAGTCCGCCGTTCTCCTGCGCCGACTCGCGGATCAGCTCGGCCGAGGAGCGCACCGCCTCGTCCCGCGTCCCCTCGAGCGAGCCGGCTGCGATCCCGAGGGCGCTCGAGGCGCGCGCGACCGGCAGCAGGGCGTCGCAGTCGAGCCGGGCGGCCGAGGAGCGGCTCGGGGCGGGCGACGCGGAGGCCGTGGGAGGCGCCGACTCGGACGCCGTCCCGCCGGCCTCCGGCTCGGCCGCCGTGCAGCCCGCGAGCAGCCCGATCGCGACGAGCAGCGCCGCCCCCGCCCCGACGGCGCGCGTCCTCACGCCGCCAGCTCGCGCTCGATCGCCGCCGTGAACGCGTCGATGTCGTCCTCGCCGGTGTCGAACGAGCAGACCCAGCGCACCTCGCCCGTCGCCGGGTTCCAGTCGTAGAAGCGGTAGGCGGCGCGGAGGCGGTCCGCCACTCCCGCGGGCAGCGTCGCGAACACCGCGTTCGCCTGCGTCGGCTGGGTGAAGGCGAGCCCGGTGATCCGCCCCGCCGCCACGGCCTCGTCCAGCTGCGAGCGCAGCCGCGCGGCCATCGCGTTCGCGTGCCGTGCCGAGCGCAGCCAGAGCGGCTCCGCCTCGCCGTCCTCGCCGAGCATCGCGAGCAGCTGCGCCGAGAGGAAGCGCATCTTCGAGGACAGCTGCATGTTGGTCTTGCGGAGGAAGGTCAGCCCGCTGGACGCCTCGGGGTCGAGCACGACGATCGCCTCGCCGAGCAGCATCCCGTTCTTGGTGCCGCCGAAGGAGAGCACGTCGACTCCGGCGTCGCTGGTGAAGGCCCGGAGGGGCAGTCCGAGGGCCGCTCCGGCGTTCGCGATCCGCGCGCCGTCCATGTGGAGCCGCATCCCCCGTTCGTGGGCCTGGTCGGCGAGAGCGCGCACCTCCTCGGGTGTGTAGACGGTGCCGAGCTCGGTCGACTGCGTGATCGAGACGACCAGCGGCTGAGCGCGGTGCTCGTCGCCGAAGCCCCAGGCCTGCTCGTCCACCAGCGCGGGTGTGAGCTTCCCGTCGGGGCTGTCGACGGTGAGGATCTTGATCCCGCCGACCTTCTCGGGGGCCCCGCCCTCGTCCGAGTTGATGTGGGCGGTGCCGGCCGAGACGACCGCTCCCCAGCGGGGCAGCATCGACTGCAGACCGGTCACGTTCGCCCCGGTTCCGTTGAAGACGGGGAACGCCTCCGCCTGCTCGCCGAACTCGCGGCGGAAGACGCGCTGGAGCTCCGCGGTGTAGACGTCCTCGCCGTACGCGACCTGGTGAGCACCGTTCGCGGCCGCGATCGCAGCGAGCACCTCCTCGTGCACACCGGAGTAGTTGTCGGAGGCGAAACCGCGGAGGTCGGGATCGTGCAGAGCGCTCATCCCCCCATCCTCGCAGCCCGTCGCCGCTCGATCCTGGGGAGCGCGCGCCGCTGACGCCCGTGTTTCCATCGCGTGAACGCTCTCTCCCGCGAAAGCCGATTGCCGTCAAGAAGTTGGTATCGGGTGAGCGGCAGGCCACTCTTGTCCTATGCGCATGGACACTTCGGGGGCGGTCCGCGACATGCCCGCCCCTCCCGGGGTGGACGAGATCGCGGCTCGCTTCGGCGATCCCGTCCTCGCGTTCGCCCCGCAGCCCCGTCTCGAGGAGTTCGCGGCAGCCCAGACCATGGCGCTCGGACGCTTCGTCGAGATCTCCCTCTCCTACTCGTTCTACAAGAATCCGCGCAATCGCGCCGACCCGGTCAACCACGTCCCGCTCACCCCGGAGCAGAAGCGCGCGATCGAGCGCGCCGAGAACGATCACCTCCCGCCGTGGATGGTCGACCAGGTCACCCGGATGCGCTACCCCGTGCTGTGGGAGGCGGTCCGCACCTCCGTGCCGATCCCCGCCGAGCGCAGCCGGCCGCTGGAGTCGCGCCTCGCCGCGCACATGGGCGACGTGCTCCGCAACACCTTCCCCGGCCGCGTCCGCACCCGCCGCGGCGGCATGCCGGTGGTCGCCGCCGCCCTCCGCGACGAGGACGTCGTGCGCGGCGTCCCGGTCGTCGTCGACGGCGAGGCGCTGCGCGGCTACCGCGTCGACACCGACCCCGACGTGGTCGCCATCGGCGCCCGGGTCGACGGCCGCTACATGACCGTCGTGCTCGACCGGAAGATCGTCCCCGACATCCGCATGGAGTTCGTCCGTCGAATCCCGCCACGTCCGGCCCCGGCCCAGCCGCGGCGCTGACGCCCGAACGGGCACGCACGCGTCGCGTCGGGCACGATCGGACGCCGCCCGGACCGGATCGGTCAGGACCGCCCCGGCACCGCGATCCCGTGCTCGTAGGCGAAGACGACGGCCTGGATGCGGTCGCGGACGCGCAGCTTCATCAGGATCTTGGACACGTGCGTCTTCACGGTCGCCTCGCCGACGAAGAGCTCGGCGGCGATCTCGGCGTTGGACGAGCCGCGGGCCAGGTGCACCAGCACCTCGCGCTCGCGGTCGGTGAGCTCCTCGATGCCGGGGTGCACCTCGGCGGCCCGGGCCGGCGCCGTCGCGAAGCGCTCGAGCACGCGGCGGGTCACGTCGGGGGCGAGCATCGCGTCGCCGCGCGCCACGACCTGCACGGCCTCGACCAGCGCCTCCGGGGACGCGTTCTTGAGCAGGAAGCCGCTCGCTCCGGAGGACAGCGCCTCGAAGAGGTAGTCGTCGCGGTCGAAGGTGGTCAGGATGAGGACGCTGGAGCACAGGCGCGGATCCTTGACGATCTCGCGGGTCGCGGCGAGGCCGTCCATCCCGGGCATCTGCACGTCCATGCAGATGACGTCCGGGCACAGCTCGGAGGCGCGCTCGATCGCCTCGATCCCGGTGCGGGCCTCGCCGACGACGACGATCCCCGGCTCGGACTCGAGGATGGTGCGGAAGCCGGCGCGGACGAGCTCCTGGTCGTCGACGAGCAGCACCCGGACATCGGCCGTCATGCGCGCCCCCCGCTCGCTCGCTCCCGGCGCCCCCACGACACCTCGGACGACGCTACCTGCTCCCCGGCCCCCGCGCGGACGCTCGTCAGAGGGACGCGGGCGCGCACCAGGTAGCCCGAGCCGCTCGGCCCTGTCTCGACCGTGCCGCCGACGGCCGCCGCGCGCTCGATCATGCCGGTGTGCCCCAGGCCGCACGACGTCGCGGCCACGGGCTGCGCTCCCTCGCCCCCGTCGTCGGCGACCTCGAGCTCGACGGCGTCCTCGAGGTAGCGCAAGCGCACCTCGGCGGTCGCCCCGCGCCCCGCGTGCTTGCGGACGTTCGTGAGCGACTCCTGCGCGATCCGGTAGAGGCTGAGGCCCGCGGTCGCCGGGATGTCACGCGGCTCCCCGACGGTGAGGAACACGGCGGGCAGACCGGAGCCCGTCGCGGCGACGACGAGCTCCTCGAGCTGCGCCACTCCGCGGGTCGAGGCCGCATCGGTGTGCGGGTCGAGGGCCGTGTCCTCGGTGCGGAGGGCGATCAGGATGCGGTGGAGCTCCTCGATCGCCGAGCGCGCGTCGCTCTCGATCGCGCTCAGCGCCGTCGCCGCCCGCTCCGGATCGCGCGCGAGCACCCGCCGAGCCGCCCCCGCCTGCACGCCCATCACGCTGACGTGGTGGGCGACGACGTCGTGCAGTTCGCGGGCGATGCGCAGCCGCTCCGAGGAGACGGCCTGGCGGGAGGAGCGCTCCCGCTCGTCGTCGAGCTCGGCCGTGCGCGCCTCGAGCGCCTCCAGCCGCCGCGCCGACTGCCAGGACGCGTCGCCGAAGACGTAGGCGCTGCCGAAGTAGAGCAGGTTCGCGACGACGGCCAGCGCCGACTCCGCGATGTACGGCGGGAGCAGCCCCGCGGACTCCTCGGCCGGGAGCGGACTGCTCACCGGCGCGCCGGTGGCGAGGGTGACGATCAGCCAGCCGAGCATGCCGACCGCGATCACCGTGCGCACGACGAGCGCGAGACGCCGGTCGCGACTCCAGGCCCCGACCGTGTAGAGCGCGAGGTACAGGCAGATCTGGTTGAACAGCGACTCGGGCACCTGGAGGATCAGCCCGAGGGCGTAGACCGCGGTGAGCGCGACCGCCACGGTCGACGGGAACCGCCGGCGCAGGGCCAGCGGGAGGGTCATCGCGAGCGCCCAGAGCGTACTCACGGCGGGGTGCGCGGCGTCGGTGAAGCCCGCCGAGGTGTAGAGGGCGACCGAGAGGAGCGTCGCCGCCAGCAGGACGCCCGCGGCGACGGAGTCGCGGACGTACGCGGCGCGGGACGGCGCGCGCCGGGTCCAGCCCGCATCGAAGGGGTCGGCAGCGACGGCGCCAGAAGGCATGCGCCCCACGCTAACCGACGACGGTCGGGCAAGCCGACGCGCGAGTCGCCGCATGACGCTCCTCCCGCCCCGGTCGGGCCGGAGCGGAAGGAGTGCCGGCACGGTCAGTCCCGCCCGGTGATGCCCGCGGTCGACGCGATCACGTCGCCCATCTTCTTGCCGAGGGCCTCGTAGAACATGGACAGCGGGAACTCGTCGTCCAGCACCGCGTCGGTCAGCCCGCGCGGAGCGCCGAGGAGCACCTCGTCCGGCAGCCCGCGCGCCCAGGCGGAGGCGGGGTGCGGCGTCACCGTCGCCGCGACAAGCGCGTAGGCGGCGAGCCAGTGCGCGGTCTTCGGCCGGTCGATCGAGCGCCAGTAGAGCTCGTCGATGGCGTCCGAGAGCGCGACGACGACGTCGGCGACGCTGTCCCACTCGAAGGCGAGCCGGGTGTCGGTCCAGTGCAGGACGCCGTGCTGGTGCAGCCAGGCGAAGAGCAGCTGGCCGCCGAGCCCGTCGTAGTTGCGCACCCGCGAGCCGGTCAGCGGGAAGCGGAACAGCCGGTCGAAGAGGATCGCGTACTGGACCAAGCGCGCCCGCGCCGAGAGCGCCTCCTCCTCGCCGTCGCGGTGCTCCTGGCCGGCCAGGCGCCGCTCGATCGCGACGGACTCGCGGAACGCGGTCAGATCGCAGCGCAGCTCCTCGAGCGAGTAGAGGAAGAACGGCATCCGCTGCTTGATCATGAACGGGTCGAACGGCAGGTCGCCGCGCATGTGGGTGCGGTCGTGGATGAGGTCCCACATCACGAAGGCCTCCTCCGCGGTGTGCTGATCCTCGAGCATCCGGCGCGCGTCCGCCGGCAGCTCCAGCCGGGTGATCTCCGCCGCGGCCGAGACGACGCGGCGGAAGCGCGCGGCCTCGCGGTCCGCGAAGATCGCCCCCCAGGTGAAGGCGGGGACGGCGCGCATCGCGACGGTCTCGGGGAAGAGCACGGCGCTGTCCGTGTCGTAGCCGGCGGTGAAGTCGACGAAGCGCACCGGCACGAACAGCGCGTTCGAGTAGTCGCCCGCCTCGAGCTCGGCGACGAAGCGCGGCCAGACGACCTCGACGAGCACGGCCTCGACGTGCCGGTCGCGGCTGCCGTTCTGCGTGAGCATCGGGAAGACGACCAGGTGGCGCAGCCCGTCGACGCGGTCGAGCTGCGGCTGGAACGCCTGCAGCGAGTCGAGGAAGTCCGGGACGCCGAGGCCCTCGGCGCTCCAGCGCTCGAAGTCGACGACGAGCGCCTCGAGGTAGGCGGCGTCGTGCGGGAAGGCGGGCGCGAGGGCGCGGATCGCGTCGACGAGGTGCTCGATCTCGGCGCGGGCGTCGTCCAGGCGGTCCGGGTCGGCCAGCGAGCCGTCCTGCGTCTGGAGCGGCTGGAGCGCAGTGGCCGCGGCCTTGAGGCGGAGCCAGGCGCGGGAGGTCTCGATGCGGTCCTCGACGACCTCGGGTTCTCCGACGACGGTGCTCTGCACGAATTGCGACATGGTGATCCTCCTCACGCTCGTATAACCGGGTGGTTCGGGCCGGATCCGGCCCATCCCCGAGCGTATGGGCCGCGGCGCGCGCTTTTCTTGCGTGGGCCCGGAGCGAATCCGCGAGGTCGGCGACCGTGGCGCACGACTCCGCCGAAACGGACCCTTCTGCGCGGATCGACGGGCGAATCGGCGCCCGATATCAGCCCGCGACCAGCCTTTTCGCAGGTAGCACCCCCCTTCCGGGGCTAGATTCGCGAGGTTCCCGCCAAGGCTCCTCCCAGGGGTCGAAGATGGTGCGGACATCTCGGCTGCGCACACCCGGCGGCCATCCGATCGACCTGCGACTCCGAACACCTGGCGGAGCGGCAGGGCGTCGGTCCACCTTCAAGAGGAAGGATCGGATCGCGTGACGGGACCCGAACCCGGAAGCGACCACAGAACAGTCAGCATCGATCAGCAGTCCGAGACCCTCCGACTCCTGCCCTGGCCGCAGACGGACGTCACCGCGCTCCGCAGCGATCTCGCGGAGTCCGGGGAGCATCTCGAGACAGAAGGCGAGTTCCTCGACCGGCACGACCGCTACCTGCGCGGTTGGGCCGAGGGGAGCGGTTTCTTCTACGCGATCGAGCTCGACGGGCACTGCGTCGGCTCCATCGGCTATTGGTACGGCCACTCGCGTGGCACCCTCGCCTACGAGACGGGCTGGAGCATCGCTCCCACAGCCCGCGATCGCGGCGTCGTGACGCGCTCCGTGCGCCTGCTCCTCGAGGAGGCGGCGGCGTTCCCGCTGCCGCGCTTCGTGCACGCGTACGTCCCCGCGGACGACGCGGAGGACAGCGCGATCTGCGTCGAGGCCGGCTTCGACCGCGTCGACGTCGTGGAGGCGGGCGACCCGCCCGTCCTCTACGCCGACTGGGCGTTCGACCTCGCCGACGTGGCGTAGGAGCGGCGCGCTCGCGCCGGCGATGGGCCGATCATGCTGATCGAGTAGCCCGCGCAGCGGGCGTATCGAGATCCACCGTTCTGCAGTGCGTGGGGTCTCGATACGCGCTGCGCGCCACTCGACCAGCATGATGGCGCGCTGGCGCGCCCGTTCTCTGCGCGCTCCGCGCCCGAATCGCGCGCTGGCGCGCCCGGTCCTTGCGCGCTCCGCGACCAGCCGGGGTGCCGGGATGTTCACGCGTCTCGGCCGCGCTGGGCCCCGTCCATGCTGATCGAGTAGCCCGCGCAGCGGGCGTATCGAGATCGGCTCTCCTGCAGAACGCCGGCGCGACACGCGCTGCGCATTCCTCGAGCAGCAGGAGCGCCGGTCGTGACGCGCCACGGTCGACATCGCGACCCCATGTTCCTATCATCCATGTATGGGTACGACGCGGACGGCGAAATCGACGGGGCTGGCTGGGCTATGAGCGCCCAGGACGGGGATCTCCGACCGATCTCCTCGCTCGTCGTCGCAGCCGGCGATGGCGTCGTCGCCACCGGTCGGCTGAAGCGAGTGGCCGGGGGACTCCGCCTCGCCGCAGTGGGCGCCGGCCTCTACGACATCGTCGTCGAGCAGGCGGCGCCGAGCGTTCCGCTGACTCTCGAGTCCGCTCCCGCCTGCGTCGACGTCGTCACGGTCGAGGGCGTCTGGCGGGGCGAAGGAATCACCGAGGCCCGCATCGTCCCGTTCCGAGAGCCGGTGCGATTCCCGGACGCTCTCGGCGACCGTGCCGAGCCTCCTCTCGTCGCCGGCGGCCGGACGACGAGAGCGGAAGTCCTCGCGGTGGACGTGATGGCTGTCGTCGACGGTCTCCGCGAGTCCGGGCTCGTGTCCTACGTCGCCCACTGCGACGAACGCGGGTGGTTCGGGATCGCGAGTGCCACTGATCCGGAGCCGGTCCGCCGCGGTCTCCGCCGTGTCCTGGGCGACTCCTTTCTGGTGGTTCATTCCCCCTGGGGACTCCAGACGCTCGACGCCATCGACCGCATCTTCGAGAGCGACGGCGTCGGCCGGGAGACCCTCCACATCGGACGCTTCATCGATCCACGCGGCCGCCTCCGCTCCAGCGCACTGGTCCGCTTCGTCTCTCCCGCGCTGGCCCGCGCCCTCGGGGACACAGGCGCCAGCGCTGTAGACCTCGCCGCCTGGATCATTCCCTCGTCGCCAGACTTCTGATCTTCAGCATCCTCGTGCTGGGCGGTGACCGCCCTGCGCCGGGTCGAGCTCGCCTCCGCCTTGCACTCGCGCGTGCACCGGGTCGAGGTGCTGGCGGTCCTGCTGCTGGAGTCGCTCGCGTGGCTGATCCCGGTCGGGTCGGCGGGCCTCGCCGTCGCCCTGTTCTTCTCGAGCACCGGTCCGCCTGTCGACGCAGCGGCGACCCTGATCCAGGGCCTTCGGACGCCGGCCGTCGCCGTGCTGTGCGCGGGGACGGGCGTCGTTCTCGGCGTGTTGACGACGCGCGAGAAGCACCTGTTCCGCTACTTCAAGAACCGCTGACGGCGTCGCGGGTGCGTCACCCTTCTGTGGAAAGTGGGGTCTCGATACGCGCTGCGCGCTACTCGACCAGCATGACGGCGCGCTGTCGCACCCGTTCTCTGCACGCACCGCGACCACGTTGCGCGCTGGCGCGCCCGTTTCCCTGCGCGCTGCGCGACCAGCAGGGGTGCGGGGATGTCCACGCTTCTCCGCCGCGCTGGGCCCGCCCATGCTGATCGAGTAGACCGCGGAGCGGGCGTATCGAGATCCACCAGCGTCAGAAGTCGAGTCTGCAGAGTCCGCCTGCTGATGACGGTGGGTCTCGATACGCCCCTGCGGGGCTACTCGACCAGCATGACTGTGCGCCGTCGTGGGCGCGTCCGCCGCGGCGGACCGTTGGCGGCCCCGCGTCAGAGGCGGTGGGACGCCAGCCACGGGCGCAGGGCGGCGAGGAACTCCTCGGGTCGCTCGACGCTCGGCAGGTGGGCCGCGTCCTCGAAGACGTGGGCGTCGGCGCCCGGCACGGTCGCCGAGAGGAAGGCGTGCACGGGGAGCGACTCGGAGACGTCGTGGGCGCCGACCATCGCCAGCGTGGGCACCGCGATGTCGACGACGCGGTCGTAGGCGGGCGGCTCGATCGCGGTCGGCCGGGGCTTCTCGCCCTCGTGGCCGCTCCGGCCGCGGGCGAGCTCGCGCACGGTCTCGACGAAGGCGGGGTCCAGCGAGGCGGGATCGCGGTCGGGGCCGAACGCCCACAGCTCCGCCTCCATCCGCGCGACGCGCTCGTGGTCGCCGGCGGTCAGCACCGCGTCGATCTCGTCGAAGCGGCGGTCCTCCTCCTCGGTGAGGTCGGGGTAGGGGAAGCCGCCGACGCCGGGGGCGATCAGCACCAGGCCGGTGACGCGGTCCGGGTGCTCGAGCGTCAGGTCGAGGACGAGCGAGCCGCCGCGCGAGCAGCCGATCGCCGTCGCGCGCTCGACACCGAGGTGCTCGAGCACGTCGAGGGCGTCCTGCCGCGGGTCGAACTCGACGTCGTCCGTCCGGGTCTCGCCGAAGCCGCGGGTGTCGTAGCGGATCACGAGGTGGTCCTCCGCGAGCGCGGTGACGACCGGGTCCCACATCCGCAGGTCGGTGATGCCCGCGTGCACGAGCAGGAGGGCGGGGGCGGAGGCGTGGCCGTCCGCCTCCCAGTGCAGGGTCGCTCCGGGGACCTCGAGATGCGGCATGCGCCCACCGTAGGCCCGGCCCCGCGGAGGAGCAACGGGCGGCGCCTCCTAGGCTGGAGGCGGTGCGCCGACCCGCGCCGAGGATCCCAGCCCGCGAGCCGCCAGGCTCCGCCGACGAGACGGAGGACGCCGTGGAGGGAGTGCTCACCGGCTTCGCGATCATCGGGACCGTCATCGCGGTCGGCTACCTCATCGCCCGATTCGGGCTGGTCCCGCCCGAGGGCCGCGCCGTCCTCACCCGCATCGCGTTCTTCGTCACGACTCCGGCGCTGCTGTTCACGGTGCTCGCCCGGGCCGACGTGACGGTGCTGTTCTCCTCCTTCCTCCTGGTGTCGCTGATCACGGTCGCGATCGTCGCGGTGCTCTACCTGCTCGCCTCCCGGCTGTTCTTCCGCCGCCCGGTACCGGAGACGGTGATCGGCACCGCCGCCGCCTCCTACGTGAACGCCAACAACATCGGCCTGCCGGTCGCGATCTACGTGCTCGGCGACCCGCAGTGGGTCGCGCCGACCCTGCTCCTCCAGCTGCTGCTGCTCGCGCCGACGATCCTCACGGTGCTCGACGTCTCGACGAGCGGGCGCGCCTCCGTCACCGGGATCCTCACGCAGCCGCTGCGCAACCCGATGATCATCGCCTCGGCGCTCGGCCTGGTCGTCTCGGTCACCGGGGTGCAGCTGCCGGCGCCGCTGCTCGAGCCGTTCTCGATCATCGGCAACGCCTCGATCCCGCTGGTGCTGATGGCGTTCGGGATGTCGCTGCGCGGTCAGCGCCCGCTCGAGCCGGGGCCCGGGCGGATCGAGGTCGCCGTCGCCTCGCTCCTGAAGACCCTGGTGATGCCCGCGACCGCCTACCTGCTCGGCCGCTTCGCCTTCGCGCTCGACGCCGAGCACCTCTTCGCGGTGACCGTCACGGCCGCCCTGCCGACCGCGCAGAACATCTTCAACTTCGCCTCCCGCTACGACCGCGGCGTCGCCGTGGCGCGCGACACGGCCCTGGTGACCACCGTCACGGCGGTGCCCGTGCTCATCGCCGTGTCCCTCCTCCTGGGTTGACGACGGCGCGGATCGACCGCCGTCTGCGAGCAGGCGTCGCTTAGGCTCTCTCGAATGAGCACCACGACGACCTCCTCTCGCCGCGCCTCCGGCACCCCTCGCCGCAGCAGACGGGGCCTCTGGATCACCCTGACCGTCCTGCTGGTCCTCGTGATCGGCGCGGTCGTGGCCGTGCTCCTCGCGGTGCAGACCTACGACAAGGCCATGACGGTGCGCGCCAAGCTCACCTCCGCCATCCCGCTGGTCTCGCAGGTCGCCGACCAGCTCACCGGCTTCGACACGGCGGGCGCGGAGTCGACCGCCGGGCAGATCGCCACCCTCACCGGCGAGGCGCGCGACGAGACCGACGACCCGGTGTGGCGGGTGATGGAGATCGTGCCAATCCTCGGCCCGAACCTCTCCGCCGTGCGCGCCGCGACCGAGATCGCCGACGACGTCTCGGGCAAGATCGTCACCCCGCTCTCCTCCACCTCGCTCGACGTGCTCAAGCCGGTCGACGGCCGGGTCGACATCGCGGCGATCACCGCTCTCTCCGACAAGATCACCGTCGCCAAGGGCGTCGTCGACGAGGCGCAGTCCCGCGTCGAGGGGATCGACCGCGGCGCGCTCGTGCCGCAGGTCGCCTCCGCGCTCGACGCGTTCGCCCCGCAGCTCGAGACGGCGACCAGCGCGATGGACCAGGTCCAGCCGATCACCGCGATCCTCCCCGACGCCCTCGGCGCCAGTGGACCGCGCAGCTACCTCGTGCTCTTCCAGAACCTCGCCGAGGCGCAGGCCCTGGGCGGCGGCGCCTCCTCGGTGATGCAGCTGAACATCGACGGCGGCGCGATCACGGTCGGCACGCAGCAGTCGAGCCAGGACTTCCGCGGACTGCAGTCGGTCTCGGTCGACCAGAGCGCGCTCGACACCTTCGGCGGCAACCTCGCCACCACCTTCAACGTGTCGACGAGCCGCCCCGACTTCCCCACCGCGGCCTCGATCGCGACGCAGTTCTGGGGGCAGAAGTTCCCCGGGGAGAAGATCGACGGCGTGCTCGCGATCGACCCGATGGCGCTGCAGTACCTGCTCGCCTCGACCGGCCCGGTGACGCTCACCGACGGCACCGAGCTGACCAGCGAGAACACCGTCTCGACGCTGCTGAACAAGGTCTACTTCCGCTACTCGGACGCGACGGTCGCCGACGCGACCGACGCCTTCTTCTCGGAGGCCAGCGCCACCATCCTCGGCAAGATCCTCGGCGGCGACATGGAGCCGTCCAAGATGCTCCCGGCCGTCGTGAAGGCCGTCGGCGAGAGCCGGATCCTGGCCTACAGCACCGATCCGGACGAGCAGGCGCTGCTCGCCCCGACCCCGATCGCGGGGGTCCTGCCGACGGACAACGACGACACCTCGACCACCGGCGTGTTCTTCCAGGACGCGTCGGTCGGCTCGAAGATGGACTACTACCTCGACACCGCGGTCACCCAGTCGAGCACGAACCGCTGCGCCGCCGGCGGCACGAGCTTCTCCACCCAGGTGACGCTGACCAACACGATCACCGAGAAGGTCGCGCGCACGCTGCCCAAGTACGTGGCGGCGAACGGCGGGAACCGCTTCCCGCTCGGCGACTTCGTCACCAACGTCTACGTCTACGGCCCTCCCGGCACGACGACCTCGCAGGCGCAGGCCTCCTGGTCCGACCCGCTCGGCGAGGCGGCCCGGATCTTCGACCCGACCGACGACCTCGGCCGGCCGGTCGCGCGCGTCTCGGTGCAGCTGGCCCCCGGCGAGTCGACGACGGTGACGATCGGCTTCACCGCCGCCGACCCCGCCGCGACCTTCGGCGAGCAGGCCGTCCGGGTCACGCCGATGATCAACAAGACCGAGGTGACGCTCGCGGACGACCCGACCTGCGCCGGCTGAGCGCGGGGCGGCCGGACGACGGCCGCCCCGCTCAGGCCAGAGCGGATCCGGGGATCGAGCTGGTGACGAGCCAGGACGCGAGGAACGCGGTGCCGACGCAGAGCACGAAGGCGACGATCGGGATCCAGAACACCCGGCGGCCGACGAGGTAGCGGATGATCGTCACGCCCACGGCGATCAGCGTCAGGATCGGCGGGCCGATCAGAGCGAGCGAGACGCCCCAGTCGATCCGGTCGTAGTCGCAGGCGATGTTCTGCCCCTCGCACTGGCCGGGGAAGACGGCGAGGATCGCCGCGAGGTAGCCGAGCACCACGCAGAGCAGCCCGAGGGCCAGGCAGCCGAGGATCGAGAGCACCAGGTCCCAGCGGCGGCGCAGCGGCTTGCCGGCGGCGAACGTCTCGCGGACGGAGCGGTAGGCCTCGGTGCGGAACTCGTCGTGCGCCTGCGCCACGGCCGGGCGGCTCGCGGCGGCGCGCTGCGCGGTGGAGGGGTGCTGCGCGGTCGAGGGCTGGTCGGCGCGGGCGCGCTTCTTCTTCGAGGAGGCCACGGTCAGAAGATCATCGGGCGGTCGTCGTCGAGCGAGGTGTCGAGGTCGAGGTCGACGACCACGGGGACGTGGTCGCTCGGGGCGTCGCCCTTGCGCTCGTTCCGGTGGATCGCGGCGCCCGTCACCAGGTCGCCGAAGGCGCGGGAGCCGAGCACGAAGTCGATCCGCAGCCCCTCGTTGCGCGGGAAGCGCAGCTGCTTGTAGTCCCAGTAGGTGTAGCCCTCGGGCACGAGCGGGCGCACCACGTCGTGCAGGCCCGCGGCGGTGAAGGCCTCGAAGGCGGTGCGCTCCTCGGGGGAGACGTGCGTGGATCCGGGGCCCAGCGTCGGGTCGCCGACATCGCTGTCGAGCGGAGCGACGTTCCAATCGCCGACCAGCGCGAGCGGCAGGTCGGGCTCGGCCGCGAGCCAGGCGCGGGTGCTCGCCTCGAGGGCGGCGAACCACTCGAGCTTGTAGTGCCAGTGCGGGTCGCCGACTGCGCGGCCGTTGGGCACGTAGAGGCTCCAGACGCGCACGCCGTCGACCGTCGCACCGATCGCGCGGGCCTCGAGCGGGAGGGTTCCGTCGGCCGCGGGCTCCTTGGCGAAGCCGGGCATGCCGGGGAAGCCGACCTGGACGTCCTCCATCGGCAGGCGGGAGGCGATGCCGACGCCGTTCCACTGGCTGAGGCCGACCATCTCGACGTGGTAGCCCGCCTCGGCGAAGGCCTCGTGCGGGAACTGCTCGGGCTTGCACTTGAGCTCCTGCATGGCGAGCACGTCGACGTCCTCGCGCACGAGCCAGTCGACGACGCGGCCGGTGCGGGCCCGGATGGAGTTCACGTTCCAGGTGGCGATGCGCATTCAGGAAGTCTAGGAGCCGCCGCCGACAGGATCCCCGCACGGGGTCGGAGGGGGCGCGGTCTCCTCCTGTCGGCCGATTGCGGAACCGCTGTCGGTGGTCGATGGTTGTCTTGCGCCGTCCCTGCAGCGGCCGCTCCTCCGCGCCGCTCGGCCCGAGCCCCGAAGCTCCCGCCGTCCCCGTGCTCGGCCGATTCCGCCCCTCGCGGTCCCGGCCGCCCTCTCCCGCCCCGCCCCGACCGGAGGACCCATGATCCTGCTCCGTCTCGCGTCCTCGTACGCGAAGCCCTACTCCCGGTCGATCGCGGCGGTCGTGGTGCTCCAGCTGATCGCGACCCTCGCGGCGCTCTACCTGCCGAGCCTCAACGCCGAGATCATCGACCAGGGCATCGGCCAGGGCGACACCGACTTCATCTGGGCCACCGGCATGACGATGCTCACGGTCTGCCTCGTCCAGGTCGCCGCGGCGATCGGCGGCGTCTACTTCGGTGCCCGCACCGCGATGGCCGTCGGCCGCGACCTGCGCCGCGACGTCTACCGCCGGGTCGACTCGCTGAGCGGGCTCGAGGTCGGCCGCTTCGGCACCGCCACCCTGATCACCCGCGGCACGAACGACGTGCAGCAGGTGCAGATGCTCGTGCTGATGACGCTCAACTTCATGGTGTCGACGCCGATCATGTGCATCGGCGGGATCGTCTTCGCCCTGCGCGAGGACGCGGGGCTCTCCTGGCTGGTGTGGGTCTCGGTTCCGGTGCTGTTCGTCGTCGTCGGAGTGCTGGTGTTCCTGCTGCTGCCGCTGTTCCGCCTGATGCAGGACCGCATCGACGGGATCAACGGCGTGCTGCGCGAGCAGATCACCGGCATCCGCGTGGTCCGCGCGTTCGTCCGCGAGCCCTTCGAGTCCGAGCGCTACCGCCGCTCGAACGAGGCGATCACCGAGGTGTCGATCAAGGTCGGCAACATCTTCGTGCTGATGTTCCCGGCGATCATGATGATCCTGCACCTCGCCACGGCCGCGGTGCTGTGGTTCGGCGGGCACCGGGTCGACGCCGGTCAGATGCAGATCGGCTCGCTGACCGCGTTCCTGCAGTACCTGCTGCAGATCCTCACCGCGGTGATGATGGGCGTCTTCATGGTGATGATGATCCCGCGCGCCGTGGTCTGCTCCGAGCGCATCCAGGAGGTCCTCGACACGCGCACCAGCCTGACCACGCCGACCGGCGGCGTCGATGCGCCGGCCGTCGGCCGCGTCGAGTTCTCCGGGGTCGTCTTCGGCTACCCCGGCGCCGAGCGCCCCGTGCTCTCGCAGCTCGACCTCGTCGCCGAGCCCGGCCGGACGACCGCGATCGTCGGCTCCACCGGCGCGGGCAAGACGACCCTGCTCGGCCTCGTGCCGCGGCTGTTCGACCCGCAGGAGGGCTCGGTCGCCATCGACGGCGTGCCCGTCTCCTCGCTCGACCGCGCGCAGCTCGCGAAGGTCGTCGGGCTCGTCCCGCAGCGGCCCTACCTCTTCTCGGGCACCATCGCCTCCAACCTCCGCTTCGGCCGCCCGGACGCGACCGACGCCGAGCTGTGGGAGGCGCTGCGCATCGCCCAGGGCGAGGACTTCGTCCGGGCGAAGGAGCGCGGGCTCGACGAGCCCGTCTCGCAGGGCGGTACCAACGTCTCGGGCGGGCAGCGGCAGCGGCTCTGCATCGCGCGGGCGCTCGTCGCGAAGCCGCGCGTCTACCTCTTCGACGACTCGTTCTCGGCGCTCGACGTCGCGACCGACGCGCGCCTGCGCGAGTCCCTCGCCGAGGCGACCACCGACGCGACCGTGATCATCGTCGCCCAGCGCGTGTCGACCATCCGGAACGCCGACCAGATCGTCGTGCTCGACGCGGGCCGCATCGTCGGCCGCGGCACGCACGACGAGCTCCTCGAGACGAACGCGACCTACCGCGAGATCGTCGAATCCCAGCTGAGCGTGGAAGGGGTGGCCTGAGATGGCCCGCGCACGCGACACCGAGGCCCAGGCGGCGCCGGTCGCCGAGACCTCCGAGCTCGAGCCCGAGTTCGAGCCCGGCGAGGGCGACGGCGGCATGTTCGGCGACGGCCCTCCCGCCCGGAAGGCGCAGGACTTCTGGCCCTCCGCGAAGCGGCTGTTCGGCCTGCTCGGCCCCGAGCGCGCCCGGATGATCCTCGTCGTCACCCTCGTGTCGGCGTCGGTCGTCCTCACCGTCATCGCGCCGAAGATCCTCGGCCAGGCGATGGACACCATCTTCAACGGCGTGATCGGCTCGCAGCTGCCCGCCGGCGTGCCGCTCGAGCAGATCATCGAGCAGCAGCGGGCCGAGGGCAACGGCACCTTCGCCGACATGCTCTCGAAGACCGCGATCGTGCCCGGGGAGGGCATCGACTTCACGGTGCTCGGCCGCCTGATCATCATCGTGCTGCTGATGTACGTCGTCGCGTCGGTGCTGATGTGGGCCCAGGGCTACATCCTCAACGGCCTGGTCATGCGGGTCGTCTTCGGGCTCCGCCAGGACATCGAGGCGAAGCTCAACCGCCTGCCGCTGCGCTTCTTCGACACCCGGCAGCGCGGCGACGTGATGTCGCGCGTGACCAACGACGTGGACAACATCCAGACGGCCCTGCAGCAGGCGTTCTCGCAGCTCGTCCAGTCGGTGCTGACGATCATCGGCATCGCCGTGATGATGTTCATCGTCTCCTGGCAGCTCGCGCTGATCGCGCTCGTCTCCATCCCGCTGTCCGGAGTGATCGCGGGCGTCATCGGTGCCCGCTCGCAAAAGCTCTTCGCCGCGCAGTGGAAGAACACCGGCGCGCTGAACGGCCACATCGAGGAGACCTTCTCGGGCCTCGAGATCGTCCGCACCTTCGGCCGCGACCGGGAGATGCTCGAGGAGTTCGACCGCCGGAACGATGCGCTCTACTCGGCCTCGTTCGGCGCCCAGTTCGTCTCGGGCATGATCATGCCGGCGATGACCTTCGTGTCCTACCTGTCGTACGTGCTGATCGCCGTGGTCGGCGGCCTGCGGGTCGCCTCCGGTCAGCTCACCCTCGGCGACGCGACCGCGTTCATCCAGTACTCCCGCGAGTTCACCCAGCCTGTGACGCAGCTCGCGAGCATGGCGAACATGCTCCAGTCGGGTGTCGCCTCGGCCGAGCGCACCTTCGAGCTGCTCGACGCGGACGAGCAGGAGCCCGAGACCGCGGTCGACTCGCTCCCGGAGCGCACCGACGGCCACGTCGAGTTCGAGGACGTCTCCTTCTCCTACGACCCGGAGCAGCCGCTGATCGAGGGCCTGACCTTCTCGGCCCAGCCGGGCCAGACGGTCGCGATCGTCGGCCCGACCGGCGCCGGCAAGACCACGCTGGTCAACCTGGTGATGCGCTTCTACGAGCTCACCGGCGGGCGCATCCTGCTCGACGGCGTCGACATCACCCGGATCGGCCGCGGCGACCTCCGCTCGCGCGTGGGCATGGTGCTCCAGGACGCCTGGCTCTTCCAGGGCACGATCCGCGAGAACATCCGGTACGGGCGCCTCGACGCCACCGACGAGGAGATCGCCGACGCCGCCCGGGCGACGATGGTCGACCGCTTCGTGCAGCAGCTGCCCGACGGCTACGACACGGTGCTCGACGCCGACGGCGGCAGTGTCTCGGCCGGTGAGCGCCAGCTGATCACGATCGCCCGCGCGTTCCTCGCCAATCCGTCGCTGCTCATCCTCGACGAGGCGACCTCCTCGGTCGACACCCGGACCGAGCTGCTCGTGCAGCACGCCATGGCGGCGCTGCGCACCGACCGCACCTCGTTCGTCATCGCGCACCGCCTCTCCACGATCCGCGACGCCGACACCATCCTGGTGATGGAGGCCGGCCGCATCGTGGAGCAGGGCGCCCACGAGGAGCTCCTTCGGCGACGCGGCGCCTACTACGACCTCTACATGACGCAGTTCCGCGGCGGAGCCGAGGAGGGGCAGGGCGAGAAGGCCGGAGCGACGCGCGCGGGCGGTGCCGAGTCCGCGCCGTAGGCGTGCACCGTAGAGTAGGCGCGTGAACGACGCACGCCAGCAGCTCATCGAGTACATCGGCTCCGACGCCGTCTTCCACGGGGACTTCACCCTGACGAGCGGCAAGAAGGCGAGCTACTACGTCGACCTGCGCCGCGTCAGCCTCGACCACCGGGTCGCGCCGCTCATCGGCGACGTGATGCTCGACCTCATCGCCCCGATCGAGCGGGTCGACGCCGTCGGCGGTCTCACGATGGGCGCCGACCCCATCGCCTCCGCGATCCTGCACCGCGGCGTCCTCCGCGGCGTCGAGTACGACGCCTTCGTCGTGCGCAAGGCGCCCAAGGACCACGGCCGCGGCCGCCAGGTCGAGGGCCCGGACCTCGCCGGCAAGCGCGTCGTCGTCGTCGAGGACACCTCCACCACCGGCGGCTCCCCGCTCGCCGCCATCGAGGCCCTGCTGAAGGTCGGCGCCGAGATCGCCGGAGTAGCGGTCGTCGTCGACCGCGCGACCGGAGCCCGCGAGATCATCGAGGACGCCGGCTACCCCTACTTCGCCGCGATCGGGCTGGCCGACCTCGGTCTGAGCTGATGGTGGACGACGGCCGCGAGCGCGGTGACCAGAACGGCGGGCGGCCCGACGGCGAGAAGCCCGAGGCCGCGGAGGCCGAGGCCGTGGCGCCCGAGGCAGCGGAGTCGCGCGAGGGCGAGGACCGCCCCGAGCCGGAGCGCCGCCCCGGCGGCAGCGAGTGGCTCCTCGAGCAGCTGAGCGGCGGGCGCCTGAAGAGCATCTTCGAGGCGCCGCGGACCCCGGCTCCTGCGAGCGAGGCCGCACCCGTCGCCGAGCCCGAGCAGGAGCGTCACGAGGACCTCGTCGACGCCGCGGTCCCCGTCGAGCCCGAGCACGACGGCGAGCGGCCCGGCGCGCCCGCGCCCGTCGCGCCCGAGCAGCCCGTCGCGCCCGAGCAGCCCGCCGAGCCGGGGCAGTCCACCGCACCGGAGCAGGTCGCCGAGCCCGAGCAGCCCGCTGAGCCGGCGCAGGTCGCCGAGCCGGCGGAGGTCGCTGAGCCGGCGCAGGTCGCCGAGCCGGAGCAGGTCGTCGAGCCCGAGCGGCCGGTCGAGTCCGGATCCTCCGTCGAGTCCGAGCAGTCGGTCGAGACCGAGCGCCCCGTCGAATCGGAGCGATTCATCGCGTCGGAGGCGTCCGTCGGGTCCGAGGCGTCCGCCGGATCCGAGCAGCCCGCCGACGCCGAGCAGCCCGCCGACGCGGAGCAGCCCGCCGACGCCGAGCAGCCCGTCGAGGCCGAGCGACCCGCCGAGTCCGCGCCCGCCCCCGCGTCCCAGGACGGCACCGAGACGACCGCCGATCCTGAGCCCGCGCCCACCGGCGAGCCCGCGGCAGCGCCTCCGGCGTCGGACGCGCCGGCTGCCGACGCCGACACGTCTTCGGACACGCAGTCCGACGCGCAGGCCGCCGCCGAGCGCGACTCCGCTCGCCGCGGCATCTGGGCCGCCTTCACCGCACCCCGCTCGAAGCCCGCCGCGGAGGATCCCCGCTCCCCGGAGTCCGTCGCCGAGGCGCCGACGGAGGCGGATCCCGACCGTCCGGTCACGCCCTCCCCCCGCTTCCCGCTCGGCCCGGTGCTCCCGCAGACGCCCCGGCCGCCCGCCGCGGCCCCCCGGTCCTCCGCTCCGAGCGCGCCGTCGTCCGCTCCCACGCCGCCCGCCCCCGCCGCGCCCGTGCTGCCCGTCGCCCCGGTCCTGCCCCCCGCGCCCCCGACCGCCGACCTGCCCACCGCGCCGTCCGCCCTCCGCGAGCCCCGCCACGAGCAGCGCCCGGAGCCCCGCGGCGACCGCCCCGAGGGCGCGACCGCCCCCGAGCCCCGCGAGCCCGCGGAACCGAGCGTCTACCAGTGGCCGGATCCCCGCGGCGGCTGGGACGCGCCGCCGGTCTGGGAGGACGTCGTCGCCCCGCGCGACGAGTCCGCCGACGACGACGGCGGCGACGAGGAGCTCTGGCGCGAGACCGCCGGCGCGTACGCCTGGAACCTCGAGCCCGAGGACGACGCCGCCGGAGCCGACGGGTCGACGGCCGACGCGGCGACCGGAGTGGACGACTCGTCCCGCGGGGACGCGCCCGACGCTGCCGCCGCGCCGCCCGTCGCGCCGTCCAGCACCCCCGCCCGCGCGCACGTGAACGCCGCCAAGCGTGCGCCGCGCGCGTCCCGGAAGCCCCGCGCCGAGAAGCCCCGCGCCGAGAAGCCCCGCGCGGAGAAGCCGCGGGCGGAGAAGCCCGCGAAGACCCCTCCGGCCGAGCCGGTCCCGTCTCTCACGAGCGTCGGTGCCCCGACCCCGGCTCGCCTCCGGAGCCGTCGCCGCCTGCTGATCGGCCTGATCGCCGTCGGCGTCGTGCTCCTGCTCGGCGCGATCCTCGCCATCGGGATCGCCGTGGGCGCGAACGGCGACCGCGACGACCAGGCCGCCGCGCCCGCGCCGGCCGCGACGACCGCCGCGCCGGCCCAGCCCAGCGCGACAGCCAGCGCGGCGCCCACCACCGCTCCCACCGCCGCTCCCACCGCCGCTCCGCCCACCGTCGGCCCGCTGCCCGCCGGCAGCTACGCCTGGACGGCGCTGCTCGGCGGCGAGTGCCTGCAGCCGTTCGACACGGTCTGGGCCGAGACCTTCACGGTCGTCGACTGCGCCAGCGCCCACACCGGCGAGATGATCGCCACCGGCGAGCTGACCGACGCGACGTTCCCCGGACAGGACGCCCTGGCCGTCTCGGTCTCCTCGCTCTGCCAGGCGCAGGGCGTCGTCGACGTCACGGGCGCGGAGGCGTACGGCGACGTGCAGGTGTCCGCCTCCTTCCCAGTGACGCAGGAGCAGTGGGACGCCGGCGAGCGCAGCTACTACTGCTTCGTCGACCGCGCCGGCGGCGGCGACATGCTCGGCTCGGTCGACGGCACCCCGTCGGCCTGAGCCGGAGGACGCGACCCGTGGACGAGGCCGGACCCTCCGCCTCCCTCGAGGCGACGACGAACGGCGTCGGGCCGTGGGTCGGCCCGCACCCCGACGACGACCGGCTCGACCCCGAGCTGCTCGAGCACGGCGACTCGCGCAACGTGGTCGACCGCTTCCGCTACTGGCGGATGGAGGCGATCGTCGCCGAGCTCGACGCGACGCGGCACCCCTTCCACGTCGCCATCGAGAACTGGCAGCACGACATGAACATCGGCTCGATCGTGCGCAGCGCCAACGCCTTCGGCGCCGAGAGCGTGCACATCGTCGGGCGCCGGCGCTGGAACAAGCGCGGCGCGATGGTCACCGACCGCTACCAGCACGTGCAGCACCACGAGACGGTCGCGGACCTCGCCCGCTGGGCCGCCGCCGAGGACGTGCCGCTGCTCGCGATCGACAACGTGCCCGGCTGCGTGCCGATCGAGACGTTCGCGCTGCCGGAGCGCTGCGTGCTGCTCTTCGGGCAGGAGGGGCCGGGCCTCTCGGAGGAGGCGATCGCCGCCTCCGTCGCCGTGCTCGAGATCTCGCAGTTCGGCTCGACCCGCTCGATCAACGCCTCCGCCGCGGCGGCCGTCGCGATGCACGCCTGGATCCTCCAGCACGTGCGCTTCTGACCGGCCGGGCGCCCCCTCCCCCTCCCCCGCCCCCTCTCCAAAAGTTGCGGTAGTCGCGCTCGACTACCGCAACTTCCGAGGAGTCGGGGCGCGGTCCGTCGGCTGGTCGGCCGCGAGTACGGAGAAGTTGCGGTAGTCGCGCGCCACTACCGCAACTTTCGAGGAGTCGAAGCGTGGTCTGCTGGTGCGCGGCGGGTATGCGGAAGTCGCGGTACTCACGACCGACTACCGCGACTTTCGAGGAGTGAGAGCGCGGCTGCCGGCCGATCCCCGCCCGAGTACGCAGTAGTTGCGGTAGTCGCGCGCCACTACCGCAACTACTGAGGAGTGGGAGTGCCGTCTCCCGGCTGGTCCGCGGCGGGTACGCAGAAGTTGCGGTACTCGCGCGCGACTACCGCAACTTCTGGAGTGTCGGCAGGCCGGGTGTGAGGAGCGGCGGGGCGGGGCGGCTCGTCAGAGGATCTGGTCGTCCGGCGGGAACTCCGACTCGTACGGGTCGGCCGAGAGCAGCTCGTGCACGCCGGTCAGGACCTCGTCGGGGCGGAACGGGTAGCGGTCCATCTCGGCCCGGTCGCTGATGCCGGTGAGGACGAGGACGGTGTGCAGTCCCGCCTCGATGCCGGCGACGATGTCGGTGTCCATCCGGTCGCCGATCATGCCGGTGTTCTCGCTGTGCGCGCCGATCTTGTTCATCGCCGAGCGGAACATCATCGGGTTCGGCTTGCCGACCACGTACGGGTCCTTGCCGGTGGCCTTCGTGATCAGCGCGGCGATCGCGCCCGTCGCGGGCATGACGCCCTCGGCGCTCGGGCCGGTCGCGTCGGGGTTCGTCACGATGAAGCGGGCGCCGCCGACGATGAGGCGGATCGCCTTCGTGATCGCCTCGAAGCTGTAGTTGCGGGTCTCGCCGACGACGACGTAGTCCGGCGCCGTCTCGGTCATGATGAAGCCGGCCTCGTGCAGGGCCGTGGTGATGCCGGCCTCGCCGATCACGAAGGCGCTGCCGCCCGGCATCTGCGACGCGCAGAAGTCGGCGGTCGCGAGGGCGCTCGTCCAGATCCGCTCCTCGGGCACGTGCAGCCCCGACGCCCGCAGCCGCGCCGCGAGATCGCGCGGCGTGAAGATCGAGTTGTTCGTGAGCACCAGGAACGGCGTCCCGGCATCGGTCCACTCCTGGATCAGCTCGGGCGCGCCGGGGAGCGCCTGGTTCTCGTGCACCAGCACGCCGTCCATGTCCGTGAGCCAGGCCTCGACCTCGCTGCGCTTCGTCGCCATGGGGTCGATGCTATCGGCGGCGGCCCGGTGGCGGAGCCCGGACGGGGGGAGCGCAGAGGCTCCCCGGGGCGGCACAGCGCGAGCGGGTTACCCTGAGGACATGAATGGCGAGAACCTGCTGGGCCCCGAACCGACCCTCCTCCCGGACGAGCCCGCGGTCACCGCGGCCCTCGCCAAGCACGCGAACCCGGGAGCCGTCGAGTTCGCCGCGCTCGCCGCCGCGTACCCGCGCTCCCCGCTCGCGTGGGCGCTCCTCGCCGACAGCGTCTGGGGGATCGACGCCGCGCTGCCGTCCTACGCCTACGCGCGCGTCGGCTACCACCGCGGCCTCGACCTCCTGCGCACGGCCGGCTGGCGCGGACAGGGCCCGATCCCGTGGCGCCACGGACCCAACCGCGGCTTCCTGCTCGCCCTCTACGCCCTCCGCCGTGCCGCCGAGTCCATCGGCGAGACCGACGAGGTCGCGCGCCTCACCGGCTTCCTCGAGCAGGCCGACCCGGCCGCCATCCCGGAGATCGAGCGCTATCACGAGGACGCGCTGCCTCCCACGGCCGCCATCGTCATCTTGGGCGCGGACTGATCGCCGCCCGGTCGCGGCGCTCGCGGCGTTGTCGTCGGTCGCCGTAGCTCCGCTACGCCTCCCTCCTCCGCCTTGCGATCACCGCGACCGGACGACGATCAGGCTGAGGCGGTGCAGGGTTGCCACCCCCGCCGCATGCTGGTCGAGTAGTCCCGGAGGGGCGTATCGAGACCCACCCTTCTGAGGACGGTGGATCTCGATACGCCCGTTGCGCGGGCTACTCGATCAGCATAAAAGGGATCCGCTTCGCGGGCTGTTCGATCAGCATGGTCAGGCGCGGCGGCGCAGGAGCAGGACCGTCGCGAGGGTCAGCAGCGCGCCGAGGGTGGCCGAGCCGGCGGTGACCAGGAAGCCGGACTGCGGGCCGAGGGCCTCGACGGCGAGGCCGCTCAGGGTGGAGCCGCCGGTGGCGCCGAGGGCGACGCCCGTCGGCGGCCAGGCGAGCGCCTCCGTGAGGCGGCTGCGCGGGGCGATCGACTCGACGAGGCTGGAGCCGGTGATCAGCAGCGGCGACGTCGCGAGTCCGGCGACGAAGGCCAGCGCGATCAGCGCGGGCAGCGAGCCGGCGAGCACGAGCACCGGCACGACCGCTCCGAAGACGGCGCCCGCCACCAGGAACCTCGAGCGCGGACCGCCGGGCAGGCGCGCCGCGCCCACGACCACCCCGGTCAGCACGCTGCCGATGCTGTAAGCGGAGAGCAGCAGTCCCGACGCGGCACCCGCACCGGACGCCTCCGCCGTCGCGATCGCCGCGACGTTGAACGAGCCGAAGACCCCGCCGATGGTCGCGAACACCGCCACGATGCCGACGAGCCCGAGCGGAAGCCGCTCCCGCGCGGGGGACGCGGCCGAGCGGACGGGAGCGAGCGCCGGCTGCGTCCCCGTCTGCACGAGCAGCGCGACGCCGCCGGCCACGCCGATCCCGAGCCCGACCAGGACGCCGGCCGCCGGGTGCACGAGCGAGGCGAGCAGCGTGACGATCGGGGGTGCGACGACGAAGGCCGCCTCGTCCGCCACGGACTCGACCGAGTAGGCGGTGTGGCGGAGAGCCGGGTCCGTCGTCGCGGCGCTCCAGCGCGAGCGGACCGCCGAGCCGACGTCGAGGACGGCCGCACCGGCGAGGATCCCGAGCGCGAACCAGGTCCAGACGGGGGCGCCCAGCAGCACGGCGGCGACGAGCCCGAGCGAGGCGGCGACGAGCACGGGGAGCGACAGCGCGAGCGCGCGGCGCTGCCCCCAGCGGTCCATCACCCGCGACCAGAGCGGCCCTGTCACGGCGAGAGCGAGGGTCAGCGCACCCGACACCGCGCCGCCGAGCGCGTAGCTGCCCGACTGCGCGGACACGAGGACGAGGACCCCGATCGCGAGGCTGCCCTTGGGGAAGCGGCCGAGCCAGCCGGCCGAGGAGAAGGCGAGCGACCCCGGGAGGGCGAACGCCCGCGCGTACCTCCCGGTCGCACGGCTCAGAGCGGAGGTCGAGGTGGTCGTGGGGTCTGGCATGGTCGGATCCGATTCCGGTCGTTCCGACGGCGGAGGCTGCTCCACTGGCTGGACGGACGACAGGACGAGCCTACGCGTGCGGTCCCTCTGCGGGCATGATGGGGGCGTGGACACCGCCGCGCTCGAGTCCTTCCTCGCCGACCTGCCGGGAGCGGGCGCGAGCTTCCCCTTCGGCCCGGAGACCCGGGTGTGGAAGGTCGAGGGCAAGGTCTTCGCGCTCGAGATGGAGCGGTTCGGCCGGCCTGTCGTCAGCGTCAAGGCGCTGCCCGAGAACGTCGTGCACCTCGTCGCGGGCGTCGACGGCATCGAGCCCGGCTACCACCTCAACAAGAAGCACTGGGTGACCGTCGACGCCGGCGGCCGGGTCGAGGAGGGCCTCGTGCAGGAGCTGCTCGCGGAGTCGCACGCGATCATCGTCGCCAAGCTGCCCCGCCGCCTCCGCCTCGCCCTCGACGGCACCGCCACCGGCTCCCTCACCGAGGACGACTGACCCGCCTCACGCCCGGCGCCCTCCGCGAGATGCCACTTGTGACGGACTTCTGCGGCGTGTCGCGCTCACAAGTGGCATCTCGCGGAGCGCGACGCCGCGCGCGACCTACAGGCCGTAGGAGCGGAGGTACGCGGCGGTGTCGTGCCAGCCCTCGACGGCGAAGGTCTCGACGCCCATCGCCTTGACGGGGTAGTCGTTTCCGTCGGGGTCGAGGCGGTCGCCGACGAAGATCATCTCGTCGAGGGGGATGCCGGTGAGCTCGGTGAGCTTGTTCATCCCGTAGGCCTTGTCGATGCCCTTGCGGGTGATGTCGACCGAGGTGGAGCCGCCGGAGCGGACCTCGAGGTCGGGCAGCACGGCCTGGACGGCCTCGCGGAGGGTGTTCTTCTTCTCGCCGGTGGGGTCCCAGGCCTGCTTGACCGGCACGGGAGCGGCCTGGCCGAGGGCGGAGAAGGTGATCTGCGAGTCGCGGTCCTCGAGGATCGGGCCCCAGGTCTCGGACTCCCAGTAGCCGAGCTCCTTGGCCTTCTCCTCGACGGCGGCGAGCGCGCGCGACTTCTCGTCGTCGGTGAGGTTCTCGGCGTAGATCTGCGCCCAGTCGCCGTTCTCGTAGCGGTAGTACTGCGTGCCGCAGGTGGGCATCAGGTGCAGCTTCGCCAGCACGGCGGGGTCGGCGCCCTCGAGGCGGTCGAGCACCTGCATCCGGAACTGGCCGATCTGGCCGCCGGAGATGATGCACACCTCGGTCGCCTGCAGCAGCTTGACGAAGAGGTCGGCCATCACCGGGTCCACGGGGGACTTCGAGGCGGCGAGGGTGTCGTCGAGGTCGAAGGCCATCAGGCGGGGCAGGGTGCTCATGGAACTCGTTTCACGGTCTGCGGACAGGGCGGTAGGGAGGGGTGGCGCGGCGCGCGCGGTATCGAGGATACGGGGCGGTGCAGCCGGAGCGCGGGAACCGCGGGCGCAGACTGGGGCGATGACCCTCCCGCGCACGATCGCCCGCGTCCTCCTGGGCCTCGTGCTCGTGCTCACGGGGACGGGGCACCTGACCTTCGCGCGGCAGTCCTTCCAGGCGCAGGTGCCGCCGTGGCTGCCGTTCGACCCGGACGTCGTCGTCCTGGCGTCCGGTGTCGTCGAGATCGCGCTCGGGCTCGCGCTGCTGCTGGTGCGGCGCCGGCGGGTGCTGGTGGGGATCGTGGTCGCCGCGTTCTTCGTGGCGGTGTTCCCGGGCAACGTCGCGCAGCTCGTCACCCGGACCCCGGCCTTCGGCCTCGAGACCGATGCGGCGCGCGCGATCCGGCTGGTCTTCCAGCCGCTGCTCGTGCTCTGGGCGCTGTGGTGCACGGGCGTGCTCGCGGCCTGGAACGCGAGACGGCGCCGCCCTCGGGAGTGAGGGCGGCGCCGTCCGGTCGTGCGGGTGGTGCGGGTGGCTACTCCGAGTGCGAGGCGGAGCGGCGGCGGCGCAGCACCGTCAGCGCGATGCCGGCGAGCAGCAGCAGGGCCGCGCCTCCTGCGTAGGAGGCCGCGTCGACGCCGGTGTCCGCGAGCGGTCCGGAGTGCGAGCCCCCGGCGACGGGGACGGGCGTGGCGGAGGGCAGCGGCACCGGGGTGGCCGTCGGCTGCTCGGTCGGCTCCGGCTGGTCGGGCTCGGGCGTGCCGGGCTGGCCGGGCGTCCCGGGCTCGGCCGGGACCTCGGCCGCGACCGACGTCAGCGACCAGTTCTCGTCGGAGAAGTCCGCCTGGTCGATCACGCCGCGCGCGCTCGCCCAGTCGATCAGCAGCTGCCGGATCTCGAGCCGCTCGTCGTAGACGAGGGGCGCCGCGGCGACGGCCGGGTAGGCCCCGCCGCCGCTCTGCCGGTAGTTGTTGACGGCCATCACGAAGCGGTCGTCGTCCGCGACGGGGGTGCCGTCGAGCTGCGCCAGGTCGCGGATCCGCGAGCCGGCCGGCTGCGAGATGTCGATCACGTAGTCGAGGCCCGAGAGCGCGTCGTAGTTGTAGTCCGGGATGCCCGTGGGGCGGTCCGCGGTGATCGCGTTGGTGCCCGTGGCCGGGTCGAACGGAGCGCCCGGGGCGACCTGGTTGAAGTAGCGGGCCGAGTACTCGAGGTACGCGCGCACCTCCGCGCCCGTCATCTCGACGCCCCGGAGGGTGTTCTCGTAGATGTAGAGACCGGCGATGTCGCGGATCGTGACCTGCCCCTTCGGGAAGACCGCGGTGCGCGAGAACGGCGACGCCTGCGAGATGACCGGGACGTCGGCCCACTCCGTGCCCTCGAGGGCCGCATCGACCGTCTCGGCCTGGACGTTGTTGATGAAGTCGATGATCGGGGTGTCCTCGTAGCGCGAGGTCTCGGCCGAGAGCTCCTCGAGCGACTTCGCCACCGGGGTGTTCACGTACTCGATCGTGGTCGCGTGCGGCTCGGCGAGGGCGTCGACCACGGCGGCCGACTCCTCGGCGATGTCGCGCGCGTAGACCGGGGTGACGACGGGCGCGCGGCCCTCGGTCCAGTCGACCTGCAGGTCGCCCGCGGCGTCCTTCACCAGGTTCAGGGTCACCTCGGTGAGCCCCTGCGCCCAGAAGTACGGCTGGGTGACGAGGACCTGCTCGCCGGCGACGTTCGTGTAGAGCGTCTCGGGGACGTCCTGGTGGCTGTGGCCGGCGACGACCACGTCGATGCCGGGGACCTGCGTCGCGATGTTGTTGACGACGTCCTCGTTGAGGTCGGCCGGGTCGTACTCGGCGTCCGGGACGGTGCCCTGGCCGGTGTGCGCGAGGACGACGACCACGTCGGCCTCGGCCTGGACCTTCGGGACCCACTCCTTCGCGGTCTCGACCATGTCGCGGAACTCGAGCACGCCGTCGACGTACTGCTTGTCCCAGACGCGGACGCCGGGCGTGACCAGGCCGAGCACGCCGACCCGCACGGTCTGGCCGTCGATCTCGCGCTCGATGACGGTGTACGGCTTCTGATACGGCTCGCCGGTGGCGACGTCGACGACGTTGGCGCCGAGCAGCGGGGCGTTCAGATCGCCCTCGTAGGCGCTCAGCATGTCGAGGCCGTAGTTGAACTCGTGGTTGCCGACGACCTGCGCGTCGTAGCCGATGGTGTTGAACGCGGTGGCCATCGGGTGCGTCGTCTCGCCCGAGAGGACGCCCGCGGCGCCGTCGCCGAGGCCGTAGTAGTAGGTGAGGGGCGTGCCCTGGATCGCGTCGCCGTTGTCGAAGACGAGGACGGAGTCGTCGCCCTTCTCGGCGCGGAGGCGGTCGACCTCGGTCGCGACGCGGGTGAGGCCCAGCGTGTCCTCGCCCTCGTAGGGCGCGTTCGCGAAGTAGTCCCAGTTGTAGACGTGCCCGTGCGTGTCGGTCGTCGACACCAGGGTGAGCTCGACGCCGTCGTCGAGGGGGGCCGCGCTCGCGAGGGGAGCGGCGGTGGCCGCCCCGAGCGCGACGACGGCGAGGAGGCTTGCGGCGCGGAGTGTGCGCATCGGTTTCCTGTTCGCGTGATCGGTGGAGTGTGAACGAGTTCGAACCTATGCGCCGGTTGTGAACGCGTCGTTACGGGTTCGAGAGCATCGCTCGGCTCTCGGTCGGGCGGGGCGGATCGCGTCGATCTGAACCTCTGTTCAGGCTCGCCGTCCGTGACCGTTCCGTGACCTTCAGACGGGCCCTTCACTGCAAAGGTGAGCATCGCTCCTTAAAGCTGAGGGGAATTCATCGAAGGTTCGGAGAAACCATGGCTCGACATCGTCTGAAGAAGGCCGTGGTTCCTGCCCTCGCTGCAGTGCTCGGCGTCGTTCTGTCGGTCTCCGTCATCGACGCCGGCTCGGCCTCGGCGATGACGGCGACCCTCGCCGCCGAGCATGCCGCCCGTCACAAGGAAGCACAGGCGCTGGGCACTGCGGATCCGGGAGTGATCCCGCAGGAGGAGTCGGTGCCGGCGCCGCTTCCACCGCTGACGCCGCTGGGAACGACCGACGGCGAGATCCCCGTCGGCGACGTGGCTCCGGTGCGCACGCCGTCCCCGCCCGCGACGGCGGCTCCGTCCCCTTCCAGTGCCCTGAGCATCCCGTTCGGCTTCGACCCGGACACAGCAACGGTCCTCGAACGGGATGAGTTCTCGACGACGTACGACGGGGGCGACGGCTCAGAGGTGACGAAGGTGTCGCTCGTCCCCAGCTCGATCGAGGACCGCTCGGGCGCCTGGGTGCCCATCGAGACCGAGCTGGCGACGACCGGTCCGGCGGCCTGGCTCGGTCGGGGCGGTGCGGAGGTGGACCTCCATCCGTTGAAGCCGGAATTCGCCGAGCACGCCGACGATGCACCGCTCCTCTCGTTGACCAACGACGACCATTCGCTCGGGTTCGCGCTGCGCGGCGCTGCATCGAGCGTGCTCGAGCGGGATCTCGCTCCCTGGGCGGACAGCGAGGCGAAGAGCCACCTCGAGTACCGCGAGGTGCTCGCCGGCGTGGATCTCGTCTACGACGTCACGGAGGGTGCTGTGAAGGAGAACCTACGGCTGAACCGGGTGCCCGCCGTAGGGGAGTCGTCGTGGACCTGGGCGATCGATGCTCCGGGCCTGACGGCGAGCCGGGATGCGCTCGGGAACGTGCTCTTCGCTGACGCGAGCGGCTCCACGATCTTCTCGATGCCGGCTCCTGTCCTGTGGGACTCGTCGGGGACCAGCAGGAACGCCGACGCCGAAGCCCGCGGTTCGTTCGGATCTCTAAGGTCGCGAAATCTCCCAAATTCGTTCGCGGGAAGCCCAATCGGCCAGCTTACAATAAAGCTAGAAAGGCATCGCATAACAGTTTGATGGCACGATCGAGCAGGGCCTACCGCAAGCCCGAGGCGTTATATGGTGCATATGACTCGTTCAGATTCGTTTCTGATCATTACTCGAGGTACTGGACTCGAAAGAAAGGGCGTCGCTGAATGATGTCGCGTGAGGGTCGGACCGGAGGTGGCGTTAAGGGCTTGCTTTTTCCGGCGCTGGTATCCGTCCCAATCTTCGGGCTTTTGGTGGCAGCCCATGCTTGGATCGAATTGTCGATCTTCGCAGCTGTGGCCATATTTACCGTGATCGCCCGCGCGTACCTCGCCCGTGGTGAAGTGACCTATGACTGGAATTCTTTTCGCGGGAGAGGTCGCAAATCTGTTCCGATCGACCTGCCAAGAGGAAGGAGGGCGATCGCGGTCATCGAGAGCGGCCCTCATGGTCAGACGCTAGCTATCCTAAGTAAGACGGGCAACGGCTGGCAACTGACTATCCCAATGACCAAACAGTCGCAACGCGCGGTGCTGAACGATATGTCGCTCGAAATTCTCGAGTCTCTTCGAGACGAATGGCAGATGCGTTTCTTGATGAAAGGCCGGGCGTTCGATAAGGCTTCAGATCTGGTGGCATCCGGTGAGGCGGGCAGCACTGACGCATCAACGCCCCGACGTTGAGCGGATTAGCGCGCGCGGGGCAAATTCAGTCGAAGCGACGTCCGGTCTATTTTGGTCTGATCGGCGATCAATACGAAGATGTCGCACTTACTACGTTTGGCGAGGGAAGAAGCTTTGACAGCAGAGCGGTCGCGCAAGACATGCTATTTTGTGCATCCTGCTTTTTCGGTACCCGTCCCTGCCGAAGGCAGGTTTCGCTTCGATGTCGAAGAGCGAGACCTGCCGGGTGAGTGGTCGCTGCTCTCCGACCACGATCAGATTGAAGCTTTGCGTCGGAGCTGGCGGGCGGTATCGCGATGGGCTGCGGTCGGCGGTGGATCTCTCATGGTTTCCGAATACCCTCGGTCCCATCGAAACATGCTTGAGCGCTTGGGACTGCGTCCAGATCACCCACTCGAAACTGCAAGAAGTGACCGCCTGGTGCGAGGATGGAATGAGCCGACCGCTGAAATCGTCCACATGTTGGAGGCGCTGTTCGAGGTGCCCTACCTCTGTTTGGTTATTATCCGTGACAGTGGTCCTCGAGTCGAGGTGCGTGATCTCTCGTGGGACGCGGTCTACGTCTGGGCTGACCGTATTGGGTTGGAATCTCTGTCCAATGCCATCCGGCCGTAAGTGCGCATATGAATCAAGCCTTTCCCGATTATGAAGATATTGATTTCTGAGGGCGGCGATGGCGGACCTGTTCGAACTCCGGAAATCGCCGAGACACCTTCTCGCGTCTTCGGTTCACGAGGCGGTCTCCGTTCAGAGCGGAGAACTCTGCTGGGTCTCACGGGGACATCGGAGTCTCTGTCAGATCTGGGACCAGGACGACTATTGGGAGATCTCCTTCGACGAGAAGGCGACGGGTCGGGTTCTCGACATCCTCGGCGATCTCGATCGCAGGCGGTTCCGCCTGGTCGGCCTCCGGGTGGCGGGAGTCACGATCGGATCCTGGGTCGAGACCGAGGAGGGGCTGCCGCTGGTCTACGAGCTCGCGAGGCCGGGCGTGAGAGAGCGACGCGGGCTCGGCCGGTGCGTCGTGCTCTCGACGTTCGGCTGACTGACGATCGCGAAGGCACGGCTGACCCATGGACTCGGTGACTCGGCTCGGAACGCTGCTGGCGCGTGAGGGTCGCCTCGTCGCGGTGGAGCGGGACGGGCGGCTGCTGCGGGTGGCCTCCCTCAGCGGAGGCGGACTGTCGGCCGCCGTCGTCGCGTCGGCGAGTCGGTCGATGCACGTCGCGGCGATCTCCGGAGTGCACCGCACGGCGTTCTGCCTCCTTCGCGACGACGTCCCTGAAGCGTCGGTCGCCGAGCCGGTGGTGTGGGCGGTCCGTCGCCGGCGCGGGCTCGTCCGCGATCCGATCCTCGGCGCGGAGCGGAGGCTGCGGGTGCTCGGAAGGGTCTTCGTGCTCGAATCCGATCCCCCGCCGGATCTCACCGTGATGGTGGAGAAGGTTCTCGCTGCACGGGAGGTGCTGTGGGAGGCCGATCTCGCGTTCGTCGCCTCGGAACGAGCGGACCTCCGCGACGAGTATGACGACGTCATCGCCTGTGCCTTCTGGGCGAGTGCGCGCGGGAGGGCAGAGGAGGTGCTGTCGGCCCACATCGAGGGCAGGTACTTCGCCGAGCCCCTCGACCGAGAGGAGAAGGCCTGCCTCCGTGCGCTCGCCGAACGGGTGCTGCGGGTCGTGACGGCGGAGGGCCCGGAGTGATCGGGGGAGTGGCGGCGGCCCTCCCGTAAACTGGCTCGGGCTGGTCGCCCTGTCGCGACTCCTCCGTCGCACGGCCGGCCCCGCACCCGGCGTCTCCGGGTACTGCCGTTTCGCACAGCGAAGGACACGCCATGCCAGCAATCGTCATCACCGGCGCCCAGTGGGGCGACGAGGGCAAGGGACGCGCGACCGACCTGCTCGGCAGCCGCGTCGACTACGTCGTCAAGTTCAACGGCGGCAACAACGCCGGCCACACGGTCGTCGTCGGCGACGAGAAGTACGCGCTGCACCTGTTGCCCTCGGGCATCCTGACGCCGGGCGTCGTCCCCGTCATCGCGAACGGCGTCGTCGTCGACATCGAGGTGCTCTTCCACGAGCTCGAGGCGCTCAGCGCCCGCGGCGTCGACGTCTCGAAGCTGCTGGTCAGCGCCAACGCGCACGTCATCACCAGCTACCACCGCACCCTCGACAAGGTGACGGAGCGCTTCCTCGGCAAGCGCCAGATCGGCACCACCGGCCGCGGCATCGGCCCGGCCTACGCCGACAAGATCAACCGCGTCGGCATCCGGATCCAGGACCTCTTCGACGAGAACATCCTCCGGCAGAAGATCGAGGGCGCCCTCGACCAGAAGAACCACCTGCTGGTGAAGGTGTACAACCGCCGCGCGATCCTGGTCGAGCAGGTCATGGAGGACCTGCTGCAGTACACGGAGCGCCTGCGCCCGATGGTCGCGGACACCTCGCTCGTCCTCGCCCGGGCCCTCGACGCCGGCAAGACCGTGCTCTTCGAGGCCGGCCAGGCCACGATGCTCGACGTCGACCACGGCACCTACCCGTTCGTCACCTCCTCCAACGCGACCTCGGGCGGCGCGGCCACCGGCTCAGGAGTGGCGCCCAACCGCATCGAGCGCGTCATCGCGGTCATCAAGGCGTACACGACCCGAGTCGGCGCCGGCCCGTTCCCGACCGAGCTGTTCGACGAGTGGGGCGAGTACCTGCGCAAGCAGGGCTTCGAGTTCGGCACCACCACCGGCCGCCCGCGCCGCTGCGGCTGGTACGACGCCCCGATCGCCCGCTACTCCGCGCGGATCAACGGCGTCACCGACTTCGTGCTGACCAAGCTCGACGTGCTCTCGGGCCTGGAGACCATCCCCGTCTGCGTCGCCTACGAGGTCGACGGCGTGCGTCACGACGAGGTCCCCGTCTCGCAGAGCGACTTCCACCACGCGAAGCCGATCTACGAGGAGTTCCCCGGCTGGCAGGAGGACATCACCGGCTGCCGCGAGTTCGCCGACCTGCCGCAGGCCGCGCAGGACTACGTCCGCGCCCTCGAGGCGATGAGCGGCGCCCGATTCTCCGCGATCGGCGTCGGGCCGGAGCGCGAGCAGGTCGTCGTCCTGCACGACCTCCTCGACTGAGGCTTCCGGGACCGACGCGCGCGAGGGCCGCAGGCGGGGGATGATCGGCTGGTGCAGATCTACGCCGACCTCCCCGCCGTCCGCGCCCGTCAGATCACGGCCGACGCCCTCGCGCTCGCCGTCGCGGTGATCGCGATCGCGGCCGGGATCGCCGTCGGCTCGCTGATCGCGGGCCTCGCCGAGATCGGCCGCCGCCTCGAGAGCGCCGGCAGCGGCTTCGGGTCGACCATGAGCGACGCCGGCTCGACGCTCGGCGGCATCCCGCTGCTCGGCGACGCCGTGCGCGCGCCGTTCGACGAGGCCAGCGGCGCCGGAGCGGTGCTCGCCGCGGCCGGGCGCGACCAGCAGCAGCTCGCGAGCGCGCTGGCGATCGTGGCCGGCCTCGCGATCGCCGGCCTGCCGCTGCTCCTGCTCGCCGTGGTCTGGCTCCGCCCGCGCCTGCGCTTCGCCCGCCGCACCGCCGAGCTGCGCGCGCTCGGCGCGACCCCCGGCGGCTCCGAGCTGCTGGCCCTCCGCGCCCTCACCGAGGCGACCCCGCGCGAGATCCTCGCCGCGCACCCGCAGGCCGTCCCCGCCTGGCGCGCCGGCGACCCCGCCGCGACCGCCGCCCTCTCCGCCCTCACCCTCCGCCGAGCAGGCCTCCGCTGAGCCCTGCCCTGACGCACGTGCTGATCCCCGCCGCGAGATGCCACTTGAGTACGCGACACGCCGTGGAAGCTGTACCGAACTGGCATCTCGCGGGGGTCGGAGGGACCAGGGCGGGTCCCCCGGCAGGATGACGGCGGGGGCCACCCGGGGCGACGACCGCGACGGACCCAGCTCCGTAGCGTCGGAGGCATGCAGAACCAGACCTCCTCCGTCGTGGCGCGCGTCGAGGGCGTGCGCAAGCTCTACGGCAGCACGCCGCCCGTCGTCGCCCTCGACGACGTCACCCTCTCGATCGAGCGCGGCGAGTTCACCGCGGTGATGGGCCCCAGCGGCTCCGGCAAGTCGACGCTGATGCACGTCCTGGCCGGCCTCGACACCGCCTCGGCCGGCCGCGTCTTCCTCGGCGACGTCGAGATCACCGCGATGGGCGACGCCGAGCTCACCGTCCTCCGCCGGCGCAGCGTCGGCTTCGTCTTCCAGGCCTTCAACCTCGTGCCCACGCTCGACGTGCGGGGCAACATCCGCCTCCCGTTCGAGCTCGACGGCCGCCGCGTGACGGCCGAGGAGGAGGAGTGGATCGCCCGCCTGATCGAGTCGCTCGGGCTCCGCGAGCGCCTCACCCACCGCCCGCACGAGCTCTCCGGCGGCCAGCAGCAGCGCGTCGCGATCGCCCGCGCGCTGGCCACCCGCCCGCAGCTGATCTTCGCCGACGAGCCGACGGGCAACCTCGACTCGCGCACCGGCCGCGAAGTGCTCAGCCTCCTCCGCGCCTCGACCCGCGAGTACGGCCAGTCGATCGCGATGGTCACCCACGACCCGATCGCGGCGGCCTTCGCCGACCGCATCGTCTTCCTCCGCGACGGGGCCGTCGTCGACGACCGCCGCGGGATGAGCGCCGAGGAGATCTCGCGCGCGATGCTCTCGATGGAGGGGGCGTCGTGAGCGCCACCCGCACCGGCCTGCGCGCCGCCTCGGGCCAGGGCGGCGGCGCGATCATCACCGTCGCCGCGCTCTCCGCAGCGTTCGGCGGCGTCCTGGTGATGGTCATCGCCGACCTCGTGGCGGCGTTCGACGCCGCTGGTCTCGACGGCATCGCGCAGGCCGCGACGACGCTGGGCGTGGTCGGCGGCGTCTTCTTCGGCATCGCCGTCTTCGTCGGCGCGATCGTCACCTCGAACGCGGTGTCGACGGTGATCGCGGGCCGCACCCGCGAGATCGCCCTGCTGCGCCTGCTGGGCGCCTCCGGCCGCTCGCTCCGCGCCGAGGTGGTGCGGACCGGTCTCGTGCAGGGACTGATCGGCGCGGCCCTCGGCCTCGTCGCCGCCGTCGTCCTGGTGGCCGTGGGCGCCGAGATCGCCTTCAGCACCGGGACCTTCACGCGCATCGCCGTGCCGCTGGCCTCGCCCGGTCTGCTGCTGCCGGCCCTCGCCGTGATCGCGTCGACTGTCGTCGCCTCCTGGGCCGGCTCCCGCCGGGTGCTCTCGGTGGCGCCGTCCCAGGCCGCCGGGTCCGCCGCGGAGCCCCGCTACGACGAGCTCCGCGGGCGCACGGGCCGGAACGTCCTGGCGGTCGTCCTCCTCGTGGTCGGCGTCCTGCTCCTGGTGATCGGCGTCGTGGTCGGGCTGGTCAGCCCGTTCGGCGTCCTGATCGGGCTGGCCGGCGGCATGCTCTCCTTCACCGGCGTCGTCCTCGGCGCGCCGGTGCTGCTCCCGCCCCTGATCGCGCTGGTCGGCCGGGCCTTCGGCGGCGGTCCCGTCGCCCGCCTCGCCTCGGCGAACGCCACCCGCAACCCGGCCAGGAGCGCGCGCGCCGTCATCGGCCTCGTGATCGGAGTGACGCTCGTCACGATGTTCGCGGTCGCCGCCGCGACCTTCGCCTCGATCATGCGCGCCTCGAGCGAGATGAGCCCGGAGATCTTCGCGGCGCTCGACCAGTTCGTCTCGGTCAGCACGGCGATCATGAGCGTGCTGCTCGGCTTCTCGGTGCTGCTCGCGGCCGTCGGCATGGTCAACACGCTCTCGCTGAGCGTCCTGCAGCGCCGCCGCGAGCTGGGGCTGCTCCGGGCGCTCGGCTTCACGGGCGTCCAGGTGCGCTGGATGGTCGTCGTCGAGGCCGCCCAGATGGTGATCGCCGCGGCGGTCCTCGGCCTCGTGCTCGGCGCCTTCTACGGCTGGGCCGGCGCGGTCGCGATCTTCGGCTCGCTGCCCGGCATCGGCCTGGTGCCGCCGACGATCCCGGTCGGGATCCTGATCGCCGTCCTCGCGGTGAGCATCGTCCTCACCGCGGTCTCGGCGCTGCTGCCGGCCCGCCGCGCGACCCGGGTGTCGCCGGTGGAGGCGCTCGCCGTGGCGTGAGCACCCGACCCGGCTGCTCCCGCCACCGAACCGCTCACACCACGGAGAAGCCCTCCGCGAGGCGCTCGCGCCCGCTCAGCGCGAGCAGGAGCTCGTCGCCCCGTCCCGCCCGAGCGGCGAGCGCCCCCGCCATCGCGGAGCAGGCCTCGACCGCTTCGGGCGGGATCGCGTGCGCGAGGCCCGTCGCCCGGGACAGGTCGAGCGTGTGCACGACCAGCTCGAGCACACGCGTCCGCAGGTACTCGTCCAGGGCCAGGGCGTGCTCGCCGATCGCGACGAGGCGCCCGGGCGGCTGCTGCGCGAGCAGCGCGAGCGTCCGCCGCAGCGACTCGGCGATCGGCTCCGCCGGGCGCTCGCCCAGCAGCACCCCGGTCTCGACGCCCCGGCGCGCCACGGCCGCGGGGTCGGCGCGGCCGCCGGCCAGGGCCGCGTAGTAGCCGAGCGCGTCGGACACGGTCGCGGCGGCCGGCTCGTCGGCGAGCAGGTACGTCTCGACCGTCGTGATCGCCCTGGAGGCGTGGCCGGTCAGGCCGCGGACGTCCCAGACGCCCAGTCCCGGGCGCTCCCACTGCTCGTCGCCGATCCGCTCGACGAGGTGGAGCAGGGCGCCGGCGGAGGCGGCGAACATCGCGGAGCTGTCCATGGACCTCATGCTGGCACGCGTGCTGGACTCCTCGGCGGGCGCCGGGACCACCAGACTGTCCGGATGAGCAGCCCCGCCTCCTCCGCCCGCCCGGGCCGCGCCGTCCGTCCGCTCCCGGCCGTGCTCACCGGCCGCCTCGTCGTCCTCGAGCCGCTCACCGAGGAGCATCTGGAGCCGCTCCGCGCCGCGATCGGCCGCCCCGAGGTGTTCGCCGCGGGCTACGGCGGCGGGCCCGCCGGCCTCCCGGACGGCGCCGAGGCGTTCCGCGCCTTCGCCCGCCGCTACTACCCGTGGGAGACCGGCAACCCGTACGCGGTGCTCGTCGACGGCCGGGTCGTCGGCACCTCCTCGCTGACCGACTTCGACGAGCGGCGGGAGGGGACGCACCTCGGCTGGACCGCGTACGCCCCCGAGGTCTGGGGCACGGCCGTGAATCCGGAGACCAAGCTCCTCCTGCTCGATCTCGCCTTCGGCAGCGGCTTCTCGCGGGTGAAGCTGCAGGCGGACGCCGCGAACGCGCGCTCCCGCGCGGCGATCCTCCGCCTCGGCGCGGTCTTCGAGGGCGTGCTGCGGCACGACCAGCGCCGGGCGGACGGCTCGTGGCGCGACACGGCGGTGCACTCGATCCTGGTCGAGGAGTGGCCGGCGGTCCGCGAGGGGCTCGAGCGCAGGATCGAGGCGCTATCAAGCCCGCTCCCGCCGCGCAACCCGGATGCTCCCGGTGGGCGCTGAGCGGTAGGAAGGACCCATGGAACGCATCCACTACGCCGGCAGCTCGGTGCTCACCGGAAGCCGGATCGCGCACTCGCTCGTGGGCTACGCCGAGGCGCTCGCGCTGCGGAAGGGCGCGATGTCGGTCGACATCCCGATCCGGCGCGCGTCCGGCGAGCTCGGCCGGGCGACCCTGCTGATCGGTCCGGCCAGCCAGCTCTTCTCGGAGACCGAGGACGACGGCGGCGAGGAGATCGTGGACGCCGCCCTCGTGGAGAGGCTCACGAACGAGGCGGCACGGCTCGGCGTGTCCCAGCCGCTGACCGAGGAGGGCGGCTCGACCGTCCCGCAGCTGTCCGATCTCGAGATCCCGCGCTTCGACTCCGACGACGATCGCTCCTGAGCGACACCTCCGGGGCGGATAGAATCGCCCCGTACCGTCCGGCCGTGCCCCCGCCGGCTGGACTGCACTGCGAACGGAGACCGCCCTCATGGGCCGATTGATCTACGACTCGACTCTCGAAGCCGACTTCGACGACCGCCTGCTCGCCCACCTGCAGATCGTCATCGGATCGAAGCTGTCGCGCAACGAGTCCTTCTACCTCTCGTGGAAGGACTCGCAGTCCGTCGGCGACGGACGGACGTCGATCTGGCTGCACCCGGCGATCCCGCTGCGCTTCAAGTACCACGGCGGTCGCGCCCCGGCGATCAACCCCGACTGGATCCGTCAGCTCCTGGCCGATTCGCACAGCGCGCACGGTCTGCGCATCAGCGAGGAGCCGCACGGCGGTGCTCGCCAGACCGAGGAGGGCCTGCTGTGAAGCGCGTCGAGCTGATCTACGGCGGAACCCCCTACAGCCTGCACGACACGACGGCCGCGGACGTCCGCGCGAGCGTCGAGAAGGCGCTCGACGGCGCCGCGTCGCGCTGGCTGACCGTCAACCAGGGCGAGGGCCAGCCTCGCGAGACCTCGATCCTGATCACTCCGGGAGTGGCGTTCTCCGTCGCCGACGTCGCCCAGTGACCCTCCGGCAGTGACCCTCCTGGGCTGAGTCGCGCCTCCCGGCCGACCGGGCGCGTCAGCCCGTGAGCAGCGCCGGGAACTCGCCCGGGATCTCACGGGCGAGGTAGCCGGCCGGGCCGAGCCGCCGCACCAGCACCGAGTCGGCCTCGGTGTGCAGGAACGCTCCCCACGCCGCCGCTCCCTGCGGGTCGAGACCGCGGGCCCGGAGGCCTGCCGTCGCACCCGCGAGGACGTCGCCGCTGCCCGCCGTCGCGAGGCCGGGGTGCTCGCCCTCGATGCGCACGGCGTCGCCGTCGGGTGCCGCGATGACGTTGAAGAGGCTGACGACCGCTCTGTAGCGCCGCGCGACGGCGATCGCGGCGGCCTCGACGTCGTCCACCTCGGAGCCGAGCAGCCGCGCGGCCTCCTCCGTGTTCGGCGTGAGCAGCAGGCGGCCGGCGAGCGCGCGGGCGACCCGGCGCTGCCCGGGGAGGACCCCGAGCGGGAAGGCGTCGAGATGGACGGCGGGGACGCCGGCGAGCAGCGGCGCGAGGGCGCGCAGCGTCGCCGTGGTCGCCTTCGGGTCGTCGAGTCCGGGGCCGACCAGCGCGACGTCGGCGCTGCCCAGCTCGCCCTCGAGCGCGGAGAGCCCACGACCCGAGATCGAGCCGCCGCGCGTCTCCTCGAGCGACACGACGCCGCACTCGGGGAGCGCCACGGCGGTCGCGGCGGCGACGGACTCGGCGACGCAGAGGGTGATCCGCCCGGCGCCGACCCGCAGGGCCGAGATCCCCGCGAGGATCGCCGCTCCGGGTGTCTTGCGGGCTCCGCCGATCACGACCACGTCGCCGCGGGCGTGCTTCGAGCTCGCGGGATCGGGCAGCGGCCAGCGCCGTTCGAGCAGGGCGCGGTCGACGACGGCGCTCCTGTGCGCGGTCTCGCTCCTGTGCCTGGTCTCGCTCATGAGTCGGTCCTTCCTCGCGAGTCGTCGCCGCTGTCGACGGCGGTGTCGACGGGGGTGTCCTCGCCGGTGTCGTGGCGGGTGACCGGCGCGCTCGACTCCTCGAGGTGCGCGGTCTCGTTGAAGCGCTCGAGCGTCCAGGCGTCGCCGTCGCGGACGAGCCGGGTGACGGAGGCGTTCGCGACCGGGGTCGCCCTGCCGATGTCGAGCAGCTCGCGCTCGGTGAGGCCCTCGCAGACGGAGCGGATGATCAGGACGACGGCGTCGTGGCAGAACAGCGCGACCGGCCCGGCCGGCGCGACGACATCGAGGTGGTCGAGGAACGAGCGCACGCGCTGGGCGAGGTCGGTCCAGGACTCGCCGCCCGGCGGCCGGTAGTAGAACTTGCCGAGCCAGTCGCGCCGCGCCGCCTCCTCGGGGAAGCGCGCGCGGAAGCCCGCCGTGGTCAGACGGTCGGCGATGCCCAGGTCGCGGTCGCGGAGCCGCTCGTCGAGGCGCGGCGCGAGGTCGAGGCCCGCCTCCTCGAAGGCGAGCTGCGCGGTCGAGGACGCGCGGAGGTACGGCGAGGACCAGGCGGCGACGGGCGCGTTGCCGTCGGCGAGCCAGCGGCCGAGGGCGCGGGCCTGCTCCCGGCCGGCCGGGGAGAGCTCGACGTCGGGATCGCGCCGGTCGACGGCGATGTCGTGGGCGCCCTCCGCCTCGGCCGCGCTCGCGGCGATGTTGGCGACGCTCTCGCCGTGGCGCACGAGGAGGAGCTCGGTCGGTCCGGTGCTGCGGGGTCCGGTGCCGGACGGGCGCGTGCTGTTCGGTGAGCGCATTCCTCCATCGTCCGCTCCGCCGCCCTCGCCGCCGAGGGGCTTCCGCCGGGCGAGGAGCAGTTGCTACGGGCGGCGCCGGCCGCTCCGGCAGCGGCTAGGGTCGGTCGCGTGAAGCTGACGCGGACCCGACCGGCCCTGACCCTCTCTCCGCGTCGGGCGATCTCTCCGGCCCCGGCGATCGCCGCGGCCCTGGCGGTGCTCGCGCTCGCGGGCTGCACCGCCCCCGCCCCCGAGGTGGTCGCGTCGAACGACGTGGCGGCCCGCGAGGAGTCCCGCGACCGCGTGCTCGCGCTGGTCTCCGCCCTCGCCGGCCCGCAGGACGACGCCTTCGGCTACGCGCGGCTCGCGAGCGACCAGGCCGTCGAGGGCGTCGACCTGATCGGCATCGAGTCGTACGACGCCCTCAGCGAGGGCGGCGAGTTCGGGGCGCTGTCGTTCCGCACGCCGGTCGACGCCGCGGCCTTCCCGGACGTCGCGGATCTGCCGGAGGCCTACTGCTTCCGCGCGCCGTTCGCCGCAGCCGGGGCCGTGGTCGACGACGCCGACGGCGGCGGGGTCTCGGTCATCGACTGCCCGGCCGACGCCGAGACGATCACGCCGCCGGCCCCGTAGGAGCGTCGACCGCCGCGACGACGGCCGCGAGCGTCTCCGGGTCGCTGAGGATCCGGAAGTGGCCGCCGGTCTCGATCCGCACGTTGACGGCGCCCTCGAGCATGCTGCCCTCGGGGATGTGCGGGTCGAAGAGGCCGAAGACCGAGGTGATCCGCGCGTTCGCACCCGCCCGGCTCGAGAGCAGCAGGGTCGTCGCGTCGCGGGGCGAGAACGAGCGGAGGCTCTTCAGCAGCAGGTAGGGCGCGTAGCGCGAGCCGCCGAACGGCGTGGCCACCGCGACCATCCGGTCGACGCGGCCGTCGGGGTCGAGCTCGGTCATCACGTACTTGCCGATCAGCCCGCCCTTGCTGTGCGCGACGATCACCACGTCGCGGAGGTCGTGCTCTGCGAGGTAGGCGGCCACGTCCTCGGCGGTGCGGGCGACCGGGCGGCCGTTCCAGCCGAGGCTGGTCAGCACGTGCATCGGGTGGCCGCGGCGGTGCAGCGGGTCGATGATCGGGCGGAGGAAGGCCCAGGTCTCCCAGATCCCGGGCAGCACCACGATCGGCCGCTCGGTGCCGTCGAGGTAGTAGTCGGGCGCGCGGCGCGAGACGAAGGCGCGGACCTGCCAGGCGACGGCGTAGGCGTAGTCGCGGATCCACCAGACGGCGTCGCGGACGAGGTGCGTCATGCGGGGACCGCGGCGGGGACGGGAGCGGGAGAGGCGTCGGCGGCGAAGGAGGCCAGGGCGAGGGCGAGGGACTCCGGCTGCGTGCGGGGGACCACGTGGCGGGAGCCGGCGAACTCGAGCAGGCGCCCGTCGGCGGCGTGCGCGAGGAGGCGCTCGCACCAGTCCCGGGTGGCGATCGGATCGTCCTTCCCGCGCACGATCAGCACGGGCCGGGTCACCGCCGCCAGCCGCCGCTGGATCGGGTAGTGCAGCATCTCGGGCAGCTGGCGCAGGTACCAGGCGAGACCGCCGCGGACGTAGTCGGCGAAGAGCAGGGCGTCGACTCCGAGCGGCTCACCGAGGCAGTCGCGGGCGAGCGCGAGGCCCTGCCGCGTCGCCCCGGGGCGCTGCGGGTCGACGACCGGGCCGATCAGGACCGCTCCCTCGACGAGGCCGGGTGCGCGGGCGGCCAGCTCGACGGCCACCTGAGCGCCCATCGAGTGGCCGACGACGATCGCGCGGGTGACGCCGCGCTCCGCCAGCACCCGCTCGACGAGGCGGGCGTGGTCGGCGATGCCGACGCGCCGGCGGGGCGAGCGGTTGGCGCCGAAGCCCGCGAGGTCGACGGCGACGACGCGGCCGTGCGCGCGGAGGGCGACGGCGAGCGTCGAGAAGGTGTGGTGCGACATCCCGATGCCGTGGATCAGGACGAAGGTGCGGCCGGAGCCTGCGCGACCGGTCGCCAGGGTGCGCAGCTCGATGCCGTCGATCTCGTGGCGCAGGGCGGACGAGCGGGGGCGGCGGGGCATGCCTTCAAGGCTAGGCAGGTGCCGGGCTCGACGCGCGGGGGTGCGCGGCGCCGGTCGGGTGGGCTAGGCGGTCGAGCCGGCCACGGGTGTCAAGCGGCTGCTGCGGTGGGGAGGCGGTGCCTAGCGTGGGACCAGGACGGCGGACGCCGCCCGCGGAGGGACATCATGCGGATCGCGATCGTCGGAGCGACGGGCAACCTGGGCACGGCCCTGCTGAGGCGCCTCCGGCGGGAGGCGTCGGTGGAGGAGATCGTCGGGATCGCCCGGCGCGAGCCGCGACCCGGAGCGGACGAGTACCGCGACGTGCGCTGGCACGAGGTCGACGTGGCCTCGAGCGACGCCGTGCGTCAGCTGCGGGAGGCGTTCGCCGGCGTGAACGCTGTCGTGCACCTGGCCTGGGCGCTGCAGCCGAGCCACGACGAGCCGCTCCAGCGCCTCGTCGACGTCGGCGGCACCGCGGCGGTGCTGGCGGCCGCGGCGGCGAGCGGGGTCGGGCAGGTCGCGGTGGCGTCGTCCGTCGGCGCGTACAGCGCGGCGCCGAAGAGCCTGCGCGTGGACGAGAGCTGGCCGACCGGCGGGCTGCACACCTCGACGTACAGCCGGCACAAGGCGGCGAACGAGCGCGCGATGGACGCGTTCGAGACGGAGCACCCGGAGGTCGTGCTCACTCGGCTGCGCCCGGGACTGGTCTTCCAGCGCGGCGCGGCGACCGAGATCGCGGGGCTGTTCGCCGGGCCGCGATACCCCACACGCTGGCTGCGGGCGGTCCGGCCCCCGATCCTGCCGCTGCCGCGGACGCTGATCTTCCAGGGCGTGCACGCGGACGACGTCGCGGACGCGTTCTGGCGGGCGCTCGATCGCCGGGCGGGCGGGGCGTTCAACATCGCCGCGGAGCCGGTGCTCACGCCGCAGCGGATCGCGGACGTCGTCGGCGCGCGGCTCGTGACGGTGCCGGCGGGGCTGCTCCGCTCGATCGTCACGGCGACGTGGCGCCTGCGGCTCCAGCGCACCGATGCGGGCTGGCTCGACATCGCCACGAACACGCCGGTGATGTCGACGGAGAGGGCGCGGACCGTGCTCGACTGGGAGCCGACGACGACGGCCGAGGAGGCGCTGCGCGAGCTGCTCGACGGGCTCGCCGATCGCGCGACGGTCGCGGGCTCTCCGCCGCTGCGCGGCTGACCGCACCGGCGCTGTCGGGTCCATGCTGGTCGAGTAGCGCGCAGCGCGTATCGAGACCCACCACCGGACGACGGCGGATCTCGATACGCACTCTGCGAGGGCTACTCGATCAGCATGGATCGCGCGGGGGGCTGCCCGCTCGGCATCGCCCCGCCCCTACTCCGCGGCGACGCGGATGAGCACCTTGCCCGTCACATTGCTCTCGACGGCGTCGTGGGCGGCGGCGGTCTCCTCGAGCGGGAACCAGGTCAGCGGCAGGCCGGCCTCCTCGCCGACGGGGAGGGCTCCGTCGCGCAGGGCCGCGGTGATGTCCTCCGCCGCGGCCTGGAGCGGGGCCTCGCCGACCGTGTAGAGCAGCAGGCCCTGCCAGCGGGCGTTCTTGGCGAAGCTCGGCACGATCGGGATCGAGAAGTCGTCGCCGTTGTTGTTCGCGTAGTAGCCGATGCTGCCGTGGTTCGCGAGCACCTCGACGTCGAGCGCGGCGTTCTGCGTCGGCGCGACCTCGACGATCTGCTGGACGCCGTCGGGGGCGATCTCCAGGATCTTCGCCGCGAGCTGCTCGTCCGGGTACTGCAGGACGTGCTGCGCGCCGGCGGCCGTCGCGAGCCGCGCCTTCGCGTCGCTGCTCACCGTGGCGATGACGGTCGCTCCGGCCCAGACGGCGAGCTGGATCGCGGCGTGGCCGACCGCTCCCGCACCGCCCTGCACCAGGACGGTGCGGCCGGCGAGCGCACCGGGAGCCAGGCGGGCGGGCCCCTCCTCGTGCACGGTCAGGGCGCGGTGCGCGGTCATCGCGGGAACGCCGAGGCTCGCTCCGAGCTCGGCGTCGACGCCCTCGGGCAGCCGCACGACGTGCTCGGCGGCGAGGACGGTCGACTCCTGCGCGGAGCCGGTCGGCCGCTGGTGGGCCGCCAGATAGAACCAGACGCGGTCGCCCACGGCGAGGCCCTCGACGCCCTCGCCGACGGCGTCGATCACGCCGGAGCCGTCCTGGTTCGGCACGACCTCGGCGAAGGGCGGCTCGCCACCGGCGCGCGCCTTCCAGTCGGTCGGATTGACGCCGGAGACGAGGACGCGCACGCGCACCTCGCCGGCGCCCGGCGTGCCGGCCTCCCGGTCGACGAGCGAGAGGACGGAGGAGGAACCGGAGCGGGAGTAGACGATGGATCGCATACGACCCAGAAGCGCCCGAGCCCGCTCCCTATTCCCGCCCGCCCTCGCGCAGACAGCGAGATGCCACTTGTGTACGCGACACGCCGTGACAGGCGTACACAAGTGGCATCTCGCGGGAGGGGGAGTTACGCGCGGTCGCTGTCCTGCGTCACGTTCTCCTGCACCGCGTGCTTGGCCTCGCGGGCGGAGTCCTTCACGTCCTCGGCGGCGGATCCCCCCGCCTCCTTGACGTTCTGCGCGGCGTCGGTCGCGGTGTCCTTCACCGAGGCGAAGGCCTGCTGCGCCGGCTCGCGCAGCTCGCTCGCGACGTCCTTGGCGGCGCCGGTCACGGAGTCGACGACGGGCTGCGCCTGCTCCTTGACCTTGCCGGCCGCGTCCTTCTCGGCGTCCGAGGCGGGGATGAGCGAGGCGATCAGGAGCCCGGCGCCGAAGGCCATCAGGCCCACCGCGAAGGGGTTTCCGTTCGCCTCGCTCTTCACCGATCCGGCCGTGCCGGAGAGCGAGTCGCCGGCGTCGTGCGCCGAGCCCATCACCCGGTCGCGGACGGAGCCGACGGCGGCCTTGACCTTGTCGGTCTGCCGGTCGACGATCGCGCTCGGGCTGACCTTCTCGGCCAGCGCGTCCACGTCGCCGCCGAGCTCGAGGCGCGTGCGCTCGATGTCGGCCCGGATCTCCTCCGGTGTCTTGTTCTGTCCTGCGTCGTACGTCATCGTCCTGCCCCGTTCGGCTTGAGGGTTTCGGGAATCTGCTTGAGGGAGTCGACCGTCTCGGGCGCTCCGTCGACCTGCTTGAGGCTCTTGCGGCCGACGGCGAACAGGATCGCCGCGATGACGCCCCAGATCACGGCGACGATCACGCCCGACCAGCCGTTGCCGATCAGCGTTCCGAGCGCCCACCAGAGGGCGATCGAGAGGAAGAGCACCGCCATCAGCGCCGCGTAGCCCGCGCCGCCGAGGAGTCCGGCACCCTTCCCGGCCTTGCCGGCCGACTCCTTGAGCTCGGCCTTGGCGAGCGCCATCTCCTGGCGGATCAGCGTCGAGAGGTCGCGGGAGACCTCGCCGAGCAGATCGCCGAGGGAGGTCGAGCCCGCGCGCTCTCCGGGCGTCGGCTCTGCGGCGGCGCGATGCGCGCCCAGCGGATCGGTCACGGCCGGGTCCCGTTCGGGAAGCCGTCGTAGCCCGGCGTGATCGGCGTGCTCAGCGGGTCGGCGACGGGCTCGGTCGGCGCGAAATCGCCGCGCTCGTCGAACGAGGTCGTCGTCGTGCCGCCACCGGAGTAGTCGGCGGCTGCGGGAGCGGCGAACTCGGGTCCGGAGGTGTCCGCGGTCGCGGCCTTCTCGTCCTTCGCCTCGGCGGTCAGCGCACGCACGAGGCGTCCCGCGACGAGGCCGGTGGCGGCGGCGATGAGGATGAACGCACCCGGACGGCGGCGCGCGAACGAGCGGACGTCGTCGAGCAGCTCGGACGGGTCGCGGCTCTCGAGCCACGACGCCACGCCCTGGGCGCGCTCGGCGGCCTGCGAGACGAGCTTCGCGGCGGCGTTGCCCTCGCCGCCCTCGCCGTTAGCGAGTGCGGTGAGGTCGTCGCTGAAGGCGCGGGCGCCCTTCGCGGCGTTCTCCTTCTGGGCGTGCGCCTGCTCCGTGAGCTGGGTGCGGCTCTGGTCGAGGAGGTCCTTGACCTGCACCTTCGCCTCCTGGGCGACGTTGGCGGCCTCCTCCTTGCCGGTGGCGAGCACGTCGCCCGCGGCCTGCTTGGCATCGCCGGCGACGGCGCCGGCCTGCTCCTTGGCGGCGCCCGCGGTCTCAGCAGCCTTCTCCTTGGCGGAGCCGGCGGCGTCCGAGACGCTGCCCGAGGTGCCCCCGGCCACGCTGTGCGCGCCGGAGGTCGAGTCGGTGGTCGTCGTGTCCGACGAGAACGGCTCGGAGGTGAGCGGTGCGTCGTAGGTGCTGTCGTACGAGGGGTCGGCGGCGCGGGCGTTCGCCGCGCCGTCTCCGAACGGAGGTGAAGCGGGATCGATGTTCGACATCGTCTGTCCCTTCCAGGATCGAGGTGTGGTGGTCTGCGTGCCGGCGTCGCCAGTCTGGGCAGTGCGCCGTGCGCCGAGATAGGGCGTAGCGGACGGACGGCGCGAGGGCGTACGATCACGCGCATCCGTGCCCGGGGCCCGGTCGACGCTTCCTGGACGTCGGCTCCCGATGCGGTGGACCGGGGCGTCAAGCCCTTACCGGCCCTCGCAGCGCTGCCTAGCGTCGAGGGGGACGGGGGCACGACCGCCCCGTCTCCGCTCACGGAAAGGCATCCCATGCTCCGCACTCGACCGTCCGCCACCGTGCGCGTCCTCGGCGCGCTCGGCGCCTCCGCCCTCACCATCGGCCTGCTCGCCGGCTGCACCGGTGACGCGCAGACCCCGAACCAGTCGGGGAGCGCCGTGCCGACCAGCGCCGACGACGGCTCGACCCCCACGCCCACGATGGAGCCCACGCAGACGGCGCCGTCGGACACCGCGACGCCCGCCACCTGATCCCTCGCCGGACGCTCCGAGCGCGGGCAACCGACGATCGTGGCATCTCGGCGAGCGGTCGGGCAAGCCCCTTCCGGCTCCCAGCCGACGAGCAGAAAGCGCTCCTACCTTCGGGTGACAGTTCAGCGCACGACGATCACGAAGGAGGCACCACCATGGGGCTCGATGACAAGATCAAGAACGCCGCTCAGGACATCGCCGGCAAGGCGAAGGAAGCCCTGGGCGACCACAAGAACGACGACAGCCTGAAGGCCGAGGGCCAGAAGGACCAGGCCTCGGCCTCCGCGAAGCAGACCGGCGAGGACATCAAGGACGTCTTCAAGTAGGTCTTCCCGCACCACGACTCAGGCGGCGCCCCCTCGGGGGCGCCGCCTTCGTCGTGTCCGGGGCGGGAGGCGTGTACCGAGACCCGCCCGCCGGACGCGGGATCTCGATACGCCGCGTGCCGCGGCTACTCGATCAGCATGAGTCGTCGCCCGCTACGGCTGCAGGACGACCTTGATGCAGCCGTCCTCCTTCTTCTGGAAGGTCTCGTAGAGGCCGGGGGCGTCCTCGAGCGGGGCGCGGTGGGTGACGAGGTCGTTCACGCCGAGCGGGTCGCTCGAGTCCTCGACCAGCGGCAGCAGCTCGTCGATCCAGCGCTTCACGTTGCACTGGCCCATGGTCAGGGTGATCTGCTTGTCGAACATCGACTTCAGCGGCAGCGGGTCGGCCTCGCCGCCGTAGACGCCGCTCAGCGAGACCGTGCCGCCGCGGCGCACCAGGTCGAGCGAGGAGACGACCGCGGCGAGCCGGTCGACTCCGACCGTGTCCATCGCCTTCCGGGCGATCGGGTCGGGCAGCAGCCCGGCCACCGTCTGGGCGAACGAGCCCATCGGCGAGCCGTGCGCCTCCATGCCGACCGCGTCGACGACGGAGTCGGGGCCGCGGCCGTCGGTGAGGTCGCGCAGCTGGTCGTTGATGTCGTCGGTGAAGTCGAAGACCTCGATCCCGTGGCGGGCGGCCATCGCGCGGCGCTCGGCGACCGGGTCGACCGCCAGCACGCGGTAGCCCTTGTGCGCGCCGATGCGGGCCGCGAACTGGCCGACCGGGCCGAGGCCGAAGACGACGAGCGAGCCGCCGTCGGGCACGTTCGCGTACTCGACGCCCTGCCAGGCCGTCGGCACGATGTCGCTGAGGAACAGGTAGTTCTCGTCGGGCAGGTCGGTGCCGACGACGACGGTGTTGTAGTCGGCGAGCGGCACGCGGAGGAACTCCGCCTGGCCGCCGGGGACCTGGCCGTACATCTTCGTGTAGCCGAAGAGCGAGGCCCCGGAGCCGTACTCGGTCACCTGGGTGGTCTCGCACTGCGACTGCAGTCCGCGGCGGCACATGAAGCACTCACCGCAGGAGATGTTAAACGGGACGACGACGCGGTCGCCGACCTTGAGCTTCGTGATGCCCGCGCCGACCTCCTCGACGATGCCCATCGGCTCGTGGCCGAGGATGTCGCCCTTGTCGAGGTACGGGCCGAGCAGGCGGTACAGGTGCAGGTCCGAGCCGCAGATGGCGGTCGAGGTGATCCGGACGATGGCGTCCGTCGGCTGCTGGATGCGGGGATCGGGGACGGTCTCGACCGAGACCTTCTCGACGCCCTGCCACGTGAGTGCGCGCATGCTTCCTCCTTCTGCCGGCGATGTCGCCGGTGGTCCTCCGGCTCTCACCGGGTGCGTGCCTCCAGGCCACACCCGGGGGGAGGGAGCCGGGAGGGGGTTGACGGCCGGACGGGGCGGTTCGGAGGCGATTCCCGGGGCCGGAGCGTCCCGGCGCCGTTCCCTCCCGGCGCGCGCAGGCGATGTCGGGAGGACGTGCATCCGACGCTCACCCCGCTCCCGGCCGCGCAGTGGTGTGATGGGGGGATGGATGCTCTCTACACCGCCATCGCCCACGCCTCCGGTGGAGGACGCGACGGCCACGTCCGCACCGAGGACGACCGACTCGACCTCGACACCCGCCCGCCCCAGGAGCTCGGCGGCTCCGGCGAGGGCACGAACCCCGAGCAGCTCTTCGCCGCCGGCTTCGCGGCCTGCTTCCTCAGCGCGCTGCACGGCTCCGGCAAGGCGCTCTCGATCGACACCACCGACGCGCAGGTGTCGGCGAGCGTCTCGATCGGCAAGAACGACGACGGCGGCTTCGGCCTCGCGGTCGAGCTCGACATCTATGTCCCCAAGGCGAGCTCGGAGGACGCGCACGCCGTCGCCGAGAAGGCGCACACCATGTGCCCGTACTCGAACGCCACCCGCGGCAACGTCGACGTCGTGCTCAACATCGTCGACTGACACTCCTTCTCCTCGAAGGCCCCTGCCCCGTGACGGGCGGGGGCCTTCGTCGTGCCGCCGTGGGTCGTCCGGTGCCGGTCCGTTAGGGTCGGAGGCATGATCGAGGAACCGTCGCGCGAGGGGTCGGACGCCGAGGCGCTGGCCGAGCTCGAGCAGATCCGTCAGAGCATCGACAACATCGACGCGGCGCTGATCCACCTGCTCGCCGAACGCTTCAAGTTCACCCAGAAGGTCGGGCGGTTGAAGGCGGCGCACGGGCTGCCGCCCGCCGACCTCGAGCGCGAGTCGCGCCAGATCGCGCGCCTGCGGGCGCTCGCCGAGGACGCGCACCTCGATCCGGCCTTCGCGGAGAAGTTCCTCGGCTTCATCGTCGCCGAGGTCATCCACCACCACGAGCAGATCGCGAGCGGCGCGGCGGACTGACGCTCGCGGCGGGTTCGCTCGGGTGGGTCTCCTACGCCCCTTCGGGGCTGCTCGACCAGCATGGGAGGGTGCCCGCCCGACAGGGTGGGGGGCCGCTCACCGAGCGGCCCCCACTTCATGCTGATCGAGTAGCCCGCGGAGCGGGCGTATCGAGATCCACCGGTGTCAGACGTGGAGTCTGCAGACCCGGCCTGCTGGCGATGGCGGGTCTCGATACGCCGCCTCCGGTGGCTGCTCGACCAGCATGGGGGCGCCTGCGGGGCTACTCGACCAGCATGTCTGCGGGCGTCTCTTCCGAGGAGATCCGGTGGTCAGCGGAAGTCGAGGAGCACCTTGCTGGAGCGCTCGGGGTCGCGGGCGATCTCGAAGGCCTCGAGTGCGCGCGACGCCGGCAGGACGTGCGTCACGACGGCGTCGACCGCCAGGCTCCCGTCCGCCAGCGCCGCCAGCACGTCGCTCATCTCCTCGACGAAGCGGAACGAGCCGATCAGCCGCAGCTCGCGGGTGATCACGAGCGACAGCAGCGCCGGCTGCTCGCCCGAGGGCAGCAGCCCCACCATGACGACGGTGCCGCCGCGGGCGGCGCCGCGCACCGCCGAGGCGAGCCCGTGCGGGTTGCCCGACGACTCGAAGACGACGTCGGCGGCCACCGCGGCGATCGCCTCGGCGTCGGTCGCCAGGAGCGTGCGGGTCGCTCCGGCGGCGCGCGCCACCGCGAGCGGAGCCTCCGCGAGGTCGACGGCGATGATCTCCCGCGCGCCCGCCCTCTTCAGCACCGCGATGATCAGGGCGCCGATCGGCCCGCTGCCGAGGACGAGCGCTCGCGTCCCGGCGACCTCGCCGGCGCGGGAGACGGCGTGCCAGGCGACCGCCGCGGGCTCGGCCAGCGCCGCCCGCCGCAGACTCAGGCCGGCGGGCAGCCGGCGCAGCATCCGCGCGGGGAGGACGGCGTGCTGCGCGAAGGCCCCCTGCGTGTGCGGCAGCCGTGCCGCGCTGCCGAGGTAGGTGCCCTCGGCGGCGAGGTTCGGACGGCCGGGCGGGTGCTCGCCGTGCGCGGTCCCGGGATGGACGGCGACCTCCGCGCCCACCGGCGGTCCGGACCCGTCGGCCGCCGCCTCGACGACCGTGCCGACCACTTCGTGCCCGAGCACCAGCGGCTCGCGCAGGATCGATTCGCCGGCGGCACCGTGCGTCCAGTAGTGCAGATCGGAGCCGCAGACGCCCCCGTACGCGACCGCTACCACGGCGTCCGAGGCGGCGCGCGCGGGCAGCGGCGCCTCCTCGATCCGGAGGTCGCCGGCGGCGTGCACGACGACCCGGGTCGTGGTGGCGGGGACGGCGGCGGGCGCTGCGCTCATGCTGTTCTGCTCCTGGTGAGGGGGTCGGCGCTCAGACGACGACCGTCATGCCGCCGTCGACGAAGACGACCTGGCCGTTGACGTAGTCGGAGCCGTCGGAGGCCAGCCAGACCGCCGGGCCGATGAGGTCCTCGACGCGACCCCAGCGCGCGGCGGGCGTGCGGCCGAGGATCCAGGCATTGAAAGCCTCGTCGTCGACGAGTCCCTGCGTCATCTCGGTGTGGATGTAGCCCGGGGCGATCGCGTTGACCTGGATGCCGTGCTGCGCCCACTCCGCGGTCATCGCGCGGGTGAGGTTGCGCACCCCGCCCTTGGCCGCGGTGTAGGCCGCGATGGTGGGACGGGCGAGGTCGGCCTGCACCGAGGCGACGTTGACGATCTTGCCGGCGCCGCGCGGAATCATCCGGCGGGCGGCGGCCCGGCCGACGACGAACGCGCTGGTCAGATTGGTGCGCAGCACCCGCTCCCAGTCGGCGACCTCGAGGTCGAGAAGGGGCACCCGGTGCTGCACGCCGGCGTTGTTGACGAGGATGCGCAGCGGACCGACGGCCTCCTCGATCCAGGCGACTCCCTCCTCCGCCCGGGCGTCGTCGGTGACGTCGAACGCGCGGGCTCGGATGCGGGGCCGGCCCGACGCGTCGTCGCCGAAGCGCTCCGCGAGCTCGGCCCGCGTCCGCTCGAGGCGCACGGGGTCGAGGCCGTTGAGCACCACGGTGGCGCCGGCCTCGGCCAGGCCGACGGCGACGGCGCGGCCGATGCCCCGGCTCGAACCGGTGACGAGGGCGATGCGCCCGGTGAGGTCGAAGAGCAAGGGGTCCTCCAGGAGGGGCTCGGCGGGGGAGTGTGCGGGCGTCGGGGCCGTCAGGGTGCCGGCGGAGCGCCCCGCGCAGGACCCGCGACCGTGCGGTTGACGAGCTCGCCGAGGCCGGCGACGCCGATCCGCACCTCCTGCCCCGGCTGCACCGGGACCGCCGTGCCCGGCGAGCCGGTCAGCACGACGTCGCCGGGCCGCAGCGTCAGGTGCGCGGACAGGTGGACGAGGATCTCGCGGGCCTTCCAGCCGAGCGCCGCCGTCGAGGAGCTCGCGCGGAGGACGCCGTCGACGTGGACGGTGAGGGCGGCGGCGTCGAGGTCGAGGGTCGTCTCGATCCAGGGTCCGAGCGGAGTCCAGCCGTCGCCGTTCTTGCCCTGGAGGAAGAGGCTGTCCGCGGCGATCTGCGCGGGAGCCGTGACGTCGTTCGCGATCGTCGCTCCGAGGACGTGGTCGAGCGCGTTCTCCGCGGTGAGCCGCCGGGCGGTGCGCCCGATCACGAGGGCGAGCTCGCCCTCGGCGTCGATCGGCCCGATGCCCTCGTCGAGCACGATCGCGTCGCCGGGGCCGGCGAGGGTGTGCGCGGTCTTGTGGAAGGCCTGCGGGGGGCGGGACCGGTCGGACGCCGAGGCGTTGTGCGCCATCCCGAGGATCACCCGGGGGAGGACGGGGGCGAGCAGGCGTGCACCGTCGAGCGGCCAGGAGCCGCCGGTCTCGTGCGGTGCCGCGGCGAACGGGTCGTCGATGGCCCGCCACGCGCCGTCGCGCTCGAGGACGGCGACCGGGCCGGAGGACGTGTCCAGGCGGGAGATCCTCATCGGGTGGCCCGTGTCTCGTCGCGCATCCGCAGCCCTCGCTCGCCTCACCGCCCGCGCCGGCGGGATGCCCCGAAGCTATCAGTACTCTGAACCGGGTTCAATCCTGTGAACGCCCACCAAGGGCTCAGGCCGAGGGCTCCGGTCCCAGCCGGGGGCGTCCCAGGGTCCGAGCGGCCTGACGCAGTGCCTCGACGACGGGGGCGCGGTCCTCCTCCCCGGTCCGCGGTCGCACCAGCGAGACACCGATGGCGAGGGACAGGTCCGCGCGCTCGGGGGATGGGATCGCGACGGCGAGGCCGACGACGCTGGGGTGCAGCTCCCCGTCGTCGACGGCGTAGCCGCGCTCGCGCGCTCGGTGCACCTTCTCGAGGAGACCGGCGAGAGAGGACGTCGACCGGTCGGTGAAGACGACGAGGTCGCGGTCGTCCGCGAAGCGCGCCTCCAGCTCGGCGTCGGTCAGGCCGGTGAGCAGGGCGGTGCCGACCGCGGTCGCGGAGGCAGGGTAGCGGTCGCCGACGCTCGCCGAGAGGGCGAAGCGCTCCCGCCCCTCGTGCACCGCGAGGTAGAGCACCCGGGTGCCGTCGAGGAGCGCGATCTGCACGAGCCGGCGCGAGAGGACGGGCGAGTCCTCGCAGAGCCGGTAGAACTCGCGCACGGAGTCGAACCCGGCGAGGTAGGAGCTGCCCAGCTCGACCGTCCGGCGTCCGAGCAGGTAGCCCGAGCCGACCCGGCGGACGAGCCGGCCGTCCTCGAGCGCCGCGCACAGGTTCGAGGTCGACGACTTCGCGATCCCCAGCTCGCGGGCGATGTCGGTCAGCGTCCGGGGCTGCCCGCCCGCCTCGGCGAGGTAGTCGAGGATCCGCACCGAGCGCTCGACGGCGGGCGCGCCCGAGCCCTTCTCCGCGTCGGCGGGGCCGTCCGCGCTCGTGCCGGAGCGTGCCATGTCGTCCTCTCGCCGGAGCGGTGTCCGCGGTGTCAGTAGAACTCCACCGTATCGACCCGGTTGATCAGCTCCTCGCCGTCGAGGAAGCGGGTGGCGTTGCGGGCGAAGAGCTCGGCGATCAGGCGGTCCTCGGCCGCGTTCAGCGCGGCGGTGTGCGGGCTGAGCAGCACGCTCGGGTGGCTCCAGAGCGGGCTGTCCTGGGTGAGCGGCTCCTCGGCGACGACGTCGAGGGCGGCGAAGCCGACCCGGCCGTCCTCGAGCGCGGCGAGCAGCGCGTCCTCGTCGATCACGGTGCCGCGGCCGACGCTGACCAGCGTCGCTCCGGGGCGCAGCGCGGCGAAGAAGTCGGCGCCGACGAGCTTCTCGGTCTGCTCGGTGCCGGGGAGGGTGACGACGACGCCGTCGATCCGCCCGGCGACGTCGGCGATCGCCGACGGCTGGACGATCTCGTCGACGTGCTCGACGGCGCTCTCGTGTCGGCTGGTGCCGATCACCCGGGCGCCGAGGGCCGACAGCTTCTGCGCGGTCGCGCGGCCGATGGTGCCGAGCCCGACGATCAGGATGGTCTGCTCGGACAGCAGCGCCATCGTCCAGCGCGACCCCCACTCGCGAGCGCCCTGCAGCGCCTGCAGCTTGGGCAGCGTCTTCGCGCCCGCCAGCAGGCCGAACAGGGAGAACTCGGCCAGCGGATCGGAGTGCACGCCCGCCGAGGTGGAGAACGCGACCCGCGCGAGCTGCTCCTCGCTCAGGCCGGCCTTCTTCACCTGCGCGCCGCCGCCCGCGGGCATCGTCTGCACCCAGCGCAGCCCCGGGTTCGCGGCGACCGTGCGAGCCAGCGCAGCCGGGTCCTCGCCGGGGATCCCGTAGAGCACCTCGGCCGAGTCGACCAGCTCCTCGAACGCGGCCTGCTGCTCCGCCGTGCGCTCGAAGGCCGGGTCGCCGCCGTGATCGCCCGGGTGCCGCATCGGCGGCAGCAGGCTCTGATCCGCGACGAAGTCGATCCGCGGCTCCAGCTCCATCACCCGTGCGATCAGCTCGTCGCTGATCGGCGTGGCGGCCACCACGCGCAGGCGTCCGGGCGCGGGGTCGAGGCGATCGATCACGGGGTGTCCTTCCGCGGACCGAGTGCGATGCTGCGAATGGCTCCGCTCGGTTCGGCCCGTGGCTACTGTAGCCGCCTTCCACTCCACTGAACCGCGTTCGGTACGCTGGCCGCATGACCTCGACGGCCTCAGCCTCCTCTCCGACGCCCCTGCGAGTCGGCCTCATCGGCCTCGGCAGCATGGGTGCTCCGATGGCGCGTCGCGTGCTCGCCGCGGGCTTCGCGCTGGGCATCACGGCGCGCCCCGCCTCGGCCGATCGCGCCAGGGCGGCGGTCCCGGGGGCGGTGTGGCACGACTCGCCCCGCGCGCTCGCCCTGGCGTCCGACGTGCTCCTGCTGATGGTGCCCGACCTCCCGCAGATCGAGGAGCTGCTGTCCGGGGACGAGAGCGTGCCGGTCGACGGCACCGGCCCCCTGCTCGTCGTGTGCTCCAGCGTCTCACCGGAGGGGCTGCGCGCCCTCGCCCGGCAGCACCCGCGGCTGCGGCTGATCGACGCGCCCGTCAGCGGCGGGACCGAGGGCGCCGAGGCGGGGACGCTCTCGATCATGGTCGGCGGCGAGGAGGACGACGTCGCCCGCGCGCTCCCCGTGCTCGCCGCCTGCGGGACGGCGCTGCACCTCGGCCCGCTCGGAGCCGGGGAGGTGGCCAAGGCCTGCAACCAGCTGATCGTCGCGGCGACGATGACGGCGATCGCCGAGGCCGCGGTGATCGCGGAGCGCTCGGGTCTCAACCTCGGCGCGCTGCTGGAGCTGCTGCAGGGCGGCTACGCGGGCAGCCGCGTCCTCGAGACCAAGCGGGCCGCGCTGGTCGCCCGCGACTACCGGCCGACCGGGGTCGCCTCCTACATGGTGAAGGACCTCCACGCGGCCGCCGACGAGGCGGAGGCGACCGGCACCCCGGCGCCCGTGCTGGCGACGGTGGCCGACGTCTTCCGTGAGCTCACCGAGGCCGGTCTCGGCGACCAGGACCTCTCGGTGGTGCACCGCTTCGTCGCCGAGCGTCCCTGACCTGCGGCGACGGCGGCGGCGGGGTCAGTCCGCCGTCGCCTCGGTGGCGCGGAGGACGCGCATCGTGTTGCGGCCGGCGAGGTCGAGGAGGTCGTCCGGCGACCAGCCGCGCGCCGAGAGCTCGGCGAGCAGGAGCGGATAGCCCGCGACGTCGCCGAGCCCGTCCGGCAGGTCGGCGACGCCGTCGAAGTCGCTGCCGAGGCCGACGTGCGCGACGCCCATCGTGTCGCGGGCGGCCTCGACGTGGTCCGCGACGTGCCCCACGGTGACCCGCGGTGCCGGATGCGCCAGCGCCCAGCGCGAGAACGCCTCCAGGGCCGACGGGTCCTGGGCGGGCATCGCGCTCCTGTTCGCGGCGCGGGCCGCGTCGGCCGTCTCCGCCGGTCGCGGAGCGCGCGGCCACGGCAGGGAGGTGTCGATCCCGAGCCGGCCGCGCTCGCCGTCCGCCTCGGCCGACCAGTCGGCGAACTCGCGCGAGAGGAACTGCGCGACGAAGGCGACCTGGAGGACGCCGCCCTGACCGGCGAGCCGGTGGAGGACGTCCTCGCCGACGTTCCGCGGGTGCTCGGCGACGGCGGCGACGCCCGAGTGCGAGAAGAGCAGGGGCGCGCGGGCGACGGTCAGCACCGCCCGCTGCGTGCGCTCGGAGGTGTGCGACAGGTCGACGACGACGCCCAGGCGCTCGAGCTCGCCGACGATCGCGACGCCGTCCGCGGTCAGCCCGCCGGCGCGGGCGGTGTCGGTGGCGGAGTCCGCCCAGTCGAGCGAGGTGGTGTGCGTGAGCGAGAACAGGCGCACGCCGAGCCGGGCCAGCATCCGGAGCACGCCCAGCGACCCCGCGATCGACTGCCCGCCCTCGACGCCCAGGAAGGAGGCGATCCGGCCCTGGGCGATCGCGCGCTCGGCCTCGTCGGCCGTGCGGACGATCGCCAGGTCGCGGGGGTGGGCCGCCGCGAACCGGTGGGCGGCGTCGATCTGCTCCAGGGTGCCGACCACGGCCTCCGCCTCCGGCTGCCGCGACGAGGCGAACACCGACCAGACCTGGGCCGAGACCGCGCCGGCGCGCAGCCGCGGGAGGTCGGTGTGGAAGGAGGGGCGGGCGCCGTCGAAGCCGCCGACGGCGTAGCCCTCCCATCGGCGGAGGCCGCAGAGCAGGTCGTTGTGAGTGTCGATCAGCACGCGGCCCTCGAGGAGCCGCCGGATCTGCGCCGGGGAGAGCGGAGCGTCCGTCACTCCGACGGCCCGTCCGGCAGGGGGCCCCTGCCGCGCCAGCGAGAGAAGACGAGTGTCGTGTAGGTGTCGGCGACGACCGGATCCGAGGTGACGCAGTCGAGGACGAAGTCGCTGAGGTCGTCGGGGCTGCTCGCGACGACCTCGATCAGGTAGTCGTCCTCGCCGGCGACGAGCCAGAGGTTCACGACCTGCGGGAGCTGAGCCATGGCCGCGGCGAACCGGGCGTTCTCCGCCCGCGAGTGCTCCTTGAGCTGCACGCGGAGGATGGCGCGGATCCCCTTGCCGAGGAGCCGGGCGTCCACCTCGGCGTGGAAGCCCGAGATGACGCCGCTCTCGATCAGTGCGCGCACCCGGGCCAGCGAGGAGGACGGCGCGAGGCCGACCTTGTCGGCGAGGTCCTTGTTCGGGATGCGGCCGTCCGTGACCAGCACATCGATGATCGCGCGGTCGATGTCGTCGAGTCGGACGGACCTAATAATGTTCGGCAAGTGGGGCGCCTTTCCCGGTCGCGGTGCGGTTCCGTGCAGAGTGTGGAGCTTTAGCAGCACAGGATACAGAGTGTTTGCCTCCAAGTGCATGAGAGTGCAGACTTTCGGGGTATCGACCGAATGCGGTGCAGCACCTCCCCCACCGGCACCGCGTCCTCCGCACCCCCACCCGACTCAGCCGAGTCCTCCGATGCATCTCCCGAAAGGGCACCTCCTCCCATGAAAAAGCTCTCGAAGCTCCTGACCGCCGCGGTCGCCCTGACCGCGGCCGTCGGTCTGCTCTCCGCCTGCAGCACCGATCCGGCGACCAGCGCCTCCGGCGGCACCTCGTCGCACGTGCTGACCGTCGGCAAGCTCCTCCCCCTCCAGGCCGTCGATCCGCACAAGGTGAACGACGGCATGTCGAACGAGGTCCTCACAGCCGTGTTCGACGGGCTCTACACGCTCGATGCGGACGGCGAGATCGACCCGCTGATGGCCGAGAGCTTCGAGAAGTCGGAGGACGGGCTCACCTACACGTTCACCATCCGCGACGCGACCTGGAGCAACGGGACGCCGGTCACCGCGCAGGACTTCGAGTTCTCCTGGAAGCGCCTGGTGAACCCCGCCACCGCCGCACCGAACAGCAACGAGGCGGTGGCCGCGGGCATCAAGAACGCCAACGAGATCGTCAACCAGGGCATGGACTACGACCAGCTCGGCGTCACGGCGCTCGACGACAAGACCCTGCAGGTCGAGCTCGCCGCCGACGTGCCCTACTTCCAGGCGCTGCTCGTGCGCCCCGCCTTCCTGCCGGTCAACGAGGCCTACCTCGCCGAGGTCGGCGACAAGTACGGCCAGACGCCGGAGACCACCATCTACAACGGCCCGTTCACCTGGGACTCGTGGGACTTCGCCAACAACTTCTCGGTCGCGAAGAACGCCGACTACTGGAACGCGGACGGCATCGACCTGGACGAGATCAAGTGGCAGGTCGTGAAGGACTCGCAGACCGCTGCCCTGCTGCAGGAGAGCGGCGACCTCGACTTCACCGAGATCTCCGGGAGCCTCATCGACCGCTACGCGGACTCCGCCGAGCTGACCACCGCGCTCGAGGTGCACATGTGGTACATGTACCCGAACCTCGACAATCCGGCCCTCGCGAACAAGGACGTCCGCACCGCTCTGGCCACCTCGTTCGACAAGGACGCGCTCGCGAACAGCGTGCTCAAGAACGGCGCGGAGCCGGCCGACTACTTCGTCGGCAAGAACCTGGCGATCGGGCCCGACGGCGAGCAGTTCCGCGACACCGGCGACACCTACCTCCCCTACGACGTCGACGCCGCGCAGGCCGCGTGGACCTCCGGACTCGCCGCCCTCGGCACCGACTCCGTGACGCTGCGCCTGTCCTACTGGGACGACGAGGCCTCGATCGCGCAGGCCGAGTTCATCGCCTCGCAGTGGGAGGCGAACCTCCCCGGCCTCTCGATCGAGCTGACGAGCCAGCCCAAGGCCACGGCCAACGAGCAGGCCACCGCCGGCGACTTCGACCTCTACCTGTTCCGCTGGGGCCCCGACTACAAGGACCCGATGGCGTTCCTCGAGCTGCTCTCCTCGACGTCGATCCGCGACTTCGGCGGCTACGCGAACCCCGAGTACGACTCGATCATCGCCGCGGCCCGCACGGCCGACATGCTCAGCCAGCCGCAGGCGCGCTGGGACAGCCTGCACCAGGCGGAGGACGTCCTCCTCGGGGACGTGGCCGTGCTCCCGACCGTGCAGAACGGCATCGCGATGCTGATCAACCCCGACGTGCACGGCATGGAGGTCAGGAACGTCAGCCTGACCTGGAACTACCGCATCGTCACGAAGGACGACTGATGACCACCCGTCGAGAGGACAGCGCACGATGACCGCGAAGAGGACCCTGCTCGAGCTGATGCAGTCGGGGAGCGTGCTGGCCCCCTGCGTCTTCGACTGCTCGTCGGCGCGCGCGGTCGAGCTGGCCGGCTTCGAGGCCATGCTGCTCAGCGGGTCGGAGGTGTCGATGTCGATGAAGGGCATCCCCGACCTCGGCCTGCTCTCCCTCGAGGAGCTGCTCTGGGCCGTCGAGCGGATCGTCGACATGTCGCCGCTGCCGCTGGCGGTCGACATCGAGGACGGCTTCGGCGCCAGCCCGCTCCAGGTCTACGAGACCTGCCGCCGGGTCGCCAAGGCCGGCGCGATGGCCGTGCTGATGGAGGACGAGTTCGAGCCCGGCTACGCCCGGGACGTCTCGACCGACAACCTGATCCCGCGGGAGGAGTACTACGCGAAGGTCCGCGCGGCGGTGAAGGCCGTCGAGGGCACGGACTGCATGGTGATCGCCCGCAGCAACTACGGCAGTGCGAACCTGGAGGAGGGCATCCAGCGGATGATCGACTGCGTGGCCCTGGGGGCGCACGCGACGGTCGTGGTCAACGTGACGACGCTGGAGGACGCCGCCGAGGTCGCCCGGCGCGTGCCGGGGCTCAAGATGTTCGCCGACATCAACGCCAAGCGCGGACTCCAGCAGATGTCTTTCGCGCAGCTGGCGGAGCTCGGATTCCAGCTCGTGACGATGCACTTCACCATGAAGGCGGCGATGGCCGGCATGATCGAGGCCGGCCGGGCGAACCTCGAGGAGATGGGCAACACCTACTCGAACGAGCTGATGCCGGACGAGTACCCGGGGCACAGCGGGATGGCGTTCTTCGCCGCCCAGGAGCTCCTGGATCTCGAGTCCGAGTTCTCGGGCCGCGCGCAGTCGTTCAACGACCCGCGCACGGTGCACGCCGCTCCTCCGAGCTGACGCCGTCCACCGCCAGAAGGGCCGTCTCCGCGCTGAGCGCGGGGGCGGCCCTTCCTGTCGTCCGCCGGCGGTCCGCGACCGCCGAATCCTGTGCGGCGGCGGCCGTCCTTCGCGGGCGACAGCCGAATCCTCTGCGCCACACCGGGCGGTTGCACGACTCTGTTCGGTCGACTTGAAGGATCGAGCCTGTCTCTGCAGACTTGAGGCAGAAAGACCGAACAGCCGAGGCGTCGAAGCCGGATCAACGAAAGAGACTCTCCCCATGACTGAACTGGCCCAGGCCGTCGTCGACACTGCCGCTGCCGACACCGCCGTCGTCGAGATCGACGGCTTCACCCTCACGATCGAGGACGTCGCGCTCGTCGCCCGAGGCCTCCCGGACGGATCGTTCCCCCACGTCGTGCTGAGCGACGAGGCCCGCCGCGTCACGAACGAGGCCCGCGCCTACGTCGACGAGCACTTCCTCGCCCCCGACGCGCCCGCCATCTACGGCATCAACACCGGGCTCGGCCGGCTGATGGACGTCCGCGTCCCCGCTGCCGACCAGGCGCGCTTCCAGCGGCTGGTCATCAACTCGCACTCGGCCGGCGTCGGCGAGCCCCTCCCGCTCGACGAGACCCGCGCTCTCCTGCTGCTGCGCACGAACGCGATCGCGAAGGGCATGTCCGGCGTCCGCATCGAGTGCATCGACCGCCTCATCGCGATGCTCAACGCCGACGTCCTCCCCGTCATCCCCGGGCAGGGCTCGGTCGGCGCCTCCGGCGACCTCGCCCCGCTCGCGCACATGGTGAGCGTGATGGTCGGCCACGAGAAGGCCGAGGCGTACCACCGCGGCGTGCGCATGCCGGCCGTCGAGGCGCTCGCCGCCGCCGGGCTGGAGATCGAGTTCGACCTCAAGCCCAAGGACGTCCTCGCCCTCATCAACGGCTCGACGATCTCGCTCGCGACCGCCTGCCTCGCCCTGCACGACGCCTGGAGCCTCACTCGCCAGGCGGACGTGGCCCTCGCGCTCTCGCTCGAGGCGGTGCGCGGCGAGCTCGACGCGTTCGACGAGCGCATCCACCTCGCCCGCAACGCTCCCGGCCAGGTCGACGTCGCCGCCAACGTGCGCGCGCTGACCGCCGGCAGCGAGCGCACCGTCGAGGACGCCCGCCGCATCCAGCTCCCCGACGAGCACCGCGCGGGCCCCTACAAGCCGCGGGTGCAGGACGCCTACTCGCTGCGCTGCGCGCCGCAGGTGCACGGCACGACGCGTGAGTCCCTCCTGTTCGCCGAGACGCTGCTCGTGCGCGAGGCCAACGCCGCGACCGACAACCCGCTCGTGCTGCCGGACGGCCAGGGCGGCTACGACGTTCTCTCGGGCGGCAACTTCCACGGCGAGCCGATCGGCGTGGCCGCCGACCTGATCTCGATCGCGGTCGCCGAGATCGGCGCGATCTCCGAGCGCCGCTCGTTCCGGCTCACCGACCCGAACCTCAGCTACGGCCTGCCGCTGAACCTCGTCGGCGGTCAGCTCGGCCTGAACACCGGCTTCTCGATCGTGCACTGCGCCGCCGCGGCGATCGCCTCCGAGAACAAGGTGCTCTGCTTCCCCTCGGTCGTCGACTCGATCCCGACGAAGGCGAACCAGGAGGACCACGTCTCGATGTGCACCTTCTCTTCGCGCAAGGCGCGGAGCATCATCAAGAACACGCAGGTCATCCTGGGCGTCGAGTTCATCCTCGCCACGCAGGGCATCGATCTGGCCGCCCCGCACCTCGACGGACGCGCTCTCGGCGAGGGCAGCGCCGCCGCCTACGAGGCGGTCCGCTCGATCGTGCCGATGACCCGCGAGGACATCTACCAGTCGGAGCAGATGATGAACGCGCAGGCGATGGTCGTGCTCGGCACGGTGCTCTCGGCCGTCGAGTCGCGCATCGGAGTCGTGCGGTGACCCGAGGAGGATCGGTGGTCCGCGGGCGCATCGTCACGCCCGGCGCCGTGATCGACGACGGCGCCGTCCTCGTCGAGGGCGGCCGCATCACCGCGGTGCTCGAGGGGCGCGCGGCGGCCGAGGCCGTCGCGGGTGCCGAGCAGGTCCTCGGCGGCGAGGGCCTCCTCGTGCTGCCCGGGGCCGTCGACGCGCACGTCCACGCGTTCTCCGAGCCGGCCGAGACCTTCGTCGGAGCGACGTCGGCGGCCGCGGCGGGGGGTGTCACCACGATCCTCGACATGCCCTACGACGCCGGCAGCCCCGTCAACACGGCGGCCGCGGTCGTCGCCAAGCGCGAGCGCCTCGAGCGCGAGGCCGTCGTCGACGTCGCGCTGCACGGCACGGTCCGCCCCGGCGACGGGGCGCGCGACGTGGCCGGGATGATCGACGAGGGCGTCTGCGGCTTCAAGGTGTCACTGTTCGAGACCGACCCGATCCGCTTCCCGCGCCTCCCCTCGGACGAGCTGCTCGAGGCCTTCGCGATCATGGCCGAGCGCGGCGTCCGCGTGGGCGTGCACGCCGAGGACGGCGAGATCATCGGCGCGCTCGTCGCCGCGGCGAAGGCGGCCGGCCGCACCGCGCCGATCGACCACGTGCGCAGCCGCCCGCCCGTCTCCGAGACGTCGTCCGTGGCGCTCGGGCTGGAGCTGGCGTCCGCTGCGGGCGCGCGCTTCCACATCTTCCACGCGAGCCTGCCCGCCACCGTCGACCTGGTCGAGGCGAGCGCCGGCCGCGGCCTCGATGCCACCCTCGAGACCTGCCCGCACTACCTCGTCCTCACCGATGACGACATGGAGCGCCTGGGCGCGCGGGGCAAGATCAACCCGCCGCTGCGCACCGCCGAGCACGCCCGCGGGATGTGGGCGGCGCTGGCCGACGGCCGCATCGACATGGTGACGTCCGACCACGCTCCCTGGCCGCTCTCGAAGAAGAGCTCCGAGGTGATCTTCGACAACGCCTCCGGGGCCCCCGGGGTGCAGACCCTGCTGCCGATCGTGCTCGGGGCCGGCTACTTCGGCGGCCGCCTCTCGCTGCTCCGGGCCGCCGAGGTGCTCGCCGGGAACCCGGCGCGCGCGTTCGGGATCGACCACCGGAAGGGCGCGATCGCCGTCGGCCTCGACGCCGACTTCGCGATCGTTGACCCCACCGGCTCGACCGTCGTCGACGAGACCCCGATGCTCTCCACCGCCACCTGGAGCCCCTACGCGGGCATGACCTTCCCCGGCGAGCTCGTCCTGACGGTCGTGCGGGGGACCCCGGTCTTCTCGAGGGCGGAGGGCCTCCTCGCCCGCCCGGGCGACGGCCGCTTCGTCGCGAGGGCCGCCTGATGGGCGAGCAGTCACTGCGGGCCTACGTCGACGCCCTGCCTGCGGACGAGCTCGTGGTGATCGACCGCGCGGTCGACGCGCGCTTCGAGCTCGCCAGCGTGCTGGCGCTGCTCGACCGCGGTCCGGCCGTGCGCCTGAGCGCGGTCACCGGATCGGCGCACCCCGTCGTCGGCAACGTCCTGTCGAGCCGCAGCCGCCTCGCCCGCGCGGTGGGCTGCGACGTCGACCAGCTGCTCGACACGCTGACGGCCGCCGTGGCCGACCGGCAGCCGGTGCTCCTCGTCGACGACGCCCCGGTGCAGGAGGTCCGCCTCCCCGCGTCGGCGGTCTGGGACGAGGTCGTCGCCCCCACCTGGTTCGAGAAGGACTCCGGCGGCTACGTGACGGCCGGCATGATCGTCGCCTTCGATCCCGTCACCGGGCACCGCAACGCCTCCTACGCGCGGATCAAGCCGCTGGGCGAGACGACCGGCTTCGTCGGCATCGCACCGAACCACCACCTCACGGCGATGTCGCGCTCGGCCGCCGCGGCGGGCGGGCTCCCGGTCGCCGTCGTGCTCGGCGCGCACCCCGCGATCCAGATGGCGGCCTGCTGCTACCTCGCGCTCGGCGACGACGAGCTCGAGCACGCCGCGCACCTGCTCGGCGAGCCCGTCCGCGTGGCCCGCGCCACCACGAGCGACGTGCTCGTGCCGGCCGACGCGGAGATCGTCGTCGAGGGGCTGCTGCACGCCGACCGCCCGGTGCACGAGGGGCTCGTCAACGAGTACCACGGCATGTACGAGGACTACGGCGACGGCGTCACCCTCGAGGTCACCGCGGTCACCCGGCGCTCGGCGCCCGAGGTGCAGGTCATCCTGCCGGGGCTCTCCTCCGAGCACAGCTACATCGCGGCGCTGCCGATCGCCGCGGGGATCAAGCACGCGCTGCGGAACGTCGGCTGCGACATCGTCGACGTCGCCGTCACGCATTCCGGCGGCGGGCGGGTCGACGTCGTCGTCTCGATCGCGAACGGGCGGCCCGGCGCGGCCAAGCGGGTGATGTTCGGGGCCTTCGCCGCCGTCAGCATGGTCAAGCAGGTGACGGTGGTCGACGCGGACGTCAACGCCTGGGACCAGGAGCACGTGCACTGGGCGCGGACCAGCCGTCTGCGCTGGGACCGCGACCTCGTCCTCGTCGACGGGGTCGCCACCGACCGCAACGTGCCGATGCAGATCGGCGGGACGGTCACCAAGGTGGGCATGGACGCGACCCGCAAGGAGGGCGACCGCGCGATCGGCGCCGACCTCGCCGTCCCGCCGCCCGCGATCCTCCGGAGCGTCCGCGACGCGCTCGTCGCCGACGGGCTCGGCGGCGCGCTGCGTCCCGCGATCGTCGTGCACGGCTCGCTGACCGAGGGGGAGGGCGCCCGATGACCGCCGAGGTGGCCTTCCCCGACGTCGCGCGGCTGACGCGCGACCTCGACGAGATCTCCGGACTCGTCGACACCTCCCGACCCGGCTGGAGCCGGGTGGCGATGACCGAGGTCGACACCGATTCGCGCCACTGGGTCGCCGAGCGCATGCGCGCGGCCGGCCTCGAGGTCCGGATAGACGGCATCGGCAACGTCATCGGCACCCTCGCCGGCACGGGCGCCGCCCGCCGCGCCATCGTGATCGGCTCCCACACCGACACGGTCGACGGCGGCGGGCGCTACGACGGGATCGTCGGAGTGATGGGGGCGATCGAGGTCGCGCGGCTCCTGCAGGAGTCCGGCATCCGGCTGCACCACGATCTGCGCGTCGTCGACTTCTACAACGAGGAGGCGAACCGCTTCGAGCTCTCCTGTCTCGGCAGCCGCGCGCTGGCCGGCTCGCTGACCGTGGAGCACCTCTCGGCCACCGACGAGACCGGCCGCACCCTGGGAGCCGCGCTCGAGGCGGCCGGATGGGCGGATCCGCTCACCGGCACCCGCTGGAGCAGCGACGAGGTGCTCGGCTTCCTGGAGCTGCACATCGAGCAGGGGCCGATCCTCGAGCGCGAGGGGCTGCCGCTCGGCGTCGTCACCTCGATCGCCGGCATCTCGCGGTTCCGCACGCTGTTCACCGGCCGCCGCGACCACGCCGGCACCATGCCGATGTCCCTCCGCCACGACGCCGGCTGCGCCGCCGCCGGCGTCGTGCTCGCGGTCGAGCGCATCGCCTCCACCGCCGCCCAGGCGGTCGGCACGGTCGGCAGCGTCACCTTCACCCCGGAGGCGACCAGCGTCATCACCGAGAGCGCCCTGGTCACCGCCGAGTTCCGCAGCCCGGACCTCGACTGGTTCACCCTCGCCCGCGAGGAGATCGCCGAGATCACCGCGATCGAGGCGGGCAAGCGCGGACTGCGCCACGAGGTCACCTGGCTGCCGTGGGAGCGGCCGACCGCGATCGACCCGCGCCTCGCCGGGAGCATCGGCCGGTCAATCGACCGCCTCGGGCACCCCGCCGCCCAGCTCTACAGCGGAGCGGGGCACGACGGGGTGCAGATGGCCCGGCTCGGCCCGATCGGCATGATCTTCATCCCCTCCCGCGACGGGCGCAGCCACTGCCCGGAGGAGTTCACCGAGACGACGGACATCGCCCTCGGCGTGCACGCGCTCGCCCAGTCCGTCGTCACCCTCGACAAGGAAGGCCTCGCATGAACCGCACCCGTCAGGAACCGCCCGGTCGCGTGATCGTCGCCATCACCGGGGCCTCCGGCGTCGGCATCGGCGTCCGCATCCTCGAGCTGCTGCGCATGGACCCGGGCCTGCACAGCGACGTCATCGTGTCGAAGGCGGGCGCGATGACCCTCGACCAGGAGTGCGGGATGACGCAGAAGCAGGTGGAGGCGCTCGCCGACGTCGCGCACCGGCCCGCCCACATCGGGGCGTCGATCGCGTCGGGCTCGACCCCGGCGACCGCCATGATCATCGCGCCGTGCACCATCAAGACCCTCAGCGGCATCGCGTACGGCCTCGCCGACAACCTGATCACCCGGGCCGCCGACGTCTGCCTCAAGGAGGGCGTGCCCACGCTGCTGATGGTGCGCGAGTCGCCACTGCACCGCGGCCACCTCGCCGCGATGGACGCCGTGGCACGCTCGGGCGGCATCATCGCGCCGCCGGTGCCGGCCTTCTACACCCGTCCCGCGTCGGTCGAGGAGATCATCGACTCCCTCGCCCGCCGCGCGCTCGTGCGGGTCGGGCTCACCCAGTTCCACGCGCGGTCCTGGGCCGGGATCCCCGAGGACGGCGAGCGCGTCCGCGACGAAGCCCTCGGGCGCACCCCGTGACGAAGTACATCGCGACGAGGCTCGTCACCTCGGTCTTCACGATCGTCGCCATCGCGATCGTGATGTTCGCGCTGCTGCAGCTGCTCCCCGGCTCGCCGTTCAACAGCGAGAAGCTGGACGCGGTGCAGAAGGAGCTGCTCACACAGAAGTACGGGCTCGACGAGCCGGTCCTGCTGCGGCTGGGCACCTACCTGGTCAACCTCGCGCGCGGCGACTTCGGCATCTCCTACAACCTCATCCCCGACTTCCCCGTGTCCGAGATGCTGGGCTCGCGGCTGCCGGTGACGATCCGCATCGGACTGCAGGCGCTCGCCCTGGGCGTCGTGCTCGGGCTGCTGATCGGCATCGTCTCGGCCATCCGCAAGCGCGGCTGGTTCGACAACCTCTCCACCTTCGTCTCGGTGATCGCCTTCAGCGTCCCGTCGTTCGTGATCGCGCTGCTGCTGGTCTACTTCGTGGGCTTCGAGTGGAAGCTCCTCCCGATCCGCTACTCGGAGGACGACCCCTTCACCTCGAGCGTGCTGCCGACGATCTCGCTCGCCGCCTACGTGATGGCCGTGACCGCGCGGTACGCGCGCTCGGAGATGCTCGACTGCCTCGAGAGCGACTACATCCTGCTGGCGAAGGCCAAGGGCATCAGCCCGGCGAAGGTCATCGGCCGGCACGCCCTGCGCAACACGATGGTCTCGATCATCACCGTGCTCTCGCCGCTGCTGATCGGCCTGATCACCGGCTCCGTCGTGATCGAGCAGATCTTCGGCGCCCCCGGCCTCGGGCAGCTGCTGCTGACCGCGATCCAGAACGTCGACTACAACATCGTCATCGCGATCAGCCTCGTCTACAGCATCATCTACATCGTCGTGATGCTCGTGGTCGACGTGCTCTACGGACTGATCGACCCCCGCATCCGACTGGCAGGACAGGCACGATGAGCGACCCGGCAGTGCACCGCACCCCGATCTCCCCGACCGCGGGCCTCGACGCCGGTGTCGCGCCCGAGGGCCTGCGCCTCGTCACGCCGGGCAACCGGCCGGCCGGCCCGCCCACCACGTCGACCCGCGTCGTGCGCGGCGGCGGGACCGACATCGCCCGCCGCTTCCGCCGCAACTGGCCGGCGATGGCCGGGCTCGTGATCCTGGCCGTGATCGTGGTGCTGAGCCTGGTGGTCCCGTTCTTCCCGGCGACCGGCGGCGGACCGGAGATCGCCTCGCGCTTCCTCCCGCCGCGCGTGCCGCTGCTCGAGTCCTTCGGGATCCTCGACGGGAGCCGCGACGGCGTCGACGCCTACGCGGCGGCGGACCTGCCGCCGGGCACCTACTTCCTGTTCGGCACCGACGAGCTCGGCCGCGACGTCTGGTCGCGGGTCTGGAGCGGCACCCGGGTCTCGCTGCTGATCGCCGTCATCGCCTTCGCGATCGACGTCGTCATCGGCATGACCTACGGCCTGGTGTCCGGCTACTTCGGCGGCCGCACCGACTCGCTGATGCAGCGCGTGGTCGAGGTGCTGTCCGGGATCCCGCAGCTGGTGATCGTCACCCTCTTCGTCGTCGCGGTCGGTCCCGGCATCGGCGCGATCGTGTTCGGGCTGCTCCTCAGCAACTGGCTCGCCATGAGCCGGGTCAGCCGCGCGCAGGCGCTGCGGCAGAAGACCGAGGAGTACGTGCTCGCCTCCCGGACCCTGGGCGCGCGGGACGCGCGGATCGTCTTCGTCGAGATCCTGCCGAACATCATCGGCCCGATCGTCACGATGAGTATGTTCTCGATCCCCTCGGCGATCTTCACCGAGTCCTACCTGTCGTTCGTCGGCCTCGGCGTGCAGGCGCCGATGGCCTCGCTCGGCTCGCTGGTGAGCGTCGGCTACAAGTCGTTCCTCGCCTACCCGTTCCTGGTGATCATCCCGGTCGTGGTCCTCGGTCTGCTGATGGTGGCGTTCACGCTCGTCGCCGACGGGCTGAAGGAAGCGACCGATCCCCGACTGACGACCTCGAGAGGCCACTGAGATGAGCACGAGCGTCACCACGAGCGGGTCGACCGCCGCCGGCGAGCGCGTCCGCCGGCCCCTGCTGTCGGTCCGCGACCTCGCGATCTCGTTCGAGAACGACGACGGAGCGGTCGAGGCGATCCGCGGGCTGAGCTTCGACCTCCACGCCGGCGAGGTCGTCGCGATCGTCGGGGAGTCGGGCAGCGGCAAGTCCGTGACCGCCCGCGCGATCCTCGGCCTGATGGGTCCGAGCCAGCGGATCACCGGGGGCTCGATCGAGTTCTCGCGCATCGCCGAGGACGGCTCCGCGGTGGTCAGCGACATCGCGGCGATGAGCGAGAGGGCGATCCGCCGCGAGATCTGCGGCCGGCGGATCGCGATGGTCTTCCAGGACGCGCTGACCTGCCTCGACCCGACGATGTCGGTCGGCAAGCAGGTGATGGAGGGAATCCAGGAGCACTTCGGCCTCGGCAGGCGCGAGGCGAGGGCGCGGGCGATCGAGCTGCTCGCCGAGGTCGGCATCGACCAGCCGGAGCGCCGCTTCAAGCAGTTCCCGCACCAGCTGTCCGGCGGGATGTGCCAGCGGGTGAACATCGCCATCGCGCTCTCCTGCAATCCCGACGTCCTGATCTGCGACGAGCCGACGACCGCCCTGGACGTCACCATCCAGCTGCGGATCCTCGAGCTGCTGAAGCGCCTGCAGGCCGACCGCGGTCTGTCGGTGATCTTCATCACGCACGACCTCGGCGTCGTCGCGACGGTCGCCGACCACGTCAACGTGATGTACGCGGGCCGCATCATCGAGCAGGGCACCGCGGAGGAGGTCTTCTACGACCCCCGCCACCCCTACACCTGGGGGCTGCTCTCGGCGATGCCGGATCTCACCACCGACTCCCCCGAGCTGTTCGCGATCCCGGGCAGCCCGGCGAGCCTGGTGAACCGGCCGGCCGGCGATCCGTTCGCGCAGCGCAACCCGTTCGCGCTCGAGATCGACTTCGTCCAGGAGCCGCCCCTCTTCGATGTCGGCGGCGGCCACCGCGTCGCCTCGTGGCTTTGCCATCCCGATGCGCCGCCGGTCGAGATGCCGGCACCGCTGCGCGCCAAGATCGACGCGATGCTCGCCCTCAGCGAAGGAGGCCGGTCGTGACCGCCCTGCAGAACGACACCCCCCTGCTCTCGGTCCGCGGGCTGACGCAGGTCTTCGCTCTCGGGCGCCGCCACCGCGTGACGGCGATCGGCGGCGTCGACTTCGAGATCCGCCGGGGAGAGACCTTCGGGCTGGTCGGCGAGTCGGGCAGCGGCAAGTCGACCATCGGCCGCTCGATCATCCGGCTGATCGATCCCACCGCCGGGGAGGTCGTGCTGTCGGGCCGCAGCCTCAGCGGGCGGCTCGGCGCGGCGGAGCGCGACCACCTCCGCTCCAGCATTCAGATGATCTTCCAGAACCCGATGTCGAGCCTCAATCCGCGCAAGAAGGTGTTCGACATCGTCGCGCAGGGCCTGATGACGCAGCGCCGGTTCGCCTCCGTCGCCGAGCGCGACGAGAAGGTCTACGCGATCCTCGAGAAGGTGGGCCTGGACCGCGCCTACGCCGACCGCTACCCGCACCAGTTCTCCGGCGGGCAGCGCCAGCGGATCGGGATCGCGCGGGCCCTGGTGATGCAGCCCGACCTCGTGATCGCCGACGAGTGCGTCTCGGCGCTCGACGTCTCGATCCAGGCGCAGGTCGTCAACCTGATGCGCTCGCTGCAGAAGGAGCTCGGCACCGCCTACCTCTTCATCGCGCACGACCTGGCGATGGTGAAGTACATCTCGGACCGCATCGGAGTCATGCACAAGGGGCACCTCGTCGAGACGGGCACGACGGGCGAGATCTTCTCGAGCCCGGTCCACCCCTACACGAAGTCGCTCCTGCGGGCCGTGCTGTCCGCGGACCCGCGCGCCATGCGCAACCGGCCGCCGTCGGAGGCCTACGACCCCGTCGCCCTCGGCATCGACTACGCCGCGGGGACGGTGCACACGCTCTCGCCCACCCACCACGTCCTGGCGACCCCCGAGCAGCTGACCGCCTGGACGTCCTGACCCCTCCCGCGAGATGCCACTTGTGCACGCTCGACACGGCGTGTCGCGTGCACAAGTGGCATCTCGCGGAGGGGAGGGGTTACGCCTCGACCGGGCGGGTCAGGGCGCGGACCGAGGTGACGCGGCGGCGGGCGATGGCGGCGACCGTCAGCAGGAGGCCGAAGAGCAGCCAGATCAGCAGGCCGACCACCGCGGCGCCGACGCCGCCGGTGCCCTCGACCACGCCGGCCAGCGCGTTCTGCGCGGCGGAGAGCGGCAGGAAGGCGAGGGCGTCGTCGAAGACGCCAGGGACGGTCGAGATGATGCCGGCGCCCAGGCCGATCACCGCGGCGACCATCGAGACGAAGCGGCCGAGCCCGCCGAGCAGGGCGACCAGGCCCTGGTTCACGGCGGCGAAGGATGCCCCCGCGAGCATCGCCAGCGCGGCGAAGCCGAACCAGGTCACCAGGTCGAGGCCCGCGACGGCGCTCATCACGATCGCGACGGCGAGGCCCTGCACGAGTCCGATCACGAGGGCCGGAACGTAGGAGGACAGCGCCAGCGCCGCGGAGGAGCGGGTCGACGACAGCGCGCGGTGCGAGAACGCGGCGAGCACGAGGAACGTCGCGAGGGCGCCCAGCCAGAGCGCGATCGTCGCGAAGAACGGCACGCTCGACGCTCCGAACAGGTCCGTGCTGGTGCCGCTCGAGTTCTCGACCGGGTCGGAGACGACGTCGGCGAGGTTCTGCGACTCCGACTCCGTGTAGGTCGGCAGCTGGGCGACGGCCGCGTCGAGGCCGGTGGCGAGCGAGCGGGTGCCGTCGGCGAGCTGGAGGGCCCCGTCCGAGACTCCGCCCGCGCCGTCGGCGAGCTGTCGCGCGCCGTCGGCCGCCGAGGAGGCGCCGGTGGCGAGCTGCGTGGCGCCGTCCGCGGCCGAGGTCGCCCCGGTCGCCAGCTGGCGCGCGCCGTCGGCGGCGGAGGAGGCGCCGGTGGCGAGCTGCGAGGCTCCACCGGCGGCGGTGGCGGCTCCGGTCGAGAGCTGGGCGAGGCCGCCGGCGAGCGAGGTCGCCCCGTCGGCGAGGCCGCGCGCTCCGGCGGCCGACTGCGCGGTCCCCGCGACGAGGGACGGCTGCCCGTTCGCCCCGTCGTTGATGCCGGCGGAGATGCCCGCGGCGTACTGCGCGGTCGCACCGGCCTGGTAGAGCGCGCCGGCCTGGTTGGTGGTGTCGAGCTGGCTGCCCGCCTCGGCGAGGATGGCTGCGCAGACGGGGTCCGTCGCGGCGCAGGACTGGGCGAGGGCGGCGATCGTTCCGAGCGAGGTGCCCGTGGTGGTCGCCGACTGCGCGGCGAGACCGGAGGCGGTCGCGGCGGTGCCGCCGAGCGTCGACACTCCGGCCGCGAGACCGTCGAGCCCGTCCGCGAGCGAGCCCGCGCCGGTCGCGAGCTGCGTCGCTCCGTCGGCCGACTGCTGCGCGCCGGTCGCGAGCTGCGAGACGCCGCCCGAGAGGTCGGACGCACCGGTGCCGAGCTGGGCGACGCCGTCCGCCAGCGAGGACGCACCGGTGCCGAGCTGCGACACTCCGCCGGAGAGGCCGGACGCGCCGGTCGCGAGGTCGTCGATGCCGTCCGCGAGGGTGCTGGTGCCGTCGGCGAGCGTCGAGGCGCCGGTGCCGAGCTGGTCGGCGCCGTCCGCGAGCGTGCCCGCGCCGTCGGCGGCCTGGCCGATCTGCTGGTTCAGGGTGTTGAAGCCGACGTAGACGTTCTCGAGGTAGGCGGTGGTCAGCTGCGTGTTCAGCAGCGCGGTCGCGGTGCTGGTGACCGTCGCCGAGATGGCGTCGTCGACGAGCTTCGCCTTCTCGCTGGTCGCGATGTCGATCGTGGCCTTGGTCGCGGCGGCGGCGTCTCCGGAGTAGGAGGTCGCGGCGGCGGAGAACGAGGACGGGATCGTGACGACGGTCGCGTAGCTGCCGTCGGCGAGGCCCTCCGCCGCGTCGTCCTTGTCGGTGAGGACCCAGGTGAAGTTGCCGGTGGAGTCGGAGCCCGAGACGTTCGCCGCGGGGCTCGCGGACGGCGAGGGAGTGCCGGACGCCGAGGGCGAGGGCGTCGCCGCGTCCGTCTCGCCTCCGGTGACGAGCCCGGCCGCGAGCTGGCGGCCGAGCGGCACGGTCTGCCCGTTGATCTCGACGGGGGTGTCCTCGTTCACGACCGCCGCCGTGATGGTGTCCAGGCGCTCGGTCGGGTTCCACAGCGCCCAGACGAGCAGGCCGCCGATGACCAGGGGGACGAGGACGATGCCGAGAAGGGTCACCCAGGACACCTTCTTGACGCCGCGGGGGCGTTCGAGGGAGAAGAGAGCCATCTGTCAGCCGACCTTCGCGATAGCGCGGCGCTCGGCCGCGGGGGAGACCGCGAGCTGGCCGCGATCGGAGGGGAGGAGGTCGTCGAGCGCATCCGCGTTGACGGAGGAGGCGATCACCGTGAAGGAGTGCTCCTTCTGCGCGGCCTTCGCGCGGGCCCGGTCGAGCTCGGCGCGGATCCCGTCGCGCAGCTGCGGGTCGGTGACGGTGTCGAGGTCGTCGAGCACGAGCAGCGGCGGGGCCGTCTCGAGCGCCGCGCGCACCTCGGCCACCGGATCGGCCGCGCCGGCGAGCCGGACGAGTCCGACGCGCCCGCGGACCGCGGAGGAGCGGATCGGCACGACGAGCCCGTCGACCTTGAGGCGTCCGGAGTCGGGGGCGAGGCGCCCCGCGATCGTGAGCAGCAGAGCGGAGCGGCCCGAGCGGTGCGGGCCGTGCACGACCAGCGCGCCGCCGGCGGGCACCCGCACGTCGACGTCGCGGTAGACCGGGCCGTCGGGACCGTCGAGGCACAGCCCCTCGGCGGCGACCGCGTCGGTGGCGCCGGGCTCGGGCCAGTCGGCGAGCGCGAGCTCCTTGGTCAGGCCCTCGCCCTCCACGTCGAAGGAGGGGAGCACGCGGTCGAGCCAGCGCGGCATGTGCCAGGCGCGGTCGCCGAGCAGGTGCAGCACCGCGGGCACGAGCGTCATCCGGACGATGAAGGCGTCGACGAACACGCCCACCGCCAGACCGAGCGCGATCGGCTTGATGTTGGTGTCGCCCTCCGGCACGAACGCCGCGAAGACGGAGAACATGATGATCGCGGCCGCGGTGACGACCTTCGCCGAGCCGACGAAGCCCGACTCGACCGCCGCGCGGGCCGGGCGGCCGTGCACGTAGTCCTCGCGCATCCGCGAGACGAGGAACACCTCGTAGTCCATCGCCAGCCCGAAGAGCACGCCCATCAGGATGATCGGCATGAAGCTGATGATCGGGCCGGTCTTGTCCACGTGCAGGGCGTCGGCGAACCAGCCCCACTCGAAGACCGCCGCGACGGCGCCGAAGGACGCGCCGACCGAGAGCAGGTAGCCGAGCGTCGCCTTAAGCGGCACCCAGAGCGAGCGGAAGACCATCGTCAGCAGCACCAGCGAGAGGCCCACCACCAGCAGGCCGAACGGCAGCAGCGCGTTCGCGAGGGTGTCCGAGATGTCGATGCCGACCGCGGTCTGGCCGGTGACCGCGAGGTCGACCCCGTAGGTCTCCTCGAAGTAGTCGTGCCTGTCGCGGATCTCGGCGACGAGCGCCTTGGTGGCCTCGGAGTCCGGGCCGCCCTCGGGGATCACCTGGATGATGCCGGTGTCGGCGGTCTCGTTCGGGGTGGCGAGCGGCACGGAGGCGACGCCGTCCAGGCCCTCGATCTCGGTCTTGAGGTCGGCCATCAGGCCGAGCGGATCGGTGGAGCCGATGATCGTGCCGGTGACGATGAGGGGGCCGTTGTACCCGGGGCCGAAGTTCTCGGCGAGCAGATCGTAGGTGTCGCGAGCGGGCGTGCCCTCGGCCTGGTAGCCGGCGTCGGGGAGGGCGAGGCGGAGGCTGAGCGCCGGGATCGACGCCATGCCGAGCACGCCGACGACGGCGATGATCGTGAGGATCGGGAAGCGCGTGACGACGCGGACCCAGCCGCGGAAGAAGCCGCGCGGGACCTCGGCGTGCACGTGCGAGCCGGGGGAGGGGGCGGTGGAGTCCGCGGCGGCGTCGGGGTCGGCGTGGGCGCCGGTGGTGACGGCCGCCTTCTCGGCGCCCGCCTTCGCGGCGGCCTTCTTCGCCTTGCGCTCCTTCGGCCGGAGGCGCTCGCCGGCGAAGCCGAGCAGCGCGGGGGTGAGCGTGAGTGCGATGACCACGGCGATCGCGACTCCGCCCGCCGCCGCGATGCCCATCGTGGTGAGGAACGGGATGCCGGCGACCGACAGGCCGGCCAGCGCGATGATGACGGTCAGACCGGCGAAGACGACCGCGGAGCCGGCGGTCGCGGTCGCGCGGGCGGCCGACTCCTCCGGGGCCATGCCCTGCTTCAGCTGGTCCTGGTGCCGGCTGATGATGAAGAGCGCGTAGTCGATCCCGACCGCGAGGCCGAGCATCAGTGCCAGCAGCGGCGTGGTGGAGGAGATCGAGGCGAAGCGGGTCGCGATGAAGATCGCGGACATCGAGAGCGCGACGCCGAGCAGCGCGGTCACCAGGGGCATGCCGGCGGCGAGGAACGAGCCGAAGGTGAGCACGAGGACCACCAGGGCGACGACGAGGCCGATCGCCTCGGTGACGGTCACGCCCGGCAGGCTCTGCGAGAAGAGGTCGCCGCCGAGCGAGACCACGGAGCCCGCGGGCAGTGCGTCCTGGAGGGTCGTCGCCTCGGCCTGGAGCGCGTCGCGGGAGGCCTCGGAGGTGGTGGTGGCGGAGCCGTCCATCTGCGTGGTGATGACCAGCGCGTTGCCGGCCTCGGAGATCGTGCCCTCGACGGTGTCGGAGTAGGGGTCGGTGACGGCGGCGACGCCGTCGATCGCCTCGAGGGCCGTGACGGCCTCGCCGACGGGGCCGCTGATGTCCGCGTCCTCGACGCTGCCGCCGTCCGGCGCGACGACGACGTAGCGCGCCGACGTGCCGCTGACCTGGGGGAAGGTGCGCTCGAGCTGGTCCAGCGCGGTCTGCGACTGGGTGCCGGGGATCGAGAAGGTGTTGTCCGTGCCCTTGTTGAGCAGCAGCGCGCCACCGCCCGCGAGGACGACGACGGCGAGCCAGAGGACGGCGACCAGCCGGTGGGCGCGGAACACCCAGCGGCCGAGTCGGTAGAGCATCGACGACACGCGTGTCTCCTGACGACGGGGGAGCGGAAAGGGACACGACTCTGTGCGGGGAGGGAACGGTCGTGCCGGCTGCACGGACGCGCCGGCGGCGACGTCCTGCTCGATACACGAACGTATCCGATACGCGAATGTATCCGATACAGTGATGTATCTCAACACCGCCGACGCCCGCCCGGGAAGGACTCAGGATGACCGACTCCGTCGAGACCTCGCGCCGCGGCCGGACGCGCGAGCGGCTCCTCGACGCCGCGTACGACGTCTTCGCCGAGACCGGCGTGCACACGGCCTCGGTCGAGCAGATCTGCGAGCGCGCGGGCTTCAGCCGCGGTGCCTTCTACTCCAACTTCTCCACGAAGGAGGAGCTGTTCTTCGCGCTCATGGAACGGGAGAACGGCGCCCGCCTGGACGGTCTGGTCGAGCAGATGGGGCGGACGATCCCGAAGATCGCGGAGTCCGACGAGCCGCTGACTCCCGAGACTCTCGCGGTCGTCATCCTCGACTTCCTGCAGGGGCCGTTCACCGACAGCCGGCGCTGGTGCGTCGTGCAGTCCGAGTTCGAGCTGCTGGCGCTGCGCGACGCGGCGATCGCCCCGCAGTACAGCGCCTTCCGGTCCGGATTCGACGCCACCCTGGTGGACATCGTGCGGGGGGCGCTGCAGCAGGTGCAGCGCGACTTCTCGCTGGCGCCGACCACGGCCGTCCGCCTGCTGATCGCGAGCTACGACGACGCGGTGAAGACGTCGATCCTCGAGGGCGACTCGGAGGAGGCCGCGCTCGAGCGGCTCCGGACGACGCTCACCGACGTGGTGCTGGCGATCTCGGCCGAGCGCTGAGCCGGCGGGGCTGAGCCGTCCGGGCGGACCGAGCGGGGCGGATCGGGCGGCGCTGATCCGTCGGCGCTGAACCGGCGGCGCTGGACCCGACCTGCGCAACGGGTCCCCGGTGGTGCCCGCGCGCGACGAGGATGGACCCATGGAACTGCGCCAGCTCGAACACTTCCTCGCCGTCGCGAAGGAGCAGCACTTCACCCGCGCGGCGAGCGCGCTGCAGATCTCGCAGTCGGGCCTGTCGGCGTCGATCCGCGCGCTCGAGAGCGAGCTGGGCAGCCCGCTGTTCACGCGGAGCACCCGCCGGGTCGAGCTGACGCCGGCCGGGCGGGCGATGCTGGCGGAGTCGGAGCAGTCGGTCGCCAGCGCGCTCGCGGCGCGCGACGCGGTGCTGGCGGTGCAGGGCGTGCTGCGGGGGAGTCTCGCGGTCGGCACCGAGGAGTGCCTGGGCGGCGTGCACCTGCCGCGCGAGCTGGCGACCTTCCGTGAGCAGCACCCGGGCGTCGGGCTGCGGCTGACCCACGACGGGTCCGGCACGCTGCTGGACGCGGTGGGCAGTGGCCGGCTCGATCTCGCGCTGGTCGCCGACATCGGCGCGGTGCCGACGGGAGTGGTCACGCGGCCGCTCGCGAGCGAGGGCTTCGCGGTGCTCGCGCATCCGGAGCATCCGCTGGCCGACCGGCCGGTCTGCCGCATCCCGGACCTCGAGGGGCAGACGATCGTCGGCCTGCAGGAGCACTGGGGTGCGAGCCACCTCGCGGCGCAGGCGTTCGCGGCGCACGGACTGGCCTTCGAGGTGGAGCTCGAGGTGAACGACGTGCACACCCTGCTCGACCTCGTCGAGTACGGCATGGGCGTGGCGGTGGTGCCGGCGCACTTCGCCGAGAAGCGGCCGAGCGGGCTGCGCGCGGTGCCGCTGGAGGACCCGCTGCTGGTCTGGCGCACCATGGTCGCGCTGCCGGAGCGGCCGACGGCGGCGGCGCGCGCCTTCGTCGCGGCGCTGCCGGGCGGTTCCGCCCCCGCCCGCTGATCGAGCGGCCCGCGCGGTGGCCCTGCATGCTGATCGAGCAGCCCACGGAGCGGGCCGTTCATGCTGATCGAGCAGCCCTCGCAGAGGGCGTATCGAGATCCACCGTCGTCCGGTGGATAGGTCTCGATACGCGCTGCGCGCTGCTCGACCAGCATGAGGCGATCGCTGATGGGGCAGCCCGCGCAGCGGGCGTATCGAGATCCAGCGCGCTCAGTCGAGCGAGGCGAGCTCCTCCGGGGTCAGCTCCAGGTCGGCCGCCGTGGCCGAGTCGCGGATGCTCTCCGGGCGCGAGGAGCCGGGGATGGGGATGACGGTCGGCGCCTTGGCCAGCTCCCATGCCAGGCAGACCACCTGCGGCGAGACGTCGTGCGCCTCGGCGACGGTGGCGAACGCGGCGAAGGACGTGCCCAGCTCGGCGGCCGAGGTGATGCCGCCCAGCGGGCTCCACGGCAGGAAGGCGAGGCCCAGCTCCGCGCAGAGCTCGAGCTCCGGCTCGCTGGAGCGGAACTTCGGCGAGAACTGGTTCTGCACCGAGACCAGGCGGTCGCCGAGGATCCCGTGCGCCTCGCGGATCTGGTCCGGGTCGGCGTTCGAGATCCCGGCGCGGAGGATCACTCCCTCGTCGAGCAGCTCGGCGAGCGCGCCGATCGAGTCGGCGTAGGGCACCTCGGGGTCGGGGCGGTGGTACTGGTAGAGGCCGATCGCGTCGACGCCGAGGCGCTGCGCGGAGGCGCGAGCCGCCTCCTTCAGGTGTTCGGGGCGGCCGTCCTGCGTCCAGACGCCCGGCTCGGGGCGGAGGTGCCCGCCCTTGGTGGCGACGAGCACCCCCGAGGTGTCGCCGCCGTAGCCGCGGAGCGCCTCGGCGATGAGCAGCTCGTTGTGGCCGAGGTCGGCGTCGCCGCCCTGGTGGTAGGCGTCCGCCGTGTCGATGAGGGTGACGCCGGCGTCGAGGGCGGCGTGGATCGTGGCGATCGACCGCTCGCGGTCGGGGCGGCCCTCGATCGACATCGGCATGCCGCCGAGTCCGATGCTGCCGACGCTGACGTCGCCGATGCTGCGCTGCTTCATGGGTTCTCTTTCCGGGTAGTGGGATGTCCGGGTGATGGACATGCTGGTCGAGTAGCCCCGGAGGGGCGTATCGAGACCCGCCGTCGTCCGAAGGGCCGGTCTGCAGACTCGACTTGGGACGGTGGTGGATCTCGATACGCCCGCTGCGCGGGCTGCTCGATCGGGATGGACGGGGAGCGTGCCGCCGGATCAGCGGCGGACGCGGGTCACCAGGCGTAGTCCTCCGGCGCCGTGCGGTGGCCGGGGAAGATCTCGTCGAGGCGGGCGAGGTCGGCGGGCTCGAGCGCGATGTCGACGGCCGCGACGGCGCTCTCGAGCTGCTCCATGGTCCGCGGCCCGGTGATCGGGCCGGTGACGCCCGGCTGGTGGAGCAGCCAGGCGAGCGCGAGCTCGCCCGGGGCGATGCCGCGCTCGCGGGCGAAGGCCTCGTACTGCTCCAACGCGGGGCGGTTCTTCTCGATCGCCTCGAGCGAGCGGGCGGAGGCGCGGCGGCTGCCCGACTCCGTCTTCTCGATCACGCCGCCCAGCAGGCCGCCCTGCAGCGGCGACCAGGGGATGACGCCGAGCCCGTAGTGCTGCGCGGCGGGCAGGACCTCGCGCTCGATGTCGCGCACGAGCAGGTTGTAGATCGACTGCTCGGAGGAGAGGCCGGTGAAGCGGCGGTCGCGCGCCGCCTCCTGCGCCTGCGCGATGTGCCAGCCGGCGAAGTTGCTCGAGCCGACGTAGAGGACCTTGCCCTGCTGAACGGCGACCTCCATCGCCTGCCAGATCTCGTCCCAGGGCGTCGTGCGGTCGACGTGGTGGAACTGGTACAGGTCGATGTGGTCGGTCTGCAGGCGGCGGAGGCTGTCGTCGAGCGCGCGGCGGATGTTCAGCGCCGAGAGCCGCCCGCCGTTGGGCCAGGAGTCGCGCCCGCGCTCGGCGCCGGGCGCGGCGTGCTGCTCCATGTCGCCGTAGAGCTTGGTCGCGAGGACGGTGCGCTCGCGGCGCTCGCCGCCCTGGGCGAACCAGCGGCCGACGATCTCCTCCGTCGCGCCGCGGCCGCCCTCGCCGCCGTAGACGTTCGCGGTGTCGAAGAAGTTGACGCCGAGCTCGTGCGCGCGGTCCATGATCGCGAACGAGTCGGGCTCGCTCGTCTCCGGGCCGAAGTTCATGGTTCCGAGGACGGCGCGGGAGACGGACAGACCGGTGCGGCCGAGATTCGTGTACTGCATGCCTCCAGTCCACGCCGTCGCGGGCTCGGTGTCCAACAGGCGTCGGCGATGGGATTCAGCGGGGGAGGAGGTCAATCGCCGTGCGGGTTAGAGTCTGGGAGTGGCATCGAAGACGACTCAGCGCATCGTGATCGTGCTCGCGAGCACCCTCCTGCTCGCCGGCTGCACATCGGCGGCGGACATCCCGGACGCGACGACGACCGCCGACTCCGGCGCGGCGGGCTCCGCGACCGCCTCGAGCACCCCGACCGCCGATGCCGATGTCGCGTCCGGTCCGCGCCCCGTGCCGAGCGTCTCGCTCGCGCCGGCGCCCGTCGCCGCGAGTGGCGAGTGCGTGATCTCCGCCCTCGACACCGCCGACGGCTCGATCGGCGACGTGGACCTCGAGGTCGTGCGCGACCGCGGGACCCGCGAGGGCGCGGCGGGGACGGTGCGCACCGCCACGGCCGGCACGCCCGCCGCCTACGTCGTCGCCGCCGGTGACAACCCGGCCCGGATCGCCGACCGCTTCTGCGTGAGCCCCGACTACCTCGACGCCCTCAACTCCGTGCGCCGCGACGGCGTCACACTGACCAGCCTCTACGGCGGCGACACCCTCAACCTCGACCCGTCGACGGTCCTGACCGTCGGCGACCAGAACGGCCGCGTCCTCGACAACGCGGAGCCGGAGCCGCTGCCCGCCCAGGCCGGCTGAGCCGGCGCTGCCGCCGACCGTCGGTCTCGATACGCCCCTGCGGGGCTGCTCGACCAGCATGCAACGGCGAGGCGCCGGGGTACGGCGTCTTCAGATTCCGATCACGCCGACGAACACGGCCGAGAGGGCGACGGTGCCGATGAAGCCGGTGGTCCGGGCGCGGCGCTTCGCCGGGTCCTCGAGCCAGGGGAGGGCGCGCCAGCGGACGACGGCGCCGGCCGCCCCGGCCGCCGCCAGCGCGACGAGCGCGAACCACGGCACGAGCGTGACGAGCGTCCAGTCGGCGAAGACCCGCGCCAGCAGCAGAACGAGCGCCGACTCGACGCCGCGGGTGAGCACGCGCAGGCGGTCGCGGTCGAGGTGCTGCGCGGTCCGGCGCCAGGGGATGCTCCCGAGCGCGAAGCGGCCGACGGTGAACACCGAGACGGCGAGGGCGATCAGCGTGGCGAGGATCATGCCTCCTCCTCCAAGACGTGGGCGAGCAGGTCGAGGCCGAGCCCGTCGACCGAGGTCGCGGTGCTGGAGTTGACGAAGACGGCGACGCCGCGCTCCCGGTCCATCGCGAGCATGGTCGCGTAGCCGGCGGTGCCGCCGTTGTGCCAGGTCGTCTCTGCGCCGCCGTCCGCCGCGGAGGTGAACCAGCCGAGGCCGATCCGGTCGCCGTCGCCGGCGTCGAAGCGCGGATCGAGCACGGTCGCGGCCGGGACGCCGAGCGCCGGGTCGTCGGTGAGGAGGGCGCGGGCGTAGCGCGCCATGTCCTCGGCGGTGGAGCGGACGCCGCCCGCCGGCGCGTAGCCCTCGAGCGTCCACGGGCCGACCGCGCGGCCGCTCTCGGAGTAGCCGGTGCGCGCGTCCGGCGCGAGCGCGTCCGCCGAGACGGGCACCGAGCTGCCGGTCATGCCGAGCGGCGCGAAGACCCGCTCGCGGACGAGGTCGGCGTAGTCGGCTCCCTCCGCGCGGGCGAGGATCTGCCCCAAGGCGGCGACGCCCAGGTTGGAGTACGCGACCTCGTCCGCCCCGCCGCCGCCGGCGCTCGCCGCCTGGCGCAGGACGTCCTCCGGCGAGAACGTGGCGTACGGATCGACGCCGCGCAGCTGCGCCACGAGCGTCGCCGCCAGATCGAGCGGGTTCGGCGAGAGCCGCGGGAGCCCGGAGCGGTGGCTCGCCAGCTCCTCCAGCGTGGCGTCGAAACCGCTCAGGCCGGCGTGGTCGCCGGCCCGGTCGGCCAGCGCGACCGTCCCCGCGGCGTCGCTCTGCGCGAGGAGCAGTGCCGTCATCGTCTTGGTCACCGAGCCGATCTCGACCTCGGTGCTCTCGTCGGCGCCCAGACCGGCGAAGCGGACGCCGTCGGGGGTGACCACCGCGGCGACGAGCCGGTCGCGGGTGCCGCCCGCCTGCTCGGACAGCCACTGGGCGATCGCGGCGTCACCGGTGCGCTCGTCCGAGAGCCGGGGCGCGGGCGGGCGCAGCAGCACCCCGCCGGCGAGCACGGCGACGGCCGCGGCGGCGGCGATCAGGCGGGTGCGGGTTCTCATCGGGGACCTCCTGCGGCGAGCAGGATCGTCAGCAGGGGTACGAAGCGCGCGGGTGGGATGCCGTAGCGCCCGCGCCCGCGCGCCTCGAGCCAGCCCGCCGCGACCAGCTGGTTGACGTGGTGGTAGATCTGGCCGGTCGTGCCGGCGCCCTCGCTCTCGGCGAGCTGCGCGACCGTCTCGACTCCGCCCGCGACCGCCTGCAGGAAGCGCAGGCGCACCGGGCTGCCCAGCGCGGCCAGCGCCGCCGGGCCCGGGCTCGACCCCCAGTCGCGCTCGAAGAACGCGTCGGTGCTGAGGCCGTACTGCCACTCGACCGGGCCGGCGGGAGTGGCGACGGCGCCCGCGAAGACGACCCCGCCGGGCGCGGGCAGCCGCTCCTTGAGCGCGCTGAGCGCCCAGAACGGGTCGTCCTGCGCCTGGGCGGCCACGGAGCCACCGGCCGTCGCGACGAGCGCGGCTCCCTCGAGCCGCTCGAGCCTTTCCCGCAGCTCGTCGAGCTCGACGGCGAGATCACGTTCGGAGGTCATACCTCCACTATTGCAAACATTCCGTAATCCCGGAACTCGGACTCCGGATCCAGCACCCACTCCTCAAGAGTTGTCGTACGCGCTTCCCGGGTACGACAACTTCTGCGCACCCGAGACGCACCCGCGGGGCCTCGTCCGCCCCACTCCTCAAAAGTTGCGGTAGCGGCGCGCGACTACCGCAACTTCTGGAGTGTGGGGCGGGCTCTACGGCGTGTGCAGGCATGCGCGGGCACCCGCCGCAGGGCGCTGGCGAACGCGCGCGTCGAGTCGTCGAGAGTTGCGGTAGTCGAGCGCGACTACCGCAACTCTGGAAGGTGGGGCGGGCTCCGGAGCGGAGCCGCCCGGCGTCAGGCGAAGCGGGAGGGCAGCACGGCGCCGTTCACGGCGCGGAGCTCCTCGAGCGGCACGGTGAAGAGGCCCTGGACCTCGACGACGGGGGACTCGGCGTCGGTCACGCCGATCCGGAGCACCGGGTAGCCGCGGCCCTCGCAGAGGCCGCGGAACTTCACGTCGTCCTCGCGCGGCACCGACACGAGCACGCGGCCGGTCGACTCCGAGAAGAGGGCGGCGGTCGCGTCGACGCCGTCGCGCTCCATCAGCTCGTCCAGCCAGATCCGCACGCCGACGCCGAAGCGCATCGCGGACTCGGCCAGCGCGACGACGAGGCCGCCGTCGGCGAGGTCGTGCGCGGAGGCGATCAGCGACTCCGTCGACCCGGCCGCGATCAGCTCGGCCAGCGCCTTCTCGGCCGCGAGGTCGAGCTGCGGGGGACGCCCGCCGAGGTGGTCGTGCACGGTGCCGGCCCAGGCGGAGCCGTCGAGCTCGTCGCGGGTGACGCCGAGGAGGTAGACGTTGTCGCCCTCGTCCTGCCAGCCGGAGGGGATGCGGCGGCCGACGTCGTCGATGACGCCGAGGACGCCGACGACGGGGGTCGGGAAGATCGGCACGTCGCCGGTCTGGTTGTAGAACGAGACGTTGCCGCCGGTGACGGGGATCTCGAGCTCGAGGCAGGCGTCGGCGAGGGCGCCGACGGCCTCGCGGAACTGCCACATCACCTCGGGGTTCTCGGGGCTGCCGAAGTTGAGGCAGTCCGAGACGGCGACCGGGGTCGCTCCGGTGACGGCGACGTTGCGGAACGCCTCGGCGAGGGCCAGGCGGGCGCCCTGCGCGGGGTCGAGCTGGCACCAGCGGCCGTTGGCGTCGGTGGCGACCGCGAAGCCCAGTCCGGACTCCTCGTCGACGCGGATCATGCCGCCGTCGTCGGGGTAGCTGAGCGCGGTGTTGCCGAGCACGTAGCGGTCGTACTGCGAGGTGATCCAGCTCTTGTCGGCGAGGTTCGCCGAGCCGAGCAGCGCGAGGGTCTCGGCGCGGAGGGCGTCGCCGTCGCTCGAGCGCGGCAGGCGCGAGGAGGAGTCGGCCTGCAGCGCGTCGAGCCAGGCGGGGTAGGCGATCGGGCGCTCGTAGACCGGGCCGTCGACGGCGACGGTGCGCGGGTCGACGTTGACGATCTCCTCGCCGTGCCAGTTGATGATCAGGCGGCCGGAGTCGGTGACCTCGCCGAGCACGCTCGTCTCGACGTCCCACTTGCGGACGACCTCGAGGAACGCGTCGAGCTTCTCGGGGCGGACGACCGCCATCATCCGCTCCTGCGACTCCGACATCAGGATCTCCTCGGCCGTGAGCGAGGGATCGCGCAGCAGCACCGAGTCGAGCTCGATGAACATGCCGCCGTCGCCGTTGGAGGCCAGCTCGGAGGTGGCGCAGGAGATGCCGGCGGCGCCGAGGTCCTGGATGCCCTCGACCAGGTCGTCGCGGAACAGCTCGAGGCAGCACTCGATGAGCACCTTCTCGGCGAACGGGTCGCCGACCTGCACGGCCGGGCGCTTGGTCGGGCCGCCGTCGGCGAAGCTGTCGGAGGCGAGGATCGACGCGCCGCCGATGCCGTCGCCGCCGGTGCGCGCCCCGAAGAGCACGACCTTGTTGCCGACGCCGCGGGCATTGGCGAGGTGCAGGTCCTCGTGGCGGAGGACGCCGACCGCGAGCGCGTTGACGAGCGGGTTGCCCTGGTAGACGGAGTCGAAGTACGTCTCGCCGCCGATGTTCGGCAGGCCGAGGCAGTTCGCGTAGAAGGAGATGCCGGCGACCACGCCGTGCACGACGCGGGCGGTGTCCGGGTCGTCGATGTCGCCGAAGCGCAGGGCGTCCATCACGGCGACGGGACGGGCGCCCATCGAGATGATGTCGCGGACGATGCCGCCGACGCCGGTGGCCGCGCCCTGGAACGGCTCGATGTAGCTCGGGTGGTTGTGGCTCTCGATCTTGAAGGTGACGGCCCAGCCCTCGCCGACGTCGACGACTCCGGCGTTCTCGCCCATGCCGACCATGAGGTTCTTCTTCATGGCGGGCGAGACCTTCTGCCCGAACTGGCGGAGGTACATCTTCGACGACTTGTAGGAGCAGTGCTCGCTCCACATCACCGAGTACATCGCCAGCTCGCCGCTCGTGGGGCGCCGGCCGAGGATCTCGCGGATGCTCGCGTACTCGTCGGGCTTCAGCCCCAGCGCCGCGTAGGGCTGCTCCTTCTCGGGAGTGACGGCCGCGTTCGCGGTGGTGTCGGGAACGGCGATGCGGGCGTCTGCGGTGCGGCTGTCTGCCATGTGCTGGAGGCTCCAGGAGAGAGGGTGGGGATGCGCGACGATCCTACCGGGGTGGGCGCTCGCGCCTCGGGGGCGCCCTCCGGGCCGACCCGCCCGTCGTTCTGGCACCGCCTAGGATCGGCCGGGTGGAGCGGGTGATCGGCACAGCGCGGGGGATCGGCACGGCTCGGGCCGGCGGCACGACACGCGGGACCGGCACGGCGAGGGCCGCGGCCGTCCTCGCGACCCTCCTCTGGGCGCTCTACCAGTGCTTCGGCAACCTGGGCGCCGCCAACATCTCCTCGGACGAGCCGGTCTACCTCTCCGCCGGCTGGAGCTATCTGCACGGCGACATGACGCCGAACCTCGAGCACCCGCCGACCGCGAAGTACCTGATCGGACTCGCGCAGGTCGTGCTCGGCGAGGGCCTGCTCGCGGGGCGCATCGCCGCCGGTGCCGCGACCCTCCTCACCGGCGTGATCCTCTGGTTCTGGCTGAAGCGCGAGCTCGGCACGGTCCTGGCGCTGATCCCGGCCGGGCTGTTCCTCCTCTTCCCCCGGACGACCGCGACCGGCGGCACCCGGATCGACCGGCTCGCGCTCCTGGAGCCGTTCATGGTGCTCTTCGCGGTCGCTGCGATGGCCGCGGCCTGGGCCTGGGCGCGACGCGGGGCGGCGGGGGAGCGCGGCGGCTGGCTGATCGGGTTCGCGGGCGTGCTCTTCGCGCTGTCCGTCACCTCGAAGCTGACGACGCTGGCGCTCGCGCCGGTCTTCCTCCTGCCGCTGCTGATGGTCCGCGACCGCCGCCGCGCGCTCCGCGGCTTCGCGGCCTTCGCGCTCGCGTTCCTGGTGGCAGCCGTGCTCGCCTATCTGCCGGTGCACCCGGTCGAGGCGATCCGCTACCTGCTCGACTTCCAGAGCGAGCACAACGCCAGCGGGCACATGATCGACGTCGCGGGGGCGCCGTACCGCTTCCCGCCGTGGTGGGCGAACCTCTGGTTCATGCTGTCGGGCACGGGTCCGGCGGCGCTCGCCGTGCTCGTGCTGGGCGGGCTGCTGGCGCTGCTCGCGCCGCGGCGGCGGGCGCTGGTGCTGTACCTGGCGGGGGCGACGCTGCTCCTGCTGGTGTTCCACCTGCTGATCAGCGCCGTCGCGCTGCCGCACTACTACGTGGCGTGGGCATGGCTGCTCTGCGTGCTCGCGGGGATCGGGATCGCCGAGGCTCTGCGAGACGGGCTCGCGCTGCCGCGGCGGATCGCGCGGCCGGTCGGCGTCGTGCTGCTGGCGGCCTCGCTGGTGATCGCGGCGGCGACGTCCGTCGGGGTCGCGCAGGAGCGGCCGACCGGCATCGCGCGGGTGGCGGGCGCGCTGCACGAGCGCGGGCTCGACGGCGGGCTGGTGCTGGTGCAGGGGATGTCGTCGGGGGTCTACGTGCCCTACATCGGCGATCGGTACACGACGGATCCGGCGTCGGACGGGATCGTCGCGATCGCGATCGAGGAGTCGGCGCGCTTCCCGCTGGATCCTCGGGTCGAGGAGTATCTGGCCACTGACCCGACCGTGGTGCAGCTCGACGAGCTGTGGCTGGTGCTGACGGACGGGCCGCTGCCGGCCGAGTGACGGGGTGTGCGCGGATGACGCGCACACCATCAGCTGAGAGCGGGGTTCATCGCCGATGAGCGATGAACACGGCTCTCGACTGATGTTCTGCGCCGGTCGGCGAGGCGAGCCGGATCAGGCCTCGCGGCAGGGCCCGGAGTCGACGGTGTCGGTCAGCGACGGCGCCTCGGCGGCCACCGGGCCGAGCACCGCGAGCGGGATCGCATAGCCGACGTTGTCGACCGACGCGGCCTTGCCGAAGACCACGCCCGAGACGGTGCCGTCGAGCGAGAGCAGCGGGCCGCCCGAGTTGCCCTGGTTGACGAGGGCCGCGAGCGTCAGCACCTCGCGCGAGGTCGGCGCGCCGTCGACCATCAGCGAGACGGTGGCGTCGGAGGAGATCTGCGCGGCGCCGAGGGTCAGCGGGCCGCCGAACGGGTAGCCCGCCACGACGGCGTCGTCGCCCGCGGTCACGGCGTCGTCGAGGGCGAGCGGTGCCGCGGAGAGTCCGTCGACCGCGATCACCGCGAGGTCGGCGGCGGCGTCGAGGTAGACGACGCGGCCGGTGCGCGGCGGCTCGTTCGGCGCCTCGACCACGGGCTGCGAGACTCCGGCCACGACGTGGGCGTTGGTGACGACGCGGTCGTCCGAGACGACGAAGCCGCTGCCCGTGACTCCGACGTCGCAGGCCCAGGCGGTGCCGGAGACGCGCACGACCGAGTCGGTGGCGGTCGCGACCTCGGGGTCGTCCGTCGCGACGCTCGGGATGACCGGCGCCTCGGTCGGGGCGTCGAGGGCCTCGACGATCCAGGAGGTGCCCTCGTCCACGACGGTCGACTGCAGCTGCGCGAGGAAGCCGCGGACGGGGTCCGGCGTGAGGTCGTCGATCGTGCGGATGACGGTGGAGCCGGCGACGGAGGTGGTCACGAGCGGGACGCCCAGCAGGGAGACGGCGGAGGTGACGGCGATCCAGACGAGCCCGGTGATGGCGACGCCGGCGACTCCTCCGGCGAGGCGGTCGAGCAGGCCGAGCTTCACCTTGTCGGCGCCGCGGCCGAACACGGCGCCGATGGTCGCGCCGATCGCGTAGCCGACGCCGAGCAGCAGCACGGCGGTGCCGATCACGGCGAGGAGCCGCCACTCGCTGCCGGCCGCCCACGCCGAGACGGCGGGGACGGCGAAGGAGGCGGCGATCGCGCCGGCGACGACGCCCGCCAGCCCGCCGAGCGTGCGGAGGAAGCCGCGGCGCAGACCGTCGACGAGCGCGCCGATGAGGCTCAGCACGACGATGGCGTCGACGATCACGGATGCGCCCATGCGGAACTCCTCGCGGTCGGGATCCTCCAGCATGACCGACGGCGGATGCGGGGACACCCGGAGGAGCCTGCGAGTCCAGGGCTCGACATGCTGGTCGAGCAGCCCCGTAGGGGCGTATCGAGACCCGCCGTCCCCACGAGGGCGGGTCTGCAGACCGCCGTTCCGGCGCTGGTGGATCTCGATGCGCCCGCTTCGCGGTCTACTCGATCAGCATGGCTTCCCCGAAGACGCGCCTTACCCGAGGGCACTCGCGCGGCTTAGAAGAAGGAGATGCAGTACGGCGCGGCGATCGGCGCGAAGAAGCGGTCGACGCTCTCGTGGTCCGCTTCCGCCAGCGTCACCGCGCCGGCCCGCGCCAGCGTGGACGGGCGGGCGGAGCCGAGCAGCAGGGTGCCGAGGTCGGCGACGTCGAGCTGGAGGGTCGGCGCGTCGTCGCTGCGCTCGACCCGGCCCTCACCGCCCTCGACCGTGATCCGGTACGTGCCGTCGACGAGGCCGAGCTCGTCGCGCACCGCGAGGACGAGCGTGCCGTCGCTCGTCCAGGGGCGGGCGGAGAAGGCCGTCGCTACGTCGAGCACGCGCGTCCAGATCAGGTCGGAGACGGTGGTCACCTGGACGACGCGCGCGTCGCGCAGGGCCCAGGTCAGCGGGTCGTCGAGGGGGGCCATGTGCCAGGTGACGGTGGAGGCGAGGTCGACGGCGCCGAGGAAGCCCCAGAGTCCGAGGTAGGCGTCGGCGGTCGCGGCGACCAGGTCGACGACCTCGAGGGTGCGGTCGTCCTCGTCCGGCCCGACGGCCTTGTAGGTGACGTAGCCGTCGAGTCGTCCGTCGGCGTCGAGGTGCACGGCCGAGCGGACGGCGCGGCCCGGCGCGGTCTCGCCGGGCTCGGTGCCGACGGCGTTCGCCGCGTAGCGCGACTGCCGGGTCAGTGAGCCGGGGGTGCGCGCGTGGAAGGCGCGGAAGACCTCCTCCACCCGCGACTGCAGCCAGGTCGTCGCGACGACCTCGACGCGGCCGGCCGGCTCGACCTGCAGGGCGAAGCGCGGGCCGGTGTCGACGCGGATCGAGCGGGTGAACGCCGAGCGGCCGAAGCCGAACCGGCGGTAGATCGAGGCCTCGCTCGCGGTGAGCACGGCGACCGCGGCGCCGGACTCGCGGGCCAGGCGCAGGTCGTCGGTGATCATGGCGCGGAGGATCCCGCGGCGGCGGTGCGTGGCCCGGACGGTGACCTGCGAGACGAGGTGAGCGGCGAGCTCGCGCCCGCGCCCGACCTGCAGCGACCCGGGGAACGCGGCGTAGGTGGCGACGGGGACGGACTCGCCGTCGATGCCCTCCGGGGAGGCGGAGTCGTGCACCGCGGTCAGCTCGCGCTGGTCGGCGACCATGTGCTCGGCCCAGTCGCGCCACTGCTCCGGCGTGTACTCCGTCTCGTGGAAGCCCGCGTTGATCGCGGTGCCCCAGGCGGCCGTGGCGGCGTCGGGCCCGCCCTCGGCGGTCAGGGCGGCGGGGAAGCGACGGAATTCGAGACCGGGAAGAGACATCCGTCCAGCTTAGGCAACCGGCCTGCGCGGGTGCTCCGGGGGTCGGAGCGGCGGTCGCCCGGTGGACTCCCGGAGGAGGGTCAGAGGGCGCGCCAGCGCTTCTCCAGCGCGTCGTCGACGGCCTCCGCCAGTGCGGCGAGCGCCCCGGGGTCCGGCGCCGCCGCCACGACCCGCGCACAGGCCGCCGTGATCACCGCGCGCCGTCGGGGCAGCGTCGCCGTGAAGGCGCAGTCGCGCAGCAGCAGGAGCACCCGCTCGGCCGGCGCCTCGACCGCCAGCGCCAGCAGCAGCCGGCGCTCGAACGGCGCCTCCGGCACCATCAGCCGCCAGAACCCCGCCGCGTCCTGGAACGCGGCCGGCGGATCCGGCACTCGGGCCAGCAGCGCGAGCGCCGCGGTCAGCCCGTCGACGTCCGCCGCCGCGACCAGCCCGCGCAGCCCCGACTCCACATCCGTCCCGGGACCCGGCCCGAGCGTCACCGCGGCGAGCGCGCGCGCGTCGAGCCGTCGCTCCGTCTCCTCGTCGGGCACCGTCTCGTCGGCCGACCACCACGAGAGCAGCGGAGTCGCCGCCACGGCGACGTCGCCGGGCCGCCGCTCCAGCGCGATCAGCAGATCCTCCGCGGCGGCGAGCGCCACCAGCGCGTCGACGTCGACCGCCAGGATCGTCCCCGAGGTCGAGGGCAGCACGAGGTGCCGCCCCGACGGCGGCACGATCTCCGCCCGGGTCCGCGCGCCGGGCCCGCGGGTGCTCGCGCGCAGGATCGCCGCCTCGAGCGTGTCCGAGCCCGCCCGCGCCGCATCGCCTCCGAAGATCCGTCCACCGCGCGCCATCCCGCCACGCTACCGTCGGCGGCATGACCCGCCTCGTCGCCCTCCTCCGCGGAGTGAACGTCAACGGCCGCACCGTCCGCAGCGCGGACCTCGCCGCCACCGTCGAGGGCGTCGGCGGCACGGCCGTCCGCACCGTGCTCGCCAGCGGCAACGCCGCCTTCGACTCCGACCGCGACCCGTCCGAGCTGAAGCCCGCCCTCGAGGCCGCCCTCGGCGAGCGCTTCGGCTACGACGCCTGGATCGTCCTCGTCACGCAGGAGGCGCTCGCCGCGGCCGCCGCCGCCTACCCGTTCGAGCGGATCGACGAGACCGCGCACCCCTACGTCGTCTTCGGCTCCGACCCCGCCGCCCTCGACGCCGCCGAGTCCGCGATCGGCGCGACCGACCCGGACGTCGAGCTGCTCGCCCGCGGCGACGGCGTCCTCTACTGGCGCTGCCCGAAGGGCTCCTCCACCGACACTCCCGCCGCGAAGATCCTGGCGCGCGCCGTCTTCCGCTCGACGACGACGACCCGCAACCTCCGCACCGTGGAGAAGCTCGTCACGGCCTGAGGTACGGACACCGCAGCCCTTTCCGGCTGAGAAGTCGCACATTCTTTGGTTAGGCTGTCCTTAGTGCTCGGCGTCCGCCGCCTGACGCGCCCTCACGACCACAGCCTTCCGAAAGGGAACAATGCCCCGCGCCACCAAGCCGCTCGCCCTCGTCGCGACCGCCCTGCTCACCGTCGGCCTCGCCGGCTGCTCGTCCGCCGCGGCCGGCTCCGACACCGCGGACAGCGGCTTCGAGCCGATCACCATCGAGCACGCGCTCGGCACCACGACCATCGAGTCGCAGCCGGAGCGCGTCGCGACCGTCAACTGGGCCAACCACGAGGTCCCGCTCGCGCTCGGCGTGGTCCCGGTCGGCATGGCCGCCGCGAACTTCGGCGACGACGACGGCGACGGACTGCTCCCCTGGGTGTCCGAGAAGCTCGAGGAGCTCGGCGGCGAGACCCCCGTCCTCTTCGACGAGACCGACGGCATCGACTTCGAGGCCGTGGCCGACACCCAGCCCGACGTGATCCTCGCCGCCTACTCCGGCCTCACGCAGGAGGACTACGACACGCTGACCGAGATCGCGCCCGTCGTCGCGTACCCCGAGACCGCCTGGGGCACCTCCTGGCGCGACACCATCACCTTCAACAGCGAGGCGATGGGCATGGCAGACGAGGGCGCCGCGCTGATCGGCGAGCTCGAGACCGAGATCGAGGAGAAGGTCGCCGCGCACCCGCAGCTCGCCGGCGCCTCGGCGATGTTCCTCACCCACGTCGACCCGACCGACCTCAGCCAGGTCAGCTTCTACACGACGCACGACACCCGCCCGGCCTTCTTCGAGGACCTCGGCCTGACCACGCCGGACAGCATCGCGACCGCCTCGGCCACCACCGACGCGTTCTCGCTCACCCAGAGCGCCGAGCAGGCCGACGCGTTCAACGACGTCGACGTCATCGTCACCTACGGCGACGACGAGCTCGTCAACACTCTCAAGGCCGACCCGCTGCTCTCGCAGATCCCGGCCGTGCAGAACGACGCCATCGTCCGCCTCCCCTCCACCCCGCTCGGCACCGCCGCGAACCCGACCCCGCTGTCGATCTCGTACGTGCTCGACGACTACCTCGCCATGCTGGCCGAGGCCGCCGACAAGGCGGAGTGATCCACTCCCGCCCGCTCGCGTGACCCTCACCGCACCTCCCGTCTCGGGTGTCGCCGCCGTGCGGCGCCCGAGGCGTCTGCGCGCCCTCTGGCTGCTCGTGTCGCTCCTGGTGCTGGCCGGCGTCGCGGTGCTCTCGGTGCTGATCGGCTCGCGCGACGTGGCGTGGAGCGACGTGGTCGCCGCGCTCGGCGGCTCGACCGACGGCTTCGCGCAGGCCGCGGTCGCCAAGCGCATCCCGCGCACCGCCCTCGCGGCCGTCGCCGGCGCCGCGCTCGGGGTCTCCGGCGTGCTGATGCAGGGCGTCACCCGCAACCCGCTCGCCGACCCCGGCATCCTCGGCGTCAACACCGGCGCCTCGCTCGCCGTCGTCACCGGCATCGTCTTCTTCGGCCTGTCCACCGCGACCGGCTTCATCTGGGTCGCGATCGGCGGTGCGGCCGTCGCGGCCGTCTTCGTCTATGTCGTCGGGTCGCTCGGCCGCGGGGGAGCGACGCCGCTCAAGCTCGCGCTCGCCGGCGCCGCCACCTCCGCCGCGCTGGTCTCGGTGATCAGCGCGATCGTGCTGCCCCGCGCCGACCTCTCCGGCGGCATCCGCTCCTGGCAGATCGGCGGAGTCGGCGGCGGCACCGTCGCGAGCATCGGGCAGGTGCTGCCCTTCCTCGCCGTCGGACTCGCGCTCTGCGTGCTCTCGGCGAAGAGCCTCAACACCCTCGCGCTGGGCGACGAGCTGGCGGCCGGCCTCGGCGAGCGCGTGGCCCTCGCCCGTGGAGCGGCAGCCCTCGGCGCTGTCGTCCTCTGCGGAGCGACCACCGCGGTCACCGGGCCGATCGGCTTCGTCGGCCTGGTCGTCCCGCACGCCTGCCGGCTGATCGTCGGCGTCGACCACCGCTGGCTGCTCCCCTTCTCCGCGGTCGCGGGCGCGGTCCTGCTGATCGGCGCGGACGTCGTCGGCCGCATCGTCGCCCGCCCGAGCGAGATCGACGTCGGCATCATCACGGCGCTGATCGGCGCCCCCGTCTTCATCGCGATCGTCCGCCGGCAGAAGGTGCGCGAGCTGTGACCGCCGTGCAGTCCCGGCCCGCCGCCCGCGCCGCCGTACCCTCCGCCACCGCCCTCGCCGTCGCGGCCGGCCGCCGTCGTCGCGGTGGTCGTCGCCGCGCCGTGGTCGCCGTGCTGGTCGCGCTCCTCGTCGTCGTCTTCGCCGTCTCGCTGATCGTCGGGCAGACGATCTACTCGCCGGCCGAGGTCGTCCGGGTGATCCTCGGCGAGCAGGTGCCGGGCGCCTCCTTCACGGTCGGGCGCCTGCGCCTGCCGCGCGCGATCCTCGGCGTGCTCGTCGGCCTCTGCTTCGGCCTCGGCGGCGTCGCCTTCCAGACCATGCTGCGCAATCCGCTGGCCAGCCCCGACATCATCGGCATCAGCGCCGGAGCGAGCGCCGCCGCCGCTTTCGCCATCGTCACGCTCTCACTCGGAGCGACGCAGGTCTCGGTCCTCGCCATCGCCGCCGGCCTCCTGGTCGCGCTCGTCGTCTACGCCCTCTCCTATCGCAGCGGCGTCGCCGGCACCCGGCTGATCCTGATCGGCATCGGCGTCGCCGCGATGCTCGACAGCGTCACCGCCTACGTGCTCTCCCGCGCCGCCGCCTTCGACTTCCAGGAGGCCAGCCGCTGGCTGACCGGCAGCCTCAACGGCGCCCGCTGGAGCGAGGTCGTGCCGGTGCTGATCGCCGTGGTCGTCCTCACCCCGGTGCTGCTCGCCTGCTCGCGCGACCTCTCCGGCACCCAGCTCGGCGACGACACCGCCTCCGCGCTGGGCATCCGGGTGAACCGCACGCGCCTCGTCGTCATCGTCGCCGCCGTCGGCCTGATCGCCTTCGCGACCGCGGCGGCCGGCCCGATCGCGTTCGTCGCCTTCCTCTCCGGCCCGATCGCCGCGCGGCTGGTCGGCCCCGGCCGCTCGCTGCTGATCCCGTCGGCCCTGGTCGGCGCGCTGCTCGTGCTGGTCGCCGACCTCGTCGGGCAGTACGCCCTGGGCCTGCGCTACCCGGTCGGCGTCGTCACCGGCGTGCTCGGCGCGCCGTACCTGATCTACCTCATCGTCCGCAGCAACCGATCGGGAGGCTCCCTGTGACCGCCGAGCACACCCTCACCGTCGACGCGCTCACCCTGGGCTACGGCGACCGCACCGTCGTCGAGGGCCTCGACCTCGTCGTCCCGCCCGGCCGCATCACCGCGATCGTCGGCGCGAACGCCTGCGGCAAGTCGACCCTCCTGCGCTCGATGTCGCGGCTGCTCGCCCCGCGCGCCGGCACCGTGCTGCTCGACGGCAAGGCGGTGCACAGGACTCCGGCCAAGCAGCTCGCGCGCACCCTGGGCCTGCTGCCGCAGTCGCCGATCGCTCCGGAGGGGATCACCGTCGCGGATCTCGTCGGCCGCGGCCGCCACCCGCACCAGGGCATCCTCAGCCGCTGGAACGCGCACGACGACGAGGCCGTCGCGACGGCCCTCGACGCGACCGACACCGCCGCCCTCGCCGATCGCGCCGTCGACGAGCTCAGCGGCGGCCAGCGCCAGCGGGTCTGGATCGCGATGGCCCTCGCCCAGGAGACCGACCTGCTGCTGCTGGACGAGCCGACCACCTTCCTCGACGTCAGTCACCAGGTCGAGGTGCTCGATCTCCTCGTCGACCTCAACCGCAACCGCGGCACGACCGTGGTGATGGTGCTGCACGACCTCAACCTCGCGGCCCGCTACGCCGACCACCTCGTCGCGCTCGCCGGGGGCACCGTGCACGCCGCCGGCACCCCCGCCGACGTCCTGACCGAGGACACCGTCCGCGCCGTCTTCGGCCTGGACAGCCGGATCATCACCGACCCCACCTCCGGCACCCCGCTGATGCTCCCGCTCGGCCGCCACCGCCTGACCACCGGCCCGGGCGAGGCCGACCTGCAGCCGCTCGGCTGACCGCCCGGCGCGAGTCTCCTCCCAGCTGACGCGGCGCTGATCCGCCGATTCGACGCGCAGTGGGGCCTGCTGCCCGGCCAGCGCCCATCCCGGGTCCGCTCGCGGACTGCACGGCGACCGAGTGGACGCGAATCGGGGTTCGCGACCGAGCCAGGGCCCGGTCCGCGTCGGTTCGGGGGCGCGGCGCCTGGACAGCTGCGAGACACGGGGCCGAGGCCGACCTGCAGCCCCTGGGCTGACCGCCCGCCGCGGGTCTCCTCCCCAGGCGCGCAATCTTCGCGCTCTCCACGAAGTTCAAGCCCACCCTTACCCTTGAGCAGCAGGGTGGGCTGGAATACCCTGATGACCAGGCCGCAGAAGTACCGCGACGTCACGAGGTTCCTCCGCTCGCGGGGGTGGGAGCGCACCCGGCAGCGAGGGAGCCACGAGACGTGGAGCCCGGCCGAGGGCGGCGCGACCGTCACCCTCGTGCAGCACCGGGGCGAGGTCTCGCCCGGCGTCGTCCGCCAGCTGCAGGCGGTCTTCGAGGACACCCCGAGCGATTGGAACCGACCATGACGAGCGGACCCCGGGTCCTCGCGGCCCGCGCCTACCGGGACGGCACCCCCTGGTGGACCATCGAGATCCCCGAGCTGACCTCGACCGCGCCGAACGGAGTCGAGATCGTCGCGACCGGGGGCGCGGTCTCGACCCGCGGCATCCCGACCGCCGCCCGCGAGCTCGCCGCGGTCCACCTCGACGTCGGCGTCGACGAGGTGGACGTGCGGGTGACCGTCGAGGCGCCGCCGGAGGTCCTCGCGGTCTGGAACGAGGGCGCCCGCGCCGAGGAGGAGGCCCGCGCCGCCCTCCGGCATGCCGGTGCACTCCGCCGCGAGGCCGTCCGCGCCCTCCGCGCCGACGGCTACACCGTGGAGGCCGTCGCGGCCGCCCTGCGGATCAGCCCCGCGCGCGTCTCGCAGCTCGCGGCCACCCCCGATGCGGGGGACGCCCTCGCGGACACCGCCTGACGGGCCGCACGACGAAGGCCGAGCGCCCGGAATCGCCCTGGAATCCGCGGATCCGGTCGTGCAGCCGTCGTTCTGCGGACGACTCCGCGGCCACCGGCGCGCACCCGCCGCGCAGACCCGCCGCGGCGCGCGGATGTCGGACGTGTAAACGGTTCCAGGCGGCGACCGGGGGGCGTATACGATACCCGGTGTCCGCGCGGACGGCCTGTCGCCGGCGGAGCCCGCCGCACTCGTGCCCCGACAAGAGGTCTTCCCGCTGTGACTGCTTCACCGACGCGCCCCGACGCCTCCGCCCTCGGCCGGGCGAAGGCACTGCTCTTCGACCTCGACGGGGTGCTCACCCCGACCGCCGACGTGCACATGCAGGCCTGGGCCCGCCTTTTCACGCCGTACCTCGAGTCGCGCGGCATCGCCGACGGCTACACCGACGCCGACTACTTCCGGTACATCGACGGACGCCCCCGCTACGACGGCGTCCGCGCCCTGCTCGCCTCCCGCGGCATCACCCTCCCCGAGGGCACGCCGAGCGACGACCCCGCGCTCGAGACCGTCTGCGGGCTCGGCAACCGCAAGAACGACGCCTTCAACGCGACCCTCGCCGAGAACGGCGTCGCCCCGTACCCCGGCTCGCTCGCCCTGGTCGACGCCGCGATCGCCGCGGGCGTCGAGGTCGCCGTCGTCACCTCCTCCCGCAACGGCGTGCCGGTGCTCGAGGCCGCGGGGATCCGCGACCGCTTCGAGGTCGTCGTCGACGGACTCCTCGCCGCCCGCGACTCGATCGCCGGCAAGCCCGCCCCCGACACCTACCTGCACGCCGCGCAGCTGCTCGGCCTCACCGCCGCCGAGTGCGTCGTCGTCGAGGACGCGCACTCCGGAGTCGCGGCCGGCCGCGCGGGCGCCTTCGGCCTCGTCGTCGGCGTCGACCGCGGCGTCGGCCGCGACACCCTGCTCGAGCACGGCGCCGACATCGTCGTGGACGACCTGGCCGAGCTGCTCCCCTTCCTCCCCTCCGCCCCCGCCCCCGAGGACGCCGCATGAACCCCATCACCTCCGACCCGCTCGACCGCAACCGCTTCCCGGTCGACGAGTGGTCCCTGATCGAGACCGAGTTCGCCACCGAGCTGCAGGGGCGCACCGAGACCCTCTTCGCCACCGGCAACGGCTATCTGGGCCTGCGCGGCAACGTCGAGGAGGGCCGCGACGGCTACGCCTACGGCACCTTCATCAACGGCTTCCACGAGACCTGGCCCATCCGGCACGCGGAGGAGGCGTTCGGCTTCGCCCGCGTCGGCCAGACCATCGTCAACGTGCCGGACGCGAAGATCATCCGCCTCTACGTCGACGACGAGCCGTTCGTGCTGAGCGAGGCCGACGTCCTCGCCTACACGCGCCGCCTCGACTTCGCCAACGGCGTGCTCACCCGCGAGCTGGAGTGGCGCACCCCGTCGGGCAAGCGGGTGCTGATCCGCTCGCGCCGCCTGGTCTCCTTCACCGATCGGCACCTCGCGATCCTCGACTACGAGGTCGAGATGCTCGACCACGACGCCTCGGTGCTGATCTCGAGCCAGATCCTCAACCGCCAGGACGGCGTCGACGAGTACCACGCTCCCTCGGGCAGCGAGGCCGCCGGCTTCGACCCGCGCAAGGCCGAGTCCTTCGAGGACCGGGTGCTGCAGCCGAGCCTCAAGCGGGTCAGCGGCACGCGCTACCTGCTCGGCTACCGCACCACGAACTCCCGGATGACCGTCGCCTGCGGTGCCGAGCACGTGCTCGAGACCGAGAACGAGTGGGACCAGACCTCCCAGATCGACGACGACCTCGCCAAGCACGTCTACCGCGTGAAGGCGAAGGCCGGCGTGCCGGTGCGCCTGGTGAAGACGCTGACCTACCACACCTCCCGCGGCGTCCCCGTGCGCGAGCTCGCCGACCGCTGCGACCGCACGCTCGACCGCGCCCGCGAGACGCCTGTCGAGGAGCAGTTCACCAAGCAGCGCGAGTGGCTCGACGACTTCTGGCTCCGCTCCGACGTGCAGATCGACGGCCAGCCGGCGATCCAGCAGGCCACCCGCTGGAACCTCTTCCAGCTCGCGCAGTCGACCGCCCGCACGGACGGCGGCGGCGTCGCGGCGAAGGGCGTGTCGGGCTCCGGCTACGGCGGCCACTACTTCTGGGACACCGAGGTCTACGTCCTCCCGTTCCTCAGCTACACGGCCCCGCTCGTGGCGCGGAACGCCCTGCGCTTCCGCCAGAACATGCTCGAGGCGGCCCGCTCGCGCGCGGCCGAGCTCAACCAGCGCGGCGCGCTCTTCCCCTGGCGCACCATCAACGGCCAGGAGTCGTCGGCGTACTACGCGGCCGGCACCGCGCAGTACCACATCGACGCCGACATCTCGTACGCGCTGATGCAGTACGTGGGCGCGACCGGCGACGACGACTTCCTCGCCCGCGGCGCGATCGACATCCTGGTCGAGACCGCCCGGATGTGGGCCGACCTGGGCTTCTGGCGCAGCAACGGCGACGACCACTTCCACATCCACGGCGTCACCGGGCCGGACGAGTACACGACCGTCGTCAACGACAACCTGTACACGAACGTGATGGCCCGCTCGAACCTGCGCGCGGCCGCCCGCGCCGTCGAGCTGCTGAAGGCCGTCGAGCCGTCGGCCTACGAGCGGATGGTCGCCCGGCTGCTGCTGGACGAGGACGAGGTCATCGAGTGGGCCCGCGCGGCCGACAAGATGCACATCCCCTTCGACGCGCGCGCCGGCATCCACCCGCAGGACGCGGCGTTCCTCGAGAAGGAGCTGTGGGACCTCGAGAACACCCCGGCGACGAAGCGCCCGCTGCTGCTGCACTTCCACCCGCTGGTGATCTACCGCTTCCAGGTGCTCAAGCAGGCCGACGTCGTGCTCGCGCTGCTGCTGCAGGGAAACGAGTTCACCGCGGAGCAGAAGCGCGCCGACTTCGAGTACTACGACGCGCTGACCACCGGCGACTCGACGCTGTCCGCGGTCGTGCAGTCGATCATCGCGGCCGAGGTCGGCTACAGCGAGCTGTCGCGGCACTACTTCCTCTCGGCGCTGTTCGTCGACCTCGCCGACCTGCACCGCAACACGGCCGACGGCATCCACGTCGCCTCGACCGGCGGTGTCTGGAGCGCGCTGGTCTACGGCTTCGGCGGGATGCGCGACCACGGCGGGCGGATCACGCTCGACCCGCGCCTCCCCGACGACTGGGACCGCCTGACCTTCCGCATCTCGCTGCACGGCACGCGCGTGCGCGTCGAGGTGACCCAGGGCGAGGTGCTGCTGACCGTCGAGGACGGCGACGCGGCGGCGATCACCGTCCGCGGCGAGCGCGTGCACGTCGAGTCCGGCAACCCGGTCCGCGTCGGCCTCGGCCATCAGGGCCCGCGCCTGATCGGCGCGCCGACCACCTCCGACATCGAGGGCACCCGCCGCTCGGACGGCACGGTCATCACCGCCTCCATCCCCACCATCTCGATGACCCCGGAGCCCGAGGTGCTGACGGGCCCGTAGCCGCTCCGCCGCTCGAGCGGCCGCGCCGCATCCTTCTGCTGGTCGGACGGCTGCGCGCCGTCGTTTCATGCTGATCGAGTAGCCCGCGCGGCGGGCGTCTCGAGATCCCCCACCGTCTGGAGGAGGGGTCTCGATGCGCCCCTCCGGGGCTGCTCGACCAGCATGCACAGCAGCAGCGCCCGCCCCCGAGCGTGCCGGAGGCGGGTGACGCTTCGCGGCGTCAGGCCGTGGCGACCAGCGCGCGCACCGCGGAGGTGAAGAACGCGAGCCCGTCCACACCGGAGCGCATCGCGAGCGCGGTGTCCGGGCCGAAGCCCGGCTCGACCGCGTGCTCGGGGTGCGGCATCAGGCCGACGACGTTGCCGCGCGCGTTCGCGACTCCGGCGATGTCGTTCATCGAGCCGTTCGGGTTGGCGCCGAGGTAGCGGAAGACCACGCGGCCCTCGCCCTCGAGCTCCGCGAGCGTCTCGGCGGAGGCGATGTAGCCGCCCTCGCCGTTCTTCAGCGGGATGGTGATCTCCTGGCCGGCCTCGAAGTCGCTGGTCCACACGGTGGAGGCGTTCTCGACGACGAGACGCTGGTCGCGGCAGACGAAGGAGCCGACGTCGTTGCGGATCAGACCGCCGGGCAGCAGGTGCGCCTCGGTCAGCATCTGGAAGCCGTTGCAGATTCCGAGAACGGGGGTGCCGGCGTTCGCCGCGTCGATCACCTCGCGCATGATCGGCGAGTGCGAGGCGATGGCGCCGCAGCGCAGGTAGTCGCCGTAGGAGAAGCCGCCGGGCAGCACGATCGCGTCGACGCCGCCGAGGTCGTGGTCGCCGTGCCAGAGGGCGACCGGCTCCGCGCCGGCGAAGCGGACCGCGCGCTGGGCGTCGCGGTCGTCGAGCGAGCCGGGGAAGGTGATGACGCCGATGCGCATGCTCACGCCTCCGGGTAGTGGATGCCGACGACGTCCTCGATCACCGAGTTCGACAGCATCTCGTCCGCGAGCGCGGCGATGGAGGCGCGGACCTCGTCGGTCACCTCGTCGACGGTGATCTCGAAGCGCTTGCCCACCCGCACGCCCGTGACGGCGGAGTGGCCGAGGCGCGAGAGCGCGCCGGCGACGGCCTTCCCCTGCGGATCGAGCAGCTCGGCCTTGGGCATGACTTCAACGACGATCGTGGGCACCGTGTTCTCCGGAGTCTCGAGGGGCTGTGCGGATCTCCGCCCGCCCATCGTACCCGCCCGGCTTTCCGGCGATCCGTCCCGGGATCGCGGGTGCTCCGTGGATCGGAGCCCGTCGGCCGCCGCCCGTCGGCCGCCGCCGCTCAGGCCGCCGCGGTCACCCGCAGCGTGTTCGCCCACGGGTCCTCGAAGGACAGCGTCCGGCCGTCGTCCGCCGTGGCGACCTTCGCGCTGCGCAGGCGCTCGCCGAGGGCACCGAGATCGTCCGTCGCGGGCACCACGATCTCGACCTGCCCGAGTCCGAGCGCGAGCTGCCGCCGCCCGGCGCCGAGCGAGTTCCAGGTGTTCATCGCCATGTGGTGGTGGTAGCCGCCGGCCGAGACGAACAGCGCCTGCCCGCCGTAGGCGATCGTCGTCTCGAAGCCGAGCCGGTCGACGTAGAACTCCTTCGCCGTCGCGACGTCGCCCACGCTGAGGTGCACGTGGCCGACCGAGGCTCCGCCGAGCCGCGGCTGCGCGATCGCCTCCTCGGTGAGGTGCTCCTGGAGGAACGCGTTCGGATCGAGGAAGAGCGTCGACATCTCGATCCGGCCGTGCGTCCAGGACCACTGGCTGCGGTCGCGGTCCCAGTAGAGCTCGACGCCGTTGTGCTCGGGGTCGTCGAAGTAGAACGCCTTGCTCACCAGGTGGTCGGAGCTGCCGGTGAAGGAGCCGGGGTGCCGGGTCGCGACGCTGTGCACGGCGGCGGCGAGCGCCGCCTCGGACTCGAAGAGGATCGCGGTGTGGAACAGCCCGGCGCTGCGCGGGGCCGCGTGCCGCAGCTCGGGGGCGTGCTGGAGGATCACCGCCGGGACGCCGCCGCGGCCGAGCACCGCGACGGAGCCGTCCTGCGAGAGCAGGTCGAGCAGGACGGCGTCGCGGTAGTAGGCGATCATCCCGTCGAGGTCGGCGACGCGCAGCGTGACCGCCCCCATCGCGGTGTCGGGGGCGAGCAGGTCGGGAGAGGGGGTGGTCATGCCGGTCATGCTAGGTCCAACTCAGTTGTAGCCACAACTATTTCCTTCGAGGGCGGATCGGCGCACCGGCCCTGCGGAGGCGGATCCTGCGTTCATAGGATCGGCATAGGCATCACCCAGCCCGCCCTGGGCGGGAGGTCGTCGAATGGACTCCGGTCGCCGTCAGGGGCGGCCCCGGCCACGAGGACGCATCATGAACGAGTCACCCGAATCCCACGGCGCCGAGCGCGAGCCCGGTGCCGCCGCCACCGCGACGGACCCCACCGGCGCCGAGGAGCGCCAGGCGCTCCGGACCGACGACCGTCGCCGTCGTCGCCGCGCCCTGATCGCCGGCGGCGCCGGCCTCGCGCTGCTGATCGGCGTCACCGCGGGCGGCGTCTCGATCGCCGGCAGCGCGGAGTCGACCTCGTCCGCCTCGTCGAGCACCGCGTCCACGACCGTCTACCCCGGCGGATCCCGCGGCTCCTTCGGCGGCGGCATCGTCGTGCTGCCGTACTCGGGCGGGTCCTCGTCGACCTACGGCTCCGGTGGCGGGTCGGTCTCCGGGTACGGCTCCGGCTCGGGGACCTCCGGCTCCACCTCGACGTCCGCGGCGACCGACGCCGTCGCCGCGAGCGCCGCGCAGACCGCCGGCGTCGTCACGATCACCTCCGACCTCACCTACGAGGGCGCGACCTCCGCCGGCACCGGCGTCATCCTCACCTCCGACGGCATGATCCTCACCAACAACCACGTCGTCGAGGGCTCCACCAGCATCACCGTCACCGTCGAGAGCACCGGGCGGAGCTACACCGCCCGCGTCGTCGGCACCGACAAGACGAACGACATCGCCGTGCTCCAGCTCGAGGACGCCTCGGGCCTCACTCCGGCGACGCTCGACACCGACGGAGTCGCGGTCGGCGACGCGGTCACGGCGGTCGGCAACGCGAAGGGCACCGGCAACCTCGTCGCCGCGGCCGGCACGATCGAGGCCCTCGGGCAGAGCATCACGACGCAGTCCGAGACCGGCATCACCGGCGAGGAGCTCACCGGTCTGATCCAGGTCGACGCCGACATCGTCGCGGGCGACTCCGGCGGCCCGCTGGTCGACGCCACCGGCGCGGTCGTCGGCATCGACACCGCCGCCTCCAGCGGGACCGCGGACATCACCGGCTTCGCCATCCCGATCTCGACCGCACTCGACATCGTCGCGACGATCGAGGCGGGCGCCGACACGTCGACCGTCGCGATCGGCTACCCGGCCTTCCTCGGCGTCTCGCTGCCGTCCGGCACGACGGGGGGCACCGCCTCCGGAACGGTCTCGGGCGCGAGCACCGCGGCCGGCGCCCTCCTCGCCGGCGTGATCGAGGGCACGCCCGCTGCCGCCGCCGGCCTCGCCGCCGGTGACGTCGTCACCGCGGTCGACGGCACCGCCGTCGCCTCGGGCGACGCGCTCTCCGCGGACCTCGCCCAGCGCGAGCCCGGCGAGTCGGTCACCCTCACCTGGACCACCGCCGCCGGCACCGTCCAGTCGGCCACTGTCACCCTCGTCGAGGGCCCGGTCGCCTGACCTCGCATGCCGATCGAGCAGCCCGCTGCGCTGGCTGCTCGATCAGCAGGAAAGGTCCGCTGCGCGGGCTGCTCCCTCAGCGGCGGACGTGCTGGTCGAGCAGCCGCGGAGCGGCGTATCGAGACCCGCCCCGCCCGCACGCCCATCCGGCGCCAGCACACCCACCGCGACGCGCCGTTGTTTTGAACTATTCAACACAACTCGGTAGCCTTGTCCCCATGACGATGACGGACGACACGCTGCGAGCCTCCGGGCTCAAGGCCACCGCCACCCGGCGGGCCGTTCTCGTGGCGCTCGAGGGGCACCCGCATTCCGACGTCGATCAGATCCTCGCGCGGGTGCGCGTCGATCTGCCCGACGCCTCGGCCCAGGCCGTGTACGGGGTCCTCGCCGCCTTCACCGAGGCCGGCCTCACCCGCCGCATCGAGCCGGAGGGCCATGCCCGCCGCTTCGAGCTCCGGGTCGGCGACAATCACCACCACGTCGTCTGCCGCAGCTGCGGCGCCGTCGCCGACGTCGACTGCGTCGTCGGCCAGGCGCCCTGCCTGCATCCGTCGTCGTCGAGCGGCTTCGCCATCGACACGGCCGACATCACGTTCTGGGGCACCTGCCCCGACTGCCTCGCGCAGGCCGAGACCCGGCCGGCGCCCGCCATCACCGCCGCGGAGGGCCTCCCCGCTCCCCGCCGACAGGAGGATTCATGACCGAGGAACGATTCACGACGACCGATGCCGGAGCCCCCGTCGCCAGCGACGAGCACTCGCTGAGCGTCGGAGCCGACGGCCCCATCGCGCTCCACGACCACTACCTCCTCGAGAAGCTCGCGCAGTTCAACCGCGAGCGCATCCCGGAGCGCGTCGTCCACGCCAAGGGCGGCGGCGCCTTCGGCCGCTTCGTCACCACCGGCGACGTCAGCGCCTACACCCGCGCCGCGCTCTTCCAGCCCGGCGTCGAGACCGAGATGCTCGCGCGCTTCTCCACCGTGGCCGGCGAGCAGGGCTCGCCCGACACCTGGCGCGACCCGCGCGGCTTCGCGCTGAAGTTCTACACGAGCGAGGGCAACTACGACCTCGTCGGCAACAACACCCCGGTGTTCTTCCTCCGCGACGGCATCAAGTTCCCCGACTTCATCCGCTCGCAGAAGCGCCTGCCCGGCACGCACCTGCGCGACCACGACATGCAGTGGGACTTCTGGACCCTCTCGCCCGAGTCGGCGCACCAGGTCACCTGGCTGATGGGCGACCGCGGCCTGCCGAGCTCGTGGCGGCACATGGACGGCTTCGGCTCGCACACCTACCAGTGGGTCAACGCCGCCGGTGAGCGCTTCTGGGTGAAGTACCACTTCAAGACGAACCAGGGCATCGAGATCCTCAGCCAGGAGCAGGCCGACCAGATCGCGGGCGAGGACGCCGACTTCCACATCCGCGACCTGTCCGCCGCGATCGACCGCGGCGACCACCCCTCGTGGACCCTCTCGGTCCAGGTCATGCCGTATGCGGACGCCGAGTCCTACCGGTTCAACCCGTTCGACCTCACCAAGGTCTGGCCGCACGCGGACTACCCGCTGATCGAGGTCGGCACGATGACGCTCGACCGCAACCCGGAGAACTACTTCGCGCAGATCGAGCAGGCGACCTTCGCCCCCTCGAACTTCGTGCCCGGGATCGAGGCCAGCCCCGACAAGATGCTGCTCGCCCGCATCTTCAGCTATGCCGATGCGCACCGCTACCGCGTGGGCACCAACCACGCGCAGCTGCCGGTCAACGCCGCGAAGTCGCCCGTGCACTCGTACTCGAAGGACGGCGCGATGCGCTTCGACTTCCAGCGCTCCGAGCTGCCCGTCTACGCGCCCAACACGACCGGAGGCGCGCACGCCGACCCCACCCGTGCGGCGGAGGGACCCGGCTGGGAGACCGACGGGGCGCTCACGCGGGCCGCGGCGACCCTGCACCCGGAGGACGACGACTTCGGCCAGGCCGGCACGCTCTACCGCGACGTCCTCGACGACGACGCGAAGGCGCGACTGGTCGCGAACATCGCCGGTCACGTCTCCAAGGTGACCCGCCCGGAGCTGCGCCAGCGCGTGCTCCAGTACTGGGCGAACGTGGACAGCTCGCTGTCGCAGCGCGTCGCCGAGGCCCTCGAGCCCTCCGCTCCCGGTGCGGACGTCTCGCCGGAAGAGGTCGGCATCAACGCCTGACCCCCTGGTGCGCGGTACCTGCTGATCCGGGTACCGCGCACCTCCGCCCGGTCCCTCGGACCGAGCGCCCCCGAGCAGCGGGCGGCGCGGGCTGTCGCATGCGGCCCCGCGTCGTCCGCTTCCCCGTTCCAGAAGGCCGGCCCCGCCCGGGCGCCGGCGGATCAGCCGGGGAAGCCGAGGCGCCGCTGCCACTCGGCGAGCACCTCCCCGTCGACGTCGAAGAGCTCCGCACCCCGGTGCGGGGCGTCGATCTCGGTGCTCGTCACGCGCACCCCGGTCGGCAGGATCTCGACGATCGCGGCTCCCGACGCGGCGACCGACCGCTCGTGCTCCGGCCCGGCGAGGACGTCGGTCCGATTCGCGGAACCGGGAGCCACCACCACCGGGGCCGCCTGCGTCGTGTCGACGAAGGCGTGGTGCCAGTGCCCGGCGAGCACCGCGAGGAGGCTCGACCCCGCAGCCGCCTCCCAGAAGTCGTGCGGATTCGCCAGTCCCATCCGCCGGTGCAGCGGGGTCACCGCCTCGATCGGCGGGTGGTGCAGCACCACGACGGTCGGCACCGCCGGGTCCTCCGCCACTCGCGACCGCAGCCAGGCCAGCGTCGGCTCGGTGAGCAGTCCCCACGACGCCCCGCCCGGAACGGACGAGTCGAGCACCAGGATCCGCACCCCGCGCACCACGACCTCCGCGTTCCACGGTCCGTCCGAGCCGAACCCCTCGCGGTCGTCGTGATTGCCGAGGGCGAGCACCGCGTCGGCGTCCCGTTCGGCGCACCACTCCTCGAGCCTGGTGCGCAGAACCCGGTACGACTCCGGATCGCCGTCGTCCGCGAGATCGCCCGACACCACGACGGCGTCGAGATCGGCGACGGAGGAGTGCGCCGCGAGCACCGCGTCGAGCGACGCTCGGGGATCGACGATGCGGTTGTAGCGCGCCCCTCGGTCCGCGAGCAGATGCGTGTCCGAGAGGTGCAGGATCCGCAAGGCGCGGGGAGGGTGCTCCTCGAGGATCACGTCGGCCCGCGCTCCGGCCGCCTCGATCCGCCCGGCGTTCCGCTCGTCGGGACCGTCGGTCCAGGCGATCGCCTCCTCGACGGTCTTGCCGAAGCGGAGGTGCCGGGCCAGCAGTCGCCGCCGCCGGAGGGCCGGCTCGATGCGGAGGTGCAGCGTCAGATCCAGGAGCTCGGCGACCTCGCTCCAGCCGTCGTCCTCGAGCAGCAGGTAGTTGCCCTCGACCAGGACGATGGTCCGCTCAGCCAGGGGGAGAGCGAGGGAGTCGGGCACCGGCTCCTCGATCGAGCGGTCGAAGGAGGCGACCCGGACGGTGTCGCCGGGCTGCGCGACCCGGAGTCTGCGCACCGCGTCGACGAAGCCGTCGACGTCGAAGGTGTCCGGGGCCCCCATCCGCTCGCGCCGGCCGAGTTCGCGCAGGCGCTGCTGGGGCAGGTGGTATCCGTCGAGCGGGAGGACGAGCGAACCGGGCAGCTCCGCGCGCAGCCGCTCGGCGATCGTCGACTTGCCGGCGCCGGGGGAGCCGGTGAGTCCCACGAGGAGGAGCGGGGTGTCGGCCGCCGCCAGGCGGATCGCCGCGACCGCGTCGCCGATCGAGTGCAGGACGGGAGGCGCGTCGGACCGGGAGTGCTCGAGCCGGGGCTGGTCGGGGAGAGGCATGCGCCCATTGTGCTCAGCGGGGTCGGGGCCGCCGCGGTGCAGCCCGAGATCAGTGGACACAGCGCGCGTTCTCGCGCTGGGGAGGAGCCGTGTGCCAGGAGGTGGCTGATCACGACACGCCCGGGATGAGCGCTTCCGGGGGTCCGGTTTGACAGCACCAGGATCGGGCCGTAACTTATTCCAAGTCGCCACACAGGCCGCAGGGAAACGGAACAACAGGGCTCCTCAGGAGCACGGTTCGACGTCCCGGCCTCATTCGGCACCATCCACTCGGCAAGACAGTCCTTCGGGTCACGTCTGCCGCACGGATGTAAAGCCTCCGCAGGATCCATCGGGTCCGGCACCTTCGCCGCCCGGCGACGGACTCAGGTCCGGAACCGAGCAACGTCGGAGCGCCTACGGGTGTTTCGACAAGGTGAAAAAGCCGGATTTGACACGGCCTGCGGATGTGCTAAGTTAGTCAAGTTGCCACGGCGGCTGAGAGAACAACTTCCTCAGCTTAGCGAAGTCTTCCGACTAAGGCAATATCTTTCGGTAGCAACATCTTCGATCACTTCCGTTGTGAAGCACCTCTTGAGGTGTGGAGGCGGGATGTGTCCGATTCTTGAGAACTCA